>CAWCGF010000013.1:0-328514 GCA_963794955.1 uncultured Acidobacteriota bacterium
GTTGGCCCCTGTCAGGACAAGGCTGCCAGCCTTACCGCTGGCAGAACATCTTGATTTTACTTGAGTTCCCGCCCGCTTATTGCGAGCGCGAAAGCCCTGTCATTACTATCGGCTTATGCGGATAGCTTTCAAGGATTAGTCACAGGTGACTTACAACGATTTGTTAGAGAGTTTTGGGAAGTAAATGACCTCGGTAATAATTGGGTTTCTTTGCGTACCACTTACGTTTCGCTCATTTGAATGGGTACTTCTGAAAAATGCCAAACCAGACAATGAATAAATATCCTGGCTGAATCCGAGCAGGGCCAGAAGCTGTGTCTGCAAGGCGCTGAGTGGCATTTAGGTAGCAGGTATCTCCGAGGCGGGACAACGTGACCCCCTCAAACGCCTGCAAAATGGCCTCGGTGGTGGGACGCGCTGTCGCCTTTTTGGGCAGGCCTTTGGTCAGCCCGGCAACCTTTTCGCCTTTCGCCGCAAGACTTCGCCGCGCTTTGTATTCGAGCAGGCCGAGCACGCGCAACCCGCTCAGCAACAGACGAACCAGGCCGGTCAGGCGCGTGGTCGTCATCAGATACAGCGGGGTCAGCGACAACGGGCCTTTCAGACGCCGGAAACCACGCTCAAGCTGCGGCGATCCCCTGATAGATCAGCACCGCTTTCGTCAGACTCAGTCGCTCCTCCGGCGCGTTGGTCGCATAGACACGCCAGCCGAGTTGTTCCTGCGCCGCCTGGATCACTGCCTGATCGCGGCGGACACGAACAGACCAGGTCTCCGTCACTTCCACGCGCGCCGGACGACTCCCCCACGCGCGCATCTGCTGTTCGCGTCGCTTGACCAGATACTCCACCTCCAGCAGTCCGCTGACCCGCTGACGCGTCAGCATTTTTTCGACTGCCGCGCGATACTCCGCTGCCGTTTTCAACTCTTTTTTGCCCTGTCTGCGCTGGTTGAGAGCAGCCGGATTTCTGCCGCCGCCCGGCGCAGACGCTGCGCCAGACCTTTTTTCTGCGCCTCCGCAAACGTGCGCGAACAGACCACGAGGCGACGTTCTTCCCAGGTCATCTGCTGGCCGTCGTGTTCCGCCGTCAGCGTCACGATAGATCAAAGCCCGCGCCGATTTTTTCCCGGCGACCAGTTTCTTCATCGCGTCGCCAGATGGCCACTGGTTTGAGTTCGCCCCGGCTGACCGGCTTCAGCAACTGCGCGCGTATCGGCGGCGCTGACCTGCACGGCGGACAAGGGGCACAGGTAATAGTCGGCTCCCGCCACGAGATGTGCGCGGGTGTCAGCGCTCCCCTTTTGCTGTCACCGACATAGAGCAGGCCGTGTTGCTGCAGGGGCTGGCGCACCCGGTCAATCTCCGGCGTGTAGAGCGGGTCATCGGCTTTTTCCCCGCTCGTGATGGTCGCCGTCAGGGGCAGACCGCCCTGATCAAGCAGCGCAAGATTGATTTTCAACTGCGGCAGATCCGGGCGATGATCCTTGCTGTGTCCGAATTGCAGCAGGCCGTCTTTCGTGACCGCGCCTATACGAACTGGCGGTCGTGCTGTCGAGGCGAACAATCTCGCCGTGCAGGTCATAAATGCGGATGAGGTGGCCGTTGAGCGCGTCCTCAAAGGCTTGCCAGCCTTCATCATCGCTCAGATAATCCAGCGCCAGCGCGAGGCGATCATCCGTAAAATCGGTGACCACCAGCGAAACGCCGAGGCTGGCCCGGAGCGTTTGCAGACGGGTTGCCGCCCAGGACCTGGAGATGACTGAGGCGATGATTGCTCTGCGACATAATAAAGGTCAACCAGACGGCGGCGAGATGACCAAGACTGAGGCCTTGCCAGTTGCCATGCGCGTCGGGAAGCCTTATTGATCAATTCCGGCAAGACGCATCTCCCTCATCTGGGCCAGCAGCAGCGGAATGTCATCAACGCGTTCATTTTGATATCGTTATGTGTATGTATTTGATCGTTTTTGACTACCATTCCCCAAGTGTACCAAGTTGGGGAACTTCAAAAAATTTAAGCGAAACGTAAGTACCAGTATTGACAAAGCATCAAATAAAATCGGACTAAGCTCTATTTTATTTTGGCAACAAGGCAATGGAGAGCTAAGGACTAAGAATTAAATAACTCTACCAAGAGTTGATGCACAAGGGAATAATCGGTAGTTCCAATTTGGTAATGCCTCATCACGGATGAGGCACATTTGCTCTTTCATACTGCCGCCACCTGGCGGCCCGTTTGGTAAACCTTCTTGGAGAATATTGACCGTCACACGTAGCCCCGTGCGGGTGGCGGCTTTGGCCATCAATGCTTGCACCAGTTCGAGACTCTTCAGGATGACGCCCTGACAAGCGCGCGTCAGATGCGGAAAGAGCCGATGCTCAATCGGATTGTATTTGGACGTGTTGGGTCAATGGCATTGAATTAACAATAAAGTTCGTGTAAAGAACGAGTTATGAGTCAAAAAAAGAAGAAACGCTGGTGGCGCAAATCCGCGCCAGTTTGCAATGTCCGGTCGTCATCGCTGCGAGTCGGCAACGTCCAGAGGATTTCACCCGGCAACGGCTGCTCGCCTTCGGGCGGCTCTGTTTGATCGTTTTGCGAGGTCATAAATTGTCCTTTCAGAATGCGCTCAATAAAGTCTTTCACGCACTCGGCAACCTCTTTGGCGTCTCGACTGCGAGTGCTTATGCGCACGCGCGGCAGAAGCTCAAACCCGAAGTCTTTGACATCTCAACCGCTCTTTATGGCAAGGTTTCTATCAATTGTATGAAGCCGACGAGCAAGTGCGCGGCTGGCGCGGGCATCGGTTGTTGGCGACCGATGGCACGTATTTGACCCTGCCCGACACGCCGCAGACGCGCGCCAAATATACGGTGCAGACCAATCAACACGCGGGCGGACTGTGTGCAAGCGCAATGCGGCGTGTTGTATGACCTGCGCAATGACCTCGGCTTGCGCTTGCATTTGAGTGCGCGGCAGAGCGAAACGCGGGTCTTGCGCGACCAGTTGTGGCGCGCGACCCAACCCGGAGACGTGATCGTGTTGGATCGCGCGTATGCCGATTACAGCTTGCTCGCCTTTGCGCAGGCCACCCGCCGCCACCTCATCGTGCGCTTGCCACGCGGGCGCTTCGCCGAGATGCGAAGCCTTTTGGCACAGTTCGCTGCCGGAACAAAACATCACGCTGGCGTTACCGAAAACGGCTGCAACACGTGCCTTTGTCGCGCAGCAAAACTTGCCCCGCACGATCCGTGTGCGCCTGGTGCGCGTGCTGCTCAGCAGTGGCGAAGTCGAAGTCTTGCGCACGACCTTGTGCGACGCGCAGGCGTATCCCGCGCCGGAATTCCAAGGCGTCTACGGCGCACGCTGGGGCGCAGAGACGTTTTTTGATCGCTACAAAAACATCTATGAAGTCGAGCGGTTCAGCGGCACGAGCGTGGCGGCGGTCGAGCAGGACATCCACGGCCTGTTCTTTCTGATGACGCTGGAAAGCATCCTGACCAAACCGGAGCAAGCGGCTTTGGTGGAGCAAGGAGCCGCGCGGAAAACCAAATTCGTGCCGCAGGTGAATCGCGCGGAAAGCTACGTGGCGTTGCTGGATCGCGTCGTGCTGCTGCTGCTATCGCCGCAGAGCGAAGCAGCGGTCTTAGCCGAATTGCACCACCTCTTTGGCAAGAATCCAACCTTGCAACGACCGGGGCGGCAGTACATTCGTGCGCCTTTAAATTACTCCAAGACCGTGCGCTATCTGAAGTACCGCAAGAAGGTTAGGGCTTAATTCAATGCCATTGCCCTGTTGGGTGGGCAAGACGCACGACTACAAAATGTTCCAGCACGAATTCCCGCCGGAGCAAAAGTGGTTTACAACCTTCACCGTCGGCCTCGACTTAGGCTTTGTTGGGTTTGATAAAGACTATCCGCTGCCAAGAACTCTTTATTCCGCACAAAAAACCGCAGAAACAAGAACTGACGCTGGAACAAAAAGCGGAAAATAAAGTACTGGCACGAGAGCGCATCATCGTGGAGCACAGTATCGCCGGACTAAAAAATCGCATCTTATCAGATCGGTTACGCTCGCATGATTCAGCCTTATACAATCAAATCCTCGGCGTCTGTGCCGGACTTTGGAATTTCAGGTTAAGCTGTTGATTCTAAATGTCGCAACAACTCTTATATTTACCGTAGGTTCACCTAACAGCGGAAACTCGAATTTCTCAAGCGTAACAATATCTAATAATACATAATACAACACAGGACGACGGAGTAAGGTACTCCCCATTGTCAAGACAGAAAATCAGTCAAATTAAGGTGCTCAACTGTTGCCTTGATTTAATGCCCTTGGTTGATAGATTGCCGCTGGCGTCCGGTACGCCAACGACTGATGGAGGCGTTCGTGATTGTAGAACTGGAAATACTTTCCCAATCCTTTGATCGCTTGCGGCACATCCTCGTACTCGTGCAAATAGACTTCTTCATATTTCACGCTGCGCCAGAGCCGTTCGACAAAGATGTTATCCAAGGCCCGTCCGCGCCCATCCATACTGATCGCAATCTCGTGCGCCTGGAGCATTCCTGTAAACGCCTGACTCGTGAATTGCGATCCTTGATCCGTATTGAAGATTCTCCGGTTGTCCCCACGCCAGCGCCCGCTCCAACGTACTGACACAAAACTCCGTCTCCAACGTGGTCGAAACTTCCCAACTCAGCACATAGCGCGAATACCCATCTATCACTGCCACCAGATACACAAACCCGCCTTGCAACCGAATATACGTGATGTCCGTACTCCACACTTGATTGACCCGTTCGATTTTCACCCCGCGTAACAAGTAGGGATAAATCCGGTGTCCCGCTGCCACTTGCGATAACCGGGGCTTTTGATAAATGGCCTCTAAGCCCTTTGAGCGCTTCTTCTTCTTGCGCCACGCGGACGCGCCGGGTCGAGAAGACCTCCGGCAAGCTTTCGACGGCTTGCTTTTTCCACTGCTTCACCTGATTGGGATGAATCCCATACTGACTACTGAGTTCATTGATCGTGCGTTGTCCCTTGAAGGCTTCCAACACCACTCTCACTTTGAATTCCCTGCTGTACGTTTTGCGTGCTGACATTTGGTGCTCCTTTGGCAACCAGTTTACACCTTAATTCCCTGTCCAGTTTTCGGGGAGCATCATATTGGCGGAATATTTACTAATCGCGGATTGACTTTTACCGCACCGACGATCATCAGTAATAACTCCGCCGGAAATTTAGGCGGCGGAATTTCGATGAACGTATTTGGGTCATCAGTCAATCTCAGCAAAGCGACGATGGTTGGAAATTCATCGGGGGTCAACGAGGGAGCGATTGCTGTCGGCGATCAGACCGGTGCGAACGGCAACATTCTGAATATGAGTTACTCGCGCATCGTCGGCAATACGGGCGGAGGATTTACCGGCTTGGTAACACGCGGCGGCACGGCGAATGTCGAAAACAACTGGTGGGGATGCAATACCGGACCGTCTGCCGCGCTGTGCGATACGGCGGGAGCTATCACAGGCGGCGTGGTTGATTTCGATCCGTGGCTTCAGCTTCGGCTGACGGCATCGCCCAACACGACTCCGGTGGTCGGAGAATCGCGGAGCTTGACCGCTTCGTTCCTGCTCAATTCGGCAGGCGGCGCGGTTATGGCAAGCAATCTCGACGCGTTGATCGGGCTTCCCGTCACGTGGAGCGCGTCCGGCGGCACGATTTCCGGTTCGCAGGCAACGATTCAGCCGAGCGGCACGGCGACCGCGACATTTACCGCGACTGCCGCCAGCCCGCCGAACAGAACGGCAACGGCACAGGTTGATAACGGCCCGGCCACCGTTAATTTTGTGGTCGGTCAGGCGGCGACGACGACGACGATCACCTCGGATAATCCCGATCCGTCGGTTGTCGGTCAAACGATTACGGTGAACTATTCCGTGACCGTCAACGCTCCCGGCATGGGAACGCCGACCGGCATGGTGACGGTTTCCGATGGTGTCAACAGTTGTATGGGAACGGTCGCTGCTGGAACTTGTAATGTGGCATTAACGACCGCCGGGGCGCAGAACTCTGACCGCAACTTATGCGGGTGATGCGAATTTCACGGGCAGTATGGATACCGAACCGCATCAGGTCAACCCAGCCACCACCACGGTTTCCTCTATCAATCGGGCGGTGGCCGATCCGGTGTGTAGCGCCGCAACGGTCAGTTGGACGGTAACCTTTGGCGCTGCGGTCACAGGTTTGAGCGCCAGCAATTTCACGCTCGCCAACACTGGCTTGACCAGTCCGATGATCACCAACGTGAGTGGCAGCGGCACCACTTGGACGGTGACGGCGAGTACCGGCAGCGGCAGCGGCATGTTGGGACTAAACATGACCAACAGCACTGGCGTTACGCCGATGGTCAGTGAGTTGCCGTTCATGGGCAGGTTTATACGGTCAACGCGCCACCGACATGGCGGCGGCTGGGCCGGATCAAACGCTCTGTACGACAACGACCTCGGCGACGCTGGCGGCGAATACGCCCAGCGTCGGCACGGGCGCGTGGACAGTCGTGACGGGGCCATCCATGTTGGCAACGCAGTTCAGCAGCACGACTTCGCCGACAGCGATGTTTACCCCAGCGGGCGGCGCAGGCGTTTATACCTTGCGCTGGACGATCAGCAGCAGCGCGCCGTGTACTGATTCGACGATGACGTGGTGATTACCTACAACGCGCCGCCGACGGTGGCGAATGCGGGGCCAGATCAAACGCTCTGCACGACAAGTGCGGCGACGCTGGCGGCGAATACGCCTACCAGCGGCACGGGCGCGTGGACAGTGGTTATGGGGCCATCTATGTTGGCGACGCAATTCAGCAGCACGACTTCGCCGACAGCGATGTTTACCCCAGCGGGCGGCGCAGGCGTCTACACCTTGCGCTGGACGATCAGCAATGCGCCGTGCGCCGCTTCAACCGATGATGTAATGATTACTTACAATGCGCCGCCCACAATGGCGGCGGCAGGGCCGGATCAAACACTCTGCACGACAAGTGCGGCAACACTGGCGGCGAATACGCCTGCCAGCGGCACGGGCGCGTGGTCGGTAGTGACAGGCCCTTCAACCGCACCCGCGCAATTTAGCAGTACGACTTTGCCGACGGCGATGTTTACCCCAGCGGGCGGCGCGGGTGTTTACACCTTGCGCTGGACGATCAGCAGCAGCGCGCCGTGTACTGATTCGACGGACGATGTAATGATTACTTACAATGCCCCGCCCACAATGGCGGCGGCAGGGCCAGATCAAACACTCTGCACGACAAGTGCGGCGACGCTGGCGGCGAATACGCCTACCAGCGGCACGGGCGCGTGGACAGTCGTGATGGGGCCATCCATGTTGGCGACGCAATTCAGCAGTACGACTTCGCCGACAGCGATGTTTACCCCAGCGGGCGGCGCGGGCGTCTACACTTTGCGCTGGACGATTAGCAACGCGCCGTGTACTGATTCGACCGATGACGTGGTGTTGACGTACAACGCGCCACCGACGATGGCGGCGCAGGGCCGGATCAAACGCTTTGCACGACGTGCGCGGCAACGCTGGCGGCGAATACGCCTGCCAGTGGCACGGGCGCGTGGTCGGTAGTGACAGGCCCTTCAACCGCACCCGCGCAATTTAGCAGCACGACTTCGCCGACGGCGATGTTTACCCCAGCGGGCGGCGCAGGCGTCTACACTTTGCGCTGGACGATTAGCAACGCGCCGTGTGTCGCTTCAACCGATGACGTTATGATAACCATCGTCGCGCCGCCGACCATTGCGAAGTCCTTCTCGCCTTCGTCTGTACCGGTGGGGCAGGTGTCTACGCTGACGATCACAATCACGAATCCGGCAGCCAACACGGTTGCGTTGACAGGCGTCGGCTTCACCGACAATTTCCCGGCGAACGTAACGCTGGTGAATCCGGCCAATGCCACGAACACCTGCGGCGGCATGCTCACCGATAGTGGGGGGGGAACCTTGACTGCCGGAGACACTGGCATCCAGTTAGCGGGTGGGATGGTCGGCACATCAATGCCACGCACTTGCACCATTACGATAGAAGTCTCGCCCAGCGCACAAGGGCCGCACATGAATACTATTGCCAGCGTCAGTTCGACCGAAGGTGGCACGAACAACACCCCTGCCTCGGCTACGCTTTCGACCAATATGCTGCCGATGATTACACCCGCCGATTTGACGCGCACGCAGGGCGATACGACGGCCAACTTCACCATCGCCAATGTCAGCGATGCCGAAGACCCCGCCACCGCCCTGACCGTGCAGATCAGCAACGGCGGTCCCTTTGGCTCCAGCGCCACACTCAATAATGTGACGGTCACGATTATTGGCAACCCCAGCGCAGGCGGCGCGGTGACGGCTTCGGTCACGACGCCGTGTAATGCCATGACCGCCACTTTCACGCTGCAAGTCACCGACACGACGAACGGGTCAACGACCGCTGCCTGGAAGGTCACGGTGAATCCGAATACGCCGCCGACGCTGTCCTATGCCAATGTGGCGGCGGGGCTGAATCAGACCTTGACAGTGAATCCCGCGACGGGGCCAAGCGACAATGGCTCCATCACGAATCTGACGGTGAGCGCGAGCGCGGGCTTCACCGGCACAGTCGCCGCGAATCTGGCCGATGGCAAAGTCACGATCAATAATGCCGGGCCGTTGGGCATGCACACGATCACCGTCAAAGCCACGGACAATTGTGGAGAGATGACCACCACAAGCTTCACGCTGACGGTCATTCCGTTCCTTGTGAAATTGTCCGATCCGATCATCTGTACCGGTGAGAACAACACGCTCTCGGTGCATGCAGAGGTAACCAATCCGAATGCATTTGCGGCCAACTTGAACTTCAATGCGCCCCTTCCCCCACCCTTGAGCGGCGTGGCTGGCACCTGTGTGGTGTCGGCAGGCACTTGCATGATCACAGCCAACAATGTCACTGTCACCGGACTGATCCCGGCCAATCAGACGGTGATGATTGATTACAAAGTGAAGGTGGCGAACGGCACGCCGCCAGGCACGCTGTTGTGTATTGATTCGACCGCCAACTTCAATGGTGGGCCGACCGCAATGGTGCAGGCTTGTACGACGCTGAATTGCCCGCCCGCGCCTGCCAACGTGATGGTGAGCGATCAAAAAGCGGGTTCGGTGTTGGCGTTTCCGTATTACATCTCGAACGCAGCCACCAAGAAAGACACGCGCTTGACGATCAGCCACATCGGCACGCAGCCAGCGAATGTGCATATCTTTTTCATAGACGGCACGAGTTGTGATGCGGCGGATTTATTCGTGTGCTTGACGCCCAACGCCAGCTTCTCGTTCAAGACCTCGGAATATGATCCCGAAATGACCGGGTGGTTATTGGCAGTCGCGGTGGATAACGAAGGCGTCCCCACGCGCAACAATGCGCTGATCGGCAATGCGTTTGTGGTGGATGGCGAATACGTGGACAACTACGGGGCCGAAAGCTTCTGGGCGCACTCGCAGGCGCTGGCGGTGGTGAACAATGTTACGGCCACGCTGTTCTTTGATGGCGGCAGCTATGATGCGGTGCCCAGTCAGTTTGCCATCGAACTGCAAAGCCCCGTGGATACGCCGGGCCAGCGTTTAGTGACCGTCGGTTTGCAAGGCGATTTGACGACCAGTCAAATGAGCGGCGCGAGCCAGGTGGGAACGGGGCTGATTTATAATGGCAACGAGAAACCGTTTGGCAGTTTCAGCACCTTCCTGAGTGGCAAATGTCAGGCGATTGCCACGATCAGTACGACGACACCGCGCGTGCCCAATGGGATGCACGGGATGATTCCCAGCGGACAAGTGGGGAGTATGAAGTTGAATGTGGGCGCAGGCGTGGGCTTGTTGATGACCCCGCGCACCACCCAGTGGCGTGGGATACGGACGTTGCATAAAACGGCCTTAACGACGACGACACTGACGATTCCGGTCGTGATCCCGGTGTGCTAATAGCTTGGTGAACGACCCTGCCCCTGAAGAAATGTTTGGCTTGTCTCTGGGCCTGATTGTTTCTTCAGGGGCTTTCTACCTCTCAACATAAGGAGAGAACCCCGCTATCTACCAGATAGAGGGAACAGCCTCTTCATCAAATTTCATCGTCGTGCCATCCGGTAAAATATGAAGGAACGCTGCGCCGCGGGCTTTAAGTGGTGGCGCGAGTAACCCAATCCGATGGCAATTGGCACGAGGCGCATGTACATGTTGCGTGAGGGGTTGCGACTCGGAGCACATGAGCACAATGCGCAGTTCTGCAGCAAGTTCAATAATACGATCCAGCCCTTTGCCGAGTTCGGCAGGCGGCGCGATCACCTTGCCGCCGCATTCTGGCAAATGTTCATATCCAATACCTTCGTGATGAAGGGCTGCACTGAGGGCAGGGCCATTAAATTGTGGCCAGCGGGACCGGGCGACACTTCGCACATCACACACGAAAGCAATTTGGTATTGTTTCAGCAAAGCCAGAAAGTAGGCAAGTGGGTGCCGCCCATGACCAATGGTGTAAATTATGGGGACGGAGTGCTTCATCGGGTTTGATTATACGAGCACAAGCGCAGGAATTTGAAGACTTCCCAACTCAGATTGAGACTAAAAAAAGAGATACCGCGATAAATCAGGAGAGCAGGTCATGCCCCTGATTCATCGCGGTACAAATTGAATTCGTAGAAAATTTATGTTGAGAGTTAAGCCGTGGCCTGGCTCCTACCACTCCCTGCTCCCCGAAATACAAAAGCGAGCGCCAAGCCAGCCACAAAGCCGCCGATATGCGCCATATACGCAACGCCACCCGTTTCTGTGGAGTTGGTAATAGAACCAATGCCATTCACAAACTGCAAGATAATCCATAAACCAATCACAGCGATGGCAGGCATATTCACTAATCCGCGTCCCAGCATGACGCGTACTTGTCCTTGCGGGAACATCACCAAATAAGCGCCCAGGATGCCGGCAATCGCCCCGGAAGCTCCCAGATTTGGGATGTTCGAACCAGGGTTCACGGCGACTTGTGCAACCGTCGCGGCAATGCCACAAACCAAATAGAACAGCAGGAATTTGACAGAACCCAGCCGGTCTTCGACATTGTCTCCAAAAATCCAGAGATAAAGCATATTGCCGAGTAGGTGCATCCATCCTCCATGCATAAACATGGACGTAAAGACCGTCGCGGCATCGCCCGCAGGATTATCTACCAACCGGCGCGGAACGACTGACCATTGCCGAATGAACGGTTCGCCGCCATTTAGCTCCACCAAAAAAAACAAGATATTCAAGGCAATCAATCCATACGTCACCATCGGAAACGTACGGCGTGCGGAATTGTCGTCACCAATTGGAAATAGCATGTCAGTTCCCTCCCCTGGATTCTGATGAGTCAATTTGTTGTCGGCAAGGTCAGCGTTTGCTGTTTACCGCCCGCTTGGATTGCAAAGCACGCGCCACAGCATTGCGAGACGAGAAATACGACAAAGATTGTAGTTGTGCCTTGCCTGCGGGCCAGACAAGGAACCAGATTGTATAAGGAGAGTACACAGAGGCGCGAGGAATGTGTATTCTTCAAATGCGCTGCGCCTCCGAGTGAGGGAAGAAAGGAAGCGGCTTGGCGTGTTAGTGCTTAGAGTCTTACGAGACGGTCAGCATAGATAACTTCACAGCTTGCACACGACACAATAGAAAGACAGGAGAACGATGTTGTTTCGCCGTCTGAGAAGGTGCAAGTAATCGTTCCGTCAGCTATCCGCCCACATAAGCAGGCCGTTCGGCCAGACTGATTTTGTTTTCGATATTCTTCTTCCAATCTTCCAGCAAGGGGCCTTTGATGCGAGTTGCGCGTTGATTCAGCGCCGCCATTTGCGTTGTGTCCAGCGGCTTGAAGCTTTGCGCGATGCGGACATCGTCTTCCAATTGCCCAATCGTGGTGCAACCCAGGGTCAAGCAATGAATCGGCAGGCTTAGCGTATAGGTGATGCACTCTTTGACGCTGAAGTTGGCGAGCAGTTTGGAATTGGCCAGCACTTTCATGCCTTGAATCCCCATGCCGCGTTCGACCGCAATCGGCAAGACTTGTTTTTCGAAGCTCAAATACAGCGGGTCGGCAATGTGCAAGGGCATCAAAATCGTTTCCCACTTGTCAGAGCCTTTGAGCAAAGCCAAATGCACTTCGGGATCGGTGTGACCGGTGAAACCAAAGAAGCGACATTTGCCCGCTTTCTTCGCAGCTTCAAAGGCTTCGTAAGCGCCGCCGGGCGCGAAGATTTTTTCGACCTCGCTGAGATTCGCAACTTCGTGGCATTGCCATAAATCCACATAATCGGTGTTTAGGCTTTTCAGTGACGCGTCCAATTCGGCTTCGGCTTCCTTCCGTAAGCGTTTGTTACTTTTGGTCGTAAGGAAGATTTGCTTGCGAAACGACTTCATGGCTTTGCCGTAAATCACTTCGCTGCGTCCGTTGCCATAACTGTGTGCGGTGTCAAAATAATTGATGCCAAGATCGTAGGCGTACTGCACCAGGGCAATCGCGTCGGCCTCGGAATTGGTCAGGTGAAAGCGACCACTGGCCAAGCCGATGATCGTCAGCTTCTCGCCAGTTTTGCCAAAGACGCGTTTCGGGATGTCGCCCGCTTTGATTTTTGTTTGCGATGGCGCGGCGAGCGGCAGCAATGATGCGCCGGCCAAGCCACTAATAACGGTTCTGCGTTTCATCATGAGTCCTCCTAATATTTCATTACCGAATTACATTGCCCTTGAGGCCCAGCACGGTGGCAGCAACCAGGTTATCGCCGAACACCTCCCAATTCTTAAATTGCCACACGACTTTCTTATCACGCGTGACTTCGATAAGTTGTGGATTGTTCGGGCCGGCATGCGTGTTGCCGATGATAAGGTTGCCGTTGGGCAAGACTTGCAACGTCGTCATCCACGCGAACTGAATGCTGGGCAATTCTTTGTGGTCAAGGCTCCATACGATTTTGCCTGCGCGATTGACTTCTAAAATACGGTTGTTGTTGCCGCCTGCGATCAGCGTGTTGCCGTTCTTCAAGCGGACAGCACCAAAGACTTCCGTGCCGTGTCCTTCGACACCGTGGCCGGGCGAACGTGGACGATCCCCCAATTCCAAGGCGTATGACCAGACGATCTTGCCGGTCTTGTCGTATTCCATCACCTTGCCTTCAGCTTCCTGACAAACCAGATAGCCGCCGTTGCCAACCGGACGCACCATGCGCGTATCCCGATGCGGATTTGGTCTAGCCAACGTGAGGGGGATTTCTCTGACGATCTTGTCGTCTTTATCCACTTCAATAATGCGCCCATTGCCGCTTTCGGCAATCATCGTCAAACCGTTTTTCAAGCGTTGATACGAATGAATCTCGACTCTGCCGGTATTGCCTTCTTTCGGCTTGGATTCGTGCTTCCACACGACCTGCTTGTCTTTGTTGACTTCGACAACAGTCGTGTAGCCGGTCTGAAACAACACGTTGCCATTCGGCAACGCCTGGATGTCATGGATTTCGCGCGCGGTGGGGTTGGGGATTTCCCATTCGACCTCGCCTTTGGCATTGACGATGGCGACATGTTTTTTATCCGCGCCCAGGACGCGGTAATTTTGTTGCACGTTGGGTTGGGCAATAACAGTCAATGCCGCAAGCATCAAACCGAGGCAAAGGGTAAATAGCAATTTCAAAGTCATGTCCTCCTGGAAAGCAGCAAACTGGAAAGTTTGCTGTACATAATTTCATGAGCGCAGGTACGATGCGCCGTTTACATCTACAATACAGCCCGTCAAAAAGTCGGTGCCTTCTGAGGCGAGAAATAACACTGTCTTTGCCACTTCTTCAGGATGCGCGACGCGCTTGAGCGGGCTTTGCTTGCGAATGTCGTCACTAAGCTTCTCAGCTACGCGTTCGGTGTCAACAAAGCCCGGCGCAACGACATATACAAACACATTATGCGGAGCCAACGCCTGTGCCAGCGATTGACTCATCGCATTCAAGGCGGCTTTGCTGGCACCATAGGCAGGTGCCGTCGGCTCGCCCCGAAATGCACCGCGCGAAGAAATATTCACGATGCGCCCGCTCCGTTGCTGGATCATCTGTTGTGCCGCCCAGTAAGAAACATTCGCCGTGCCCATCAGGTTCGTATCAATCGTGCTGCGCCAAGCCTGTTGCCACGAAGCAAAATCCGTGCTGGCAATCGGATGATCCACATAAATTGCGGCGTTATTCACCAGAATGTTGAGGCGTCCGTATTGCTGAATCGTTGCCTGCACAAGCTGCTGGGCTTCATCAGGTTTTGTGATATCGGCTTGCAACAGCAAATGCCCGTTGCCCGCCAAGGAAGCGAAGCTGCTCTGCGCAGCGATCTGATTGCGGTAGTAATGCAAGGCCACCTGCGCGCCCTGGTGGGCGAATTGCTGGGCGATGGTACGCCCGATGCCACGCGCGGCTCCCGTTACGAGAACTACTTTGTCATTGAAATTCATGTCTTGCACTCAGTCGAACTGTCCTTGATTGAAAGCGGAGTGCAATCATTACAAGCTTGTGGCAAAAAGACAACCGTCAAGAGGTTGCAAATTACAGTTGGTAGTTAATAGGTTATGACCCGTTTGAAAGACGGTTTGGCAGATAGGAAACTATTTGCGGTTAACTGTTCACTATTAACTGCCAACTGTTCACTGCAATAACTAAAAGAACCGCAACGTATACACGAAGCGCACGCCACGCCCAATTTCCGGCGCTAAATCTTTAATGAAGGACGAATGGTTTCGGTATAGCTTGTCACCGAGATTAAAGGTATTCACCGAAAAAATATGAGCGAGGTGCTGCTGGGTAAAGGTATAGGAAAAATCCAGATTGAAGAGTCCATACCCAGCCGTCGGCGTTTCGTTCGTGAAAACCTGGTCCTGCTTCCGGGCGAGAATCACTTCCGGGCGCACGCCAAACCCCTTATAGCGCCAATCCATCCCAAGGCGACCACGCAAAGGTGGAATGCGCGGCAAGTCCAGATTTCCGACTTTCAACTCTGCCTCTACATAATCCACTCCTGTATTCAGCCAAAAGCCAGGCAACAGATTTACGTCAAAGCGTGCTTCATAGCCGCGATAACGACTATCGCCTTGTGTGTAAGTTGCTTCAGGCAGGCCATCTTCAATGTTGCCCGTTGGCGCGAGAAAAATAAAATCTTTCAGACCGTAATAGAAGTAATTGAACTCTGCGCGCACCCGACTCGCCGAATGCCGCAACGAAAATTCCACGCCATCACCGCGCTCACGAGTCAGGTTCGTATCACCAATTTCAAAGGTCAGATTGCCGGGATGCGGGCCATTGTTGTAAAGCTCTTCCAGGGCAGGAGCGCGATACGAATGCGTGTAGTTAATGACAAACGCGCCGCCTTCCCAAAGCCGCAGACGCGTCCCCGCCGCGCCGGAAAACCCGGTAAAGTTGCGCGCCTTCCCCGTAACAGGTGAGTAGCGATTGTGTTCCATCCGTCCGCCAAGCTGAAAGGAAACGCGCTTGAAATCGAATTCTTCCAAACCGAACAGGGCGAAGGCATTTTGCGTGGTAGGCGGTGCCAGGGCTTCCGCGCCAATGGATTCATAATTGCGTCGCTGCCCCCAAAACCCAAAACTCCCGGATAAAATGCCCTTGCGCTCTTGCTCGAACACGCCACGATACACAAACAAGTCGTTATTGAAGGTCGTGCCAATCGTTTCCTTTCCATCGGCAACCTCTATCTCCTGATGTTTGTAATCGCTGTAATTGAAGGAAAGACGGAAGGCGTTAAGAAATGAATTCAGATGCGTCGAACCAGCATTCAGCCCCAGGGCATGGCGGCGCATCGTCAGATCAATTTGGGAGTCTGGTTCGCCCTCCAGCAAACCGGCAAAAGGAATGCCATAGCGGCGCTCATCATAGGCATAATTCCCTCCGAAATATCCTTTCTCGCCAAAATAACCGAAGCCGCCGGAGCCACCGCCGGAACGAGCGGCGGAATTATCAATGCGACCAGTCGTCGGAGCACGATAATCGCCAACGCGCTGAAAGCTGCCGTTGCCCCACAACAAAAGATTG
Organism: uncultured Acidobacteriota bacterium; assembly: GCA_963794955.1. GTDB lineage: Bacteria > Acidobacteriota > Blastocatellia > RBC074 > RBC074 > JAFDVL01. The sequence goes on from CAWCGF010000013.1 coordinate 16,131, forward strand.
CCCAGGCCATATTCCATGCCGCCGCTGGTGCCGCCTTGACTATTGGTAGTGCCACCAATACCGGTCAAATATCCACGCGCGCCTTCGTGCGGCTTGTTGTGCAGGTTATGCCCGGTGATGGCATTGACGACGCCGCCAATCGCGTTGCTGCCGTACAACAACGCGGCAGGCCCTTTGACGACTTCCAATCGCTCTAAACTTAAAACATCCACTGGCTCGCCATGATCGCCGGATTGCGCACCGACTGAGCCGATTTGCATGCCATCCTGCAATACCAACACCCGGTCGCCGTCAAAACCACGCACAATCGGGCGCGAAGAACCGGGACCGAAACTGCGCTTGGCGACGCCAGGCTGTTTATCCAATACCTCGCCGAGCGATGGATGTCCTTTTTCTGTGAGGTCAACGTTGTCGAGCGAGTTTACCGACTGAAACGCCTCAAAGGTTGATTGTTCGTTGCCGGAAGCAGAAATCGTCACCTGATCGCGCAGCCCTTTCAGCTTTAGCAGGAAATCTGCCGTCACCGCATCACTGCCCTTAATTGTAAGGATTTGCACTGCGTCCGGGAAGCCTTCCAAGTGGGCATGAACCGACCATATCCCAACAGGGACGTTTTTGATTTCATAGTTGCCGCGCTCATCCGTCTCAGCCGTTAGTTTGAGTTTGATGATTGAAATAGCGACATCGTGCAAGGGTTTGTCATTTCCTTCCAATGTAACTTTGCCGCGAATGGAACCGGTGGGTTGCGCGAATATTGAGGTAGTAAAAATAGTAAGGGTAAATAAAAGCAGATAAAACCGAGCCATAACTAAATCCTTTCTGCGAGTCGAATGAGACGCACAGCAAAATGCGAGCCTGAAAATCCAGACTTTCAGCGATTAGGCTGAAAGCAAGACAGTAGCAAGACAGGGAGAGGATTTAGCGGCGCGGTGGCGCGCGGTCGGACAGGTTCGTAAAGACGGGCGAAGCAGGAGCAGAGAGGCTATTGCGATTCTGCGAGATGATCGAAGTTTCAATGAAGTACGAATTTGACGAAGGAGAATCCAGCGCAAGCTGTTGTTGATCCTGACAGATCGAACATTGATGCGGCGGGGCAGAAAACTTTTCCGATTCCTGGTGCGAGGTGAAATGAGTTTCGTCTGCCTCCGGTGTGGCATCGCTCAAATGCAGGAACATGTGACCGCTCAGATTGAGCAGCAACGCCAGCAGCAACGCCTGAGTGAATCTCCGCATTGTGCCTAAATTTTTCATGTCACTCATCCCTTAAGTTCCAACGATTCCATCAAAAGATTGATTGCAGATAAGAGCTAGTATTGAGGTCGCACAAACCACTTGTCAAGTCAGAGAATTTTCTTGAGACGCGCTTGTTTGTACCGTAGACTGTTATACCCAATGAGAGTAGGCAAGTCCCCCGTTTTGCGCAGGAGATTATCGTAATGGAATTTGAATTGAATGAAGAACAACAACAGGTCAAACGGATGGTGCGGGAATTCGCCGAAGCGGAACTCAAACCCAACGTGATGAAGTGGGATGAAGCGCAATATTTCCCCAAAGAAATCTGGCCCAAACTTGGCGAACTTGGCTTGACGGGGGTGATTTTTCCGGAAGAATACGGCGGCGCTGGCATGGGCTACATTGAATACGCCACGGTGATCGAAGAAATCTCCCGTGTGGATGGTTCCATCGGGCTGTCGGTCGCCGCGCACAATTCGCTTTGCACGAATCACATTTATCAATACGGCAGCAAAGACCAGCGCGAACGCTTTGTCACCCCTTTGGCAAAAGGCGAAAAGGTCGGTGCGTGGGCCTTGACTGAACCGGGTTCCGGCTCTGACGCTTCGGGATTGAAAACCTCCGCACGGAAGAAAAATGGCGGTTGGGTTTTGAATGGCGCGAAGAATTTCATCACGCATGGCATTTCCGGCGATACCTGCGTTGTGCTGGCCTTCACCGAGCGTGAAATGCGTTCGCGCGGTGTGTCGGCTTTCATCGTCGAACGCGGCACCAAGGGATTTTTGCCCGGCAAGAAAGAGAATAAGCTTGGCGTGCGCGCCTCAGAAACGGCTTCGATTATTTTCGAGGATTGTTATGTGCCGAACGAAAACCTACTGGGCGAGCGCGGCAGAGGCTTCGTCAATGCCATGCAGATTTTGGATGGCGGGCGCATTTCGATAGCTGCGCTGGCGCTCGGCATTGCACAGGGAGCGTATGAATCCGCGCTGAAATATTCCAAAGAACGCGAGCAATTCGGCAAACCGATTTTTGAATTCCAGGCGATTCAATTCAAGCTTGCCGATATGGCTACACAAATTGACGCCGCACGATTGTTGATCCACCGCGCTGCCTGGCTCAAGGACAACAAAAAGCAAACGACGAAAGAATCCGCGATGGCGAAAGTCTATGCTTCAGAAATCGCGGTGAAAGTTTGTGAAGAAGCGATTCAGATTCACGGCGGCTACGGCTACACGAAAGATTATCCACCGGAAAAATTTTGGCGGGACTCGAAACTCTGCACGATTGGCGAAGGCACGAGCGAAGTGCAACGACTGGTGATTGCGCGGCAATTATTGCTTAGCTAGGCCTTGCGTATGAAATACCGTATACCGCGAATGAGGAGTCAACATGGCAGCTCAACTGAATCACCTGATTATTGCCGCTCACGATAAGCAAGAGTCCGCTCACTTTCTCGCCGAGATGCTCGACTTAGCCGCGCCGGTGGAATGGGGCGTCTTTCTCGCAGTCGCGCTGGACAATAACATCACAGTGGACTACGCCGAAACCACTGATGATTTTCCGCCACAACACTATGCTTTTTTGGTCAGCGACGATGTTTTCGACGCTGCGCTCGCCCGTATCCGCGACCGAGAAATACCACATTGGGCCGACCCGCGCCGCGCAAAACCAAACGAGATCAATACTCACGATGACGGTCGCGGCGTGTACTTTCTTGATCCTTCTGATCACTACTTAGAGATTATTACCCGCCCATACGGCGGCGGAGCAGGACTCGCCAGCGTGAAGCGCGGCGACCAACCATAGAATGAAGGGCTTGCGCCAACCTGAGCTCTTGCCCGAAAGCTCTGATGGCTTACAAACGCACACTACAATATTTGCAAAAGACGGCATCGTAATCGTGACCTTCGGCGCTACAGGAGGGACAGGCGCGGGTTGTGACTTGCTTCCTTGCGGCCTGTGAGATTTCGACGGTTACGATCCCGGTCGGCACGGCAATAATTCCATACCCTAAAATCATGACCACCGAAGCCACGCCCTTGCCCAAAGGAGTTTGCGGCGATAAATCGCCGTATCCGACTGTGGTCATGGCGACAATCGCCCAATAAATACTGGTCGGAATATCCTTGAATCCGTTTTCTTCGCCTTCGATGAAGTACATCAATGACCCAACGATTACCAGCAGGGTGAAGACCCCCAAAAGAAAAACGCTGATCTTGCGACGACTGGCGCGCAAAGCAGAGGTTATCACTTTGCCTTCGGTCACATATTCGGTCAGCTTCAAGACGCGAAAGACGCGCAACAGCCGCAGTATCCGAACCGTCAGCAAATACTGGCTGCCAGGGAACAGCACGCTCAAGTAAGTCGGGATCACTGCCAGCAAATCAACCAGGCCAAAGAAACTGAGCGCATAATGCATCGGACGTCTAACACTAATCAGTCGAAAAACGTACTCAATGGAAAAAAGAATCGTAAAAAACCACTCGACGAAATTCAGAGCCGTTCCGTATTGAGTGCGAATGCTGGTGACACTCTCTAACACGACTGCCAACACGCTGAGGATGACACACCAAATCAGGGCAATATCAAACGCTTTTCCGCCCGGTGTTTCTGCTTCAAAAATGATTTCGTGGAGTTGGTTGCGCCAACCACTTTCAGGCCGGGTTATCGGGCGATAGGTCATGGCTGAAGATAATGCCGGAAGTGTAATGGCTTGGCAATGCTCTGCTAATCGGAAGTCATACTGATGCCAAGTTACAGAGTTTCAAGCAACGGGGATTTGGTCAGTGGAATACTAAGGCGCACCTGCGTGCCACTACCGGGCGAACTGGTAAGGTGGAATTTGCCGCCTAGTTTCTCTGCGCGTTCGCGCATCCCGATCAAGCCATAATGATGCCCGTTCGATGAATGTAGGAGAGTAGAATCAAACCCGCAGCCATCATCTTCGATCTTCACTTCCAGACCCGCATCCGTAAAGCTCAACGAAATGGCGAGATGGCGCGGAGCCGCATGGCGCAGGGCATTTTGTAAGGCTTCACGAGTAATCATCAGCAAGCTTCGTTCGCTTTCCGCTCCCAATAACTGCGGCGTCCCCATACTTTCAAAGCGAACAGGAATGCCGGATTCCTGTTCCGTGCGCAGGCACAATTGCGAGAGCGCTACGACTAAGCCCTCGCCGGGTTCATGCCGCAGATTCCAGACTGCCAGTCGCGCTTCGTCAACCGTGGCGCGGACTTCGTTACGGGCGCGGTCAAGTAATTCGTTGCTGATGCTTGGCGCAATCTCCTGCGCGCTGGAAGCCGCTTCCAGCAAGGCGGAAACGCCGACGCAGCCTTGAATCAACGTGTCATGCATTTCTCTCGCTAGTCGGTTGCGCTCTTGCAAGACAGCATCAAATCGTTGCCGCAGGTTGCGCACGTGAAACCGATATGCGCCCCAGGCAAGGGCGGTTACGATCAAGGCGCAAATGGCCAGGAACCACGGCGTCTTGTAAAAATGCGGCTGCAACACGAGCGGCAACGTTTGCTCAGCCGCATTGCGCGGATCGTCCATCTCATAGGCAATCACTTGAAAACGGTATTTGCCCGCTGGAAGATTCGTGTAATACGCAACACGCCGCTGTCCGGCATCCGTCCAATTTGGATCAAACCCTTCCATCCGATACTTGAACCGCAAACGATCCGGCGAGCGCAACCGAATGGCAGTGTAATGGATTTCGAGTTTGCGCAGGCCAGGCGCAAGTTGCAACGTGCCGGAAAGCGTTTCAGCGTGGTCATCCGCAATCACCTGCTCAATCAACACCGGAGGCGCGTTACGACGGGCTGCGCCATCCGCCCTCAAGCGCACTGCACCTCTGGTCGAAGGGAACCACAGTTCGCCCGAAGCCAGCAACGCGCCCGCCGATTGCACGCCACCATTCATCTGATTCGTACTCAAGCCTTCCGCTGTGCTGTACACGCGCATCGGCAGTTGTCCCGCATCCGTGAGCGTTTCTAAATCACGACGCGCCACGGAAAGAATGCCGCTCGGCCCGCTCATCCATAAATTGCCGCGCGCGTCTTCGGCAATGAAATGAATCTTGTTGCTAGGCAATCCAGCTTTGGTGGTGAACTGCGCGAGGTGGCCGTTTTTCAGCCAAAACAAGCCATCGCCATGCGTGCCAATCCATAATCCGCCGTTGGCATCTTCGTACAGGGCCCAAATTTTATGCCCGCGCAATCGCTCCAACACGGGTTCATTGACGAACGCGCCGAGGCGCAATTTGCTCAATCCGCCGTCAGTTGCAATCCACAAACTGCCGCTACGATCCAATAACAAGGCGCGCACGCTGTTGTAAGCCAAGCCATCTTGTACGGTGAAGGTCTGAAACGTCTTGCCATCAAAACGACTTAAGCCGCCATCGGTACCGATCCACAAACTGCCGTCGTGGTCTTCACAAAATGCGCGCGTAAAATCGCGATTCAATCCCTGCCGCATCGTGTAGCGCGTGACGCCCGCCTGGTCGAGTCGCACATTGCCTTGCCCATCCGTGCCGAGCCACAGTGCGCCGCGACTGTCTCTGAACACATTGCGAATCGGCATGTCGCGCACTCCAGGGGGAAGCGGCACAGGCACGAGCGTTTGCTGTACGACGCGTAGCAATTGCCCATTCAAGGCCGCGACCAAAAGCTCGCCGCGCGGGTCCTGATAGATGGTGTTGATGCTTTGCGGTACGCCATCTGCCGTTGTGATCGTACTAGCTACGCTGGGACTCAAACGCAACAATCCGCCTTGTGTGCCGACCCACACGTTGTCCTCGCCATCTTCAAATAAGGCCAGCACGTTGTTATGCGGCAGCATGGCGGGCGCAGTCAATTTCGTGAGCTGCCCAGCTTGATAACGCATCACCCCCTGTCCATACGAACCGATCCAAAGTTGTCCGTTGCGGCTTTCGTGTAAGGCACTGATATTGATTTGGCTGAGAAGTCTGGGCAGCAAAAAAGGATTGCTGCTGTAATTTGGCTCAATGCGGCGCAGTCCTGAAATCGTGCCGATCCAGAGCGTGCCATCAGCGGTTTGGCGAATTGTGCGAATGCTTTTGTCGGCCTGACTCTCAGTGGAGGTGAAGTAGTTCGCGGTGGTTCCTTGCAAGATCAATAAGCCCCACCCGCCTATCAATAAACGGCCTGCGCGGTCTTCGCAAATTGTATGTACACTCATGCGCGGCACGCTGTCGCGGTTATCTATACGAATCAGCTTTTCGTTTTCCATCCGAAACAGCCCCGCATCCGTCCCGACCCACAGCCGCTGCGCACTGTCTTCAAAGATGACGCGCACAAAACCATTGGTCAGCCCTTCCGCGGCACCGAACGAGCGAAACGCTCCCTTCTGATAGCGAATCAACCCACCGCCTTCTGTGCCCGCCCACAGTGCGCCGTCCTTTGCCACCAGCAAAGAATAAACACTGTTATCCTGAAACGCGGACACATTTTCGCGCTTGAAAACCACAAATGAAGTGCCATCAAACCGCACCAGCCCGCCGCTCGTGCCAATCCAAAGATAGCCCTCCGGTGCCTGTGCCAAGGCTTGCGCAAAGTCCTCTGGCAAGCCATCTTCATTGCGCCAGACGCGGCGGCTGTAAGGAATTGAATCGGAGGATTGAGCGAGGGCGGAGAGAGACTCACCGCAAAGAGGCAAAATGACAAAGGAACAAAGAAAAACAAACCATTTTAATTGTTCCTTGAGCCTTTGTCTCTTTGATCCTTTGCGGTGAAATTTTCTTTGTTCCACGGTCATTTCAGGGTAAATGCACGATGCCACGCTGCAACGCGGCGACGGTAGCCTGGGTGCGATCACTGACATTGAGGCGACTCAGGATGATGTTGATGTGCCATTTGACGGTCGCTTCGCTGATGCCGAGCGCCTCGCCGATTTCACGATTGCTGTGTCCGCGCACGATCAGTTCCAGCACTTCCATCTCGCGCGCGCTCAGTTCCGAATGCGGTGGGCGTTCGGCCAGACTTTTTGAGATGGAAGCCGGAATGTATTTCAACCCAGCATGCACTTTGCGAATCGCATTGGCCAACTCATTGTGCGACATTCCTTTCAGCAAGTAAGCTTGCGCACCTGCTTCAAGCGCACGGTGAATATCCTCGTCGCCGTCGTAGGTAGTCAGGACGATAAACCGCAGTTTGGGATGCTGTTTGCGAATCGTGCGAATCGCGTCCACGCCGCTCATCCCAGGCAAGCGCAAATCCATCAGCAAAATATCCGCCGCCTGTCGCGCACAAACCGCACACGCTTCTTCGCCTGATCCCGCTTCCCCGACAACCGTCATATCCGGTTGCATCCCGATAATCGCAGCTAAGCCAAAGCGCACGACCGGATGATCGTCTACAAGGATGACGCGGATTGTGGTGGCTTCAGGCATAGAGGTTTGTGAGTAGGTGGTAGGCGGTAGAACGTGGATACTACCGTCTACTATCTACCGTTCACTCTTTCAACAACAATTTCATACCACGTCGTGACGCTATCGCCCAACGTAAGCTGCCAGCCTTCTGCGTTTTTTTTCGCTGCGACGGGACTGCCCATGCGTTGCCCACGTCCATCCAGCGCAGCAATTGTCACCTTGCGCGCGCCAAGCAAATTGCGCAGGAGCAGTTGTCCGGTGACGTTTTCAATCACAGTCGGCGCAGTTCCCGATTGTGTTAAGGCCGAACGATTTTCGTTCCATTGCATACCACTGTTTCCCGCCATCGCTCCGGCGGTTAGCAACAAGCGAGTTGATCGCGCAATCGGTTTGTCATCCAACGCGCTCAAGGTCATGCTGGCAAAGCGATTGTTAAGCTGCGGGACAAGATAACGCAAGGGCTTGGCGTGTGCTTTGATAAAGCCGATGGCTGCGGTTGTGCGCTCCGACTCGACTGTCACCAGCCCGCCTTTTTCCGGCGAGGTAGTCCAGGTCAATTCGCCCGTGTCGGAAACCAGCGGGTTCGCCGCTTGCCAGTCAATTTTCTCAGTTGGTTTGCCGTCAAGTGAGGCAATGCGCGAGCCATGTTGTAACGGCAACAATGCCGGAAAGCCCGGCGTAAAATAAGGTCGCTCGGTGCCGGGCAAACGCGAACTGTCGGCCACTTGTTGTCGCGAATACGACCGCCCTATCGTTTGCCGCGCCGCGTGAACATCGCCGCGCAGAAACATCAACGCTCCGGCGGCAAGCTGCGGCAGCTTCACCGGATGATGCGATAGGTCGAACGCGTCGCCAATCATCGGTTGCCAATCGGCTGCGGCTTTTGGCTCGAACGTGTACCAGAAAACTCCGTCCCAATCTTGCAGTGCCGAATACGCCGCCAGAATCGGAATGCCTTCGCTGGCGTAATCGTTCGGGAACGGATGATTGGTTTCGCTGACGGTGTACGGCTTGCCCGCGAAAGCCGTGCGCGAGAGTTCGACAACAGTGGAATTGCGCGGATCGTTGACCATCGGCGTGTTTGGAATGCCACGCGGCCCCGGATGTTGCCAGTACGTGTGTCCGTCCACGATGTCGAGTTGCGAGAGCGTAGACAGCATCGGATAGCTGCTGCCGCTATGGCTGTGATCGGCGGTGGCAACAATGGGGACTTTTACTTTCAGCGTGTCTTTCAAATACGATTGCATATCCTGAAAGAAGCGGCGCTCCATCTCCATCATAAATTTCAGTTCGGTGTAAAACCGTTCGGGCGGCGCGCTGTTCTTTTCATTGCCCTGCAAACGCGGAATGGGCTGATCCGCCGCGACGCCTGTGAGGGTGCGCAGCTTGGCAAGCTCGGCGGGGCTGCATTGCTGCTTCAGCCAATTGTTGTACAAATCAAGCAGGTCTTTGTCATACGCAGGCGTCGGCGCGCGAAAGCCGATATACAACGCGTTTTCATTCGCTATTTCGACTGTCACGACTGCCGGGTCATTGCGATATTCGAGTTTCGTGTAGGGGTTCCGATGGGTCAGGAGTTGTCTGGCATATTCCTTCTGCAACTCAATCAACCGCGCATCGTAATACGTCAGTCCTTTGCCCCAACGAATCTTGTCCGCATCTTTGACGCCATCGCCTGCTTTATACGATCTGCCGACGTTCAAATTGATGTTGAGGTAGATGCCGCGCTTCTTGAGTTCCGCCAGCCAGAAGTCAAAGCGGTCGAGTTGCTCGGCATCAAAGCCGCGCGTATCGTCCCGTTTGGCGTCAATCAGTCCGCGCGGCGCTGCCAGATCAAGAAAATGCAAGCGCACACAGTTGACGCCAAATCGCGCCAGCGTCGCGGCCCACATCGGCGCGTCCGCTTTGGAGGGAAACATCGTTGAGCCGCGCGTCCAATCGGTAATATTAACGCCCCAGAGCCGCAATCGTTTGCCATCGCCTGTGACGAGATGGCCATTCGCAACGCGCGCAAATCCGCGTTTGCCCGCTGGAGCATCCAGCAGAAACGACAGATCAATCACGGAATTCGTCGCGCCGCGATGATCGAAGACGAACGGTTTCAAATCGCTTTGCGCGGTGGCAGACAGTATTAATGCAGTAATGAGTAGGAGGGAGAGAACGATGCGCATGCCAAGTCTCCTGATAAATCGGTACAGTACAACGAGCGGTAGCGAGTTGGTGAAGCCTTGACCAAGCCGCTTACTGCTCCTCGTACCGTACCTAACTATTTTTTCAGCATTCCCAACTCGGACAACCACTCTTCAAAGCGTGCAGGCCACGTACCGACGGCGCTTTTGTTGCGTTCGCGCATGCCAAAGCCATGCCCCGCTGTAGCGTACAGGTGCAATTCCGCCGGAATATTGAGGTCTTTGAATCGCAAATAAACTTCTGCCAACCCACGCGAAATGTCAGGGCGGTCTTTGTAACCAGCCAATAAAAAAATCGGCGGCGAGTCTTTGGTCGGAATGATTTTGCCGGAGGTGCCAGGATAGATCATCGCTTGAAAATCAGGGCGCGACGATTCTCGTTCGATGACATCAGCCGCGTCTTGCTTGCCTGCGTCATTACGCATTGCCACCAGCGCCGCGACTTCTCCGCCCGCCGAAAACCCCGCTACGCCAACCCGCGCCGGATTGATGCCCCACTCCGCGGCACGGCTACGCACCAGACGAACAGCGCGTTGCGTATCCCAAAATCCATGCTCTTCGATCTTGTAGGTCGAGTTGGGTTCACGCGCTAACCTGTACTTCAGCACGAAGGCCGCAATGCCGCGCGAGCTGAGCCATTTGGCAAAGTTGTGGCCTTCGTGATCCATCCATAATTCTCGATGCCCGCCACCCGGTGCGACAATCACGGCAGCGCCTGTAGCTTTGTCTTTGGCGGGCAGGTATGGGGTCAGGGAAGGCTTATGCACATTGGAAACGACGTGTTCGCCATCGGGCGTCACGCGCACCGCTTCGTCGCCAGTTTTGCCTTCGGAACCAGGGGCCCCCTGCGGCCAAAGCAGAATTTCTTTGGGTGGTTGCGCGGCAAGCAGCGGAGCGGAAAGTAGTAATAACAGGCAGATCATGGCGTAGTGATGTAATTTCATAGAGAGTCCTTTTGCGGTTTGTGGTTGGTACAGTACGAGGAGCAGTAGCGAACTGATAACAAGCGGCACATTCATCAAGTCGCTACTGCTTCTCGTACCGTACCCGAATTTCACTGTGGATTACCAAAATGCGATCCGCACCATTTGTAGCATACTCAAATCCATTCGCAGAAGAACCAAACAAAAGTTGGGGCAAGTGGAAAATGTCATTGCTCTTTCTCTTTCTCTCCTTCTCTCTATCCCTCTTTCTCACTTTTTCTCCGCCCCCCAACTTTCGTTTGGTCTCAAGCTGCACGCGTTCTCCTACAATTCCGTCCCGCTGGGAGAAGTATCAAACCTACGAACGTATCAGAACAAAGGAAGAAGCAAACGGATTGCTATCAAACACGCGCTCTTGTCAGCGCGGTATCGTTGAAAAATATGCGGGGGATTCCTAAATAGTTTCTGTCGGCGCGTTGCCGCTTGAGGGACTGTTTTCACCCCAAATGCCGTCCAAGCCCCGCCCACTGCGCCCGGCTTTGGATCAGGAGGAATGCTCTTATGAGAAACATCGTACTGGTTACGATAGGCTTATTATTAGTGGTCTCAGCCAGTTTGTCCCAAAGCGACCGCGGCACAGTGACAGGCACGGTCAAGGACCCGTCCGACGCCGTTGTAGCTGGCGCGACCATTGTGGCTAAAAACCTGGCGAACGGAACCGAAGTCAAAACAATTTCGACCGAAACGGGCAATTACACGCTCCCTTCCTTGCCCGCAGGCACGTATGAATTAACCATTGAGGCTACTGGATTCAAACGATTCGTCTCGCAAAACATCCTCGTACAGGTGAATCAAACCGCGCGCATCAATGCCGCCTTAGAGGTTGGCGCAGCCACCGACACCGTCACGATCACCGATCAGTCACCATTGCTCAAAACCGAAAACGCGGAGCAAAGCACGAATATCAGCGGCGAGATGTTCAATTCCTTGCCGATCAATTTTGCCGCGACGAATTCGGTGCGCAGTTGGCTGAGCTTTATTCAGCTTGCGCCCGGCGTGTCAGGCACAAATCAAAATGCCAGCATCAACGGCGCTCCGCCAGGTTCGTTCAAGATTTATCTGGAAGGCCAGGACGTGACCAGTACCAACGATACGGTTTGGACCAGCACCGTCGCGGCGGCTTCGGTCGAAACCATTGGCGAGTTTTCCATTCAAACCAATAACTTCGCGCCGGAGTTCGGGCAAGTGCTGGGCGGCGTTTTCAACTTCACCACCAAGTCAGGCACGAATCAGTTTCACGGCTCGGCGTATGAATACCTGACCAACGAAGCGCTCAACGCGCATCGCCCACTTTCGACCCCGTTTGCCACCAGCCCGCGTCCCCGCCGCGCGCTCGACCGCAAGCACGATTACGGCTTTACCGTTGGCGGCCCCGTACGGATTCCGTGGCTGTACGACGGACGCAACAAAACCTTCTTCTTTTTCAATCTGGAAAAATATCGCAACGTCACACGCTCGTCCGGCAGCCTGGCAACGGTTCCGACCGAGGCGTATCGTCGCGGCGATTTCAGCGCGGCCCTAACCGGACGCCAACTCGGCACCGATGTGTTGGGACGCCCGATTATGGAAAACGCGATTTACGATCCGCGCACGACGCGCACGGTCAACTGTGAGCGGCACGAATTACATCGTGCGCGATCCATTCCCGAACAATGTGATTCCGACGGGCATCCTTGATCCCGTGGCGCTGAAGATTCAAGACATGATTCCCAAGGCGGACAACGCGGAGTTGATAAACAACTGGGACCCGCGCATTCCGAACTTCAGACTTCCAGCAAATACCCAGCCTAAAAATTGACCATAACTTCAGTGACAAAACGAAGCTGACAGGATATTGGTCAGTCCAAAACACGACCCAAATCACGGGCGCGGATGGCTTGCCCATCCCCCTCACAGGACGCCGCGATCAGAAAATTTACGGTCACACGGCGCGGGTAAATCTCGACAGGACGCTGACGCCGCGTCTCGTAATGACGGCGGGCGTAGGCTTCCTGCGTTTTCACAATCCTGACAGCGCGCCGGATGCCGTCACCACTTATGACGCGGCGGCAATTGGCTTCAAAGGCGCAGCCACCACGCCGTCGGGCTTCCCGCGCATCGTCGGCCCCAGCCTCGGCAACCTGCAAGGCAATCGTGGCGGTTCCAGCGCGTTCGGGCCGGTGCAGGCCAACAAGTTCTGGAACGACAAGTTGACGGCAGTCGCCAGCGCGACGTGGGTGCGCAACAACCACACGATTAAGTTCGGGACTGAATTCAAACAAGAGGTTTGGAGCGATCAAAACCTCACCGCGGCACAAGGTCGCGTCGCCTTTGCCGAAGCGCAAACCGCGTTGCCGTATCTGCAAACCACTACCGTCGGCGGCGGCAACATCGGTTATCGTTACGCGAGCTTTTTGTTAGGCCAAGCCAATACGGCAACCGTGTCTGCGCCCAAGCAGATTCAATGGCGCAAGCAAGCCATCAGCTTTTACGCCCAGGATGGGTGGAAGATCACGCCGAAGCTGACGATGTTTTATGGCTTGCGGTGGGATTACGGCGGACAAGGCCGCGAACTGCACAATCGCACCAGCATGATTAGCCTGACGACGCCGAACCCGTCCGCCGGCGGCTTGCCCGGCGCGTTCATTTACGCCGGCAATGGGCCAGGACGTTGCAATTGCGAATTTACCAAAACCTACCCCTATGCATTTGGGCCGCGCTTGAATCTTGCCTATCAGATCAATGACAAAACCGTCATCCGCGCCGGTTGGGGCGTCAGTTACAGTGCTGGCGGCAACTGGTGGTACATCACGGGCGGCGCTCCGACGTTGGGACTGGGCTTCAATACAATTGATTTCAGCAACCCGGCCTACGGACAACCAGCACTGCTTTTGAAAGACGGATTGGTTTACAACTCGGCGGATTTGTACAAAGCATCGCTCGACCCCGGCATTCGTCCGATTGCCGGCCAAACCAGCAGCTTCGGCGATTTCTGGTGGGGCGTGATTCAGGATCGCAATGCCGGACGTCCCGGTCGCGTCAATCAATGGAACATTTCGCTGCAACGCGAGATCTTCAAGAACCTTGTGCTGGAAGCGGCCTACGTTGCCAATCGCGGCGTATGGCTCGAAGCCGATGGCTTAGTCAACGTCAACGCGATCAATCCAGCGCGTCTGGCATCGTTGGGGATTAATTTGAACAATGCGACAGATCGCGCGTTGTTGACCTCGCGCATTGATTCGGCGGCGGCGGCGGCGCGCGGCATCCAAAGCGCCCTACGTAGGCTTCCCAAACGGTGCAACTGTGATGCAAGCCTTGCGTCCGTTCCCGCAATTCAATGACCGACTGGGCGTGCGCTGGGCGCCGCTTGGCAACAACTGGTACGACTCATTGCAGGTCAAACTCACCAAGCGGTATTCGCATGGTCTGGATTTGACGGCGGCGTACACCTTCCAAAAAGAACTCGTCCTCGGCAACGGCGGCAATCCCGGACTGGGTGGCCCAGCGGTGAACAATCCGTTCAATCGCCAGGCACAAAAGTCGCTCGCCTCGAGTTCGCAACCGCACATTTTTGTCACGGGTGTAAGCTACGACACGCCGCGCGTCGGCCCCAACCAATTCGTCAAGCAATTGCTCGGCAATTGGACGATTGGCGGACGTAGTGCGTATCGCCAGCGGCAGCTTAATTCAAGCGCCTACCTCCAACAACAACCTGGCAGCCTTGCTGGGGCAAGGAATGGGCACATTGATGAATCGTGTGCCGGGACAACCTCTCTTCTTGAAAGACCCTGGTTGTGGCTGCATTGATCCGCGGCAAGACCTGGTGCTAAATCCAGCCGCCTGGGCAGACGCCGCGCCCGGTCAATTCGGGACATCAGCAGGTTTCTTCAACGATTATCGCTGGCAACGTTCGGTACAGGAAAGCATGAACTTTGGACGCCGCATTCCAATTAAAGAGCAGATGGCGTTTGAATTCCGCCTGGAGATGTTCAATCTCTTCAATCGGTTGAACCTGCCCGGCCCGGCATCCGGCAATCCCGCCGCTGCCGTCACGCGCAATTCCGCGGGTGAACTCAACGGCGGCTTCGGGTTTATCAATCCAAATAACGTCGGCGGACAGCGCAACATTCAACTCGTCGGACGATTCCAGTTCTAAGGTTTCGTTGGAGAAAAACCGCAAAGGGTCAAAGGGGCGAAGGATCAAAGGGACAGCTTCTGAGCATTGTTCAGAAAAAACCTTTGACTCTTTGCCCCTTTGACTCTTTGCGTTATAAAGCCATTCATCAAGCATGAATTCTAGGCGAAGCATAAAACTCGTGTTGTTCCTGTGCCTTGTGCTGGTTGCGCTCGGCGCACAACGCACCCCATCCGTCAGCAACAACGGCTATGCTGATCCCAATGCCTGCGCAAGCTGTCATCAAGCGATTGCGGATAGCTATGCCAAATCAGCGATGGCGCGGACGTTTGGGGCAGTTCGCTCCGCCGCTCAATTCCCTGAACTTAAAGGCGGAAGTTTTGATCATGCCGCTTCCGCCGAACAGTTCACAATTTACCTGCAAGACAAGCAGCCGTTTCTCAAGCGTGAAATTGCAGGGCAAGCCAATGTATTTGCAGCTCCGATCCATTATTGGTTCGGCTCCGGCAAGCACGCGCGCAGCTACATCAGCCGCACGCAGGCAGGCGATTTGATCGAGTTGCCGCTGACGTGGTACGCCGAGCAAAACGGTTATTGGGCGATGAGTCCAGGTTATGATCGCCCCGATCACGCGGGCTTCAGCCGCAAGCTCACGTATCGTTGTATGTCCTGCCACAATGGTTTCATGCAACTGCCCAATCCGACGTGGGAAGCAGGCACTCGCTTTCCTGCCCAGTTGCCCGAAGGCATTGATTGCCAACGTTGTCACGGCCCCGGTCAGGCGCATCTCGACGCCGTGCGACAAGGCTTGCCGCCAGAATTCGTGCGCAAAGCGATTGTGAATCCCGCGCGACTGACACCAGAGCGACAGATGGAAGTTTGCCTGCAATGCCATCTCGAAACGACGACGTTGAAGTTGCCTGCGACAATCTTGCGAGCTGGGCGCGAAGTGTTTTCGTATCGTCCCGGCGAACCGTTAGAAGATTACATTCTGCATTTCGACCGCGCCCTCAGCGCCCAGCAATCAGAACGTTTTGAATTCGCCAGCGCCGCCTATCAACTGCGCAAATCCGCGTGCTTCACACAAAGTCGCGGCGCGCTCACTTGCACGACTTGCCACAACCCGCATGAACCATCGGACACGCCTGCGGCACAGCAACGCTACGTCACTGCGTGTCAAAGCTGTCATCAAGCCACGTTGCCTAAACTGATTGCCGCGCGGCGTCACACAACTGAGCAAAATTGCGCTTCGTGCCACTTGCCGAAACGGCGTCCAGCAGACGCAATTCACACCGCTGTTACGGATCATTTCATTCAACGGAAACCTGTGGCGGAGCCAACCGGACAACGCGTAGAGCAGCACGACGGCAATATCTCGGCCTATCGTGGCAACGTGGAGTTTTACTATCCAACAAAACTGACCAGGCCCGCCGAGCAGGAGTTGTATGGGGCACTTGCGCAAGTCAAACACGACGCGAATCTCACAGCCGGCTTGCCCGCCTTAACAGCCGCGATTGCCAAGCACATGCCAGTCGAACCGGAGTTTTATTTTGAATTGGCTGAAGCCTACCGCCGCGCCGGAAATCTGGCTGAATCAATTACGTTTTATGAACAGGCCAGCAAGCGTGCAACGGCGGATTGGCGCATCTGGCTTCGCCTGGGAACAGCCTTGACCGCGTTGAATCAACCATCACGCGCTGCCGCCGCCTTGGATCGGGCGCAAACATTAGCCCCGCAGGAACCCGCTGCCTGCGAAGCCATCGCCACGTTGCTCGCCCAGCAAGGCCGCTTGCGCGAGGCAGTGGCAATGCTACAAGCCGCGCTCGCCCTTGACCCAACTGCCGCGCATTTGCACAGCACAATAGGCGCAAGATTATTTCAACTGAATGATGTAAAAGGAGCGGAAAAGGCGTGGCGGGAAGCGGTGCGGCTGCGACCGGAAGCGGCGACGAATTGCCTGAATCTGGCCAATCTGCTGGCTAATGCTGGCAGGTTTGAGGAGGCAAAAAGTTATTTCCAAGCGGCGCTGCGCAGTTCACCTTCGTTCGCCGATGCCTATCTGGCTTTTGCCATTGCGCTGGCAGCACACGGCGAAAGCGCGCCAGCCGAACAACAATTCCAAACCGTGTTGACGCTTGCGCCCAATCATTTCGAGGCCCACCTGCGCTTGGGACAATTACTGCAAGCGCGTGGCGACCTGGCCCGGGCGAAACCACATTTGCATAAAGCGGCGGAAAGCCCTGAGGCTCGCATCCGTGAGGCTGCCCAACAAAGCCTCCGCCGTCCGTAAAGTTTTAGCCGCAGTGCTTACCTTCCGCGCGCCGTTCGCGTTCGTGGCGTTGCACCTCTGACAGGCGATCCCGAATCCAGTTACCAATGTCCTCCAGATTGAAATCTACGGGGCCGCAACCTCGGCCTACGCCAACACCAAAGACCTGTGACCCCCAATCTTTCCCTCGGTGTTCCGTTTTCACTTCGTCCTCGTAGTACGAAACCACCTGGCGCGCAGCCATCGCCACTACGGTCAGCGTGCTGTCTTCGGGCAAGCCATCGAAAACGCCTTTGATATTCGGATCAAGCTCGCTCAGGCGCGCGAGAATTTTATTGTATTGCGACACGGCAAAGCGTGCTTCGTTTTCGCCTGCGCCCATCCATTGCACGCGCGCCGCCGTGCGCGTCAGGCGATGCAAAACAGTAATCAATTTACGAAGTTCCTGTTCACGTTCCATAGCTATTTTCTCCGTTGTAAGACCCGTTCGCGCGGGGCCGAAACGGGCGTCGGTTTGAGTTTTTCCTTCAATAATTGCTTGGCGCGATGCAACCGCCATTTCACGGTTGTCAGTGGCAGGGATAAAAAGTTGGCAATGCGTTTGAGCGACAGTTCATCATAGAACCGGAGCTGCAAAATCAAACGATACGCATCTTCCAACTCATCAATCGCAGTTCGAACCCAAGCAGTTTCAAAATCATCATTACCGCCAAAAGGCCGCGCCAAAGCCGCGCTGTTTTCCAATAACACGTCATCCAGGTCTACCAGCCTTTGACCTTCATTGCGTGCCCGTTGGCTGCTGCGCATCGCCACGTGCCGCGTAATGGCATAAAGCCACGAAGCGAATTTCGTCGGGTCTTCAATCGTCGGCAACGCCTTGAAGGCGATCAGCAAGGCTTCCTGCACAATATCCTCAGCCAGTTCCTGGTTGGCGTGGACTTGGGCCACACGAAACACGGCGGCGCGATACCGCAGGGCCAGCACATCAAACGAGCGCAAGTCGCCCAGAATCGCCAAGCCGACCAGCATCTCATCAGGCAATTTTTCCGGGAAGATTTCAGCCGCCATCACATCCTCTTTCTCGTTTTCATCTAGCAAGAGACAAGAAGTACGAAAAAGGATAGTGAAAAAGCGAAAAAATTAGTGGGGAGAGGAGGAGACAGAGAGGCGGAAAACGGGAGGGCAGTCTGGGAAATTCGACTTTCTAAAACTTCCTCAGACTGCCCTGAACGACTTTATTAACCTGCCATTTGGAGCGCATATAATTGACACTCCGGCACAAGTTCAAAAATACGGTCTAGCTGCTCGGCCTTCAAATGCAAAATTTTGGCGGCGGGATGATCCAGCCACATCGCTTGAGAGAGAGCCTCGGCCATGGTGCTTTCGGTTGCGTCGGCGCGCGCGCGCAGATCCAACAGAATGGCATCGCAAAGGCTGGCGGTCGCAACATAAGCGGCGTGTTCAGTAGTGAGCGATAAGGAATGGTGATAGCTAATGGCTTCCAAAACGGGCGGCGGCAGCTTCCATCTGGCTCCCACAATCCCGCCGACTTTGGGATGATAGGTTTCCAGGATTTCCTGAATAATGCGCTTGGGAGTAGCCTGATATTCCTGCTTCTTTTGCATTAAATCGAAGATCAAAGACAGGAGGAGCAGTTTGCCAAAATCAATCATCAAGCCGCATAGAAAAGCTTGCTCACGATCCACGCGGAGGAGTGTGGCGATGGAACGGGAAAGCAAGGCGCAGGCCAGCGAATGTTGCCAGAGTTGCCTGCGATCTTCGAGAAAAATGTCGCGTCCGGTGACCACACTTTGCAGCGAGAGCGTTAGGGTCAGATTGGTAACAGCTTGTCCACCAATCCGCTGGATGGCCGACTGCACTGAATCAATACCTTGCCCGCGGTTATAAAAAGCGGAATTGGCGAGTTTGAGCAACTGTGCGGTAATAATCGGATCGGTCTGGATGATTTCGCTCAGATCGCGCAACGCGTAATTCTCACGTTGCGTAATATCCAGCACGCGATTCACCACCGTGGGTAACAGCGGCACTTTAAATTCGCCTTTGAGCAATTGCCCTACGACCGCCATGCGCAATCCATGCGTATAATGAAAGTCCTCGCCAGCCCCTTGGACAGTAACGGCATTCCCGCCCGCTTTGCGAATGGCAGTGGCTTCCTCATCCATTTCCCGATACGTGTCTAACACCAATTGTAATGGGCTTAAATGTAAGTTGATGTCGGCGACCTCGCCGGGCACTAGATCATCGGCAAAAGCAAACCGCGCGTTTTCCCATTGCAGGGTGTCTCTCACAATGATGCGGACACTGTGTTCACTATCTGTTGAGTGATAGCTGGAGGACAAGGCGGTCGCAATTTCGCCATTATTGAAAACAAATTGCTGTTTGGCCGTAGAGCTAGCAATACTTAAGGTTCCGGTTTTATGCACGACCTCCAGCCATTGAAACAGATCAGGTAATGGCATGGTTTGAATTTCACCTTGCAAACTCATTTTATCTCCCTATGGGTTGTAAGTAACAAATTAGGTTATTTGCTGTAGCAGGGCTTTATGTGAATGGCGGGCAAAATGAGGGCTGTTCTTCAACGCGCCAAAATTATGAGAGTTCGTGAGATAAAGAGAATAGCTAAACGTAAGAGGGGCAGGCTGTGACTCTCAGCGGGTAATCTTATACTGACTTTCGCTAGGAACTGTCAACAACCTTTTTATATATCCTGTGTCCAGGCGGTTTGGCGCGGCAAAGCAAAGAGGAAGGCCGCGCGCCCTGCCCCGCACACAAAATCCGGCATAGCTTTCGTCTGCTATTTATTTTTGCCGACTCAATTCTTCTAGCGTTGCGCGCAGCTTTTTCAACTCGTCGCCATACTTCGCCCAGTTCCCTTCCTTCAAGGCCTGGTCAGCGCGGTCGTAATGCTGCATCGCTTGGGCGGCCAACCCGGCTGACGGTGTGGCGGGCGCAGCGGGTTGCGTGGGAGAGGTACCGGCTAAGGTTTCGCCGGGAGGTGACGTGGCGGGTGGAGCGGGCGCGGCCCCATTCCCAAAAAGCTTCGTGAGGCTTTGCTCCAGCGATTCGCTCATCGCCACTCTGCTTTCATTGACGACGACCACACGTTTGAGTTCAGGGATTTTGCTGGTTTCGCCCTGCAAATACAGCGGTTGCACATACAGCAACGACTCTTTGATGGGAATCACGAGCATCGTGCCAAAAATCACCTTTGAGCCGCGCTGACTCCACAACGTTAGTTGGCCGGAGATTTCCGTATCGGCATTGATCCGACCAATCACCTGTTTGGGGCCGAAGATTTGTTTTTGTTTAGAGATACGATACACCACCAACTCGCCGTAATGTTCTGGATCACAACGCGCCACCATCCAGGCCGCCAAATTGAGTTTATTTTTAGGCACGAAGGGTAACATCACCAGGAATTCTTCGGCGGGTGCGTCGGGCAATTTCATGATCGTGTAGTACGGTTCCATCGCCGTCGCTTGCCCATTATTTTCTGCGGCAGAAGCGATTTCCCACTGGTCTTCTTTGTTATAAAAAACCTGTGGCTGATCCATATGATAGGTTGTATACACGCGCGTTTGAATGCGGAAGATGTCTTCCGGGTAACGCAAATGCGCGCGCAAATCCGTCGGCATGGCGCTGAGCGGTTGCATGATGCCAGGAAAGATACGCCCGTAGGTTTGAATGACCGGATCGCGGTCATCGGCAATGTAAAGCTGCACCGTACCGTTGTAAGCGTCCACGACCGCCTTGACCGAATTGCGAATATAGTTGATGTCCGTTTGCTCATCCAGTCGGACACCGCTCGCATAAGGATACCGATTGCTGGTTGTATACGCGTCGCAAAGCCAGAAGCATTTGCCTTCGGAAATCACCAAATAGGGGTCGCGATCAAACCGCAAAAACGGCGCGATTTTGCCGAGTCTGTCTTTGATGTTGCGATGATAGAGCACACGACTTTCCGCCATGATGTCATCAGCTAGCATCAGCTTTAATTCGCCCAAGCGGGTAGCAAAAAGCAGCTTGCGAAAGTACGATCCAATTGAAACGCCGCCAGTGCCTTCGTAGGTCGAGAACTGATTTTTCTCGCCTTCGGGATAGTTGAATTCCTGCTGCTTGGTACGCACAAACGCATGCTCGTTTTCCATTTCGCCGTAATAAATTTCCGGGCGCTCGATTTTCAAATTCGGAATGGTTGAAACGGGCGGAATATCTTTGACGAATAAGACCGGCAAGCCTTCGGGCGTCACCTGATTGACGGGGCCGAGCGTCAAACCGTACCCGTGCGTAAAAATCAACCGCTCGTTAATCCAATTGCGATTCGGGAGGTTTTCGCTCTCCAATTCGCGCACCGAGAGCATCACCTGCTGCACTTCGCCATTGATTTTGTAACGATCATTGTCCACATTTTGAAATTCGTAGTAGGGGCGAATCGCCTGCAACTGCCCAAACGTATCCAGCAAGGGGCCCTGATCCCACAACCGAATGCCGTTGATCGTCCGGCGATTGTCCTGAATGTCCTTCGCCGTGAGTGTGGATTCGCCTGTCAATTCCCGCTCTTCGACGGTATTGAGGTTGTACGCCTTCCGTGTTGCCGCGATGCTATAAGCCAGATACGGTGATTCTTTTTGCAACTCATTTGGCGCTACAGAAAACCGCTGCAAAAGTGCAGGGTAAACGAAACCAGCCACGACAACTAAGACAAACAACGCAGCTCCCAGCACCACTAGACGCAAGCGTCCGAAAAAGATACTCACTACCGCCAACAAGGCGATAAAGAGCGAAACAGCGATATGCGCCCACAGCAACGGCACCGTGGCATTAATGTCGGTATAACCTGCGCCAGCGACCGTGCCGCTATTGCCATACAGCAGCCCCGGCAAATCGAGGTAGTAACGATAGGCGATCACCACAAACAAACACGCCACCAAGGCGGACAAATGCCCACGCGCGCCCGGCTGGATCGAAAAACTCGACTTTCCGTATTCATCACCCAGCTTCAATCCGAGGGAAGCGCGACCGAGATACACGATAATCGCCGCCAACAAGGCAAACAAAATCAACGTCAGCAACGAGCCGGAGACGAAATCCAGAAGGGGCAATTTGAAAAAGTAGAAGCTAATGTCAAAACCCAGCACCGGGTCTTTTTCGCCAAACGAGACGCCGTGGCGAAACAACAAAAACTCATCCCACTCCCCCCAGCATTTCAACCCAAAGAAGGCACCGACCGCCAACGAAATCGGCAATGCCAGCTTCGCAACGAAGTTCCCCGCATCGGCCACGGCAATTTCCTGCGTGCCTACATAAAACTTATAACCAGCGTTCCCTGCTTTCCCGCTCACGCGTAAGGCCACCTGCAAACTTAGCCAGAATAACAGAGCGGCGAACACCCCGCCGATCAGGCCAGAAAGGAGCTGGGTTGTTAGCACAGTAGAGAAGACCGATTGATAGCCCAGTTCCTTGAACCACAGCCAATCCGTATAAAATCCCGCCCAGGTCGGCCATACGATTAATGCTAAGAGGATAAGACCGATGCTGACCCAGCGCCGCCAGCGCAACGGACGCCTGTCCCATTCTCCGGGGCTAACTTGGCGGCGGCGGACATTGCCTCCCTCGGAAGACTGCGTTTCAAATTCGTCGTAGAGATGATCCTGTTCCTGCATAACGACTCCTTTCAGAGTGCGGTATCTGGTTGTGCTTGAATTGTTACTTAATCCTAGATGATAGGGCGTATTGTGCAGCAGATGGCAGAGAACTTACAACCCCTCCGGGGTATGCATGCAAGATGCGTGCATACCCCGGAGACAAAAAAATCGCCAGGAGGCTGGTGCAGCACTCCTGACGATGGCGTGTCAATGACAAGCAAAACTACCGCCGGATGGCGCTAATTTTGTTTGCGAAGAACATCCACTTCCTTCATCCGCAACTGGATTTTGTCATTCATTAACTTCTCATTCCACATCATTGAGCGGCCTTCCTTGACCGTGTAATCGGACGGCACGACAAACAACTCTTTGCCTGGTTCACTGCGATTGATGTTGGTCAGGCGATAGAGGTCTGCGCCGTAGCGTGGATCATTGAATTTGCGCAGCACCGTAACTTGCAATTCCGGTGAATACCAGGATTCAGTGGTGATGTTGAGCGGCAATTCGTTGCCCATCTCACCTGCCGGAATGGTTGTCACGCTCCGTGTGCCTTCGCATTCCACGCCTTCGATATTCTGTTTGCCAAGCGAATCTTTCGTCGTCTCGTATTTCTTATTAGCGAGGAAATGAACATCCTGTCCCCCCGCATCAATTTTAAAGTCCTGGGTCATGACTGCCCCTACTGGCGGGAATGCTAACTCTCCTGGCGCTAACACTCTAGTCCCCGGTTCAAACTGTACTCGGTCAGCGTGGGATACCTTGAGTTCCGCTATCATTTTTTCGTGAGCTTCCTTATTCGGCCCGCCCTCCAATGTGAAGTTGAAGGTCAGTGTGCCTTGCACAGGAACGGCTTTGCCACTAAGTTCCGTTTGCTTGAACTTCCATTGGCGTCCGGCCTCAACGGCAGCTTCCTTGAGCAAAGGATGCCCGTTCATTGCATGTGCGCTGGTCACTTCGCCATTTTCGTTGACCGTAATTATCACTTGCACAGCGCCTTCCACCCCGGCAGCCTTAGCAATCTCAGGATACGGCGGCTGGACTTTTTTGACGGCATTGCCTTGTAAGACTCCACCGGAAACGCGTTGCGTGCCGGGTGCGACATCCGCTTCAGTCTTGGGCGCGGCGTTGGCGCTCGGTTTGGCTTCGGCACGACGGATCATCATCGTCTGAATTTTGTTCGCGGTCTTCTCTTTGGCATTGAGCAGATAGGTCGCGCCGGCCACCGGATCGTGGATCGTAACGTGCTTGGGCAAATCGCCCATGGCTTCTGACAAGGGGCCAAAAGCAATCACGATGGATTCCTGTCGCGTGCGGCCTTCACTGTCGCGCGCGACAGAGGCGGAGTTGCGGCGCATGATACGATTGCCATCGCCGAGCGTTTGTGTATGTTCGTTCACGATTTCAGCCGTATACGGCTTGCCTTTGACCACTTTGCCGTCAATGCTCATCTGGCTGGAGACAAATCCGAATTGTGCGGCGTCTTGCCCGGCTACCAGCGCCACCGCTTGACCAGGAGTCGCTTCATTGAAAAACGTGAAGTGATCGGACGGTTGATTCCCCTCGGTCTGAATATTGACGCTTCTGGTAAAAACGAAGTCCTGCTTGACCGTTTTGTCTTTCTCAGGAACAGGATTTTGCGCCACGGCCACCAGGCTATTCGTCACCAAGGCAGCGGCACAACCAAAACTAATAAGTTTGCGATTCATTTGCTTCCTCCTATTTTTTATTTAGAGCCATTAGCGTTTAGCCAGGAGCCAGAGCAAGAGGTTTGGCTCATCGCTAAAAACTACTGGCAGTGATTATCTATTTGCCACCCGGATGGCGCGCGGAACGCCATCCGAACCAACGAGAAAATCGGCATTCACGAACTCGCTATTGCGGGCTTCGCGCGGCAGTTGAATCCCCAACGGAGCGAGGGTTGCGCGTGGCATCCGCACCCGCATCAATTGTGTGCTGTCGGCAGGCGGCAGGTTGCGGGCATAATCGAACACCAGGAAATCGTTGGCCGATAACGACTCCGGTTCATCCACGACAAATTCGCCCACATCCACTGTCACGCGTCCTTCGCGCTCACGATTAGGCCATTTCGCCGTTACTTGTGTTGGTCTGCGATCTTGCTTGCCACTTCGCACAAGCACATTAGCTTTCGGCGCTACGACATCTGGCGGAGTGGGCAGTTCAAGTTGTTCTACGGCGGGTGGGGTCACCACAACTGTTGGCGCAGGCGTGGGAACGTGATTCACAATCTCCCGCTCTTGTGCTGGCTGCGGTTGCATCGCACGGGAGACGGCAAAGGCGATTAAGGTGACCGCCGCCGCTGCGGCAAAAGCCCAGCGCATCCGGTAGAAAAACAGCTTGAAGGGCGATGTCACGACCTCGCGCACAACTACTGGCGCTAACTCAACCGCTTGCCGGGCACGAAAAGCCGCGA
This sequence comes from uncultured Acidobacteriota bacterium, assembly GCA_963794955.1. Taxonomy (GTDB): domain Bacteria; phylum Acidobacteriota; class Blastocatellia; order RBC074; family RBC074; genus JAFDVL01. The sequence continues at coordinate 41,404 of CAWCGF010000013.1, forward strand.
GCAACGAGGCTTCCAACCCGGCGGGCGCACCAAGTGAACTGTCGCCGACAGCCACCGCGCGCAAGCCCTGACTCAAGGATTTTTCACTGGCCAAACAGGTGGCACAATGCGCGCAGTTTTGTGCATGTGCCAGGGCTTGCTGCTTCACCGCAGCCTCCATCCAGACACCGCGCGTCTCGCTCTGCGCCACGTCCATCACAACTTTTTCGAAATCGAAACAATTCATATCTCAAATTTCAAATCTCAAATCTGAGATTTTGGGTCAAGCTTGCGCCGCCGCTCGTTCAGCGACAGGCCGCAACTTTTCCATTAACAAACCACGCGCGCGATGCAGGCGGGAGCGCACTGTACCAATCGCACACCCTAAAACCAGGGCTGCATCCGCGTAGCTCAATTCCTGCAATTCACATAATACAACGACTTCGCGGTAATGCGCGGGCAACACCAAAATTGCATCGCGCACGGATTGGACAGTTTCCTCCCGCGTCAGATCCAACAGCGGATCATAACAAGTCATCAGCATTGCTTCCGACACATCGGTTTCATCCGTATCAATCGAAACCATCGTCCGTTCGCGTTGAATTTTCCGCAGTACCTGAAAGCGCGCAATGCCATATAAATAACCTGACAAAGAGCCTTTGTTCGCGTCGTAGCGCGACGAATCCTGCATCAGAATCATGAACACTTCCTGCGTCACATCCTCGGCTAAAGTTTGCGAGCCGCTCATCCGCAACGCAAAGCGATAAATGCCCGGCTGCCAGCGGCGATACAAAACCATAAAGGCCATCTCGTCTCCGGCATTCATTCGTCGAAGCAGTTCTTCATCGGGGGTGTTGTTTACATTCAGCACTGTCATGCGTAGTTCTTAGCAGCCTGCTTCATCCGGTCGCCATTCCTTATTCCTCCGCTGTGCTCGAAAAGTTCCAGAAATTATTTTTCTGGGTATGCCTTGGGTAAGCACGCCTCCTGCGTATGCTAGTTAAGCTCGTCCAGACGGCGGTCGCATCGGCTTTAATTGCCATCAGTTGCGCAAACAATCATGGTGCAGCGTTATTGATTCTGCTTCTTCTGAAGGGAGTTTGACTAATGCCGCCCCGTGCTTTAGCGTTATGGCGTTTTTCATTACCTAATGAAGTTAAGCTTGTCGAGGCTGTACAGCAAACTTTCCCGTTTGCTGCTGACCCGGCAGGCGTCCAGTATGGAGACAACAGCAAGCTGGAAAGTTTGCTGTAAACTGCAGAGGAGAACCTAACCATGTCTGAACCGAATTATCAATTGGAAACCCTGGCCATTCACGGCGGTCAAACCTCCGACCCAACCACCAATGCGCGCGCCGTCCCGATTTATCAAACAACATCGTACAACTTCGCCGATGCCGATCATGCCGCGCGGCTTTTTGCCTTGCAAGAGTTCGGCAACATCTATACGCGCATTATGAACCCGACGACCGACGTGCTGGAAAAACGGCTGGCAGCGCTTGAAGGCGGCGCGGCGGCGTTGTGCCTGGCCTCTGGGCAAGCGGCGGAGACATTAGCCATCCTGACCCTCGCCAATGCGGGCGAGGAAATTGTTTCGACGACCTCACTCTATGGCGGCACATACAATTTGTTTCATTACACGTTGCCGAAATTGGGCATCACCGTGCGCTTCGTGGATGCCGAAGACGAAGCTGGATTACGCGGGGCGATCAACGATAAGACCCGCGCAATTTATACGGAAACTGTCGGCAATCCGAAGCTCGACATCGTAGACATTGAAAAGCTTGCCGCCATTGCGCATGAGCACGGCTTGCCCTTACTGATTGACAACACAACGCCTTCGCCTGCGCTGATTCGTCCCATTGAGCACGGCGCAGACATTGTGCTTCAGTCACTGACGAAGTTCATCGGCGGTCACGGCACTTCGATTGGCGGCGCGATTATTGATGCGGGCAAGTTCGATTGGAAAGCCTCAGGTCGCTTTGCTGATTTCACCAATCCCGATCCGTCGTATCACGGTCTTGTCCACGCCGATGCGTTTGGGCCGTTGGCATTCATCCTGAAAGCCCGCGTGCAAGGCTTGCGTGACACCGGCGGCTGCCTGTCGCCCTTCAATGCCTTCTTGATTTTGCAGGGGGCGGAAACATTGCATCTGCGGATGGAACGGCATTCGGAAAACGCGCTGACCGTTGCGAAATTCCTGCAAGGTCACGAGCAGGTGGAATGGGTAAACTATCCCGGCCTCGAATCCAGCAAGTATTTTGAGCGTGCCAAGAAATACTCGCCCAAAGGCGCAGGCGCGCTCGTGACGTTCGGCATTCGCGGTGGCCTTGAAGCGGGCAAGAAGTTAATCAATTCTGTGCAACTGTTCAGCCTCCTGGCCAACATCGGCGATGCAAAATCCCTGATTATTCATCCGGCTTCGACGACGCATTCGCAGTTATCGCCCGAAGAACAGGCAACAACCGGCGTGACGCCGGAACTCGTGCGCTTGTCGGTCGGCATTGAAAATGTCAACGACATCATTGCCGATTTGGATCAGGCCCTGAACGCCACGGCGCAAGCGGCGGGCGCTGGCTCGTAATTTCAATTGCGGATTGCGGATTGCGGATTGCGGAAAGGTACAAGTGACTTTCGTATTTTATACGCTGCAATCCGCATTCTAATATCCGCAATCTGCAATCCCATGTCTCTGAACCCCGCATTAGCACTCACCTATGAAGGCGATTTCACGCTCGCGCAACAACCGCCTTTTCGCCTGCTCTCTGGCGAGCTGCTGCCGGAAATTACGTTGCATTACGCGCTGTACGGCACGCTCAATCAAGCCCGCGATAATGCGATTTTGGTGCCGCACGCCTTGTCTGGCTCGGCGCGCGTAGCCGATTGGTGGCCGCAACTATTTGGGACGGAGGCAGTTTTTGATCTTGCCCAAGATTGCGTGATCGGCATCAACATGATCGGCTCTTGTTATGGCTCGACGGGACCGCCTAGCCTTAACCCGACGACAGGCAAGAGGTATGGCCGCGACTTCCCGCTCGTAACCGTGAAAGATAACGTGCGCGCGCAAGCAGAATTGCTCCAGCATCTGGGGATTCCGAAATTGCGCGTGGTACTGGGCGGTTCGATAGGCGGGATGCAGGCCATGCAATGGGCCATTGATTTTCCTGAGCGAGTCGAACACAGCATTGCCGTGGGCGCGGCTCCGTTGTCGGCGCTCGCGTTAGCCTTGAATCATCTGCAACGTCAAGCCATTCTCGATCATCCGCAAGCCGGACTTGCGCTGGCGCGGCAAATCGCGATGATTTCTTACAAGTCAGCGGAGTTATTTGCGGAACGCTATGGACGCCGTCCGAATCGCAATGGTGAAGACCCGCATTTGTCTTTTGCTGGATGCTACGATGTGGGCGGCTATTTGAATTATCAAGGTGAAATCTTCACGCGCCGCTTTGATTCTGATTCATATTTGATCATCACGAAGTTGATGGACAACTTCGATATTGGGATTGGCTATGAATCAGCCCAAGAAGCGTTGGAGCGTATTAAGGCGCGCGTACTGCTGATCGGCATCGAATCGGATTGGCTGTTCCCGGTCGCAGATGTCGAAGCGTTGGCAGGACAGATGAAAGCCGCTCAGGTCGAAGTGGAGTTCGCCAAACTCATCACGACACACGGTCACGATGGCTTTCTGGCGGAGCCGGAACAACTGATCCCGCTAATTCGCAATTTCATTCACAGGAATGGCGAATGAGTGTACAGCAAATTTCCAGTTGGCTGCTACGTTCTTGAGGAGATAGTAGCTTGCCGAGACAGCCGCAAACTGGAAAGTTTGCGGTACAACACCCCGCCTGTTTTCCCCTCCCAAAGATACTGCTTGCTCGAAAGGACACAATTCAACTATTATCCGCCTCGTGATTTGACTTCTGTGGCACCGGGGGGTCTTCAATTCGGCAGTTCTTCACTGCCATCGCCACGAGGAAATATGCCACAGACTGAACTTTCATTTGAGCCAATGCCAGAACAATTGATTTCTCCTTCTCCCTCTGCACTCGTTTCTCCACTTGCGCAAGGTAAATTATTGGTGGTCGAAGACGATCCCCATATTCAACGCATGATCGGTGATTACTTCAAGCATGTCGGGTATGACGTGGTCACGGTCAGCGACGGCGAAAGCGGGATCAAAGCCGCCAGCGAAGAGCGTCCTGACGCCCTGATTCTGGATGTGATGCTACCGAAAACCGATGGCTTTAGCGTTTGCCGTCATATCCGCGAACGCAATCCATCGCTGCCGATTCTGATCTTGACCGCCAAAGATGATGTCGTAGACAAAGTGCTAGGACTGGAAATGGGCGCGGACGATTACATCACTAAACCGTTCAGCCTGCGCGAACTTGAAGCACGGCTGAAAAGCGTCTTGCGACGGATGAAGGCCAAAGCCAAGGAAAATGAAGAGGGTGATCAAACACCCGTGATTCGCGGCAAGTTAAAAATTCTGCCGGGTCGTCGTGAGGTTACAATCAATGGGAAATTTATTGATTTGACGCCCAAGGAATTCGAGCTACTACAATTATTCGCCTCTCATCCAGGACGCGTCTATTCGCGCAAATTCCTGCTGGAAAACATCTGGGATTACACCTATAGCGGCTATGATCGCACGATTGATTCGCATATCAATCGCCTGCGCGCCAAAGTCGAAGATGACCCGGAAGCACCCAAGATGATTATGACGGTCTGGGGTGTCGGCTATAAATTCGCAGATGAGAATGAAAGCGAAGAGTAGCTGAGAAGGGGAGAAGAAATGTTTTTCTTCTCCCCCTCTTATCATCTCAATTCACCGAATTCTCAATCTTCCCCTTCTTCCCCTTCTTCCCCTTACTTTCTGGTTCAGCTTTTGGCTCTGGGACCGTAAGGCGCGGGCGTGGGGGTTCAAGTTTGGGAGTTGGAGTCGGAGTGGGCGCAGCCACGGGTGGTGGCAGGGTCGCTTTTTCCATCACCGGTGGCGGCGGGGTGACGACCTGATTGGCCAGTGGATCAATATTGGGGATCGAATCGCCTTTGGTCTGCGAGATAGGCAAGCTATCGCCTTTCTTCGCCAGCAAACGAGATTGATCGGAGAACCGATCTTTATCGCGCTCACGTTGCCGATCTTTAATTTCCTTCGGTACTTCCGGCACTTTGTAAAAGCTATCGCGCGGTTTATCCGCCAAATATTGCCGCATGAAATCCTGCCAAAACGGTAAGGCTGCCGAGGTTCCCGATTCCCCCTTGCCTAACGTTTTTTTGGAATCCGAATATCCAATCCAATCGCCGCAAACATAACGTGGGGTGTAGCCAATAAACCAGGCATCGGTAAAGTCATTCACCGTACCCGTCTTGCCGGCCAGTTCATGGCCCTGCAAACCATTTATCCCCCTCGCCGTCCCGGATTGCACGACACCACGCATCAACTGCACCATTGTGCCCGCCACATATTCGTGCATCACGCGAAATTCTTTCGGCTCGGCTTTAAAAACTTCACGACCTTCACGATCTACAACTTTGCGCACCCGGAAGGGTTCGATGCGTATGCCTTTGTTCGGGAAGGCGCTATACGCCGAAACCATCGCCATCAATGGCTCTTCGGTAGCCCCAAGGGCGGAGGGTAAAAACGGTGCCATCTGATTGGGTAGCCCAAACCGCTTGACCATATTTACTGCTTTGTTGATGCCAATCTCATCCAAAATCCGCACGGCAGGAATGTTACGTGACAAGGCCAGCGCCGTCTTGATCGGAATGATGCCTTTGTAAGTATTATCGTAATTGTGCGGCGTCCATCCGCCCCGCGTAAAGGGCGAGTCGCTGACGTTATCATCCGGTTTGAGACCGTCTTCAATCGCAGCGGAATAAATGAAGGGCTTGAAGGCCGAGCCGGTTTGGCGGTTGGCTTGCGTGGCATGATTGAACTTGCCCATTGAGAAATCATAGCCGCCGACTTCCGCTTTCACCTCGCCCGTCTTGGCGTCAATCAGCACGATTGCCGCTTGAATCTCGGGCGATTGCTCCAGTTCGACCGTAACCATCTTTTTGTCTCGATCTACCGCTTGCACGCTGAAGTAGGCTAAATCCCCTTTCTTAAAGAGAGCCGATGGCGGTTTGTTTGTCCATTGGGTTTCTTTCGCCGTAACCAGGGCGTTATAGAGGCCAAAGTTAACAGTTGCGCCCTGCGGATTCACCTCCTTAACCAGACCTAACATAAACTCACGTTGTTCCGGCGTCGTGGAAGACCAGGTTTCATGCCGATAGCCTTCCAAATCCCCCCCTTCTGCGGCTAGTACGTTTTCGAGGCCACCGCGCCAGCCACGGCGGCGATCATAGCGGCGCAGTTGTTTACGCACCGCGTCCGTCGCTTGTTTTTGCGCTTCGGCATCAATTGTCGTGTAGATACTCAGCCCTGAACGATAAATATTCATTGAGTCTTGCATGCCCTGTTCAGCCGCTACTTTGTTGAGTTCCTGACGAATGTCTTCAATCACGTAAGCATACGGCCCGCGATCATTTTTGCGGGCTTCATCGAGGTTCAGTTTAATAGGTCGGGCTTTGGCCGCATCGCAATCCGATTGAGAAATGAAGCCTTGTTCCTCCATCGCCTGGAGCACCAAATTGCGGCGTGTTGTGGCAGCCTTTGGATTGCGCGTTGGGTTGTAATTAGTCGGGCTTTTTGGAATCGCGGCCAGCAAGGCATACTCTTCGACGCTTAACTCTTTGATGGATTTGCTGAAGTAATAATTCGCTGCCGCTTCAATGCCATACGCGCCACCGCCTAGATTGATCATGTTGCAGTAGAGCGTCATGATCTGATCTTTCGTGTAGTAGCGTTCAATCTGCAAGGTATAAATCAATTCGCGGAATTTGCGCGTCCAGGTCTTTTCCGTTTTCAGGTACAACATCCGCGAGACCTGTTGTGTCAGAGTGGAAGCGCCTTCTTTGCGGCTAAAGCTCAGGACATTTTTGATCACCGCGCCACCCAGTCGCCAGAAGTCAACGCCCATGTGCTCCCGAAACCGTGTGTCTTCAATCGCCAGGATCGCTTGCTTCATCTTTTCGGGAATTTGCTCATACACCAGTGGCACGCGCCGTTCCAAGGCCAATTCGCCGATCACCGTCTTACCATCATCGGCATAAACTTTGGTGATTTCGCCCGGCTGATATTCGGATAACGATTCGACTTCCGCCGCATAGGTGGTAAAGCCCACTTGATAGGCGAGCAGCAAGCCGGTCAATCCGCCCGCCAGCAAGGCCAGCACGATTAGCGTGACTAACGTCGAACGCCGCAAAAATCCTTCGATGACAGCAACCAATTTATTCATTTGGGTTTTATTCCTAAGAAATTTGGGATTACGATTCGGGGCAAGATAGTAATTCTCTGACATGACACAGGCATTATAAGCCTGGACTCGGATTCACGCAAAGGGGGCGCTATCGCTCGCATCTGGGCGGCGGCGCTTGCTATTGCTATTGGCGATTTGATAGCGTGCTCGCATTATGACCAAACTACATTTTCTGGGTGCCGCCGGAACTGTCACTGGCTCGAAATTCGTGGTGGAAGTGGACGGCTATCGCGTGATGATTGATTGCGGACTCTTTCAAGGCCTCAAGCAATTGCGCTTGTTAAATTGGGAACCGCTGTCGCTGAATCCGGCTTCGATCAATGATGTAGTATTAACCCACGCGCATATAGATCACACCGGCTACTTGCCGCGCCTCGTGCGCGATGGCTTCAACGGCACCGTCTATGCCACGAAAGCGACGGCAGAGTTGCTGACGCTGATGTTGCCAGACTCAGCACGCATTCAAGAAGAGGATGCCAGGTATGCAAATCGCAAAGGCTTCTCGAAGCATCATCCAGCGTTGCCGCTCTATACCGAACGCGATGCCAAGGCAGCGTTGCGCCTGGTGCAAGGCGTCAACTATGAGGAGCCGTTTCGGTTGAGTAAGTTCGTCACGGCGAGTTACACGCAAGCCGGACACATCCTCGGCTCCGGTTGTGTCAAAGCGGAAATCCAGGCACCAGGCAGTGCGCCGTTTAGCATTTTGTTTTCCGGTGACTTGGGACGGTATGACGAACCAATTCTGAATGATCCGGCTCCGGTTCACGAAGCAGATTATTTGCTGATCGAATCTACCTACGGCAATCGCACGCATGAAAAGGTCAATCCGAAAGATCGGCTGGCGGAGATCATCAACGAAACCGTCGCGCGTGGCGGCAAAATCATGATTCCCGCCTTTGCTATTGGGCGTACGCAACTCTTGATTTACTACTTGCGCGAACTCGAAGACGAACAACGCATCCCCATTATTCCTGTGATCGTAGATTCGCCCATGGGCACTTCGGCGACACGCTTTTATGCCAAGCATAAACAAGAACACGACCTGGAGATGCAACGCCTCGCGGATGATAACCGCAATGCCCTGGCCACCCATCGCTTCAAACTCGTCCACGGACGCGAAGGCTCGAAAGGCTTGAATGCATTGCGTGAGCCTGCCGTCATCATTTCAGCCTCAGGCATGGTGACGGGTGGGCGCATCATGCATCACCTCTTTCACGGATTGCCGAATCCGAAGAACACTGTGGTACTAGTCGGCTACCAGGCGGAAGGCACGCGCGGGCGACGCTTGCAGCGAGGCGAGAAGACATTGCGGTTGCTGGGCCAGGAAGTGCCGGTGAACGCCCGCATCGAAACCGTCGGCAGCCTCTCGGCCCACGCGGACTCCACGGAAATTCTGCGGTGGCTCCAGGGATTCAAGCGCCCGCCGCGGCAAACGTTCATCGTGCATGGCGAACCCGAAGCGTCACGCGCCTTGGGCGAGTTGATCGTCAGCAAACTGGGTTGGCCAGTCGCCATCCCGCAGCTTCAGGAAGTGGTGGAGTTGTCGTAGGAGAAGGGGAGAAGGAGAATGGGGAATCTCCCTGTCTCCCCCATTCCCCTTCTCCCCCACTCCGCGTCCCCGCTTCCCCTTTCTATCATTTAGCGAGTATTATTGAATAGGCGTCAAAGCAACGCCAGATACACATAAAACACAGGATTTGCTGCCACCGGCAGCCACTACCGGGCACGAGATAAATCGCCCCTATTAAGGCAACCGCCTTGCTGAAGGGAAGGATATGAGCTATTGGTTTTTCCTCAGCTATAACCGAGACGATAACAAAGACGGCTATATCAAAAAATTCTTTGCCGATTTGCACGAGCGTGTCGCAAGTAAGACCGCTACGCTCAATAAAGCGGAGGTCGGCTTTTTTGACGGCGAAGCAATTGAAGTTGGCGAAAAATGGTCGCAGGAATTAGAGGGAGGCTTACAAACAAGCCGCTGCTTTATCAGCCTGTTCACGCCGACTTATTTTCAGAAAAAATTCTGTGGCAAGGAATGGGCTGTGTTTGAGTCTCGCCAGGAATGTTATCGAGCCACACTGGCAGCCAGTGCGCCGCCTCCGGCCTTAATCCTGCCGGTCTTGTGGGAAAAGAAAAAAGATGTCGAGCCGATGCTGCCGTCGGCGCTCAGCGCGTATCAATTCAATCACGATGATTTTGGCGAGAACTATGCGGCGTATGGCTTGCGCCAGATGATGCGCTTGAACAAGCTGCAAGATGATTATTTGGAGTTCATTGATAAATTCGCCGATAAACTCGTGGCTGCCGCCAAAGCGCATCAGTTGCCGCCCCTGGCGAAGTTACAATCAATCCTGGATATTATTCCCACCTTTCCCGCTTCCGCCACGCCGCCTGTCGCTCCTATCGTCGCCCCCTCAACGACAAAGGCCAACCCGCGTTACGTCAAATTTGTCTTCGTAGTTGGGCCGCAGGCGGAATTGCAGGCGGCCAACCTGCGGAGTAAGTTCGATCAATATGGCGCGTCGCCAGGGGAATGGCATCCATATTTGCCCGATACGACGGATGATATTGAAGTCCTGGTGAATAATATCGTCGCGGATGAAAAGTTTGTGCCGCAAGGCTCCATTCCTGTTGATGAGAAGTTGATCGAACAAATTGAGAAAGCCGACGAGGGCAATCAAATTGTCGTCTTTGTCGTTGATACATGGACGTTGCGGTTGCCGAGCTATTACCAGCGCATGCGCAAAGCTGATGAGGAGTTGCCCTTTACCAATTGTATTGTCGTTGTCCCGTGGAACGAGAAAGATGCCGAAACGATCCAGCAAAGTGACCTTTTACAAAAAAAGCTGAAAGCGGCTTTTGTTTATCGAACCTTGAGTAATTCGCCGAGTTTCCTAAGTCGTATTAGCACGGTGGATGATCTGAGAAAAGACTTAAGTGTGGTGATGCAGAAAACGAAGATGAAACTGATTGAGCGCGCTGACATTTTGCAACAAGCCAGTAGCGAGGCCATCGTCGCCAAGCCCAATATTTCGGCAATATAAAATAGCTGAATAGCGCGTACAGTAAATGAACTGGCGCACCGAAAAACGAACTTGCCAGCGCCCTGAAACTACATGGAAAAGAAACAAGGCAAAATCATTACCTTCTACTCTTACAAAGGCGGCACGGGTCGGTCTATGGCGTTGGCGAATCTCGCGTGGATTTTAGCCAGCAGTGGTAAACAGGTCTTAGTTGTAGACTGGGACTTGGAAGCGCCAGGGTTGCATCGGTACTTTGCCCCGTTTCTGGACGACAAAGAATTAACGACCACTGATGGATTGATTGATATGGTCAGCGAATATGCGCTGGCGACAGTGACACAGCAGCAAAATGCCGAGGGTGCCGCCCCGGCGGAACAGGACGCGGAATGGTATAAATCCTACGCAGATATTTTGAATTATGCGGTGTCGTTGAACTGGGAGTTTCCCGGCAAAGGGACGCTGGATTTGCTGATTGCCGGACGACAAGGCGATTCTTATTCAGCGCGGGTGAATTCTTTCAACTGGCAGGATTTTTATGACCGGCGGGGCGGCGGAATTTTCCTGAAAGCCGTGAAGGAAAAAATGCAGGAAGAGTACGATTTCATTTTGATTGACAGCCGCACCGGGGTCAGCGATACGGCGGGTATTTGTACCGTGCAAATGCCAGATTTGGTGATCGTCTGCTTTACACTGAATAATCAAGGCTCGCGCGGCACGGCGGCAGTGGCGCGTTCGATCTACGAACAACGATTGAAGATTAATGAGCCGGTCGAAATTTTCCCCGTGCCGATGCGCGTCGAACCGTTCGAGAAAAACAAACTCGATTTGCGGCTGACCAGCGCGAAGCAACTTTTTAATGTTTTCCCCGCCTACTTATCGCCCAATCAACGTGCGCAGTTTCAGGATCATGTCCAAGTGCAATACCTGCCCTACTATGCTTATGAGGAAATTCTGGCCGCCTTTGGCAATAAGCCAGGCGAGGCTCCCGCGCGGTCGCTGCTCTATCCGGCGGAACGCCTGGCCGAATATGTGACGGGCTTCCTGACGCCGGACGACAAGATCACTCGGATGGAGGCCAATGAAGCCTTGGAGCGGCAGCGTGCCTTGATTCTCGCCCGGTTTGAAGGCAAGGAAGTGGAACTGGAGCCGGACACGCCGGACTATTTATTGCGCGTGGGGGAAGCCGCCTTTGCCAATCTGTCGCCCGAAGAGCAAGAAGTCGCCAAACGCGCGATCTTGCAGATGATTCGGTACACACGACCAGATGATAATGAACCGAATGCACGGCTCACCTTAAAGCTCACACAATTTGATGACCCCTCCCAACAGGTTTTGCGCAAGCTGGCTAATTGCCCCTTGCTGGCACGCGATAGCGAAAGTAACTCCGCGCAGGAAACCATCGGCCTTGCCAGCGATGTCATCCTGCGCGATTGGCTGCGACTACAGGAATGGATCACCGCAGATTTTGACTTTCTCCTTTGGCGGCAACAACTGCGCAATAAAATGGCCGAATGGGAAAAGCAGGAGGGAGCGTTGTTGACCGGTACGCCGTTGGACAGCGCGCTCCGTTATGCCGAACACAGAACCGCAGATTTGAATGAACGAGAATTGCACTATATCCAGGCAAGCAAGCAGGAAGCGGATCACAAACTAGCTCATTACAGTTCGTTAGAAAATCAACTGCAAAGCGAGCGGGAGCAAAAAAGCAATTTGGAAGAAAAGCAGACGATCCTGCTCCAAAGTCGTCGTTCCGGGCTGACCATTGTAGCCGCGATCATTCTGCTGGGATTGGCCATCATTGTCGTCCTCGCCTATGTCTCTTACCAAAACAAACAAGCGCTAGCCATTCAGACCGCGGAGTCGGAAAGACAGAAAGCCGCCTTAGCCCAGGCTTCGTCGCTGACCATTGAGGGCATAGAGTTAGGAAAGCAAGGCGATTTTGCCACGGCGATGAGCAAGTTTGAGGAAGCGATCCAGCGCAAACCGGATTATGCCGAAGCCTATTTTCAAAAGGCGAATACCTATTTAAATAATCGTGATTTTGAACTTGCCATCGGCACTTATACGCAAACGCTGGAACTGAAGCCGGATTTTGTCGAAGCCCTGGTCAAGCGCGGAACTGCTAAATTAAGCACCAATGACTTCGATGGCGCGATCAATGATTTCTCGGAAGTCATCAAAAATTTCCCGCAGGACAAAACAATGACGACGGAAGCCTATCGCAGCCGTGGCGAAGCGCAGCAGCAGAAAAACAATTTTGACGCGGCGATTACCGATTATAACCAGGCGATTACGCTCATGCCCGACATGGCTGAGAGCTATTTGAAACGCGGCACAGCGTACAAGGCCAAGGGAGACAAAGCGCAAGCCAGCGCGAGTTATCAAATGGCGCTTGATGTCGCCGCCAAAACCAATAATGAAACCACGCGCGCCAGCGCCCAAGCGGGTTTGAAACAGCTTGGCGTCAAAGTGGTTGCGACGCTTGATCCCGTCACCTCCCCCACACCAGCGATAGCCCCGACGACCCCCAAAATCTATCTGCAATATCAAGATGTGAAAGATGAGAAAGTTCTGGATGCCATTATACGTGCCTTAGCAACGCGCCAATTTATCACGCCGAGAAAACAAAAAGTCACCCAACCGACCGAGGGCGATGTACGCTATTTTTATGAAGAAGACCGAGCAGCCGCTCTCCAAGTCAAACAAATTACTGAGCGAACCTTGCAACAACAGCGCATTGAACAATCACTCAAACTGAGATTTCTCGGCGGACTCGCCGGTAAAGCGTCGCGTGGGCAAATTGAAGTGTGGTTGCCGCCATTGCCTGAAATACCGAGGCCAAATCCGAGTCAGCAGCTTTATAAAGACAGTCCGAAAAGCGCAAAACCGCTCTCGAAATCGAAGCAATATTGAGCAACGAACCGGCAAGCAGTCACGACATCTCTAGCCTGAGAGTTTTCACAATCAACTCCCCTGTTGTACGAATAACATACGCGCCGTATAAATTCAGAATCACCCTTTGCATCGCAGGCATACAGTCCCCCCTGACTATCTGGCTGACAGGCGATATACTCGCGGTTATTCTGGTGGTTATTCTTGCATGCAATTTGCATTATTAAAGTTATATGGAACAGTCATCTAATGGTTCTCCTTCCCGCACTCGTACGAGTCTTTTCCGGCGCTGGTATTTTTGGGTGGGCTTAAGCAGCCTTGTTTTGCTTCTGGCTAGCCTCGCTTTCGCCTGGTTTTATTACCGCTCCGGCAAGCTCAATCGCTATGTGGCAACACAAATCGAAGCCGCTTTACTGGAATATGGTGTGCGTGCCGAAGTTGGGGGATTTGAAATCGGGCGCGGCATTCGCTCCGCCACCATGCGGGAGATTAAGTTGTACAATCAGACCACGGGACAACTCATCGGAACCGTTGACCGGGCCGTGGTAGAAATCCGAATCACTGACCTCTATGCTTTGAACCTGAAACGCAACGTTGTCTTTCAGCGCCTGGAATTGAGCAACCTTGATCTGACCGTCTCCATTGATGAGAACGGAAAAAGCAATCTGGATGGCTTGCATGCCGCGCCACCACGCGCGCCCAGTCGCATCACCTTCGATGTCAACAGCCTCGTGGGTGAATTGAAAAACGGCAAGCTGCACTTCAACGACAAGCAACATCAAATCAAAGCCGAATTGCCAGAACTCCAGGCGACGTTCCAGCCGTCGCGCGAACTCGGCTTTGCTTCCATTGCCACGAAATTTTCTGCGCTCAATAACCGTGTGGAGTACGAAGGACGTGCGGCAGCCATTAGTAAAATAGACTTTGACGGCAATGTGTTGGAGAACGGCGTCGAGATCAAACAGGTGGCCTTGAATTCCCAGTTGGGTGAGGTCACGGCTACGGGAAAGATTGAAGATTGGCAAGCCTTGCGCTATCAATTGGACACCAAAATTCGCGCGGAGTTGGATGAGATTGCACAGTTCGCCAATTCGGCAACCAAGGTAAATGGCAGCGCCGAATTTACGGGAAAAGTTGAAGGGGAAGGCAAAAACTACCAGATCAACGGACAAGCCAGTTCACCCGATTTTTCCGCCGCCGGATTCCGCGTGCGCGAGGCCAAAATCCAGCAAATCAAAGTCGAACCGAAAGACGACAAGCTGGCGATTTCGACGCAGCAAGTGTCGGTGCAATCCATCACAGGTCGTGAATTCCAGGCTACTTCCCTTTCCGTACCAGGACTCCAGGCTGAGGTCAACACAACCAACGGAGAGGCAATTATCAATGCAGGGCAGGCGAATGCAGGGCAATTACGCCTGACCACTACACCAGCGCAAGTAAACACAATCAACTTGCATAACCTAAAGGCGAAGTTTGCCGGGCAAGAGATCAACATCCAAAGTGACGCCCGCATCAATAATGCCACCTTTCAGAATATCAAAGTTGGCGATACCACCGGTAAACTTGCCGTCACACAAAACACGTTTTCCCTGGCCAATTTCACGACTGCTATTTTTGGCGGCACCGTCAAAGGAACGGCGTCGGTCAACTACACCGGCGGCACGTCCAGCCTCAAGGCCGATTTCGCCAGTTTGAAGACTGATCAGGTTGTGAACACCTTTGCGGTCAAGGATGTGCCGTTGGCGGGAACCATTGATGGCAAAGCTGATGTGACTTGGCCAGGCGTGAATGCGAAGAATTTGAGCGGAAACCTCAATGCACATTTCAGCGGGCAGACGAAAGACATTCCTGCCGGAGACATTCCCGTCAATGGCGATGTGGTCGCACAAATGCAGCGTGGCGTTTTCAATTTCAGCCAACTTCAACTCAAGACCGATGTCACCAGCATCACCGCGAATGGAACACTGGCGCAGGATGGCAATTCAAAGCTAAGTTTTACGCTGAATTCAACGCAAGCCGAACAATTGCTAACGATTGCCAGCGCGCTAGAAGCGTTGCGCCCGATCATCAGCGAATACGAACCGAACCTCTCTGGCGATTTCAATTTCACGGGGACGATCAACGGCAAGGTTGCTGACCCGACAGTGGCGGGCGAATTAAAGGCCGCGAAAGTGGGAATCCAAAACGAATTGATGGGCAGTTTGAGCGGCCAACTCCTGTTTTCACCTGCCGAAATTCGCTTCGAGAATGCGTTATTAACGGCCAACAATGGCGGGACGGTGAAGTTGAATTATGCTGCACCACGCGCTGAAACCGCGACCAGCGGAACATTGAACGCGACCTTTGAGCGCATCAATGCCGAAGATGTCATCAAGGCGGCAGGCATTCCGCTTGAGCAAAAACTGATTACCGGCGAATTGACAGGCGAAGCAAACTTGACGGGGCTGCCAGCCGCGCCACAAGGCAAGGTCACAGCCAATTTACAAAACGGCGTGATCGCAGGGCAACCCGCGCAACTGGCGACAGCAAGCGTAATCTTTGATGCACAAACAGCGCGGCTGGAACGTGTCGAAGCCCGCTTGCCACAAGGTCATTTAACGGCGACGGGAAGCTATGATCTCAAAGCCAAAACCTTTCAGGTGCAAGGGCAAGCCAATCAAATCAGCTTAGCTAGTTTGATCGAAGCGTTCGAGGTAAAAGACATCACTGTCACCGGAACGGCGGACGCGACCTTTACTGCCACCGGTACGGCGACGGGCAAAGCGGATGACCTTGATCGCTTGAAAGTTGAATTAGCGGCAGCCGGCAGGCAGATCACAATCAATGGTCGTGACGCGGGTGAGTTAAAAGTGAACGCACGCACCGGAACTAATGGAAGAATTGACGCAGAATTAGTGACGAACATTACTGGCAAGCCACAGCCTTTTACCGCGAGCATCGAACTAAAACAAGCCGGACGCCCGATTCAAGTTGCAACCGATCTCAACAATTACGATCTTGCGCCTTTACTGGCGATTTTCGCGCCGGGCGTAACCTCTGTGGCTGGCAATGTAACGGGAACCCTACAGGTTTCAGGGCCGTTGTTTGATGCGAAAGATCAGTTTTCCGTAGAAGGCTTGCGCGGCAATCTTACCCTCAATGCCGTTGCCCTGAATGTTGCAGGCAATGCCATCAACCTCAAAACACCGGTTGTCATCGCGCTGGATAGTTCGCAAATCCGCTTGCAGCCCACGCAAATCACAGGCACGGGCACGGACTTAAATCTCGGCGGAACGCTTGGCTTGCGCGCAGGACAGGGCTTGAATTTCGCGCTGAATGGTCGCATCAACCTGGGCGATTTCCGTCCCAACCCAGATATGTTTGCGGATGGAATGGTCTTGCTTGATGTACAAATTAGCGGCACGGCCAGTCAGCCTGCGTTATCGGGTCAGGCGACACTGCAAAACATTTCGTTCACGGCCCTGGATTCGCCCGTCAACCTTGATGGCGGCAATGGCCGTGTCGTCTTCACCAGCAACCGCATCACCCTGGAAAACTTCACCGCCAACGCCAATGACGGCACATTGGAAATCAAAGGTGAAGCAACCTTGAATGGCCTGCAACCGGGCGAATGGCGCTTCGATGCCACCGCGCAGGAAGTGAACATTCTGTATGCCGGAGCGCGCGTCAACGCGAATGCTAATCTGGTGTTGCGCGGAACGCCAAACAGTCAGACGCTCAGCGGCACTATTAATTTGCCGTTGGTGGAATACACCAAAGATTTCGGGGTTGATGGCGCTTTTGGCAGTGCGGGCGGCAACCTTAACTTCGGCAACTTTGGCGGCGATCTCACCAGCACGAACGCCACGGGTGCCAATTCCTTCTTCCCGCCCATTAATTTAAACATTCGCGTCGATGCTCGCGATGCCATTCTGGTGCGTAATGAGCAGGTAAACACGGTCGCTTCCGCCGTTTTGACCATTGGCGGAACCGTGGATGAACCCGATCCTTCCGGGCGCATTTCTTTTGAAGGCGGCACCATTACTTTTCGCAAACAACGCTATGAAATCACCGCAGGCACGCTGGATTTAGATGGAGGCGCGGGAGCGCCACCGTATTTGAATTTGTTGGCTGAAGGGACGGTCAGCAACTATCAGGTTTCGATTGGACTGCTCGGGCCAATTGACAATTTGGATGTAAACCTGACGGCGGAACCGCAATTAGCACGCGCAGAAATTCTTTCGCTCGTCACGACCGGGCGCACCGAATCAAGCGCCTTGACCAGCAATGATCTGGTGCGCTCAGGCGTGGGGACAGCGGCTTCCCTGCTGACGCAGGAATTCATTTCCAACCCGATTCAAGGCGAAACCGAGAAACTATTAGGGCTGAATTTATTCCAAATTGATCCCGTGCTGCGACCCAATGCCAACCCGGCGGCGCGCTTAACTATTGGGCGACAACTCGCGCAGGGGTTATCTTTCACCTACTCGACGAACCTCGCTTCACAACAGGATCAAACGGCGATTCTGGAATACAACTTAACCAGCCGCTTTTCCGCCCTCGCTTCCTTCACGCAAGGCGGAAGCTCAACGCAACAAGGATCGAACGATAACGACTTCACGATTGAAATTCGCGGGCGCAAGCGCCTGGCTTTAGGCGCTGACAAAGCGATCCTCAATTCCGTCGTCAATCGCTCAACAATCATCAAGCCGAAGATCGTGCCGCGCAAATTGCCCGCCGCTGCGGTTGATGTCACTAAACCTGACACAATCAAAATCAGCGAAAAGCAATTGCCGGAACTGCTGCCCGTGATGCGCGAAGGTTACAGCCGCGCGTTGACACGTCTGGGCGAGCGGAATCTCATCAACTACCTGCAGGAACAGGGTTACTTTTTTGCGGAAGTTACATCGCGCTGCCAGCCGGAAAACTGTGTGGGAAGCGACCTGCGGGTTCATTATGACGTGTCGCCAGGCGAGCGATATGAGCTGTCCAACCTTCGTCTGACGGGCACGGAGGAAATCGGAATTAGCGATGTGCAGGGCGAATTACAATCGCAGGAAAGCAGCTTGCTGGGCAATTTGCCATATCTAAAATCCCTGCCGTTCATTGGCGGGCTGGCACGCGGTATCACCAGCAATGATCGGCTGCGCAATGATGCAGAACTTATTCGCCGCCGAATGATTGACCTGGGCTTTCGTTCCGCGCGCGTAGAAGCGCGGCGCGCCATCAATCCTGACAATAACGATCTGGTCATTATCTTCAATGTTACAGAAGGAGATCGTTCGTCGGTAGTGGAAATCAATACCACAGGCAACACCGTATTGACCGCCAATGAATTACTGAAGGGGGTTCAGCAAAAGCCCAGTGAGCCATTTTCTCCCACCGAAATTCGTAATGGTGCCACCCACATTCGACAGATGTATGCGCAACGCGGATACCTGGAAGCCAAAGCCGCCATCAGCGTAACAGACCTGCCCAATAACCAAGTAAAATTGGTGTATGAAATCAACGAAGGGCCGCAGTCAGTAGTGCAGGAGATTGAACTGAGAGGGCTGGGCATTTCGCGTGAGAATTCGGTACGTCGTTTCTTCGATTTCAAAACGGGGGATGTGCTGACCACCCAATCCATTCGGCGCACGCAACGTGACTTATATTCAACCGGGGCTTTTAGTGAAGTGGACATCCGCCCCTTCCGGCTCCCGGATGGCAAGGAGTCAGACCGCCGCGTCCTCGTGAATCTCACTGAAGCCAAGCCGTTGTTGCTGGTTTATGGACTCGGCTATTCGACGGATGAGGGCCCGCGCGCGTTGGGACAAATCACCGACACCAATCTGTTCGGACGTGTGAACTCTGCCAGTTTGAAATTGCGCGGCAGCCGTCGTGAGCAACTGGCGCAATTGCAATATACCGACCTGCGACCTCTTGGTACACGCTGGGCGACAACGATTTCCGCTTTTTATAATCGCAATGCCGACCTTAGAGCCTTTATACGAAAAACCGTAGACCCGAATGCCAAGAATCAGGATACCAGCGGCAGAACGTTTGGCATTAACCGCTTTGCCTCTTACATCCAAACGGAACGGAAATACACTGATAATACGGCGCTTCGGTTGCGCTATAATTTTGAAACGGCGAAGCTCTTCAACCTGCAAAATATCCCTGACATTGAGGTCACGCGTAACGAAAAGACGGTGCGGCTCGGTATGTTTTCCGCCGGCTTTTCGCGCGATACACGCGACAACATCATTAACCCAACCAGAGGACAGCTTCTTAGCGCGGATCATTCCATTGCTTCCAATTTCTTTGGCGGGAACGAATCCTTCAATAAGTTCTATGCGAACTATCAGTTTTACAACAAACTCCCCTCCGCGATGCCGGTTCTGAAAAATTCCGTCTTTGCTTTTTCCGCCCGCATTGGATTGGCGGCTGCCTTTAAAATCATAGACCGCGATGGCGATGGAAAAGTTACTGAGCCGGAGCAACGGTTGCCGATTAGTGAACGATTCTTCTCAGGTGGCGCTACGACCTTGCGTGGATTTCAGTTTGAGCAAGCTGGCCCCCAAGGCGTGCTGGAACCGCGCAATGCCAATGAATTGCCGACCCTGGTTCCCTTAGGCGGCGATGCACTGGCGATCTTCAACTTTGAATTGCGCTATCCTTTATCACAGCGGCTCACGCTCGTGCCGTTTTATGATTTGGGCAATGTATTTCGCAAAGCCAGTGATTTTAAGTTTAAGGGGATGACTAATACCGTTGGGGTAGGATTAAGGTTCAATACGCCCGTCGGCCCCATCGGCGTGGATTATGGCTATTTGCTTGATCCGCCCTCCTTCGTAACGGCAAGCGGTGGCGTGCTCAGACAAAAGCAAGGCGTCATTCATATTCGGTTTGGACAATCCTTCTAAAGAAAAAGGGGCGTGCTGCCGGGCCCTCACTCCTAGCAACACGCCCATGCAAGGCTCCTGGTGGAGAGCCTGAACCGACTTCGGTTGCGAACCGAAAACTTGTATCGCGCTCACATTCCAATACGCCTGGTCTGCCGTGTGGTAATCCAATACCTGGTTCGTAAACCGGAGCGCCGCGCCGCTGCCCAACCAAATCGGCGAGTTGTCCGCGCTTGATCCAATGATCGTGTTATTACTGCGCAACGCATCCTGATTGCGGCCTTTGTGTACGTCGTGGCCAAGCAAGTGAATAAATTTACGAAAAAAGAACATTAGTTTTTTTGACAGTCACAGGAGGTCGGGACGGAAGTCGTGAGTAGAGACTAGGGCGGGGTACACGACGCGGGGGTAAATTGAAAATAACTTCTGTTGTATTGTGATCTGTCGGACGCTCTCACGCAGCGGGTTCCCAAAGGTTCCACAAATTTTTAGTTATTTTTCATGAACGCAAAAATGCCAAATCAGCGGCAACAACCCCCAGCGATTGAACTGTGGGTCTGGTCGTTTCCTTTAACGTATCTCATCCATCTCAGCGAAGAGTATTGGGGTGGCGAAGGCTTTGCCGCGTGGATTTCACGCGTGGCGGGCGCGCACTTTAGCGAACAGGACTTCCTCACGCTCAATGCTATCGCCCTGGCATTTATGATCGTTGGCGTCTGGTTGATTCGCAAAAACTCATGGCGCTGGCTGTTAGTCGGGTTAAGTGGCGTCGTGCTGATAAATGGCCTATTGCATTTGCTGGGCAGCCTGATAACACGTTCTTACTCGCCAGGGTTATTTTCCGGGTTGCTATGCTGGATACCGCTCGGTCTCAATACGCTCTATCGCCAATGGCAGCAAGCTTCCCGGAAATCATTTTACATCGGCCTGGCCATAGCGCTGGGGTTGCACGCACTGGTTTCGTTGTTAGCATTATTGGCTTAACCCTGAGTACGCGCGCGGCTTGCGCGCGTACTCAGGGAGGGCGAGGATTAATTCTCTGGCGATGCGCCGCGATTGCCGCGTCCTTTGTCCCCTGTCTGTTCGCGTTCGCGGTTGAGTTCGATCATATCCACACTGTCGGCAACATCGCCGATTAAGTTCTGGCAGAAGTAATCGGCGCGTAACCAGAACACATAGTTCGTCGCATCCGCATAGCCGTGCCGCTTGCCGGGCAGCATAAAAAAATCGAAGCGTTTGTTCGCTTTGACGAGCGCATCCGCCATTCGTAGCGTGTTCGCGGGATGCACGTTGTCATCAATATCACCCGTGAGCAGCATGAGTTTGCCTTTGAGGTTTTTCGCCAACTCGGAGTTCTTTTCGATCGTGTACTCGAACTTCACATTGCCCTCTTTGTCAGCCACCTCTTTCACTCCGTGATGCTTTTCGCTCCACCAACGATTGTAGATATTGTTTTCGTGATTGCCGGAAGACGACACCGCCACCTTGAAGAAATCGGGATACACCAGCATCGCCGCCGTAGACATAAAGCCGCCGCCCGAATGACCGTAGATACCCACGCGATCAATGTCCACGAACGCATGCCGTCGGGACAGTTGCTCAATCGCGGCTTTCTTGTCGGCCAAGCCGTAATCACGCAAGTTGCCGTAGCCATAATTGTGATACCACTTCGAGCGATTCGGATTGCCGCCGCGATTGCCGACTTCGATCACGATAAAACCGAATTGCGCGAGCGCGATGTTTGGACTGCGCGGCGTGAAGGCTTTGGTCACACTTTCGGTTTGCGGGCCTGGATACACGTACGCGATGATCGGGTATTTCTTGTTCGGATCGAAATCGAAGGGCTTGTACATCACGCCAAACAAATCGGTGATGCCATCATCGGCTTTGACCTTGAAGGGTTCGGGGAATTTGAACCCGGCTTCTGTCATCGCTGAGAGGTCAGTTGTTTCCAACTTCATCACAGCATTGCCGAGCGCATCGTACAGCACGGATTCCGGCGCACAGTTCACGCGGGAAGAATTGTCTACGAAATACTTATTGGAATCAGCCGTCGCCGCGTTGTGCGTGGCATCGCCGGCATCAAGCAGCTTGATCCCGCTGCCACTCAGGTTGGTACTATAGACGTGATCGTAATAGGGGTCTTCATTCGCCTCGCGTCCGTTGGCGCTGAAATACAGCGTGCGCGTTTTTTCATCAATGCCTTCGATGCCGCTGCAATAAAACTCGCCCGAAGTGATTTGATTCTTCAAGGTGCCGTTGCTATCAAAGAGATAGTAATGCCCCCAACCATCGCGCTCCGACCAATGCACCAACTCTTGCCCGTTGTTGATGAGATACAGTGGTTTGGTTTCGATGTAGGTGTTCAGTCGCTCCTCAATCAGCGTCTTGACTTCGCCGGTGGCAGTGTCAGCCACACAGATGTCTATCTTTTTCAGATCGCGGCTGGTGCGATTGAAATAAAGCTTATCGGAACCATCGGCCAACCATTTTGGTTCCGGCCCACTGCCGAATTGTTGACCGCCTTGCTGCTGTTGCTGCTCCTGCTCGCCACTGCGATCCACTTGAATGGCGCGGGCACGCTCGCGTTCCAGATTCGTAATCGGAGCCGTACTGATGGCGATTTGCTGATCCTTAAATTTCTCGTCTTTAACTTTGACGCGGGCTTTCGAGGCAAGGTCAAAAACTTCGATATTGGCTTGCGGCTGATTCGCTTCGCCCGGCATGCCGTAGCGATAGCTTTCGAGTGTTGGACGTGGGTTCGAGAGCGAATTGATGACCCACAATTCAGCGACTTTGCGCTCATCGGTGCGTACGACAGAAAACTTGCGCGAGTCCTTCGACCAGAACACGCGAATCGTTGGCACACGCGGCGTTTTGTTTTTGTCGCTGAAGCGATACACGCCTTTCTCTTCTTCGCGCAGACCGGCGCGCATAACTCCAATGCGCTTCGCCGTCGGTCGTGAGTTGCGTTTCGACAATCGTCGTGTCGTCTTCTTTCTTCAACGCCTTCGCATAACTCTCAGCATCCATCATAAACAGATTTTGACCGCGTGCGAAGACGATGGTCTTTTCATCTGGCGACACCGCAGCCCAACGCGTTTTGCGTGGCGGTTGATAATCCGGCAAGAGCACAAGCTTCGCGGTCGCCAGATCATATTCAAAATAAATCGTGCGATTGCGCTGCGGTGGTGTCCCTGGCTGATTCTGCCCGCTACGGACTTGCGCGCTGTCGTCCTGTGCGCCGGGTTGCCCGCCCCCGCCGCCTGCTACCGTGGTTTGCTCTTCCTTCTTCAAGCCCGGAATCTCTGCTTCGCGCGGCACCGACACATCAAAGCGAATCGCGGTGTCTTTTTTGATGAAGTGCAACGTGTTGATCGGCAAATGCGGCGCGTCGTACGGAATGCGCGTCAGATTCGTCAACATCGCTGCCATCCTGGCATGGTCGAAAATTGGATTCTTGCTCTTGCGCAGCGGATCAACCAGATAGAATTTCTTGCCCTGGCTGGTTTCGTAGCTATACCAAAACTTTTCGCCCGTTTCTAACCAATGCGGCGTGACGGCAGTGTCGAAAATCATCTTGCCGACTTTGGCGGTCGTCCAGCGCGACGCCAAATCGTAGTTGGCTTTGCGAACGCGATTATCGGCAGGTTTCGTATCCTGCGCAGCAATTAGCATCAGCGCGAGGCTAAAGCACAGGGCAAGAGTAAAAACTTGTTGGGTGAATTGCTTGATGTTTTGCATGGGTCGGGTCTCCTTTTTCTAGCGGGCAATTCCTGAACAAACTAAAACGAGAGTACGGAACAAACGGAAAAACATTGCTATGAATCTTTTCGTGTGTTCCGTTGTTTCCGTGTATTCCGCTATCTCTCCGGCTTTCCTGATTTACCACTTCACGGTTTCGGCGCGCCCGTAATAAATGCCATTAAAGAGGAATTTGAACGTGCCGTGTGGTTGCGCGCGAAACGCGATTTCGGGGCCAAACATCAACAACTTGCCCTTGCCAACGTTCGCATCAATCACAGCGACTCCGTCTTGCAAATACTTTTGCCCCCACGCCCAACCGCTGCGCAACGGCTTGTCGCTATCGAACCACGCGACAGGTTTGACGCCTTGCAAAGCGGCTTCTGGTTTCAAGCGAAACACCGGGCTGTTGTCGAAGAACACATCCACTTTGTTGGGCATTCCGTAGGCCAGCGGATTCGTATTGTCTAGCTGGACGCGCAGGATCGAACCCGGCACATAGAATTTATCGCGGGATAACGCCCGTTCTGTTTCGCCGACCTTTTCTATCAGCGCATTGGCAATCGGCAAATCGGCGTGATAGCCCAGGTTCGTCGAAGTGCCAATCGTCAGAATCGAACCGCCCGCTTCCAAAAACGCTTTCAGTTGCGGAATCGTTTTGTTCGGCGTGATATTGCCAAGCCAACCGCGAAACTCTTCGGGGATTTCTTGCGGGTTCGGCGTGCGCCCAAAGAACTCGCCCGTATCGCCAGCGGGGCCGCCCGGACGTTCGGTACGCATTGCCGGAATCGCACCTGTGACGAAAATCAACACATCAAACTTGCTTGCCAGATCGCCCGCGTCCAAAGTGTTTGGATACACGACCGTGAACGGGCATTCGTATTGCTCCAAAATCCAGCGCGTCCAACCCGACGGCATCGAGCCGCCGTAGCGATCCCACAAACCGACGCGCAATTGCCGCAGTTTGAATAATTCGCCGCTCGGCTTCGTCGTCGTAGCTTCAAAGTTCAAGCCCACTGCGGCGAGCTTTTCCAGTTTTGCTTGTGTCGTGGCTTTCGCCGGAATAAAGATCGTGCCTGCGGGATAGGTTTTATTATTGGCGCTGAACGGTTGCTTAATCCAGTAAACTTCTTCGTTATCCTTCAGCAAACGATTGGTGGCCAGAAACGAATCGTTGAATTGATGACCGAGCAAATAACCAGCGGGTTTGTTCGCCGCCATCACTTTGCCCGTCGGAACTTTGGCAAAGCCGTTGACCTTTTCAAACGGCCCGTCGAAGCCGTCTAAAATGCGATCAAATTGCACGCCCATTTGATACGCCAACGTCCAGCCTGCGCTGTCATAGGGCGGCGTCGGCGGCCCGCCGGGATAGGCGAAATCGTTCGGGTGAAACTGCGGCTCGAACATGTCCAACACGTGCGGACGAAACGCTTGCCCAGTTTTCACGACGAAGGAATTCGCGGGATAGGGTTTGCCGTTAACTGTAAAACTGCTTGTTGCCCGATGCACAGTCACGCCTGTTTTGATGAGCGCGTTGACGAACTTGGTCGCCGTCAAAAAGTCGCCCTGTTCAGAGGAAAGAATGTAGCCGCGCGGATCACGTTTTTCGGGCGTGCGCATCAGGTCGTAGAACTTGCGCGGCGTGCCGCCGCGTCCGCCTTGTCGAAGCTGGCGTTCGGCATCGGGGTCGTTGTCGCCTGCGCGCGCGCTGCCGCCCGCACGAGCCGCTTGTTGACCGCGCTCCTGATTGAACGCGGCTTGCGCTGCCTCGACTTTCTCCGGCGTCATCGTCCACGTATCGCGGCTGCCGCGTTCGATGGAATTCATGCCCATCCGCCACGCATTAAAAAGAAACGTTTCCCGATGCCGCGTCGCCACGTCCAGCACTGCCCAATTCGCCGTGATCGAATAATCAATGGATTGCCGGAAGTGCCATTTCTGCGGCGCTATCGGTAACGGCAAATCGGCGCGCGGCAATTGACGATTCAGAAGCAATGGAATTTCCATCGGCGTCGGATTGCCAATCGTTTCTGTCAGCAAGCCGATCATATTGTGAAAGTACACGGTCGTCCGCAGACCACCATTCCACCACGTCGAATAGCTCGCGCCCGTCCGCATCGTCACGCCGGGTTTGGCTTCGGCGGCAAAGCGCGAGTGCATGTTCGCGCCAACCAGATCAATCCCAAGTGGCACCAACGGATCGAATGTGTAATTGAACGGATCGCGGAACGGCGGCGCAAACATCACCGTGCCGGCGGGGCCGGTTTGGTGATGGTTGTAAATGATGCGCGGAAACCATTCGTGATAAAACACGCGATTGATGTTCTCGCTTTCGGGCTGCGCCGACAGATAAAAATCGCGGTTGTTGTCGTGGCCAATGTACTTTTGATAGAGGCGTGGAATGTTGCCGGAATTGCGCTTGAGCGGATCGCTTTCGCGCATATACCAGTTCGAGACCAACTCCATCCCGTCAGGGTTCACGAGACAACCGAGGATGATGGTGTCGCGCAAAAACCCAAGCGTTTCTTCATCGCTGCGCGAGTTCAATTGCCAGATGGTTTCGATCAACTGCTGTGCGCCTAAGACTTCGGTGGCGTGCAAGCCGCCGTCAATCCACACGACGGCTTTGCCTTCTTTGGCCAGCGCACGCGCTTCGGTTTCGCTCACGCCTTCGGCCAATGCCAGACGGCGCGAGATTTCTTTGTAGCGGTCAAGCTTGGCGAAGTTTTCCGGCGCAGTGATGATCGCCAGATACATCGTGCGACCTTCGGCGCTCTTGCCCATTTCGACAACTTTCATCCGGTCGGAATCCTGATCGAGCTTTTTCAAATAGGCTTCGTATTGCGTGTAATTGGCGAGTTGATAATCGTCGCCGATGTTGAAGCCGAATTGCTCTTTCGGGCTGGTGAGTTTGGTTTGGGCGTTAGATTGCGCTGCGGCGCTGATCATCAAACTGACGAGCAGCGCGAGCGACAAGCATGTGGTTCTTCGCATTGGAGTCCTCTCAAGTTGTAGACATTGCTTCGATATGGACGGAAATCTTGCCTCAAATCGCAGGCAAAGGCGAGGACGGATGAGCGGTATTGAGGGTTACAAGGCAAAAACTCTGTGCGATCTGGTACGGTCCCGTAAGGCAAGGTTGTGTGGTTAGAATTCCTTTGGCTTCATCGGCAATCGTTTCCTGGCCTCCTGCCGTAATTGTTCGACCTCCGGCAGCAAGCGCGGGTTGAGCCGCTGCGCCTCATCGAAATCCGCAGTGGCGCGCGTGAAATTCTGCTGTGCAAACCAGACGACACCGCGCTGATACCAGGCTTCCGCCAATGTCGGATCAAGTTCGAGCGCGCGGCTCAAATCGCGCAGCGCCCGTTCCGCTTCACCTTTGCGCTGCCACGCGCTGCCGCGATTGTAGTAGAAGCCAGCATTTTGCGGAGCCAGCGCGATGGCGTGGTCATAATCGTTGAGCGCGCGGTCGAGCAAGCCTTTCTGTTCGTATGCTGCCCCGCGCGTGTTCCAGGCCAGTGTGTGGTGGGGGTTCAGTTTGAGCGCCCGGTCGCAATCGGCAATCGCCGCGTCCAATGCCCCGCGCCGGTAATGCGTCAAACCGCGATTGCTCCAACTCCCGACGTGACGCGCGTCCAGTTTGAGCGCCTGACCGAAGTCCGCGATGGCGGCAGCAAGATCGCCTTTATCACTCCACACACTGCCACGAGTGTTCCAAGCTATAACTTCGCGGGGATTGAGTTCGATGGCGCGGTTGCAATCGTTGAGTGCTGCGTCAAACGCGCCTTGTTTATAGTGAATCGCGCCACGATTTAAATAAGCTTTGGCGTAGCGCGGGTTCAATTCGATGGCGCGGTCATAATCGCGGATCGCCTCAGCGAAATCTCCTTTGCTTTGCCGCGCCAGACCACGATTGTAGTAGGCGATAGCCGAGCGCGCATCAAAGGCGATGGCAAGATCGTAATCAGCGATGGCGCGTTCTACCTCGCCTTTCGCCATCCATTCATTGCCACGTTCGAGGTACGAAGCGGCGGAGGCGGAGCGGGACGTTTGCGCCATTGCGGTTGTTACGAGCAAGAAGAAGCATAGGAGCAGGATTTTTGGGCTGAGCATAATTTTTCCTTCGGTGATTAAATGGTTGCAAACAACAAGCGCAACCGAATTGCTTCGGCTGGGCGCGTGCCGTAGAATGAGCCGATTTTCGCAGACAGTTTTTATGGCTCATTCGACGGTGGAAGCTATGCTCAGTGCCGTCGCTAAATCCTCAGCTTTCGTCAGGGATTTTTCAGGGAAATTCCAGGTACGGGCTGGAAATCAATAGGGGGAAAGATATGAGTCATCAGCCAACACTCATTTACGAATTCGGAGACTACCGCCTGGACGTGATTGAACGTATGTTGCAGCGCAACGGCGAACCTGTCCTGCTGCAACCCAAAATGTTCGATTTGCTGCTGGCGCTGGTCGACGCGGCACGGGCATTTGCTGGGCAAGGATGAATTACTGAAAACCGTCTGGCCCGATGCCATCGTAGAGGAGGCCAATCTCAGCAATAATATTTCGATTCTGCGCAAGACGCTGGGCGAGAACGGACAACCGTGGATCGAAACCGTGCCGAAACGCGGCTACCGTTTTGTGGCCGAAGTCCGAGAGCTTCAGGCGGAACCCAAGCCGCCGGAAGCAGTGATCAAACCCGTTGCCGCACGTCCAATCAATTGGCGCTGGCTCGCGCTGGTCGGCGGCGTGTTGCTTGTGGCAATGGCAGGCTTCTCCTTCTGGCGCGGCGGCGAGCGTACTGCGCCCATCCATTCCTTAGCCGTGCTGCCCTTCAAACCGCTGGTGGCGGAGAGTCACGATGAGGCGATGGAATTGGGGCTGGCGGATACGTTGATTACGCGGCTGAGTGGATTGCGCGGGCTGAACGTGCGGCCTGTCGAAGCCGTGCGCAAATACGCGCAGGCGCAAACAGACGCGCTCGCCGCAGGGCGGGAGCAACAGGCGGATGCCGTGCTGGAAGGTCGTTTCCAACGCGCGGGTGACCGTTTCCGCGTGACGGCGCGGCTGGTCAGAGTCAGCGACGGCACAACCATCTGGGCGGGCAAATTCGACGAGCAGTTCACGCATCTTTTCGCCGTGCAGGACGGCATCGCCGAACGAGTCGCCGAAGTCCTCGCGCCGCGACTGACAGGCGCAGAGCAACAGCTATTGACCAAGCGCCCAACCGAAAACGTTGCGGCGTATCAATTCTTTCAGAAAGGCCGCCACTTCTGGAATAAACGCGGCGAGGAAAATCTCAAGAAAGCCATCGTGTACTTTCGAGAAGCGATTGCCGCAGACCCGAACTACGCGCAGGCTTATGCGGGGATGGCCGATTGCTACCACGTGCTGGCCCAACAATTGTCCGGGAACGAAGTCCTGCCGCAAGCAAGGGAATACGCCCTGAAGGCGCTGGCGCTGGATGATTCGCTGGCCGAGGCGCACACCACGCTGGCGATGGTCAGGATACTCTACGACCGCGACTGGCCGGGCGCGGAACGCGAACATCAGCGAGCGCTGCAACTCAATCCGGGCTTTGCGACAGGACATCAGCGGTACGCCTACTATTTGATGTGCGTGGGACGCACTGAGGAGAGCCTGGCCGAGATCCAACGGGCGTTGGAACTTGATCCGATTTCCCTCAGCATCAACGCGAGCCTGGGCTACCGCCTGCACTATGCGCGCCGGTACGAGCAGGCCATTGAGCAGCTGCGCAAAACGTTGGAACTGGAACCAAATCGGGCGCAGACGCGGGCGCGCCTCGGACGAGTTTACGAGTCGGCGGGACGGTACGAAGAAGCGATTGCGGAATTTCAAAAAGCGCGTCAACTGGAAGATTCAGCAGAAATCCTGGCTGCGCTCGGCTGCACCCTGGGATTCGCAGGCCGCAGCAGTGAAGCGCGGACAGCACTGACCGAATTGCAGGCGCGAGCCAGACAGCAGTACATCTCACCCTTTTATTTTGCGACGCTGTACATCGGCCTCGGCGAACGCGAGCAAGCCTTCGCCTGGCTTAACAAAGCCGAAGCCGGAACATGCTGCCGAACTGAGCGCGCTCAAAGTAAATCCGCTCTTCGATAGTTTGCGCGCTGACCCACGCTTCACCGATTTGCTGCGGCGCGTCCATCTGTCTCCGTGAGTCGTGGCTGCAAGGGAAAGTTCAAGACCAAACAAATAACGCCACGCGATTGCGTTCGATAAACTTCCAATCGTATTGCACGCCCAAGCCCGGCGCATCCGGCACCGGCACGCAACCATCCGCGCCGAGGTCTTCCGGCTGATCCGAATAGCCACAGGTATACACGGGCGGAATCAGATTTGGCATATCGGGTCCCATCAAGGCCATCTCGTAAAAATGCGTGTTGCGTAGCGCCGCCACGACCGCCCGATGCGCGGGACCACAGGCGTGCATCTGCACATCCAGTCCGAGTGCTTCGCACACAGCAGCAATCTTCATCGCACCCGTGATGCCCAGATCGTATTCAGGGTCGGCGTGAATCATGTCGCAACCACCGCCGAGCAAGAAGTTGGTCTTTTGTTCCAGCCCACGCACGTGTTCGCTGACCAGCAATGGCGTTT
Source organism: uncultured Acidobacteriota bacterium (assembly GCA_963794955.1). Lineage (GTDB taxonomy): Bacteria > Acidobacteriota > Blastocatellia > RBC074 > RBC074 > JAFDVL01. Next base: position 71,880 of record CAWCGF010000013.1, read on the forward strand.
TGAGCCGCTCGCGCAAACGCTTGTGTCCTTCGACCGCGATGCCGGAATCACGATACGGGTCTTCGTACCAAAAATAGTTCGCATCATCGCAGGCGCGCCCGACATAGAGCGCGTCCATCCACGTGCGCAATTGACAGGCCGGGTCAATCATCAAATACATTCCATCGCCTACTTGATGACGCACGGCTAATAGATTACTCGCTTCTTTGCGCGCATCGCCATCGTGCCAGCCGTGAATCTTGAAGCCCACAAAGCCTTGTTCCTTGCACGACTGCGCGTAGTCACAAAACGCCTCTATCGTATCCAACCCGCCCGCTTCCCGCTGCGCGTGATACGTGCTGGCATAGGTTGGCAGCCGCCAGCGAAAGGCTCCCAGCATGCGCGCGACTGACAGGCCATACTTCTTCCCCGCCAAATCCCACAGCGCAATGTCGAACGGCCCATGTCCCATGTGATCATAGGCACGCGCCTCGCGTTTGAGATCATCATAGATCAGCGCCCGCTCTTCGGGGTCGCGCCCGATCAAATTGGGGGCCAGCATTTGCATCTGCCCCAGCGTCGCGGGTGTGCCGACCCAATGCGTGACATATTCGCCCTGCGCTCCATCGTCGCACAGCAGGCGCACGGCAATACGCTGGGTTTGCAACCGACTACCGGCTTGATAGATCAGATTCCCCACCCCAGCCGCAGCATGTTTGCCGAGCCCCAGATTCTCTGTCTCAAAAGTAAAGGCGTGCAGTTCGACGCGGGTGATTTTGCTCATAGAAGAGGCGCTATTTACCGCAAAGGATCAAAGGGGCAAAGCTGCAAAAGAACAACCATAGAAAAAGTTCTTTGTTCCATTGCAGCTTTGCCCCTTTGCGGTAAGTCTTATCTTTTTCTTGTGTCAATACAGATAGAATGCATATAACGTATCGCCCGCCGCCACCAAAATATACTGCTTTCCATCCAGCAAATAGGTTTCCGGTGCGTTCGAGATTTGTCCCAGCCGTGCATGCCAGAGCGGCGTGCCCTTGGCGGCGTCATACGCGACCAGATTCCCCGACGTATCGCCGCCAAACACCAGCCTGCCCGCCGTCGTTAGCAATCCGTTCATTCCGCGTCCGAACGCCGGGCCGGGGTAGCGATGCCGCCACACGGCTTTGCCCGTTTTGTAATCAATGGCGGTCAGGTAGTTTGCAATCGTTGCTACGTTCACCTGCTCCATGCCGCCTAATCCCATCGCGCCACGCGGATCGGTTTCGGTCAGGTAATACATCGCGTAGTTGTCCGATTGCGGCACGTAAAACAAGCCCGTGTCCGGCGAGAAAGCAGGCGGCGGCCAGTTCGTCACCCCGCCATTATTGGGCGAAACGAGCGCGCCGCCAATGTGATGATCCTTCTCAGGAATGCGGACGGGCGCACCGCGCTTATCCAGGCCCTGCGCCCAATTCACCGGATCGGAATATTTGGTCGTCAATAAATGTTCGCCCGTCACGCGATCCAACACGAAGAAAAAGCCGTTGCGTTGCGCGGTCATCACCAGCTTGCGCATCTTGCCGCCAAAGGGCGCGTCTACGATCACGGGCGTTTGCGCCGCGTCCCAGTCGTGCGTGTCATGCGGCGAGAGCGAATAGTGCCAGGCCAGTTTGCCCGTGTCTACATTGATGGCGACAAGCGCGCAGGTGTAGAGATTGTCGCCTGAACCGCGATTCTGCGCGGTGTACGCAGGCGTCGGATTGCCGGTGCCCGTGATGTAAAGTTTCGTTTCGGGATCATACGCGCCGGGCGTCCAGATATTGCCGCCACCGTGCCGCGCCGCATCCAGATTCGCCCACGTTTTCAACGCCGGATCATCGGCTGTCATCGGCACGGTGTACCATTTCCATTGCACTTCGCCCGTGTCAGGATCGAAGGATTGCAGGAATCCCGGCGCGTCCAGATCGTTGCCCGTGCCAACCAGCACGTGATTGCCAACGACAATCGGAGCCATCGTCGAGAAATATTGCTCTTCAAATTTGGCGATGGTTTTGTGCCAGCGTTCCTTGCCCGTTTTGGCGTCGAGGCAAACGAGGTAATTGTCCGGCGTTTCAAAATATAGCCAGTTCTTCCACATCCCGACGCCGCGATTGCCAATATGCGTGCCGCCGCGCGTCTTCCACACGTAATGCCACAGCACCGTGCCATCGTGTGCATCCATCGCCCACACATTGTCGGGCGTCGTGACATAGAGGACGCCGTCCACTTGTAAAATCCCCCCCTTGATGGTTGTGCCGGGGCCAGCATCGGTAGTGCCGACACCACCCACTATCGTCGGGAAGCCAGCACCACCAAAGCGCCCGCCACCCGCTTGCCCCAAACCGGCAGTCACGCGCGTCGCCCAGGCCAGGGTCAGGTGCTTGACGTTGATTTGATTGATTTGTTTCAGCGCGCTATATCGCTTGCTGGAATAGTCGCCTGAATAGGTCGGCCACGATTCGGACAGCGGTTTGAGGATGTCGGCAGGTTCAAGATGCTGCCCCGCCGCGAAGCCGGAGAACAAACACAGGAAAATTAGGACGCTCAGCTTTTTCATCATTTTGCTCCGATTATTTCAGGCTCTCCAAATACGCCGTCACGTTATGAATGTCTTTGTCTGTGTACTTGCTTAGCAGTTCCCGATGCGGCGTCAGCGGGTCGTGGATTTCAACTTTCGGGACATCGCCGTTGCGACGAAAGGTACGCGGTGTGCCGTCAGCTTCAATCAACGTCACGATAAAATCGTCAATGCGTTTGAGGCGGCCTGTGACTTGTTTGCCCGCCGCCACTGTCACGGTCACGGTGGTCGGTTTCAGGTTGCTCGGCGCGCCGCCGCCACCAAAACCGCCGCCACTGCCCGGCATCAACCAATTCTGCTGCATCAGGCGCGGGTTACTAAAGCGCGCCGCAAAGCCTTTCAGATCACCTGTCACCGAATGGCATTTCGCGCACGTCGACGTTGAAGTAGGCTTCGCCCGCTTTGGCCTCGCCGACGACAATCGTTGCCGGGCGGTTGCGCGAGAGGTCATAGCCGCCGACGCGAAAGCTGTGAATGAACGCTGAAATATCCGAGATTTGTTCCATCGTCAGCGCAAACTTCGGCATCAAGCCGCGCCCGTTTTGCACCACGGGGGCCAGCAATTCGCCCTTCTGATCGTTCAGCATAATGTCCGAGCGAATCAGGCTCGGTCCACCCTCGCCACCGCCGCGCGCGTCGGAGCCGTGACAAAAGCTGCAATGCACGGAATACAGCGCCTTGCCGCGTTCGAGCACTTCGGGCGTAGCCGGAGGCCGTTGCGGGTAGGCGTTCCCAAACCCGCCACCGCCGGGTGGGCGAGGCGGGCCGCCCGGCCCCTGTGGAGTTGCAGGTTGATTGGGTCGTGGATTTTGCGTTTGCGCCGTGACGGTCAACAGCAGATGTGTCACCACAAGGAATAAGAACGTCAGAAGCAAGAGTCCTTTGACGGCAGTGATTTTGGACATAGGTTTTCTTCCTGAGGAGAAAGGGTTTTGGTCAAAAGTTATCCCTGGGCACGTTCGATCAAGCGATTCGCAGGGAGACTTGGATCAAGCACTTTCGCCGCGCTTTCATCGCCGACCACCGGCAGCGTCGTCGCATCCAGCAACCCCAGTTGCACCAGCACGGAAGCCTGATCCCAGTAAATATGCTCGTGCGCCAATTTGCCGGCGCGGAAATGCACAACGACAACCAGCGGCACGCGTACGTGTTTTCCGGTCGGCGCAATGCCGGGCAACATCCAATCCATTTGGCTTGTGTGCGTGAATTCAAAGACCATTTCGTCTACGACACGATCTTTACCGAGGGTGCGCGAAATGGGCGTCAGGTGGTGTCAGGGGCATTTGCGGAATGAAACGTTCAGAATAAAACGCGCGCAATTCATCGTGTCCAGCGCCGCCTGTCAGCACGGGAACGTGATTGACATACGCATCCGGCACCATTGTCGCCAACGTGTCTTCGGTGTTGCGCGTGGCAAATTCAAATTTGACATGCTCGTCCCATAGCTCCGAGAGATTTTGCTTCGCCGGTTGAAGATGCCGCACGAAAAACTCCAGCGTGCGCAGGTTCGCCAATTCCGCTGCGGCGGCGTTGTAGTGCGGTCCGCCCACACGTGCAAAGCCGTGATCGCAACCGAGCATAGTCACGCATGGTCACGAGCGGATGTCCCGTCATCGCCGCGTGCAACTGCACTTGTGTTGTGGCGGGCAATACTGATCCAATTCGGCCAGGTACAACATCAACGGGCTGTTGCAAATTCACGATTTCGTGCCAGCGCGTTCTCGATGCCAACACCGTAATAACCAACGCTGGCATCGGGGTGATGGCGCACGGCAAGCAAATAGGCCAGCTTGCCGCCCAGGCAAAACCCAACCGCCCCGACTTTGCCCGTGCAAGCCGGATGCTGTCGCAGAAACTGCATCGCCGCGCCCGCATCATCCACGGCGTTCGACTTCGTCAAGTCCTTGATAGAGCGCAAACGCCTTTTGCCATTCGGCGTCGGATTGATCGGTCAATTCCACGTTGCGCTCTTGTCGCCAAAACAAATCGGGACAGACGACAACGAAGCCGCGCGCCGCATACCATTCGGCAATGGTACGCATATCCTGGTTGACGCCAAAGATTTCTTGCAGCAACACGATGCCCGGCCCGCTGCCACTTGCAGGCAAAGCCAGGTACGCATCGAATTCGCCGCTATCGAATGCTTTGATTGTGACCATTGATGAAGCTCCTCGGAAGATGTACAGCAAACTTGCTATAGCTTTTAAGAAAAATCCTTTTCTTGCCTACTATAGTTTGCCTATGATTCCCTTATTGATCCGTGACACAAGCCATCAGCAAACGGGCAAGTTTGCTGTACAGTTATTACTCCGTCAGTTTCCCGTCACTTCCCTTGCCCACGCGCGGCCCTTTGTTATCGCGCACTGGCGCGTGATTGAGGTTGGCGACACGGCGTCCGGTTTCATACACCAGTTGACCGATGCGCGCCATTTTCTCAAAGTTAATTTTCTCGATGCTATCAGTATTGACGTGATAGTCGGAATGCAAACCGGTTGTGTAGAAAATAATCGGGATGCCTTTGGCCGCGTAGCTATAGTGATCGCTGCGATAATACACCTGCTCCAAATCAGTCGGATCGTTCATCTCATAATCGAGTTTGAGCGGACGCGTCAGCGCGGCATTCGCGGCGATGCTAAGGGTATGCAATTCGCTGCTGATGCGGTCGGAGCCAACCAGATAGACGGAATTTTCTTCTTCGGGTTTGTCATCGCGGTTCCGCCCGACCATATCCATATTCAAATTGGCGACGGTCTTCTCAAGCGGAATCGCCGGATAATCCGCGTTGTAACGCGAACCGAGCAAGCCACGCTCTTCGCCCGCGTGCCAGAGGAAGGCAACCGAACGTTTTGGTTTCGGGCCGGTGACAAAGGCTTTGGCCACGCCCAGCAAGGTCGCGGTGCCGGAACCGTCATCGTCTGCGCCGTTCCAGATACGATCTTCGGCAGCGCCTTGCTTGACGCGTCCGACAGCGCCTTGCCGCGCGCCATTCACAACTTCGCCCTCGGCATAACCGACGTGATCGTAATGCGCGCCAAAGGTCACAAACGTGTCTTTCAGTTTGGGATCGCTACCTTCAATCACACCGATCACGTTGCGCGTGTATTGCGTGCGCACCGTTTGATAATCCGCGTCCAAATTGAACGTGAGCTTCACGCCTTTGAGCGCGAAGGATGGCAGGGCTTCTTGTTTGGCAGCCTTGTCTTTCAACTCAGCATATTTGACTTCAGAGTTGCTGAAGAGGAATTCAAAAAACTCATCTTGCGCGGTCACTACCGGAGGCGTCGGTGTATCCAGCCGTTGCACCGTCGTGAAATCCGCCTGCACAGCGACGGGACGAACGCCCGCGCCGCCGCCACGCCCGCCAAAGCCACCGGTCAAGGCCGGGCCAATTGCCGCGACGGCTTTGCCTTGATCAGTCGCGTAACGCGCGCGTCCACCGAGCATGCGACGAAATTGTGGGGCCAAACCTTTTGGCCCTTGCCCCCCCAGATAAACGACGGCTTTGCCTTGCACATTCTTGCCCGCATAATCGTTATGATTGGCGGCGGGCGCATCCAGGCCATAGCCGAGGAAATCCACCTGCTCCACCGTCACGCTGCGCTTGCCGCCGACGTTTTTCGGGAAGCTGATGCCTGCGCCGTCTTTGAATGTGCGCGACTCGCCATTGACTTCCACGGTTAATGTCGAACGATTCGTGCTTTTGATGCCGAGCACTTTGACGCGCTGAAAATACGACCCATTGTCGCCCCCCGGCTTGACGCCCATTGCTTGTAATTGCTGGGCAAGGTAGGCGGCGGCAAGGCCGAGTCCTTCGGAATAGGTCGCGCGGCCTTCGAGTTCATCAGAAGAGAGATAGGTCAGCCAGGTCTTCAGGTCTTCCACAGGCACCTGTCCTTTGGCAGCTTTACTTTTCTGAGCGGGAACGGAAGTGAGGGCCAAGCTACACGCCAATAGCACGGCAACGAGCTTGGTCAAATGACGAGTGAACATGATTCGGTCTCCTGTAAATAGTATGAGAAATTTGATATATCTGATGACGAAGCGCGTAAGCGCAAGGTTACAGCTTCGCCGCTGGGGGTGTAGCGTAAACTTTCCAGTTTGCGCAGGTCTCCCCTGGGTATCGCTTGCGGAGACGGGCACAAAGGGGAAAGTTTATGCGCCATCTCATAATTTCGCTGGCACCGTCATGACGCTAGAATCACGGTGCATCTTGTCCTACAATTGCGCCGCAAAGTCAAAGATACAACCAACTAATCAACACAAAACCAGAGGAGTAAAGAATGTTAGCTGTTACCCGTCGTGATTTTATCAAACAAGCCTCCCACGTCTCGCTCGTCGCCGGATCACTAGCGGCTACCACCTCGTTTGCGCAACGTGTGCCCGATCCACCCGGCAAAAAGCTGGGCTGGGCGATTGTGGGTTTGGGCAGCTTGGCTATCAATCAAATCCTGCCGGCCTTTGCCAAATGCGAGAAGTCAAAAGTGACTGCCTTCGTTAGCGGGCATCGGGACAAAGCCGATAAGTTGGCGGCGCGCTACGGCGTCCAGCCCAAAAACATCTACAGCTACGAAACCTACGACCAACTCAAAAACAACCCCGACGTAGACATCATTTACATCGTCTTGCCCAACGGCATGCACGCCGAATACACCGTGCGTGGCGCACAGGCCGGCAAGCACATCCTGACCGAAAAGCCGATGGCGAACACGCCGAAGGATTGCGAAGACATGATCACCGCTTGTAAAAAAGCTGGCAAAAAGTTAATGGTCGCCTATCGTTGCCGCTACGAACCCTTCAACCAGACGCTCATCAAGTTGTCGCAAGACAAAGAACTGCTCGGCCCCATCCGCGCAGTCATCAGCGATCATGGCTTCAATATTGGCGATCCGAAACAATGGCGATTGAGTAAAGCGTTGGCTGGGGGCGGATCGCTGATGGACATTGGCTTGTACGCCTTGCAGGCCACGCGCTATTGCACCGGTGAAGAACCCAGCGAAGTGAATGCGATGGAATACACGGATCGCAGCGACGTGCGCTTCAAAGAAGTCGAAGACATGATTAACTTCCAATTGCGCTTTCCCAGTGGTGTGCTGGGGCAATGCACTTCCAGCTATGGCTATGCTGGACAAAATCACATTCGCGTCATCGGCACCAAAGGCTGGGTGGAACTGGAACCAGCAACCAGTTACACTGGCGCGCGCATGCGCACGCGAATTGGTGGACAATTGGCCGAACGCGACATTCGTCCCGTAGATCATTTTGCGGCGGAGATGGATCACCTGTCTGAATGCGTAATGGAGAATAAAGAACCGCTCACACCGGGCGAAGAAGGCTGGCGCGACCTGAAGATTATGATGGCGATTTATGAAGCAGCGCGTACGGGCAAAACCGTGAAGCTGGGATGAGAAGAAAAAGAATTCACCACGAAGAACACAAAGCGCACGAAGAAGAAAAAGAGGAATGGAAAGAGACAATACATTATTAGATAGTAGGTAAATCGAGGGGGATACCGGTCAGGTTGCGTGTCAGTAGCCCGCGCGTCAGCAAGGGCTGCTCTTCACCAGTCTAGCCCTTGCTGACGCGCGCGCCACTGACATATCCCCCCGGGCTTCACCACTACCTATTATTACTTCGTCGCTTCTTCTCTTTACCTTTCCCTTCGTGTTCTTCGTGAGCTTCGTGGTGAAGAAGGTTTTTCTTAAATAAGCGATGCCCAACGAAATCTCGCAATTGCTAATGAATTGGAGCGAAGGCGATGCGACGGCGCGCGAACGGTTGTTGCCGCTCGTCTATGATGAATTGCGACGACTGGCGCGGCATTATTTAAGCCACGAACGCGTCAATCATACGTTGCAACCGACGGCCTTAGTGCATGAAGCTTATTTACGGATGGTGGATCAAAATGTCGTCTCGTGGCAAAATCGCACGCAATTTTTCGGCCTCGCGGCGACGTTGATGCGCAACATCCTGGTAGATCACGCGCGGCGTCACCTGGCCGATAAACGCGGCGGCGGTGAATATGCGCTTTCGTTAAGCGAAGTAGATCGGTTCAGCGCCCAACCAGAGGTTAAGCTTTTGGCGCTGGATGAAGCGTTAGATGAGTTGACAGCAGTTTCTCCGCAGCATGCTCAGGTCGTGGAATTGCGCTATTTCGGCGGGCTAACGATTGAGGAAACCGCCAAAGCCCTGGGCAGTTCGCACGCCACCGTCGAGCGCGATTGGGCCTTTGCCCGCGCCTGGCTCAAGAAGAAGATGAGTCAGTAGTCATTGGTTACTTGTCCCTTGCCACTGGTTTGGGCAAAAGACTTTATGGGGAGAAACCAATGACCAATGACCAGTGACCAATGACCAATGACCGAATAAAACGAATGCAGGAGGTATTTCACGCCTCGCTGGAGTGCGCGCCCCAGGAACGTGCGGGCTTTCTGAACCAAGCTTGTGCTGATGATCCAGAACTCCGCAAAGAAGTCGAATCCTTATTGGCCGCGCACGATAGCGCGGCTAGCTTTCTGGACGCGCCTGCAATCAAACAGGCGCAGCCCTTATTTGCTGAAACAGCCACGCAAATTCAAATGCCTGCTACTCCGCGCCTGATCTCGCATTATGAAATCGGTTCCTTGCTTGGCAAAGGCGGCATGGGCGAAGTCTATCTCGCCACCGACACCAGTCTGGGGCGTAAAGCTGCGCTGAAAATCCTGCCCGCGCGTTACACCACAGAACCGGATTTGGTGCATCGTTTCGAGCGCGAGGCCAAGGCCGCTTCGGCGCTCAATCATCCCAACATCCTGACCGTCTATGAGATCGGAAAAACCGAAGACTCGCATTTCATTGCCACCGAATTCATCGAAGGCGAAACGCTGCGCGACCGCCTCAAACGCGGTAACTTGCCGCTCCAAGAAGCCCTGGACATCGCCATTCAAATCGCCGCTGCCCTGACCGCCGCGCACGAAGCCGGCATCATTCACCGCGACATCAAGCCCGAAAACATCATGCTCAGGCCGGACGGCTATGTAAAAGTGCTGGATTTCGGCTTGGCAAAGCTGATGGAGCAGAGTCAGAGAAGGGGAGAAGGAGAGAAAGGGAGACGGGGAGAAGACGACCCCACCTTGCCTTTATCTCCCTCACTCCCCCACTCCCCTCCTCCCCTTCTTTCGACGATGCCCGGCATCGTGATGGGCACACCGAGTTATATGTCGCCCGAACAAGCGCGCGGACAGAAAGTAGATGCCCGCTCTGATATTTGGAGCCTGGGCGTTGTGCTCTTTGAAATGGTGAGCGGGGCGCGTCCCTTCGGCGGCGACACTCAAGCTGACTTGCTTGTCGCGATTCTGGAACGCGAACCGCTGCAATTACCCGTTGGCTTGCCGCCGGAATTGGAACACACGATTCATCAGACGCTGGCGAAAGACCCCAACGACCGCTGCGCCACGGTGCGAGAGGTAGGGCAAACCTTGAAAGCCGTGCAGCACAAGCTCGCCTTGACCTCCGAGTTGAAGCACTTCGCCGCACAAGCCGAGGAAACGACGATCCGACAAGTCCTTGAAGCCCCGACGTTGGAACTGGCTCCGGTGTTACAGACCCAGCACAACCCGGCAGCGTCGCAAGCAGTCGCCTCCGTTCCACCCGCACCACCGCCAGCCCGCATCTCGGCCCGCGCCTCACTGCTGGGCGTGTTAGTCGTAGCTGGCTTGAGCATCGGTTCCTGGTATTGGTTCCAACCTGCGATGCCGCTTCCGCCCACGGCGAAGCAAAGCGCCGCCCCGCAACCGCAGCGTGAATTGACCTGGTGGTTAACAGCGCAACGGATGATCGCGGGTAAATTGGAAGGCCAGCCCCTTCAATCCGCCGGGCGCGATTGGTTTCCGAATGGCTCGCGCTTCAAATTCAATCTGACCAGCCCCCAGGCAGGCTATCTGTATTTGCTCAACGAAGGCCTCACCACAGGCGGCCAAACCAGTCTGAATTTGCTGTATCCCACGCCTGCCAATAACAATCTCAACGCTGCCGTCGCCGCTAATCAAAACATTCAAACTGGCAACAATATTTTTGCCGAACACCAAGGCGAGGAAAAATTCTGGATTGTGTGGGCCGCGCAACCCATCCCCGAAATCGAAGCTATCAAAACTGTCGCCCAGCCCGAAATTAAAAATGTCACCCAACGCGCTGCCATCCTTGCGTTGCTGAATCAGCACCTCCCCCAGTCCGTCGCCAAATCAGACGAAACCAAAGAACAAACAACTGTCACGTCAACCAGTGACCTCCTGGCCAACCTGGTAAAGTTGAAACACCGGTAGAAGGAGATGGGGAGTGCGGGAGTGCGGGAACGAGCGAGGCTGTTGCTCCCCATCTCCCCATCTCCACCCCACCGTGAGGGAATTCTCACTGCCAATACGCTTACCTAAATAGAAGAGACAAATTCTCTTCGATGTGGACAAAACCGCGCCATGGGCGCCCTTTATTCTGATTGGCAATTGGAAATAAGCAGGCATTTGGGCGAATTGACTCTGCTTCAGGTTACGCATAGACTCGATTCATTATTGCGTATTGAGTAGCGGTAGTCGTTTCGCATGATGAATTTTTGCTGAGGTTGAGATCGCGTATGAAGTTGAACTCAGTCAACCAATCTGCCTTAAAAACGGGGCAATTCCGTCCCGTAGTTGCTGGACGGATTGTTGACAAATTGTTAGGGCTGGAAAAGCTTGACCTGTCTGTGGCCAACCCAAAACCGACGGCGCATTTCAAGCTGAGCGAAAGCGACGGAGCGTGGTTTCAGCCAGAAGCTAAAGGGTCTTCGTACGAAGGTGCCTGGCAACTCAGCGCACGAGGCAAGGGGTTACAACTCGCCTTGCAAATGCCCAGCAAACACGGCGTCGTGCTCATCCTGGAAATGCGCCGCACGACTTACACCGAATCCGATCAGCCGGTCATTTTCAGTATCAATGACGAAGAATGGCCGTTAGAGATTGATCCGAAAACGCTCAAGTTCTACCAACAATCGTGGTACTTGCCACATTTCTATCTGGAGGAGGGCGAGAATCTCATGGGCTTGCGACTGGCGGCTGATGCCCAGACCGATGTGCTGGTGAAGTCGGTAGCAGTAATGCGTTTTGAGATCGAAAAGCAACGGCGTGGCAATTGGTGCTGGGCCGCCGTGACCAACAGCCTCTTGAGCTTCTTCGATGCCGCCAATGAACGCACGCAATGCGACATCGTGAAGGAATGTTTCGGGCGGAGCAAGGAGCATAAAACCGAAACAAATTGTTGCGAATTTTCCCGCCGCAAAGAATGTAATCGCACCTTCAAGTTGGTAGACGCGCTGGATATTATGGACTTGTCGTCTTCGCGTTGTAACTATCCGTTATCGCTCCAGGAAATCCGCGAGCAAATCAATCAAGGCGCGCCCGTCGGAGTACGCCTCGGATGGAAAGGCGGCGGCGGCCATTTTGTCGTGATTACCGCCGTCGGGCCACCCGACCCAAGAAGCGAGAGTTACACTTGGCTGCGCATTGCTGACCCCAAGGACCCGGCGGCGTCATACATCACCTATCGCACGCTCAAATCTCGTTACAAGGGGGAAGGAACATGGACACACTCGTACTTGTTCGAGCGGGAACGCCAACTTCGTCCCTAGCTCCAGGAGAAAGCAATGCCCATTCGACCCTATGAACCACCGGCGGAATCCATGCAAGCGTTGCGCGAAGCGGCCAAAACAACGCCGAAGGCTTATCGCCACAATGCCGAAATGATGAAAGCGGTGTTAGCAGATTGGCAAAAACACTGGCCGCATCCCGTTTATTGCGTAGGGCTGGATGAGATGGCCGCTGCCCATGGCCTCCGCCAGGCCGAGATTATCGGTTGGCGCTATTTGGCACAATCCGGCAAAGATCGTAACTACGCCATTGAGGTGCAAATGGAGGAGGATGGCACTGATCACCACGTCGCTGAGTTGGATAAAGGGCCATACATTGACGGCATTTACAAAGTCTTGCAAGACGAAAGCCTGGCGAAGAAAGTGGGCGCATTGCTCTTCAAGCCAGCATTGTTGCGCATTAACGCGATGGCCATCTTTGCCGTGTGGTTGCGCACCGATGACCCGGAAAAAGAGATTATCATTCCGCTGCCACCGACACCGAGCTATGTGGTGCCTTGGCAACAATACTCCATCAAGCATTTTCAGGACGCGTTGCGAGAGCAGGCGAAAGAAAAACTCGCCAATGATTTTTCCGATGCCTGACCTTACCCCAAACGGATACGCAACGCTGCGTATCCGTCTACCAAGGCGAACTCTTAGAGGTCGCCCAAATTGTTTGCTCTTAACCAAGGAGTTGACGATGTATGACAGGCAACCTGCTTGTCGCCCCCCGGAACCTTATCATTCTCGACAAGCGAGCCGCCTGTCGTACATTTTCCAAGGAGAGATAATATGTCCATGAAACAAACTGGTAAAAAAACAACCCAAGCCAAAAAATCAGACGCCCCGGCGAAAGAGAAAAAGGCAGCGAAAAAAGGACGCGACCTAGATGAAGAGTGGCGGCGGTGAGCCGAAGAATGCCACTGGCAGTTAAAATACAGTCTCCTGCCGCGCCGCACCTGAGAGCGCAGGCGCGGCGCGGCAGGAGAACGAGCGACGTATTCCTATGCTCGGATTGAAAAAACCTCTGCTCCGCCGACAATCTTCTCGCTTCCTCCTCGCCTTTGCGGCGTTGTTCTGCTGGCAGGCAAGTGCCGCTTGCGCGCCGCAGCCAGAAACTATCACAACATTAGTGCCCGGCGACGCCATCGTACGGCAATTGAATGGCGGCGACACCCACGTGTTTCAGGTTCCATTACTGGAAGGCCAATATCTCTGTGTAGCAGTGGAGCAACGTGGCATTGACGTTGAGCTAAGACTCTCCGCGCCAAACCAACAAAGGTTGATTGCGATGGACACACTCAATGGCACGCAAGGCCCAGAGGTCGCCGCCGTCATCGCCACACAACCCGGACAGCACCGCATTGAAATCGTCTCGCCCAGCCAAAGCGCCCCCGCCGGAACCTATGAAGTAAAAATCCGGGCGCTCCGCCCTGCCACCGAACCGGATCAGCGGTGGCTCACCGCACAACAGTTTTATGCGGCGGGCAAATTTCTGAGTGAAGGAACAAGCGCCGAGGCACAAGAACAAGCGGCGCAAAAATTCGCGGAGGCGCTCAGAATCTGGCAAGTCTTAGACGACCGTTTGATGGTCGCCCACACGCTGCATTACCTCGTTTCGGTATACCGAGATATTGGGCAGACACAACATGCCCTGGTGTACTCTGGGTATGCGCTGGAATTATTGCGCGCCAGTGGGCAACAGCGGGAAGCAGCCCACACGTTGACCACGCTCGCCATCATCCTCAACGAACTCGGCGAATTGCCCAAGGCATTGGAATATTACGAGCAATCGCTGGTGCAGTGGCGCTCGTTCCAGGATACCTACGGCGAAGCACGCACGCTCATCAACCTGGGGCTGGTCAATAGTCAGCTTGGTGAACCACGAGTGGCATTGGGCTACTACGACCAGGCGCTCGCGGTTTGGCAAAAGCTGGGCGAGCAATTCCAGGCGGCGGAAACGCTGACGCGTATAGGCACGGCCTATTACCGACTAGACGAATGGCAAAACGCACTGGAGTTCGCGTTGCAGGCACAAGGGTTGTATCGGGCGCTGGCCAACAAGCGCGGGGAAGCGGCAGTGCTCAACAATATGGGATTGGTGTATGAAAGATTGGGGGAAGCGGGCAAGGCGCTGGATTATTACCGTCAGGCGCTCGCCTTCTGGCGTACGCTCGGCAACCGCCGCGAAGAGGCCGAAATCCTGAGCAACATCGGGCTGGCCGAAGCACAACAAGAGAATGCCGCCCAAGCGTTAACGTCATATCAGCTTTCCCTCAAACTCTTTCGAGAAGCGGGAGATCGGCGCGGCGAAGCACTCGTCTTGCAACGGCTGGGCGACCTGCAAGCCAACTCGAATGACGCGTCCACCGCGTTGGAGTTTTACAATCAAGCCTTGCCGCTCTTGCGCACTGCCGGGGACGGTTATCGAGAATCCATTGTGCTGTTGAGCATCGCCGAGCTGCACCTGAGACAAAACAATCCCACGAAAGCTAAGGGGTTGTTGACGCCCGCCTTGACGACGCTGCAAGCCATTGGCAATCGCTCGAACGAAGCGCAGGCGCTATATGGCCTGGCGCGCGCCGAACGTGCTTCAGGGAATCTCAGCGCCGCACAGCAGCAAATCGAAGCGGCGCTTGCCCAAGCGGAAGCTGTGCGCGCCGAGGTGGGCAGTCAACAATTGCGCGCCTCATACCTCGCTTCAGTCCACAAATACTACGAACTCAATCTAGATATTTTGATGCGGTTGCATCAGGCGCAGCCAAGCGCGGGCTACGATGCGCTCGCGCTGCAAGCCAGCGAACGCGCCCGCGCCCGCAGCCTGGTGGAACTCTTAACCGAAGCACGCGCGAACCTGCGAGCAGGCATAGACAAGGCTTTGCTTGAACAATCCAATAAGCTGATCCAA
Source organism: uncultured Acidobacteriota bacterium (assembly GCA_963794955.1). Lineage (GTDB taxonomy): Bacteria > Acidobacteriota > Blastocatellia > RBC074 > RBC074 > JAFDVL01. The sequence goes on from CAWCGF010000013.1 coordinate 86,994, forward strand.
CAACTCAATGCCAAAGCCCAACGCCAGTTGCAATTAACCGCGCAGCGCAGCAACGCTGCACAATTGCAAACCCTCAAGCAGGAAATCAGCGCGCTCGAAGATGAATACAATCAGGTCGAAGCCAGGATTCGCCAAAGCAATCCACAGTACGCGGCCTTGACGCAACCGCAGCCGCTGAGCCTGACGGCAATCCAACAACAATTGGATGCCGATTCCCTGCTGTTGGAATATTCGCTCGGCGAAGAACGAAGCTGGCTGTGGGCAGTGACGAAGAATTCCATCACCAGTTTTCCGCTGCCCAAGCGCGCGCAAATCGAACAGGCCGCCCTGCAATTTCGAGATTTGCTGACCGCCCGCAGCCAGCGGCAGCGCGGCGAAACGACACGGCAGCGCGAAGCCCGCATTCTGCAAGCCGACACTCAATTGCCCACGACGTGCCGCTACGCTAAGCCAGATGTTCTTGAGCCCCGTTGCCGCCTGCTTGAAAACCAGCGCCTGATTGTTGTGGCGGATGGTGCACTGCAATATGTGCCGTTTGGAGCGTTGCCCGTGCCGAGAGAAGGGAGAAGGGGAAAAGGGGAAAGGAAAGGAGCGAAGAGAAAACCGCCGCCTCTCCCCTTCTGCCTCGTGATCGTCCGCCACGAAATCATCACCCTCCCTTCCGCCTCCACGCTGGCCGTGTTGCGCCTGGAAACGGCCAACCGCCCAGCCTGCGCCGAAAGCCTTAGCCGTCTTTGCCGATCCGGTGTTCACACGGGAAGAGGCGATTAATCGCAACCTGGCCAACAAAAACAGTACGAGCAGCGAACGAGCCAAGGCACGCAGCATCGTTCACGAAGACGAAAAGGCGATGTCTGGCACGAGCAGTCTGGCGATTCCGCGTCTGCCCTTCACACGCCAGGAGGCCGAGCAAATCCTGGCGTTCGTGCCTAAAGCCGACAGCTTCAAGGCGACCGACTTTGCCGCCACACGTGCCGCCGCGCTGAATCCCGCCTTGAGCCAATATCGGTATTTGCACTTTGCGACGCACGGGCTGATTGATAGCGAACGCCCTGGCCTGTCTTCGCTTGTCTTGTCGCTCGTAGATGAAACAGGCAAACCGCAGGATGGTTTTTTGCGCGCGCACGAAATCTACAACTTAAACTTCCCGGCAGAATTGGTTGTGCTGAGCGCGTGCCAAACGGGCTTGGGTAAAGAGGTCAAAGGCGAAGGCTTGATGGGCTTAACGCGTGGCTTTATGTACGCCGGAGCCGCCCGCGTCGTCGTCAGTTTGTGGAGCGTCAACGACAAAGCTACGGCGGAATTGATGACGATCTTTTATCGCCAAATGCTAAAAGAAAATCAGCGCCCCGCCGCCGCCTTGCGCGCCGCCCAGATCGAAATGTGGAAGCAGAAGCCTTGGCAAGCGCCGTATTATTGGGCGGCGTTTGTATTGCAAGGGGAATGGCGGTGAAATACTCCCGTAGCAGCGAATCATTCACTTGTGTGAAGAAAGCAAATTATCTTGAGGGATTTTACTTTTGCATTTCGCTTTTATAAGCAGGAGGAAAACATGAACAGATTTTTCGTTCTCATCACAATGTGTCTCGCCTTTAGCCTGCCTGCTATCGCCCAGGATGAGTCTTCCCGCCAAATCATCCCGGAAGAATTCATCAAAGCGCGTCCGCCCAAATCAACAGCGTCCTCAACCGGACGTTCAAGCTATCGCAGCACCACCAGCAAAAAAGCGATGCCGACTGGAAACTACCAACAACTTGGCCTGACGATTTGGCGGTTGCGTCCGGCGAAAACAACCGACAATACAGCGCGCATCATTGTCCATGAAGGTGCTGAGACGGTGGAATGGACACCGGAACGCGTCGCTGCCAACATGCCGCTGAAAATGGGCGAAAAGATTCGCCTCAGTTTTGAAGCGCCGCAAACCAGCTTCCTGTATGTGATTGATCGGGAAAAATATGCGGATGGGTCACTGGGCGAGCCGTATTTGATCTTTCCGACTACGCGCACGCGCGGCGGCGACAACAAAGCTGCGCCCGGCCACATCATCGAAATTCCCGCGCAGGATGATCGCCCGAACTACTTCACGCTGAAGCAAACGCGCAGTGATCAAGTCGGCGAAGTGGTGACAGTCATCGTCTCGCCACAACCGCTGAAAGAAATTACCATTAGCGACAAAGCCTTAAAGCTTGCGCCCGAAATGCTTACTCAATGGGAAAAGCAATGGGGTGGGACAACGGAAGCGTTCGAGTTGGCAAACGGCGCAGGCCGCCCCTGGACAAAGGCGGAGCAAGAGGCAGGGGCGACTTCAACGCGTCAACTCACGCAAGATGATCCGGGGCCACAAACCGTTTATCGCGTCGCGGTCAAACCCGGCACTCCGATGCTCGTCAACGTCGGGCTGAAGTATGCAAGCGCGGGAAAGAAACTAAGAAAATAAAACCACGAAGGGCACGAAGAACACGAAGACGAGAGGAAGAGAGAGAACTGCATCTTCTCCCTGTCTCTCTTCGTGCTCTTTGTGTACTTCGTGGTGAATTTTCTTTGCTTAAAAGCTATAGTAGGTGCGATGTCACTCGAACGTTATTCCCGCCAAATTCTTTTCGCCGGCATCGGCTCCGCAGGACAAGCACGACTCGCCCACGCGCGACGCGGTTATCATCGGCTGTGGCGCGCTCGGTGCAATGCAAGCCGAAACGCTGGCACGCGCCGGGGTCAAACGCCTGCGCATCATTGACCGTGACTTTATCGAAGCTTCCAATCTGCAACGCCAGATTATGTTTGAGGAACGCGATGTCGCCGACCGCTTGCCCAAAGCGATAGCGGCGGCGGAGCGGATTGCCCGCATCAATTCTGACATCGAAGTAGACGCGCGCGTCGCGGATGTGAATTACACGAACGTTGAGGAACTGATTCATGATGCCGATGTCGTGCTGGATGGGACGGATAATTTCGAGACGCGGTATGTGCTGAACGATGCGGCGGTGAAATTGGGCAAGCCGTGGATTTATGGCGCAGCGGTGGGTTCGTACGGCGTGCAGATGACGATCATTCCAAAACAAACGCCATGTTTGCGTTGCATCTTCCTGGATGCTCCTGCCCCTGGCACTTCGCCGACTTGTGACACGGCGGGCGTGATCTTGCCGATTATCGCCACGATTGCTTCGTATCAGGTCACGGAAGCGTTGAAGATTCTGACGGGAAACACCAACAAGTTGCATGGCAAGCTACTGCAATTCGATTTGTGGGATCATCGTGTCACCCAAATCAAACTCGGATTAGCCAGAAAGTGATTGTCCGACCTGTGCTCACCATCAATTTGAATTTCTTACGGCGCACGCCGGGCAACTGGTGCTGTCGCTTTGTGGACGCAATGCGGTACAAATCTCTCCGGCCATACATACCTCACTCAATCTCGCACAATTAGCCGCACGGCTTAGCAATTCGGGCGAAGTAAGCTACAATCGCTACCTTTTGAAGTTCGCGGGTGAAGGCTACGAGATGACGATCTTTCCTGACGCGCGCGGCATTATCCAAGGCACGGATGACCTCACGCTTGCGCGGTCACTGTATGCCAAATACATAGGAGCTTGATGATTGCGGATTGCGGATTGCGGATTGAAAGACTGTAGCCCGATCCTGACTGCTGCAACAATTGGAGCGATGAGTACAACAAATAATCCGCAATCCGCAATCCGCAATCCGCAATTTACGATCACCGTTCCCGCTTCAACCTCTAACCTCGGAGCCAGTTTTGATACTTGTGGATTAGCGTTGTCGCTGTACCTGCGGGTAACGGTGGAACCGCGCAGCAGCGGCGTTGAAATCACGTTGTCAGGTGAAGGCGCGGAGGTGATTCCGCGTGATGAATCCAACTTCATCTGGCAGGTCGCCAACTTCGTCGCCGCTGAACGTGGGCGGCAATTAGGCGGAGCCAAGCTGCATATCGAATCGCAAATCCCCCTGGCACGCGGCCTCGGCAGCAGCAGTTCGGCGATCATCGCCGGAATTTCGGTGTATGAAGTATTGAGGGGCGAACGACTCAGCGAAAAGGAATTCTTTCGCTATGCGATGCACTACGAAAATCACGGCGACAACCTTGCGCCCAGTTACCTCGGCGGCCTGGTGCTGGCGTGCGTAAAGGACGAAGCCGATGGGCATTTCTCGCTCTTAGCCGTCAAACGCACCTGGCCGGAAGCCATTAAGATCGCTATCGTCATTCCCGACTTTGAAATGGAAACCGCCAAGATGCGCGCCGCTTTGCCGAAAGAGATTCCGATGCGCGATGCGATTTTCAATATGCAACGCACCGCTTTGTTGCAAGCCGCGCTTTCGGAAGGCCGCTATGAGCTTATCCCCGAAGCCTTGCGCGACCGTTTGCATCAACCATATCGTGCGCCGCTGGTTCCGGCGTTGAGCGAAGTGCTAAAGCTGAACAATGAACTGGAAAAATATCCCGGCTTGCTTGGCGTCGCGATTAGCGGCGCAGGCTCCACGATGATCGCGTTTGCGCTCGGCGATTGCACCGACATTGCCGCCGCGATGAAAGCGCGAATCGAAGCTTGCGGCATCCAGGCACAAGCAATGGCCGTCAACGTAGACAATCAAGGCAGAACCATTCGAGAGGTATAAATTTTCATGAAGCGATCTTTAGCAATTCTATTTCTCATCGTCATTTTTTGTTCCCTCGCAGAGGCGCAATCCAAATCCGTGCCGCGCCGTGCCGCCAAACCGGTCATCGAAGTGCCGATCAGTCGTCTGGAAAAACAATTCTTTACGGCGCTGGAGCAACAGGACACCACCGTTTTAGAGCGAATTCTGGCGCTGGACTTTCTCGGTACAGAGGACGATGGAGCCGTCGTCACCAGAGCGGATTTCATCGCCAAAGTGAATGCTGCGGCACCGCAAACCAGCGCGCCGGAAGACATCAAAGTACGGCTGGTCGCCACAACAGGCATCGTCACAGGCCAAGTCAATTGGAATCAAAAACCGTTACGCTACACGGCGGTCTGGTTCCTGCGTCGGGGACGCTGGCAAATGGTTTCCTGGCAAGTCACACCGCTGACTTCCATCTTTTATGTAGCGAAAAAACTAGCAGGAGGAAAGAAAGTGAATACAACCGCATCAGGCTTACAATACATTGACACCGTCGAAGGCACCGGCGTAAGTCCGCAGCCCGGCCAAACCGTCCGCGTGCATTACACCGGCACGCTGGAAAACGGCAGAAAATTCGACAGTTCGGTAGATCGGAATGAACCTTTTGAATTTCAAATCGGCATTGGCCGCGTCATCAAAGGCTGGGACGAAGGCGTGATGACGATGAAAATCGGCGGCAAACGCACCCTCGTGATCCCGTCGGAGTTGGGCTATGGCGCACGTGGCGCGGGCGGTGTGATTCCACCGAATGCGACGTTGATTTTTGATGTCGAGTTGTTGGGTGTAAAATAAGCGCCTAAATCAAAGGAGGCGTATGGCTGAGCAAATCACCCTACAGATTTCAGATTTTGTACTTGGGCAAGCGGCCCAGATTGGCTTCACTTCTAAAAAGCAAATCGAAGAGGTACTGGCGCACTGGCTCGAAATCTCATTTGCCGAAGAGCCAGTAGAAAAGTTGTCTGACGAAGAGGTGTTGGCGCTCTCGAACATGAAATTCTCGGCGCAGGAGCAAGCTCGCTTCAGCTACCTTTTATCAGGCAATCGCGAAAACGAACTCACATCCGCCGAAAAAGAAGAATTAAATCAATTTATGCGTTATTACGAGCGCGGCCTATTACGTAAATCGCAGGCGTTGGTTGAAGCAGTCAGGCGCGGTCTGAGAGAAGCCCCCAAGCCATGAGCCGAGTACCGATCCCCGAAGAGGTGCAAGACCGTGTGCGAACGGCGGCTAAGAATCGTTGTGGCTATTGTCTTTGCTTACAGCATTACATGCCGGATTGGCTACAGATTGATCACATTCTGGCCCACGCTCTCGGCGGCAGCGACGAAGAAGAAAATTTATGGCTGGCGTGCGGCTGGTGTAATCGCCACAAAAGTTTTCGTAGCTCCTATTTTGACCCAGTCTCGCAGGAAACCGTTTCGCTATGCAATCCTCGGCTTCAGAATTGGAAGGAGCATTTCCAGTGGGACGATGAAGGCGTTCAGATATTTGGGCTTACGCCCGTTGGTCGTACAACCGTAGCAGCATTATCGCTCAATCATACGCTACTGCTCAAAGTTCGCCGCAATTGGGTGAAAGTTGGCTGGCATCCACCCGAAGATTCTTTGTAATAATATGTCTTCACTCACCAAAATTCCGGCGGGCGTGCAGTACTTTTTCGATGAAGAAGTGCGTTTGCGTCGCCACGTCGAACGGCAAGCGATGGACGTCTTCGCGGGCTGGTCCTACAGCGAAATCATTGTGCCGATGTTCGACTATCACGATCTGTTTGCGCGCGGGATGGGAACGGAACGGGCCGAACGCACGTATCGTTTCACCGACCGCGATGGTGCGTTGCTGGCACTCCGACCGGAGATGACTTCGCTCGTAGCGCGCACCGTTGCCACGCGTTTTGTGCAGCGGGAACGTCCGGTTCGACTCTGTTATTCGGGCGAAGTTTTTCGCTACGATGAACCGACCGAACGCGCGGCGCGGGAGTTTCATCAACTCGGCATCGAACAAATCGGACAGCCTTCTCCCACGGCAGATATTGAAGTCTTGCTGATCGCCGCAGAATTGCTGACGACCATTGGCCTCGGTGACTTTCGCATCGCGCTTTCACACGTAGATTTTTTCAATGGCGTCGCCAACGCACTGGAAATCAATGGGGCGAGTCGAGCGCAACTCCATGAATTGATTGATCGCCGCAACTCGCTTGCGCTGGATAAATACTTGCAAGCCAATGCACCGCAGATGACGCAGGAGCGTCGCCAAAGCTTTTGCCAACTTACGCAAATTGCCGGCCAAGACGAAGCCCTCGCCAAAGCACGCGCAACCGTACGCAATGAAACTTCGCGCACGGCGATTGAGCAATTGGCGGCAATTTATGAAACGCTGACGGCGCTGGGCTTGGCTGAACATTTCGATATTGATTTCGGCGATGCGGGGGGACTGAAATACTATACGGGCTTGACGTTTAAGGTCTACGTGCCAGGCTGGGGCACGGAAATCGGTAGCGGGGGGCGCTACGATAATTTGATTAGCAATTTCGGCGCAGCGGAACCTGCCGTCGGGTTTTCATTCGCGCTCGATGGATTGGTCGGCGCGCAACGCCACAGGCCCATTCAGCCTGCGGGAGTGGCGAGCGAGACTATTCAACTCAAGGACAATACAACGCAAGCATTTCAAAAAGCGCTCGCACTGCGCGCCAATAGAAAGAAAGTAAAGCTGCAATAAGAGGCGTTCAGAGTTCAAGCTTCAGCTTGGTTGTTTTCACGATAAAACCACGCTGAAGCGTGAACTCTGAACATTACGGGTTCAGATGATGCTCACGATTGCTTTAGCCAAAGGAAGGATGCAGGTAGACGCCCTGGCGCTCTTTGCGCGCGCGGGCATTCTCGTCGCTCCCGACGAATTGAACTCGCGCAAGTTATTGGTGCAATCCGCCGACGGACGCTTCAACTTCATCTTCGTCAAGCCGGGCGACGTGCCGACATACGTCGAATATGGTGTCGCCGATGCAGGCGTGTGCGGACGCGACGTGTTGATCGAAGCGAAAGCCGATGTTCACGAACCGCTCGATTTGGGCTTCGGCTATTGCAAGATCGCCGTGGCCGGACGCAAAGAAGTCGTCGGACAGGATTACAATTTGCTGGCGACTGTACGCGTAGCGACGAAATATCCAAACATCGCGACGGAATATTTTCATCGCAAAGGTATCCCGATTGAAACGATTTACTTATCCGGTTCTGTTGAATTAGCCCCCATTTTAGGGCTGTCCGACCGCATCGTGGATTTGGTCGAAACCGGGCGCACGCTGAAAGAAAACGGCTTGGAAGTGATTGATGTGATTACCGAAACGACGGCGCGCTTGATTGTGAACCGCGCGAGTTTTCATTTGAATCGTAATGAAATGAGCCGGTTGATTACGGAACTGGCGGAAACCTTGCAGAAATCCTAACGAAGGGAAGAAGCGATGAAGCAAGCTATAAACGAAGCAAGTCTCGCGCGCATGCGAAATTTCGTCGAAAAATATTGTGCCAAATCCGGTACGACGACGCATCCTGACCCAGCCGTCACCGAAGCCGTCGTCTTAGGCTTGGCCAGCCATCACGACACGCTGGGCAAGCCACTTTGCCCGTGCCGCTTTTATCCTGACAAGCAAACAGAGATCGCCCATCGCACCTGGATTTGCGCCTGTGACGATATGCAAATTTACAAATACTGTCATTGCCTGCTCTTCGTGAATGAAGAGGGCTTACCCATCACCGAATACTTACCGGAAGATCACGAAGGACGCGCAACTTACGGGTTAGTCAATGACCCAACCCCGGCACAGGGACGCCCGCTCCGCCACAAAGCACAGGAACGGGAAGCGGAACGCAAGCAACGACCTTCATAATATTCAATGATTGAGATACTAAAAATTACCGACCTTGCTGCGACGCAGGATCAGAAGCTCCAACAAATCCTGCAACGCACCAGCGGCTTGACGGACGAAGTCTTAGCCCACACGCAAACCATCGTTAACGCCATCAAGTGTGGCGGCGATGAAGCGTTGCTGGATTACACAGCGCGCTTCGATGGCGTACAGCATACGCCAGAGACAATGATCGCCGAGCGCAGCGTGATCGAAGAACTCGCCGCGCAAGTGGATGATTCGTTACTTGCGGCAATGCGTGAAGCCATCGCTAACATTCGTTTCTATCACGAACATCAACTAACCCAATCCTGGGAAATTGAGCGCGCAAACGGCGTGCGGTTAGGCCAGCGCGTATCGCCGCTGGAAATCGTCGGCCTCTACGTTCCCGGCGGTAAAGCGGCCTATCCGTCTACGCTGATGATGAACGCGATTCCGGCCCAAGTCGCAGGCGTCAAGCGCATCGTCGTGGTCACCCCCCCGGCGCAATTCCGACAATCCCCTGTCATCGCCGCAACGCTGAAAGAACTCGGCTTGTTTGAAGTCTATTTGGTAGGCGGCGCACAAGCTGTTGCGGCGTTGGCCTACGGCACAACGACCATTCCCCGCGTAGACAAGATCGTCGGCCCCGGCAATCAATACGTCGCCGCCGCGAAAAAACTGGTCTACGGCGATGTGGATATTGACTCCATCGCTGGCCCCAGCGAGATCGTCGTGATTGCGGACGACACCGCACGCCCCGATTTCATTGCGGCTGATTTGCTGTCGCAGGCCGAGCATTCCGAGGACGCCGCCGCGATTCTGGTCACGAACAGCGAAAGGCTGGCAGCCAAAGTGCAGGCGGAGGTGATGCGCCAAAGTGCAACCTTGCCACGCAAAGAGATCATCGAAAAATCCCTTGCCGATTTCGGCGCGTTAATTGTTGTGGAATCGCTGGATGCCGCTTGCCAATTGGTCAATCGCCTCGCGCCCGAACACGTTGAAGTGATGACCGCCAACAGCGAAGCCACTGCCGCGCAGATTCATCACGCGGGCGCGATTTTTATTGGTGCTTATTCGGCTGAGTCTGTTGGCGATTACTTCGCCGGCACGAATCACGTGTTGCCAACCGGCGGCACGGCGCGCTTTTCTTCCGCGCTCGGTGTCTACGATTTTCTGAAACGCACCAGCCTCATTCGCTACACGAAAGAGGAATTGCAACGCACAGCCCAAAGTATTGATTTGATTGCGCAAGCGGAAGGCTTACAAGCGCACGCGCGCGCCGCCACGATTCGCCTGACGGTAAGTGAGGAATGAAAGGCCAAGCCCCCTCAAATTGATATAGCAGTCATCGCATTTGGGAAAAGCGTCACCCCATTAAAAGCGCCCGCACTTGCAGCCGAAACCACGATAAGTCCGCCCAACCTGGTCAGCCAAAACCATCTTTGCAGGGCGGCTACTGTCATATCAGAATAGCCTGCTGCCGTTGACGTCTGCGGCAACAATTGGCATACTCATCGTTCCATTACCAGCACACGCGCAACTGCTTGAGCAATAGCAACAGTTACCAATCATCAAGCCGATTTCCTTTTCTTCGTCTTGCTCGCGACCAGGCTGCTGAGGAGTTGGCGAGGTAAGACAGGCAACCTGCCTGTCGCCACCCAGAAAGCTAATAAATGCTCGATAGGCAAGCCGCCTGTCCTACCTTTTCCAGAGGAAAACATATGAACAGTCCAATCAAATTTTCACCCCAGGGTTGGCTCATCGCGCCGACCATACTATTTCTTTGCGCCTTGGTCGTCACTAACGTGATGGCACAGGTGACGACGGCGGACGTGGTCGGCACGGTCACGGACAACACGGGAGCGTTCTTGCCCAATGCCAAAGTCACGGTTACCAATCTGGGGACCAATAGCTCCCGTACTATCACGACCGACAGTTCAGGGGAATTCACGATTAACCTGTTGCCGATTGGACAATATTCTGTACGCGTCGAGGCGAGCGGATTCAAAGGGTTTACGGTTAACAATCTGACGCTGGTAGGCGGCGACCGCACGCGCGTGGATGCCAAAATGGAAGTCGGCCAGACTTCGGAAACGGTGACTGTTACAGCCGAGGCTTCGGTGCTACAGACCGATACTTCGACCGTCGGCACCGCTATTACGGGCAAGCTCGTGCAGGAATTGCCGCTCAACGGACGCAATTACATTCAACTCGCACTGCTCGCGCCGGGTGTGAGTCCGGGACCAGCAAATGGCCTGGCAACAGGCACGCGGCCTGATGATCGGCGCTTGAGTTCGTCGTATTCTGTTAACGGGCAAGACCCCGTCGTCAACAATAATCTGATTGATGGGATGGACAACAACGAGCGCGTCATCGGCACGATTGGCGTGCGGCCTTCGATTGACGCGATTCAGGAATTCAAGGTGCAGACAAATCTTTACAGCGCCGAAGTCAGCCGCACTTCGGGCGGTGTTGTCAACATTCTGACGAAATCAGGCACGAACGACTTTCATGGCTCGCTGTTTGAATTTATTCGCAACGACAAATTCGATGCGAACGGCAATTACAATTTCACTGGCGGCGCGCAGTTACCAAAAGCGAAATTCCGCCAGAACCAGTTCGGTGGCAGTATCGGCGGCCCTATTATCAAAGATCGCACTTTCTTCTTTGGCGATTACGAGGCCCTGAAGATTCGCCAGGGCATTGCGATCACGGCGGTGATTCCGACAGCGAAACAGCGCATCGGCGATTTTTCGGAAAACTGCACTGCGGGTTTCAATGCGGCTGGTATTTGTGCGAATGCCGCGCAACAAATCAACTTCGTAAATCCGATTGGCGCTGCGCCTGCCGGAGCCGTACCATTCAATCGGCTGGATCAAGGCGTGTATGCCAGCTTGCGCGATCCGATAGCTTTGAAATACGCCGCGCTGTTGCCCTTGCCAACCGGGCCGGGCATCAACACGACGAACTTCGCTTCGTCGCCCGTGCGCTCGCAAGACGCTTCAACATTTGACGCACGCATAGATCATCGCCTGAATGACAAGATGAATATGTTCGGACGTTATTCCTTTAATGACGTGACGACGTTGCAACCCCCCGGCTTTCCGGCGGTCAACGGCATCAATCCGGGCGGGGTGTTCAGTTTCGCCGGGCCGAATGAATCGCGCGCGCAAAACATTCAACTCAACCTCGTGCGTACAATTCGTCCCAATCTACTGCTCGAACTGAAAACGGGATACACGCGCGTCGCCATCCAGTCCAAGACGATCAACGACGGGAAGAACGCCGCGAACGATTTGGGATTCCCGTGCAATGCCGTGAGTTGTGTCAACATCGGCGACCAGCAAACATTTGGTTTGCCGCGCGTCGTTATTCAGGGGTTTCAGGATTTGGGCGATGCGTGGTTTGTGCCGCTGCTCAATTTCAGCAATACGTTTCAATACAACGGCGCGGTCACTTGGACGCGCGGCGCGCACAACGTGAAGATGGGGGCCTTGCTGATGCGGCGGCAGTTTTCGTTTACGCAAAGCCGGTCGGGGCGCGGCGGTTTCACCTTCAACGCAACGGCGAACAATGCGCCCGCGCCGCTCAATTTCGGGCTGGCCAATTTCATTGTCGGCGCACCCGTAGCGATTGAGCGCGTGACCAGTCTATACAAACCTGGCTATCGCACCTGGGAAACTGGCGCGTATGTGCAGGACGACTGGCGCGTGAACAACTGGCTGACATTGAACATCGGCTTGCGCTATGACGTGTTCACACCGAAGACCGAGCAATACAACCGGCTGTCGAATTTTGACCCCATCAGCGCGACGGTGCTGGCGGCAGGCGAAAATAGCAACGAGAGCGTTGGTATCAGGACGGATTACTCGAATTTTGCGCCGCGTTTCGGCTTTGCCGCGACGGTGGCGTCAGGCATGGTGTTGCGCGGCGGCATTGGCTGGAGCTTCTTTCCCGGCGATTATGCGTCGAACGGCTTGCTGAAAAATGCGCCCTTCACGGCGGCCTTTACCTGTGGCACTTCGACGACGGGCAGTTTGACGAACACAGGTTGTCCGGCGGGCACGGGTACGTTTGCGCAAGGCCCGCCGCGTCCCGTCGAGCCGAGCGCGTTTCCGCGCGTGAATGGCGCACTTAATCTGGCTGCGATTATTCCTTCGACTATCGGGGCGATGGATTTGGATTTCAAATCTTCTTACAACATTCAATTCAACCTCACGCTCGAAAAACAATTCGGCAACAATGTAGCAAGCATTGCTTATATCGGCACGCAAGGCCGCCGCATGGCGATGGCGATCCCGGACATCAATCGCGCGCTGCCCAGCGGCACGGCGACAGCGAATCCGCGCCCGTACGCTACGCGCGCGCCGCGCGTTTCGACGATTAGCTATCTGACGCCACAAGGCAATGCGAGTTATAACGCGCTGCAACTTAGTTTCAACCGTCGTTTCTCGCAAGGCTTCAGCGCGACATCTGGGTTCACCTGGGCGCACGGCGTAGACGAAGTGACCGGCCTCGGCACCAGTACGGGTGGCTATGGCATGTTCGCCGGGCCGTTTGATCAGGTCGTAGCCAACGTCAAACGCTATGACCGCGCGACCAGCGATTTCAATATCAAGTATCGCTGGTCGTTCGGTGCGAATTACGAATTGCCGTGGGGCAGGAATTTGCAAGGTTTAGCCGGGCAGGTTCTCGGGGGCTGGCAGATGAATGGCACCGTGACGTGGCAAACTGGCTTGCCGTTTACCGTCACCGATCAGCAAAACGTCAGCGGCGTGATTGGTGGCGGCGGTGAACGTCCGAATCGTCTGCGCGATAACATCCGCGTCGCCACGCCAACCGTGGGGGTAGGCGGTCAGTTCCTTGATCCGGCAGCGTTTGCCCTGCCGGCCAATTTTACGCTGGGCAATTCATCGCGTAATCAAGGCTACGGGCCGAATCAGAGCGTCATTAACGCTTCGATCTTCAAGACGTTCAAGTTGACGGAAGGCTGGAACCTGCAATTCCGTACAGAGATGTTCAATGTGCCGAATCATCCGGTCTTTGGAAATCCGAACGCGAGCTTCGGTAATGCGAACTTCGGCAAGATCACGAGTACGGCAGGCGTCTACACGCCGCGCCAGATTCAGTTCGCGTTGAAGCTGTTGTTCTAAATTGGTGTTTTCAGTTGGGAGTCAAAGCGCTCCTTTGGCTCCCAACCCCGTACTTTGATTTACTCGGCGCTTCCCCGCCTACTGCTCAGCCCCTGTCTTGTCCTCCCTGAATAGCTCCTTTGCCATCATTAGGAATCTTGACTATAGTGTGACGGACGACGATTATCGCAGTAACGATCTGAACCCCTATGTCTGTAGACAAAATCAAACCACACGTTCGCGCCATCAAGGCTTACACGCTTGACCCAATTGACACGCCGATCAAAATCAATCAGAACGAAAACCCGTTTGGGATGCCGCAAGCCATCAAAGAGGAAGTCTTGCGGCGCGCCGCAGCCTACGATTGGGCACGATACCCTGATTTTATGCCCACGCGCTTGCACGAAAAGTTAGCGGCGTACACGGGCTGGCGCGCCGATGGCGTGATGGCGGGCAACGGCTCTAACGAAATGATTCAATCGGTCATCAACGCGACCGTCGAAAAAGGTGTGCGTGTACTGCTGCCGGAACCCACGTTCTCGGTCTACGCGCAAGTCATCAACGTAATGAATGGCGACATCCTGGCGGTGCGATTGAACGACGACTTGAGCTTCAACATTCCGCGTCTGGCAACCGCCATCAAAGTGCAAAAAATTGACCTGGCGATTATCTGTTCGCCGAACAATCCGACCGGATGCACGATCAGCAAACGCGACCTGGAAATGCTACTGCGCAATAGCTCCGGCCTCGTCATCGTGGATCAAGCCTACTTGGAAATCGGCGGCGAAGACTTTGTTCCCTTGCTCAACGACTATCCCAATTTGGTCATTTTGCGCACGTTTTCCAAGGCGATGGCGATGGGCGGATTACGCGTCGGCTATTGTCTGGCTGCACCGGAGTTGATCCGCGAATTCATGAAATGCAAGATGCCGTACAGCTTGAATTACTTCTCAATGACAGCGGCAGAGATCGCGCTGGATCATTTGGACTTGTTGCATCCGCTGGTCGAGAAAATACAACGCGAGCGAGAGCGGTTGTTCCGTGCCTTGCAAAGCATCAACGGCTTGCGGCCTGTGCCTTCAGCGGCGAACTTCTTTGTCGTCAAAACCGCACTTCCACCGAGCGAATTATATGAGGCCTTGGTACAGCGCGGCTTGTTGATTCGTGACGTGAGCAAAGCGCCGATGCTCAGCGATTATGTGCGTATCAGCGTTGGCACACCGCAGGAAAATGATCGTTTGCTGGCAGCATTGCAGGAGATATTCGGCTGAGGAAGTCCGATGTATGATGAGGTACTGGTAGCAATGCAATTGTGCGTTCAAGACGGGCGCGCCTCCCTAACCAATCACGCCTACGATGAAATGGCGGAAGATGGCTTCTTTGTTTTCGACTTGGAGCAATGCATTTACACAGGTACTATTGTTGAGCGGCAATGGGATGATGGGTTTCAAGATTGGAAATATCTGGTGTACGGCAAAAGTGCAGATGAGGAAGACCTTGCTATCGTCGTACAATGGGATCGCAACAAAAACCTGGTTTTTATTACAACGTATCGCTTATGAATCCTGAAATTACTTGTAACCTCTGTGGTCATGTCACCGCTCGTGAAGTGCGCAGAACCAAAATCGTAGGTAAAGGTGAACATCAAGTGATTGTGGAGAATGTGCCAATGATTTCCTGTCGCAACTGCGGCCACGATTACTTTTCTATCACCGTTGCCAAAATGTTGGATCAAATTCGCGCCACGCCACAACAACAAGCCCTTCACAAAAGCTTTGCCGTAGTCGAATTAGCGGCATAAGGTGCTCTCTAACTTAATCATGTCTCGCCAAGCAGAAATCACTCGCACTACTAAAGAAACTGATATTCGCGTTACCCTCAATCTCGACGGCTCCGGTGTCAGCAAGATCGCTACGGGAATTCCTTTTCTGGATCACATGCTCGACCTGTTCGCGCGGCACGGGCTGTTTGATTTGGATGTCACTTGCAACGGCGATTTACAGATTGACGATCATCATTCGGTCGAAGACATTGCGATTTGCTTAGGCCAGGCATTTGCCCAGGCACTCGGCGACAAAAAAGGCATCGTACGTTATGGCGCAGCATACGTGCCGATGGACGAGACGTTGGCGCGGGCGGTCGTGGATTTGTCGGGGCGGTATTTTTTGGTTTACCACGTCGCCAACACGCGCGATAAAGTCGGCACTTTTTCGGTTGAGTTGGCCGAACATTTCTGGCATTCCTTCGCCGAACATTGCCGTTGCAACTTGCACATTGAACTCTTGTACGGACGCAATCAACATCACATCATCGAAGCGGTCTTCAAGGCGGCAACCCGCGCGTTGTCGCAAGCGGTGCGACTGGATGAACGCATTCAAGGCGTGATGTCAACCAAGGGGAAGTTATAGATTCAGCCACAGATTTTCACAGATTTTCACAGATTCTGCTGCGGTTTCATAAACCTAATCTGTGCTAATCTGTGGAATCTGTGGCTCATTCAGTTATGGCAATCGCAATCATTGATTACGGCATCGGGAATTTACGCAGCGTCGAAAAAGCCTTCACCGCGCAAGGCCTTGAAGCAGTTGTGACGCGTGACGAAAAAATCTTGCGTGCCGCAGATAAACTTGTCCTGCTTGGCGTCGGTGCGTTCGGCTATGCCATGCAGAGTTTACGAGCCTTAGGCTTCGATGAATTGGTCATCGAAGCGGCCAATGGGGGCAAACCCATCCTGGGCTTATGCGTCGGCTTGCAGATGCTGTTTGAGGAAGGTCACGAATTCGGCGTCCATCAGGGTTTAGGCTTGCTGTCCGGCAAAGTCGTGAAGTTTCCTGACAACTTGCACGTCCCGCATATTGGCTGGAATCAAGTGGCAATCCAACCTGAACAACAAGCACATCCCCTCTTTCGCGCTTTGCCTGACCAATCGTTTTTTTACTTCGTGCATTCGTATTATGTCGAACCGGAAGACGCTTCGTGTGTGTTTGGCCGGACGGACTATGGCATCACGTACGCTTCAATTTGCGGGCGCGACAACATCGTCGGCGTGCAATTTCACCCCGAAAAGAGTCAGGCTTCGGGATTGAAGCTACTGAAGAATTTTGCAGAGATGTAGGTTAGTCATTGGTCACTGGTCATTTGTTTCGCGTTTAGGGTCGTATTTGCAAAGCCGCCAGTGACCACTGACCAATGACTAATGACCAATGACTATGACAGATCATTTACTTCAAGGCACAGTCGCTAATCACACCATTCGCGTGATCGCTGCCGTCACTACCAACCTGGTGGATGAGGCGTGCCGCCGTCATCAGACTTCGCCTACGGCTTCGGCGGCGTTAGGGCGCTTGCTAACCGGCGCGCTGCTCTTGGGGCGCACCTTCAAAGACCTGGAACTGATTACCGTGCAAATTCGCGGCGATGGGAGCTTAGGCAGCGCCACCGCCGAAGCCTCGCCGCAAGGCATCGTGCGCGGTTACGTCAAGCATCCCGAAGCGGACTTACCACCCAATGACTTGGGCAAGTTCGATGTCAAAGGGCTAACCAAAGGCGAGGGCGAAGGAATGTTGCACGTGACGCGTGAAGCAGGCTTTGACATTGGCTTGCGCAAAGAGCCGTACGTGGGATCGGTGCCGCTGGTGTCCGGCGAAATCGCCGAAGACATTGCGTATTACCTGAACGTCTCGGAGCAAATCAATTCCGCCGTCGTGCTGGGCGTCTTTTACGAATTGGAACAGGCGAAAGTCACAGCGGCAGGCGGGCTGCTAATTCAAGCGATGCCGGATGCCGATCCGAACATTTTAGTGATGATTGAAGACACCGTTGCGCGGATGCCCCATGTAACGGATTTAGTGCGACGCGGCGCAACAGCCGAGGACATTTTGCAGGAGGCATTGGGTTTGATTCCGTTTGATGTGTTAGAAAAAATCCCGGTCGAATTTCGTTGTCGTTGTTCGTATGAACGGGCCGTCAATTTGATTGCCGCCTTGGGCGAAGACGAAGTGAAAGATATGCTCGAAAAAGACAATGGCGCGGAATTGACGTGCGGCTTTTGCAATGAGGTCTATTCCCTGGACGAAGCGGCGTTGCTACAACTCCTCGCGCCACCCACCATCATGTGATTTCTCCATGAAGACAACCAACCTATTTCCCGAAGCCTTACGTGCGGCGGAAAAGCACCTGGCGCGCCGCGATGCTGTGTTGCGGCAATTCATCAAACAACACGGCGAATGCCGCTTGCAAACGCACACACGTTATTTCGAGACGCTGGTGAACTCCATCGTTTCCCAACAACTTTCGACCAAAGCGGCAGAAACCATTTTCAATCGCTTCCGCGCGCTGTACGCGCCAGCGAAATTTCCGAAAGCAGCACAAATCGCGGCGACGCCCGATGAAGTGTTACGCGGAGTTGGTCTGTCCGGGCAAAAGCTTTCCTACATCAAAGACCTCGCGGCGAAAGTGGAGAGCGGCACGGTGCATCTTAAACGCATCACGCAAATGGGCGACGACGAAATCATCGCCGAACTCACCCAAGTCAAAGGCATCGGCGTCTGGACAGTACAGATGTTTCTGATTTTTTCGCTCGGACGATTGAACGTATTGCCGGTTGGCGATTTAGGCATTCGCAATGCAATTCAGCGTTCCTACAGTTTGGCCGAGTTACCCAAGGCTGCCGAAATCGAAGCGATTGCTGCGCAAAACAAGTGGCATCCGTATTGCTCGGTCGCGTCGTGGTATTTGTGGCGGAGTTTGGAAAATAAAGCGATGTAATTTTTGGAAGGCGCACGGGATTAGTGCTTTACCTAAGCCAACAGATAATCTCGTGGACTCTGCTAGAGGTCGTTGGAAACTTCCCTCCTACCTAAAAAGCTTTCCAGCGACCTCGTTTTTTTAGCTGAAGTCCGACCTTTTGCCTTTTTCTTTTCCGCTAAGCCTTCGGGTGTGCCTTATCATACACTTCCATCAACCGATCCGTCGAAACGTGCGTGTACTGCTGCGTCGTCGTCAAGCGCGCGTGGCCAAGCAATTCCTGAATTGTTCTGAGATCAGCGCCGGCGTCCAGCAAATGCGTCGCAAAGGAATGTCGCAGCGCGTGCGGGCTGACGTGATGAATTTCCGCGCATTGCTTGCAATATTTGTCGAGCATCCGTCCCACTGAGCGGGTCGTGATGCGCGTGCCCTGATAGTTCATAAATACAGCCAGCGGGTCGCGGTCATCAGGATCAGCTTCAATCAACAATTCACCGCGCACGCCGAGATAGGATTCGAGCGCAGCTTTCGCGTGATCGCCGAACGGAACCATTCGTTCTTTCCGCCCTTTGCCTTTGACGCGCAGCGTTTGATGGCTGAAATCAATGTCGGTGAGGTTAAGGCCGACGAGTTCTGACACGCGCACGCCACTGGCATACAACAACTCTAAAATCGCGCGGTCGCGTTTGCCGAGCACGGTATCGGTTTCGGGCGTTTCGATAAACTGAATCATCTGCTCAATCGAAAGATGATTCGGCAATTTGCGATCAACACGCGGGCTGGAAACCAGCACTGCCGGGTTATTTTCCAACACTCCTTCGCGGCAGAGAAAGCGAAAGAACGTGCGCAGGCAAGCGACTTTGCGATGAATAGAGCTTTTCTTTTTCTTCTTTTCGTACAGTGTTGCCATGTATTCACGGATCGTCAAATTATCTATCCCGTGAATGTCCACCGCGCGGCGTTCGCCTTCTTGATTCGGCGGGGCGATGAAGTCATAAAACTGCACCATATCGCTCTCGTAATTGCGCAGCGTGTGTTCCGAGAGATTGCGCTCGTACTTCAGGTGTTTCAGAAAATCATCCAGGTAGTTTTGCATACGCGATTCCTTCAAATCCTCATTCTTTTTCTTCTGCTGCTGGAGGTCACGGACTAATCATCATGATTTTATCGCCTCTGTGACCAGATACGCAAAACCGGGCGCGATGAACGCGCGAGGAAAGCACTGACAGAAGCAGGAAAATCAGGCGGGCTTACAATTCGACGATTTCGCGCAAGGCGTCAGTGAAGGTGGGATAGCGAAACTCAAAACCACCATCCAACAAGCGACCTGGAACGACACGCCGACTTTTCAAGAGCAATTCCGTTTCCGTGCGCAGAAAAAAGGCACCGACTTCCAACATCCACTCCGTCGCAGGCAAACCGATGGGCTGACGGCAAACCGCCCGAAATATCCGCATGAACTCGGCATTGAGAAGTGGATGCGGCGACGACAGATTAACCGCCCCAACCAACGCCTCGTGCGCCAGAATCCAGGTAATCGCGCGACAGAAATCTTCGGCGTGAATCCAACTGACATATTGGGTGCCTTTGCCCAGCGTTCCGCCTAACCCCAATTTGACGATGTGGTGAAATGCCTCAAAAACCCCGCCTGCGCCGCGTCCAAACACCATAGCCGCGCGTAGCGCCACTTTGCGTGTTTGCGGGGTTGGGGCATTGGCGAATGCCTGTTCCCACTGACGGCAAACATCCACAGAAAAACCAGCGCCGAGTTCTCCCGTGGCTTCGTCCATCGCGCGGTCTTCGGCGTGCCGATAAATCGTCGCGGAACTGGCATTGAGCCACACGGGCGGCGGTACCTCACAACGCGCAATGGCTGCGCCGATGGCTTTGGTTGAGGTGAGGCGGGAAGCGTAGATGTCTCGCTTGTTGGCTTCGTCGTAACGGCAATTCACTGACCGTCCGGCTAAGTTTATAATCGCCGCTGCGCCTTCAAATTCCGCTGCCCAATGGTCTAAAGTTGTGCCATCCCAGCGTACATATTTGACCAGGGCAGAAGCGGGGCGCACTTGTCGTGAAAGAATCACAACCGAAATTTCCTGGCGGGTAAAATATTGAGCGAGCGTTTGACCAAGATAGCCAGCGCCGCCGGGAATAATAATGGTTGGAGTTTTGATTGCTGAGTTCATAGCAATTATCTTACGAAACAAGCGTCAAGATTCTTTTTCAGAGCTGTCAAAAATCATTGACGCTTAAATTTATTGTTAACAGTCCGAAATTCATTGGCGTCTTACCGGGCGAAGGTGAAAATAGGAAGGTGCCAGGAATAACCCCTTGAATTTATGCTTTCTCATATTGATAAAGAACGGCTAACCCCATGTCACTGTTAGCAGACAATGTATTCGCGATTGTACCTATGCCAGCCGAACCCAAACCGCCCCAAGCATTAGCGGCTGCCCAATCGGTGAGTAGTGAAAAATTTGACGAGATCCGTTTAGTGGAGGCGGCCCGCACAGGGGATCGCGCTGCCTTTGCCAAGCTCTATGAGCAGTACGCCCGCATGGTACACGGCATTGTACTCGCCCGCGCGCCCCGCAGCGAAGCGGATGACTTAGTGCAGGACGTATTCTTTTTTGCCTGGCGCAAGATTCATACGATTCGTGATGCCGCCGCCTTTGGTGGTTGGATCGGAATGATCGCGCGTAACCGGGCGATGGATTACCACCGGCAAAAAACAGAGACCGAAGAACTAACCGAGAATATGGCAGAAACGATGGCGGAAAAACCCGCGCCCAAAGCCGAGGCGATAGCCATACTCAACACGATCAAAGCACTGCCGGAAGCCTACCGCGAGACGTTGGTCTTACGATTGGTCGAAGGCATGACCGGGCCGGAGATTTCCGTGCGAACCGGGCTAACGCCCGAATCCGTGCGGGTGAATTTGCATCGCGGCATGAAGATGTTACGCGAACGACTGACGGGCTACGCAACATAAAGGATTTGAGAGACTGAAGGTGACGCAATGAACGATAAGTATTTATGGGATAAATCAGGCGAGCCGGACGAGGAAATCCAACACCTCGAATCGTTGCTGAGCGAATTTCGCTATCAACCACGCCCGCTCGTGCTGCCGGAAGCGACGCCCAAACGGATGATTTTTTCTTACCTCAACACGGTATCCTTTCGCTATGCAGCGATTGCGGCGGTGGCGTTGCTGGCCCTGGGGCTTGGGCTTTGGCTGCCGCTAGGTCCGACTGACAAGCAACAGCAAATCGTCGAACAGCAAATCATGCCTCCGGCTCCCAGCAGTACCGACAAGCAAGCACCAGGGGTGGACATCAAACCGCAACCGGAAGTGCAACGTCCACAAATCGTCAAACATAGCGCACCTTCTCCAACCCGCACCGGGAAAGCTCACCTGCGAACGGTGAACAAGCAAGCCAAGTTAGAGGGGGAACAAGCCAAAGAGAAAGTTTTATACGCGCTGCAAATTACCAGTATGCAGCTTGCTGCCATCACGAAGAAAATACAGCCTGAGACGAACTAAGACCCAAGCGGAGAGCACCATGAAACACATCATCCTTTTTAATTTTATCTCCCACATTGCAACTATCGCGCGCCAGTTGTTTTTGCCTGCCTTCATCCTTCTCTGTATTGCAACCGCATCATTCGGGCAGAATAATATCGCGCAAAACCCCAACTACGCCAAAGCCAAGATTGACATCAGTCATTTGGCCGCCCTGGAAGACAAAGCCGAATCCGTGATTGATGTCACCGTAGATCGTCGCACACTGCGGCTGGCAGAAAAGTTCTTCAAAGATAGCGATGCCGACGAAAAGAAAATCAAAGAGTTGATTTCCGGCATTGAAGGCATTTGGGTCAAGGTTTTTGAGTTTGAAAAAGAAGGCGAATATCAACCATCTGATTATCAAATGCTGAAGACTCAACTCGACAACAATCCTAACTGGATCAAACTGGCCGGCGTGCGCAGCAAGAAGAAAGACATGCTCAATGTCGAGGTTTCGATTATGACGGATGATAAAGATAACATCCTGGGCGTAGCGATCATTGCTGCCGAAAAACAACACCTGGCTGTCATCAACATCATCGGCACATTCGATCTGGCCAAGATTCGGGATTTGAGCGGCAAATTTAGTATTCCTGATCTGGAACTTGAAGGCTTGGGCGTCGTAAAGAAAAAGACGAAGTCACCAGACAAGGAAGAAGACAAAAAACCTGAAAAAAACTAATCGCCAGTTACGACATAACCCAGTGCAGTAAGCGAGGTAGGTATGAAAACAATCGCCCGTTCCATCGTCATCCTCTTAACCTTCACCTTTATCACGGCAGCCGTCGCCGCCAAACCGGATCCCTACAAAAGCGTCGTCAATCATCTAAAAAAACGTTACAACGCCAAGCAAATGCGCCTGCCCTTCGTTATCGGGCTGGCCAGTTTCGGCGCGCGGATTTATACAAAAGGCGCAGTCAAAGGCTTGAAGGTAGCGATTTTCAAGGAGCAGAATTTCACCGAAACCATCAAAGACCCCGGCTTTGAATCCGTCTTTCGCACTTTCGATGCCACTTGGACGCCGATGATTCGCTCCTATTCGCGCAAGCAATTGCAACGAACGTATCTGTACGCTAAAGAAGTTGGCAAGGATTACCAAATCATGGTCACCTCGTTGCAGCCCGACACTGCGGTTGTCTTGACCGTCAAAATCAATCCAGCCCAACTGGCGAAATTCATTGAGAAACATAACAACGGCGAATCTATTTTGGGTGATTTCGGCTTGGACGGCATCACGGGCAACCGGAGCAGAACTGTGATTGCCGCAGCGGACAAGGACAAATCTGATGTCGCGCTCTCGAAGTCTGACCCGATTTTTGCGAATGCTGAGATAAAACCAACTGATGCGGCGGTGGTCGCAGACGCGCCGAGGGCAATCCAGGTGTCAGCAACTACCCTGGAACCGGCGGATGCGCCGCCGCCCGTAACAAATGAAGCGTCCAGCAAAGCCGACATCACGATTGACACCAAGCTCATCAACTTAAACGCGAAAGTGCTGACTTCAGTAGGCAAGCCATTGGTAAATTTGCAGAAGGAAAACTTCACGCTGTATGAAAACAATGTGAAGCAGGAAATCTCGCATTTCTCCCCCGTCACTGCGCCGGTTGATCTGGTGTTATTGTTGGATTTCAGCGGCAGCACAGAAAAGAAACAAGGCGTGATAAGAGATGCTGCCAAGAAATTTGTGGATTCACTTGGCCCCAATGATCGCGTCGCCGTTGCCGCCTTTGCGCGTCGGTTCTATCTCAAAACGACCTTCCTTTCCGACAAAAATCAGCTCAAGAAATTGATTGGCGATTTGAAAGTTCCTTCCAGCGGAACCTCGTATTACGACGCGATGTGGAAGGCGATGGATTTATTCAAGGAGTCAAAAGGCGCACGCAATGCCATCGTGGTGCTGACGGATGGCGTGGACAACGTCATCATGGACCCGGAAGAATACACGACCAAGCACGAGTTCAGCGAACTTCTAGCGCGCATCTCCGAAGATGAAATCACCATTTACCCGATGTATCTGGATACAGAATATGAAATGGTCGTCAAACGACACGGCAGCCAGGACAAGCACGAGCATTACACCATCGCGCGCAAGCAACTCTCACAGGTAGCGGAACAATCGGGCGGCTTGCTGTTTCACGTTGCGCGCATTGAAGACCTCAACGGCGTGTATGATCGCGTCGCGGCGGAACTCAAAACACTCTACAGCATCGCGTATTCGTCCAGCCTGGATGATGGTTCACGAACCCAAAAGAAAGAATGGCGGGAAATCAAGCTAACGGTAAATGAGCCAAACGCAAATGCCCGAACTAAACGGGGGTACTATACAAAGTAAGTCAGATCAATGCAGTGCCCTCGCTTGAAAAAAAAGACCTGCTGAAGACCTGCTGCACCCGCTACTCCGGCAAAGGCCACCAACTTCGGACTCCTCTGGGTTGGGGCAACTTGCCGTAAAGCCTCACACCTAAAAGCGCCGCGAATAAGTAATGCCTCCGCCTCAATTGTAAATTCTTCCAATCAAGACCTGCTTCACTGGACATCATCAAAGCGATAACACTAAGATGAGGAAGTCATAAACTGCGCTCATTCTGAGCAGAGAATTCGGATTCCACAATCCAGGCTTGCAATTATCACAAACTCGACGCTACTGCAGTATCTAAGCTACAAGGAGCCAATATGTCCAGATTGATTACCGCGATATTACTTATGAGCACTTGCGTTACGCTGGCATTAGCCCAGGAAAATTCGGCTAAAGCAGAGGCCGAACACTTGCTAACACAGGCTCGTGCGGCAATTGGGCCGGAAGCCAAACTGAAAGCTATTAATAGCCTCTCTGTCATCGGCCCGACACGCCGGATGTTAGGCGATGTGCCGCTGGAGAGTGATGTTGAATACCTTGTCTTATTGCCCGATCACTTCCACCGTAACGAAGTACGACATCCCTTTACGACGGTTGCGGTGGTTGACGACGACCAAACTACTTATAAACGCATTCCGACGGATACGATGTTAGGCAATAACTTGTCCTCGCTAGTACCGAACGACCCGCATATACAAGTCCGTCGTCAGGCCGCGCAACGCAATGAGTTTTCGCGCTTCATGCTGGGCTGGTTCCTAACTTCGCCATCCTATAATCCCGTCGAATACAGCTATGCCGGAGAAACGACTGAAGAGGGGAAAGCAATGAAAATGATTGATGTCAAAGGTCAGGGGAATTTTAAAGTACGCTTATTTCTTGATCAGAAATCTCATCAGATTCAGATGATCACCTTTCGAGGCCGCAAGCTATCCGAAATTCTCACTGGCATGCGAAACGCTCCTGAGATTGCACAGCTATCGCAACAGGATGAAAGCAAGCTGACACCGGAACAAAAACAGGAGCGGCAGGCTAAAATTAATAGCTGGCGCAAAGAGTTTCAGGAAGCTGTGGCAAAAGCTCCGGCGGTGGAAATTCGCTGGGCTTTCGGGAAATTTAAAAAAGTGGATGGACTGAATCTCCCACACTATCTGGCCAGATATGAAGATGGGGCGAAGTTCGAAGAATGGGAAATCAATCAGTTCAAAATCAATCCAAAACTATCGCCCGCAGCCTTTGAGAATAAATAAACACGATTTCGGGGCGGAAGTCATGAAGACGACAGGGCTATCGCTCCAAATCTTCTTTGCGAATTGGTTTCCCTTCCCACAGCCACACGCCGTTTTCCTTCACCAATAATCGAGCGGCGCTGCCGGCAACTGGCGGCAAATTCACTTTCGGCAACCAGCGCGCATGTGCGCGCATGACTTTAGCGTAGCGTTTATCTTGCGCCAGATTCGTCCATTCATTCGGATCGCTTTTGTGATCGTACAATTCCTCTGAACCATCAGCATAGCGAATATACCGCCACCGTTTGGAGCGCACAGTGTGATTGTCCTGATTGTGCGTCGTGATCGCAGGCCATTGCCTAGCCGCATTGGGGTTTTGCAGGAGCTTAACCAGACTGTGCCCTTCCACCCCAGCCTTTGCTGGCAAGCCGCTGAGTTCAGCGAAGGTTGGATAGAAATCCAGCAACTCGACGGGTTGTTCGCAACGCGCATTCGCCTTGATGCCCGGCCCGGCGAAAATCAGCGGCACGCGGGTTGATCGTTCCCATAACGTATTCTTGCCCGTAATTCCCTTTTCGCCCAAATGCCAGCCGTGATCCGACCAGAAAACGATGATCGTGTTATCGGCCCTGCCACTCGCCTCCAACGCATCCAGTACACGCCCGACCTGACTGTCCATAAAGCTGATCGTCGCCAGATAAGCGCGCACCAGTGGACGCCATTGGTGATGCGCTTCGAGCCATGATAGGCGCGGTTCCGGCAACTTCCAATGCAGGTTCCAGGCAAATTCCGGCACATCATCGCGGTCATTCGCTTTGACGGGCGGCATAATCAACGTTTCTTCAGGATACAGATCAAACCACTTTTGCGAAGCGAAGCACGGCACGTGCGGCAGGCGAAAGCCGACACCCAGGAAAAATGGTTTGTCAGACCTGGCCGTCTGTAGATATTGAATCGCCGATGAAGCGATCTTCCAATCTCCTTGCTCCTCGTCACGCACCGGGAAAATCCCCCAATCCACCGCCTTCATCGCATCTGGTGTGTTGACGAACTTGGTCGCCGGATAGGGCATTGGCGCCGGGATTGCCCCAAGCCTGGAACTCTTTCTCGCGTTCATTTGGCTTGATCGAACCATCGTGATAGATCTTGCCTGCGCTAAAGGTCGCATAGCCATTCGCTGCCAAATACTGTGGCAACATTACGTGATCTTTCAAGGCAGGCACCGCCCGGACGCCCGGTTGTAAGGTGTACAACCCCGTTGTCGAAGGTCGTAACCCCGAGAAGATACTTGACCGCGAAGGATTGCAAAGTGGAGCTTGTATATGCGCATTAGTGAAGGTCATTCCTCGTTTGGCCAAACGATCAATGTTTGGGGTTTTGACTTGCGGATGACCTTTGAGCGGGCCGACCCAATCATTCAAATCGTCAACCGCGATGAAAAGATAGTTCGGTTTGTTTTTTTGGGTTTTCGGGATGGCGGCAGTTGTCAGGCTACTGCAATGCCAGCAAAAGAACAGGCTTAATAGCAAAATTATTGTTCGTTTCATATTCCTGGTAAAAGTAGAGCAAACTGATGGTTTGCTTGTCTTCTCAGCACACAAGTAAAGGATCAAGGAGGCAAACTGACGGTTTGCTCGACAACATTACGCGCTAGAATCGGTCCACAGTTTGTTAATAACCCCAATCAAAACCAACCCACTGAGAACAAACACAGCCAACAGCACCAGCGCACTGCTCATTCGCCCATAGAGAAAATTGCCGACCGTGAACAACGACGACCAGATCACCGTGCAACCAGAAACCCAGCCGATTAAGGCAAGTGGAATGCTATCGCCTGGCTCTCTGGCTTCGGCTTCAGTCAATCCTGCCACGCGCCGGATCGCTGCCCAACCAGGCCCAGCCGGGCGGACTTTTCGGTAAAACTCAATCAAGGTTTGCTGCTCTGTTTGCGGTGCCAGATAGGCCGCCAGTACCCAGCAGATGGTCGTCGCAATGACCGTAAAAATCAGCTTCTGTGCTGAAGTCAGCCCCAGCGCGCCTTGCTTATCCAGCAGGATGAACAAGACGGAGATAAGGAACGAACTGACCATTGCCACGACTTCACACCACGCATTGATGCGCCACCAAAACCAGCGCAACAAATAAAGCAAGCCTGTGCCTGCGCCTACCTGCAAGATGATGTCGAATGCCCCCTTGGCCGAATCCAACACAAAGACCAGACTCGAGGAAAGGATGAACAAGGCAATGGTCGCCATCCGGCCCATAAAAACGTAATGCCGCTCTTCGCCATCGGGTTTGATAAAGCGCCGATAAAAGTCATGCACCAGATAGGACGCGCCCCAATTCAAATGCGTCAGAATCGTAGAAGAATTCGCGGCGACCAAGCCCCCGACCATCAAGCCGACAAAGCCTACGGGCAGGAATTTCAGCATCGCCGGATAGGCGATGTCGTGCCCCAATAAATTCGGATCAAGATTCGGAAACGCAGCCTGAATATCGGATAACTGCGGATAGACAATGATCGAAGCAAGTCCCACTAAAATCCACGGCCAGGGACGTAGCACATAATGCGCGATATTGAAAAATAACACTGCGCCGAGTGCGTCTTTTTCCGACTTCGAGGCGAGCATGCGTTGGGCGATATAACTGCCACCACCGGGTTCGGCACCGGGATACCAAACGGCCCACCATTGCACCGCAATTGGCATGATGAAAACCGCCACCGCAATATCCCAATTGTTCGTAAAATCGGGCAACACGTTCAAGTAGTTGACGCCATTCGGGCCTTTCATCACGGAGAGCTTTTCGATCAAGCCGCTGAGTCCGCCGACTTCTGGAATCTTCAACGCAAAATAGGCCGCCGCAATCACCGCCGTCATCTTGATGAAGAACTGAATCATATCAATTACCAGCACACCCCACAGCCCCGAATGCGCAGCGAAGATCACATTCAGTAAGCCCACAAACAACAATGTCTGCCAACGCTCCAGCCCGAACAAGATATTCGCAATCTTGCACGCCGCCAGATTTACCGTCGCCATAATCAGGCAATTGAACAGCAACCCCAGATACACCGCGCGAAAGCCACGCAACGCGCTCGCAGCATTGCCCGAATAGCGGATTTCGTAAAACTCTAAATCCGTCAGCACACCTGAACGCCGCCATAGCCGCGCGTAGAAAAACACCGTTGCCACGCCCGTCAGCACAAATGCCCACCACACCCAATTCCCTGCTACGCCATTCGTGCGCACGATGTCGGTCACGAGGTTGGGCGTATCGCTGCTGAACGTCGTCGCCACCATCGAAAGCCCTGCCAACCACCACGGCACAGAGCGACCAGAAGCAAAGAATTCGGATGTGTTTTTGGAGGAACGTTTGCCAAAGAAAAGCGCGGGGGCAAAACATATAGCGACGGCAAAGATTGCAATCGCCCAGTCAATCGCGGTTAGGTGCATCGGGGAGAGTCCTTTCGGTAGCTATAGAGCGAGTGAGTAAAGGCTTTACCGCAAAGGGACAAAGGTGCAAAGGGACAAAGAACATTAATTAGATTAAGCTCTTTGATCCTTTGCACCTTTGTCCCTTTGCGGTGAAAAAACTCAGGTTGTGACCGTTCGCGGTATAGCAATGTCATGAAATTAAAACATCGTGTTGTTATTCGCAGATGTCGCTGGAACCATTTGCAGCACGTCCCAATGTTCGACAATCTTGCCGTTTTCGTCGAGACGGAAGATGTCTATCCCGGCCCAATCGCTCTCGCCCGGCCATTCCTGCCAGCAATGCAAGACGACGTATTCCCCTTCCGCAATGACCCGTTTGAAGTGAACGCGCTTGCCTGGATATTCCTGCGCCATCCGCATGAAGTAGGCAATAAACGCTTCCTTCCCATCCGCCACTGCCGGGTTGTGTTGGATGTAGACTGCTCCGACATACTGCGCAATAGCCTCCGCAGGCTGACACTGATTGAACATCAGATCATAGAAAGCCATCACGTTCTTTTTGTTTTGTTCCAGTTTGTCATTCATCAGAAATGCCTTAGTAAGGATTATTTAGTGTTGCGTCTAATGCATTATTAGTCCGCAACTTACCGTGATGATTTTGGTGTAAGCCTGGAACAACGCTCATCAGCCCAGGGGCGCAACAAGTATTGCGTGACGAGGTCAGGATACCATTGTGCGTTGATATACTCAGCTAAGCGTAGCTCAATTTCACGCCAGCTAACTTTGGGATACATTGTGATGATTAAATGATCACAGTCCCAACAGCCATATTCCTGGAATGCTGGGAAATATATCAGAATGCCTTCTGGCTCATAGTGGTCGCAATCCCGAACGAGATCAACCCCTTCAATATCATAACGAAGTTTGGGATCATCTCCTGGCTCGTTGTGATTTAAGTGATAATCGAATGTATCAAGCGTGAAGGAGCAGAGTTTAACGTCATTCGGTGCATAAAACTCCAGCGAATCAACCTCCATATCAGGTTGCATAGCGCGATTAAAAACGATCCGCCGACCTGCATTGATCCCCAGGAAATTGCGCAAATCTTCTGGAATTGGTTTGATTGCGTTTTTCATGCGATTAGTTTAGCGGCATAACATGATTAGACCTTAATGAAGATTTTGCGACGATACAGAATCGTCATCAGCCCCAGCCATAACAGCACATACGCAAGCGCATAGCCGAATGACGCATTGATCGGTGAGAGCCATGAGGTAAAGAAATGTTCATAAATCCATCCCTTCAACGTGGCCGGCGTGCCATCCATTTTGGTCATCGGGATCACGCTCAGAATGCGCGCCATCAAGCCTGACAGGACAAACAATGCCAGTGCATTCACACCGAAAATCACAAAGGGTTTCGTCCAGCGTTTGTAGCCCTTGATGTCTATTGACCAATAGCACAGCGCCAGCAATTGCAACGCCAGGCCAGTCGTAAGCATGACATACGAACTTGTCCACAAAGCTTTGTTGACCGGGAACACCCAATTCCACATATAGCCGACGACGACACACAACGCGCCCGCGCCAAACAGTCCCGCCACTTTGTCGAGCGGTTCGCGTTTCATCTGCATCCAGCGCCCCGCGAACACACCGGAGATGCAAGTGGCGATGGCTGGGATCGTGCTGAAGATGCCTTCGGGATCGTACTGCGGGCGGTAGATATGTCCCGGCAATAACGTGCGATCAATCCACGAAGCCAGACTGCCTTCCATACTCAAATCGCCTGCCGCATAGCCCGGCGCAGGAATCAACATCATTGCCGCCCAATAGAGCAACAACAATGCTCCAGCGACGATAGCCTGCGTGCGAATGCGCGTAGTCAGGAAGAGCATGGCGGTGAAGAAGTAACAAACCGCGATGCGTTGTAATACGCCGGGGATACGGATGTGGCTGAACTTTTCGAGCGTGTAGGGAAAGCCATGCAGGAGGATGAGGCTGATGAAAAAGATCAACAGGCTGCGGCGGATGACTTTCAAATACAAATCGCGCTTTGTCCCGCCTTGTTCGACGCGCCGTTGAAAGGCCAGCGGAATCGCTACGCCCACGATGAAGATGAAAAACGGGAAGATCAAATCTGTTGGTGTCCAACCGTGCCACTTTGCATGCTCCAAGGGGGCATACACTGGGGTTCCTCCGGCGTTGTTCACGAGCACCATACCGGCAATCGTGAGGCCGCGAAAGACATCCAACGAGAGCAAGCGGCTGGCTAAGCCGGGCTTGGCGATTTCTGTTTCAGATGCTGTTTCAGTCACCGTGACGATGGGTGAGGCTTCTCTGGTGAATTCGAGCATTCCGGTATCTCCATAAGTTACACACATAAAGCTGCAAAGGCTCAGCGGAATGAGAGACTTACAACACCACGAACGTTTACCAACAGAGATTTTTCACCGCAAAAAGGCAAAGCGACAAAGAGACAAAGAGATTAATCCAATTAATGTTCTTTGCTCCTTTGCATCTTTGCTCCTTTGCGGTGAAAGATTGACTCAAGTTGTTTCCCTTCGGAAGGTATTTTCTCTCTTACCCTTTGTCACTTTGTCACTTTGTGTTGCGACCGTTATTGTCCAGCAACGAAGAGGCCAAAATCGCTCAGCGCTACACAAACAGGGGATTTGGTGATTCGTAGTCTAACTTTTGTCGTCGTGATATTCGCGGGCAAGCGTACCAGCCGATTCGCGCCGATGCTCGTGCCTTTCGCAATTTCTTTCCACGCATTATTTTGCCAGGCGTCTACCGCAAAGCCTTCGACGCGTTGCCCGATCATAATGTTCTCGCGCAGGCGAATCACATTGAAGGTCTTGTCTTGCGGGAGGGCAAACGTCACGTCGGCAGTCGTCACATCATCATCGGTTGACCAATAGGAATAGCGATCATCGTCCAGCAACTTGGATGGATCATACAGCGATTCAATATCGCCGCGAATGTTGGAAGCCGTGACCGTTGCACCGGCAGCCAAATTCACCGCAAACATTTGCTGCAAGGCATTGCCAAACGCCTGCAACGCTTTTACATCGTTGTCGTGCAAGAGGCCGCGCGTGTCCGGCGCTAAGCCCCAATCCAAATTCGCGCCCCGTCCGACGCTCTTGAAATAGATGTCGAGCATTTCGGCGAGTGGGCGCACCTTATCGTCCTGATTGGCGTGATAGAACCAGCCGGGACGCAGCGGCACATCGCATTCCGCCGGAATCCAATGCTTGCCATCCCGATGCCCCACGGGCGATTCTTTATCATTGGCATAGCCGGGGGCGGGCTTCCCTTTGCCATCCGGTGCCGCAGGCGTAAACGTCGCCCAATGCGTTTCGGCGGCAAAGCCTTTTTCGTTCCCTACCCAACGAATGTCCGGGCCGATGTCGCTGAAGATGACTGCGCCGGGTTGCAGCCTGCGCGTCAGCGTAAGCCAGGTTTTCTCCCAATCGTAGTAGGTCGTGCGATCAATCTTGCGCGTTTCTTTCGCGCCGCCGTAGTAGCCATCGCCACCATTTGCCCCATCGTGCCACGAGGCGAACAAATCCCCGTAGCCCGTATACAACTCGCGCCATTGTGCCCGATAGGTCGCCAAATAAGCGGGCGTGCCATAATCTTTGTTGTTGCGATCCCACGGTGAATTGTAGAGACCAAAGCGCATTTCGTGTTTGGCGCAAGCCTGCTCGAATTCCTTGACCATATCCCCCTGCCCACCACGCCAGGGACTTTTCGCAATGTTGTAATCCGTCGTCTTCGTCGGCCACAGACAAAATCCGTCGTGATGCTTGGCGACCAGAATTAGGCCTTTCAGTCCCCCGGCTTTCGCGGCCAACACGATTTGCTCGGCATCAAAGCTGGCGGGATTGAAAAGCTTCGGGTCGGCATCGCCATAGCCCCACTCCTTGTCCTGATAGGTGTTCAGCCCAAAGTGGATCAGGCCGTACATCTCCATCTCATGCCAATCCAATTGCCGTTGCGTGGGTAGCGCACCATAAGCTCTTGGCGGTTCTTGAGCGAAAGCTGGCACGAGGCCAACCCAACCAACCAGCAGAAAGAAACCACATCTAGCAAGTAATCGTTTCATTGGATTTTTGGAAGTAATGTTTTGGGCGCTGTACCGCGCGCGGGGATTATAGAACAAAGCCCGGCGACAATAGAAGCCGTCGGGCTGAAAAATCGTGGGAACAGTACCAAGTAGTGAGGGTCGCAACATTTACCAGGCTCGCTACCGCTCACAGCACTGTACCAGGTGCGCCAATCTTTTGTGCTACGCGGTTCCGGCAGTGATTTTGTACGCCATTTTCTGGGCCTTCAGAGCAAGTTCCATCGCCAGGAAACAATGCGTTTGCGGAAGCGCCGTATCTGTACGATTGACGATGTCGTCAACAAGCTGCGTGCCGTACGTCAGCGGCACTTTGCTGCAATCTATGTATTGCGTCTCTTTTTGATTGACCAAAAACAAATGGTTGCCGCCCTTACGTCCGCCAATGTCTACGTTCTTGCGGACTTCGAGAAAGCCTTCCGTACCGATGACGGTCAAACGACCATCGCCCCACGTACTCAAGCCATCAGGAGTGAACCAATCCACACGAATATAGCCCGTGCCGCCGTTGCCGCGCAGCAGCACATCGCCGAAGTCTTCAAACTTCGGATGCTGCGGATGATTTACATTACGCACTTGCGATGCCGCAATTTCGCCGCTCGTCGAACCGGTAAAGTACAAAAACTGCTCGAACTGATGCGATGCAATATCAGTGATGATCCCGCCGTAATATTTCGTATCCCAAAACCACGGGGGACGCGACTTTGGATTGATGCGGTGCGGCCCCACGCTGACGGTCTGAATCACCTTGCCGATGGCTCCGGCTTTCACCAATTCGCCCGCTTTCATAGTCGCCGCATTTTCGAGCCGTTCGCTGAACAGAATCGAATAAATGCGCTTTGTCGCGGCTTGTACTTTGCGCACTTCGGCCATTTGTTCGAGCGACGTTACGCCCGGCTTATCCACCATAAAATCTTTGCCGTGTTGCATCACGCGAAGGCCGAGCGGCGCGCGTTCATTGGGGATTGACGCGCTCACGACCAGATGAATAGATTTGTCTTCCAGGATTTCGGCTTCATTGCGGGCGAGCTTCGCCGTCGGAAACCGCTTCTGAAAATCCGCCACCAATTCCGGCTCCTTGGCATAGAAGGAAACCAATTCCCCGCCGCCGCGCAAGACGGCAGTTGTCTGCCCGTTGATATGTCCATGATTCAACCCGATGACAGCAAAGCGAATCCGTTTGCTTTGGGCATTCGTACGCTGCGGTAACAACGAACTGACCGTCAGTCCGGCTGCCGTCGCGGTCGTGGATTTAATGAATTCTCGACGATTCGGTGTTTCATTACGCATAACTTAACGATTCCTATCTTGGTGAGACGAGTTGGTAAAAAATTGAGCTTACGGTAAGCCAAAATGTTTCTGCAAAATCAAAGCCACTGCGCCGCGTAAGCGCGGTTGGGTAGTGTGGTCAGAAGGAACGATTCTGGTTTTGAGTGGCACCCGACACCGCTTTTTGATTTCCTGCCACATCATTGGCTCGATGTGTTGCCAGGCAGTCGTCACTTCGCCGACCAGAAAAATCACTTCCGGCGCGACCGACATCATCACCATCGCTAAGCCTTGCCCCAGATACCTGGCCATTCGTTCCACGGCTTCCAGCGCCTGCCCATTTCCCTGCGCCACCAGATGCAATAAGTCTTCGATAGAGGGAGCCGCGACTTGCCCATGCGCGGCAGGCTCGCCATTGCGACGACTAACCGCTCCCTGCCGGTAATATTCAAGCGCCGCATTGTTGGAGGCAAAGAGTTCCCAGCACCCGAAGTTACCACAGCGGCATTGCGGCCCCTCATCTTGAATGGAGACGTGGCCGAATTCTCCCGCCAAGCCAGCATGCCCGAGCACGCGCTCGCCGTTAACGATTAACCCGACACCAATGCCTTCTGACACCGTGACCGTCGCAAAATTGCGCGCGCCTTCGGTTTGATTCCCAAACCACAACTCCGTCAAGGCGCAGGCCGTGGCGGCATTTTCGATTTCCACAGTTAACCCTGTGGCGTTTTCCAGCGGCGTTTTCAAATCCACTTCGCCCCAATGCAAATTTGGCGCAAAGATCAAGCGATGCGTGTGCGGATCAACGCGCCCCGGCACGCTAATGCCAATCCCTTCGTAGTCAATTTGTGGGTTGGCTTTGATAAGCCTACGCAATCGGGTGATTAGCTCGGCAATAAATGCTTGCGGGTCTTCGCCCGTCACAATAGCTTGCTGCGCCAAAAAGCGTCCGCTCAAATCCGCCAACGCCAAATCCGTCCGAATCGGTCGCAAGTTGATCCCGATTACCGCCGCACGCTCCGCATTCAAGTGCAAAAACGTTGGCTTGCGCCCCCGCGGCAGTTGTCCTATCGCCCCTTCGCGCACCCACCGTTCCGCGATCAATTGTTCGGTAATAGCGGAGACGGTGCTCCGCTGTAAGCCAGAACTACGAGCCAAATCCGCGCGCGAAATCGGTTGATGACTGCGAATGAGGTTGAGCACAACACGGCGATTGATCGCGCGCGCAGTCTCACTCGTTGCGACCCGAATATTGTTCAGGTCCATCTTCCGCATAAGTTATCCCAGCCAGCAGTCAGTGTAGTTGTTTATCGTTTGATGAGTAGGTATTGTTTGACGCTCGAACTATAGGCAGAAAAGCGAGATAGGTCAAGGAGAGAGGCGACAGATTCAGACTATTTTCTTAACACTACAATAGAGAACTTAGTCTTTCTAACAGGTGTCTTTTCTATAACCACAGGAATTGCTTTGGTGACAAAATCTTCTCTGCCGCTATTCACTTCCCCGACGCTAACTTAGCCCCATTGATCCACTCCAAAATCGTCCGATACGCCGCGTCTTCCACGCCTGTCCAACGCTGTCCGCCGCCGTGTGGAATCTTCTTCGCGCCGACCAATCCTTCCACCTCAGCATTGCCCACAGGCTTGCGCAGGAGCAGGCTATTTTCCGGCACTATGCGATCAACCACACGTAGCGCCGAAGTGAAGTTTTCGCGCATCTGCGCTTCTGTCCATTTGCCGCTCACCTCCGGCAGGTTCAGCTTCAAAACGGTGTGGTTGTAATGGCAATCCATACACGCGTTGCCGTCGCGGCCTTTGGCGGACAGGAGCGGCATCACCCGCTGCACAAAGTAATCGTAATCCAGATTTGTGGACGAAGTTTTCCCCACGTTTGCCGTAGCTTTGGCAATCGCCGCCGCGCCATCCAAATAGGCATCGCCCTGCCCTTGCACAAAGGCGACGGCTTGTTCCTGCAACGAAGCGTTTTTGTCCACCATCAATTTTGCCAGGCTGGCTTTGACCGCTGCATTTTTGAGCAACGAAGGCGCGCGCCGCGCAGCACTTAAGGCAGCCGCGCGAACCTGATCGTTGCTGTCATAGCAGGCTTCGGCTACGAGTGCGGGCAATGACAAGTCGGGTTGCGCCGCAGTCGTGTCATTCACCAGTCCCAGCACTAACCGTCGTTTTGCGGAATCCTTGTTGTTTAGCAGTGCAGTCAGCGCAGCCTGTATTGACGGGGCAGCACGCCATTCCGCTTTGCTCATAGCCAATTGTGCGGCGGCGCGTTGCAACGGCTCTTCGCTTGCTTGCAAGGCAGCGGTGACACGCACTTGCAGTTCTCTGTCAGTGCTCAAATGCGGGAAATCCGCGAGCGCCAACAGCGCAGCAGGCGCGACGCTGCGCTCCGCCTTCAAAGCGAAATCGCGCACCGCTGCATCCAGCTTTTCGGCGCGTGCTTCTTCGTTGCTGAACACTTTTATGCGTTCGAGTCCGGCGGTTTGCGCAGCCGGATATTGACTGGTCAACAATGATTTCAAAATGCCAATCGCCGCTTGTTTGTTTTGTTCGCGCACCGCGAGCGGCAACAATCGGTAGGTTTCCTGCGCCGCATAGCGAATCTCGGCGCTTGGATTATTCAGTTGTTGCAGCACGAGCAGCGGCAGCGAATCCAATGCCTGATCGCGCACCGTGTTCGCCGCGACGATGGCTTGTTTGCGCAGCTTCAGGTTATCGGAGGCGATGAGCGGAGCAACGCTTTTTCCATCAGCTTTGCGCCGTCGTCGTAAAACTGCACGTTCTCGACATCGTTGCCGATGCGCGTGTAGCGGCCTCCGCCTGCGTAGCCGCCCGCGCGCAAGTGGAATTCCGTGATCGCCTGCAACAAGCCTTCGCGTTGCAGCGCATTGCCAGTTTCAAGCGCCGCCGCAATGCGCTTCGCCATTTGCAAACTGTGTTCCCGATGCCCGCGCTTCGCCTGTTCGCGGTCTTCGGGCGTAGCCAGCAACGCAATCCAGTTGTTGTACAGATAGCGCACGTTTTCATCCGCCATGCTGTACAACGCTTCGATCAAATTGCGCCGCACCCAGGGGTGCGTTTCGGTTGAGAGTTGATAGATTGCCAAATCTACAATTGCCCATTTTTTTGTTTCATCATGTGTCCAATAAAACCATTGCGACAAGGATTTCGCGGCCTGCATTCTGATCAGAGGAGATTTAGAATAACTCATCTGAAATCCCAAACCACTAAATCGGCGTTTGCCCTGATCGGTTAATTTAGCAAAATGCTGCGCGACAATTCTTTCCAGCCCCCAAAAGATTCTCTCTCCACCTCCAAGCTCAGAATCATCAAAGGACGCCCTAATCAGGGATTGCCGAATTGCCCAAGCAGCACTTAACTGAACCATCTTCGCTTGATCGTTAAGGGCAACTCTCAAATATGGTTCCTCACTCGCCATACGCCCAAGCGCCATCGTAGCAAACATTCTTAATGCTGGTTCTTCACTCTCAAGTGTTTTTTCAATCTCCTTTAGGACAGTACGATTCGGAGTTTGCCAAATTGCTCCCAGTTGCTGAATCGCGGCGTATGGCTCACCAGACAACTTCTCCGGCGTCGCAGCATTCCATCCCTTCTGCTTGTTCGCTTCGGGATACAACTGCGACAGCGCCATCACGGCGAATTGCGTTTCTCGAAACGGTGTCCGAAAGTTTTCATACGATTGGCGCGGATCGAACCAGCCGCCCCATTCCTGTTGGCGCGCGAGCAAATAGTCTACGCCGCGCTTGATCTGCGGATGATCAGGTTTGTAGCCTGCGAGTGCGAGCGTGTAGAGACTGTGGCCGGTTTGAAATTCGACAGGGGCGCTCTCCGGCTCAAAGAGCATTGACCATTGCCCGTCCGTGCGTTGCAACGACAGGATGCGGTCGGTGTTGCGTTTGATCTTGTCGGCATAGCCCGCTCGATCAATCATCAGCATCGCCTGCGTTTGATAGCACAGGTCAATCAGGTTCTTGTGCCGATCCTGTTCGATCAGCTTGCGCATCTGATTGCGGTATTCAATAGATTCTTTGGCTTCGTCTTTATTGGGTACCTGCTTCGCGTATTCATCAAACGACTTCCACGAATACATCGCCACTTCGTAGGCGCTGACGAGCGGCGTGTTGCCGTTGCTTTCATCGTTCGGCAAGTACGTGCGGCCTTTGTAATACAGCTTCAAATAGTTAATGACGCCTTTCAGGTACTCGGTGTGCTTCTCGCCCGTGACTTCGGTTTCGTAGATGTTCAGTAAACCCGCCATCCGGCTCAGCACATTCGCCGAGGCCGAAATCACGCGCGTCCAACTCGCTTCGGGAAAGCCGTAAAACGGGCGCGTCGTGTTGTAAAACCGCTCGGTCATAAATTGCAACGCGGCACGTTTTTGTATTGGGTAGCCATTTTGCTTGGCAGTCAATTCGGCACGAATCGGGAAATGCGTTGCGTGACAGGCGACACAGCCCTGCGTTTCGTTATGGGTGCTGGAAATGCGATTGACGATGCCGCCGTGACGCGGCGTGTTCGCGTGCCAACTGTCGCCCGCACTGATGATAAAATCCATTCCGGCGCGCACGGCTTTGCGCGGGTCAGTGTAAGGCGCGACATCGTAAACATAAGTGCGAAGTTGATAGGCCGGATGACGCGCTTCGACTTTGACGTAGTAAGTGCCTTTGGTCAGCACACGCGTTGTGAATTTGTTGCCCGGCAAAGCCTGAACTTCGTGCGGCGGCGTGACGGGATCAGCGCCTTTTTCATACGGCACGGCTTGATTGTTGGCAATGGTGAAAACCGAAACATCTACGGGAATGTTGTCGCGTTCGAGCAGGTCAATTTCAAAATGCACAAGCTTCGGCGTGTCTTCGGTGAAAGTTGAACTTGAACCAATCCGTGCCGCCTTCTGGCAGGCGGTCATCATACTCTGCTGTTTGTTCATAGCCGCGTTTGAAGCTCTTCGTGTCGGCATTCAGCGGGGCGATGTACGACATATCGTCGGCGGTAGCGAACATCGTTTTGCCAAGCTGAAATTCATTCGCTTCCTGCCACTTGTCGTTCGGTTCGGCTTCGACATTCGGCATTTTATTGTCCGGCCAAGCGAGCACCTGAATCGCTGGCTGAATCGCTTTGTCGTGCTTCGAGGTCAATTCCAATGTCGCGTTTGCCGCGCGAAAGGTCAAATACAAATCCGGGTCGCCCACGTGCAGCGGTTTGCTCGTAATCACTTTGTCGCCATCTTTAAGCGTGACATTGATCGTGCCGGTATCGCCAAGCGCAGACGGCGTCGGCACCGACACACTGAGCGAACACAGCTTGCCCGCCGTGGCGAGCTTGTGCGTTTTGGAGGCTTTGGGCGTGAGTGTTTCGTTGGTGGTGAGCAACTTTTTGAACGGCGATTTTTCTGCTGCACCGGACGTGAGGTTGGGCGTAATGATGGCCGCAGTTGCGATGCTGGCAACAAGGAGGGAGGCGTAAAGCTTGAGTCGTTTGGTCTTCATATTCCTGCTTGATTTATTCCATACTTAGGGATCAAAAGGAAGTTGTTGCAACAGGTGTTAAGAGTACAAGCTTTAGCTTGGCTTTTTGGTTATTAGGGAAAAGCCAAGCTAAAGCTTGTACTCTTAACGCTCGTCTTTCACCGCTTCCGTTTCAGTTAATTTTGCTTCTTTGCCTGCGCGTTGTAATTCTTCGGCAAATTCCTGGAGCTTCATCAGCTTCAAAAATCGTTGCTCGACCGTCAGTTTCAAGTTCTCACGAATCAGCGTGCGGTCTACGTCTTTCTTATAAATTTCGATGATAGGATCAGGGTCAATGAGAGTTGAAATGTTTTCCATTACGTTCCTCGCTTTCCAGGTTTGGCAGCATGGCATGATAGGTTTCTCTGCCTCATTTGGAAAGCGGAAGTGAAGAAGCCCAAAAGGAACGCCGCAAGCCATTGTCAGCCCGCGCTAGACGCGCTTAAGCTTGCAATGACTCGCGGCAAAGAATCCATTCAGGACTAAAACAAAAGCTTCAGTGCAAAGCGGAACTGACGTTCAGTGCCTTGTGCGGAAGTGATTTCGCTGAACCCGTTGGTGTTAATGATTGTCCCATCAGGATTGCGCGTTGGCCCCGATGCGTTGGCCCCGGGGTTATTGAACGCTGGCGTATTCGTCAGATTGAAGACCTCTGTCCGAAATTGCAGCGCAAACCGTTCCGTCACCTTGAAATTGCGGAACAAACTCGCGTCCAGATTGAACACGCCAGGGCCGCGCATAGTGATTGCGTCCCACCGTGCCGTAGCGTACAGCCGTGACGGGGGCAAAAGCAGTTGGATCGAAATAGCTGGCACCGCGTCCGATACCACCCAGGATTTTCACTTCGGACTTCACCTGATCGGCGGTCTGCGTATTGCCCGGTGCATTCAGCGAAGTCCCTGCCGATGTGACGGTAAAGGGCGTGCCGCTAAACTTGCTCATGATCGCGTTAAATTGCCAGCCGCCTGCGAACCACGAGGCTGGCCCTTCCGTCGCCCATTTCCTGCCCGCCCCGAATGGCAAGGCATAGACGCCGTACAATTGCAGGTTGTGAGGGCGGTCGAAGCTGGTGCGTGCGCGATTGCGGCTCCATTGCGAAACCGAGTGAAAAGTCAGACCGGAATCGCTGTTATCGGCATAACCGATCGCCGTCGAGAAGGTATAGGTCAGGCCGACCTGCGCATCAGGGCTTAAGCGGCGCGACAACTGCGTTTGCAGCGAATCGTA
The DNA here is from genome assembly GCA_963794955.1 of uncultured Acidobacteriota bacterium. GTDB lineage: Bacteria > Acidobacteriota > Blastocatellia > RBC074 > RBC074 > JAFDVL01. The sequence goes on from CAWCGF010000013.1 coordinate 128,150, forward strand.
GGTCGAAGTATTGAAGGGCACCAGCATGTTGATGTTCGCAATACGCCCGAATTTGGCCAGCGCACGACCCGCGTTGCCCAGTCCCACTTCACCCGCGTTAATGTTGACGTTGGCCGTCTGGCGGATGGCACGGGAACCGACGTATCCGGCCTGCGCCGTAAAGCCCCAGCCGATGTCGCGCTGAACCGTCAGATTGAACGATTGAATGTAGCCGCGATTGAAAACCTCCGGGAAGGTTTGCGTGCCGATGTTAGTGGGCAAATTGATGATCCCAGTGGACAGATCAGGCGATACAATCGCTGGGAGTCCGGTTTTTAACGATCCGGCAGCTTGCAACGTTGTCGGCCCAGAAATTTGCAACGAGATTGTCGCCGGATAAGCATCCCGCATATTGCGGAATGAGTTGGGATCAACGCTAATGCCATAGCCCGCCCGCACAACGGTCTTTTCCGTCATGCGCCAGGCAATGCCGAGCCGTGGCGCGAGTTGGCCTTTGCCGACATCTACGCCCGTGTCTCTTGGAACATTGCCCAACCCGCCAATCAGCACTTTGTCCAGGATGGGATCGTAACGTTCGGCTCCGCGATGGTCGCGGGTGGCAAAGGGATAATATTCGTAGCGCGTGCCGTAATTGACCGTCAGGTTGCGCGTCACCTGCCACTGATCGCGCGCGTAGAAGCCCCAGCCCGGCATCCGCACGGCAGCGGGGTTGATGTTCTGCAAATCCTTGCCCATGCTCTGTGGCAAACCGAGCAGAAAATCGGCCCAGCCGTTATACAAGGTCGGCGCGGAACCCCCTTGCAACGAGGTCAGTCCACCAGTAAAACTGAACCCACCGCGCGGGCCATTAGCTGATTGTGGTTGGAAGTGATTGATCGTGTAATAGGTATATTCGCCGCCGAACCGCAAGCTGTGTGCGCCGCGCAGCCAGCTTAAATTGCCCGCCGCCACATACTGATTGTCGCGGAAGAGAAACGGATTCGAGACATTCGGATTGCCGATGGAAGAGAAGCCGCTAATCACAAAACGCGGATAGCCGCCTTGCAATTTGTCCGGCCCATTCGTGCCGGGAATGCCTAATTCCAAGCCATAGTTTTTATCAATATCCACATTCTGCGCGCCCAGCCGTTGGCGCGTAAATCCGATATTTCCGTCTAGCAGCAAACGCGGCGACAACGTGTAGGTGCCGCCAACCGCAGTACTCTGTATGCGTCCCGGCGCGTTGCCCGGCTGTCCGCCAGCCAGCGCATCACCACCTACCGCGCCCAGCGAAGGCGGATCAAAGATTTGACTCGGCGAAATTGAATATCGCACGAACATCGTAGATTTTTCATTTGGGTTGTAATTGACCTTGAAATCGTAATTGTCGCGATCAAACTCATACGTCCCGCTGGCAAAGTAATTGTTGGCAGGCGTCGCCGCCACCAGATTCGGTTTGGGAATCAACGCAATCAGTTTCGCCGCAATCGGATCAATGCGATTCGCCGGGATGCGGTCATTGGGGAAAAGCGTGCGCCCCGAACCGTTCGCGTTGCCAGTGGCCGGATCATAGATTTTCGCGCCAGTGCCGCTGAAATCGCCTAGTCTAAGAGCATCCGTCGCCAAGGTGCGGAACGCGGAAGCATTTTGCCGTCGCACCGTGCGTTCCCACGAGCCAAAAGCGAAGAGTTTATTTTTGATAATCGGGCCGCCAAAAGTGCCGCCGAACTGATTGAAGATGTTTTTCGGCAAGGTCCCTGGCTGGTAGTAAAAATAGTTGCGAGCCTTCATCCGACTATTCGTATGAAATTCATGGAGAGAGCCGTGAAACTGGTTTGTCCCTGATTTGATCTGGACGTTCACGGCTGCGCCGCCGGCCATCCCCTGCTCGGCGTCAAAGCTATTGGTCACGACGTTGACCATTTCTATCGCGTCTTGCGGAGGAACGTAAGCGACAATATGAGGCAGCCACGGGTAGCTCACCGTTGCGCCGTCCAGCCGCGTGTTATTGTTGGAGTGTGAGACGCCGTTGAAGTTGGTGATGAGGGCGCGCTGCGGGTTACCCGCATCGGAGTGTGCATCAGCCGGAGGCGCGGCTCCTGGGATTATTTTATAGAGCTGTTGAAAGTTGCGCCCGGCCCCGATAGGCAGATTAGTTATCTGTGTCTTATCCAGTTGCGCGCTGACATCTGCCCGGTCAGTTTGCAGGGTTGGTGCCTCAGCGGTAACCGTCACCGATTCGCTGGTTGCGCCGACTTCCATACGCACATCTTCGCGCACAATATTGTTGAGCGTAATATTCAAAGATGCCTTGGAAAAAGTCTTAAAGCCATCTTGCACGACTTTCAAATCGTAGACCCCGACTTGCAAATCACGGAACGCAAACGATCCACTATCATCTGCTGTGACATCACGTTGTTGTCCGGTTGATTTATTAGTAACGGAAACTTTCGCCCCCGGAACTACTGCGCCAGAAGGGTCTTCGATTCTGCCGACGAGCGAGCCATACAGCACCTGTGCCTGCACGAGTTGGGAAACTACGAGCAGGAAACAGATGGCAAGGGAACTTAAGATCGTAAGCCGCTTCAAAGCGGCGAACCGCAAGGAAATAGGTTGCTTCATTGTTGCCTCCAGGAAAATCCACTTTGGTGAAGTGGGCGTTTTTACTGCCATATCAGAGCGAATGGGCAGTTCCGCAGGATTGCGAGACAGAGTCGTCAACGGGCAGGAAAAACCTTCCTTATCGTCAGCCGCTCGCGTCTGTCAGCCTGTCATCAAATTGTTCCCAGCAAAGCTTGATTCGGTGCGTAAATATTTATTTGAGATTAAGTCAGCAAGTTCTTTTGTACAACCCCATGCACGTCGGTTAGCCGAAAATCGCGGCCTTGAAACCGATAGGTCAATCGTTGGTGATCGAAGCCCAGTTGATTGAGCAGCGTCGCGTGCAGGTCATGCACGTGCATGCCGCCTTCCGTTACACCAAAGCCGAGTTCGTCCGTCTCGCCGTGCAGATAACCAGCCTTGAAGCCGCCGCCCGCGACCCACAGTGTGAACGCGTCAATGTGATGATCGCGGCCCGTGGTTTCGCGTACTTCGCCCATCGGCGTGCGCCCGAATTCGCCGCCCCAGACGACAATCGTGTCTTCCAACAAGCCGCGTTGTTTCAGATCAAGCACGAGCGCGGCGCTGGCCTGATCCACTTCGCGGCAACGCGTTTCCAGATCACCGTCGAGGTTGTTGCCACGCTCGCCGTGATGATCCCAGTCGGTGTGATAGAGCTGCACAAAACGCACGCCGCGCTCGATCATCCGCCGCGCCAGCAAGGCATTTGCCGCAAAGCCCGAATCGCCCGGCTTCACGCCGTACAGCTCAAGCGTCGCTGCGGATTCCTTGCCCAAGTCCATCAGCTCCGGCGCGCTCGTTTGCATGCGAAAGGCCATTTCGTAAGCGTTCACGCGCGTCATGATTTCCGGGTCGCCCGTCGCTTGCAGCCGCGCCTTATTCAAGGCTCCGACGGTGTCGTAAAAATCGCGTTCCTGATCGCGCCCAAGTCCGGCGGGACTTTGCAGGTTCAGAATCGCATCGCCCTGTCCACGAAACGGCACGCCCTGAAATGAAGTCGGCAAAAAGCCGCTGCTCCACAAGGTCGAACCGCCGCGCGGGCCACGACGACCACTTTGCAACACGACGAAACCGGGCAAGTCAGTGGATTCGCTGCCCAGGCCATACGTCACCCACGCGCCGAACGCGGGGCGACCCGGGATTTGAAACCCCGAATTCATAAACAGCTTCGCCGGGCCGTGATTGAACACATCGGTAGACATTCCGCGCAACCAGCAAACCTCGTCTACGATCTTGCGATGATGCGGCAACAATTCGCTCAGCGTCATGCCGCTTTGCCCGTATTGCACAAATTTGCGCTTCGTCCCCAGCAGCTTTTCATTGCCCTTGAGAAAGGCGAAGCGACGCCCTTTGAGCAAACTGGGCGGCGGCGGTTGCCCGGTTAATTCACGCAGCTTCGGTTTGTCGGAAAACAATTCCAATTGCGAAGGCGCGCCCGCCATAAACAAATAAATCACCCGCTTGGCTTTGGCCGGAAGCGGCGCTTTGCGTGGAGCCATCGGATTGGTCGGCTCAATCTGCGGACGCTGTGGCGCGGCGCTCAATCCATCACGCGCAAGCAAACAATTCAGCGCAATGGAGCCTAGTCCCACAGCGCATTGGCCAAAGAAATGACGGCGCGTTTCATCCTGCAATTCGTTGGAAATCTGAAGTGGCTTTTTCATGGTTGGTTCCTTACTCTTACTTGCCGTTATTCTTCATCGAAATACTTGCCCGGTTCTCTGGTGTTTCCATCCGCCAAATCACATAAGCGGCGAAAATTCGGCATCATGATCAACCACGCATCTTCGCCCCCGATGTCGGTCAACTTTTGTTTGACCGTAGGGCGATCAACAAGCTGGGGTTGTTTCAATAGGAAGACCGCATCATCCAGGTCTTTTTGCCGTCCTGCGTTGATTTTGAGAATCACCATCCATTCTGGCGTAATCACGCGCAACCCGTTCGGCATTTTTACGGCATCAGTCAACGCTGCTCGGTAATACTTTCGATAGCCATCATTGCGCACGATCCAGTCCACCTGCACCGCATATTTACCGACTTGTAAAGTGTAGCTGCTACCACCAAAGCCCAGCGGATGATCGGGCGTTAACGATAAATTGCTTGAAGCAATAATATCCACGTCTTTCGTCAGGCGCGGGCTGCCGTAGATGTACATGGCCATCCCGCCTGCTACTGCCCATTCAATCTCTTCCTGCGCCGCCAGTTGCCCCATTTTCTGCGCGGCCTCCAACCCCGTGTCGCTCGAAATCATCGGGACAGAAGTGTTTTCCAGCATCCGACCGATTAAGCGCTGATAGTCACCTTCACTCATTATTCCACGCGCTCCTTTATTTTGCCGGAAGATCAACGATCTCGACCCAGTTGGGAATCTTGCCCATCGGATATTCCTTGAGCTTGGTAAGCTCCCCGGTGCCTGCCTCAATCTGGTAACCGGACATCTGGTGGGAACGCATCCCGACTACAAACAGAAAGCGTCCCATTGAATCAATGCTGAAGCTGCGTGGCATTGCTTCGGTCGGAATCGTTTCGATTAGCGTCAAAGTGCCATCCGCCGCCTTGACCTTGAATCCCGTAAGCGTGTTCGACGTGCGGTCTGAACTGTACAGGAACTTGCCATCGGGTGTGAGGTGCAAATCGGCGGAGGCGATCCGGCCCGTCACGCCCGGCGGTAAAGCATTGATGGATTGTTTCTCTTTGAGTTGCCCTTTGCCCGCGTCGTAATCAAAAACGTGAATCGCCCCATCAAGTTCGCCGAGCACATAGACGAGCTTGCCTTTCGGATGAAAGACCAAATGACGCGGGCCAGTCTTGGCTTTGACGGCAACCGATGGCGGCGTGTTTGGTTCCAGCTTTCCAGTCTTCGCATCGAACTTGAGGACATTGACCAGATCGTTGCCGAGCGTCGCGGCCAGCACATAACGATTTTTCGGATCAATCAAAATAGAATGCGCGTTCGTGTGATTTTCCAACACCTGCTGTGTCGGCCCGATCACGCCAGTTGCCCCAATAGGGCTGACAGTGAACTTGTGACCGGGATACGAGGCCGCAAACAGAAAGCGTCCCGTGTGGTCGGTTGCGATGTACGGCATGCTGTCGGTAAGCGGCCCGCTGCCAATTAGTTTGAGTTTGCCGCTCTTCGGGTCAATGGCGAAGGTGAAGACGCTTTGCGGTTCGCCGCGCGTGGCGACAAACAGGAAGCGGCGATCCGGGCTGACCGCCATCGGCGTTGAGCCGCCGGCTTTGATAATGCCGGGCAGCGCGACTTTCTCAAGTAACGTCAACTCGCCCGTCTGCCGGTTGAGCTGCATCACATAAATATCGTTGCTTTCACAATTCCCGACATAAACGATGGTCGCCGCTTGCACCGGGGCAACCAATGCGGCCCCGGCAATGGTCGCCGTCGCAGACAGCGCAATCCACAAAGCCTGATGAAATAGTTCACGCATCAATTCACATCTCCTTTGATCTTTTTCAGAGCGACAGCATTCATACAGTACCGCAACCCGCTGGGCGCAGGCCCATCAGGGAAGACATGTCCCAGATGCGCTTCGCAGGTATTGCAGACCGTTTCGACTCTGGACATTCCATAGCTGGTGTCTTCGTGATAGGCAATCGCGTTTTCCTTGATCGGTTGTGTAAACGAAGGCCAGCCCGTGCCGCTTTCAAACTTTTCACTGGCATCGAACAGCAACGTGTCGCAGCAAACACAACCGTACAGCCCCGGCTCGAACAAACTGCACATTTCGGAACTGAAGGGGCTTTCCGTTCCATGCTGGCGCGTCACGAAGTATTGCTCTGGCGTTAATTGTGCCTGCCATTCTTCATCAGTTTTGACGACCCTTTGTTCGGGTTCAAGATTGCCAGTTCTGGCCAATCGAAGCACATCTAACCATTTCAGCAACATTTGTTTTTCCTTTCGTTCAGAGACTTATTGACCTGACTGAGCAGCTATTTTCTTTTTCCAGCTTCCAAATTGAACTTTTGTAGCAGCCAATCCAATACGGCTTCCTGATCCTGAATTGTCGCGCGCCGGATTTGCGCTAGCAGATGAATTCGGTCGGGTTTTGGCAGCGCCGTATTTTGCAATCCCTCATTGCAATTCGTACAAATGGCTCGCAGGTTCCGCGCGGTATCGTCGCCCCCTTTCGACTTGTCAAGGATATGCCCCATCGTCAATCGTACAGTGCGATTTCCTCCGAGCGGATCAGGATCGCCAGCCGCTACGCCACACATCTGGCAGGTATAGCCATTTCTCTCAAGCACCCAAGCGCGAGTTTCTTTAGAAATGCTGCGCGCGAAAGCAGGGACACGTTCGATGGTTTCCATCAGGTACTGATTAGGTTTCAGATTCGCACGATCTTTATGGGAAAGGATTTGATAGCCATCTTCATTGCGAAGTTCGCGTACCCTGCGCGCCCATTCAACCGCTCCTCCGCTCGCCTTCTGAATGTCCTTTGACTCAAGCACATTGCCAACATTGCGCAGAAAGAATTCAAGAATTAACTGCTTCGAACCGGGCTTGCGTGCCATAACGGGTGCGCTCCTTACCGATCTCGGCGTATGCAGGATTCAGTTCAATCAAAATCGCCTTGCGACCTAACTCGTTGGCCGCCAAGCCAGTTGTGCCAGAACCGCCAAACGGGTCAAGCACCGTATCGCCCACACGCGAGCCGAGCAAAATACATCGTCGCGCTAATTCACGCGGAAAGGCCGCCGGGTGTCCATTCCCGCTTGGGTCAGGGCCGAGAATCCAGTAGTTGCGCAGATTCGCGCCGCTCAATTCGCGCACTCCATTTGGGTCGTAGAAATAGGTAGGCGATTTCGTCAACAAGAAAAGTTCTTCCGTAGCGTTGGTGGGGCGGTTCTTACGCTTTCGGGCATCGCTGTTTTTTTGATCCAAGTGATTTTGGATATCAATATCCACCCGTCCGCCTGTAAGGCGAAGACGACGCGCCACGGCAATCCCATCAAATCTCTGTCTTTCAGTCCCCAACAATCAGGCACTTTGCAATTGCGTTTTTGGATCAATTTCTTGGTGTTTCCCACTACAGCATTTGGGCCGCAATTGCCCGTCCCTCCGTTTCTTGCATAACCGTCCCCAACATTGAGCCACACCGTTCCATCTTTACGCAGAACACGGCGCACCTCTCGAAATGCGGCGACGAGGTTTTCGACGTAAAGCTCGGGCGAAGGTTCAGCGCCAATCTGCGCCGGATGATCGTAGTCGCGCAGCCCCCAATATGGTGGCGAGGTGACACAACTCTGCACGGATTCAGCCTCTAGTGTTGGTAAAAGGGTAAGATTGTTGCCAGTCAGGATTTGTAAATCACTCATATCAATCATTATCTCGACCTATAGCTTATTCGCCAAACAATCAGCACAAAATCTTTTTACTCTCGCGTAATGAAATTGTCCGTATTGAACAGCACGCGCGCCGCAGCGGTCAGCGCGGCAGCTTGCGCTTCGGTCAGCCCAGACTTAGCGGCATGGACTTTATTAGCCAGTGCTACGGTCAGTTGGCAAATTCGCCGCGTTGTCTTCGTCGGTCGCTCTCGCGCAAACGCGGATCAATGTAAAGGTATTCGATGTCGCCAACCGCCATCACTGCAAGCAAATCCTGCGCTGCTGTTACCAAAGGCAGGATGCCCGCAGGAGCGTTTGAAAAAACGCGCAAAATGATAAGCGCCAGCCCATGCACGAGCGCCTTTTGCTGGTTGTAAAGATTCACGTCGGTCGTCACCAGTGCCGTGAAACCAGCTTCTTGTGCTGCCTGTAATAACTCGCCGTTTTGCCTGCCCTGCCAGCCTAGCGCGTTAACATGCAAGGTCTCGAAACGATCAAAAACAGGCATTAGCGTCTCCGGCACATTTTCGTCGAGCAGGACTTTCATCAGTAATTAATTGGCTCACCTAACGCACCTTCTTCGCCTAATTCCTTCAAATACTGGATGGCATTTTCGAGTGCATCATCGCTGAGAGAAGGAAAATCGCGCCGTAGCGCCTCACGGTCTATATAATCAAGTAGCACACCCACCGGCACTCGGCTTGTGCCAATGACGGATTGACCGCTCATCCGTGCGGGGTTAATTGAAATAGGTGGTGTCGTGCGATTGTGCCGCGCAGCAGGTTTGATTTTCGTAAGCATACTCATCACAAAATCTCCTTTCCTCTTAAGAATAACATTCATTTTCGCAAGCCCGTACTACGACTCTGTGCAGATCACTCCCGCGTAATGAAATTATCCGTATTAAAAAGCACGCGCGCCGCCGCAGTCAGTGCCGCCGCTTGCGCTTCGGTCAATCCGGCCTTCGTCAATTCTTTGCTTACCAATGCCGCCGCCGAAGCGGGTTGGCTGGTAAAGCCTTGCATTTGCCGTTCGATGTAACTGCGTAAGGCAGCGAGTTCAGTAGCGCTCGGCGGGCGGCTGAAGCACAGCGCAAAGGCATGCTGCAAACGCGCATCCAGCGTCGCGGTGAATTCGCCCGGTACTTCGCGCACCAGCCGCGCTGCCAGACCTTGCGCGATTTCCAGGAAGGCGGGATCGTTCGCCAGCGTCAACGATTGCAACGGCGTATTCGAGCGCTGCCGCCGCGTGCAAACCTGCTGAAAATCGGGTGCGTCAAACGTCGTGAATAACGGATAAGGCGCACTGCGGAAAAAGTGCGTATACAACGCGCGGCGGAAGCGTTCGGCTCCGGCAGCCGTCGTCCAGTTCTTGCGGTTTTGCGTGAAGGCATAGACGCCCTCGGGTTGTGGCGGGCGCACGCTGGGGCCGCCGATTTTCGGATGCAGCAAGCCGCTGGCACTGAGCGCGGCATCGCGCACGATTTCGGCTTCGACGCGCAAGCGTTCCTGCCGCGCCAGCAACAGGTTGCGCGGATCAGTTTCGTTCAAATCCTTGCGCACATCAGAGGCTTGCCGATACGTCGCGCTGTTGACGATCAGGCGGTGAACGTCTTTCAGACTCCAAGGATGAACTCTGAACTCTGAACTCTGAATGCTTGTGTCTTTAGCTGGTTTTGCATTCATCGCTCCGCGTTCATCCTTCAGCGTTCCGTCACGGAACGTGACCGCAAGCCAATCCAGCAATTCAGGATGCGCAGGCGGTGTGCCTTGCGTGCCGAAATCCTCTTCGGTTTCGACGATGCCGCGCCCGAAATAACGCATCCAGATGCGATTCATCGTGACGCGCGGGGTGAGCGGATTCGCCGGATCAGTGAGCCATTGGGCGAGATCGAGGCGCGTGCGCGGTTTGCCGGTTTCAGGCAAGGCGGGGGCAATCGCGCTGATGACATTTGGTTGCAAGAGGCCGACCGCTTTATCAGGGCGCGTGAAATCGCCACGCGTGAAAATATACGATTCGCGCGGCACGTTGACATCGCGCATAATCATCGCCATCACGGCATTGCCCATTTGCTTTTCTCTGACGGCGCGCGCTGAAGCAAAAGCCGCATCAATTATCGTTTGCTGTTCGGGCGAACGTGCATTGAGCGGAAGTTTCAAGGCTTCGAGCAACGCTGCGCCGCGTGCATCGTGCGGCGTTTCGGTAGCAACTTCGATTCTGAAATGACCGATGCCGCGATTGGTTTCGGCTTCGTGCCGCATTACGAATTGGATTTGGCGGCTGGCGAATTCTTTGGGTTTGGCATAGACAAACACGGCTTCGTGCTGGTTGTTGTTATTGACTGACCAGCCTGTGCGACGGTCACCGTCGCTGGCGGTGCGCGCAGGCCATTCATTTTGCTCGTCGTCAGCAAAGGCATCGTTAAAGGCGTGCCGTCCGCCTTCGCTATCAATATAAAATTCGCTCAAGGCAAATGAGCCGTCTGCCGCCAGTCCGGGGCCGCTTTTCGGCAGAGCTTCGTGCGGCAGCACGCGCAAACGCACGGCGGCGACGCGCGGCGACGCGATCCTGACCAAAATGCGATACGCGTCATTCACCGCAGCGTTCGCCTTGATCAAAAATGAACCATCAGCTAATCGCTGCAATGTGCCCGCGGCTTCGGTGTCGAATTTTACTGGCTCAAACGAAACCCATTCGACTTCCCTTTTCGGAGCCATCACCGCCGGATTTTTTTCGAGCCGCGCGATTTCCGCCTTTTCCCAATCGCCCTGCTTCAACTCACCGAGCGGCATGCCGCGCCGAGCGAGTGGCGGGTCTGTCGCTGGCACGTTCGTTTCCGGTTTGCCGAACATCTCGCCGCGTTGGACGGTCACGGTCGGGCCTTGATTGTTCACGTCCATCGTCGAATTAAAGAACGCGAGCATCTGGTAATACTCTTTGTGCGTGATCGGATCGAATTTGTGCGTATGGCATTGGGCGCACCCCACGGTTAACCCCAGCCAGACTGCACCCGTCGTGCTGACGCGATCCATCACCTGTTCGACACGCGCTTGTTCGGGGTCTACCCCGCCTTCTTCGTTGATGACCGTATTGCGATGAAACCCGGTCGCTACGAGTTGCGATTTCGTAGGTTCGGGCAAGAGGTCGCCCGCGAGTTGTTCGATGGTGAAGCGATCAAACGGCTTGTCTTCATTGAGCGCCTGAATCACCCAATCGCGGTATGGCCACATCACACGCTCGCCATCAATCGTGTAACCATTGGAATCGGCATAGCGTGCCTGATCAAGCCAATGCCGCCCCCAACGCTCGCCGTAGTGCGGGCGAAGCGAGCAAGCGTTCGACGAGTGCGCTATAGGCTGCGTCCTGCTTGCGTGTGTCTTTCTGGTTGAAGGCTTTGACGAAGGCTTCGACTTCCCCAGGCTGTGGCAATAAGCCCGTCAGATCAAGCGACAAACGGCGGATCAACGTGCGCGCATCGGCCTGTGGCGAAGGGGCGATGCCTTGACGTTCGAGCCGCGCCAGAATGAAGCGGTCAATGTCGTTGCGCACCCATTTGGTATTTTTCACGGCAGGCGGCGAGACTTGGCAAGCGGTTGAAACGCCCAATGCCCCTCATACTTTGCGCCCTGTGCGATCCAGCGCCGCAAGAGCGCCGCTTCTTCGGGCGTCACCGCCGCTTTCTTGGCTGCCGGAGGCGGCATCATTTCGCCCGGTTCGTGCGAGGAGACACGTCGGATCAATTCGCTGTCATCCGGCTGGCCCGGCGTAATCGCGCGATAGCCGCCGCGATCTTTGGTTGCGCCTTCAAATGTATCCAGGCGCAATCCCGCCTTCCGATTCTTTTCGTCCGGCCCGTGACAATAGAAACAGCGGTCAGACAGAATCGGGCGAATGTCTCGATTGAATTGCACATCTTGCGCGGCATATACGGTGGGGAGCGTCAAACGCGACGCACTCCAAAGCATGCCCATTGCGGTGCAGCCGAGTAGCAAACTTACGCAAAGTTTCAGTCTTTTCATAGCAGAGCGCCTTGCCTTGAGGTTAGTAAAAATGAGTTGCACAACTGATATTTATACATTTGTTTGCCCCCGCAACAAAATCCCCAGAGCAAAAAGTTGCTCAAGCCAGAATCTTTTTCACCACATTGCCATGCACATCCGTCAGACGAAAATCGCGGCCCTGGAATTTGTAGGTCAATTTCAAATGGTCAATCCCCATCAGATGCAAAATTGTCGCGTGCAAATCGTGGACTTCAACCGGGTCGCTTGCGATGTTGTAGCCCAGCTCATCCGTCTCGCCATAACTTGTGCCGCCTTTGATGCCGCCACCTGCGAGCCACATCGAAAACGCACGCGGATGATGATCGCGGCCTAAGAGCTTCGAGCCGTTGCGCGCTTCATTAACGGGCGTGCGTCCGAATTCCCCGCCCCAAATTACCAGCGTTTCATCCAACAAGCCGCGTTCTTTCAAATCGGTCAGCAAGGCACCGATGGGCTTGTCTACCAAGCGCGTCGTACGTGGCAGGGCGCTAACGATGTCGGTGCTGACACCGTTACCGTGGTGATCCCAGCCCCAGTGATACAGTTGCACAAAGCGCACGCCACGCTCGACCAAGCGTCGTGCGAGCAAACAATTGTTAGCGAAGGAAGTCTGTCCCGGTTGCGTGCCATACGCTTCGTGCGTCTTGGCTGGCTCTTTGGCAATCTCCGTCAATTCCGGCACGCTGGTTTGCATCTTGTAGGCGAGTTCATACGCGGCAATGCGCGTGTTGATTTCCGGGTCAAGCACCTTTTGCTGATGCGTTTGATTGAGGTCACGAATCGCGTCCAGCGTTTGCCGCCGCATCTCGCTCGAAATGCCTTCGGGATTGGAGACGAACAACACCGGATCACCTTTCGAGCGAAACTCTACGCCCTGATGCACGGTCGGCAGGAAGCCGCTCCCCCAACAGGATTTGCCCCCATCCGGCTGATTGTCGCCGGAAATCAGCACAACGAAGCCGGGCAAATCTTTATTCTCGCTGCCCAGACCATAACTCATCCACGAACCCAGGCTTGGACGACCGACGATTTGATGGCCGGAGTTCATGAAAATCTGGGCCGGCGCGTGATTGAATTGCGTCGTGTGCATCGAACGAATGATGGCAATGTCGTCCGCGTGCTGGCTCAAATGCGGCAACAAATCTGAGATGACCTGCCCTGACTGGCCGCGCGGTTTGAAATTGAACGGCGTGCCGAGCAGTTTGGGAACGCCTTTGGTGAAGGCAAAGCGTTCGCCTTTCAAGTACTCTGCCGGACAATCCTGCCCATCGTGCTGTTGCAGCTTTGGCTTGTAATCAAACAACTCCAGTTGCGATGGCGCGCCCGCCATAAAAAGATAAATGATGCTTTTGGCTTTCGGTGCGCGCTGCTGAAGTTGCTGCGGCAAACAGCTTGTCATTTAACAATCCAGCTAAGGCAACCGAACCAAGGCTCAAGCCCGCTTGCTGGAAAAAATGACGACGCGTGATGGATTGTAAGGAATGATTATTCTCGTTCATAGTGCTCTCTCAGGAATCAGCACACAAGATGCGTGCGTACCCAGGTCAATTCGGTAAAACTGCCGCCGCTTCAAAACGTAAACGACTCCCCGGCAACGGCTCGCTGTGCATACCAACCGATAAACGGGCTAATACGAAAAGCAACAGTGGAACCATAACCCAGAGCAATCCAAATCGCCAATTCAGTTGCCACGCGCCCGCTGCGGCTGTTGTTGGCACGTTGGCTGCCTGCCGCAACGTCAACACGATCCAGGTGCAAAGCATTGCCGTCAGCCAAAATGTAAAGTGGACAAACAGCACGCCCTTCGATTTCAGGTCGGGAATTACCCGCGTGAAATCGGCGACGAGCGCAATCCAAAGCAACAGCAAGAATAGCATCTGCGCCCGTCCAAATGCATCTGCCGGAATCATGGGCAGGCCGCTGCGATGATACTGCCAAAGCACCAGGACAATTAGCAGTGAAAGCAACACGGCAACCAACAGCAACCATTTCTGCGGCGAGATGCCAAACAACCCTTCTGTCAGGTAGTTTTTTTCTGTCCAGGTCTGCACATTTCTCGGCAAATTCTCCCATTGCATCGCCAGCAGCAAAAACAACAGCGCAACGAAATGTAAGCGACCCGGCGTTTCATCTTCAACGGGCGGCGCGACGTTCCTCGCAGCCTGTGCAAAGCCAAATGCTACGCCGAAGCCCATAATGAAGCCGAACAATTGCTCCATCCATTTCCAGGAATTCAGCGCGCGCAATGTTTCCGAACTGCCGAGCCAGCCCCATTTCGCACGCCCAGCCATATTCACACCATCGGCCACTGCAAAGCCGATGCCGCCGGCCAGCAAGCCAATCAACGAGAGCCGCAAGGCAACACGATTTTGTGTGCGGTAGAGATAAATCAACAAGGCAACCCACAAGCCAGCGCATCCCGCCCAGTTGTCGCTGCGCGGCGGCGTCATCCGCCAATTCAACAGCAGCACGAAGACCAGCAGCCCCAACCACCAACCACTGGCCAAAACAGCGATCAAAGTGCAAGCTTTCCGCGCGGGTGGTCGCAGCGCAGCATAAACGCCCGCCACCAACAGCGCCGCCGTCGCAATCACCCAATCTGAATCGTGCAACGACCAACGTTCATTCAGACGATCTGTGATGCCGCTGAGATTCAATCCGGTTAAGACCACATAAAATGCCACCAATGGCCCAACAAACTTTTCCAAGGCCGACCGCGCCTCAGTAATCCCCAAGGCCAGAATTCCCGCCCCAACTCCGCCCCACAACGCACCGATCACGAACAAGCACGCATAGCCATAAAGCACATCAGGAAACGAAGAAGCGGCAGTGTAACCAATCACAATCCCGTAACTCATCTGCCCGCCAATCGCCCAGCCAATCGCGCCGAGAAAGGCCAGTAACGAAGCCCGTTTGATCCAATCTGCCCGCCCCGACGCCAGACAAATCGCCAAGCCCAGCAAGGCACCCGGAACCATCGCGCCCGCTTCGTGTCCGTAATCACCGCGCCAGCCCCAACCGACTGACATCGCCAATGCTGCGAGCAAGGGCATTTGCATTGTCTTTTGTGACCACCTCATAATGCTGTTCTTTTTCTTACGTCACGAGGGAAAGAAGCGGCGTGAAAACGGGTGTCAAGAGTTCAAGCTTCAGCTTGTTTTTCGGTGGGTATCTGCCGCACGGAAACAAGCTGAAGCTTGAACTCTTGACGCTTCTTCATCAAGGCTACAGTCGGCTGCCAAGTTTTACGTTCTTACGCGAGGATTTGCTTTACGACTTCCCCATGCACATCGGTCAGCCGGAAATAGCGCCCCTGAAACTTGTACGTCAGCCGCGTGTGATCTACGCCCAAACATTGCAGGATCGTCGCATTCAAATCATGTACATGCACCGGATCACGCACGATGTTGTAACTGAAATCATCGGTCTCACCAATGGTCAGGCCCGGCTTGATGCCGCCGCCCGCCAGCCAGACCGTAAAGCAGCGCGGATGATGATCGCGGCCATAATCGGTTTCGGTCAGCTTGCCTTGCGAATAGACAGTGCGCCCGAATTCGCCGCCCCAGATCACGAGCGTGTCGTCCAGCATTCCGCGTTCTTTCAAATCCTGAATCAGCGCGGCGGAAGGCTGATCCACATCGGGCGCAACTTTCGAGATGTTCTTCGGCAAGTTACCGTGATGATCCCAGCCGCGATGAAACAGTTGAATGAACCGCACGCCGCGTTCCGCGAGCCGCCGCGCCAGAATGCAGTTCGCGGCAAACGTGCCGGGCTTTTTGGCATCGGGACCGTATCGCTCAAACGTCTTTTCCGGCTCTTTCGACAAGTCAGTCAAGTCTGGCACCGACGATTGCATGCCGATACGCCATTTCGTATTGCTCAATGCGCGCCGTGATTTCCGGGTCGCCGTATTCCTTCGCATTGATTTGGTTGAGTTCCGCCAGGTTATCCAAAAATTGGCGGCGCGTTTCTTTGTTGATGCCCGGCGGGTTCGATAAATACAAAACCGGATCAGCGCCATTGTGAAACTTCACGCCCTGATATTGCGACGGCAAAAAGCCGCTGCCCCACAACCGATCATAGAGCGGTTGATCGCCGCCATTGCGTCCCAATGAAATCATGGCAATGAACGCAGGCAAATCTTTGTTTTCGCTGCCTAATCCATACGACACCCACGATCCCATGCTTGGTCTACCCGCCAATTGAAAGCCCGTCAAAGCAAACGTCACCGCCGGATCATGATTGATCTGTTCGGTATGCATGGATTTAATGAACGTCACGTCATCGGCAATCTTCGACATGTGCGGCAGCAATTCACTAAACCACGCGCCGGATTGCCCGTGCTGCGCAAATTTGTAAATCGAAGGCGCAGTCGGAAAGCTCGTCTGATGCGCGCTCATCCCCGTCAACCGCTGCCCACCGCGTACGGAGTCGGGCAGGTTCTGCGCGCGCAGTTTTTCCAGGCCGGGCTTGTAATCAAACAGATCAAGCTGTGACGGCCCGCCCGCCTGAAACAGATAAATTACGCGCTTCGCTTTCGGCGCAAAATGCGGCAAGCCGCTGCTTTGCGCTAACCCATTGTCATTCAGCAAGGAGGCCAACGCCGCCGTACCGAGGCCAAGTTGACCGAAGAACGAGCGACGAGTAAGCATCAATTTGTGTTCATCACAGGGATTCATAGTTTTTCCTTCGCTTTCAAATTTGCAATAAAGCCTTCGACATCTACTTCATCACCATACAGCCGTTCGCACAAGCGGCGCTTGATTTCAATGTCCGACAAGCCCGGCGGAAACGAAGCCAGCATCATCTGGCGCGCCATCAGAAACATTCGACTACCCATTTTTACACGCTCCGCGCCAGAGCGCGCAAGCAATTGTTCGCGCACCATCGCGGCGATTTCAGGTGTCGTGTCATTCATCTTTTGCCATCACTTTGTCGAGAATAATTAGGATCGCCTACTATTTCACCAGCTTCTCTTCCGATTGACAAGCACGCAAGGCAAACCGTATCGTTGTCTTGTTATGCTCGAAACGATTGAAGCCATTTACGAAAACGGAACGTTCAAGCCGCTACACCCGGTGGATTTACCGGAAGGAACGCCTGTCCAAGTGAGCACCAAAGCTACGCTCCAGAGTACCGCCGTCGAAGCCCAGCGCAAAGCGGTACGCTATGTGCTGACGCATCTGGGTGACGCATTGAGTGTCAGCGCGCCACGCCAGCAAGGCGAGTTCTGGTGTTTTGACGTGTGCCGCAGTGCCACCCGCGAACTGCGCGGCGAGTTGCGCTTGCACGCCGAAACGGGCGAAGTCATTGCGTCGTCGCCTGTTACTCCTACCCCGACGATTTTATGAAACTTACGCGACTTTGGCCCACTCGACTTCGCGCCTCACGGTGAGACGGCTGCGGTTCTGGCGAATCTCATCCAACGCCCGCATCGTCGCGGCGGTCGTGTAGGTCTGATGACAGTTGTCACAAGTAATGAAAGGGATGTCTTCGATGACCAACATTTGCGCACCTTTGCCGAAGACTTTGGTGCGTTTGACGGTATGTGCCGCCGCAACGCCGCAAATGTCACAAACGAGCGGACTGGCAGTTGTTTTCTTTTTCATAGCAAGAACGTCGTGATGACTACCACGCTGTTATGGACGCCGAACCGGACCACTACGGCCAAGGCTTCGCCGTCCGTACTTTCTCCTTCGATGACGGATTTCCATTCCTGGAAATCCTCATCCCACTGCGTTTCTGTAATATCGCCTGTCAGGATGCAATGTTCAAGATCAAATTCGTAGAGGTTGTCCGCAATCATTTCGTCCACCGCGTGTTCGGTCATCACCATCCGTCCGGCTTCCACCGCCTCACACATGCGCGCCCACACTGCTTGTTCGTTAGCCATTGCGTTGTTTCTTCTACCCAATCACACGAAGATTGTCCGTTACTTCTTCAGCAACTCTGCCCAGTTCTGCACCACCGTCAGCGGGCGCGTCGTCGCGTCTTCCAGCGGGCGCAGCAACAGAATCTTCTGCCCGTCGGCGCTCACGTCGTACACGTAGCGGGTGTTGCGGCGGCCATAGCTGCCCACCTCAAAGAGCGGCACGGGTGTCCCGATTCCAAAGTTCGCGCCCGTCTCGACCGGCACGGCCATCAGTTTGTCATCGGGTGCCACGTAGTACAGTTCCCGCCCATCGCGCCGCCATCGGGGGAGCGTGCCGCCGCCTTTGGAAACGATGACTTTCCGGCCCGGCTCCGGGAAGGCTTGCACGTAGATTTCATAGCGCCCGGCTTCATTCGATTCGTACACCAGCCAGCGTCCATCGGGCGAGACCTTGCTCCAACGCTCATCAAATTGCGTGGTCAGATAAGGCTTCGGCTGGCGGTCGCCGGACAGCGGCAGCAACCAAAGATCACCTGCTGTCTTTTCACCATCTTTCCTGTAGACAATGTACTTCCCATCGTTTGACCAATCGTTTTGAAAGATGGAACGCGCTTCTTCCTTGAAGACCAATTCTTCTTTGTCATCGTTCCCGTTCACCCCTTTTTGCCAGATGGCAAAGGATCCTTCCCGATTCGAGCCAAAGGAAATCTGTTTCCCATCCGGCGACCAGAGCGGGTAGATGTTGTGTACTGGAATCGGAAGTCAGACGGTCAAAGGTTTCGCGCGCGAGGTCGAATGACCAGATGTCATTGCTGGTTTTCTGCGGTTCATACCGTTCGAGTATCACCTGTGTGCCAGTTCGGTGAGAGATTCAGCCAGCGATAGCGGCCCGGCGTGCCGACCAGAGATAGCTGCCTGCCACTGCGATCAAACCAGACAAGCTGTGTATTCGGATTGCCCCCGCTTTGATAGATCAGCCATTTGTCCTCGCAGACCGACAAGGGGGAATAGCCAGCGGTAGAGCGCGATTCCCCTGCTCGACCAGCGTGACGGGATCGCCGCGAAGGCTCCGCGCCTCGGCGTCAAACCGCTGCGCCAGAATCTTCTCCCCGCGCATGAAGATCAAATACCCGGCAGTGGAGTATTCGGCATTCGTATCGGAGCGCAGCAGGAAGCTGGTCTGCGGTTGATCGAGCGAGCCGAGCTTGATCCCGATATTCTCCGGTTGTGCCGACCGAACAAAGAACACAAAATGACGACCGTCGGGCAGAAAACGAGGAAAACTTATGTCCGAACTCAAGACGCGCGCCATCCAGACGGGTGACCGGCGTCGGCACACCGCCTCTGTCTGACACCTGATGAAGACCAACGCTGTTCTGAACCGGGGCAAAAAGAATGACGCCTGCGCTGTTCCACGTACCGCCGTAACCATTGGGCGCATCGCAGAGGCTTTCGGGCGTGCCGCCGGAAGCCTCGATTCTTTTGAGCTTGCCGCCGCTGAAAAACCCGAGGTGGCGGCTATCGGGCGACCAGAAGGGAAACCGCGCGCCCTCTGTCCCCGGCACGCGCACCGGCTCCGGCGCATCCAGCGAGTAAAGCCAGAGGTGATTCGTGCCTTCGGTGACGGCGGTAAAGGCAATGCGCCGCCCATCGGGTGAAAAGGCCGGTGAGCCATTATCCCCACTGACCGAGGCGGGCCAGGGCAGATAGGTGTAGTTGGCACGACTCTCCGCAGGCGCGCGGCGGAAGTACGCCAGCGTCAAAGCCAGCGTTGCCAGCAACAGCGCCGCTGCTACGCCCCACGCCAGCCATTGCCGTTTGTTCGTCGGTCGTCGCAACTGCCGTCACCGGTTGCGTCACTGTCGCCGCATTCGTCACCGTCTGCGCACCGCTTTCGCCAATCCACTGCAACTCATCCGCGATGTCGTGCGCGCTCTGCCAGCGGTCGTCCGCATCTTTCGCCAAACATTTCTTCACCAACCGTTCCAGCGCAGGCGGCGTCAGCGGTTGTAGCTTCGCCATCGGCTCCGGTTCACTCGACATAATCGCCGTAATCAAACTCGCCTGGGTCTTGCCCGTGAACGCGCGGCGGCCTGTTGCCATTTCGTAGATCACGGCACCGAGCGCGAAGATGTCCGTGCGCTGATCGGCTGCGCGGCCTTCCAATTGTTCAGGAGCCATGTACTGAAACGTGCCGAGCATCGTGCCTGCGGCGGTCAAAGTCGGATCGGGGAATGGGGAACGATGAATATCAGGCGCGGGCTGCAACAGGGTGTAGCGTCTTCTTCGCGTTCCGCGTTCATCCTTCTGCGCTTTGTCAGCTTCTTCATTCCGCGCTCCGCGTTCCGCATTCCGCATTCCGACGAGCTTCGCCAGGCCAAAATCCAACAGCTTCGCGCCCGCTTTCGTCAGCATAATATTGCCCGGCTTCAGATCACGATGCACAATCCCGGCGCGATGCGCTTTGTCGAGCGCGGCAGCAATCTGGGTGGCGTAGCGCAAGGTTTGCTGGAGCGGCAAGGCACCTTTCTCCAACCGCTGCGCCAGCGATTCGCCTTCGATGAATTCCATCACGAGGAAAGCAATGCCGTCCTGCTGCCCCACGTCGTAGAGCGTACAGATATGCGGATGCGTGAGGCTGGAAATCGCGCGAGCCTCCCGATCAAAGCGTTGTTTGAGTTCGCCGTTATGCGACAGATGCGACGGCAGAACTTTGATGGCGACGATGCGGTTGAGCCGCGTGTCGTTGGCGCGATAAACTTCGCCCATCCCGCCTGCGCCGAGCGCCGTGCTAATTTCGTAGGGGCCGAGTTTGGTTCCGGGAGTTAGGGGCATAGGGGTCAGGAGTAGCGCAACCAGCCATGGTTGCGTTGGCTTCATTACAAACTGCTTGTGATAACGAGTGCGCACCTCTCAAGCACGCAACCATGGCTGGTTGCGCTACTGCTCACGAAGCGCACACATCATCAATCATCGCTATCGCGCTGGCAAGCCGTTCTGACGCTGATCCAGACAAAAACCGAAACGGTCGCTGCTGCGCCGTCAATTCCGCGACAAACATTTCGTGCATCCATTCCCGAATCGCTTCGCCGTCGCGCGTGCCGTCCGGCTCAAACGGCGTGTTCACATCGGTCAGCAAATACAAATCGGGGCAACGATGTTCAGCAACAATCGCTTCGACCGTCGGAGAAGGTTCGTGCAAATACCGGCGATGCCAGATGCTCGTGGCAAACGCATCAGTGTCGCAAATCAAAATTCTGTTCGCCTGGCGCGCGGCTTCGTTTTCGCGTTCGCATTGCACCTGCGCGATATGTGTGAATTCTTCCGAAGTCCAATCGTAACCGCCGCCCGCAGCCAATTTGCGTTCGGAATATTCGCGTCCATATTCCGCCACCCAAACGGTTTGATAATGTTCCGCCAAGCCTCGTGCCAATGTCGTCTTGCCCGTAGATTCTGCGCCGACCAAACAAACGCGCTTCGCATACCAACCGCGCACGGGTGGTTCCAAAAACTCCCAGTATTGCAACGGCGCAGCACGCACGTTCGTGCCGGAAATGGGGACGATGGCGCGCGCCTTGTCTATTTGCACATGCTGACAGCCGAGGTAAAACGCAAAGCGGTCGCCGTAATCTTCGGACGTGAACACGACATCAGGCACAAAGCCTAACCAACGAATCGAATTCTCGGCCCAGATTTTGGAATCCTGTTCATCGTAGACATCATCAATCAGCAGCACATTCACATCAGGGTGAATCTCACGCAACCAGTTCGTACGCAACTCGCCGGGCGGTTGTTCGCCAGGCTTTTGGCAAAGGATGACGAACAATTCATCCACCTGCGCGCGGCCTGCATCAATCAAGTATTTGTGACCGCGATGCGGCGGATAAAATTTGCCGACAATCAAGCCTCGCTTAGCCACGCAATGCCTCCTCTCGCAAGGTTCGTCGCCAGCGCACAAAGCCCGCGACGCACAAACACAGGAACACAGCGTACAGCACCGCTGTCAGATGAAGCCCACGCGTGAGATAGAGGTAAATGTAAAGCACGTCCGCGACGATCCAGAGGAACCAGTTTTCCAGTATCTTGCGATTCAGTAAATATTGCGCGGCCAAACTCAATACGGTGGTGAACGCATCTGGCACGGGCGCAGCACCGCTCACCTTGCGCAAGACCAGCACCAACCCCCACGTTGCCAAAGGAATCAAGCCAGCCAGTACCAGCAACACGTGTAATGAAACTCGCGTGATCTTCAGCGCCGTCCGATGTTCGCCGCCGTGCAACCATTGATACCAACCGTGAACGCCAAGCGCGATATACACGACCTGCAATCCGGCATCGCCAAACAGTCGCGCTTGTCCAAACAAGATTAGAAAGAAAATATTGTTCGCAATGCCGAGCGGGAAGTTCCAGAGGCTCTGTTGCACGACCAAATACACGCACGCCGCACCCGTCACGAAGCCTAACGCCTCGGTCAACGGGACTGGCAACCATTGCTGCCACGAAGCAAGGATAATAAGTGCGCTGAGGATGATGCCAAGCCAAAAGTCGAGGCGTTTCATATCGGAGTGAAGAGATGAATTGAAGCCACCCCGGGCTTTACTGTTTCGTAATCACTTCATCCAAATTCAAAAGCAAGCTGGCCGTCGTCGCGTAGGCCGCGAGTTCAGCTTTGTCGAGCTTGTCATCATTGCGCTTCTCGCCGACTGCCAACAGCTTTTTCACTTCTGCCGAATTGCGCTTGAAATACTCTTTTTGCTTTTCCAGTTGTCGCAGCAACACCTGGATTTCTTTGTCGCTCGGCTGCCGCGAGGTGATCGCGCGAAACGCCCAGGCGAGGCGCTGCTCCGCCGTCGCGCCGCCTTCTTTCAGCATTCGTTCGGCCATCATCCGCGCGGCTTCGATGTAGGTCATATCGTTCATCAGATTCAGCGATTGCAGCGGCGTGTTTGTACGCGTGTCGCGCACATTACAGAATTCGCGCGCGGTCGCGTCGAAGGCTTGCATATTGGGCGCGAGGATCGTGCGCTTCCAGAACGTGTATAAGCTGCGTCGCCACAAGCCTTCGCCTTTCGCCTGGTCGTAACCCGTCTGACCACCAAAGGCCATATCTTTGTACAAGCCTGCGGGTTGATACGGTTTCACCGAAGCGCCGCCGAGCTTTTCGACCAACAAACCGGAAGCGAATAAGGCCTGATCACGGATCATTTCGGCAGACAGGCGATAGCGCGGGCCGCGCGCGTAGAGGCGATTGTCGGGATCATCGGATTGTGGATTGCGGATTGCGGATTGCGGATTGCGTTTAGAGGCTTGACGATAGGTGGCGCTGGTGACAATGGTTTTGAGCAAAGCCTTCACATCCCATTGCGGATTGCGGATTGCGGATTGCGGATTCGCCCTTTCGCCCTTTCTTCCTCTTTCCCCTTCTCCCCCTCTAAATTCCGCCGCCAGCCAATCAAGTAGCTCAGGATGCGAGGGCAATTCGCCTTGCGAGCCGAAATCTTCGCTGGTTTTGACGAGGCCAACGCCGAAGAACATTTGCCAGAAACGATTGACAGTGACGCGTGCCGTTAAGGGATGTTCAGGACTGACAAGCCACTGCGCCAAACCAAGACGATTGTTCGGGAAAGACGCCGGGATCGCAGGCAATGAAGCGGGCGCACCGCGTGGGACTTGTTCGCCGGGCGCATCGTACGCACCACGCCGCAGCAAATAGGCCGGACGCGGTTGCGGCAATTCTTCCATCACCATCAACGTCGGCAGCGTGTCAGTGAAAGATTGCTGCTGTTGTTTGAGGAGCGAAAGCTTTTTGTAGATTTGCTGTAACTCATCCGGCGCAGCTTGCGCGACAAAAGCTTGCTTTAGTTTTTGGGCTTGCACAGGTGTGCGTTGTGAGGCCGGAAGTGCAACGATTTTATCGAGCGCGTCGGCATTCGCCAGCAGCGCAATTTCATTTAGCTCCAGACTGCGGCTGTACATTCGCACTTCATCCAGCGCGCCTTTGAAACGGAATTCCGGGCCGCCGCCGCCGCCAATTTTCAGCGTATTCTTGGAGCCACCAAAGAGCAAAAAGAAATTGCGTTGATTGAATTTCAGTGTTTGCTCCTGCCCGTTGACGTAAATGTGCAGGCGGTCTTCCCACTGCTTCGTGCCATCAAAAGTCACCGCGACATGTTGCCAGGTTTTCAGCGGCATTGTGTTTTCCGTCTCTGCGCGCAGAGCATCTTCGCCCCAACGGAAAACCATATTGAAGTGAATCTTGCCGTTCACAAAATATAGTCCGTAGCCATCAGCACGCGGCACATTGTTTTCTTTTTCTGCCGGACTATCGCTCACTTTGGTGACGATGGAACCGCTCTGTTCCATCTCAGGATAGACCCACGCGGCTATGGTAAAGCGTTCGCGGTAGCCATACTGACTGCCCGTCGTTTTGTAGCGATAATCCGCGTGCATCCCGCCATCAAAAAATAGCTTGCCATTAAACGCGACGCCTTGCCCGGTGGGCGCGGCAATGTACTTTGGCACACTATCTTTGAAGCCCGTCTCAAACTTGATCGGCTTCTCGTCTTTCGCCAAATTGTACTGCTCGTGATGCGCGCGGTCGGATTTATTGAAGACAGGTTTGCTGTTTTCGTCGAGCGCCAATTGCACGATCAATTTGTCTTCGGGAAACCAATGCTGATTGGTTTTGCTCAGCAATTTCTTTTCCCAACGGCTTTGCGCTTCGGCGTGTTTTTCCGTCAACGTTTTGATCTGTGCTTCGACCTGCGCAATGTCCTGTTCGTAGCGTTGCAGTTCCTGCTGCTGCTCACGCGTCGGAGCCAACATCACAGGCGGCGAATTGCCCTGATCGAACGCATGCCCATCTTCATTGATGCTATTGAAGTAGGCCGAAAGTTGATAGAACTCCTTCTGCGTGAATGGATCGTATTTGTGATTGTGGCAACGCGCGCAGCCGAGCGTTAAGCCCATAAACACGGTCGAGGTCGTGTCTACACGATCTACGACGTATTCAACGCGATATTCTTCCGGCACAACGCCGCCTTCGGCATTGATGCGATGATTACGATTGAATGCCGTCGCAATACGCTGGTCGAGCGTGGGGTTCGGCAACAAGTCTCCGGCCAGTTGTTCAATTGTGAATTGATCGAACGGCTTGTTTTGATTGAAGGCTTCGATCACCCAATCGCGCCACCGCCACGCATCGCGCACGCCATCCACCTGATAGCCATTCGTGTCGGCATAGCGCGCCGCGTCCAGCCATTTGTACGCCATTCGCTCGCCATAGCGCGGCGAAGCAAGCAGGCGATCTACGGCCTTTTCGTACGCGTGCGGCGAGGTGTCATTCAAGAACGCATCCAACTCCTGCAACGTGGGCGGCAGGCCCGTCAAATCGAACGATACGCGTCGGAGCAGCGTTGCGCGATCTGCTTCCGGCGCTGGTTGCAAACCTTCTTTTTCCAGCCGCGCCAGCACAAAATAATCAATCGCATTCTTTGGCCAGGCCGTGTTTTTGACGCTCGGCATGGGCGGCCTCACCGGAGCAACAAAGGCCCAATGCGATTGCCACTTTGCGCCTTGCCGAATCCATTCGGTGAGCAATTCGATTTCTTGCACTGTCAAGGAACGCCCTGAATCTACGGGTGGCATGCGCATTGCCTCGTCTTTGTGCGTGATGCGTTTGACAAGCTTACTTTGCGCTGGTTGGCCGGGCACGATGGCGCTTAACGCACCCGCTTCGGAATCCAGGCGCAGCTTGATCTTCTTCGCGGTCGCGTCCGGGCCGTGGCAGGCAAAACATTTGTCCGACAAAATCGGGCGAATGTCGCGTGTGAAATCAATGGCGCGTGGTTGGACAGCCTGGGCAGAAGTAAACAGAAATGCTTTAGCAAAGACCACGAGCAGAAGCAAACAAACTACGAATTTAAGGGCAATGATTTTCATTAGGGTATCTTTTTCAAAAGGCTGCGCGTTCTCACTCACTCCTTCGTCACTGTCTCATCCAAATTCAACAGCACATTCGCCACCATTGTCAGCGCCGCTTTTTCGGCTTTATTTGCGACCTTTGCTTCAGGCCAGATTTTGTTCGCTGCCGTCGGTTCCGCTGTGAAGTGGTCGAGTTGTTGTTCGTACAACGCAACCAACCGCGCTAATTCAGCCGCTTCCGGTTTGCGGGTGAGGCAAGCGCGAAACCCGTAGGTCAAGCGTTCCGGCAACGTCGCGCCGCCAAGCATTCGTGTGGCCAAGCCGCGCGCGTTGTCGAGCGCCGCTTCGTCGTTGAGCATCGTCAACGCCTGGAGCGGCGTATTCGTGCGTACGCGCCGCACCGTACAGGTTTCACGGCTGGTGCCATCGAAGGTCACCATTTGCGGGAACGGAGACGTGCGGCGAATGAAGGTATAGAGGCTGCGGCGATAGCGATCTTCGCCCTTGCTCGTCGCCCACTTTTCACTACTGTACGGGCTGGTCCAAACGCCTTCGGGTTGGAGCGGAAACACGCTGGGGCCGCCGAGCTTGCGGCCCAACAGGCCGCTGGCAGTCAACCCCAAATCCCGAATCATTTCCGCTTCCAGACGAAAGCGTGGGCCGCGGGCGAGCAAACGATTGTAGGGGTCTTCGGATTGCGGATTGCGGATTGCGGATTGTGCATTAAAGGCAGAGGACTGCCGGTACGTGGCGGAGGTGACGATCAGTCGTTGAAGGGCTTTCATGCTCCACTTGGTAGAGGGCGGATTCCCTTCTCCTTCTCCCTTTCTCCCCTTCTCCCCTTCGCTGAATTCACAGGCGAGCCAATCCAACAACTCAGGATGCGACGGCACTTCGCCTTGCGTGCCGAAGTCCTCGCTCGTGAGCACCAGGCCGCGCCCGAAGAACTGCTCCCAGAAGCGATTGACCGCCACGCGCGCCGTCAGCGGGTTGTCTTCGCTCACCAACCATTTCGCCAGGCCGAGGCGATTATACGGCAAGGATTCCGGCAAGGGCGGCAGGAACGCAGGCACATCGGCATAGACCTTTTCGCCGGGACTCATGAAGGCACCACGAAGGCGCAGCGGCGCAGATGGCTTTTCATAACCGGCCTTTTCGCCCATCACCAATGCGGTCACGATATTCAAATCGCGCAGTTCTTTTTGTACCGCCGACAAACGTTCGCGCTCGGCTTTGAGCAGCGGCGTCAGCGCACGGTGCAGTGAAGCCAAATCCTTCGCTTGTTTTTCAGTCCGCTCCGTTCGCGTCATTGCCAGCACAGATTTCTGTGTGGCGGGAACCGTTGTGATTTTGGTTGGCTCTTTGCTTGTTGTGACGGACAACCGGAAGCGCCCGATGCCCTGCCCGACCGAACCGCCGAGTTGCTTCAAGCGAATCGTCAACGTCGTGCCACCCAGCAAGCCAAAGGGTTTTTCAGCCAGAAAGACGGCATTGCGATGGACGCGCTTCGTATCCCCGGTCGCGTTGACTAACCATCCGGTCGGCTTGTCAATCGGCAGAATGTCGCCTTCTTTGGTAAAGAATTTTTTCGGCTCAATGCGGCTAGCCTGATTGTCTACACTCGCGGATTTGAAGGCAATGATCTGCGCCTTGCCGTTCGCGGGCATGGCTTCAACTTCAATCCCAGTCAATAAGAAGTTGCCATACGGATCACGACCAGGGCCGCTTTTCGGCAAGCTTGGATCGGTCATCGCTTCGAGTCGTAAAGCAGTGATGTTTTTGAGGTCAGTCTTTGTCGTAATGATGTAGGTTTCCGCTTCTGGATTTGCGCCCGAAGCCAGCACGGATTTGTCCTCCAACCGCGTCAGCGTTGCGCCGTTAACGCTGCTGATTTCGCTCGGTTCCAGTGTCGTCCATTGCTTCGCTTCGTCCAGCATCGCGCGCTCCCACGCGGCTTGCGCGGCGTCTAATTCGGGCGTTTGTGTTTTGAGTTTGGTTTGGAGTTGCGCAATTTCGGCTTCGAGGGCGTTGCGTTTGGCTTCCTGTTCCGGCGAAGGCAAATCCAGGATCGGCTCTTTCACCCAGCGCGTTTCTTCGCCCATCCCTTCGCCCTGATAGCCGTATTCCCATTGCGACGAGTTGAAGAACGCATAGAGCTTGTAATAATCCTTCTGTGAAAACGGATCGTACTTGTGATTGTGGCATTGCGCGCAGGCCATTGTGCTGCCAAGCCACACGGTCGCGGTCGTGTTCGCGCGATCCACCAGGATTTCAAAGCGCGCCTCTTCCGGGTCAATCCCGCCTTCCTGATTGATGAGCGTGTTGCGATGAAAGCCGGTGGCAATCAACTGGTCATTTGTCGGCTTGGGCAACATATCGCCCGCGAGTTGCTCAATCGTAAATTGATCGAACGGCATGTCAGCGTTGAGCGCATTGATGACCCAATCACGGTACTTCCACATTGTGCGCAGGTTGTCTTTTTCGTAGCCGTTGGAATCAGCATAACGCGCCAAATCGAGCCACGGACGCGCCCAGCGTTCGCCATAATGTTGCGAAGCAAGCAAACGATCTACGACCTTTTCGTACGCGTTGGGCGCTTCATCGGCCAGGAAGTCATCAATCTCTTTGACGCTCGGCGGCAAGCCAATCAGATCAAGATAGACACGGCGCAGCAAGGTTTCTTTGCTGGCTTCGGGCGAGGGTTGCAAGCCTTCTTTTTCGAGGCGCGCAAGGACGAACGCATCAATCGGATTGCGTACCCACGCTTGATTTCTGACCGTTGGAAGCACAGGACGAACCGGCTTCACATACGCCCAATGCTTGGGCGGCCCCTGCGCCGTGTCGCCGCGTCGCCCGCTCTCCGCGTCGGGCCAAACCGCGCCTTGCTCAATCCACTGCCGCAGCAATTCAAGCTGTTCCGGCTTAAGTGGGTCGCTGCCCATCGGCATCTTGGCTTGTCCGTCAGAGCCAGTCACGCGCGCCAATAAAATCGAGGCTTTGCTGTTGCCGGGCAGAATGATTGCGCCGGAGATGCCGCCCTTCATTGCAGCGGTTTTGTTATCCAGGCGCAATTGTCCCGCCGCTTTTTTTGCGCTGTGACAACTGATGCAATGAGCATTGAAAATTGGCTGGATGTCGCGGGTGAAATCCACTTGCTGCTGCGCCGCTACACTGTGCGCAGCGTGTAGCAGCCACGCACAACTCAACAGTAGCAATATGACAACCAGCCGCTTACCGTTTGGCGGGATCACGATATTCTTCTTCTGGTTCATCGGGTTCCGGTGGTGGAAAAGTAATGCGGTCATAAATTTCAGCTAAGATCAGATGACAGTCAATCGAAAGAATAAATAGACGGCTGTCTAAACCGCTGGTCGCCTTATACAGCCATTGCCCGTCAGGTTGACGAGCATAATGTTCAATCAAAGGCTTATCCTGAGAGATCAGCAGATAATCCTGCAACGAAGCGATGCTTTCATAAGCGAGCGACTTCGTGCTGCGAGCACGCTTCTCGGTCGAAGGCGACAGCACTTCAATCACGACGACCGGATTCAGTAATACATCTTTGTAATCATCATGAAAGACGGGTTTACCACAGCCAATAGATAAATCCGGGTAATAGTATCTGCCGGTTTCGCTCACACAAATTTTCATGTTCGGCGAAAAGCCGCGACAGAATTTGCCCAACAATTTAGCAAAGACACGGCCTGCGCCATTAAAACACACCGTGCTGTGATTGAGGCTTTCGCCCGCCATTGCGTACACGCGTCCGTGTGAAAACTCGTGCCGTTCTTCCGCCTTACGCTCAAACGCCAAGTATTCCTGCGTAGACATTCGAAGTAAGGTTTGCGGTGTTGCCATAATTCACGTTCTTGGTAAATTAACCAAGAACGCTATTGTACCGCGCTACGCCGGGATTCGCAGCCTCCAGCCAAAGAAAAAGCCTGCCTGCCGACAGAAGCGACAGACAGGCATAATGGAATGTTACCTGAGCGATTGCTTAGAAGTTAATCTTCGCTGCGATTTGACCGGACCGTGCGCCCGTTCGCGGTCCACCGGGCACGCCAAAACGTCCCGTTGCTCCTGTATCCAACACGTTCGGGCGTGGTGGTGTTCCACCGATGCCGAAATTCGTGCGGTTGAAGATATTGAAGAATTCCGCGCGAATCTCGAAGTTGATGGTTTCTGTAAACCGCGTCCGTTTGATGAAGCCCATATTGTCGTTGTAGTTGTTCGGGTCTCGTAATTCATTGAGATACGTGGGCGAATTCCCAAGTTCAAACGTTCCCGGAATCGTAAAGAAATCCCGATTGAGCCACCGCTTTGAAATATCGCGTGGATCAAGGTCTTGACGGTTAATGCCTGTTTTAATCGCCTTGCCCGCCACGATATTGACTTTCTTACGTCCGTAGAGGAAGCCGCCCCATTGTGGATAGGTCATCGGCGCATTCAGTAATATCAGTGCGCCGGAGGTGTAGTTGCCGGCAAACGACACCGTCCAGCCACCGACGAAACGATCCAGAACACCGCTGCCGTTCAGGAATTTCTTGCCTGCCCCAAAGGGCAGGTCGAGGGCGATACTACGACATTGGCGATATGCGGATAGTCGGTGTAACTGAAGCTCTTTTCCAGTTCCAGAACCCGCGGGTTATACGGGGTGGTCGTTTTCGGATTACGATTGGTCGTATCGCCGCTGGTCTGCGAACCGGAACCATTCGTCAGCGACTTCGACCACGTGTAGTTCAACTCGGTGTAGAGATTCCCAAACCGACGATCCAGCTTGACCTGCATCGAATCATACCAGGAACTACCTACGGGGTTGTATTCGTCGTTGACTGGCCCGTTAATGTGCGGGTAGGGACGAAGCGCACGCGCCAATGTCGCGCTTGATCCCCAGTCCGCGATGAAGTTCGCATACGGAACTTTGTAACCTGCCGCCACGACTGTCGGATCATCAATGCGTCTATTGAGCAAATCGCCCAACGCATAAAACTTGGGATCAAGATGATTCAGCGGGAAGTGATTGGCCGACAAGCGTGTGCCACGATTGCCAATGTAAGCAACTTCAGCCACAAATTTAAAGGGCAATTCCCGTTGAATGCTCAAGCTCCAGTTTTGGAAGCGAGGAGCCGTTCCCGACCGTGGATTGATGTACCAAATATCATCCGAGGCATTGCCCGCGCTCGGGCTGATGGAGGGTGGTGGAATAAAATTGGACGGCGGAACAAAGCCGTTGTCCCACAGCAGAGCCGCACCAGTTGTGGCAGCTTTTGACACCGCCGCAGTGCTGGCAAACCCATTCGTACAACGGATACAGAAACCGCCTGTCAATCCGTTCCCGGCTGAATAATAAATGCCGTAACCAGCCCGCACGACCGTTTTCTGATTTAATGACCAGGCCATCCCCAGGCGTGGCCCCCAGGAGGAATAATCAATGTTGCCAAAACGATCACTACCAGTGCGGCCAGGGCCCTGGCCCGCAAATGCCAACGCGCCTCTTAACCCGGAACGCGGGTCAATCAGACTCGGATCAAATGAGGTAAAAGCATCGGGTTCTGTAGAACGGGGAACCGGAATTTCATAGCGCAGTCCGAGGTTGAGAACCAGATTCGGACGCACTCTCCAGTCTGTTTGCGCATAGCCAGCGTTGTAACCAAACTTGGCAGCGATGCCCGGCCCATTGAAATTGCGCGAGGCATTATCTACGCGGCCTAAGAGGAAACTGGCAAAAGAATCGCCGGTCGAGCTGGTGGCAGTCGAGGAAGCGGTTTGCAGGTTCGTGAAATTAAAGACCCCCTGCACACCCGCATCGTCAAACGCGCCGGACGGTAATTTTTCGCCCGTGGTTCGCATCCACCGTTTGTCAAAGCCAAACTTCCACGTAAAGTTCCCTTTCACCCAATTCAGATCGGCGCGCACATGGTCGGTCAAATTGAATTGCGTACCTTTGGTTTTCGGGCCATTGGTGTCAGCCAGGTTTTGGTACCGACCATCCGTAAAGTTGACTACGGGGAAGGCGCTGGCAGCACCGAGTTCTACGCCTTTGAGACCCAGGCGCTCCGGCCACCCCTGGCCGACACTTTGATTGTCAAAGAACTGGCGCAGTTTCGTAATCCCATACGAAAGGTGAAGGTTCATCGAAGGAGTCAGAATCCAATCGTAGCCGAAACGAACAAAGATCGGGCGATTGGCGCTGACAGCATTGTTGTTGGCTCCCAGCAGAGGTGCGGGCAAAGGGCCGTCCGCAAGCACGCCCAAGAACTGGCGCGTGAAATAAAAATTGAACAGGTGCTTGGTGGAAAAATTCTGGTTAATCTTGATGCTCCACGAATCCTGTTTGGTAACACTGCTTCTGGTGGCCAGATAATTTTGCTGCAAATTCCCATTGGTTGGTTGCGGCAATAAAGCCAGAATATTGCGACTCACTGAGCTAAAGCGATTTTGGGGAATAATGTTTCCGGCAAAAGGCGCATCAGTTAGCGGGTCATAAATAAGCGCGGCCGGGAAGTAATTCGGAAAAATCTCCCTGCCGCTGTTTCAAGGTCGGAACGTTAATAAACGAGGCCGAAGCACTGGAGGCGCGGAAGTTATCCGTTGTAAACAAGAAGAAGGATTTGTCTTTGCCTTCGTTATAGCCCCCGATTGGCCCGAACACTTTCTTGGGGAAATAAATGGGGCCGCCGAGCGTAAAGCCGTAGTTGTTGCCGTGTGTAGGTGGCTTTCTGAAAACCGGATTGGCGGGCAGTCGAACCAGCCTTGCCCGCCCACGCAGCCGCGCTTAATGCGCTGGAGGTGTGGAAATTGAAAACCGTGCCGTGAAATTGATTGCCACCGGATTTGGTCACAAAGGATTCAATGCCACCGCCGGTGCGTCCATATTCCGCCGCAAAGGTATTGTTGATGAGCTTGAATTCACCCAATGATTCGACCGAGGGCAAGCCGTTGAACGCTACGCCACCCGATTCAGGGTTCGTTGCATTGGCTCCATCAATCAGGATTTCTTTGGAACGACGCGCCCCACCGGAAATTCCGCCTTCGGCCCCTGCACCATTCACGACACCAGGTTGAAAGCCAATGAAGGCTTCCGGGTTGCGCAAACCGCCTGCCGAGATGGGCACATCCTGAAAGAGCTTGGGAGCAAACGTAGTGCCAATTTCACTGGTTACGGTTTGCAGTTGTGCAGTTTCATCCGTAATGGTGACGGATTGCGAAACGTCGCCGACTTCCAGTTGGATGTCAGCACTGGTTTGATTCGAGACCGAAACAACAATGTTGGATTTCGAGAGCTTTTTGAAACCCGCTTGCTCGACAGTCACGGTGTACGTGCTGGGGTCGAGCGTCGGGAATGTATACAGCCCTCCGCTGCTTGTGATGGTTTCCAGCACCAGGCCCGTTTGGGCATTCATGGCGCTGACTTTGGCACCGGTGATATTCGCACCACTGGCGTCCGTCACAGGACCGGAAAGTGAGCCTTTGCCACTCTGCGCAAACGGTACCGCAGCGAGGAGCAAAAGCAACGAGCAGAAAGTTATCGTATGGCGGAAGATTTTCATAGCTTCACCTCATTAATAGAAATAGTTGTTAAGATTCCAGCTTTGCTAGGGTGCAACTTTCGTTGAAGCTGCTTGCGATCAGTTAGTACGACTTACTGGCGCAAAGGGTATGAAAGTCTGACGAACGTGTCAAGCCAATCTGATGAATTGGTCAGACAAACTTGTCTTACTTCTTTGTCCATTGTCATTTGTCCGTGGCTGTATAAAACTGGCGCACAAATTTTATCTAGGAGAAACCCATGCATTCACTTCGTTTCGTTCTGCTTGTGCTGTGTTTTTTGTCCCCCGTCTTCAGTCAAACGCCTAAACCTGTGCCGTCGTTGCGCGAACAAGCTGATATTCAACAGGAATGGTTGAAGCTACGGTTGGAACGCGTGTTGCCCACGTTGATGCGACGACACGGCGTGGCAATGTGGCTCGTTATCTGCCGTGAATACAACGAAGACCCGGTCTATCGCTCGCTTACATCACCTACCGTATTTGCCGCACGCCGCCGCACGATGCTCGTATTTTTTGATCGCGGGCCGGAGCAAGGCATCGAACGATTGGCGCTGGGTGGCGGCTCGAATGGCGGCTTGTATCAGGTCTATCGTGATCCCGACGTGGAAAACCGCGAACTGTATGGCGAAGGCCAATGGGCGTTGCTGCGTAAGCTTATCGAACAGCGCAATCCCGCAACGATTGCCGTCAACATTTCGGCTACGCATGCCTTTTCAGATGGTTTGAGCGCAGGCGAACGCGAGAAGCTCGAAACCGTGCTCGGGGCAAAATGGACAGCGCGAATGGTGCGCGCGGAAAACCTGCCGCTGGAATACATCAGCCTGCGCCTGCCCGAAATGTTACCGATCTACAAACGCATGCAGGAAACCGTGCATGCGATCATCGCGCGCGCCTTTTCGGGCGAAGTCATCAAGCCCGGCAAAACGACGAATCAAGACGTTGTGTGGTGGA
Source organism: uncultured Acidobacteriota bacterium (assembly GCA_963794955.1). Classification (GTDB taxonomy): domain Bacteria; phylum Acidobacteriota; class Blastocatellia; order RBC074; family RBC074; genus JAFDVL01. The sequence continues at coordinate 162,430 of CAWCGF010000013.1, forward strand.
TGCGGCAACAAGTGAACGATCTGGGTTTGGGAACGTGGTTTCAGACGACGGTCAGAGTGCAACGCAAAGGCTCCGGCATCCCCAGCAATTTAGCGGAAGACGCTGCGGTCGTCATTGAGCGGGGCGACGTGCTCCATTGCGATTTTGGCCTGACAGCAATGGGCTTGGCGACAGACACGCGGCGCATGGGATACGTTTTACGCGAAGGCGAAAAGGACGCGCCCGCAGGCATTCAACAAGCCCTGCGCCACACGAACCGGATGCAAGATATTTTGCTGGAACGAATGCGCCCCGGTCGCAGCGGCAATGAGGTTCTGGCGGATGCAATTGCTACGATGAAAGCCGAAAAGATCAACGGCACGTTTTACACACACCCCATCGGCGATCACGGCCACGGCGCAGGCCCGCTGATTGGCTTATGGGATCGGCAGGAAGGCGTGCCGGGGCGCGGCGACGTGCTGTTGTTACCGAATACCTGGTTTTCAATTGAGTTAGGCGCACGAACCAAAATCCCCGAATGGGACGGACAAGAATTGTTCGTCGGGCAGGAAGAAGATGCTGTGATTGATGCGGACGGCAAGATCGCGTGGGCGCTGCGACGGCAGGCGAATTATCATTTGGTGAGATAGATTTATTTTTAACGCAAAGGGGCAAAGACGCAAAGGAGCAAAGATTGATTAGGCGGAAACAAAATCTTTGTCCCTTTGCCTCTTTGCTCCTTTGCGTTGAGTTCTTCAGTTGATCTTCACCACATCCTCCCACTTGCGCCATTTCGCGTAGCCTGTGCGCGGCGCAGCACCATCCAGTTGCAACCCAAAGGTATTCGGCAACGATTCCTGCAAAACCTGATCGCGATACAAAATCTTTGTCATCGTCGTCGCCGAATACGCGACTTGCCCATCCGCAATACGCGCGAACAAATACCCCGCATCCGTTTCAAAATCGCCGTATTTCACTTTGCCCAAATTGTATTGATAGCGTGGGCGAATATTTTCGCGCGCCAAATCCATATCCAAATCCAGCTTCACACAGAGCATTGATTTTGCTGTCCCGTCGTTGATTTCCAATGCAACCGCTTGGCCGGATTTGCCCGTCTCGAGCAGACGAAAGTTTGCCAACATCTTGCGCGCGTCTTCGCCCCCTTTTTCGTTTTTGCCGTGCGGCAGCAGGATCGTCACGAAGTATTCCGTGTCGCCCGTTTTATAAAAGCTGGACTGCGTTTGGTACATCCCGATTTCGTCTTGGAAGTGCCGCGTTTCTTTGAAAGTGCCGATTTGTTTGCCAAACGTGTTTTCAGGAAAGTGAATCAGCAAGGCTTTCGTGTCGGGCAATTTGTCGGTTTGGATTTGATCGTAGAACGTATCAAACGTCTGCGCTTCCTGACTCAAAATCTGTCGCGTGTGCCAGAGGTTTGTGAACGTGAACCAATCGCTGCGCAGTGTTTTGATGCCATCAATCACGACCCAGTAATTTTTCTCGCGTACCCAAGTGATGACACGATCCCATTGATAGCCCATTTCTTCATCAATCATCCGGCTGCGGCTATAATCTACGTCGCGGAATTTCTGGAAATCAATTTTCTGTGTTTTGACGGGGCGATAAGCGCCGGAGTTTTGCAGGAATTCAAACAACCCCTGATTCTTCGCGCGCTTGTTTTTCCGAGCCACGACGCGGTTGTGATAGAAATCGGAGCGCCATTCGCCACTCGGCCCACTCGGCACTTCAGGCCGATAGCCGCCGTCGTGCAGCAAGACCGAACCGCCGCTCATCAGCAAGGCAATGCTGTTTTCGTCGGCGTGACCGTGGTGCATTTTTTCTTCTTCGACCGAGAGATTATTGCGCAGGTAATCACGCGCCAGCCATCCTCCATCGCCTTCGTCGCGGTAATTCAACAGCAGAAAATTGCTGGTGCGCTCCCAACCATCCCGAAAGACAAACTTCTTGCCGACGACATCCTCCAGCACGTCGCCGCTCAAGTTGGTCGGCGCAACTGGCTTGATCGAATCATCTGCCCAACGATGCGCGTCGGTGAAATACGAACCGTTGCCGATGCCGATGTTGACGGCGGCGGGCGCGAGGTTTTGTTGCTTCGCCATCCGCTCAATGGCGCGGCGCAGCAGCTGTTCGGCAAAGTACTTGTACTGCGGATTGCGATAGACTGCTGCCGCTTTTTCATAAATCGAAACGAAGCGGAGCGTGTTGCCTTCGTTCCAATGCGCGTCGCCGAAATCAGCGACATTGCCGTGCGGCGTGAGCAGTTGCACGAAGTAATCCAGGTAATATTTCACTACGGGCGACAAGATGACATCCGGCTGATTGCTGACGTCGGCATACGATAACATCGAATATAACCAGACGCTGTGATAACCGGTCGCGTCTTCGATTTCCCATTGCTTGAGGCTATCGCTCGCCAAGGTTTCCGCCATCTGCCGCCATTTCTTCGCATCGGGGTGATTGGCCAACGCGACAGAACCGTAATACAAACTTTCGGCGCGCAGCATCGCACGATTGTGTGCGCCCCATTCGGGAAAGTAGAACACGTGGTTCAGGCTAAATGCCAAATCGCGTTCGATGCGCGTGCGCGTGTTGGTGTCAAAAGCGCCACTGTCGCGCGTCCGCATATACGAACGCATATACGGCGGCATCACAAAAAAGTCTGTAATCGCCGGCACGCCGTTGCGATATTCAATGCGACGGCCTTTGAATTCGTCAGCGTATTGCTCGCGCATATCTACGACCGAGATCAGAATGTCGCGGGCTTGCTCGGCATACTTTTTGTCTTTGGTTTCAAGATACAAATAACCCAGCAAATCGGCGAGATAGACTTGACCACCTGGCCCCAAATAGCCGAATAGTTCAAAGTATTTCGGATTCTTTTTCCACGCTTCGATGGATTGCGGATTGGTCTTAATGCCTTCCTCAGCAGCGCGTTTGATGAGCGTGAGATATTCGCTTTTGGTGACTTGGGCGTGAGTGGTAAAAGAGAAAAGCGCGAGAAAAACAATTCCGCTTAAAAATCGTATGTGCATTAAATCAAGCTCCAACTTATTGGCTCCCAGGGCTACACGCTCCCGGTTATTTCTTCATTATGGCAGGCTTCAATGTCCAAGCCTGTAATTTGGCTAATTCCATCATCTTTGGCGCGTGAAAGCCTTCGGGGTGAATGACCCAATTGAAGATTTTTGGATCGTCATTGGCAACAAATTTGTCAGCGGTGAAATTGCCTTTGCGAATTGTAAATTGCGTGGGTAAGAGGTGTTGCCCGGCGCGATCAAGCTGGTTCAAGAAGGGATCGCCCAGTGTTGCCAGATAATCTGCTGGAGAAATGTTAATGGCTCCAATCTAAATCTCACTCGGCATTCTTCGGTTTCTGGTACGTGCAAAATACACTCCACAATCGACGTATCGCGGCACCAAAGCATGTAATGCTTCATGCTTCTGGGCGTCGCATCCTAAATCAGGTTTGTACGTTGAAGCGGCCCATTAAGTGCCGTCCAGTTCACACGTGTCGCTTTTTTCCCGCAATGTCATCGAGACAAAGTGAACACCGCTTCTTCAAGCATGGAAAAGGAATCAGCACCGAAAGTGGTAATCATCGACTTTCTCGGAAGGTTATGTCTGTTCTGAACTAGCTTTCGCCAAATGTTTGACATCTTCGGTAATGCTGAAGGCGTGTGACGGCGTCTGTCTTCGTAAATCTCCTCCAGTTCATTTGCCGTCACATATCGCACGCCCGCTTGCGCCTTGATGAACTTCACATACTCTTCAAAATCCTGAAACGCTTTTTCCGTTTCTGACTGCGGCTTTACGCGCGGCAACTTCCAATCTTTACGTGTCAGGATTCGCGCCACGACTGAAATTCACGCCGTCCCAAAATTCCTGATGCACCCATTCGCACGGATGATAGTAAATGCTGATCGTGCCGCCGCCTTTGGCTTTCAGCTTTTCATACGCTGCCAAAAACTTCGCTTTGCCATTCGCCAGATTGTTGTCGCCAAACAAATCCATGCGACACGACATTCGACGCATCTTGAAAATGTTCAGCATCCCGCCGTAGTAAAACGGTTGATCGTCAATGCCAACGTGGCTGGCTTCGTCCAGGTACACATTGACGCCCATTTGCTTGAGCGCGGGATAGCTCTGCGGCCCCCACGAACTGCCGGGTTGACCGTAGCAACTGGGCGTTTGCCCGAAGATGCGTTGGATGTCCTTTACACCAGAAAGCTCGCGGCGATAAAACTCCGCGACGCCTTCGTCCCAATCGGCATTTTGCAAGTATTCGGCAGGGGTCGGATGCATGCTGTGGTAATTCGAGTGATACCCGATTTCATGTTTTTTCAAAGCCGCAATGACATCCTTGCGCCCGCGTTGTTCCAGCACGCGCGCTTTTTCGCCGACGACTTTGAAGGTGGCTTTGATGCCGAGTCGCGTGAGCATTTCGGCCAAACGTTTCGCCGCATCATCGCTCTGCGGCAGGATGTAATCTTCGGTGTCGAACCAGAGCGTGACGTAAATCGGTGGCGATTGTGCGAAGGCAAGTTGGGAGAGGAAAAACAGGCTCACCGCAGAGGCGCAGAGGTAACGCAGAGTTTCGCGGAGTTTATCTCTCATAATGCCTCTGTGAGCCGCTGCGAGTCCGCTGCGCCTCTGCGGTGAAAATATCTTTTGCATAAATTTCTCCTCACTTGAATCCCAGTTGCCTGGCAATCAGGTTGTCGAGCATCCGCTTTGGCAACAAACGCGGGATCGTCCAATCTTTCAATTTGTGGGCTACGATGCTGTAGCGCACTTTCGGCTTCGGTGTCGTCAACACGTACAACACCAACTTGCCCATTTGCTCAACGGGCAAGCCGGCCTTGCCGCGCTGCACCATGAAGTCGCGGAACTTGCCCAAGACCTTACCATAGTCGGTCTGCAAAAACGGCGTGATGTCCAACTCCATCGCCTTATCCCAAATCGGCGTCACAATCGCGCCGGGGCCGATGATAATCACGTCAATGCCAAATAACATTAGTTCGCGGCGTAAGGATTCCGAAAAGGCTTCGAGCGCGTGCTTCGACATTGCGTAAGGCCCAACAAACGGCATTGCCATTTTGCCGGAAACGGAACTGATGTTGACGATGCGACCAGGCTTTCCTTGCAAGCTGCGATCTGCGCCGAGCAACGGCGCGAAGGCTTGGGTGACGATCACCTGCCCCGTCACATTGATTTCCAATTGATTGCGCAGTTCGGCAATCGGCAAATGCAGCAACGGCCCCGGCACGGCGACGCCCGCGTTGTTGACCAGACCAAAGAGCGTTTGGCCGTTGAGCAACTCTCGCACTTTTTGTGCTGCTTCGTGAACAGCGGCTTCGTCTGTCACATCAAACAGCAAAGGCGTGAACGCAGTTCCGAATTCCGTCGAAAGCCGTTCCGCATCCACAGCTTTACGCACGCTGCCAAAGACCTGGATGCCGTGTTGCGTGAGTGTTTTGGTGATCGCCCAACCGATGCCAGTCGAGACGCCCGTGACAACGACATATTGCATATTTTTCCAGACAGGATTTACAAGATTTTTTGCAGGATTAACAAGAAACCCTAGCCTTCAAAAGACCCTTGTTTCCTCCTTATAAATCCTGTTTTCAATCTTGTAAATCCTGTCTCAAGATTTTCTCCAACAAGTTGTCTTGTGGATATGCGTGGCCCAAATGCTGGCAAAAGCCTTCCGCATACGCAAAGCCTATCTCGCTGCCGCGCTGCGCTGCCCAGTGTTTCATAGACTCCACATAATGATCCATGCCGTGCTGTTGTAGCAACCAATCGCGCTGGCTGGCGTGACAGGCAAGCATGGCAACTTTCGTTTCGATCATGTCAGAAATGTCCACATAAACACTGGGATTGATCGCCGCGCCAAAGATGTCTTTGCCTTCGATTGGATCGCTGTAATACAGATGCGGAATCGCAGCAATTGGCCTGGCAGGCTTATCCACCTGCGTTTTCGCGTTTGGCGCAGACGCGGCAAAACATGCCGCGCGCACAATCAACGACGTCTGTTCGTGATCGGTCATGTAATCCCGCGGCGAATGCGTGATGACCAGCATCGGATTAGCACGACGAATGATTTCAAGCGCAGCCTGGATCGGCGCTTGCCCAAACGACACAAAGAAATCGCGTTGATGCGCACATTGATAATCAGCCGCCAACAACGCCGCCGCGCGTTCTGCTTCGCCATAGCGAATGCGCGCGATTTCTTCGTTCGTTAATTCCGCGCTGCCGCCATCGCCTGCGGTCATTGTGGCAAGGTGAATCTTATAGCCTTGCTGCTTCAGCCGCGCCAAAGTTCCCGCACAGAGAAACTCCGCATCGTCAGGATGCGCCATAAACGCGAGGATGTTTTTGTTTGCTTGGCTCATTATTTTTCAGGCCGATGGCGGGGGATTTCCGCTTTGAAATCGCCCAGGCTCGCCCAATGCATGCGCTTATTCAAATCCACTTCCGACACAATCACGGTGCCCCATTTCTCGGCGTGCGAAAGCGTCTTGCCTTCGTGATCGTAGACTGCTGTCAGCATCCAATTGCGCGCAATGTCTTCGTACGTACTACTGACCAGATAGACGTGATTTTCCGCCGCGCGTGCCTGTGCCAACAGCGGATTGCAGCCCCACACCGGCCACGCGATGACTTCGGCTCCGTTGTTCGTGAGTTCGCGGGCGACTTCCGGGAAAAAGCCGTCGTAGCAAATCATTATTCCCAGCTTGCCAAAGCGTGTGTCAAAGACAGGATATTCATTGCCCGGCGCAATGCCGCCTGCGATTTCGCTACGCGGCAACGCGACTTTGCGATACTTGCCTGCGATTTTGCCTTCAGGACTCAAGAGCACCGCGACGTTGTACACCAAATGCTGATCGCGTTCCAGCAAACCGGCTACGATGTACAAATTATGCTGCTTGGCCAGCGCACCAAAATACTCAGTGGAAGGGCCGGGAATCGGCTCGGCACAATTTATATAAGTTTTGCCGAGGCCGTAATAAGTCAACGTTTCCGGCAACACCACCAAATCGGCTTTCTGTTTTGCCGCCTCGACTATCAGCGGCTCGAATTGTTTGCAATTGTCCAGCGGCGTCTTACCACCTTGTGGACGAAAATGCACCGCCGCTAATCGGACGTTGCGTGTTGGCAAGGGTTTTGACTCGGCAAACGAAACCTGGCTCCATTGAACTTCGCTATTGGGTGCCCATTGCAAGTGCAATTCAAGTACCGCCTGCGTGGCTTTAGAAGGCGCGCGGTAAGTATCGGAAACCTCTGTCCACCCCTTGGCATCCGTGGTTTTATCAGTCGGATATTCCGGTTCGGCAATCGCTGCCGCACCGCGCAAATACCCGCTCACGATGGGCGTATCGAGTAACACCGGTTTGCCTTTGGCATCCTGCCAAAGAATACGCACGACGACACTGCGGCGCGGGCTGCCCACATTGATGGCTTTGCGCAAAGCGGTAAAGCGATAGCTTTTGCCGCCCGTGACTGGAACCGTTTTTGTCCAAAAGCCATCCAGTCCATCGCGTTCATCGGAGACAATCAAAAACGCGCCTTTGCCGTCCTTGCCGCCTTTGGGATCGTAGCCGAATTTCGGGCTGATCTCTTGCCGGGGGGCAGCAATCAACCAACCTTCCGGCGGTGCAGGTTGTGTTTGAGCCACGACAATCGCGGAGAAAAGAACCAGGGTTGTCAGCAAGAACCAGGATGGGCAGCGGCTTAATTGAGAGTACATAATCGCCTCCAAGAGCATAGTGGTTGATATTCGGAAACCAAGTGGAAGTTCATCGCCGAGATTATATCGGCTACTGGAAAATAAATGTAGCGCCGCTAGTCACGGTTTGGTAGCTACTGAAGAAAATGGAATCCCGTGGGCGGAGTAGCATAACCCGCTCTGGTTGCGCTGCTGGGAGGGGATGGTCTTGGTTATTACCAAAGGACTTGAAGATGAAGCACCACAACCGGGACGGGTTGCGCTACGCTGATCCGCCAAAATGTTTTTTGAGTTTGTGGTAAGTATCAGGTAAGGCTTCCGGCAAGACGCGGGTTTCGCCCACCGTCGTCATAAAATTCGCATCACCATTCCAGCGCGGCAGCAGATGTAAATGCAGATGTGCCGCCACTCCGGCCCCCGCCGCGCTCCCCAGATTCATGCCCAAATTGTAACCATCCGGGTGATAAATTTGCCCGATGGCAGCTTGCGCTTGCTTGGCCAAATCCATCATTTCATCGCTGACGGGTTTGGCCAGGGCAGCCAACTCGGCCTCATGTGCGTAGGGCACAATCATCAGGTGGGCGGTGGTGTAAGGGTAAAGATTAAGAAGGATGAAATTATGTTGACCGCGCTGGAGAATGAAATGCTCCGCATCAAATTCCGGCGCGGGTGAGATTACAAAAGAACAAAAAACGCAGCCAGGAGGTTGCGGGGACTGACCGGAGGTAACGTATTGCTGGCGCCACGGACTCCAGAGAAATTCCATTCCCGCCTAGCCTCAACTCGCTGCCTGTTGTTCTTCGGGCTTCACATTAATCAACTCTTTGAGTTCTTTGCCCGGTTTGAAATACGGAACGCTCTTAGCCGGGATGTCTACCGGGTCGCCGGTTTTCGGATTGCGGCCCCGGCGCGCATCACGTTTGCGCACGCGAAAGGAACCGAAGCCACGCAATTCGATTTTCTCTCCCCGATTGAGGGATTGGATGATGTTCTTGAAAACCTCGTCCACGATTACTTCGGAGTCTTTTTTGGTCAATTCGGCAGCCCGAGCCACCTCTTCCACTAATTCTGCTTTAGTCATTGTCAGCCCCTGTTTATTTACTTTTTTACTTGAATGAGGATCCGGGTCACGACTACATCCCCGGCTTATTTCCACTGATACTTGAATTTGACCGAGGTGTCGAGATTACCCAACTGACTCGGCCATTCAGTTGGTTTCGCCAGGACATCTGCGATTTTGGATTTGCCTAACAAATCCAAAATAGAGAAGCTCTCGCGCAGCTCAGCCGGCGTCACGACATTTGGTTCGCCCTTCATCTTGATCAGATCAGCCGTATATTTCAAGGCATCACGATAATTCCCAATTTTATCTACCAAACCATTGGCTAAGGCAGTTTCTCCCGTGTATACGCGCCCATCCGCCAAAGCCCGCACTCGTTCCTCATTGAGTTTTTTATCCTCCGGTCCACGATCCTTCCGTCCGTCCAAGACGACTTTGACGAACTGGTTATAGAGTTCATCAATCATGGCTTGGAAATATTGCCTCTCCCGTTCGGTCAAATCACGCGTCGGATTCCCGGTATCTTTGAATTCTCCGCTTTTGAAAATGACGGGTTTGACCTTCGCCCAATCCGCCAGGTCTTTCAGATTCATCCATTCCGCAATGACGCCAATGCTACCCGTCACCGTACTGGAATTGGCATAAATGTAATCGGCAGGCGCAGAAATGAAGTAGCCGCCGGAAGCCGCCACCTGCGACATCGAAACCACGATCTTTTTCTTTTTTTCTTCTTTGACCCGCTTCACTTCGCGGTAAATTTCTTCGGAAGCCGCGACGCCGCCGCCCGGACTATCAACCCGCAATAGAATCGCCTTGACCCGGTCATCATCGCCGTATTGTTTGAGGTTCTTGTTGACCTTCTTCGCCATTTCGCTGTCAATCACGCCTTCTACGGGAATCACGGCAATACGATCACCGCCCAGCCCAAAGCCTCCGCCATCGGACAAGGCCAGCGCGCCGATGACCAACAAAACACTGAACGCGCCCAACGCTAACAAACCAATAATGACAATCCAGGTTACGTTACTCTTCTTCATAAATTGAAAAGGGCACAAATCAACCGACTGACTTGTGCCCCCACATTGTCACACTTATTCGTCAGGACGATTGAAATCTGCAATTTCACCGAGACTCGCCATGCCGCTATCACTGGAGCTGTAACTGCGCGTATCAAAGATCGGCTCGTCTTTCCCGACAGCGCGCACTGAAAGCCCAATCTTCTTGGCATCCGGGTCCATCTTGAGAATCTTGAATTGCAAGGATTGCCCGATTTGCACGGCGTCTTCGGGTTTGTCCACATGATTCTCTGACAGTTCCGAAACATGGCACAGGCCTTCGATGCCGTCTTCGATTTCGACAAAGGCACCGAAGTTGGCAAAGCGGGAAATCTTGCCCGAAATCACATCACCCAGTTTCTTCTCGTCAAAGAACCGATCCCAGGCATTGGGTTCGAGGTCTTTGATCGAAAGCGACAGGCGACGATTGTCGGTGTCAATAGCCGTAATAATGGCTTCGACTTCCTGATTCTTCTTGAGCGCTTCCGAAGGATGTTTGATGCGCTTCGTCCACGAAATATCCGAGACGTGCACCAAACCATCAATACCTTCTTCAATCTCCACAAACGCGCCGAAGTCCGTCAGGTTGCGCACCTTGCCTTTGACGCGCGTGCCAACCGTGTAGCGTTCGAGCAGCGTATCCCATGGATTGCTCTCGATTTGCTTCATGCCAAGACTGATGCGGCGATTGTTTGAGTCTACTTCGAGCACAACCGCTTCGATATCCTGTCCGACATTCAGCATCTTGGAAGGATGCTTGACGCGCTTCGACCAGCTCATTTCGGAGACATGCACCAAGCCTTCGACGCCGGGTTCAAGTTCAAGAAAAGCGCCGTAATCAGTCAGCGAAACGACCTTGCCGCCGACACGAGTGCCCAGCGCAAATCGCTCATTCACCGTCGCCCACGGATCCGGCACAAGTTGCTTGTACCCAAGGCTGACGCGCTCGCGGTCACGATCAAACTTCAGTACCTTGACCTGAATGTTGTCGCCGACCTTGAAGAGTTCGGACGGATTTTGAATGCGCCCCCACGACATATCCGTGATGTGCAACAAACCATCCAGTCCGCCCAGATCAATAAATATCCCGTATTCGGTGATGTTCTTGACCTGGCCTTCCACGATGATGCCTTCTTCCAAATTCTTGAGCGTCGTGGCTTTTACGCGCTGGTTCTGGTCTTCCAGTAACGCTTTGCGTGAGAGCACGATATTGCTGCGCTTCTTGTTGACCTTCAGCACCAAAAATTCCATGTCCTTGTTGCGGAACGCATCCAGGTTTCGCACGGGACGGACATCCACCTGACTGCCCGGCAAGAAAGCTTGAATGCCGGCAATGTCCACGCGCAAGCCGCCTTTGATGCGATCCGACACGCGGCCAATGACCGTAGTGCCTTCGCGCGCAGCCTTTTCGATCAAGTCCCACGTTTGCATGCGGACGGCATCGGCGCGCGAGAGTTCGACATAACCGTCGTTATTCTCAAGCTGCTTGACTAGCACATCTACCACATCGCCCGGTTGCACAGTGACTTGATCGCCGTCACGGAATTCGTTGATCTTGACGATGCCTTCAGACTTGAAGCCGACGTTGATGATCACATCTTGATTGGTGATTTTGACGACGGTGCCTTTGACGACTTCGCCTTCGCTGATATCCAGATGGCTTTGCTCGTGTTGCGCAAGGATACTCCCAAAATCCTCATCGGAAAAATTTTCTCCGTTGTCAGCGTCACTTGAGGCCGCGCTTTCAGTGGCAGCGGCGGTCGGTTCCATTGGTTCAGGAGCGGGAGCGACGGGCGCAGCTTCAACAGCTTCAGCAGTCCCGCCGGAAGTAATATTGTTAGAGTTCTCGGTTGACATTAGAAAAGGAAATCCTCCTAGTTTCGATCCATGTGCCCAGCAATGGCGGGCAAAATGCGAGTAATCTTTTGTGCGGCAAGCGGCTTCAATATTTATGGGGCGAGTTCTAACTCGTGGCTCAGCTTGCGTAATCTCGTCACAACTTTTTGTATCATCCAGTCCGGCGTGGAAGCGCCCGCGCTGACACCAACGCGCTGCACATTCAACAAATCGGCAGGATGAATCTCATCTTCAGTTTCAATCAACGTCGTGCGCGAGCACCTATCACGTGCAGTTTCCACCAGCTTATTGCTGTTCGCACTGTGACGTCCGCCGATAACGTATAGCAAATCTACGTCGGAAGCCAGACGACGAATGGCCGATTGATTTTCTTCTGTCGCATCACAAATCGTTTCGCAGACCTTAACTTCCGTGGCTTTGGCACGAAGCACATTGACAATGGCCTCATATTTCAGCGGGCTGATTGTCGTTTGGGCAATGACGCCCACGCGTCCCAAAGGCGGCAAGGCCTCGGCCTCGGCCAGGGTTTTGAGCACGTACGCCTGCTCGTTAATGTAGCCCAAAATGCCGCTGATTTCAGGATGCTTCCGATCACCGACAATTATGACTTCATAACCGGCTTCAAATAACTCAATCGCCTTGCGCTGCGAATAATGCACGTACGGGCACGTCCCATCCATCACCCGCACGCCCTGTTCTTTCAATTCTGCATAAACCTGGGGCGGCGCACCGTGCGCGCGAATAATCGCAATGCCTTGCGCCGGGCGCGCAGCTTCATCCGCCAATTGAATTCCATCAGCGGCCAGGCGCTCGATTTCCTGCGCATTATGAATGATCGGCCCCAACGTCACGACTGGCAGCCCCTGGGATTTTTCCAGCGCACGATACGCCAAATCCACAGCGCGTTTGACGCCCATACAAAATCCCAAGCTGTCGGCCAAAACGATTTCCATGTTCCTCAACTCAATACGAATACAGGCGATGCTAACCTAACGACATAATCCCCCTGACTAGCGTGTAGTTCACTAGCCCTATGCCCTGTTCCTGATGGAAAGCTGGAAAGCGGCAAGCAGTAGAGCGATTCGCCTACGCGCGAACGGCGTAGCGGGTAAGGGGTTTACGACGTAAAGCATCAACTTTCAAAAACATCCTGTATATCGTAGTCAAAAAGAATAACGACTCTAATTGTTCTTGTGTTTCCTGTCAAGCTGTAAGATCAAGCCGCAATTTACTTTAGCCAGTGATTAGCGGCTGGTCGCAGATTTTGATTTTTTGCCTGGCTGTGCCTCTCGAAAAAACCGCTGCACCTCAGCCGGGCGCAACAAGCGAACCTCGCCAGTGCGCAGCTTTTCTTTTTCCAGCGCCAGGAAGCCAATCCCTAGGCGACGCAGCTTAATGACCGAATGTCCGACCGCATCAAACATTTTGCGAATTTGCTGATTGCGGCCTTCATACAGGATCACCTCAAACCACGCATTCGTCGCGCTTTGCTCTGTTAAGCGAATCTCGGCGGGCGCGGTTTTCCGCCCTTCGACGGTAATGCCGCGCCGCAAACGAGCAATTTGCGCGTCACTTGGCTGGCCTTTGACTTTGACCTCATACCGCTTGGCAACTTTCGACGCAGCGTGCGCAATCAGATTCGTGAACTCGCCATCATTCGTGAGCAACAGTAAGCCTTCGCTATTGAAATCAAGCCGTCCGACCGGATGCACGTGTTCGCGGAATTCTCCCACCAAATCAGTTACGAGCGGACGCTTGCTCGGATCCGCCGTACTCGACAAATAGCCGACAGGTTTGTTGAGGAGCAGGTAAACATTTTCTTTTTGCGTGAGCTTCGGATTGATCAGCTTGCCCCGCACTTTGATGTGATCACGGGCCGGATCAGCTTTGGTGCCGAGTTCGGTAACGATCTTGCCATTGATGGTTACTTCGCCCGCCAAAATAGCTTCCTCGGCTTTGCGACGTGAAGTGACGCCAGCAGCGGCGATGATTTTTTGCACTCTCTCTTCCATACCATCATCGAACCACAGAAGGCGGGAACAAGCAAGTTGCGTAAAACCATTCTGGTGGTGGCGCAAACGGTCAACAGAGGATGAAAACTGGTTCGCTGGGGGATTCGCTTTTCTCAAAATCGAGCCCGCCGCCTGTTGCAACAAATGAATGATCAGGGAACGATTCAATAAGTAGGGTGTCGGTTGTCTTACTAAGCATCGGTGATCCCAAATTTATTAAAACTCTTGACACCCAGAGAAGGCTTTCCTACCATCGGCGCCTCCCTCGTTAATGAAATTAGTCTCACCCTAATAATTTGAAACTGTCTGACCGACGAAATCCCTTCCGGATTTCCGAGGTTGCAATCGGTTTGAGTTGTAACGTTACCCCTTGCGTTGAAATCTCAACCACCCAAACACGTATTTAGCCGGCACGGGGCGGAGCTGTGTGCTGGCATACACATTACAGGAGTAAATTACTATGCAACTGAGCAACCGAAGTTTTGAAAGAGGCTTGTGTTTGATGCTGGCGTTACTATTAACCCTCGCTGTTCCAGTGAGTCTGCGCGCCGACGATAGCGATGGTAGAGCAGAACATTGGATAGCAGTGGGTTCAACTGGCACGGTAGACGAATCCGCGCTCGGAGCGGTTGGGTTTTATCAGGGTGTGGCGTTCAATGGCGGCTATGGGACAGCCACGCTACGGTATAACGTGACTGCCACTGACGATCTCTTCGGCGGCGGTACGACGCGTTTCGTAATGCGCTACCTTGACCCCGGCTCTTGTACGCGGGTCGTAGCCCGTCTTATTAGTTATAATCTCAACACCGGAGTGAATACGACATTGATGACACTCAACAGCGATTCGTTCCCCCAGGCGAATGCATTCCAGACCAGATTCCTGGACAGCACCACCTTGCCTGCTTTTGACTTCGACAATAATGGTTACTATGTTGAAGTTGATCTCACTGACTGCGGCAGTGGTAATGCACGTATTGGGCTACTCCGGCTAAATCGGTTCTAAATAATCCCTTCAGGAGCGCAAGCTGGGCAGGTGTGCAGCCTGCGCTTTTATTTACGATGTGTTCGACTTGCCAGAACCGAGGAGAAAACCGCATGAAAAAGATTAATATCTGGGTACGGCTGTTGCTGTTTACTTACGCTCGTAACGCTCGTACAGATTTCCAGCGCACAGAGCGAACCCACCGATGTCACCGCGCTCAAGCAACAGATCACCAGCCTACGTGTAGAACTATTGCAGCAAGGCATTGATTTTCAGGAGTACAAAATCAAACAGCTTGAGCGCGAGCTTCAGCGCATCAAACCCGAACGGGAGCGATGGGAAGAAACCGAGCGGAACCTGCGTCACCGCTTGGCCGACGTCGAGCAAAATATTGCCGCAGGCGCGTCAGACGAGCAGGAAGGAATGAAAGCAGAATTGAACGGCACCCACTTGCAAGGCGTGCGTAACAAAAGCCAGCCCCTTGTCGAGCAGGAAACAGAGTTGCATAAACAACTCGACCAGGAGCGACAACAATTGCAGGCGCTACAAACAAAACTGAAACAACTGAAGCTTGCAACAAAATAAGCTTGTGCCCTCAATAAGCTTCGTTATTCACAGCGCAAAGCAATCATCGGGTCTACCATCGTCGCTCGCCGCGCTGGAATCCAACAGGCCAGCAGTGCGACGAACAGCAGCAAAATCGGCACTCCCACAAATGTCCAGGGATCAGTGGTGCGGGTTTCGTATAGTTGCGTGCTCAATAACCGAGCCAACGCCAACGACGCGGCTACGCCTGCGCCAATCCCAAGCAAAGCAATTGCCAGCCCTTCCCGCAAGACGAGCTTCAGCACTGCGCCGGGACGCGCGCCCAACGCCATCCGCAAGCCGAATTCGCGCGTGCGCTGTCCCACCGAATACGAGATAACGCCGTACATTCCGATCACTGCTAACACCAAAGCCAACACAGCAAACAGGCCCAACAGCAGCAAATTCGCACGTCGTTGCGCGGTCGCATCGTCCAGCACCTGTTGCATGCTACTGACGGCATACAACGGCAAAGTGCGGTCGAGTGTCTGGAGTTGTGCGCGCACGGCATTCGCCAATTGTGACGGTTCCGCGTTCGCACGAATCACCAATGTCATTCCCCAATCGCCCCAATGTCCGACGAGCGCTTGCGCAAATGGCACGTATAAGGTCGGATCGGGCGGTGCTTCCAATCCGCTATACCGCACATCGCCGACGACACCGACGACGGTTAGCGAATCCAGACCTGCGCGTAACACCAATCGCTTACCCAGGGGATTGTCATTGGGCCAGTAGCGCTGCGCCATCGTTTGGTTGATAACTGCGACCTTTTGCGCTTGGTTGTGATCGAAATCATTGAGCGCCCGCCCCTGCAATAACGGCACACGCAACGCCTGGAAATAACCCGGATCAATCACACGAGCAAGCGCAAAGACTTTATCATTGGCACCGCGTTCATCGCCGCCTTCACGTTGTAAATCTACCCCCCACCAATTTCCGCCCAGCGGTGGACGATTGATGACGCCAGCAGCCTCAACCCCTGGCAAATTGCGGACGCCGTCCAGCAGCGTGTAATAAAACCGCGCCATCTGCTGCCGCTCTGCCGCAAAGCGTTTGAAGAAGGCTTCCTCCGCTTCCCCCGCTTGCGGTTGTGCCTGCGGCGGCGCGATGCGCATGGTTAACAAGTGCCCTGGATCAAACCCTGCATTAACCTTGAGGACAGCCACAAAACTACGCAACAACAATCCTGCACTGACCAACAACACCAGCGTCAACGCAATCTCGCCCATCATCAACAGGCTACGCGTGCGATGACGTAGCGATCCGGCAAACCCGCGTCCACCTTCCTTCAAGGATTCCGTCAAATCAGTTGCTGACGCTTTGACTGCCGGAGCCAGGCCGAAGATAATCCCTGTTAATAACGATAATGTCAGCGAGTAAAGCAATACGCGGCCATCCAACCCCACATTGCTTTGCTGTTCGCCCAGACTCAGACGAGCCAGAACCCCGACGCTCCACCACGCCAGCAAAACGCCGAGCGTACCGCCCAACATTGCCAGCAACACGCTTTCGGTCAGCAACTGCCGCACGATGCGCCCACGGCTGGCACCGAGGGCGCTGCGCACAGCCAGTTCTTTTTCCCGTTGCGCCGCCCGTGCCAGCAACAGGTTGGCGACATTCGCACATGCAATCAGCAGCACCAAACCAGCCGCGCCCCATAACAATAGCAAGGCAGAACGCACTTGCCCCGTTTGCTGGGTTTGCAACGGAGTGAGTTGCACCGACCAATCCTTGTTCGTGCTTGGATATTGCGCCGCCAGATTGTGCGCGATCAATTCTATTTCGGACTGCGCCTGGGTGAGCGTTACATCGGGTTTGAGGCGTCCCACCACCTGCAACCAGCGTCCATCACGCGTACCCGTGGCTTCCGGCTTCAGCGCCAAGGGCTTCCACAATTCAATTTCAGCATTCGGATACTGCACGTGGCGTGGCATCACCCCCACGATGGTGCAAAGGGTTCCGTCAATCAGCAGCGTTTTGCCAATGACGTCCGGCGCGCCGCCAAAATATCGCTGCCAAAAGCCGTGACTCAACACGACCACATTGCCACGCCCCGGCTGATCGTCTGCTGGTTGTAGGGTGCGCCCCAGCAGCGCTTCCGCCCCTAGCACGGAAAAGAATCCGGCTGTGACGCGGGCATAATCTACGCGTTCCGGCTGTGTTCCACCACTCAGATTGACGCTGCCTGGATTGAAGGCGGCAAGCTGGGCAAAGACGTGATTCTGCTGCTGCCAGTCCAGCACATCGTGCAACGAAGCATTGGAATTCTGCCAGCCTCGCACGGGATTTTTGCCTGTCACACTGACCAATTGCTCAGGATTGGGATACGGCAGCGCACGCAGCAACACCGCATTCACGACGCTAAAAATTGCCGTGTTTGCGCCAATGCCGAGCGCCAACGTAAGGACGGCTACCAGCGTAAACACTGGATGATGCCCCAGTCCGCGGAGTCCGTAGCGAATGTCTTGCAGTAAAGTACCCATCGTTCCCTCCATAAAATCAAATGGCAAATTAATTTTGCATGAGCCTGCCACAGCTATGCAGCGGGGGCGTGCGCCTGCTTCAACGCCTGAACATTGATCGTCACCTTGAGCGTGCGCCCAATCAGTCCCGGCAGGTGTTTGACGCCAAAATCAAAGCGGTTAATTTCGACCTGAGCGGTGTAGTAGGCAACCTCTTGCCCGCCCGGTGAACGACTCCGATCTACCGCCGTCACATCCAGCACGACTTCCCGGCTTTTCCCTTTGATCGTTAACGTCCCAGTGAGGCGCAACGTATCTCGATCTCTACCCCGTTCCACCTTCGTGCTTTGAAAGCGAAGTTCTGGGTGGCGCGCTGTATTCAGAAAGTCCGCCGAACGCAGATGCGTATCGCGCCGCTTGCTGCCAGTCGCAATACTCGCAGCGTTGATCGTGGCTTCGACTGAGGAACGGCGAAGGTCCGCTGCATCAAGTACGATAGTGCCGACCAGTTCAGACAATCTTCCCTTGACCGTGAAAAAGAAGAAGTTCCTGATACTGAACTCAACCGAGGTATGCGTGGGATCAATTACCCACAGGCTTTGTGCGTGCTTACTGAATTCTGGTTCCATCTGGCGGCTCCTGGATCAGGTAGCGCAAACTTTCCCGTTTGCTCGTGTTCCGGCAAGGGAGGCTTTGTTGAGTCCTGAGCAAACGGGAAAGTTTGCGCTACCTTTCCCTTGATCTTTGCTTTTACTCGTAGCGCAGCGCCTCCATTGGATCAACCTTCGTTGCCCGCCGCGCCGGAAGCCAGCACGCGAGCAGCGCGATCACTGTCAATAACAACGCAAGCCCGCCAAACGTCGCGGGGTCAGTCGCGCTCACGCCAAATAACAGCGTCTTCATAAGCCGCGTCAACATCAGCGAGGCAAGCAAACCAACCGCCACACCCAGCAAGGCCAGTTTCATTCCCTGCCCAATCACCAGTCGCAGCACATCGCGCACTTGCGCGCCAAGCGCCACCCGAATGCCGATTTCGTGCGTCCGTTGCGTGACCGAATAGGCCATGACGCCGTAGATGCCAAGCGCGGCCAGCAATAAGGCGACCACCGCAAAACTGCTGAAGAGCAACATCAACAGGCGCGGAATCGCAATCGTGGCCGAGACAATCTCATCCATCGTCTGCATATTGGAAAGGGCTAGGTTTTTATCCAGCGCCTGCACTTCACGACGCAACGCGGCGACATAATTCACCGGATCCCCCTGTACGCGCAGCACGATGTTAGTGAAGGCACGGGATACCTGTTGAGCCGAGAAATACATCGTAGGGCGCGAGTCCAGGCTCAACCCAAAATGGCGCACATTAGCAACCACGCCGATGATCTCGCGCCAGTCGGGTTTCTCACGGCCAAAGCCGATGCGTTTGCCAATCGGGTTTTCGTTCGGCCAATAACGGCGTGCCGTGGCTTCGCTAATGACAACGACGCGCGGCGCATTTTCGTGATCGCTCGCGGCAAAGAGGCGTCCTTGTCGCAACTGGATATTCATCGTGCCGAAGTAATCCGGGCTGACCACGCTGAACCAGGACGTAGGCTGTTGGTCGGGTGAGGGCGCAGGACGGCCTTCGATGGAGAAGCTGGTGTCGGTATCCATCCCCGTCATTGGCACCGACGAACTGAAAGAAGCGGACTGCACCCCAGGCAGCGCAGTGAGCCTTTCGTGCAGTTGGTTATGGAAGTTCGTGACTTGCTGGCGATTGGGGTAGGTGTTTTGCGGCAAGCCGAGGCGTGCCGTTAGCACCTGCGCAGGGCTGAAGCCCGGATCAACGCGTTGCAATTGCACGAAACTGCGCAATAGCAAGCCAGCGCCGATGAGCAACGTCAAAGCCACTGCAATCTCTGCGACGACCAAACCGGAACGCACGCGGCCACCGCCCGTGCTGCCTTTGTTGCCCGCGCCGGATTCCCGCAAGGTTTGATTTAAATCAGGCTTGGCGGCGTGCAACGCGGGCACCAGACCACACAGCAGACCTGTCAACACAGACACGCCTAAGCTAAACAACAGCACCTGACTGTTAATGCCGACTTCTTCAATGCGCGGCGTGCCTTCAGGCGCAATGCGTTTGAGCATATCCACCAGCCAGAATCCCAGCAATACCCCCAAGGCACCACCCAGAAAAGCCAACAACACACTTTCGGTCAGCAATTGCCGCATGATTTGCCAGCGGCCCGCCCCCAGCGCCGAACGAACCGCGATTTCACGCTCGCGCGCAGCGGCTTTCACCAGCAGCAAACTGGCGACGTTGGCGCAGGCAATCAGCAAGACAAAGCCTACCGCCCAAAATAAAGCCCACATCCCGTCACGCACGTCGCCAACCAGCACTGCCTGTAGCGGCGTCACCGTTACGCCGACGTTTTTATTCTCTTCCGGGAAATTGCTGTTCGATGCGTTGTCCGATAGTTGCCAGTTCGGCACGCGCTTGCTCTAACGTTACGCCCGGCTTCAAACGGGCAATCACCTGCTGCGTGTAACAACCCCGCTGGCAGCCCGGATTGAGCGCTGGTTGCCACGCGCGCCAGACTTCGGATTTGTTGAGAATGGGAAATTGAAAGCCTGCCGGCATCACGCCGATGACCGTGTAACTTTCCCCGCTCAGCCGCATCGCCTGGCCGAGGATCGCCGGATTGCTGCCGAAATGGCGTTGCCACAAACTGTGGCTGATGAGGACGACTTTTTCGGCCCCGCGCTGGTCTTCTTCGGGTTTGAATTCGCGTCCGAGCAGCGGTTTCACCCCCAGCACGGCAAATGCTTCGTACGAGACACTACCACCCGCGAGCATTTCCGGCTCGCCCGCTTCGGTCAGCGTCGGCCCCCAACCAGTTAATGCAGCAATGTGAGAGAACACGCTGTTCTGTTCGCGCCAATCCTGATAACCCGGCGGCGATGTCCATTCGCGCAGCGGCCCATCGCGGCGCGTGTGATCTTCCCAAACAGTCATGATCTGCGCCGCATCAGGATAGTTCAGAGGTCGCAGGAGCACGCTGTTGACGACACTAAAAATCGCGGTGTTCGCGCCGATGCCGAGCGCCAGCGTGATGATAGCAATCAACGTGAAGCCAGGTTTCTTCCACAACATGCGCGCACCATAGTGCAGGTCTTGCCAGAACATAATCAGCCGTCCTTTGTCATTGGTTATGGGGTTGGGTCTTCCGCCTTTGGTCTGGGGTCTTTGTCTGAAACCCAGGGCCAAAGACCGAAAACCAGAGACCCAGTAAGAATCCAAACCGCGTGCCAGAACGACAACCGCAGTAACTCCTTGTGTTCGTTCAGGCAGCATAGCATCGGCTTGGGCGAGGGACGAGGAAGACTGTGCGCTTCTGGGACGGCGGAATCCCATTTTCGGTTACTTGCTTGTGCGGACGATTGCCTGCGCGGAAAGGAAATATCGGCGTCGCAGTCAAGCAATTGCGTTCATCCGCCGCCAGTCCTATACTCCATCGCGTCTCAGAAGAAAGCCGTACCACAGGAGTTGGAACGATTGCGCCAGCGGCTCAAACAGGTCGAGGATAGATGGAAAGACGAGATTACCCGATTCGAATTCAAAAGCTAGCCGAGCAAGGCAACGAGCCTGTGGATGTCAAAATCTACAGGAAACCAACCATCGCCATGACAATTGTCAAAACCATCCTCAAACAAATGCCTACGGTTCGTCAACCGCAAGCGAAGTTCCTTGCCATTTTGTTCGCGACCATCCTGGCCTTGCGCGGGCACGTGACGCTGCGCAATCTGAGCCGCTATTGTGACTACAGTGAGCGCACGCTGGCGCGGCAGTTTCGCGCCGCCTTCGACTGGGCGGCTTTTCATCGCCTGACCTGCGCGCAGGTGGTGACTGCAGCGGACGTCTGGATCGCGGCGCAAGACGCCTCGTTATCGGCAAGAGCGGCAAGCGGACCTTCGGCTTGGGCTCCTTTTTCAAAGGTGCGCGGGGCGCGCCGAACGCGGGCTGGAAATCTCGACCTTCGCGCTGATTAATGTCACGCAGCGTTATGCGTTGACACGGGCGGTGGCGCAAACCCCGCCGGGCAGTGCGGACAAAACCCAGCGAGAGACTTCGCGCATGACCTTTTATGCCCAGCAGGTTTTGGCCCAGCGCACGGGACTGCCCGCGCGGCTCGAGTATATGGCAGTGGATGGGGCGTATGCCAAATTTGCCTATGTGGATACGGTCACGCGCGACGGCTGGCAGGTCATCACCAAATTGCGCTGTGATGCGGACTGTTATTTTCTGAACACCGCGCCACGCCCCAAAGGGCAAAAAGGGCGGTCGCGCAAGTACGATGGCAAAGTCAACTTCCAGGACTTGCGTCGCTTTGCGTTCGTCGGGACGTTGCCGGACGAATCGCACGTCGAGTTGTATACCGCACGGGTTTGGCATAAGAGCTTGAAACGCGGGTTGCGGCTCGTCGTGTTGGTCAACCGCAAAGACCCGCAGAAACCGCGCTACATCGTGCTGGCCTCGACGGATGTTGAACTGGACGCCCGCACGCTGGTCGAGTATTACCAGGCACGCTTTCAAATCGAGTTTCTCTTCCGCGACGCCAAGCAGTTTACGGGCTTGAATGACTGTCAGATGCGTGCGGAAACAGCGCTGGATTTTCATTTCAATGCCTCGTTGGCGACGCTCAATCTGGTGCGCGTCACGGAAGTGCAGGCCGCGCAAGGCCAGCCGCTCAAAGTCTTCTCGGTGGCCAGTTGGAAACAGCGTAACTTCAATGAACGCTTAGTCGAAACCATTATTGACAAGTTGGAATTAGAGCCGACTTTCATCAAAAACCATCCTCGTTATGAGGAAATCAGGACTTACGGCGCGATTGCCGCCAACGGGTCTGGCGTGCGCTGTTAGCCCGCCCCCGCAATTTGGCGTACCGTTACTCGATCTCACCCTCGAAGACCTCAAAACGCCGGGAATCGTTTTTCAAGTCGGCGTCGTACCCAATCGAATTGATATTCTTACCGCCATGTGAAAGCTGGCCAAAGCGAGCGGCACTGGCGTAATCGTCTTCATGCCATGGGCAAAACTTTCAGAATGTTTTGCCTGTCGCTCAAACCAAGTTCAGAGCAAGCTCGCCACCGAACTTTGGGGCGCGCTTGGTGAATATATGGCCAGTTCTAAGAAGCTCGACCAATTCGACAAGGTATGTTTGATTGTTGCTGGAGCCGAAGTCCCATATGGGCATAATACATTTGAGAAGATGCTGGTAAGGAAGTCGTTGTGGCCCATACCGCCACTTAATGTAGGCGAGATATCCGAGGTCCTTGGCCAGATTTCGCAGGAACTGAATGATCCAGCATTCGCAACTACTCTAATCAATTGGAGTGGTGGCTCGCCCTGGTACGTGCGCTTGATCCTGAGTTGCGTTCAATATCTCTCTGGGGCAAATAGTGCAAAAAACACTGCGTTGCGTGGCCAGACGTTGATTGATGCTGCCTGCAAGGCTGCCGAGAATATCCTGCGTGTTAGACCGGAAGCCGCTGAGGGGACGCTGGGAGAGTTTGTCCAACGGCACCTGGCAAGCGTGAGCGAGACTCTCGGCATGCAGCGGCAGATGCCGTTGGCTTTGAGGAAGCGAAAGCCGAGTGGAAGCGCGGGCTGCCAGCGTCTCCAAGACTTGAGGCTTTCGTCGCTGCTGGACTCACCTGGCTCAACGGGGAAATATGGGATTCTGCGTCAGATGAGTACATCTTCAAACGGTATCCCACCCTACGCCTGCGGAAGGCGGGTCACCTGCCGCTTGTTGTCTACCAGTCCATCACAGACAGCTCATTTGCGAGGTACTGAATGGTCATATCTAAGCATACAGACCGATACTTTGAGGTAGCAACGCGCTTGCTCGATGTGCCGGAAATGTCTCTTGGCGGTCAAGCCCTGCGCAAGTTAGTTTTCACTCAAGATGAGTTGCCTGCGAGCTTCCCTCGGTCGTATGCTTGGCACGTTCTTGAGTCTGCAACGCTGGTGAGACCGCCTACTCGTGAAAGCTTACTGCTCTTTGCTGAGCGCCCAAGCCATGAGGACATCCGCGACGCCTGGAAGATCACAACCGACAAGGCCAACTGCAACGGTCTGGTATGTGTTGTTCCCGATGAGGCTAAGGATATTGTGAATGGTCATCCAGAGGGAGTAGCCATTTGGACTGCCAGCACTTTATTCGAGCGTATCCTCCGGCTCCCATCAAATTTTCGCAACCAACTCAGCGATGTCGCGGCGATTCAGCGCCCTGACGAATTCCAATTCGCATTCCAAAAACGGAATGTTAGCGCTCGTAATTTTGCAAGGGGCGAGAGACCCGCTCCTACCGAGGGTGTTCTCCAATACTTTTGCGAGTGGCTCAGGAGCCCATCGCAGGCCCTCCCCCATCCTACTCCTTGGTGAGCGCGGTCTTGGCAAGAGTTGGCAGTTACTTCAACTAGCACAGAAAGCCTATGATCTCAACAGAGATGATCCTTGGAGCTATGGCCCTGCTTTCTTTATCAAGTTGCGAGACCTTGTCAATGTTTTGGAACAATCCAGCGCGGCGGCCCCAGTACTCCTTGAATACATTCTGAGCAGGTATCCACACATTCAATTAGGGCCAGGCGGTCTGGCGACTTTCGGCGCGCTAATGGCAATTGGTCATACTGTCGTTTGCGTTGATGGCTTCGACGAAATGAATCTCTTGCCAACGGACGCCCGTGTCCGCGCGAGGTTGACTGGAGTATTGATGCTCCTGTCCAAGAAGACCCGATTCATACTCAGTTGTAGGCCGGGTCATTTCACCTCGCTGGAGGCACTCATTAGCACAGAAGCTTGGTCAGGGGCGACGGTAGGACAAACATTCGAGATACTGGACATCCTTCCATATGACGACACCAGCAGGTGGGCATATATCAAGGCGTCAGCACACGATATTCAGCCGACTCTATCAGGACTCTTGGTCCTGATGCCAACAGCCGTTCCCCGTTGCAGCATGCATTGTGGGTGTGTGCCACGCATCCAGGCGTGCTGGCCGACCTGAAAGACCTGATTGTTGAAGGCGTTATCGCCCCCAGGCAATTGATTGAGGAAATGATAAAATCGGTTTTTATCGAGTTCAATCTCCTAAAGGGTCGCACGGGGGAAGACTATCAGAAGCCCAACGGTGACTGGGTGGAACTGACGGCTGAGAGGCGTGAGGAATTTCTGGCGGATATCGCCTGGTACATGGCAGAGCGGCACCTGGACGCTTTAGATCTATCAAGCCTCCCGCCGCGTATTCGCTTGAGTTATCAGATTGATGATGACGCACTTCAGCGTGATTTGCGGTCACAGACCGTGTTTGAGTTGGCACCACTCTCGCCGACCGAAGAGGCAGCCGAGGATAGCCTCCAAGGGGACATGGGCAAAGCCACGAAACCACAGAGCGGACATCTTCAGAGCGAACATCTATTGATTCCCCTACGAAAAGCCTCGTCCGTTTCACTCTTCGGCGGTCGCAAGGTAATAGAGATTGAAGGTTTACAAATTCCTGTCATTGGGCAAGCGCACCTACTCCGTAACAAGAAAGCCGCCGGACGACCGAAAGATCAAGCCGATGTTGCCTGGCTAGAGAGCGGAGAAGAATAAGAATAACGCCGCACCTAATGTTGCCGTTACTCATAACGCAACGCAATCATGGGCGCTTCTTTCATCGCGCGCCGAGCTGGCAGGTAACATGCCACAAAGGCTACGCCCGTCAAAAGCACAGCGACAGTTCCCAGCACCATCGGGTCCATCGGTTTCACTTCAAACAGCATTCCGGTCAAAAATCGCGTCAAGGCAAACGACCCAGCCAATCCAAGCCCGATGCCGATGATTGCTGCGCCCATGCTCCGATTCAGCACTAACCGCAATACACTTCCCTTGTCTGCACCGAGTGCCATGCGAATGCCGATTTCGCGCGTGCGTTGGGAGACGGAAAAGCTGACCACGCCGGAAATGCCGACGGCGGCGAGCAGCAAGGCGACGAGGGAAAACGCGAGCAGCAGATACATCGGAAATCGTCGTGCGCCCAGCGAGCCGGAAATCACGTCATCCATCGTTCTGATCCCGGAAACTGCGCGGTCAGGTTCAACTCGCAGCAGCGCCTGCTTGACAGGATTGATGAACGCAGCGGTGCCGGAAACCGTGCGCACGACAATTGTCATCACCGGCCAGGCGGCCTGGTTGTAAGGCCGAAAGAACTCGGCGCGCGATTGCCGATCCAGGCCGCCTTGTTTGACATCTTGCGTAATGCCAACAATGGTCAGCCAGGGAGCATCCGAATCGAAATAGCCAATCTTGATGCGTTTGCCTATCGGGTTTTCATTCGGCCAATACCGCTTCGCCAACGCTTCATTGAGGACGATGACGCCGGGCGCGTTTTGCGTATCCTGCTCGGTGAATTCGCGTCCGCTAACCAGCTTGATGCCCATCGTCTGAAAATAGTTCGGACAGATCACGCTGTAACCCGCACCGGGCTGATTTTCCGATCCGGGATCAGGTCGCCCTTCGATCACGAAGCCGCGCCCGGCTTGCCCACCGCCGATGGGCAAATGGCTCACCGCGCTGACGGCAATCACACCCGGAATGCTGCCGACCTGGGCTTGTAACTCATGCGCGAATTGCGGATGCGCGGGCGGGCTGTAATACAGATTTTCCTGCGGCAACGACATGCTCATCGTGAGCACATTTTTGGGATCAAGCCCCGGCGCAACGTTGAGCAAGCGCAGCATACTTTGAATCATCAAACCGGCTCCGGTCAGCACAACCAAAGCCAGCGCGACTTCAGTCACAACCAGCGCCTGACGCAATTTCGCGCCGCCGCCTCCGGTCGCGCCACGACTGCCTTCCTGCAACGATTCGTTGACGTTGCGTTTGGAAAAGATGAGCGCCGGAGCCAACCCAAAAATGATGCCCGTCAAACACGTAACAGCCCACGTAAACGCCAGCACTTTGTAATCAACAGTGATGTCATCGAGAGAGCGGAAAGGAATTGAGCGTAAATTGCCCGGCAAGACTTTCAGCAATAAACTGCTGCTCCAAATCGCCACCAAAGTTCCGCTGAGTCCGCCGAGAAAAGCCAGCAATAAGCTTTCCGTCAACAATTGACGAATCGTACGACCGCGGCTGGCACCGAGCGCCGAGCGAATCGCCAATTCGCGTTGCCGCATTGCGCCGCGCGCCATCAGCAAGTTGGCGACATTGACGCACGCAATCAGCAGCACAAAGCCCGCCACCGCAAGCAGTGTCAAGAGAATCGTACGTTGCTCTTCTGTGCCGTAGCCGACGATAGCATCAACCGTTGCGCTCTTGCCGGCATTGTCTTTGGGATACTCCTGGGCTAAGGCCAACCCGATGGTGTTCATCCGGGCACGCGCCTGCTCTATCGTCACATTGGGCTTGAGCCGGGCTAGTGAAAGGAAGGAATGCGAGCCGCGCTCTTTATCCCCTTCGGTATAAAAAATCGGCACCCACAATTGGCGCGGCCCGCTCCAGAATTGAAACTGGAATTCCGGTGGCATCACGCCGATGACCGTAAAATCTTCGCCTTCCACTCTGATGTTTTTGCCCACTAATGCCGGGTCAGCGCTGTACCGCGAGCGCCACAATCCATCGCTCAGCACCACAACCCGATGCTTGCCGGGCGTTTCTTCTTCCGGCAAAAAGGCGCGCCCCAGACGCGGCTTGACGCCGAGCGTGTCAAAGAAATTCCAGGCAACCCGCACGCCGGAGACGCGTTCCGGCTCCCCGCCGCCCGACAGGTTGTAGCCTTTCCCCGCCGAGTCAAAAATCGTCATATTCGCAAACACCTCGTTCTGCCGTTGCCAATCCTGAAAATTGGGCGCGGAAACGATATTGCGGCTATTTGGATCATTGGCCTGGCATTCCCACAACAACACTATACGATCTGCTTCGGGGAATGGAATGGGTTTAAGGAGCAAGGAATTGATGACACTGAAAATCGTCGTATTCGCGCCGATGCCGAGCGCCAGAGTGATCACAGCAATCAAGGTAAAGCCGGGATGCTTGAATAACATTCGCGCGCCGTAGCGCAGGTCTTGGAGTAGGGTTTGCATAAATTCCCTTTCAGATGGAGGTGATAAAACCCATCGTGCTATTCCCCAATTCGCACGGGTGGAGGCAGTGGCGGTGCGGGGACAAGCATGGGCATTTCATTCTCGTTCCGCACCTCCAAAATCCCGCGCACAATCGCCAAGCGAGCGAGAAGGCGGGGTTCCGTGCGTTGGAAGTGATCCACGGCGGACTGCGCGCGCTCGAAATCGCTTCGCGCGACAGTGGCGAGCGCCTGCGCGTAGCGGTTGACGAGGCTGTTCAATTGCCCGCCGCCTTGCAACAACATCTCGCCCTCTTTGAAAACCCGCAATTCAAACCCCGTCAGCACGGCTGCTGCTGCCAGCAATTCGTTGAGATGCTCGATGCCGGGTGTCAGCACTTCGACGGCACGCCCGGCATCAACCTCGGCGTACCCACGTGCGACGCGCAGTTGCGGGTCGAATTGCTGATAGTTTTCGGCGCGGCGTGTGACCAGTGCGCGGGCATCATCCAGGAACTGCAACGCCAGTTTGGAATCGGACTTCTTCATCACTGTCGCCGCCGCTTGCGTCAGCCAATTGACGCGCTCCGCATCCGTTTTCATACTGGCAAGCGTTTGTTTTGCATCTTCCAGCTTGCCCGTCAACGCCTTTTGCAAGGTCTGTTGACGCTCTACTTCGCGCAGCACGCCTTCCCGTTGCTTTTCATCCAGGTGCCGCGTAGCAATCTCACGAGCACGATCCAGCTTCCCCTCGTTGACCGCTCTATAAGCCGCTGGCGATAAAGCATGGTCTGCATTTCCGGCGTCGAAGCGGTAGAGGCAGCCTGCAACACAGCTTCAGCCGAACCGTTCTGCATCAGGTTGTTGAGTTCGGGCGTCATCACAATCGGATTCGACCGCAGGCCCATTTCAGCGAACTTCTGTCGCACGGCGGGCGCGCGCGCGGGCAAGTACTTATCAATCTGCGGCAATACGGATTGCAGACCATTGATTAGGTTGCGCGCGTTATTTTGTAGAGCCTGGGCATTGGCCTGTCCGCTGCGGAAGGCGGAGGTACTGTTTGCCGATGATGCGATGGGCGCATTGGGCACTTGACTAGGCACGCGAGGCACGGCATTGAGTGCTGCGGCAATCACTAACTCAAGCAATTCACGATACGCCACTTCATCCAGTGCCTGATTGGTGCGATTGGAATTGTTGAGATTGGTTTGGGGTGCGGTTTTCGTTTCCGACACTCGCGGCCCGGGTCGCAACAAACTAAGCGATAAATTGCTGGCGCTGGAATTACTCAGCAAAGATTCGGCACGGAGCCGCTTGAGCAGTTTGTCTTTCAACTTCGCGGCGGCGTCTTTATCTTTTTCCTGAAGCTGCGCCAGCAACCGTCCAAGCGAATTGGGGAATTGCCCCTTGTCCAACGCCGCTTCTGCGTTTTGCAGCGCCAGCCGGGGATCGCTGCTCGCCATCTGTGCCAGCAGCGTCATTTCCAAATTCGCCTCTGCATTCTGCTGCCCAGTACTAGTTGCCGCATTGGGGGGCAGCGAGGGGCGTGTGGTGAGCAGCAGTTCGTACGCCAGCTTCGGATCGCGGCGTGCCACGGTGGTCAGAAACTCCTGCCGCAATTGCAAAGGCGCTTGCAAATATTCCGTATAACGCCGGTCATTCACATCCAAACTCTGCATCAATTCGCTGAGGCCCGACGCTGTTTGGGAAAATAAAGCACGGGCACGTGTCTCGTCGCGGGTCCAAACCAAATCACCTGCTTGCCACAAGACGCGTAAGCGGTTTTCAGGCAGTTTGAGCGACCGCGCTTCCGCGACCACCTGATCAAGCAATTGCACCGCCTTTTCCTGCAAGGCGGCTTGTTGTTGTTCCGTCGTCTGTGCATCTTGGGCGCAAAGCGAGATCGCCAGGAATAGAACTACCACGCTAGGCAAAACCAGCCGAAAAATCATAATCTGCCTCCCTAAAATCGAAACGAATATTGGAGCAGCGTGGGTCCTCGCTACAAAAAAAGTTCGTCAGTGATCAAAAAAAGATCAACGCAGCTTCCCGGATAACCAGTGCATCACGTTGAGCAAAAACTGATAATTCTGTTTGGCAATGGGCGCATTCATCCCCATCGGATTGCGATTCGGCCCCGCCAGTTGGGCCGAAAA
This sequence comes from uncultured Acidobacteriota bacterium, assembly GCA_963794955.1. GTDB lineage: Bacteria > Acidobacteriota > Blastocatellia > RBC074 > RBC074 > JAFDVL01. Next base: position 192,410 of record CAWCGF010000013.1, read on the forward strand.
CATCGCCGCTTCGCCAAACACTGCGACTCGGCCTTTGCCGGAGTTGAAGACTGCGCCCTGCAACCAGCCTTTCACTGAGAGGCGCGGTGTGGTGGGCGTAAATTGTCCGGCAGTGTCTGGCAATAACGAAATGAACGAATCGCCCAACACGAGCAATGGCTCGGCCTTCGGAATCTGAAACGCAGAGCCTGTAAAAGTCGCGATGGATTCCACTTTTTCTGCGGCCTTGCGGCCATTCGTAATCAGATGATTCTGTAAGCTGCCATCACTGCGCTGAAACACATCCGCCCCGCTGGTTTCATCGCGCACGTAACCGTTGGTGAATTTGATGCCGAAGGCGGCACCCAGCTTTTCAGCAGCACCGGCAAACGGCATGTGATCGGCAATCAGCAACAGTGCCCCGCCTCGTTGCACCCATTCGCGCACGGCATCAATCTCTTCGTCCGTGAAAGCGGAAGGCGTCGGCAACGTCCAATTGCCGCTGCCATTGCGTTCGTTGAGCGCATTCGCAATCACCAGGATTTTCGCGGCGCGCAACGTCGCTTTCGTGAACTTTGCCGTGGAGCCTTGCACGACGTAACCATCGCGCCGCAGCAGTTCGGCAAATGCCAGATAGCGCCCCGTCGCCGTGTGAAAATTGAAATGCGCTTCGTCCAACAAGACCAACGGCCCTTTGCTAATGGCGTAGGCAGGCTTGGCAATAGGCGGTTGGTATTCCGTGTCTGCGACTTGTTGCGCACGAATCGTCAATAAACACAGGGTGAGCGCGCTGATTGCGAAATGAAAACTACTTCGGTTGTGCAGGTTCCTCTTCATTTTTCAGTCGCCATTTGCAAAGCATTGCGGCGCGCCAAGGCCATAATTGTCCATGATGGATTGATGCCCGGTGCGGACGGAAACAAACTGGAATCGGCGACGGCCAGATTTTCAGTGCCGAACAATCGTCCGCCTTCATCCGTCACGGCGCGGCGCGCATCGCTGCCATACGCGTTACCGCTGCTGGTGTGATCCGAATACAACAACAAATCGTCGTAGCCGAATTTCAGTTTTTCGATCACCCGCAAATCGCTCACACGTTCGATGTTCGGCGGTCGTAGCAGCGGCAAAAACACGCGCCGCGCGCCGGCTGCCAACATGCTTTGCGCTGCCAGCAAAAAGCATTGCCGCAGGTTTTCCAGGTCGGCGCGGCTTTCGCGGAAATCGAGTTGCGGCTTGCCGTCCCTGAGCACAATGCGCGATTTTTCTGGCTCGTCACGCAACGTCAGCGTGATGCTCATCGTGTGATGAAACTTTTGCATCACGGAATAATGTTCCTGCGGCGGCAAGTGCGAAATGAATGTTGCCAGATTCGCCGGAAACAAAATGCTCGCCAGCCAGAAGAACCGATGCTCGCGCAATAAGCCAGTAAAGTTGTAGATCGCCGGGACGCCGTGATACGGAATGTATTGCCCGTCTTTCGTCACGCCGCGTTTGGTGACAGCTTGATCGAAGAGCGCGAAAATCTGCGCGTGTGGTTGCAGGTGAATCTTCGCACCGATTTTTTCGCGTCCCGGCAACTCCCGATTGCGAAGCAGTAACGCCGAGGAAAAGAACGCGCCCGCCGCCACGACGTATTTGCGCGCTTTGATGGAAGCACGTTTCGTCACTTGCCCGCTGGCAAAATCTTGCAACGTCACGCGCAATCCCGTCGCGCGAAAACTGTCGTTGCGTCGTTCGCCTTCGATGGTGTTGGCTTCGCATTCGGTCAGAATCGTCAGGTTGCCAGTTGCCAAGCCAAGCGGCAAGAAGCTGTTTTGCATCGTGCCTTTCAGGTCAAAGCCGCAGCCCATATTACATAAGCCAACGCCCGCACAGCCCTCCGTGTATCGCTCCACAATTTCCAAGCCGTCAGGCTTGCCGAGCGCATCCGCCATTCGTCGCACAATAGCGTTGCTTTCGTTTTCCAGTTTGGTGGATTGCTTCGTCACTGACATCACTTCGGCGATGTGCTGGTAATGCGGCTCCAGCGTAGTTGCGCTGATGGAAGTAATACCACTCAACTGTTGCCATTCGTCAAAAACAAACGCGGGTGGTTTCATTGCCACTGCGCCGTACATCAAACTGCCGCCGCCCACACCATTGCCCTGATACAGCATTGTGCGATAACCCGAAGTCAATTCCAGATGACCATGCTTGCCCGTGTTGTCGAGAACGCGAAAGCTCATCGCTTCCGCCGGGAAAAACGGGCCGCGTTCGATCAGCACAACTTTCCGCCCGGCTTGTGCCAGCGTCGCTGCCGTCACCGCTCCGCCCGGCCCTGATCCAATCACGCAAACATCAAACGTCGTTGCCAGCAAACCGTCGTTCACCGTGCGTGCTGTATGAATATGCCGTCGCAGCTCTTGGGTGATCTTGCGAATCATTGTGAAGCTCCTGACGAATGCAGCAATGACAACGCACGTTCGTCACCCCAAAATGCCACGAGACACACTGCGGATAAGGCTTTGCTCATCTTTTGCACTAACGCAAACCGCGACGTACGCGCACGCAGTGCCACCTGTTCGCCCCCGTACAAAAACGAAATGCGTTTGGCCCACGCCAGTAAGCGCAGCACTTTGGCGCGATGTTCCGCGCTCCCGCGTGCGAGCAGGTATTCGATATTAGCGACAACATCAATCCCGGTTTGTTGCAGGGCTTCGGCGGGAATCAGCGTACGCGCGACTTTGCCCAAAAATTCTTTATCGTTTTGATTGAGTGCCAGCGGTGTGAACGCGATGGCGAACAAGGCGTATGAGAAAAACGTGCGGCGCGACAGGTGACGATCAAACGAGGCCATCTCTTGCGATATGAGTTCGAGTGGTTCCATAAGTTTTGAGTGATGCCGCTTGAGCCTAATTGTTACCGCATTGCCGCGCAAAGATCAATTGCTGCGGATGGTTGGGCGGCGCTATGAAGCCGCGCTGAACGATCTGTTTGAGTTGCCACCAGAAATTCATCATGCCTCGGCCTGGTATGGCCCGCAGATAGAGCGAATGAATTCGCTACTAAGCAGGTGAGCATACATTGTGCGGGAGAAGAGGGGCTGGAGCTTAAGGCTTAGGGATTGGAAAAAACCAGCCCCCAGCTCCTTACCTCCGAAAACTTTTGCCCAGGTGCTTACGAGCGGAGCAATTCGCTATTCATAGCGCAACGCAATCATCGGATCAACTTTCGTAGCCCGCCGCGCTGGAACCCAGCATGCGACCAATGCCACCGCCGCTAACAGCAAGGATACGCCCGCAAATGTTGTCCAATTCGTCACACTCACCCCCACCAACAGCGTCGAGACGAAGTACACCAACACAACCGAGCTGGCTAAGCCAATGGCCACTCCCATTGCCGTCAACTTCATTCCCTGCCGCACGATCATCCGCAGCACGTCGCCCGTCTGTGCGCCGAGCGCCATCCGAATGCCGATTTCATGCCTGCGCTGATTGACGCTGTACGACATCACGCCGTAAATGCCGACGGCAGCCAACAGCAACGCGACTACGGCAAAGATGCTCAGCAATGAAAACGAAAAGCTGTGCAGCAGGACGGATTGCTCACGCACCTCCGTCATCGTGCGGATTTGAAAAATCGGCTGGTCACGATCCATCGCTTGCAGTTCGCTGCGAATCGCCGCCGTCATTGCGCTGGGTTCGGAACGAGTCCGCGCGGCCAGCAGCATCTCGCTGCCCGCCGATTGCGTGTGGGGCAAATAGTATTCCGGCTGCATCGGCGTGTTCAGATCATGCCGCACATCGGCAATCACACCGACGATTTCGCGCCAGGGATTCGTGGGGCTGATTTCTCCGGTAAAACGGAACCGTTTGCCAATCGCATCGCCATTCGGGAAAAACTTTTTCGCCAGCGTTTCGTTGACGATCACCACGGGCGACGCATCGGTCTTGTCTTGCTCGCTGAAGCCGCGCCCTTGCAATAAGGTAATGCCCATCGCTTTGAAATACTCCGGCGTGCAACGGCGAAAGCGTCCGCTGAAGCGTTGACCGGGCGGCGGCTCCGGTACGCCTTCGATCAAAAAGCTGCTGGAAGAGTTTGAGCCGCCCAACGGCAAATGGCTGACAAAACCAGCGGCTTCGATGCCGGGCAAGGCTTTGATGCGACGATCAAGTTCTTGATAGAACGCGACGCGTTGTGTGGGTTCGGGATATTTTGCCTGTGGCAATTGCAACCCCATCGTCAGCACATTTTCAGGATTGAAACCGGGATTGACTTGTAGCAAGTTCAGGAAGCTACGCATCATAAAACCTGCGCCTGTCAGCAACACCAACGATAATGCAACTTCCGCCACGACTAACGCGCTACGCAACCGACTGCGGGAGGCGCTGGCCGAGCCTTTACTTCCTTCCTTCAGCGTTTCGTTCAAATCAGGCTTGGCGGCTTGCAGTGCCGGAGCTAAGCCAAAGAGGATTCCCGTCAATAATGACAGGCCCAGCGTGAAGCCAAGCACGGAGTAATTCAATCCCAAATTGCGCAAGCCCGACACAAAGCTAAACGCTTCGGCGGGCAATGACGACTTGAGCAATTCCACGCCCCACATCGCCAGCAACACGCCGAGCGCGCCGCCCACAAGCGCCAGCATCACACTTTCGGTCAGCAGTTGCCGAATCAACGCAATGCGTCCTGCGCCCATTGCCGCGCGAATCGCCATCTCGCGGCTGCGCTCTGCCGCCCGCGCTAAGAGCAGGTTCGCTACGTTGGCGCACGCAATCAACAACACAAAACCGACCGCGCACATCAACACGATCAACGCGAGGCGATACGATCTGACCGTGTCGTCCAGCAACGGATATACGCCCGCGCTGAGGCCCGTGTTGTTATCAGGATATTGCTGCGCCAGCCGCGCGGCGATGGACGACATTTCGGTTTGTGCGGCAGCCACAGAAACGCCCGCTTTCAACCGCCCCACGACAAGGTACGAATGATTGCCACGATTCGTTTTCATCTCCGGCGTGAGCGCAATCGGAGCCAGCAACACCATGCCGCGCGGGAAGTTGAATTCCGCAGGCATCACGCCAATGATCGTGCGTATCAGGCCATTCACTTGCATCGTTTTGCCAACGATATTCGGATCGCTGCCAAAGCGCCGTTGCCACAACCCGTGTGAGAGAATCACCGTAGTGTTTTTGCCGGGTTCATTCTCTTCCGCTTTGAAGTTGCGCCCCATCATCGGTTGCATCCCAAGCGCATCCAGCAAATTTGCCGTCACGAGAAAGCCTTGCACGCGTTCCGGGTTCTCAGTCCCTGTGAGGTTGACGCCCGACCATTGGTAAAGCGCGAGGTGTTCATACGACTGACTCTGCGCCTGCCAGTCCAGGTAATTGGCAATGGAGACTTCATTGTGTGGAGTGCGCTGCGATTCATCCCAGACGGCAACGATGCGCTCCAGTTCCGGGAACGGAAACGGCTTGAGCAACAGCGCGTACACCACACTGAAAATCGCCGTATTCGCGCCAATGCCGAGCGCCAGCGCCAGCACCGCAATAATCGTCACGCCGGGTTTCTTCCATAACATTCGTGCGCCGTAGCGCAGATCGCTCAAGAGATGTTCCATATTCGACGCTCCTCTGCAAAAGCCGACAGATTGAAAGGTTAGTAATCACACTTCCGAATGCCCAGTCAGTAACCAAATGGCGTGCCAACCGCGAGGGAACAGTAAATGCTGAAAAGGCGAGGTTTGCTCTGATTTGTGCTGATGAATGGCGCTTCATAATGTTCGCTAATGGGATGAGGCTGTCCCAAAAACGGATACAAGTCGAAGAGTGATAGGCAGGGATTACCGCAAAGGCGCAAAGAGGCAAAGGGACAAAGGGAGGACTCAGCCTTCTTAAGTTTCTTTGCGCCTTTGCTTCTTTGCTCCCTTGCGTTGAATTCCTTCTGATGGTGGTCGTATACTTTGCGCCGTTCCAGCTACATCGCGTCTCAGCCACGAACAGCACCGTGCGGGCAAAGCGGCTCCGGCTGAGGGACAGAACCTGTACATCAAAGGGGTAAGCATGGCAGACGATTTCAACTACGACGTATTCCTGAGCCACAGTGCCAAAGACAAAGACATCGTGCGCGCCGTCGCCGAGCGGTTGCGGGCGGACGGGCTGCGCGTGTGGTTCGATGAGTGGATATTGAAGCCCGGCGACAGCATTCCGGCGAAGATCGAGGAAGGGTTGGAGCAGTCCCGCGTGCTGGTGCTGTGCATGTCGGCGCAGGCGTTCGGCTCCGACTGGGCGCAGTTGGAAGCGGGCACGTTCCGGTTCCGCGACCCGCTGAACCAGGAGCGCCGCTTCATTCCGCTGCGGCTCGACGCGGCCCCCATCAAAGGCTCGCTGGCGCAATTCCTATACATCAACTGGCTGCCGGAGGCGCGCGAGCAGGAATACGAAAAACTGCTCGAAGCTTGTAGCGTCGCCAGCGCAAGGAGGAGGCGGAGATTAGTCGTCCGCAGAGTGCGGAGAATTTTATCCATCTCAATTACGAAGGAAGAATCGATGCTTACGCGTTCAGTCAAGATGGAAAGCTCGCCATCACAGGTCCAAGTGACGGACGGTTCGGCTGTGGGAGCTTGACAGTAGGCATTGTCTGCACGTGTATTTACTGGTCACACTAACAGTGTTTGGAGCGTAGCGTGGAGTCCTAATGGCCAAGACGTTGGGCTTGGTAGCTTTAGAGAAAAAGCTGCGACTGTGGTAGTTGGCCAGCAGGCGCTGCCTAGCGTGGGATTCGAAGGACACCGGAATTATCACAAGCGTGGCATGGAGTCCCGATGGCATATTTGCTCTCTTCGGTGACTCAGGACTGTACCGTGGCTATGGGATGTTAAGCAAAATGATTGTGAGCGTAATCTGCGGCGGGCATCAGTACCAGTGTCCTGAGCGTAGCGTGGAGTCCTAACGGTAAACTTTGTGTTCTCTCGGGCGCAGTGACAGGACAGTGCGACTATGGGAAATTGCCAGGAGGTTCGACTGCCTCGCTTCCTAAAAGGCCACATTTTGGCGGTCAATAGTGTGTCTTGGGATTCCGATCAATCTTGCGCTCTCTCTGGCGCGAATGGTGGCAGCTTGCGATTGTGGGATGTGGAAACAGGTCACTGCCTACGTGTGCTCGAAGGCCATACTTCAGGAGTAAGAAGTGTGGCGTGGAGTGCCGATCATCGCTATGCGCTGTCCGGCGCTGACGTATCACGGTGCGACTTTGGGACATGGAAACAGGTTGCTGTCTACGAGTACTCGAAGGCCATAAAAACTCAGTTGTAAGCGTATCCTGGAGCGCCGATCAACACCATGCCTTTTCAGGTGACAGTCAGCGGTAGCATACGAGTTATGGGACATGCTGGAATTTGTTACAAGACCACTCGCGCCACAAGTCACTGTGGTAGACCTAACACCCGCACCAGATACAATACACAAATGCCAAAGTTCTTCTCGTCGGGGACACCAGCTCAGGCAAGACCGGGATTGGCGCACCGTTTGGCGACAGGCAAGTGGAAACCGAGCGATGGCTCTACAGTGGGAGCGTGGTCTACGCAATGGTCGCTGCCGAATGTATCCACCACCCAAAACGAAGAAGGGCTGGAGAGTGAAATCTGGTTGTGGGATTTTGGCGGACAGGCCGACCAGCGGTTGGTGCATCAGCTTTATATGGATCGCACCGCGCTGATCCTGCTGCTGTTCGATGCAGACAAGGAAGACGTGCTGCCAGGGTTGCGCGAGTGGCAGACAGCGTTGCGACGTGTGTGCCGCCGAGACGCCATTGTTGATGGTCGCTGGACGCAAAGATGCGGGATTCAAAGCAAGTCGCGGCAAATTGCAAAGCTATGCTCAAGAGCAAGGCTTTCGCTTTTTCGAGACAAGCGCCAAGGAAGGCGACGGATGCGACGAATTAAGTCAGGCAATTAAGGATGGTATTCCGTGGGCGCAGATGGAAAAGCACACGTCGCCGCGCATCTTCAAACTTATCAAAGATCACATCCTGAAGCTGCGTGATGAGGGCGAGGTCTTGCTGACCTTCAAGGAATTGCGCGAAAAGCTCTGGCAACGGCTGTCCGACGAACCGCGCTTTGACGATGCGACGCTGCAAACGGTGATCGGCTTGCTGGATGGCCCCGGCGCGGTGAAGGAGTTGGATTACGGCACCTACATCCTGCTGCAACCGGAGTGGGTCAATGCCTACGCGCAGGCGGTGATCCGCACGCTGCGCCAGGACCCGACCGAACTGGGCTGCCTGCCGTTGCGCAGCATCGCCGAAGGGCGGCTGCTGTTTCAGACAGTCGAACGCGACGGCAACATCGCGGAAATGAAACGCTTGGACGCAGCCGACGAACGCGTCGTGTTGCGCGAAATGGAACGGCAACTGGAAGAACGCGGCCTGTGTTTGCGCCAGGGCGACAAACTCGTCTTCCCCAGCCATTGCGGACGCGAACGCCCGGCGGTCGTCGAACATCCGGCGGTGTTTGTGAGCTACGCCGTGCAAGGCTATCTGGATGACATCTACGCCACGCTGGTGGTCAAACTGGCCGACAGCGAATCGTTCAAGCTCAAGGAACTGTGGCGCGATGCGGCGGACTTTGCGACGCTCGCCGGAGCGCATCACATGGGCATCAAGCTCACCCGCGCAGCCGCCAGCAACGGCGACATCAGCGTCTATTTCGCGCCGGGCGTGACGGAACAGGAACAGGCGATCTTTGCCAATTACATCCACGCTCATCTCGAACCACCGCGCAGCGAAAAGGTGCAACGGCTGAGACATTACGTTTGCCCCAAGTGCCACACACCGAAAGGGAACCCGCAAGCGCAGATGCAAAAGCTGCTCGCCAAGCGGGACCAAGGCTACGGTGGTCTGTGATGTATGCGATACGCAATTCAAGCTGTGGGATAACCTGGAACGATTGTTCGCCAGTGCGGAGGTGCGGGCGCAGGTTGAGGTCTTGCAAGCCGTGGATGCCAGTCGGCTGGATTCACGCCGCAAAGGCAAACTGCTGGCGCTGGAAGTCGCCGCCCGCATCGCCAGCGCCGACCAGAAATGCTTCGAGATTCCGGCGACGGAAGATGAAGGCATTGACATGGAATTGGAGTTCACCGACGACGACGGCAAAGGCACGGGGAAGCGGCATTACTTGCAATTGAAATCCGGCAATTCGCACCTGAAAAAGCTGAAGAACGGGAAAGAGATTTTTGGGATCAAAGAGCCGCGCTGGGTGGAATACTGGTTGAAGCAACCGCATCCCGTGATGCTGGTGATCGGCACGTTTGCCGAAGACGATGAACGCTCCTTCGGCAAAGACAAGCTGGAATTCGCCGACGTCCGCTGGATGGAGATCAGCAGCGTCCTGCAACGCGAAAGCGAGAATGGCACGAAGCCCGTGAAGCAGATCGAATTCATTGGCGAACGTTTGGACATGACCAGTGTGAGACGTTGGCGGGACAAGGCGTTAGGTTTGTCGTAGTACCGGGGCGAAATTCGCCAAAGTCCGCACAGTGGTTTATCGATTGCCGCGCCAACCACAAGGAGCCGAGTGTTATGCCAACGATTCAAATCGAGACCGAACAATTATTGAACGCGGCGTTGCAAATGTCGGAGGAGGAGTTGAAGCAATTCGTCGCCAAACTTTTTGCGCTTAAGGCCAGAGAGAGAGTTCCGGCTCTTTCTGAGCAAGAGTCCAAACTTATGCTTCAGATCAATCAAGGACTTTCGTCTGCCGATGCCAGACGGAGGAAGGAATTGATTGCCAAACGAGAGTCCTACACGATCGCCGAAGACGAATTGCAAGAATTGATCCGGCTTACTGACGAAGCTGAGCGGCTGAACGTCGAGAGAGTGAAGCATCTGATAGAGCTTTCTCATTTGCGGAATGTCCCGCTGGAAGAATTGATGAAGCAGTTAGGCATCAAACCTGCCGCGCTATGACAAAACGCAAACTTCCCCGGCGATTGCAACGGATGGTCAGCGAACGCGCGCATTTCTGTTGCGAGTATTGCCTCAGCCAGGAAGCCTTTTCTCCCGATCCTTTTTCAAACGAACATATCATTCCAGAAATCTTTGGCGGCACCAGCGCGGAAGATAATCTCGCGCGTGCCTGTCAAGGTTGCAACAACATCAAGTACATCAAAACCACCGCCTTTGACCCGATTAGCTTGCAGGAAGTTCCGCTCTTTCACCCGCGCAGAGATGTCTGGCAAGCGCACTTCGCGTGGAATCGTGATCTGACCGAACTGATCGGGTTGACGCCCACGGGTCGCGCAACGATCAAAGAACTCCGCTTAAATCGGGAGAACGTTGTCAACCTGCGGCGCGTGCTGATCCTCGCTGACAAACATCCCCCAGCACATCGCACGTCTTTATAATCATTCGCAACGCAACGCCATCATCGGATCAATCTTCGTGGCCCGTCGCGCTGGAATCCAGCACACCAGCAACGCCACAACCATTAACAACAAAGCGATCCCGGCGAACGTCAGCGGATCAGTTGCGCTGATGCCATACAACAGCGCCGCGACAAATTTGCGTAAGGCAAGTGCGCCTGCGATCCCAGCGCGAATGACAGAATCGCCGTGGTCGTAACGCCCGGCTTCTTTCATAACAGTCCCAATCTATAACGTAGGTCTTGGAGTAGGGTTTGCATTTATTCTCCCAAAGATAGCGGGAGGACGGATGCAGGTGTCAGGTTTCGAGTTGTCAGGCAACTACTTACCGCCCACTGGTTGCAGGCAGTTGTGGACGCGACAGTGCGCCATTGCCGTACTTCTCAACCTGGCGGGTTTTCATGTTGTAGACATCGCCCGTTGCCAGCACGAAATATGGTTTCTCCCACGGCTGATAGACGCGCGTGTTATCGTGGATCGCCACCTTCCACGCGCCCAGCACCTCGAAGCGGTCGCCCTTCACAATAATCGCAGTGCCTTCGGACAGGCCGATGCCGAGCAGATTGGGATATTTCTTGATGACCGGAATCAGATCGTCCCAGCGGTTGCGCGTGTTGAGGTGCTGATCTATCGCTGAGCGGCGCAGGAAGTTGAAGCCGCGTTCGTGTTCCTTTTCCGGCGTCATCATAATGTCCGGGCCAGCAATTGCGCCGCGCACCAGATAATCGCCCTGAATCGTCGCCCCCGCCGAACTGCCGCCGATCACGCCGCCACGCGCTAACACATTGTGAAACTCGCGGTAGGTCAGCGTATTCATGTACGAATCCACAATGTTCCATTGGCGACCACCATCGAACCAAACCGCGTTGGCTTCGCGCAAGGGAGCGGCGAACGCTTCGGTATCCGCGACCTTCGGATCGTGCGTATGCAGCATGCGCACGTTCTTGACGCCGCGCCTCTTCCACGAGGCGATGACATCTTCTTCCTTATAGGCTTTGATCTCGCCCGTTGGCGTTTTATTGCCGCCTGCCGTGGGAACAACCACGATCTTGGCATCCAGCCCGCCCGCGAGTTCGATGAACTTTTCCATGATCCCGGTGTTCGCGGTCGGGCCACCACCAACAATCACCAACGTGCCCTTGGCAGGGCCGTATTCCGGCGTTTCGGGCGTAGGCGGCTGCGCGAAGGCAAGCAGCGCCACAAGCAAGATGGTGAACAAGAAAATGAGAAGTCGGCTCTTCATGATGTTTCCTAAATCAGGTTGTTGCTACACTCCAGAAGGAAGCGGATATGACATCACACCTATACCTTCTCAGACGCACGGAGTAAAGGTTGCGCCGCAAATCCCTTCACCTTCCACCTTGCCGCTACTCGCTTCGCAGCGCAATCATCGGATCAATCTTCGTTGCCCGCCGGGCGGGAATCCAACAAGCCAGCAACGCGACAAATGCCAATAACAACGCGATCAAAGCAAACGTCAGCGGATCCGTTGCACCAATGCCAAACAGCATATTCGCCATCAACCGCGTGAGCGCTGCTGCCACTATCACACCAAGCACAATGCCAACAGCAGTCAAAATCATTCCCTGCCCGACCAACAGCTTCAGCACATCAGCGGCTTTGGCACCTAGTGCCATCCGAATGCCGATCTCCTGCGTGCGCTGCGCAACGGTGTATGAGATCACGCCGTAAATACCCGTCAGCGTCAGCATCAATCCCGTTGCGCCGAACAACGCGAACAGCATTGTGTAAAAGCGCGTCTCAGCTACGGTGTTGGAGATGGCTTGCGTCAGTGGTCGGACGTTGGTGACAGGGATCGTTTTATCGCCTGAGCGGATTTCATCGCTGAAGCTCTTGGTCAAGGCTGTTGGGTCATTCGTGGTGCGAACGAAAAAGTTGCCCCAGCCCCAACTATTCTGCTGATAGGGCAAATAGAGTTCGGGCGTGGCAGGCTTCGTCAGACTCGCATGATGCACATCGCCGATAACGCCGACGATTTCATACTGTTCGGGGTCGCCCTTATTCTGGTTCGCGCCAATGTGTGAGATGCGCTTGCCAATGGGGTCTTCATTCGGGAAATACCGCGCGGCCAGCGTCTCGTTGATGATCGCCACGCCAACACCGCCGCGCTGGTCTTGTTCGGTGAAGTAGCGGCCTTTGCGCAATGGAATCTTGATCGCTTGAAAGTACTGTGACGTGACGCTGCGGTTGTTGGCGGTTGGTTCTTGTCCTGGTTCCGGCCTGGGGCGGCCCTCGATGCGAAAATCGCTGCCCACATTGCCCCCACTGAACGGCATCGGCGCGACAAACGCGGCGCTTTCGACACCGGGCAATGCTTTGAGTTTTTCCAGCGTTTGATTAACGTAGCGAACCCGCTCGTCCGTACTTTCATAAGCGGCCCTCGTCATACTGATTTGGCCCGTCAAAACATGCTTTGGATCGAAGCCCGGATTCACATTCACCAGCCGCTGGAAACTGCGCATCATCAAGCCCGCGCCGATCAGCAGGACCAAACCCAACGCCACTTCCGCAATCACCAGCGTGTCACGCCAGAACCGAAGCGAGCCGCCACTCGTCGCGGTTTTCGCGCCCGCTTTCAAAACTTCGTTCATATCCGGGCGCGCCACTTTGAGAATGGGAATCAGACTGAACAGCACCGCCGTTAACACTGACACCACCAGTGTAAACGCCAGTACTCGCCCGTTGATCTGTACTTCATCCAGGCGCGGCAATTGCTCCGCACCAAAATACTTGATCGCACTCAGTCCCCACACCGCAATCAGCAATCCGACGCCGCCAGAGAGCAAGGCCAGCAAAACACTTTCCGTCAACAAATGTCGCGCGATCCGCCACATTCCGGCCCCCAGCGCCGCGCGCAAGGCAAATTCTTTCTCCCGACTACTGGCCCGCACCAGCAGCAGGTTTGTCATATTCGTGCAGGCGATCAGCAAAATGAATCCCACCGCGCCCAGCAATAACCACAGCGCACGACGCATATCGCGTCCGACAATCTGTTCGTCCACGCTTTTCAGGTAGGCGGTGGCGTTGCGATTGTACTGGGGATATTGCCGCGCCAGATTCTCAGTGACGGCAGTGATGTCCGCCTGCGCCTGCGACAGAGGTACACCGGGTTTCATACGCCCCAGTGCCAATAATACCTGTGCGCCCCGTTCATCCAGATTTTGCCCTTCCGCCGCGATGGTCGTCACCAGTTCGGTATTTTTCGGTGCCAGCGGAAACTCGAAGCTCGGCGGCAGAATGCCAATGATAGTGAATGACTTGCCATTTAGCATGAGCTGTTGCCCCAATGCCGCTTCGTTGCCGCCCAATCGGTTTTGCCAATACTCGTGGCTGAGAATCACGACGGGTGGCGCGCCGCGCTTCTCTTCTTCGACTTGAAAATCGCGGCCTCGGAGCAATTTGACTTGCAGGAGCGACAGGAAGTTAGCCGTGACACGCAATCCATTAATCCGCTCGGACTGCCCTTCATTCAGGAGAATAAAGCCATTCGGTTTATACCCCGCCAGCGCCTCAAAGCTCTGACTCTGCGCGCGCCAGTCCTGTAACTCCAGATACGACACATAACCTTCGACGCGCTTATCTTTTGGCGTTCGCCAAATTGTTGCCACACGTTCGGGTTCCGCGATGAGTGGCGGACTCAGGATCAGCGCATTGATGACGCTAAAAATCGCGGTATTCGCGCCGATGCCCAGGCTGAGCGTGATGACAGCGATCACAGTGAAACCGGGGTTCTTAAATAACATTCGGACGCCATAGCGCAGGTCTTGGAAAAGGGTTTGCATAGGTTCTCCAACGCTAGTGAATAGTGAACAGTTAAGAGCCAACGGAAATTCGCCGCCGGTAGAAAACGGAAGGAGACCGAATCCTGTCTGCTGTTAACTATCAACCATTTAGTGTGAACTATTTACTCATATCGCAACGCAATCATTGGATCAACCTTCGTCGCGCGTCGTGCCGGCAACCAACAGGCGACCAACGCGATGAATGTCAACGCCAAGGCCACGCCAACAAAAGTCAGAGGGTCAGTCGTGCTCACGCCAAACAAGAAGGTTTTCATCAAGCGCGTCAAGGCCAGCGCAGCCGCTACGCCCAATGCCACGCCCGTCAACGCCAACGTCAATCCTTGTTGCAACACGAGCCGCAACACGTCGCGCGTTTCTGCCCCTAATGCCACGCGAATGCCGATTTCGCGCGTGCGCTGTGAGACGGTGTAGCTCATCACGCCGTAAATCCCCAAGCCCGCCAGTAACACGGCGACCAAGGCAAACAAGCCCAGCAACGCGGTGCGAAACCGTTGCGGCGCGACGCTCTCGGCCAGCACTTGTGTGAGAAGTTGCACATCGGTGACAGCCTGATTCGGCTCGACCTCGCGCATTGCCTGCCGCAATGCGGCGACGTATTGCGATGGATCAGAAGCGGTGCGAATAAGCAGTGTCATCCGCCGTCCGACCAGACTTTCGACCAACGTGGACTGACGTTGCAAATACGGAATGTAAATGCCCGGATAGCTCGTTGTTTCGAGACCACTGCTTTTGCTGTCTGCGACAACGCCTACGACTTCAAGCCAGGGATTGGTTTCGTCGCCGATTCGTAACCGCTTGCCAACCGCGTCGCCGTCCGGGAAATTCTGGCGCGCCATCGTTTCATCAATCATGACCACGCCTACCGCAGTAGCCGTATCGGCTTCAGTAAAGATGCGACCGCGACGCAAAGGAAGTTGCAGCGTGCGAAAATACGCTGGGCTGACAACACCGAAATCGGCGGTAACTGAAGCGCTACGTCCTTCTATCGTCAGGCGGCGACTCGCATTCGCGCGGCTGAGCGGCAAATTGTTAGCGAGCGCGACAGCTTCGACCCCAGGCGTCGCCGCCAACCGATCCAGCGCGCGCACATAGAAGTCATTCAATTCGCTCATTGTGGTGTAGCGGTTTTCGGGAATCTGCAAGCGCATTGTCAAAATGCGCTCGGCATTGAAGCCCGGCTCCACTTGCTGCACGCGCAAAAAGCTGTGCGCCGCCAATCCCGCGCCGATCAGCAATACACAAGCCAACGCGATTTCGGCTACGACTAACAGATTGAGCGTGCGTTTGAGATTTGCGCCGCCGCCACTTGCTTTGCCGCCTTCTTTCAGCAAGGCGTTCAGGTCAGGCCGCAGCGCCGTCAACGCAGGCGCGAGGCCAAACAGAAGCCCCGTCGCCAACGATAGCAACAACGAAAAGCCCAGCACCGTTGCATCCACTTTGATTTGCCCAAGTTGCGGCGTGTTCGCCGGTAACAGCCAGACAAACAAATCCAGCCCCCAGACCGCAATCAAGATGCCGACCACGCCGCCACTCAAGCTGAGCAACAAGCTCTCAGTCAACATCTGCCGCACTACACGCCAACGGCTTGCGCCGAGCGCCGCGCGAATCGCCGTTTCCTTCTCGCGTCGCGCCGCCCGCGCCAGTAGCAGGTTCGATACGTTGAGCGCATGCAATCAACAACACAAAGCCGACCGCAATGAGCAACAAGCGCAGTGCCGGTCGTGTGCCTTCCACAATTCGTTCCTGCAAAGCGCCGAGCCGGACTTCGCGCGGTGCCTCAGAAAACCACTCCGGGCGTTGTAGCTTCAGTTGCGCTAATTTCACGTCCAGTTCCGCCTGTGCCTGTGCGAGCGGCACATCAGATTTGAGACGCGCCACCGGAATCACGTAATTCAATTCGCCATCTGCCCGCAGCGGCGTCAGCATGAGAGGAACCCATACCTCCGGCTTGCGCATATTCAATTCAAACGGCTGAAAACTTTCGGGCAGTATGCCCACCACTTGATAGTCGTCGCCGTTCAGCCGCACGGTTTGCCCGCTGGTTTCGTTGCCGAGCGTGGCATTGCCAAAGCGCCGCTGCCACAATCCCGCGCTGAGCAAGGCCACGCGCTGCCGCCCCGGCTGATCTTCTTCCGCCAGCAAATTGCGACCAACATTGGGCGCGATGCCGAGCAACGGAAAGAAGTCCGAGGTGATCTCCGCGCCTTCGATCAGTTCCGTTTCCGTTTGCGACGCCAGGTTGTATTCGCGTGGATAATACGCCGCCAGATGGGACAAACTCTGCTGCCCCTCGCGCCAGGCCATAAAATGCGCGACTGGCATCCACGAACGGCCTTGCGCCACGAGCAGTTGCTGCGCATTGGGAAACGGCAGCGGGCGTAAGAACAGGCCGCTGAACATGCCAAAGATCGCCGTGTTCGCGCCAATGCCGAGCGCCAGCGTCAGCACGGCAATCAAGGTAAAGCCGGGTTGTTGGAGTAGCATTCGCGCGCCGTAGCGCAAGTCTTGCCAAAGGATATTCATAATCTTCCCGTTAGTTTATTGCGCGGTCTTCAGCGCATCCTGCAACGGAACGCGGTAGAACGCAGCGAAATCGCGCACAAAGTAGAGTTCCTTCCCATTCGGCGAAAAGAATGGGAACACATCAATCCGTCCGAATTGATCACCCGCTCCAAGCGGCTTCGGCTCTGACCAATCATTGCCCCGTTTGAAAGACACCCAAATGTCCGAAGCGCCGCGCCCGGTCTTGGGATTGCGCGTCGCCACATCCAGGAAAAGAGTCTTGCCATCCGGCCCCGGCGAAGCTCCGGCTACACGCACATCGCGCGCCAGTTCTTCCAGCGCAAGGCGTCGGCAAACGGCACAGGCGGCGCATACGCTTTGCCATTCCAGCGCGTCAGCAAGGTTTCATTGGAACGCCAATCCGGCGTCGTGCGCCGAAAGTAGACCGCCACGTCCGGCCCAAATTCGACCCACGAATGGTAATGCCCCAACGTATTCGCCGCCGCCATAAAGACCGGCTCGCCCCAACCAGTTCCCTTTCGATCCACGTACCAAAGATGCGCATTCGGCTTCGGCGACGTATCCCCCGGCGCAGGCCGATACGAAGAGAACATCAGCCGCTTGCCATCTTTTGAAATCGCCGGGTACAAATCAGAGTAATCGCCACCGAGCCTGACCCGCTCCGGCTCAGTCCACTTGCCCGCGCGCAAGTGCGAAACAAAAATGCGATAGTCTTCGCGCTCCGGCGTCACCTTCTTGAAGAAGTATAATGTGCGCCCGTCCGGCGTAAAACTCCCGCGATAAACTTCCCCGACCGAAAGCACGCCCGCGCCAAATAATTCCGCTTTGACCTCCTGCGTTTGGCCGAGTGTGATCGAAGCAAACAGCCCATTCAACGTGAGAAGGACAAGTAACGTGAAACCGGATTTTACCCATAAGATTCGTGCGCCATCGCGCATGCTTTGCCTCAACGTATTCATACTCTTCCTCGTAGTTCTGGTCTTGCTTCTCTTGCGGGGATGAAACTTCCCACTGCATGCGCAAGCCAAATGCCGTGCCAAGCGGCTGCTAGAAGTAACTCTTGCTATGATTGAGTTTGCATGCGGGGTGAAAACGAGAGGGTATGGTCGTAGTGTTCGTTTCTGGGAAGCGTCAATCCCAGAATCGTACTCTCCGCACATTGTCAGGATCAGCCCGGTTTCGGCAGAATAGACTGCGAATGACGCAGATGTTGTGGATTTCAGCAGAGCAGCGTGAATCCGAACTGACAACCTTCTGGAGTTTGCTCGCGCTCGCGCACTGGTTCGATATCCGAGGCCCATCTCAATCTATGGTTGGCCTCTTGATAAGTACGATTTCCTTCGCGTTGTTTATATTGATTGGCTTGCTTCGTATTTCGACTTTAGACAAAAGGAAGGATTTCATAAAGCAGGCCTTTATTGACCAGGCTCGCCTGCCCTTGCAGCGGCCTTTGATTTCGCTACAATACCCAAGTCCGGGGTGGGTAATCCGCAGAAGTAGAAGCAAATTTTTCCAACGCGACAGGAGGTCGCAATGTCCACGCCTGTAGAGACAGAGGTGAGCCAACTGCTGATCGAGTGGGGGCGGGGTGACCAGGAGGCGCTCGACCGACTGGCAACTATAGACCCACAGCAGAGCCGCGTGGTTGAACTGCGCGTCTTCAGCGGGCTGAGTGTGGAAGAGACCGCCGCGGCTTTAGACATCTTGCCGCGCACGGTCAAGCGTGAGTGGAGCATAACCAAAGCCTGGTTACATCAACAACTCAAAGTATGACCCCGACCGCTGGCAACAGTGAATTCCATTGCTGGGTGCGCTACGGCTCTGCATTTTTGACAGCCGATATTAACGTACTTGGCTTTTACGTTTAACTGAGCGATTCGCTGATCACAGTGATCCGAAATTGACGAGAAAAATGTAACCTCAAATATTACGTTCAAGAGACACCTTGATCTCTTCACCCGGGCTGAAAACGCGCTTCGGGTCCACGGGCGTCTACGAACCGTTCGCGCCAGCCAGTAGGATCGTGACCTTCATCCCGGTCGCCTGCCCGCCTGGAAATTTGCTGAGGATGTCGCGCTCGTCTTCGCTTTGCGCATCGGTCGCAACCGACAGCAGACAAGCAAAGAACACAGAAGCATTCAGTAATCGCCAGATCGCCTTTATCGTTCTCATCATGCTCGCTCCCCTTCACAAAAGATGATTCAGAATCGCCAGACGGTATGCGGGATGCGCAGCGCGACTCAGTAATCGCGCTGCGCATCCCGCAGTAGTGGAAGAGCTACTCAGCAAGTTCGACTGCAAAACTAAGCCACCGAGTTGTTACGGCCAAACACCATAGAAAGGTCCGGCAGTCCAGATCTGGTTAGGCAGGAAGCCAATGCCGCTAGAGCGCCGAACAACGACCGTGTTGTCGTTGACGACAATCGCGTCCGCTCTGCCGTCGCCATCCACGTCGGCGAAGAAGGTGCCGCGCGAGCCGTAGTAAGCGCCGCCGGTCCAGTCCTCGTTGGGCAGGAACCGGCTGCCGTTAGAGCGGCGGACAATGACCGTATCTTCATTGACGACAATCGCGTCCGCTCTGCCGTCGCCATTCACGTCGGCAAAGAAGGTGCCGCGCGAGCCGTAATAGGCGCCGTCGGTCCAGATCCTCGTTAGGAAGGAAGCTAATGCCGTTAGAGCGCCGGACAATAACTGTATCTTCATTGACGACAATCGCATCCGCTCTGCCGTCGCCGGTCACGTCGGCGAAGAAGGTGCCGCGCGAACCGTAGTAAGCGACGCCAGTCCAGTCCTCGTTGGGCAGGAAGCCATTGCCGTTAGAGCGCCGGACAATGACTGTATCTTCGTTGACGACAATCGCGTCCGCTCTGCCGTCGCCATTCACGTCGGCGAAGAACGTGCCGCGCGAGCCGTAGTAGGCGCCACCAGTCCAGTCCTCGTTGGGCAGGAAGCCAATGCCGCTAGAGCGCCGAACAACGACCTTGTTGTCGTTGACGACAATCGCGTCCGCTCTGCCGTCGCCGGTCACGTCGGCGAAGAACGTGCCGCGCGAGCCGTAGTAGGCGCCACCAGTCCAGTCTTCGTTGAGCCGGTAGCCAGTGCCATTAGATCGGCGGACTGTGACCGTTCTGGGATCCACCACTATCGCGTCAGCTCTACCGTCTCCCGTTACATCCGCGGTGAAGACTGATGCCAGTTGAAATGTCGTCGGATCAGAATGGGCATAATCTGTCCTGAAGAAGCAGTACACCGTTCCGCCGTTCGAATAGCTGACATCTGTCGTGTGCTGCGGGTTACCAATGTTGAGCGAGATGGTTACGTTGTCATTCCCCGGATAATTAGGGTCGTAGACATTGATTACCAAGTTATTGTTGTTGAGGCTGTAGCCATAGGCCAGGACCTGATGGTTTTGACCCATTTTGAAAGGGTCACGATCCTTCACCCGGATCATTGCAAGCGGCGAGAGCCGGCCTTGATCCAGATCCGCCTTGATCTTGGGCCATTCTTCCATAATCATTACCCAGGCTCGGCCGCGAGGCGCCAGGCCCGCGTTGCTCAGCCACGTCTCGTGATCAGGAAGGTCCGGGTTCATCAGGTGGAGGTATTTTACTAGACCTCCCGGCAGGTTGAAGCTGTCGAAGAGCCGCCTAGAGAGATAGTTGAACAACGGCCCCCCCGACGGCGCCGTCGCGTTAGGCGACGGCGTTAGGCCTGCTTCAAAATAATCTCGCACCGCATAAACCATACCGCCACACATGCCATTGGAAGCATCGCCGATTGACATGTTGACGCCTGCGACGTTAATGCCGGAGTATGGGACTTGGGCGAACGAGTTGGTGAAACGGAAGCCGGAGACGCTGGGTTTGAAGCCTGGTACCCGCGATTGACTTTGCGCGTGCGTCGGCGTCACCGCCAGCAGGCACACGAAGACAACGATTAGCAGTAGAACTTTCTTCATTTCATACTCCTTCTCGACGCTTGGGTCGAGCTGAGCCATCTGTTCATGCGTTTCCCGCATGAGGGTTGAAGGGCTGAGCGCTGAGGCGATCTCGCGTTGCCCTTCATCCCTTAACGCGGAGCCTACGCTCGAAAGGGGCCACGCTCCTGACATTTTTTTGAAGCAGGCGGGCTGATACGGCTGGGAGCTTCGCCAGGAGAGTTGCCGCTAACCCCGTCCCTGCTGCCCTTGCATTGACCTATGGTTGGGCTACAATTGGTCCGCTTGAACCCAAGCTTGAGGTAGCCATCCGAAGAACCAGAGGCAAACTTTCCCAACACGGGAGGAGGTCGCAATGTCCACGCCGGTAGAGTCAGAGGTGAGCCAACTGCTCCTTGCGTGGGGGCGAGGCGACCAGGAGGCGCTTGAGCGGCTGACGCCGCTCGTCTACACCGAACTGCGCCGGCTGGCCAGTCGCCAGTTGCGCCGTGAGCGGCCCGATCACACGCTCCAGACGACCGCGCTGGTGCATGAGGCTTACCTGGCGCTGGTAGACCAGCGGCAAGCGAACTGGCAGAACCGCGCGCAGTTCTTCGCCATCGCCGCGCAGTTGATGCGCCGCATCCTGGTGGATTACGCCCGCAGCCACCGGGCCGCCAAGCGTGGCGGTGACTACCTCAAAGTGTCGCTGGATGAAGCGATAGCGTTGGCTGAGGAGAAGAGTGCGGATCTGCTGGCGCTCGACGAGGCGCTCGTTCGACTCGCAGACCTGGACCCACAGCAGAGCCGCGTGGTTGAGTTGCGCGTTTTCGGCGGGCTGAGCGTGGAAGAGACCGCCGCGGCTTTGGGCATCTCGCCGCGCACGGTCAAGCGTGAGTGGAGCATGGCCAAAGCCTGGTTACATCAACAACTCAAAGTATGACACCCGAACACTGGCAACAGGTAAAAGTAATCTTCCAGTCCGCGTTCGAGCGTGAACCGCAGGAGCGTGCGCTGTTCCTCGCCCAGGCCTGCGGTGACGATCCGAGCCTCAGGAGCGAAGTCGAAGCCCTCATTTCATCCTATGAGCAGGCCGGCGGCGAGCAAGCCAGACGGCTCGCTTGAGACAATGGTCATGGATGTGGCCGCGCAGATGCTGGCCGGGCAAGAGACGGCTCCTACCCTTGCACAAAAGGTCGGCCCTTACGAGTTGGTCAAAAAGATCGGGGCAGGCGGAATGGGAGAGGTTTATCTGGCGCGGGACAACCGGCTGGCGCGTCAGGTGGCGCTCAAGCTCCTGCCCGCGCACGTCGGACTGGACAGACAGCGACTTGAGCGCTTCAAGCAGGAGGCGCGCACGGCCTCGGCGCTCAACCATCCAAACATCCTGACGATTTACGAGATTGGGGAAGAGGGAGGGCGTCCCTTCATCGCCACCGAATTGATCGAAGGCGAAACTTTACGAGAGCGCATCACTCACTCGCGCCTGCCCCTCAACGACGCGCTCGATGTGGCGGTGCAGGTGGCGACGGGGTTGAACGCGGCGCACGAGGCAGGCATCGTTCACCGCGACATCAAGCCGGAAAACCTCATGCTCCGGCGCGACGGCTACGTGAAGATTCTGGACTTCGGCCTTGCCAAACTCATCAACCCGCACGCCGACGGTGCGGAAATATCAACCCAGGTCAAGACGAACGAAGGCGTGGTGATGGGCACACCGCGTTATATGTCGCCCGAACAGGCGCGCGGACAGAAGGTGGACGGTCGCACCGACATCTTCAGCCTGGGCGTGCTGCTCTACGAGATGCTCAGCGGTCGCGCTCCCTTTGAGGGAGCGACGCCGGGAGACCTGATCGTCTCGATACTTGAACGCGAGGAGCCGCCGGTTTCACACTACGCTGAGGGCATTCCGGCGGAGTTGGATGAAGTGGTGCAGAAGGCGCTGCGCAAAGAGCGGGAGGAGCGCTACCAGACGGCCAAAGAATTGTTGAGTGACTTGAAAGCCCTCAAGCACCGGCTGGAGTTTGAAGCTGAGCTTGAGCAGTTAGCGCCGCCCCGTGAGGAAAGGCCATCTCCGGTTGCAGTGGAAGCGCGTCAAGCCGTACGAACAGCCGACGCGGAGGCACAGACGACGAAGCGCGCCGCATACGCCATCACCGGGAGCAAACGGCAGAAGCGGGGGGTGGCTGTTGTGCTAGCGGCGCTGGTCGTTGGGATCGCCGCTATCGCCTCTCTGGCCCCCTTGATTTACCGAAGATTCCAGACTGAGCCGCCGCGTTCGCAGCGGGCATTGTCGCGCGTCACGTTTGATCTGGGTCTACAAAGCGAGCCGACCTGGTCGCCCGACGGACGCTTCATCGCCTACAGTTCGGATCGTAGCGGCAATTTCGACATCTGGGTGCAGCCAGTAGGCGAAGGCGATCCAGTACAGGTTACTAAAGCTCCGGCCCACGACTGGCAGCCCGACTGGTCGCCGGACGGCAATCGCCTGGTCTTTCGCTCCGAGCGTGAAGGCGGGGGCTTGTTCGTAGCGCCAGCGCTGGGTGGAAATGAGCGCAAAATTTCATCGTTCGGCTATCGCCCGCGCTGGTCACCAGACGGGTCGCAGATTCTCTTCTCGACTTCGCTGCTGTGGGTCTGGGAGACATCCAAAGTGTACGTAGTCAGCTTAGACGGAAGCGCACCGCGCGAGGTGCTGCGTGAGTTTCTCCCCGAATTCATTACTCCTCCGCAGGTGGCCTGGCATCCCGACGGCCAGCGCGTCTCGCTCTGGGGGGATCACCGCCAACTGGGGGCCAGCTTCTGGACACTGCCTGTGGCGGGCGGCACACCCGTAAGGTCAGTGCTGACTAAGCGGGTAGAGCAACAGCTTAAAGAAGCTTCCGTTACTTTCAGTGATTTCTTGTGGGCGCCTTCGGGCCGGGCCATCTATTTTGCAGGGACTGCACAGGGCGTGAAAAACCTCTGGCGGGTTGAGGTTGACCCGCAGACCTTAGACTGGATTGCGGGCCCGGAACGCCTGACCATTGGCGCTGGGTTGGATTCGGACTTGGCGCTCTCCCCGGATGGCAAGAGACTGGCCTTCACCACCCGCACTGAGCGGACCCGCGTTTGGTCGCTGCCGTTCAACGCGCAGACTGGCCGCACCAAGGGCGGTGGCCAACCAATTACCTCAGCCGGTATGGATGCCTGGAATCCAAAACTGTCGCGCGATGGGAAGAAACTGGTTTTTAGCGCGCAGCGTGCCGGGAAGCAGGAAGTCTTGGAGAAATCGTTGGAAGATGGCCGCGAAAGATTACTGATAGCGGGCGATAACTTCGGCCGTTATCACCCAAGCTTGTCGCGGGATGGTACCCGCCTAGCATATCGTCGTTACCGCTCGGCCAATCCGGACATCGCCGACCTTGGGCCCCAGGCGGAGGCTTCAATCGTCTTGCTGCCTGCGGGCGGAGGTGAGGAACAACTAATCACTTCGCCAACCACGTTGACAGAGTTGGCTTATGATTGGTCTGCCGATGGAGCATGGATCCTTGGAAGTTCCGACCGCCAAACCCCGAGACGAATGGCGATTTGCCTGTTTCCGCTCTCGGCTGCCCCGCGAGCGGAAACCCTAATGCGCGTGGTGACAGCTCACCCGGAATACAACCTCTGGCAAGGCCACTTCTCCCCCGACGAGCGCTGGATCACATTCATTGCCATCAAAGCTACTGAGTCTGGAGTCTCCACTATTTATGTTATACCCGCCGCGGGCGGCGAGTGGAGGCGGATCACCGAGGGCAAATACTGGGATGATAAACCTCTCTGGTCACCTGATGGCCGGACGATTTACTTCGTCTCCGGCCGTTCCGGGTTTTCCAACGTCTGGGGCATGCGGTTCGATCCGACCAGCGGCCAGCCGGTGGGCGAAGCTTTTCGCGTGACAGCCTTCGAAAGCCCGGGACAGATGATGTCGCCCCGACTGGCCCAACTGATAGGCATATCGCTGACCGCCGATCGGCTCGTCCTGCCCATCACGGAGGTATCGGGCAGTATCTGGATATTGGAGAACATGGACCGCTAGCCTTCAATTGGTAGAGAAGACGCCCACTCAGGACGGTAATGGGGTCAACCGGTCTGGCACCTTACCTATAGTTATGAAGCCCGGCTCAAGCCACAAGGAAATGATTTAGCCTGTGACCTCTCTACTCCAGTTACTGTTTCCTTGTAACCAGAGTTTACCCCCGCTTCACACTTTCATCATGCCGTCTCCTTTTGTTTTGGAATCAGGTGCGCAAGTTGGGGTTGGGAGAGCGAATCCAGCAACCAAAACTTTCCGAGAATGGAAAGTCCGCACAACTGTGACAGCAATCGAAACTTTCCGTTAGCGGCAACTATGCAGGTAGCGATCATGCTACGGCACAAGGAACATCCCAAATCGTAACTGGCGGCAATTGGGGATCAAACCGGTTTCGCATGACTAAACGGCGCTTGTTGCTGATTCGCAAACATCCTCCGACAAAGTATCGCCCCGGCGGAGCCACTACCCAGAGCAAGCGGACAACTCTTTATCGCTTCAACTGCGCCAACACAGTCTTCGGAATCTTCGCCACAATGCTGACCTGCGTCCCCACTAAATCCGCCACGTCGTATCTCACCGCAAATCCTAACACCATCGCTGATTCCGTCGAATTCAGTTTGTAGTCATTCTCCAGCCAGCGCGCCATCTCGGTCGTGGCACGTTGCAGGGCTTGGTCGAGTGAGCCGCCGATGCCTATGGCCATGACGTAATCATTGTTCTCTGCTCGTGGGGTGCTGATGGATTTTTCTGGGATTACGTCAACGGTGAACTCAAAGTCCATCGAGGTTTCCAGCGCGTCTCCGGTCAATTCGCCATCGCCTTGTGCGGCGTGGCCATCGCCCATAAAGAGCAAGGCTCCGTCCTGAAATACGGGCAGATAGATCGTCGTGCCTTCGCGCAGTTGGTTGTAATCCATGTTGCCGCCGAAGATGCCGGAATCACCTGTGCGGACGACATCGCGGCCTGGGGGCGCTACGCCGATGCAGCCGAGCATGGGTTGCAGGGGAACGGTGAAGGTCTTCAACGGGTCGGTGGGTTTGTCCAGATAGGCGATGCCTTTGGCAGTGTCAATCTTCCAACGGCTGCTGAAGTTTTGGGCGCGTTTCAGGTTCATCAGATAGCCGGGCGCAAGTGCATTGCCGACGACTGATTGCCCGCTCATGGCCCAGTCACGATTGGTGCGGACGCGATTTAACTTGATGACTAAGGTATCGCCGGGCACTGCGCCCTCGATGAAAAACGGGCCGGTTAAGGGATTGCCGCCCAAGGAACGGCGCACGGAGTTTTCATCGGTGCCGCCTGCGTCTACGCTTTTGGTTTTGACGGTGTCGCCGGGAAAGATGTGCAGCGCCGGAGGAATCGCATAAGAAAATGTGCGATGAAATTCAGTCGGTGTAAACGTATGCGTGCGCGGCTCGCCGGGTTTCGCAGCGGGGCGGCGGGCGCTCCATTGCAGTTTGAGGCCGCCCCAATCGCCTTCGCCCTTGAGCATGCCATCTTGCACTTTGCCCGTGAAGATTGAATCAGAGCGGCCATCCGGTGAAATCCACTTCATCGTGATCGCGCCATTGCGGAAAGTGCCTTCGATTTTATCCGGGCCGGATTGTCCGGTGAGCTTATCGCCGTTGAGTTCCAGACTCATACGATGGGTGTGGGTTTCACTGGAAAATTGCTCCGTCAAAATCCACGCGCCAGAAAGATTCGATTGTGCTTGCGCGGAGGTAAGCAGGAACAAGAGCAGCAGAGAATAAAGCAGAATACGTTTCATCAGGTGTCTCCATTATAAGATTCGATGCGCCGTCGGAGGCAGAATCATTCATAGCGCAAAGCAACCATTGGGTCTACTTTTGTTGCGCGACGAGCTGGAAGATAACAAGCCAGCAGCGCGACAACGAGCAATAACGACGCGGCGATAAGGTAGCTGAGCGGATCAGCACGCTGCACGCCAAACAGCAAACTGGTCAACACGCGCGCGAGGGCGAAGCCGCCGACAAATCCCAAAACAATGCCGACCGAGGTCAAGCGCAAACCTTGTCCCAACACAAGCCAGCGCACGTTGTGCGGCGAAGCGCCGAGAGCGACACGAATGCCGATTTCGCGGCGGCGCTGCACCACTTGATACGCCAGCACGCCGTACAGACCAATGCCAGCGAGCAAAGCCGCCAGCCCACCAAAACAGAGCGAGAGTGTCGCCAGCAAGCGTTCGCCTATCAGGTTTTCGGCAATCACCGTTGCGACGGTCTTGATGTTGTAGAGCGGCAGGTTTGGATCAAGCTTGCTGACCAGGCTCCGCAGTGCCGGAATCACCGTCGCGGCATCCTGCGAGGAACGCACATAAAACGTAATGCTGCCCAGGTTTTCATCTTGCGTATAGGGACTATAGACAAACGGTTTGGTCTCTTCGCGCACATTGGCGTGTTTGGCATCGCGCACAACGCCAATGATTTCCGTGTCCAGTTTGACATTGCCACCGCCAAAGGCCATGCGCGCGCCTACGGGATTACGATTCGGGAAAAAGCGTTTCGCGGCGGTTTCGTTCATAATCGCAACTTTCGGACTGGTTTTGGTATCCGTGCGCGCAAACTCCCGCCCAGCTACCAGCGCGGTTCCCATCGTGGCAAAGTATCCCGGCCCTACAGAATTGCGGCTGACCTGCTGATCGTCGGGGTTGGCGTCCTGCGGGCCTTTTTCGACGGTGATGTTGCTGGCTGCCGTGTCACCAGTAAACGCCGATATAGTGGAGACGCCGACGTTTTGAATACCAGGGACGTTGGCTGCGGTTTCGCTTAATTGCGTAACGAACTGCGCGACTTTTTCCGGGTTGTAGCCATTCAAATCCGGCGCGACCGAAAACGTGAGCAGGTGGTTCGGCTGCACGCCCAAATCCAGTTTACTCAGATTCCACAACGTGCGCGTCAACAACCCTGCGCCGACCAATAACAGCGTCGTCATGGTGACTTGCGCGACGACTAGTGATTTACGCAAGCGGACTTGCGACATGCTGCCGGAAGCATTGGTGCCCTGCTCCTTCAGCGCAGGCGTCAGGTCATTGTGGGTTGCGCGCCACGCCGGAACCAGGCCGCACAACACGCCCGTCAGCACGGACAAAAGCATCGTGAAGCCCAACACACGCGCATCCAGACTGGTCGTCAAGCCGTCAATGTTCATGCCACGCGCGACGGTTTGCACCAGCGCACTGCTGACCCAGGCGGCGATGAGCAAGCCCAGCGCCGCGCCCGCCAACGACAGTACAAAACTTTCGACCAGCAATTGCCGCATCAACCGCCAACGCCCCGCGCCCAAGGCCTGGCGAATCGCAATTTCGCGTTGCCGCCCCAGGCCACGCACAAGCAATAAATTCGCGACGTTTGTACACGCAATCAGCAACACCATCCCAACCATGAAGAACAATACCCACAGCCCTTCGCCCGCGCTGCTTTGCACGACTTGTCGCCCACCAGCGCCCGGATGCAATTCGATGCGTTTGGCTAAAAAGCGGTCTTGCGTTTCCTTCGGCCAGCCCTGCACTTTCGGCAACTGTTCAGCGAGCAATGCACTGTAGGTCGGCAGGATACCAGCCTCAGCTTGGGCCGCAGTCAGTCCCGGTTTTAGGCGTCCCATCAACGCCACCCAATAATCGTTCCAATTGTCCAGCCCCTTCCAATTCGGTGTCATCTGCTCTTTCATCATGAGCGGGATGAACACATCGGGAGTTTGTCCGACCTGCACTCCTGCGAAGCCTTGCCGCGCCACGCCCACCACCGTCAGGTTTTGGCCGTTGATGAGTAATGTCTGATTCAAAACGGAAGGATCATTGCCAAACCGTCGCGTCCAGTAGCCGTAACTCAATACTGCGACCGGATGCGCGCCTGCGAGTTTGTCGTCTTCCAATGTAAAAATGCGTCCCAACACAGGCCGCACGCCGAGCACTTCAAAATAATTGCCGGACACCAATTCGCCATCCGCGCGTTCCGTCTGCCCTTTGGCGCTGACGCTCAGCGGAATCGCATAGCGCGCGAGCAAGCCCGAAAAGACTTCATTGCGTTCGCGCAAGCCTTTGTACATCGGCACCGAAAATGACGTGGCAATGTCGCTGTCCGACGAACCATGTCCGCGAATCGGCCCCGGCGAACGCAGCACGACTAATTCATCCGGTTTCTCCACGGGCAAGCGGCGCAACAACACTTGATCCAGCAGCGAAAAAATCGCCGTATTCGCGCCAATGCCCAGCGCCAGCGTGAAGACCGCCAGCAGGGCAAAGCCCGGTTGTTTCATTAACGTGCGCACGCCGTAGCGCAGGTCTTGGATGAGTGTTTGCATAGTTCCCTCAAGCGATAAAATTGCCGAACTGAAGTGGGGCAATCTGCCAGCTTGCAAATGCTTCAGCTATGAGAGCTTGTAATCTGTCAGAATGCACCAGGTTTTTTGACCTTTATAAAATGTACCTTACCGCTCAAATAACCAAATCGCGTGCCATTGCAACGAAGCAGGTAAGTCTTTCATTTCGTTCAGCCAGGCTTGTGCTGGCTCAGCACAATATGAATCTAAGTGTGCGCATCTGGGACGGAAGAATCCCATTTTCGGTTACTCGCGCACTGGGCATTGACTAAAGCCCTAGAAGAACACAACGTCTATGGTGCGGCAAAGGGGTTGCCTTCACGCTCAGCCCCTTTTATACTCCAACTCGCCCTAGAAATACCCCTATCAGTCAAAACTCACAGCAGAGAAAAATCAATGATACAAAACAAATTCGGTTTGATAGCGATTGTTTTATTGCTGACAACTATAGGCGCGACAGTCGCTTGGCAAAAAGCGATGGCGCAAAAGCAAGACAGAATTGCATACAACGCGGTTTATGATTGCGGCGCAGGTGGACATAAGTTCAAAGTTTTAAGTTGCAAAGGCACAGGCAAATTCGATAAGTGCGAGATTTTTTATATCAACGAATATTCGCCTGGCGGCGGTGCTAAAGACCTGGTCTATCGCAGTCAGGTTGATGATTACATCAAACAGGGCTACAAAACCCCGAATCCTGCTGCCGTCGAAATCGAAACGAGCAAAAACGACCAAACTGTAAACGAAATACCTGTTGCCAAAAATGACCAACCACCAACTCCAGATAAACCATCTGGCGCGGTTGCCTGTTCTGCTTCAAGCAAGGATTCGGATGGTAAAACCGCCAACGAGCAAACTTTCAGAGGCGTGATTCGGCGTCTGTGGGAAGCCGAAGCCAAAGCCGGTTCGGACGGAGCAATCACGATCACTTTTCAAAAAGTTGTCGTCGGCGCACCACGCGCTTGGCGACCGACAGCGACCGACGCTTATTCACAAGCCAACCCGAAAAAACCAATTTATCCGGTCAGCGCGACGTTTGTGACCTGCACCGATTACAAATCTGCCATCTCAAAACGAAAAATGGAGCGGGTTTACGATTGTTTTGTTCACAAAACCGGCGGTTGGCAATGCACACAAACTGGAGCAAGCGGTGCATTAGCATTGAAGGACGAGAAGCAATACATCCAAAAGCCGCGATAATTTTACGGGCAACAACGCTTGAACTTACATATTGACGGCTGAATCTTTGCCTGAACGTACCGCCTAACAAGTCTTTGGACGTAAGAAATAGCGACTTTATTAAAACGGCGCGTGGTTTCTTTCGGCTTGCACGTTGACGATTTTGCCGCACGTCAACTTCATCGTTCGATTGCCGAAGAGCGCGTCAGAATGCGCGGCAAAAATCTTATGAAAGAGAAGTAAAATGAAAAATCAATCCAAAATAC
Organism: uncultured Acidobacteriota bacterium; assembly: GCA_963794955.1. Lineage (GTDB taxonomy): Bacteria > Acidobacteriota > Blastocatellia > RBC074 > RBC074 > JAFDVL01. Next base: position 222,883 of record CAWCGF010000013.1, read on the forward strand.
TTTGGCTGACACCGTTGATGTTTGCCACCTTCGCAATCGTTACATTGATGTTTGTAGCAAGTTCTCTCGTCATCGCACAGGAACAACAATTCAAAGTCGGAGCGCGCGTTGAGGTCAAAATCTCAAGCACCTACGGCTGGGAAACCTGCACGGTAACGGAGAATCCGCCCCAAGGAATCATGCGCGTCAAGTGTGATGCACAGAATGGACGAGCGGCGGGCGTGTTTATGGTTTATGACCGACGCGATGTTCGCCCGTTGAAAAAAACTGAAGCCGACAACCGGGCAGTAACAACGCCCACTGAGACGGAGACCAAGACTGCTCCGGCTGACCAACAGGGCACATACAAAGTCGGCGATCTGGTTGAAGCATCGCCCCTTTTTAAGGATTCAGCCTGGCGACCGTGCCGAGTGGCGGAGCTAACGAAAGGCAACTCCTTGAAAGTCTGGTGTCAAGACTATGACGGGCAGCCATCAGGCACATTCTCAATGACAACGGTCTGGGTTCGTCCGAGAACAACCAAAACGGCGGATGACGATGGAGCGGCATCCTGTTCATACGAGGCTCCTACAGGCACCGTTGCAAACACGGCTCCGCCTTCCGCACAACTTTTCAAGCGCGTTATTTACGACCACTACAACGAAGAGACAGTAAGAGCCATACCCAGACCGCTCAAGGTCGGCATCACGTTTCAGACTTTTCAACTAGGTAAGTCGTATGTCAATCGCTTAAATGGAAGAACGCTAATGCACGATGGCGCGCCGCAGGGGGCGACACTTTATCCAGTGAAAACCAAATATATCTGGTGTCGGCAATACAAGAGTTCCGTATATCGGTATGTAATGGAAACGCCCTTCGTCTGTTTCAAAGACAAATTCGGTAATTGGGATTGTCCGGTTGACGGCGTACCAAAGTTTTTGGAGCAGAAAGATTTTCCGATTTTCCCGCAATAACCTGCCTCGCCCTGCGGAATGCTTTTATGCTCGTTTCTGCCTCACACTACAGTTTGTAGGAATCAACGGCTCATGAAACACGCAGGTGATAGTCGGAATCCGACCTAATGAGAGGAGTAACTGCGCGCTGACAAGCTGTGACGCAGGAAGTAGCGGCGCGCATTATAGACGGTGGGCTAAAGCAAAATAGGCCTAACCGCTTCGCTCAAGTGTTAGCATCTTTCAGGGCCTTGCACTCGCAGGGTCCGCCACGAAGCCGCAGCGCGAGACGAACTAAATAACCACCTCGCAGCTAACGAGACTGTCAACGCCGCCCCTCTGCCCACGACATAGCATACCAAATGGCCGCATCTGAGCGATGGCTCCAGGCACGCAAAACGGCAATGGCGGCATCAAACGCCGCTGCCGCCAGCAAGCCTGCTTGCGTTACCGTCGTGCGCGCGCCGCCAATCACGCCGATCAGGTTTTCGGCATAACCGGCAAAATGCGGCTCGCCGGCGCAACTGCCGAAGAAGATCAACGTATTGCGAACAGGTTGCGTGCCTGCCTCAGCCAGCAAGGAAACCAGACGTCGCCCGACGATTGGATCATTGCCCAAATGTTCATAGCTTTGCATATAGGCTTGCCAGAGGGCATGAAAACCTTCCGGCTCCGGCCACAAGCGCAATAAATCATGATCGTCGTCTTCGAGAATAATGCGACCACCGGGACGCGCAGCACGCACCATCGCCCGTACGATGGCCAGCGGCTCCGGCACGTGCTCCAACAAAAAGCGCGTATGCACCAGATCAAAGCTGCCCCACTCCTCGTCGCGTAAAGGAAAATTGAGCGCATCGCCCTGGCGAAATTCAACGAGTTGGCTTTCCCCTGCGGCAATAGCCTGGCGTTGGGCTTCGGCCATCTGGTCAAGACTGCGTTCAATCCCGATCACACGAGCTTTTGTTGCCAAGCCTCTCGCCATGGCACGCGTAAGCTGCCCCAACCCGCTGCCCACATCCAACACCCGTGCTTCGTCCGTGAGACGCATTTCCGCGAGTGACCGGGCATTGAGCAAATCGTTCAGCAACGACAGCCGTGCCTGTTCTTCTGACGTGGTTCCGTGAAGGTACTGTGATGTATCGTCCATGATTTGATCTGTCTGCCCTTTCCAACAAACTCTTACGCATTCTACAACACAATGATCGGACCAACCGTGGTCGTGCGACGGTAGTGATCAGTGGTAGGGAAGATAGCTTTCCCATTGCCAAGGCGTGAACCTGTCTTGCAAGAGAACTTCCAGCAATTCCTTGAAAATTTTGTCGCCATTGCTGCTGTTCGCCATCAACACGAGTCCGATCTTTTTGTCGGCAAACACAACGCAGTGGTTTTCCCATCCATCGTCGTGGCCTTCCTTGAAATACGCTTTGCCGTAGGGTGATTGAAACACACCCCAACCTAGTCCGTAGGCCAATTTGATCGCGCGGTTTTCGTCTGTCGTTGCGGATGCGAGAGTTGGGAATTGGGCTTTGGAATAAATCTGAATTTGTGGTTTCAGCATCTCCGCTTTCGCGCGTTTCTGAAGCCCGCTACCTTGCATCACGGCGGCTAGAAAGCGGGCAAAGTCGCTAATCGTTGTATCCATCGAACCAGCCGCACGCACGCTCTTGCGTTGGTTGTGACCCAGCGGTTGTTCATTTTCGTCGTAGCCAATGGCGAGGTCAGCGTTGAATCGCTTGTCCCACGTCATACTGGTGTTCACCATTCCGAGTGGTTTAAATATGCGGTCACGCATCATTTCGCCCAGGTCTTTTTTGGTGATGATTTCAATCACGAATTGCGCGAGGTTGATGCCTTCGCCGGAGTAGGCGTAGCGCGTGCCCGGCGTGAAATTGATGTTCAACTTGCCATCAGGATTCAGAAAGCGAAAGTTGGGAAAGCCCGTCGTATGGCTAAGCAGTATGCGCATTGTTAGGAGCTTCCAGCGTTCGTCACTCGCGAGGTCCTGGTACTTTTCGTATTCGGGCAATGGCTTCGGCAAATATTGATAAATCGGCTTGTCGAGATCAATTACGCCTTCGGCGACCAATTGCATCACGACGTAAGCAAAGACAGATTTAGTGAACGAAGCGCCGTACATCACCGTGTTTTCGGTCAGCGGCAGGCTGTCTTCTTTGTTGCGGTAGCCGAAGCTTTTTACATAGGCAATTTGGTTGTCGTTGAGAATGGCCACAGCAAGCCCGGTGACTTTGGCAGCTTTCATCAAGCGCGTGATGTGCTGTTCGATTTCGGCAGTAGTGATGGTGCTGCCGTCGAGTCGTTTGCTGCGCGTGTGATGTTGGGCAGAGCTGGGTTCATGCAAGGCCGCAAAAGAAATGGTGAACAGAACGAACAAAGAAACAAGTCGCATCCGAAGGCTCCTGCCTGATGAAGTGCGTACTGCTCGCAAGCAAAGAGAGAGTCCAGAACACACGGAATAAATGAAACAACCAGAAGCATACGATCATTTCTGGCGTGTGTTTCGTTATTTCTCTTTTCCTGACTGACTTGGACAAAAAAATTCCCGTCAACCAATTCACTACGGCAATCAGGAGGACCCAACTCGATCTTGCGTTGTTTGGTTGACGGGAAACTGGTTACTTGTGCAGGTGTTCGAGTTCTTTCTTGAGCGCCTCACACTGCGCTTTCACTTCCTGTACGCGTGGGTGTTTTTCTGTGTAGGTGCGTTGCAAGGTTTGCAAATGCGCTTCGAATTCTGCCAGTCGCAGCAACAAGTTGGTCTGTACTTCGGATTGGAAACGTGAGTGGACATCTCGTTCGACCATTCGGTTGAGCGTTTCAAGTTGCGCGCGTGTTTCCTGGATCGCGGGATGCGCCTCTTTGTATTCCGTGTGGAGTCGGTGCAATGCGGCCTCTAATTCCGCCCGTTTTAGCCGCAGGAGTGCTTCGTCTTGCGCGCCTGCTTGCGCGCCTATCGTGGCACGCTCTGCTCGTAACTGTTCTTCAATCGCTCTGAATCGTGCTTCTGCTTCCGCTTTTTCGCCTATCGCCTGCTGGCTTTCACGAGCCGCGCGATCCAGCTCAGCAGCCAGACGCTGTTGTTCAATCGCGCTGAGGTGAGTTCCCTGCGTGAGTTCAAGTTCACGCAATCGTTGTGCTACCTCCTGGCGCTGGGCTTCGGTCAGGGCGCGCTGATGTTTTTCGATCTCGCGCAAATGTCGCTCGATTTCTTGCTGATGCTGCTCAATGGATTGCGGTGGCATTGCGGCCTCAGCTTTTTGTTCGGCGCTACGGGCTTCTTGTCGTTGCGGCGCAACCTGCGGCGCGGGTGCCTGCGCTTGTGCAAACGGCTGGAATGAGGCTAATGGAACAATCAAACTGGCAATCAGTAACGTAATCATCACAACATACCTCCGAGATAAGACGCGGCGCTGGCGCGTCGGATTGAGAATGGACTGGACACGATCTTCCAAATGCGAACACGCCATGCCAACAGCAACCGGCGAACTGTACGACGCGCCGTTGACTGACTTCGCCACTCCGACTAAACAACTGGCGTACGCCGAAGCGCGCGCGCCTGCGGCTAATACTTCGTCATCGCAAGCTTGCTCTCGGTCAGTGCGCAATTGCCGCGCAGCTACCCACGTCAACGGATTGAACCAGTACAACGTGCAAGTCAACGACGCCAGCAATTGCGTCAAACAATCGCGGCGCTTGATATGGGCCAGTTCGTGCCACAAGACGGTCGTGAGTTGTTCCCGCGACCACTGCAACGCGTCTGTCGGCAATAGAACGAGTGGCTTGAAAATGCCGATGGTCATGGGCATGGCTGCGTCCTGGCTCACAAATAAACTAACCTTTCGTTTGCAACCCAGCGCGTGCGCCGTTTCTGCCAGCAAGGCTTGCCACGACGCACTGGCGAGTGGCTGTGCCTTGTACTTCATTAACCAGACCAGGACTGTTCCCACCAACATCTGCGCCAACACCACCCAAGCACCGAGCGCCCACAGCACCAGCCCAAGTAAGGACCAGTCCAGTGAAGTTGGCACCGCTTCCGTTTTTTTGACCCGTACGGATGACTCAAAGGTGAACTCATCAAGTTGGGGCGCGTAGGTTACTTTGCTAAAAGGAGAGTTGACCAAAGGATGCGCCAGTGCAAGCGTCGTTTGCGGCGCAGCAAACAAAGGAAGATGCCACGTCGGCAAGGCCAGCGCGAGCAAAGGCAGACACAAGCAGGCACACACGGCGATCACCAGGAAAAGATGTCTGGTAGCCGCCGCCGCCTGCGGGAACAGCCAATGCAAGCTCACCGCCAACAACAAAATCAGGACACTTTTGAGCGCGGCGTCGAGTAGAAGTGGCAAGAAATCGCTGGAATTCATAACTCATTTCGCTTATGCACATAGTAGCCAATTTATTTGCGGCCTTCGGCAGCCGAGGAAAGCGAATAAATTGGCTATCACGTGCGGTGCGGCTATTTTGCACCTTTCATCTTCTTGATGTATTCGCCATCAATCCCGTGGATGCGCAGTCGCACTAATTCATCTGCCGTCAGGTTGTTATAACCGGCATCTTTCATATCTTTGACGAACTTGGCATCTACGCGATGGATGCGCATCGAAGTCAGCTTATCTACGGATAAATCCGTAAAGCCGAGATCACGCATTTCCTTGATGTAAGCGCCGTTGATGCGATGAATCTTCATTGCGACCAGCTTATCAAAAGGCACGTTGGTCAAGCCCATCGCCTGCACGCCTTTGATGAACTCTTCATCAATCTTGTGAATGCGCATCGTCATCAGTTGATCTAGCGTCAGGTCATTGAAGCCGAGCGCCTTGGCTTTGCTAATGAAGTCACGATCCACTTTGTGAATTTTCATCGCGATGATTTTATCTATGGAGGCATCTTTGTACCCCATCGCTTCGACCTCTTTGATGAACTTTTCGTCAATCTTATGCACGCGCAGCGATACCAATTTATCCGCCGACAAATCTTTGTAGCCCAGTGACTGCATACTGCGAATAAACTCCTGATCTACTTTGAAAATGCGGAAACTGATCAGCTTATCAATAGACAACTTGTCAAAACCCATCGCTTTTGTTTCCTGCACAAAGCGCGTGCTGACATCGTGCAGTGCCAGGGAGAACAACCGCTCCGTCTTCAATTCTTCCTCGTAGCCCAAATTGCGCATCGCGGTGACGAAGGCGGGATTCACAGTGTAGCGGAAATCACCCACGCCTTTGCCCTCGCTGACGAGTCCGGTGAAGACGATGTTTCCGGCTTCGCGGTTCAGCGCGAATTGCGTGTTGCCATTGGCATTCGGATTGAAACCAGCAAAGTCTTCGAGGTTGTAGTCCGAACTCGTATTGAACCAGCCGCGTCCGTTCTCGCGGTTGGAGCGCATCTCCAGCCAAAGCTTTTTGCCTTTATCGGTATCACGAACTTTGGCCGACCAATCCCCGGTAAACTGATCCTGCACCGTGGCGGTACGAGCACGTAACGGAAGCGAAAGGCCATAAGCTAAGACAATGACCGTGGCGATGATGAGTGTTTTGCGCATAGTGTTGTTCCTCTGTGTAGGTATAGCAAACTTGCCAGTTTGCCGATATTTCCAAGAGCAGTCTGTGACAGAAGCCAGCAGCAAACTGGCCCGTTTGCTGGACCTCATTAGTTCTTCAGCAGAATCGTATCAATTCCCTGAATCTTCATTTTGAGCATTTCGTTGGCGGAGATGTTCTTGAACCCCGCCGCCCGCATCTTGCGAATATAATCAGGCGTGACATTGTGAATCTTCATTTTGAGCAATTGCTCCAGCGTCAATTTATCAAAACCGAGATCACGCATCTCCTTGACGTAGGCGGCAGTCACGCCGTGGATTTTGATGGTGGTCAAATCGCGCAGGCTAACATTATCAAAGCCCATCGCCTTTAAGGCTTGTGCATCTTCGGGCTTCACGCCGTGGATTTTGATTTGTAACAAATCTCTGACGGACAGTTTCCCGAAGCCCCAGCTTTGCGCCTGCTTGATGTACTCTTCGGTTACGTCGTGCGTCTTCAATTGTGTCAACTGCTCGGCGGTCAGGTTCTCTAAGCCAGCGCGTTTCATCGCCGCCATGAATTCCGGCGTGACGCCCATCAAACGCATTTGCGAGAGCCGTTTGAGGGATAGGTTTTCCAGCCCTGTCTGCTTCATTGCATTGATGTAGTCCGGCGTCAAGCCAGAGATTTTAAGATTCACGAGGTCGCGGACGCTGAGCTTTTCCGTGCTCCAGCCTTGTGCTTGTTTGATGAATTCCGGGGTCACATTATGCATTTTCAAATCGCAGATTTGGCGCACCGTTAAGTCTTCCAAGCCCGTGCGTTTCATCGCTTCGATGTATTCCGGTGTCACGCCTGCGATTTTCAGCCGCACCAGGTTATCGGCGGTCAGCCCTTGTTCATTTTCCTTTTGCTTGGAGTCCTGTATGGCAGCAATGGCCAGCGCCAGTTCGGGCGTGAGTTCGGCGGCTTGCCTGCCACTCCGCACTTTCAGCGGCGCGGGGAAAGGTTCCGGTTGGATCACGTTAAGGTTGCCCACAGCCGCTGCTAACGCGGGTTCAGGTGAAAGCGCAGGATCAGGCGCAGCAATCGCATCGCGGCGAAAGTTCATGACCAATTTGTCCTGCAAGTCTTCCTGCATTGAAGCAATGCGGTCTTGGACGCTCGCCAGTTCTTCCTCTTCGTCAGCCGACAATTCGTCGTCCTTCGCCTTCGCCTGCAAATCCGCGAGCTTGCATTGTTGCTGCTTGATTTGCTCCACTTGGGCGCTCACATCAGCTTGTAGCTCTGGCGTTAACGCAGGAGCCGGAGCCGCACTCGCTAACTCAGCGACAGGAGTTGTTTGAGCCTGTGAAGTCGCCTGTAGCGCCGCCAAAGGCGCTAAGACACAAGCGGTCACGAACGTCAAAGCCAGCAAGCTGCGACGTGAGGGAATGCTGCGTTTGAGCGCCGGGTCAAGAATCGCGCGCACGCGACTTTCAAGCTGGGAACAAGCCATCCCAACCACGACAGGCGAGGAGACTTGGACGGCATCAAACGTTTTGGCCAACTCCACCAAATATCCGGCATACTCCGAAGCGCGCGTGCCAATCTCCAGCACGTAATCATCGCAGGCGAGTTCGCGTTCGACGCGCAACCGTTTGGCCGCAAACCACACCAACGGATGAAACCAGTACAAGGCACAAGCCCAATTCGCTATCATCTGCGTCAGGCAATCGCGGCGTTTGATGTGCGCCAATTCATGCAACAAGACAATGCGCCGCCACTCGCCCGACCAGTGCGCGGATTCCGCTGGCAGCAAGATCATCGGACGCCAAATCCCCCACGTCACCGGCATCGAAATTTCTTCGCTGGCATAGAGCGAAATATGCGTGGGTAAATCAATTTGCGCACGCAGCCGACTCATCATCGCTGACCAGTGATAATTGGTGAGGCATTCCGCTTCGTACGTGATGCGCCGCATACGCAACATACCCAAAGCCAAACGGCATAAGACAATCAGCACGCCGACGAACCAGACCGCCAGCACCACGCCAAACCAATTCCAACTCAGCGCGGCAGCCACTGGGGCGGCAATGGCAGTGGGAGGCACGGGCGAAGCGGCAAGCGCAGGAGCCTCGCCAGCCACCACGAATGGCGTGTCAAAGAATTCCGTTTCCGGGGCTAATACAACTACCGGCGTGACGTTCGGTGCAGGCAAAACCGGCACGCGCCAGACGGGCAACAGCCACGCGAGCACGGGCAAGACGAGTAAAGCGCCCAGCGCCAAACTCCAAACCAGGTGGCGCGTCGTCGCCGAAGCGCGGCGCAGTAAAACACCCAATAATCCCACTGTCGCCAGTACGAACGTGGCTTTGAGCGTAACTTCGAGGAGTAATTGCCAGTTGTTCATTAGCGTCCTTCCTTTCGGGCCTCTTCGATCAGCCCTGACAGCCGATCCAATTCGTCTTGCGAGAGCTTTGACTTGGATAAATCAAGTAAGGCAGCGACCGCTTGTTCCGTCGAATTATCAAAGAAGGTCTGCAACATTTGCTTGAGCGCCGATTTGCGCGCCTTGTCGCGGGCCAGCGTCGGCAGGAAGACGTACTTCACGCCATCAGTTTCATGTCGTAAGTAGCCTTTCTCTTCCATCAGGCGCAGGAGTGCGCGCACGGCGGAATAGCTCGGTGCCTCTGGTAAAAGTTCCATCACTTCGGCAGCCGTGGCCTGTCCCCGCTCGTGGATGATGTCCATAATTTGCCGCTCACGACGGCTCAGATGAATGTGCGCTTTTGCTGTCATAATGGTCAGGGTCCTTACATTGAAATACTCAAGCCAGCTTTGTTTCAGCCTGTAGTGCTAATTTTTTAGCACTACCTTTGCCGCCCGTCAAGCCCCTAGTGCTAATTTTTTAGCACTAGGGGAAATTTTCTTTCGTTAGCAGTAGCGCAAGCAAATATAGTGGTGGAGCTTCCTTGCCAAGCCCTTTATTGTCAAGGAAGGTTATCATCCATCGTCGCAACTATGGCTGGTGGCACTACGCTTGTTTCGAGGGCGTCCCTAACCCCGTTTGCGACGAAAAGGCAGTGAATGCTACACTGCGCGCGCAAGTCAAACACCATCAATAAATTATTGTTGAGTCAAAGAGGAACTGTATGAAAATCACGCCCTGCGCCCGTAACACCTGTCTGTGGTTGTTGGCCTTGCGTGCGCTTCCTATGCAACGAGCCTCGCTCCCCGTGTGAGGAAATCGCATCATCTGCAACGTGTTCTCCCCACGCGTTGCGCTTGCATTACGTGAACTTGAGAAATATGCCAATTACCACGCCGCAACAACGCATCACCGCCATCCAAGCCGCCTTACAAGCTGCGCACCTCGACGGTTGGCTCTTTTATGATTTCCGTCATAGCGATCCGCTGGCGTATCGTATCTTGAAGCTTGACCCGCGCACGCACACGACACGACGGTGGTTTTACTTTGTGCCTGCCAGTGGAGAGCCAACCAAAATCGTCCATCGCATCGAAGACGACAAGCTCGACGCGTTGCCTGGCGTGAAACACATCTACCTAAAATGGCAAGTGCAGCACGAATTCCTGCGTGCAGCGTTAGGCGATGCCCGTCGCATTGCGATGCAATATTCGCCGCTGAATGCGATTCCGTATATCGCGCGCGTGGATGCCGGAACCATCGAACTCGTGCGCAGCTTCAATGTTGAGGTCGTCACCAGTGCTGAACTTGTGCAGCATTTCGAAGCTGTCTGGTCGCCCGCACAAAAAGCCATGCACATCACAGCGGCAGAAAACGTGCATCGCATCATTCACGAAGCCTTCGCCGCAATCGCGCGTGGCATTCGCGCCCACGAAGCCGTGACGGAATATGGAATCCAACAATTTATGATGCAGCGTTTTGCGGATGCAGACATGGTTTGCGATGCGCCGCCCATCGTTGCCATCAATGCCAACAGCGCCAACGCGCATTACAGCCCGAATGCCGAGCGATTTTCCCCCATTCATCAGGGCGATTTTGTGTTGCTGGACGTGTGGGCCAAGCTGAAGCAGCCTGCTTCTGTCTATGCCGATTTGAGTTGGACGGGATTTGTGGGCGAGACCGTGCCGGAAATACATACACGCATTTTTGACATCGTGGCCGAAGCGCGTGATGCGGCCGTAAATTTTGTGCGGGAAAAAGTGAGCGCGCGCCAAGCCTTTCGCGGTGCTGAAGTAGACGATGTTGCGCGCGCGGTGATTATCGCAGCCGGTTATGAAGATCAGTTCAACAATCGCACCGGCCATTCTATCGGCGAGGAAGTTCACGGCAACGGCGCGAATATTGATAACCTGGAAACGCCCGACACGCGCTTCGTTGTGCCGAATACCTGCTTTTCCATCGAACCGGGAATTTATCTGAAAGGCCAATTCGGGTTGCGTTCCGAGATTGATGTGTTTGTGGGAGAAGAGGAATTGCTGATTGCTGGACAGCCGATTCAGACGGCGGTCATTCCGATCTTGGCAACATAAGGAAAGCTAAGGAAAGTCGAAAGCTGTCGGGTGATCCTGCTGGGGACTTTCCCTGACTTCTCCAGACTTTCCTAGCCTTACGCCTACCGATTCGAGGCCGTCGGCCCCGGCGCATTTTTCACATACTTATCAAACCACGTCAGCATCTCCCACAACGTATGCTCCAACGATTCGCGCGCCGCATAGCCGTGTGATTCGTGCGGCAACGTGACGTAGCGCACCGTCGCGCCGTTGCCTTTCAAGGCTTGATAGAAACGGTCGGATTGAATCGGATGCGTGCCGGTGTTGTTGTCGGCTTCGCCGTGCGTCAGCAGGATTGGCTCCTTCAATTTATCCGCGTACATAAACGGCGAGACGCGGTAATACATCTCCTCCGCTTCCCAGAACGTACGGCGTTCGCTTTGGAACCCGAACGGCGTCAGCGTGCGATTGTATGCGCCGCTGCGGGCAATGCCGGCTTTGAAGAGATCGCAATGCGCGAGCAGATTGGCGGTCATAAATGCGCCATAGCTGTGACCGCCAACTCCGACGCGGTTGCGGTCAGTCACGCCCATTTCGACGGCTTTATCAATCGCGGCTTGCGCGCTGGCGACGATCTGTTCGATGTAAGTGTTGTTCATCGTTTCGACATCGCCGACCACCGGCATCGAAGCAGCATCCAGCACTGCATAGCCTTGCAATGCGAAGAACAAATGCGAATACCCGATTATCGTCGTGAAGCGATTGGTAGAACCGCTCACTTGACCTGCCGTGTCGGCATCATTGAATTCGCGCGGATAGGCCCAGACGACCGTTGGCAACGGCGTTCCGGCTTTGTAATCAGGCGGCAAATACAGTGTGAACGAGAGCGGCACGCCGTCCTTGCGTTTGTAGGTGACAAGTTGTTTTGTAATGCCACGAATCTGCGGCGTGGGATCAGGGAAGTTCGTGATTGCTTGTTTGCTGCTGCCGCTGCGGATGAAGTAATTCGGCGGAGTCGTCGCTGTTTCATAGCTGCGTCATAAACTTCGATCCGTCATCGCTGAGCAACGAGGTCACAGTTTCATAGCTCGTTTCATCGCAACGCCACAGCCGTTCGGCTTTCAGGGTGGCCAGATTGAATTTGTCGAGGAACGGACGGTCGCCTTTCGGAGAAGCGCCTGCGCCTTCCAAAAAGATTTCCTCGCCGTTCTGCCGAATTACGGATTGCCCGTTCGGCAACCGCTTCATCACGGGCGAACCAGGATCGTTGTAGCGATCTTGCGCCGAACGATTCCAAATCAACTTCGCCTGTTGGGACGGGTTGTCCGCATTCAGCAGGAACGTTCGCACGCGCCGCGAAACACGATCCGAATCGCGCAGCAAAACCTGTCCACCTTTTTCCAGCCACAGCAATCCAGCAAAGCGAAATTCGGTCTTCGCCAGTTCAATGGGCTGTCCGGTGAACGGCGCTTTCAGCATCACTACGCGGTCACGCAACGCAGCTTTCTTTTTCGTGTCGCCGCCGTCCAATGCTTCCGCCCAAACGAGTGTGGTCGGTTCGGTGGGACGCCAGTTGATGCCGCGCGGCCCGGTCGCTACACCGTCCAGCGGGATTTGATCCTGCAACGGCGTGCTGGCGACTTTGTGAATCAGTTTGCCGCTGCGATCCCAAACCTCAAATTCTTTGGGGAACGATCCGGCTGTCAGCAGGTACGAATACGGCTTGTGCGTCGCCGTGATGAGCAGGTGATTGCCATCGGGCGCAATGTCTATGCCGGAGTAAATCGCGGGCTTGCCGAGGTTCGTCGCTTTGCCCGTCGCGGCATTGATGAAGGCGAGTTGCGCGGTCGCGTAATAATCATACAGCTTCTCGTCGTGCGGATTGCGCAAGAGGTCTTGATAGGTCGGGGCAGGCGACACCTTGCCGTAATTTTCCTGCACGGTCGGCCCAATGGGAACGGTCGGAGCGACAGGTGCGCTGCCACGATTCGCGGGGATCGTTTTGCAGAGCAGCGTCTTGCTGTCCGGCATCCATTGCACCGAATCATCGCCGCCGCCAAAACCACGTCCGCCGCCAAACGCGCTGTTGATCAGCACGCCGGAGACGCGCCGCAGCTTGCCTGTTGCCGCATCGCCAATCCATAGCTCAATGCCATTCGACAACGTGTTTGTGATGGCGAATTGTTTGCCGTCGGGCGACCATTCCGGCGCGCCGAACGATGCTCCGGCGGGAATCGTAATCGCCGTCTCTTTGCCATCGCCAATGTTCTTGAGCGTGAGTTTTGTGATGCGCCCGCCGCCATGCGGGCCGTTGGTATTCGGATTGATGCGCGCCCCAGCAAGCCGCAGCATTGGTTGCGAAACTTGTGCAATCGAAGGATAACGCGATGACTCGACAAGCAACATTTTGTCGCGCGTCGGATTGATGCTGACATTCGGTGATGACGGCGCATCCAGCACATCAAGGATAGCTTTGGGTGGCTTTTGATAGCCTTGTTGGGCGAAGGCCGCGAGACTGCTGAGCAGCAACAAACTCCAGGTCAAAATCGTAGTTCTGCAACGCATAAGAATCTCCTCAAATCAGGAAACGGGTTGATTGTCGGTGAAATGGAAGCGACGCGCGGCATTCTAGCAGACTCGCTCGCGCAACAGAATGATGCAGCATTGGCAAAGCGATTTTCGCGCGCGTAGGCAGACAAGTGGTTTTTTCTTACAAGGCAAACTAATGAAAAAAACTCGCCACTGGTGAGACAATTGTAGCGAATGAAGAGCATCACCGCTGGTGGCACTATTGCAGTGTGGCGGTCACTATTGCTCAATCAGAATAGCGAGGTTAGGTCTGGCTTCCCAAATGGCGTCCTGGTGTTGCTCATACAATGTCCGCGCTCGTGCGCGCAGCTCGTCTAACGGGGTGAACGAAACGATTGTCTCGGAAAACGCGCTGACGCAGATTTCGCCGACTTGGCCGACTGATCCGATGTACGGATAGGTCAACAAAACTGCGACGCGCCCGACTCGTTCAGTCGGATCAAAGCGCGGCTCATACGCGCCATACCGATCTGGCAAGTTGTCGAGCAAAAAGCCATTCGCCGCCGCTTGCGCTTCAAAGGCTGTGAGTTTGGGATTGAGATTTGCAACCATAACGGCAAAAGCATAGCACCGAAGCCGCAGACTGTGAATCCAGCCCCGTTCTGCCGTACAATGCGACGCCACCTGAGAGCGATTTTCGGACGTGCGAAGAGACAGGCGTTCAGAGTTCAAGCTTCAGCTTGGTTGTACGTTTATCCAGCGTAAAGCCAAGCTGAAGCTTGAACTCTGAACACCTGAACACCTGTTGCGAAGGCCGACCGAAACCCGCTATAAATTCGATTCCGCGCGAGGCCGCATGCACAGAAAGCCCCTTTGGTTATTGCTGATTCTCTGGTTCTTGACCACCGCCATTTACGGTCAAGAAACCTTCACACTCACCGCCGAAAGTTTGCAAAACGGCAAGTCGGTCGAACTCGACAAACTCAATTGGAAGTATTCGCCAAACGATGATCCGCGCTTTGCTGATCCGCAGTTCGATGATCGTGTGTGGGAAACCTTGCGCGGTACAGCCATCACGCTCAATAGCATTCCGCAGAGCGGCTGGCGCGGCCTCGGCTGGTTTCGATTGCATTTGCGCGTTGCGCCAGAACTGGTTGGCGTGCCGTTAAATTTGGAGATGTTTCACTTGGGGGCATCGGAAAGCTACGTTGACGGCAAACAAATTGGGCGGTTTGGTATCGTCGGCAAAACGCGGGCAGAAGAAACGGTGTACAACCCGAATGGTGTGCCTCTAGGCGTGGTCTTTCAGCCGGAATCTGAGCATGTCATTGCGGTTCGTTACTCCAACCAACAGGTAGCTGACATCAAGTCTTTCCAGGGTAGGTGGATTGGTGTTGGCGGCGCAGGAGTCAGTTTCAGCAACCGAATCAGGCAATTTGGCGACTCAACGAATCAGGGCGGGCCAGGCGGCGTTTATGGTTTTAGTTATGGCCTTTTCCAGGGAGCGTTTGCACTGGCTCTCGGCATTCTCCATTTATTGTTATTTGCCTTCCTCCCGCGTCAACGCGCCAATCTCTTTTACGGTATTTTTCTGCTGGGGTTAGCCTGGTCCGATTTCGTCGGCAGTCTATATCTCTCGACTCATTATGGGGTATCGGGAGTCTACTTTCTCAACCTAGCCGCACAGGCATACGTGCTGGTTTATGTCTCCTTCCTGGCTTTCGTTAATACGGCCTTCAACCAGCGTATCCCGCGCCGCATCTGGTTGTTTCTGGCGTTAGCGTTCAGCAAAGCATTGCTAAGCGTTTTGTACCCAGGACAACTTGAAATCTGGGCAGATGCCATCCTCAGAATTGCCATTTCACTGGAGTCCCTGTGGATCGTGTGCCGCGCCATTCGCCAACGGCTGGCGGGTGCATGGATTGTAGGGCTGGGGCTGTTCTTTTATTTTCTAGCGGCAGGGCGAAGTTTTATCGCGGCGATCATTCAGGATTATGGCTCATGGTTTATTGTAATGGATGCCCTCGCTTGGTATGGATTGATGCTTACTATTTCAGTTTACCTCGCCCGTGAATTCGCTCGTACCAACGACAACCTGGAAGACCAGCTTGTGCAAGTAAAACAACTCTCCGCCGCCGCGCTGGAACACGAGAAAGTCAAAGCCGAAAACGAACGCCGCGCCAAAGAACTGGAAGAAGCCCGCCAGTTGCAGCTTTCGATGCTGCCGAAGAAATTGCCCAACCTGCCGCATCTAGACATCGCGGCTTACATGAAAACCGCCACGGAGGTCGGCGGCGATTACTACGACTTCCACACGAGCAACGACGGCACGTTGACAATTGCGGTGGGCGATGCAACGGGACACGGCTTGAAGGCAGGCACGATGGTGGCTTCGGTGAAAAGCTTGTTTATGACGCTCGCCTATCATCCCGACATTCCGCACATCTTCACGCGCTTGAGCCAGACGCTGAAACAGATGAATTTGCGCGGTTTGTTTATGGCGCTGACGATTGCGAAGGTGAAAGAGAATCGCTTGACGATCAGTCTGGCCGGGATGCCGCCCGTGTGGATTTATCGTGCGGCAACTCAGTGCATCGAAGAAGTCGCGCTGCAACAATTGCCGCTCGGCGGTGTGACGAAATATGCGTATCAGCAACGCGAATACGAACTGGCAGTCGGGCGATGTGGTCGTGTTGTTGTCGGATGGTTTGTCGGAACGCTTCAATCCACAAGGCGAGATGTTGGAAGATGAAGCAGCGAAAGCCTTCATCACGGCGCATCCGCATTTATCCGCGCAAGAACTCATCAACGGTTTGGCCAACTGGGCGAGGAGTGGGGCGGCGCGCGACCGCAGGATGATGATGTGACGTTTGTCGTACTGAAGGTGAAATGAGCGTACTGTGCTACACTTTTGCCGCGAGGTATTTATGACTGTAACAACTGAACTAATGACCGCCGAAGAATTATTGCGATTGCCGGATAACGGCCTGCGTTCCGAGCTTATCAAAGGAGAACTACGAACAATGCCCCCAGCCGGACATCAGCATGGCATTATCGCCATGCTCATTAGCATTCCACTTGGACAGTATATTCTGGAAAACAAGCTCGGCATGATTTATGCCGCCGAGACGGGCTTTATCGTTGCGCGCAATCCCGACACGGTGCGCGCACCCGATGCTTCGTTTGTGCGCCAAGAATTGATAGATCAGTACGGAGAGCCGCAAGGCTATTGGCCGACCGCGCCTGATCTTGCGATTGAGGTAATTTCGCCCAATGACGTTTATCTTGAAGTCGAAGAGAAGGTCTTTGAATGGCTGGAAGCTGGAACGCGGATGGTCATCACAATCAATCCGCGCAAGAAGACAGTGACAGTGTACCGTTCGTTGCTAGAGGTCAAGATACTGACCGAGAACGACGTGCTGGATGGCGCGGACGTCGTTCCCGGTTGGCAATTGCCTATTAGAAAATTGTTCGCGGCCTAAACCTCTAGCGGAAGCTTAGTAGCGCCTTCGCCAATTGCAATCCCGTCTCCCACGTCAAATCCCCTCCGGCAAATGAACAGCGATGCAGGCTCTGCCAATCGGCAGGAACCGGGATGCGCTCATCCCACAGCAACAAGACGCGCCGATTGTAAAACAGGTACGCCGCCCGGATTTCCGCCTGGGTCTCCGGTTTCAGCGTGTAAGTGCCCGCTTCATCGCCCAAGCAATCTTCCGGCGTGACCACAAACAATCCCGCTTCGCAGCGGCGCATCGTGTCAAAGGCGGATTCAGACATCGGCAAGGTAGGCGTGCCGCCACGTTCGAGCAATTCGCTTTCGATGCCCACCAGGGCGAGCAGTTCCTGGAAGTGGTGCGCGTTTTTGGGCGCGGGCGGTAAGGAAAGAAAAACGCGCCGACGCGGCACGGCAGAAGAGGCGGCGACGGGCTGTAACAAGCGCACCGGACGCACTTCTGGTTTCGTGCCGCCTTCTGACGATGGCAAATCCCATTGCGCGCGAATAAAACTTTCCATCTCTTCGCTGTCCACTCGCAGTCGGGCCGGTTGTCCGCGCTTGCCGACCGTCAAGGAACCCAACTCCGCCGCCTGGCATAAATGCAAAAAGCAAACGACATTGCCCTCGACCGTTTTGGCCTGATGCAAGTCCAATAGCTCGGCATAATGTGTGCGCCAGAAGCGGGCGATGTCTTCGTGCGTGAGCAGTTTGAGCTGTTGCGCGTGGGCGAATTCCAACACCGTGCGATAAGGCTCGACGCGATCCAGAATGGTGCGGAAGAGTTCCCCTTCCAAGCCCAGCTTCCGGGAAAACTCCCAGCCGAGCGGACTTAAACTCAACCAATCGCCGTCGCGTTTGATGACGCCCCAGGCTTCATACGCGGAAATCTTGCGCGGGTCTAAAATACGCTTTTTGACCTCGCCCAACGCCTCGACAATCGTCACGCCATCGGCGTGTTTTTTCAGGTAGCGAATCAACTCCCGCAAATCGTTCGCCGTGGCCAGCGAGGGCAGCGTATTTTTCAGATTCTCGACTGGGCGCATAGCTGTCAGCCGGTCGCCCAGCGGAGTGATTCTGTCTTCGATGAAACCATGAACCAGACTGGGATTCGCTCGTGCCATGCCGATGGCCGCGAAATTTTGCTGCGGGACGCTCATCATTCCGACCTCCTCAGAAAATGGACAGCAAACTTTCCCGTTTGCTGGTGACTACGCAAACGACCCTTACGAAGACGGCAGCAAACGGGAAAGTTTGCTGTCCATCCTCTTTGCCCTACGACGCCGAGGGTTGAATTTGATAACGTTTGATTTTGTCATTCAGGGTCGAAGGGAGTAACCCTAAAAGACGCGCAGCTTTTTTCTGATTGCCGCCGGTCAGCCGCAATGCGCGCCGAATCAAGGCAGTTTCGTACTGCCGGACTTCGTCATAAATATTGATGCCTTGGCTGATGTCCAGGGACTTGACGGTTTCCAGTTCCGTGACTTCCTCCATCAAGACCTGCGTTAATTCGCGCAAAGCGCCAATGCGATGGCTAAGTGAATTGTCCATGGTATTTCTATCCTGATCTATGAGTGGCATTGGTTGAAGTACAGCTTCCATTTGAAAAAATTACCTCGCTTTCAACTGGGATGGCATTGCCGTGAGAGATGGTAGACAAATCAACACGTTCCCCTCGGGCGTTTCGACAAAATGGATATGGCCGCTTTCAATCCATCGAAAAAGAGTACGCAGGGTAATGCCGGAAATGGCTGCCGCTAAACTAGGGGAAAGCAGTGGCGTCGCAGTTTGACAGCCGTCGCACCAGGTTGGGGGCGGCGGCGCAGTACATGAACTGGGTTGATGACTGCGGTAAGTCTGCTCCCGCACCGTAATAATTTCGATCCGTCGTTTTACTTTCATGGCAAAACTGCTCTTCCACCGAAAAGGAGAGCGCTTCGGCAAGCTCAGTAGCGGCAACGTCACTTGGCAGAAGCGCTCCGTCTTTGGTCTGTGAAAACACCGGAGTTCAAACATTCCGCGAACTCACAGACGCGCTGTAGCGTTACCATTCTGGCGAGTTTCAAGTTAGAATTCCGTTTGTGAACTAGACTTCAACTTTGGCTCAGCAATCTGATTACGCTACGCCACGAGATTACAGGGACAGTTGGCCTCCTGTCCTAAAGATCGCCTAAAGAGTGGATTTATTTTTTCTGAAGGAGTTCTGAAGATGGTTATGCGTAAACAAGTCAGTTACTTATACGAATTTGGCCCCTACAATCTTGACCCCGCAGAACGGCTACTGACTTGCGAAGGAAAGGTTATTCCGCTGGCCCCAAAAGTTTTGGATACGTTATTAGTCCTCGTCGCCAATCAGGGTCGGGTGATGGAGAAAGATGAGCTACTAAAAACGCTCTGGCCCGACACCTGTGTCGAAGAAAGCAACCTGACAACGTATGTCTCACAACTGCGCAAAGCGCTCGGCGAAAATGGCGACGGACAAGGCTATATTGAGACTATTCCACGTCGGGGGTATCGCTTCATTGCTGATGTCAAAATGACGCAACCGGCTTTCGAGAATTTTGTCATTCACGAACGGACCGACACTCGCATTTTGATTGAAGAGGAGATTACAGAGGCAGAAGCGGAGCCAGTTGCCGCCCCTACTTCCGCCTCGCTCACGGTCACCCACAACCAGCTTGTGCCGCAATCCCGGCTGGCGCTCCTGCCGCGCTTATCGCCCACCCAGAAAAAAGTTGGTTATGCCCTGGTGGCTTGTTGCTCCGTGGCGATTCTCGCCTTTGGGATGTACTTATGGAACAAGCGGACAACGCTGCTGAATAAGTCCACTTCGCCCTTTCAGCGTATGGCGATTAACAAGCTGACGGCGGACGGGAGAATTCCGTTGGCAACAATTTCGCCCGATGGCAAATATGTCGTCCATGTGCTGCAAGACACGCCCAACCAAAGCTTATGGCTGCGCCAAACCGGTACGACTAGCACGATGCAAATTGTGCCGCCCATGCCTGTCCGCTTTCTGAGTCCGACCTATTCACCCGATGGAACGCATCTTTATTACGTTACCTATCAGGGCAACATGGACACTGTACCAAATCCCCGCTCTGGGCGGCACCCCGCGCAAGCTGATTGAGGATGTAGATAGCCCGGTTACGTTTGCCCCAGACGGCAAAAGCTTTGCGTTTTTTCGCTATAACCTTCAGGCCAAAGAAACCAGCTTGATTACCGCCGACGCCGAAGGCCTCAGTCAGATCGTGCTTGCCACACGCCAATATCCGGCGAACTTTTCGATGGACGGTAGCAATTTCTATGCGCCCTCGTGGTCGCCGGACGGCAAGATTATTGCCTGCGCGGCACTTAGGGAAGCAGATGAAAATGGCACACGATACTTTGATGTCATTGCCGTGAACGCCAAGGATCGTTCGATGAAACCGATCACTACCCAGAAATGGCATTGGGTCGGACAAGTCGCCTGGTTACCTGACGGACGCAGCTTAGTCGCTAATGCCTGGGATCAAGGCACTTCGACTGTCTCTGACCAAATCTGGCACATCACTTATCCCACAGGCGAAGCAACGCGCGTCACAAATGACGTCAACTCCTACCGAGGCGTTAGCGTGGCAGCCAAGACAGGAACCATTGCCACCATACAAGCAGCACAGGTTTCGCGCTTGTGGATCATGCCCCACGATAACGACCAGGAGGCTATCCCGATCACGTCCGGCTTCGGCGAAAACTACAGTGAATTTCTCGGCCTGGATTGGACGAAAGATGGCCGCATCGTTTATGGCTCCAATGCCAGTGGGAACGCCGATATATGGATCATGGATCAGGGCGGCAAGAATCAAAAACAATTATCTACCAATCCCGATAAAGACATGACGCCCGTCGTTTCCCCCGATGATCGCTATATCGTGTACGTCAATTTTCAAGGCCGCACGCCACACGTCATGCGAATGGATACCGATGGCAGCAATGTGACACAATTGACCAAGGGGTTAGGCGAAATAACGCCGACCATTTCCCCCGATGGACAATGGGTAGCTTTCACAAGCTATGATGGAAAAAGCCAGGCCATCTTCAAGGTACCGATAGAGGGCGGCCCGCCGGTGCGCGTCACAGAGGCGAACTTTGTGCGCGCCGAATATTCACCGGATGGCAAATGGCTGTTGTGCGTAGTGATTGTCCCTGAAGCCGGGACCAGAAAGCTCGTCGTTATTCCGGCGAATGGAGGCGCGCCGATCAAAACCGTCGAAAAGATTCCGTTTCAACGTTGGGGCTATTTGCGTTGGTTGTCGGATAGCCGGGCCTTCACCCTTGCCGGTGCGGTCAACAACGCCTCGAACATCTATAAATATGCGTTGGAGGGTGGCGAACCGCAACCGCTTACCAACTTTAAGAGTGATTGGATTTTCCGCTATGCTTGGTCGCGGGATGGCCAGATGTTAGCGGTTGAGCGCGGGCTGCCAGTCAATGATGTGATCCTGATTTCGGAGTTGAAATAACGGGCGAAAACCCTGTAGAGCAAACTTTCCCGTTTGCCCATGTTCCAACCAGAGATCGCTTGGGGAAACATAAGCAAGCTGGAAAGTTTGCTCTACTTTTTTACTTTCCCCGCAATCACAAATACGCGCCCGGAGCGATAGCCTTTGACGCCGCTCCAGGCCGACGTAATCAGAAAATCAATCACGCCATCGCCATCTACATCGCCGATCCCTGTCGCGTCAAAACCAAATGTATCGCCCGGCGTGCGGCAGGTGATCGTTTGCAACAAGCTGCCGTCTTTGCCGGAATACAAATAGACTTTGCCACCCGATAGCGCGGCGCTCGCGTGTTGCCACGCGCCAATCAACAAATCGTCGAAGCCGTCCTGGTTCACATCGCCGACATCCGCCGAGCCAATCCCGAAGCCATCGCCCGCTGTTTCGCCTGTCAGAGTGTACAACCGTTTCCCGTCTGCCCCCGAATGCACGTAGATTCTGCCCGTCGCAGGGCCTTTGGCAGAGTTATTCCAATCCGACGCGTAAATGTCTGGGACTTTGTCTTTGTTCACATCGCCGACGACCGAGATGAACATCATCCCCAGGCGCGCGCCGGTATCGTCGGAATCAATCGCAAATTTCGGCGTTTTGGTTAGCCCCGCGTACACATAAACTTTGCCTGTTTGTCGCGGCCCGGCTGTCGGTGCGCTGACGCTGATGAAGGCCGTGTTACCTTGCTTGCCGCCAGCGACCGTGCTGCCAAAACCATCGCCTGCACGTTCGCCTTCTAAAGTCAGCAAAAGCGCGCCATCTTTGCCCGAATAGAGATAGGCTTTGCCCATTGTTTGCGCATTGCCCGGCGCACCAACCAGCACATCGGCGTAGCCATCGCCATTTTGATCGCCCGCGTGATTGACGGTAGAGCCAAACGCTTCGGTAGGTTCTTTACCTGTGAGCGTCAGTAAAACCTTGCCGTCTTTGCCGGAATAAATATAGGCCTTGTTGCTGTTGGAAGAACCAGCGATAACATCAGGAATACGATCCCCATTCACATCGCCTGCGCCCTCGACCACCTGTCCGAGGTTCTCGCCCGGCTGCCCTGTCTGCGTCCAGAGCAATTTACCGCCCTTGCCCGCATAGACATACACACGACCGGCAGGTTGCCCGCCGGTTGGCGTGCTAACCTGAAACGTCGGCGCAGATGTAACTAAATCTTTGACTTTGTCGCCATCCACATCGCCGATGCTGCGCGCGATCCAGCCGAATTGATCGTTCTTGTTTTCACCTGTCCACTCGTGCAGGATTTTCACCTTCTCAACAAACGGATTGGCAAAGTCCTCCGGCTTCGGCATCAGTTTAGCAAAGCGCGGATCGCTACGCAGGCTCGCCAGATCGTCGTTCGATTGCACCAAATCCATATCGTAACTGCCCCCCTGACGCAGCGCCATTAACAACTCAAACGACTTATCTTTGTCATTCTTGAGTGCAGCGATCACGGCGGCATTGAATGTCCCCAGCCAGCGCGTTGGCCGAATGCTGGCGGCTTTGAGGTGCATTTCGAGGGCTTTGTCCAGCTTGCCTGTTTGGCGATAGGCATTGCCGAGCAGCATCCAGCCAACCGATGTTTGCGGATTGCGCTGAATAAAGTCTTCAAGTGTCTTGATCGTGCCATCGTAATCGCGTGCCTGGAAAAGCTGTTGGGCTGTGGTGACTTCCGGCGGCGGTGCGAATTGCGCGTACAATTGTAGCGAAATCATTGTTATTGCCAGCAGTGGCAAAACAACTTTCAGTGAATACGAGAGGGATTTCAGGGTCATAGCATTTATTGCTCCTTCGCCGCCACTTTCTTTTTAAGCTGTTCCGACACGCGCTCGAAATTGGTTTTGTAGGTCGGCAATGCCGGGTCATTATGCTGCTGCCCAAGCTGCACAGCCTTTTCGTAATTGGTGCGCGCGAACTCAAGCTGGCCGGTGGTTTCGTAGGCTTCGGCCAGACTGTCGTAAACATTCGCTGAGTTCGGATAGCGTTCGGCATTGGCTTTGAAGACGGGTATCGCCTCGTCCATTTTCTTTTCCCCAACCAAATGATAGCCAAGCTGATTGACCAGTGCTTCTGGCGGCAAGATGCTGAAACCAAAACGCGTCGAGAGTTGTTTGTAATGCGCTTCGACGCTGGCAAGGCCGGTTGCGCTACCAGTCGCAGCATCAGGGGCCAGCAGCCAGCCATCGAAGGTTTTCCGCAAGCCCTGATAATGGCTGCGCATCACCACGGAGCCGTGATCTTCGTCTTCCATCAAACTGGCACCCCACGCAAACTTTCTGGCCTGTTGCTGTGACAATATCTTTTGGAAGCGCGTAAACCCGACTTTCGCCTCACCGCCTTCATTTGCTAAGGTGAAAAACAACGTGCGGTTTAATTCCTTACGGTCTTTGAAGAACTCTTCGGCGCGCCGTGAAATCAAATGATTGTCCCAGTGCATCGTCGGGCTGACCGCAATGTAGGCATTGAAAATTTCCGGGCGTGTCAGAAAGGTATGCAAGGCAAAAAGGCCACCGAACGAATGCCCGGCGAAGATGCGATATGGCTCTGTGCGATAGCTGCTTTCGATTTTCGGGATCAGTTCGGTTTCGATGAACTTGAGGAATTTGTCGGCCCCGCCGCTGGTAGGAAAGGTAATGGGCGGCCCGCCCGCACGCGCCATCGTAGCCTTCGTCGGCGTCAAATCGCGCGTGCGATCCGTGTTCGTAATCGCCACGACAATCAACTCCGGCATCCGTCCATTGCGTGCCAGGAACTCAATCGTGGCGACCGTGTGCGCCAAATGCGCCGCGCCATCGGTCAGATACAACACTGGATAGCGCACGCCACTTTGTTCATAGCCGGGCGGTGTGCGAATCAAAGCCACACGATCTTCCCCCAACACAGCCGATGTAATTGCCAGGCGTGTGTTTGCGTCTGGTTGGGCAAACGTCGCAGTGATAAACCAGCAAAGTACCAATAGCGAAATCAAGTGCGAGCAGCGTTTCATAATTCCTCCCAGTTGAAGCTCATGACTTGAGCGTAGAAAATAATTCCCCCAGCAAAGCGAGAGTAACGCTGCCCGCTGGGAAACGACAAGCGGGCGCGTTTTATCTGTCAGATTCCTTGGAAGAGTAAACCACTATATCATCGCCCAGGGCGACGCAAATGTCTTCAAAGAAATATCAGAATTTATCAAATTCGCCACGCCTGACACGGTGGTTGGATTGCTCAATCTCTGCTAAAGCAGCGGCGTGTTGCTGGAGCGCGAAACCTTAATGAATACCTTATGGCCGCATGCGATGCTGGATCAGACGCTTGCTGAAGCACACGCCTCGCGCGCCGAACTCCTGATGTTCTACGAACGCGACGGGGTAGGGGCGGAGCGTTTCGCGCGCTCGAACAAGCCATAGCCGAACGTGCGGCGTGGTTGATCTTTTTACGGATTGATCCGTTCCTGGCTCGCTTGCGGGGGAAGCGCGTTTTGCTGTGTTGCAGCGACAAGTTTTTGTAGAAGCGCGATAGCAAGTGGAGCGCTGCGGCTTGACGTAGCTTGTAAATTCGCTGCCATACCAAAGCGGCATCGAGACTACTGCCTGCCAAACGCTCCGCGCCTTCCTATACCTATTTGATTATCAGCGCAACTTGCCGCACCTTCCGAGCAGGCGTATATTCGCTTCCGTCTTATACGCAAACATTAATAGATTGAGCTGTTCAAACTTTCTCATAGTAGAAGCATCGGCTAGCGGTCTAATTCACGTTAGATTTTTTCTGATCACAAAACGAGCATCTTTTATGAAAGGAGGCAAATGACACAAGTAGAGAACCTGATCGGTGATTATCGTCAATGGATCGAAAAAATACGTGGCGAAATTATTAAGCTATTTTTTATGAACCATATATTTTGGGAAATCCAAGGTGTTATCCGTGATAACCCTAAATTGGAAGGACAGAAAAATTATTTCTATGAGTGGGCAGGCGATGCCTTTGTTTATTCGTCAGCCATGTTTGTACGACGTCAGGTAGATAAGACAAAAGGCACTATATCGTTCTCTAAATTACTGGAAAAAATTGCTAGAAATTCTAAGACTCTAAATAGAAGCGATTTTGTATCTCGCGCAGTATCCCAAACTTTTTCCCAAACTTATCCTCATGGAAACCTGAGAATAGAAGCAGACAGAATCTTTGATGAATTAGTGGGTATTGGAAAAGAACATCTTGAAAAATCCTTAATTCAAGAAGACCTCAAACAACTGGTTGAAAAATCAAAGAAGTTTGAGACTTTTGCAAATCATTTTGTAGCTCACCATAGTCAAAATGAGATGCCTACCGATAAACCGACTTTTTCGGATTTGGATGACTGTATAAAATTAATGATTACACTGCTGGAAAAATATTACCTACTAATTACGGGTGATAGAATGAAACGACTTGATGAAACAGAAAGCTTCGACCCTGCATGGAAAGATATTTTTACCTTTCCTTGGATTAACGTCATTGCAAAAAGTGAGTATTGATAGCCAAATCTAACATCTGTTCCACCGTAGCCGCGTAGTCGGTGCGACAGTTTCCTTTAGCACTACAACGCAGCATGGTGAACGAATTGTTAGGCCCCCCAATCGGGTCGCTAACGTATTATGGACAGAGATGAGAGCGTAGTTTTCTATGGAGGTAATATGCGCGTGTCGAACCTTTTAATTAGTTTGCTGTTTATGGCAAGCCTGTCAGTCGCATCGGCGAAACGATCAGCGGTCTCTTTCCCTGAAAATTCCCAGAAAGAAGACTTCGCAATGCCCCGTTTAAGAGAGGATGATAAAGAGAAAGAATTACGGAAAGCATTAGCGGAAATTCGAGAAGCAATACAGGAGTATAAAATTGCGTGTAATAACGGTCTTGTTAGCCCTATTGATCGTAGGAAAGACGATCAATGTTACCCTGCAACTTTAGAAAGGCTGGTTGACGGAATACGTCCCCCAAACAAGAAATACTATCTACAGTTTTTAAAACGTATTCCCCTTGATCCAATAACAGGAAAAGCAGATTGGGTATTACGATCAGCTCAAGATGAAAAGTGGGCACCAGTTTGGGGTGGGCAAAATGTCATCAATGTATTCAGTAAAAGTGAGGGGTATGCATCGGACGGGACAAGATACCGAGATTGGTAAATAAACAATGAAAATCGGACTTGGCTCAGATCACGCGGGCTTCAACTACAAAGAGAAAATCAAATCATTGCTCAACGATCTAGGGCACGAGGTCGTAGATTTTGGTACGCATGCAGAAGACCCCGTTGACTATCCGGTCTTCATTCGCCCTGTCGCAGAAGCGGTCGCCAATGGTGCGTTGGAGCGCGGCATCGTCTTAGGTGGTTCTGGCAATGGAGAAGCCATCACAGCCAATCGAGTCAGGGGCGTACGCTGTGCTTTATGCTGGAATGTGGAGACCGCGCGACTGGCACGACAGCACAATAATGCCAATCTCATCGCAATGGGGCAGCGAATGATTACGGAAGAAACAGCGATGGAGATCGTCAAGGTCTGGCTCGAAACTCCGTTTGAAGGCGGGAGGCATCAACGTCGAATTGAATTAATTGATGAGTTGAGCTAACGCGAGTTGATAGGGAATGAGAGCGGGAGCGACTTAGTTGACGGTCTATCAGTTCGCCATCACTTGCCGTACCGTAACTAATCAATCCCAACTTGCGCTCATCTGCAAGATAAAGCCGGGCAGGACAGGATCGCCGCTGATAGTGGTGGGATTAGTCAGAGTGGTGACAGGTTGTCCTGGCGTGTAGACATGAACTTTCCGCTCCAATGGATCAATCAGCCAACTAGCAGAGCAAACTTTCCCGTTTGCGCCTGACTCAACCAGGTATCGTTTGGGGAACAGGTGCAAACGGGAAAGTTTGCTCTACATTTTAGCTGAGAATGATTTTGGCGACTTCAGCAATGTACGCCCGCAAGCCGCGTTTGATCTGCCGTCCGGCATCCGTATTGAATTGCACCGCAATCGCAATTTTCTTTTCCGGGAAATATTCCATCTCCGACAAATAGCCAGGAAACCAGCCGCCGTGACCGTAGCTCACGCCCCATTCGCTTGGACGAATCTGGCAGGCGAGGCCATATTTACTGTTGTTGCCACCGCCGCGCCCACCGAGCGTGTCTACACCATTCAGCATTTGCGCGAGGCTGCCCGGCTTCAGCACTTTACCTTCATACAAGGCTTTCGCCCATTTGGCTAAATCTTCCGCCGTCGAGGCGAAACCGCCGCCTGTCCATTCCATCTGCGGATTAAAGACGAATTTGTCGTCCCGAATCATGCGGCCTTCGTAACCAAACGGACTGTTGAGCATTGAATAGCCTGTGATGACTTCGGGTAAAACACGACGATCAGAAGGAATCGTGCGTTCGAGTTTGAGCGGTTTCAGCAGGCGTCGTTGCACTTCGCCATAGAGTGATTTCTTCGTCACGCGCTCAAAGATCATCCCGACCAAAATGTAATTCGTGTCCGCATACGAAAAGCCTTTGCCCGCGACAAACAACGGCTTGGCATCGAGGATATAGGCGATGAGTTCGGCAGGCTTCCAGATGCGATCAGGATTCGCTTTGATTGCGGCGAGGAACGCTTTGTCGAGTACGTGTTCGGGAATGCCGCTGGTGTGATTCATCAACATTCTGAGCGTGATGTCTTGGGCATTGGGCAAACGCACAAACCAAGGCTCTTTGCCAAACCACGTGGCGATTTTGTCATCCAGATTGAGCTTGCCTTCCTGCACGAGTTGCAGGACAACGGCAGCGACATAAGTTTTGCCGATGCTACCCGCCAGCATGCGATCAGTCGCCTTCAGCAGCGTTTTGCTTTCGAGGTCAGCATAGCCTACGGACACTGAGCCAGCCCTGCCATCAGGCAAGACGAAGCCGACCGTCACGCCGGGATACTCGGCAGCGGCCTTGAGTTCATTGAGCTTGGCTTCAATCTGTTGGCGGAGTTGATTGAGATTGGCTTGCGCGAAGCAGGGACAGGCAAATAGCCCGAGCAAGAGCAGGGTAACGAATGTTCTACAATTCTTCATTGGCACAAATTGATTATGACCGTAGTGGTGAAATACAGGCGTTCACAGTTTTACTTTTTCTCCGTTGGAAATGGGTTCGCAATATCCGCCATCAGTTCCCACTTCCCTTCCGTGCCGCGTCGCCACACACGCAAATAATAGCCCTTCTCGGCGGGTGCTTCATAGCTGCCGTAGGCGTAACCGAGATCACCGGAACGCGCGATGTCCGCTTTTTCCGCGCGGTAAGTGAGGCTCTGATTTTTCTGCGTGAGATATTGGGTAATCGCTTCAGCGCCCACAACTGGCAGTTGACCAACACGATGCAAGCGCGACTCTGCGTGAACATAGCGGGCATAGGCTTGCACTGCGCCTTCGCTTTGGAGTTGCCTGGCAAACTCGCTTTCGAGCGCGCGTAATTGCCCGACATCCGCTTTCGCAGGCTTCGCTTTTGGGTGCGTGGCGGCAGTGCAATCCGTCGTGATTGGCGCTACGGCTTCTGGCGTGGGAACGCCAATGTCTGCTACGACTTGCCACGGTCTTGTCGGCTTGTTTTTTCCAAACGGAAAAATACATGCCGTGGCGCGTGGGGCGATTGGCGGCAACGACGGTGTATGGCCCTGTCGTAAAGCCCATATCTCCGGCGGCAGAAATATCTGCGAACAGCGGTTGCCAGTTGAGAATAAATGGCTGTGGCTTGGGCGTGGGTGGTTGCGGACGTAAGTACTCGTTGGAATTGAAGGGACGCGGGTTGAAGGCGACGCCCTCTTCGGCAAAAAACTTCAGAAAGGCTTCGCGTTGCCCGTTCTCTACAGAATACTGGGCGAAAGCACGCTCCGCTTCCACCAGTGAGGCAAGCTCTGGCGCGAGCTTAGTTGCCTGCGCCAGCGCCAACAGGGATGAGCAAAAGCTCAGGCAGATTGAGGCCGCAAAGCTTTGGGTAAAGCGCATAGATAAATTCCTCGCAGGTTAATGAATCGCCGCAGTAGATTTCCGCTCGCTATTTTTCTCGGCCCCAGCACCAGGCGAAGCGGTCACAGGTTCGCCCTGGCCGACGCCAACATGCGTAATATCCCAATTCAATTTGTATTCGTCCGTTTTCAAGACTCCATTTTTATAATTCGTGTGCGCAAATTGCAATTCCGCGATCCGCACCGTCCAGCCCATCGGCGACCGCACCGTGTGAGTGCGGGCCACATAATGTTGTCGCTCCGGCAAGTTTAGTTCCTTGCGAATGGTGTTGACATAACGCTCGCAATCGCCGAGTTCCTCCCCCTCGTCTACCTTGTCCACCAGGTTCAGCGCGCCGTGGACAAGTTCATGCAACAACACCATGCCCAGATCGAACGAGGCGAGGACTTCTTTTGCGCCCATCAATTTACTGAAATCGGTAAAGTCAATTTGCACGGAACGATGTTCCATTTGCATTTTGCTCGCCATATTTATGTATACGAGGTTTCCGCTCACCTTGGCAAATGCGACTTTCGATGAGTATGAGTGATTTTCCAGTTCAAGCTGGATCGTCCCCTGAATCGCTTTTTGCACCAACGCGCGAGCCGAGGCCGACCCCCCCACAAAGCGCGCCGGATCATCCAGCGTCAGAAACCCTGCGGCGTCAAACCGAAGTCCAGTAAAGCCGGTTTTCTCCCCGAGTCTTTCCACGATCAGTTTTAATTGCTTCTCATTCAGGCGATGTTTCCCCAGGCTATTGCGGAGGCCGGGGCGATAAGCATACGGGTCAGTGATTTCCTTGTCGGCAGCGGCGGCTACTACCCCAAAGCTAACCCAAACCCCAATTAAAGATCCCAACAACAAAGCACGGAACGAACTTACGCTTGTCATAAACTACCTCCAGGTTTTGAGCACTTGGCAACGGCGAGCGGCGCGTTGCCCCTTTTGGGTCCTGGCATCGGAGAGTAAGAAAAGAAGGCGCTTAATGTCCTGTAGTTTGAGTTAAGGAATGATTATGAAGTTCTGAAGGCCAGGCTTAATGATGTGGCTGAGAGCTTTTAGCCTTTAGCTGTTAGCTGTTAGCCACGGCCAAGGCCACAGCCAGCCATTTTGGTTTGGCAATAAGGTGAAGGGCATTCTGCACGCTGCATTCTTCATCGCTTGCCAGGAAAACCTCCTGACCAACAATGAAGAATGCACAAGGAAAGAGGCAGAATGAGTAAGGTTGGCCAGCGCCACAACTCCTGTGCTTTCCTAAACTGAGAATGGCTGGATTTGGCTAATAATAGCGCTAGGAGAAATTACCGATCAGGACAACGTCATTAAGATAGAAGCCGCGTTCACATGCGACGGTCTTGCCGTTGTTCGACCAGGCAAAGCGAAAGATATGATCGGATTTGAAATTCGTGAGCGGCTTGGCTTGCGACCCATCCAGCGGATGCCCCCAGATATTGGAAACACCATCGCGGGTGTCTACATACGTCAGCATCTTGCCATCGGGACTCCAATTCACAATATAGGGTTCCGCGATGGTGGTATCGAACATTTTGACCTGATGATCGCCTTCGAGCGGAACCACGGCCAGTTTCATCCGCTGCGTTTGCTCATCCATGTGCAGGTGCGCCACCATCTTGCCGTCGGGAGAAACAGCGGGCCGTAGCGAAATCTTATCTGTTAATTGAATAGGCGCGCCCCCGCCCGCCAAGACTTTGAGGATGACGGGCTTTTCCTGCACGGTGCCGTTGAAAACTACCCACTTGCCATCCGGGGTAAAGCTCGGAGAATTTTCCCACGGCCCGGTGGTCAGTTGTTTGG
This sequence comes from uncultured Acidobacteriota bacterium, assembly GCA_963794955.1. Lineage (GTDB taxonomy): Bacteria > Acidobacteriota > Blastocatellia > RBC074 > RBC074 > JAFDVL01. Next base: position 254,139 of record CAWCGF010000013.1, read on the forward strand.
CGTGCGTGCCATCAATGTCCATGCGCCAGATGTTGTACGTTCCCGCCCGATTCGAGAGAAAGGCCACATAGCGTCCATCCGGCGAGACTGTCGGTTGCCCTTCAACTGTCGTTTCCACCGTCAATTGCTGCTGATTACTCCCATCAGGATTCATGAGCCAGATGTCGGCATTGCCGCTGGCACGTGAGCCATAAATCAGGCGGCCATCCGGCAACCAGTTGAGACCCAATTTCTCACTAAAATAATCAATGCCAACCGAAGCTGTTTGTGTAGCCTGTTCGGCATCATCATCCACTAACCACAAGCGGGAAACTTTAGTAGATTGCGTGGTCACCAGCTTACCCGTGTCTTTGGCAAAACTGAGACCGCTGTAGTTGATCAGATCATTCGTTACCCGATGTGGCTCGCCCGTGGGAAAGGGAATGTACCAGACCTGATTCGCCATCACCGGCGAGGCCTGTTGCCATCCGATAGCCAACAGACCACAACCTTCTTTGTTCCAAACCACCTGCTTCAGATTGCCCCAGGAAACATTAGAAAGGCGCACCTCGCCACCATCATGGAGACGGATGCCAAGTAAACTCATGGCAGTGCCGCTGCCCCCAATATCGCTGGCCCCAATCGCAATCAAGTTGCCATCTGGCGACCACGACAGGCCATCAATCGAATAAGATTGTGGCATCTTGCGACTGACCAGTTTTGTTTCCTGACTCCCCTCCACATTGGCAAGTATTACCGCCGTTTCCAGCGTGTTGGGATATTGCCGAACGAAGGCAAAACGCCCCCCATCCGGCGCAAACGAAACGGCGGTATCAACGTCTTCCAGAATCTTCTGGGAGGTTCCGCCCAAAATCGGGACGCGGTACAAAACGCCCACATGCTTGGGCATTTTGTACACGACATAAAACAGGTAATTGCCATCGGGCGAAAAGGTCAGCCCTTGATAACTGACGTCAGCAGCGGCCTGAACTTGGACATTGCTGAGCGTTTCGGTTTGGCGCACCCACAATCCCTGTTTGCCCAGATCGTCTACGACATAAGCCACGTATTTGCCATCCGGCGAAATCGCAGGGGTGAGCGCGCGTCCGGTCGAAGTGAGTTTCGTGATTTGTGCCGGTGCAGGTGGCGGCGGCGTGCGATTGAAAAGCTGCCCAAACAAAAGCATTCCCACCACCAGCGAAGCTAGTACCACCACGGTTAAGGTCGTCATCCAGCTTGGGGTCAGCAGGCGGGAAGGGGGCAGAGCGCGCGGGGTGTGAATCCCCACACCGACCAACTCCGACAATGAGTTGCGGGCAGGAGCCACGGGGGGCTTTTCCGCCTGAGGCGAGGGCTCAAGCTGGCGCTCAAGATGATTCGCTGGGGTGAGTTGCGGAAGATAAGGAACATACGCCTCTGCGGCTGTCGCGGCCTGGCCTGACAGATGATGCAAAGCTAAGGCGGGGCTGGCTTCTTCCCGCACTGACGCAATAAAGCGATACCCCCGTTTCGGAATCGTTTCGATATAACGATGCTCGCCCGCATCGTCGCCTAAGGCTTTGCGCAATTGAAAGATATATTGTGCCAGGCTGCTTTCCTCAACAAAGCTGTCCGGCCAAATCTTTTGCATCAACAAATCTTTTTCGAGGATGCGACCGCAGTTTTCTACCAGCACCAGTAGCGTGTCAAAAACTTTGGGTGGGAGCGAAACCGTGTCACTGCCCCGCAATAATTGGCGTTCAGTGACATCAACGGAATAATCTCCAAAAGCGTAGATGGTTCGATTCGGGTTCTCCATGACTAACCAATCCCAGTAGTGCGCAGGGGAAAGCGGTTGCGCGGGTCAACAAATTAAAGCAACGATAAAAAAGTAACTGTTTCTGCACACGAGGCCGGTGTGCCTTCTGATGTCAGGACGCTGTGCAAAACGTATCTATTAACAAAAAAGTTCAAAAGAAATTCTTCGGATTTTCTTCGGATTTCTGCAGCTATTTTGTCCCTGCAAGTGAGTGACATGACCACACCTGAGGTTGCAAGAAAACAGCAGAAAATCATATCCAATATGATTTCTCCTTGAATACAAATTATTTTTTATAAAGTCCTGTTCGTTTTCTTCATTTCCCGATGCCCAGCCAATTTCCCGATTTTCAGCTAAGCCATTTCTCTCGCAACAACTTGCCTGTCCGCTTCAAGATGGGGCACATCGCTTGCCCGCTCATAACAGTTGGATGAAACCCCGTAGGGATCATCAACTTATCAACCGTTAAATTACAAAGGAGTGTCATCGTGAAAATGCTACGGTCAATAACGCAATTTACCGCCTTAATTTTGCTTCTCACCTGGATGCTTTGCCCGGCCTTTGCTCAGCAAACTACTGGCAATGTGCGCGGCATCGTGAAAGACCCCAGTGGAGCCATCATCCCTAATGCCAAAGTGACGATCACGGATAAAAGGACGAGCAACACCTTGTCCTCAAGTTCGACGAATGACGGCGAGTTTCGCTTTAATAACTTGCTGGCCGGCGAATATCAGATCACGGTTGAGTCTCCGAGTTTCAAAAAACTCACGCTCAATGATGTGCGGGTGGCCTTGAATCAAACCACCGATGTCCCCGTGACGTTGCAAGTCGGCATTCAAACGGAAGTTGTAGAGATTTCGGCGGAAGGGGCGGAACTGGTGCAAACCACGACTACGACTCTTTCCAAGGGATTCAATTCCCGGCAAGTCGCCGAACTTCCTCAAACTTCTATTACCACGGCGAACAGCGCAAGTTCCGGTATTTATAATTTGGCCTTACTTTCGGCCAACGTCACCGGGAGCGGCGGACTGGGACTCGGCACCGGCGGTTCGGTCGGCGGCCAACGTCCCCGCAACAACAACTTTGTCGTGGACGGCATTGATAACAATCGCAAAGACATCTCCGGCCCCGCCGTTTATGTTTCGCCGGAAACCGTGCAGGAGTTTTCGATTTTGACCAATCAGTTCTCTGCCGAACATGCACGCTCCACCGGCGGTCAGTTCATCCTGGCCTCCAAAACCGGCAGCAATGAATTTCACGGGACGGCGTATAGCTTTTTCCGCAATCGTTATTGGAATGCGCTCGACACCGCGCAAAAAAATTCTAGTGTCGTGCGCGAACAAAATGTGCCAGGAAAAATCTTTATGCCCCGCTACGATTTCAGTCGTTACGGCGGAAACCTTGGAGGCCCGCTTTCATTGCCACGTTTTGGCATTGGCGGCAAACCGTATTACAGCGGCAGAGATAAGCTTTTCTTCTTCGTCAGCTATGAAGGCTTGGGCATTGGCAATGCCGCCGCTCCGGCGGGGTTAACCTCTCCGACCGCAGCAGGCATGTCGGCCTTGGATCGTGTCCCCGGATTAGTCGCGGCCAACCTCGCGCTCTTCAAGCAATATGTGCCAGTCGCGCCCACCAACGATGCAGGTACGATTGCCGTCAACGGCGTGAATATTCCGGTCGGCAATGTCTCGTTCGCTGCGCCCAACTGGACGAATCAGCGCAACGTCGTCGTGAACCTGGATTACAATCAAAGTGACAAAACGCAACATCGCGGACGCTTCACTTACAATCGCCTGCGCACAATTGACAACATCGCTACGCTGCCCGTGTTTTTTGTCCTGGCACCAACTGATGGTCGCTTGTTCTCCTACACCTTCCTGCACACCTTCACACCGAAGCTCACGTATGAAATGCGCACTTCGTATCGCCGTTTTGTGAACGACCTGCCCATTCCCGATTTTAAATTTCCGATAGCAGGCATTGATGCGTTTCCGAATATTGGCTTGAAGGATTTGGGCATTGATATTGGGCCAAATCCGAACGGGCCGCAATTCAACACCGAAAACAACTATCAACTCATCAACAACATTTCTTACCTTGCAGGCAATCACTCATTGAAGTTTGGGGCAGACGTACGCAAGAGCATTTCGCCGCAAACCTTCGTGCAACGTGAACGCGGCGATTATCAATACAACTCGACGGATCGCTTCCTGCGCGATTTGAACCCCGACTTCCTGGCCGAGCGCAACGTCGGCGCATCGAAGTATTACGGCGACCAAATTCTGTTCTTCGGCTTTGCCCAGGATGAATGGCGCATGCGTCCGAATGTCACCTTGAATGCCGGCGTGAATTACGTCTATCAACAAGTCCCGTTCGGCGCGAGGTTACAAAAACTGAATGCTATCTCGAATGTGCCGGGACTGATCGAATTCGGCGCACCGACCGCCCAGAAAAAGAATTTCGCGCCGCGTCTCGGCCTGGTCTATGCCCCGAATTATGACTCTGGCCCACTGGGCTTCCTGTTTGGCTCCGGCGGTAAGAGTTCGATTCGCGCGGGCTTCTCTATGGCCTACGACGTGATCGTAGACAATCTCTACATTTTGTCGAGTCCGCCGCAGGCGCAGGTGACGGTAAACATTCCCGCCACACCTGTCACCAACAACTTTCTGGCGAATGGAGGGATTCGCAATGTGGTGCCTGCCACGACAACTTCAGCGGCAGCCGCACGCGCCGCGACCAGTGCCTGGGTGGACAATCAACAGGTTCCCTATGCAATGTCATACAGCTTGAGCATTCAACGCCAGTTCTTAACCAACTGGTCGTTGGAAACGCGCTATCTGGGCACACGCGGCGTGCATCTGCCCACACAGAATCGCCTGAACGTGCAGCCCAAAACGACGGACACGCTCTTCCTGCCGACCTATTTTGCTAAACCCACACAGGCCGAGCTGGATCGCTCGACCGTGACGTTGGATGACATTCAGGCGCGGTCGCGCTTCGTGCCAGCCTATGCCAACGCAGGCTTCAACGGTGCCAACATAGTCGCGTTTGTTTCCAACGGTAGCTCCACGTATCACGCGTTTTCCTCGTCTTTGACCCGCCGCTTCACGGGCGGCTTCCTGGCCAATGCGGCGTACACCTGGAGTCACAACATTGACGATTCAACCGCCGAAGTATTCAGCACTGTACTGTCACCGCGGCGGGCGCAGGACTTTCAAAACATGCGTGCGGAAAAAGCGAACTCGATTCTGGATCACCGGCATCGGTTAGCCGTGTCGGGCATCTACGACATCCCCTTCTTTACCAAGAGCAGTAACCGTTTCGTGCGTTCAGTATTGGGGGGCTTCAGCTTTGCCGGAACCTATTCGTATGAATCCGGCGAAGGCGTGACGGTGCTGAGCGGCGTGGACACGAACCTGAATGGCGATGCCGCCGGAGATCGTTCGATCATCAATCCGAATGGCATCAAAAACACGTCTAGTTTGGTGACGGCGCTGACCAACACCGCCGGTAAAACGGTGGGCTACTTAGCCACTAATCCGAACGCGCAATACATACAGGCTGGTTTGGGCGCACGCTCGACCGCCGGGCGCAACACGCTGCGCATGCCTGCCATCAATAACGTTGACTTCTCGCTCTCGAAAGATTTCGCGCTGACCGAAGGCACGAAACTGCAATTCCGGGCGGACTTCATCAATGGCTTGAATCATCCGCAATACGTAACGGGCACGCCGAACAGTGTTGTCCCCATTGCCTCGCAGGCAGTCGGCAACGTCAACACTGTCGGGCGGGCGCAATTCAATCAACCTGATCTCATCTTCAGCAGCAATCCACGTCTTGTTCAGTTGGCCTTGCGCTTGAAGTTCTAAGGACTATTGGTGCGTCAGCCGCAAACTGGCGCACCAACTCAACCGGATCGAAGTTGAAAGCCGCCACTTCCTTCCGAAAAATCAATTGGCACTAACACTCACCACGATTTGAGGAAATTATATGAAATCGCTGCTCACTCTTGCTTTGCTGTTCATCGTGACGTTAACAGCAACGGCACAATCCAACACAGGCCGCTTGGTTGGAACCGTCTCCAGTCCCGATGGCGTGCTGGCAGGCGCAAGTGTCGTCGTCATTGACAATCAAACCGGCAAAGAACGGACGGTCACTTCTAATAGCGTAGGCTCCTTCACTTTGCCGCAACTTGATCCGGGTTCTTACACAGTGAAAGTCACCGTCGCCGGGTTCAAATCCTACACCGCGAATCAGGTAAAAATTGACATTGGGCAAGAATACTCGCTCAACATTCCACTCGAAATCGGGCAGACCCAGGACAGCGTCACGATCACCGCAGGCGCGGATTTACTGAATGCCACAAATCCGCAAATCAGCAACACGGTCAGCCCGCGCCAAATCGTAGAATTACCGCTAAACGGACGCGACCCCACATCCTTGATTTTGTTGCAAGCCGGAACCGCGTCCAACGGCGCGCAAGGCACGTCAATCAATGGCCAACGACCCACGTTCACCAACATCACGCGCGACGGCATTAACATTCAGGACAATCACATTCGCGCGAATGCTTCCAGCTTTTCGGTCGAACGTCCGAATGTGGATGACGTCGCCGAATTTACTTTGACAACACAGAATGCCGGAGCAGAATTGGGCTACGGCGCTTCGCAGGTGCAGTTCGTGACGCCGCGCGGACAGAATGCTTTTCACGGCAGCGCGCAACTCTACAATCGCAATTCCGAACTGGCCGCCAATCGCTACTTCAATAACGCGAGCGGCACCGCGAAAGCTTTTCTCAATCGCAATCAATTCGGCGGCAAAATCAGCGGCCCGATCATCAAGAACAAATTGTTTTTCTTCGGCTTTTACGAAGGCTTGCGCACGCGCACGCAATCCACCCAGGTCCGCACCATCCTGACGCCGAGTGCGCGCCTGGGAAATTTCACTTACCTCGACAACACGACGCCAGCCAATGGCGGCCCGGTGTTGCGCACTGTGAACCTCTTTACGCTGCTCGGTAATCCAAGCCTGCCGGGTATAGACCCCATCGTCAGCAGCCGGATTCTGGCGAATGTTCCCGCCGTTGGCAACGCCGTAGATCGCGGCGATCAACGCAACACAACGGGCTATCGCTTCAATCAACGCAGCAACACGGACACTGACAAATACACAGGCCGCTTCGACTATGAAATCAACGACAAGCACACGGTCAATGGCGTCATGAGTTACACCAACGAAAAAGTGAATGATCGCCCGGATGTGGACAGTCCTTCGGGATATTTGCCCACGCCGACGATTGTGCAACCCTCGACGCGGCAATTTGCCGCCGTTGCCTGGCGCTGGACGCCGAGCGCGACGTTCACCAACGAATTGCGCGGCGGCGCTTTTTTGAGCGATCCATTCTTTTCCCGCCTCAAAGCGGAACCCGCGTTTTATCTGACGTTGCCGCTCATCAACAATCCTGAAGTCAATCAACAGGAACAAGGGCGCGACACCGGCAATTACAACATCCAGGACAACGCCGAACGGCAATGGGGCAATCACGCGTTGCGCTTTGGCGGACAATCGCAATTCGTCACGGATTTCACGTCCGCGAAGTTCGATACTGTCCCGCGCTTCACATTAGGTACCAACGCGAACACACCGGCCTTCATCGCTGGACAATTCACGGGCGGCATCAGCAACGCGCAATTGGCAACGGCCAACGGTTTGCTGGCGCTGCTCGGCGGCATCGTTGGGGCCGGCACGCAAACGTTCAATGCAGCAACACGTATTTCGGGTTATTCGCCTGGCGCGCCAGGCGCGTTTAATTATGCCTTCGATGTGCATTCGCTCTATTTGTCTGATCAATGGCGCGCGACGCCGCGCCTGACCTTAACAATGGGCTTACGCTACGAACTCTATACGCCCTTGCGCGAAAAGCAGGGACTGGCGTTGGAGCCAGTCATCCCGACAGGCAAAACCATCCAGCAAGCCGTGCTTGATCCAGCGGGCAAAGTGGATTTCATCAACGGCTACGGCAACAACAAACTGCACAAAACGGACAAAAACAATTTCGCTCCGGTATTGGGCTTTGCCTATGCGCCAAATTTCCAAAACAAATTCCTGAGCGGTGTGTTCGGCAGCGGCGGAAAAACCGTTGTGCGCGGTGGCTTCCGCATGAGCTATGTGAACGATGAAATTTTGCGCTCGCAGGATTCGTCACAACAAACTAATGCCGGACTCAGTACGGGCGTAGCGCTGGCCAACCTCAACGCCCGGTTGAATAGCGTGCCGACGATTAACCCGCCCAATTTCGCGTTGCCACGCACGTTTTTGCAGAACAATCAGATTGCCGCCAACTTTGGCGCAGTCTTTGCGATTGATCCGAATTATCAAATCGCGCGCTCGAATGAATACAGTTTTGGCATTCAACGCGAGCTTGGATTCCAAACCGCGTTGGAAGTTCGCTATGTCGGCGGACGAAGCAACAATCTGCCACGCGGGTTGGACATTAACAATTTCGACATGATCAACAACGGCTTTCTGGCCGATTTCAATCGCGCGCGCGCCAATCTACTGTTGACCACCAATAATGCCGGTTGCACTACGACGCAAAACCCCGGATGCCAAGCGTTGACAGTGTTTCCGAAGTTTGCCGGCGGCGGATTAGCTCACAAACGCCACGGTTGCGAACTTGATTCGCGCGGGCGAACCGCAAAGCTTGTTGCTGACCTATGTGCAAAATGGATTGCAAGGGACTGTGCCGCTGCGCGTCAATGAAAACGCGGGGACGGTTTCGATTCTGGAAAATGGTGGGAAGTATAATTACAACTCGTTGCAGATTGAGTTACGCAAGCGGTTTTCCAACGGGTTGTATTTCCAAACCAACTACACATTCCAAAAAGTGCTGACAAACGCCACGGGCACGGATCAATTCAAGTTCAATACGAACCTGGACAACTCACGGCCTGAGTTAGAATATTCGCGCGCAGACTACGATCAAACGCACGTCTTCAACCTCAATACGATTTACGAATTACCGTTCGGAAACGGCAAGAAATGGTTGAATCAAGGCGGCTTGGTCAACCGCGTTTTCGGCGGATTCCAACTGACTTCCATCATGAACATTGCTAGCGGCGCGCCGCTCACCTTCGTAGACGTGCGCGGCACGCTCAATCGCGTTTCGCGTTCGGCGCGGCAAACGCCGCAAACCAACCTGTCGAAGAGCCAGGTTAAGGATTTGATCGGCATCCACAAAACCCCGTGCGGCGTCTATTACATCAATCCTTCCGTCATCAACCTGAACCAAACCTCTTGCGCGGGGACAGGCCGCGCAGCAGAAGGCTTAGGCTCGACGCCCTTCACCGGACAAGTGTTCTTCAATAACGGGCCAGGACAAACCGGGACGCTCGAACGCGCGTTCGTGAATGGCCCGCTGTACTTGAATTGGGACGCTTCGATCATCAAGAACATCCAGATGACCGAAACGACCCGGCTGCAATTGCGCGTCGAAGCCTTCAATGTGCTGAACCGCGCGAACTTCAGTCTGAGCGGCGCATCACAAGCCGGGACAGGCGCAATGTTCGACATTAACAGCGCAACCTTCGGGCGCTTCAGCGGCACGTTCTCTCCCCGGATTGTGCAATTAGTTGGAAGAATCGAATTCTAATTTCCTGTCACTCGTCATTGGTCATTGGTCATTTGTGTAGGGCCCAGTCACGCTCTCAAACAAATGACCAATGACCAATGACTAATGATCAATTTTTCAACCCATCCAGCAAGCTTCAAAGCGGCGGCTTCTGTATTGGTCATACAGACCTATGCATTTGAAGAAGGCTGGATTCTTTTATTTGGAGGTCGAATATGAAGCTAAGTGCAGTAGTGAGGAGTGCATTCATCCTCTTGTTACTCAGTTTCGCGGTGCTCGCGCAAACCAGTCGCGGGACAGTGAGTGGAATTATCAACGATCAGTCAGGGGCAGTCATTGCAAACGCCAATATCACCTTGACGAATAACGAAACGGGTGTGAGTCGTTCGACGGTCACGAATGGCGAAGGATTGTATCGCTTTGATGCCGTTGATCTCGGCACCTACACCGTTCGGATCAATGCCAGCGGCTTCGGCGCAGTGACCAAAAACAACATCCTGGTCAATGCCAACCAGATTGCCCAGATTGATGCGCAACTTGCGCCCGGCACAACAGAAATTGCGATTGATATTACGGCGGAAACCGGTGCGTCCTTGCAAACTGAAGCCCCGGTGCGCGGCGGTAACATCAGTGCCACGCAAATCACGGACCTACCAATTGCCACACGCAATCCAGTGTCGCTGGCATTAACGTTGCCCGGCGTTTCGACCAATCGCTATGGCCCCGGCATTGCGACTTTTTCGGTGAATGGCTCGCGCGGACGCTCGAATAACTTCCTGATTGACGGCACTGAAAACAACGACATCTCGGTAGCGGGACAAGGCTTTCAAATTAAGAACCCGGACAGTGTGCAAGAAGTCGCCGTGCAAACTTCCAACTATGATGCCGAGTTCGGGCGGGCTGGTGGTGCAGTCGTCAACACGATCACCAAATCCGGCACCAATCAATTTCACGGCTCAGCCGCATACCTGATCGAATCCACACGCTTTAATGCTATCTCAAACACCGAATCACTGGTCGCCGATGTCCAACGCCGAGGCCGTCCGTTGCCCGGCACCGATCAATGGTTTTCCGGCACGTTCGGCGGGCCGATCAAAAAGGATCGCACGTTCTTCTTCGGCTCGTATCAGGAAGAACGACAGAACGCTTCGCAGACGGCCAACGTGATTACGCTTTCAGCGGCGGGGCGCGCGACGTTACGCGCGCTTTTCCCGCAAGGCACGAACAAAAACGTAGACACCTATCTGACCATCACAAATGGCTCAGACGCGACGGCGAACCTCTCCAAAATCGCGCTGGGCAATGGCCGCCCCGACATCGAATTCGGCACGCTCGTTTATCCGTATGGGCAAACCTTTTTGCAACGACAATGGATGGCGAAGATTGACCACAAGCTCAGTGAAAAATCGCAGCTTTCGGGCCGGTTTTTGTATGACGACACCAACAATCCGACGGGCGGCGCGACGGTTGGTTTTCCAGGTTACAACACGAGCCAGATTAATAAGTATCGCAACTTCCTGGTGAGCGAAACGCATATCTTCGCGCCCACCGTCACGAATGAAGCGCGTCTTGCGTACAATCGCATTGACCTGGGCTTTCCGCTTGATCCGGCGAATCAGTTGGGGCTGACGTTGCCCAGCTATGACCTCAGTACAGGATTGACGCCGTCCGGCACGAACCTTGGAATTCAAACAAACATTCCGCAAGGCCGCGTGGCGAACAATTATTTATTTCAGGACACGGTCACCCACGTGCGCGGCAATCACACGTTCCGCATCGGTACGGAGCAAATGATGCAGCGGTCACGCCAATTCGCACCGATTGTCGAACGCGGCTTGCTCGCATACCGCAGCAGCGGCGGCTTCACAGAATTTGCGAATTTCGTAGATGATTTCGGCGGCTCCGGCCCCGGCACGGGCAGCGCACGCCGCGATTTCGGCAGCCCGGCGTATTATCCTGAATTGTATCGCCAAGCGTACTTTGGGCAGGATCGCTGGCGCGTGAATGATGCGTTGACATTGACGATAGGCGTGCGCTACGAACATTTCGGCACGCCGATCAATTCGCTGACGACACCCGCGTTCTCAGGAATTTTCAATATTGACCCGACGACGTTTGATGGGCCGTATCGCTTGCCGAACAAGGTCAAAGCTGACAACAACAACTTCGCGCCGACACTGGGCATTGCCTGGTCGCCGTCATTCAAAGATGGGGTTCTGGGCAAGTTATTGGGTGACAAACGCTCGGTGGTTCGCACGGGCTATCAACTGGGCTACGACTCGTTCTTCAATAACATCGCATCAAACGCGGCGACTTCGTCACCAAACGTCGTGGCCACAAGCGTCGTGTCAACCGTTAGCGCCGCCAATCCGCGTGGGTTGGCAAATCTCTCGACCTTGCTGCCGACAACGCCGCGCCCGCTCACCCCGTTGGATGCACAAACGCTGGTTAATTCCAACCTCGTGAATCCGTACTTTCAACGCTGGTCGCTCGGTGTGCAACGCGAATTGCCGGGCAATTGGCTCATGGATGTTTCGTATGTCGGATCGAAAGGCACGAAGCTTTTTGCAGCGGAAGACCTGAATCCATTGGTGCCCGCCGCACGGCGCATCACGCCGACGACGCCGACGCCGATTCCGGCCAATCGGTTATCAGGGCGTTACGACAACCTGCAAGGCCAACGCAATATCCGCACGAATGGAGGCGATTCTAACTATCACTCCGGTCAACTCAACGTGAGGCGTCGCTTCAGTCGGGGCTTAGCGGTGACAGGCGCGTATACCTGGTCGAAGATGATTGACAACGGCAGCGACATCTTTGCTGCGACTGGAACTAACGCGCAAGCGATGTCGGCGGTGCCTTCGATCTTCGGCGGCTTGCCTGCGGAGCGCGCCGTTTCGATGTTTGATCGCACGCATCGCGCTTCGATCACGTATGTCTACGACCTGCCGTTTCTGCGCGAGCAAAAAGGCGTCGTTGGACGTGTGCTTGGTGGTTGGCAATTAACAGGCGTATTGACGTTTGAGAGTGGCGTGCCGCTGAACGTCACAAACGGGCAGGACGCCGACAGCGTTGGCGGCAACTTGGATCGCCCGGATTTCAACCCAAGCGGACGCAAAAACGTGCGCGCGATTCCGAATGCCGCGAGTCCCACCGGCTATATTGATCCCGACAACAACAATGCGCCGATAGCGCGCAGCGACGCAATGTTCATCGGCATCGCAGCGAATTCCGGTCGCACCGGAAATTTGGGGCGCAACACGCTACGCACGCCGGGTATCAACAACTGGGATATGAATTTGGCGAAGAAGATTGCGCTTACGGAACGGATCAATCTGAACTTCCGCGCCGAGTTCTTCAACCTGCTGAATCATCCGCAGTTCGGCACGCCCAGCGCCAGCGCGTTTTCTCCGGTGCAAACAGGTATTTCGGCGAACGTGTTCACGTCTCGCGCCGGGCAATTCCTGAAGCGAGAAGTCCCGGACGGTGGCGCGCGCATCATTCGCTTCAATATGAAGTTGGCGTTCTAACCAAGGGAGAGAAGACGAGGAGTGGTAGCGACCTGGTCAAGGGCGAAGTCGTCCTCCTTACACGTCGCTACCATGAAATCGAATAGGCTAAGGCCAGCAACACGCGGGCGGCTCGTCCGTTATTTGCTGGACGAGCCGCCCGCGCTATGAACCAGCGGCACCGTTCGCTGGCCTTAGCAAAAGTCGGCTGGCTATTCCTGCTCTTTAATAAAATCTTCGTACTCCGCCGCCGACAACAACGCGTCCACTTCCGTGGCATCTGCGAGCTTAATCTTGATCATCCATCCATCGCGGTAGGGATCGTTGTTGACCAGTTCGGGCGCATCTCCCAAGGCTTCGTTGATTTCCACGACTTCGCCGCTGACGGGAATAAAAAGTTCATTCACCGACTTGACGGATTCAACTGAACCGAACGGATCGCTGATTTCAAACGAATCGCCCACTTTTGGCAATTCGACATAGACAATATCGCCCAGCGATTGCTGGGCAAAATCGGTAATACCCACATAGGCCGTATCGCCAGACAGGCGTAACCATTCGTGGTCTTTGGTATAACTTAGAGTATCGGGATAAGTAGCCATTGTGTTCTCCTAAGAATTTCGTTTGTAAAAGGGTGTCGCCACCACTTGCGCGGCGGTTAGTTTGCCACGCACATCAACCTGCAATTGGGAACCGATGGGGGTATGACTCATCGGCAGATAGGCGAGGCCAATATTCTTTTTCAAGTAGGGCGCGGGGCTGCCAGAACTCACCTGACTGACCTGCTGCCCAGCAATAAAGATTGGATAATGATCGCGTCCAATACCTCGCTCAAGCATTTCAAAGCCGACCAGCTTGCGCGTGATGCCCTGCTCTTGCTGCTGCGCTAACGCATCACGACCGATGAAGTCGCCTTTCTTTAATTTGACGATCCACGCCAAATCAGCTTCATAAACCGTCGTTGTATCATCAATGTCATTGCCATAGAGCGCCATCTTCGCTTCCAGGCGTAAGGTATTGCGTGCGGCTAATCCGCAAGGCTGGAGGCCAACCCCTTGACCAGCCGCAAGTAGCCTGTTCCAAATCTGTTCGGAAGCGTTGGGATCAAGATACAACTCAAAGCCGTCCTCGCCCGTATAGCCTGTGCGCGCAATGATTGCAGGCACGCCATCCACCGTGCCGGTGGCAAACCAGTAGTATTTGATCGCACTCAAATTCACGTCAGCAAAGGGCTGCAAAATCTCCAGCGCGCGCGGCCCTTGCAGGGCGATTTGTGTGTATTTTCCGCTTGTGTTTTCGACTACGGCATCAAAGTCCTTGGTGTTATCCACGATCCACTGAAAATCCTTGTCAGTGTTGGAGGCATTCACGCACAAAAAGTAATGCTCCTCGCTCAGCTTATGCACCAGCAAATCGTCTACGAACGTGCCTTGTGGCGTCGTCAGCGCGGCATATTGCGCTTGCCCGACCTGTAGCTTGGAGGCGTCATTGGTCGTAACATGCTGGACGAGCGCGAGCGCCTGTGCGCCACGCACTTCGAGTTCGCCCATGTGCGACACATCGAAGAGGCCCGCCGCCGTTCGGACAGCCAGGTGTTCGTCAATGGTACCGGCATACGTTACCGGCAGATCCCAACCGCCGAAATCTATCATTCGCGCGCCGAGTTGCCGATGTGCATGGTTGAGAGCGGTTCGTTTCAGTTGCTCATGAGACACGTTGGGTTCCTTTAATTATCAATTCATTTTTTACTGAGTAGGTACAGGACGGCAAACCTAACATGCCGGTCAAAGCGCAGTCAAACGATTGCGGCAGGTACATTGTGGATTCAGGAGTAGTTCGCTACTATTGCCGCTCGCTAATGCTATGGCAGAAGAAACGCTCATCATCGAAACGCCCGAACACGTCGAATTGCAATTCGCCCTGGCCTCGCTCGGTAATCGGTTTCTGGCCTGCGCCATTGACCACGCGATTCAAATGATTGCCATTGTTCTGACGTTGATTGTCGCCACTTCCGTCAGCAAGGAAATTGATCGCTTCACCACCACGACAATAGACAAAATCTCTTCGGGCAATTTGTGGGTAACGGCGCTAACCAGTCTGGTCAGCTTCGTCATCATCTTCGGCTACTTCGCCTTTTTTGAAGCGGTGTGGAGCGGACAAACCCCCGGCAAACGCTGGCTACGACTGCGCGTCATCAAAGAAGATGGGCGTCCGATCAATGCATTTGAGGCGCTGGCGCGCAACCTGCTGCGCAGCGCCGATTCCCTGCCGCCGCCGTTGTATTCGATTGGCATCCTCTTTGTCTTTGCCAGCGCGCGCGGCAAACGCTTGGGCGATTTTGTCGCCGGAACCGTTGTCGTCAAAGAACGGAACAGCGAAGCCCCCTCATTCACCGAAGTGTTCGAGCGCGATGACAGCGAGGAACTGGAAACGGGTTGGGGCTTTGATATTGCCCGTCGCCGCATCGCCACCGCCGTGGATTTCAAAGGTGACCTGCGTACTGTCACGCGCACTGAAATTGAGGTCGTCGAAGCCTTTCTGCGCCGCCGCTACGACTTGCCCGACCTGCCACGCCAATGGATGGCGTGGCGGGTGGCGGTGCCCATCCTCAATAAAGTTCGCCCGCAATTCGAGGCAGACACCTTCACCTACGAAGGATTTTTAGAAGAACTGTTATCACGGTATAGGAGAAGCAGCTCTTAGCTTTTAGTTGTTAGCCAAACCCTCTTTCTGGCTAACGGCTAACGGCTAACAGCTACCAAAATTATGTCTACAGGTTATTTGCCGCTCAACGATCAACTTTACGCTTACCTGCTCAACACGTCGCTCCGCGAGCCGGAACTGCTCACACGCTTGCGCGCGGAAACGGCTAACCTCCCCGAAGGAGTGATGCAAATCTCGCCGGAGCAAGGACAATTCATGCAGCTTTTGCTCAAATTGATGGGTGCGCAGAAAACACTCGAAGTCGGCGTCTTCACGGGCTACAGTTCGCTTTGTACGGCGCTCGCGTTGCCCGATGATGGCCAAATCATTGCCTGTGATGTCAGCGACCAATGGACGTCCATCGCGCGTCGGTACTGGGCCGAAGCGGGTGTCGCGCACAAGATTGATTTGCGCCTCGCGCCCGCCGTGCAAACGCTGGATGCGCTGTTAGCCGAGGGACAAGCCGGGACGTTTGACTTCGCATTTGTTGATGCCGACAAAGAGAACTATTTGAATTACTACGAACGCGCGTTGCAGCTTGTGCGCACGGGCGGGTTGCTCGTCTTCGATAATACGCTTTGGTACGGCAAGGTCGTAGACGAAAGCGTGCAGGATGTGGATACAGTGGCGATTCGCGCGCTCAACCAGGCGCTGCACCGCGATGCGCGCGTCTTCCTGAGCCAAATGCAAATTGGTGATGGCGTGACGTTGGCGATGAAACTGATTGAGTAGCGCGCTACTCTTTTCCCAGCAATGCTCGGTTGGGAAAATCCTTGGAATTGTGGCGCTGTCCCAAATTCTTATTCTGCCTTTTGCCTTGTTCATTCTTCATTGTTCACAAGGACAATCTGCTGAATCAATAAACAATGAACAAGGCAAAAGGCAGAATGTCCCACACCCTATTTCTATATCGGATATGGCTGTTTTTTTTGAAAATTATGAACCAGATTAGCCGAAGAAAACTCCTGGCTGGGTTTGCGGCTTCCGCCGTGACAGGCATCCGCCTGACGCAAGCGCAGCAACCACAACCCAAACCGCTCGACATCAAAGACTACGAGCCGAAAAGCATGCTGCACGTCAAAGAGACAGTGGTCGCCAAGGCGCGCTTTCCGGTCATTGATTTTCATACCCATCTGGCGTTCACCAACAATTCCGGCGCGCAACCGACCGCCGTTTCGCGGGCAAAACCAGATGAGGTTCTCGCGGTGATGAATCGCAAGAACCTGCGCACGATGGTCAACCTGACGGGCGGCTTTGGCCCGGCATTGGAAGAAAATCTGCGCGTCTGGCAAACACCGCACCCCGACCGCTTTGTTGTCTTCACCGAACCGTGGTTCAGCAAAATCCTGGAGCCGAATTACTTGCAGTTCCAAGCTGATCAAATCGAACGCGCGAAAAAGTTGGGGGCACGCGGCATCAAGGTTTTGAAGACACTGGGACTATTTCTGCGCGAGAACGTGACGACAGGCAGCCTCGTCAAAATTGATGATCGCCGCTTCGATGGAATGTGGGAAGCGGCAGGCGCGCACAAGATGCCTATCGCGATTCACACCTCCGATCCCGAAGCCTTTTTCACGCCGATTGACCGCTTCAACGAACGCTTTGAAGAATTGAATGCGCATCCGAGTTGGTCTTTCCACGGGCAGGACTTTCCGAGCAATCGTGAGTTGCACGAAGCGCGGTTGCGCGTCGTCGCGCGCCACCCGAAAACGCAGTTTGTACTGTTGCACGTCGGTAATGCCGAAGACCTGACCTGGGTTTCAGAATGGCTGGATAAATACCCGAACACGTCAGTTGAGATCGGCGCACGCATCGGCGAATTAGGGCGACAACCGCGTGCCTCCCGTAAATTCTTCGACAAGTATCAAGACCGTATTCTGTTCGGCACCGACGCCGTTCCCTACGGCATCGAAACGCCGCAGCAAATCTTCGGCGATAAGTTGTATGAGATTTATTTTCGCTTCCTGGAAACCGAAGACGAGTATTTCGATTATGCCCCCGCACCCGTGCCGCCGCAAGGCCGCTGGCGGATCTATGGCTTGGGTTTGCCGGACAAGATTTTGCGCAAGGTTTATCACGCGAATGCCGCACGATTATTAGGACTGAAGATATGAAAGTATTCATCCTTTGCTCGCTGTTCTTCATTTTGACGAGCAGCTCCCTAGCCCAACCTAAATATAACCTCATCTCCATAGTAACCGACGATCAGGCGCTATGGTCCATCGGCGCGTATGGCAACCGCGAAGCCATTACGCCAAATATGGATCGGCTCGCGCGCGAAGGCGTGAAGTTCAATCAGGCGTTTGTCACAACGCCGGTATGTTCGCCGAGCCGGGTCGCGTTTTTGACGGGGCTTTACGGCACGCAGGTCGGCGTCACAGATTACTTGACGCCGGATGAAGGTGCGTCGGGAATGGGGTTACCGAAAGTCGCTACAACGTGGCCGCAGGTATTGCAAAAGAACGGCTACAAGACGGCGCTCTTTGGCAAATATCATCTTGGCACGACCGCTGAATTTCATCCGAGCAAGCGTGGCTTTGATTATTTTATGGGTTCTGTGCAAGGCAGTTTTGCTCCCCTGAATCCCAAGCTCGAAGTCAATGGACAAATGGTCGAAGTCAAAGGTGCAGGTTCTGACATCGTGATGGACGATGCAGTGCGCTGGATTACGGCCAATAAAGACAAGCCATTTGCCGCATTGATCCACTTCCGCGAGCCGCATACGCCCTATGGCCCGATGCCAGAAGAGGATACGAAGCTGTTTGCGAATCTTGACCCGACAATTCCGAACCAACGCGGTTTGGACGCCACGCACGTCAAACGTTTGTATCGCGCGTACTATGCCGCCGTGCATGCGGTGGATCGCAATTTAGGCAAGCTATTGTCATTGCTCGACCGACTAAATTTATCTGGCAACACCATCGTGATGTTTCAGAGTGATCACGGCTACAACATTGGGCATCACGGCATCGAAACCAAAGGCAACGGCTACTGGATCGCGGGCGGCGTCAATGGCCCGAAGCGTCCGAATATGTGGGACACGTCATTGCGCATTCCGCTCATGATTCGTTGGCCAGGCGTCGTCAAAGCGGGCCGCGAAATCAATGAAACGGTTTTGAATTTGGATATGTTTGCATCCGTGTTGGGAATGCTCAAGCTCAAAGCGCCGACAACTGTAAAGCAAAATGGAATGGATTTTTCGCCGTTGCTGCGCGGAGAAACGATAGCCAATTGGCGCGCCGAATTTTTCGGGCAATACGATTTGCACAATGTCGGCTTGGCCTATATGCGAATGCTGCGCACGAACGAGTGGAAGCTGGTGCGGCATTACCACGCCAACGAATTGGACGAGTTGTATGATTTGAAAAACGATCCTGGCGAGATGAAGAATTTGTACAAAGATGAAAAGGTTCGTGGCATGCGCGAGCAATTGCAGCAACGGCTGGACACGAAGATGCGCGCGATCCAGGATCCGCTCTTGCGCACAGTGAAACCTAAACTGTGACCGGATCAAATAACTTTCGTAGCGCAGCCAATGTAGCCCAGCCAGGTAGCAGGCGTAAATTGGAATTGGAAATCGTCGTCTACTGTCCCGGTTGCCACCATTTTCCAGAACGCGCGGCTGGCAATGACGGGGGCTAAGCCTTGAAGCGAGGTCACGCGCAACCCGGCTTGCTCACAATATTGTTGCAATTCCGTCGGCTTGATGAACAAGCGGTAAAGGTGCATATCGCGCGGCGTATTTTTGACGAACCATTCCACGCCTTTGATGCCAAACAACCAGGCCCCCCAATTACGATTGAAGGTATGAAAGAAAAACAAACCGCCCGGCTTCAATACACGCGCCGCTTCCGCTACGACCTGGGCGGGGCGTTCGACATGCTCGAGGAAATCCATCGCACAGGCGACCTCAAACGATGCATCGGCAAATGGCAGATGATTCGCATCGCCTTCCTGATACTGTACGCGCGCCGTTTCGTCATGCAGCCGCGCGACGGCCAGGCTCTCCGCTGACGCATCTAAGCCAGTCACATTCATACCCTGTTGCGCCAACACGTTAGATAAAAAGCCCGCGCCACATCCAATGTCCAGCGCGCTTACCTGTCCGGTGGGAAAAGCTTTGCGAATCTCGCTTACCACCCAGGGATTGCGGGCCCGCGATTCCGCCCGTAATAACGCCACCGGATCGTCCTTCGCCGTATACCAGCGTTCGCCCAGTTGATGATAAATATCGTTGTTTATTTGTTTGTCGAACGTGGCTTCCATAATAAATTCCAATAGACGAACTGATAGAGAGCGCACGAAAAAATCAAGATCGTGCTGCTCTGCAAAAAGGCTTTCTCAAAGCCGGTATATTGTACCCCCGGCAACGATTGCTGATGCGCCGCAGGCCAGAGCAACCCGGCCCCAATCAGAATGATCGGATGGAGGACGAACAAAACTGCATGCAACCAGTGTTCCCCCGCCAAACACATGCGATGATGTATGCGTTCATCTTTCGTGATGAAAAAGCAAGAGAAGATGCTGAGTAAGACATACATCAGGATGGTTTGTTTTACCGGCGGCACCAATAAAACCCACAGCATACACAGCAAGACGGTCAAAGTATCTAACGGATGGCCGAGTCGCTCCCAGCGCGTCAACGAACGCTTCCGATGATAATAAAGCTCGTCCACGCTCATACAAATCACTTGTAGCACAAAAGGAATAACGACGAATCGTGCATCCAGCATAGCAATCCCTCCCGCCAAGACAGCCGCTCGCTACGGCACGGCTAATTCTATCTGGGCACTAAAGCACGTTTGCCAGATGCAAGCAAATGGCGCTCCGAATCAGCGCAGATTTTTAGGTTGGAGAGAAAGCGCCGGAAGTGGAGGGTTGCGTCAGAAGTCGCAAGCGATCAGTTGCCGCGCAAGTAAGGCTAACTCGCGGAGGTAAGCAGGCGCAGCATCATCGCCCTCGGCAGGCGACCAGGGAGCAAAGTCTTTGTCCCGTTCGGCGACAAAGCCACCTGTCGGATGTCCTTTGACTTCGTAGATTACAGAATCTTCCAGCGCCACCAAAGTGTGCCAAATGCCCGGTTTGATGTTCATCCCAACGTTGCCACTGGCCAGGGAGAGTACGCAACTTTGAGCAGCATCAAATTGCCCTGCCGCATCAAAAATCAAAATCGCCAACTTGCCGCGCAGCACGATGAAGCCTTCGCTCTGATGCTGATCGCCGTGCCGGTGCGGGCGGACATAGGTGCCAACCGCCAGGGCGTTGAGCATGCGATGACAATGCTCCCAGTCACCTTCGTGCAAACAATGAATCGTACGCAAGCGTGGAACCGCATGCGCTTGGGCAAGTAGCGTGTCGAGTAATTCCTGGTTAATGGTTTGGACGGCTTGCATAAGCCTAACGAGAGGATTGCGGCGAAAGGCCATAATGTTAGGTGAGTGGCGACCAGGCGGGTTGAATTGCCTGGCGCACATCCTCAAGAAACGTCAGGACAAAAGTTCTGACTGTCGCCTTCGCCGCAAACTGGAGATGCTGAAAAAAATTGGAGCGGGAGACGAGATTTGAACTCGCGACTTCGACCTTGGCAAGGTCGCACTCTACCACTGAGTTACTCCCGCTCATTGTCAACGGGTGAGTTTTTAGCCGATGCCAGATGATTTGTCAATAGCGCCTAAACCAATTGCTGCGCTGAAATCGCCCGTCCGAAAAATACCCTTGCAACAACGTGACTTCGGGGGTTGCCTGCGCCAGCAACACGCTCACGACATCATAGCGATATGGTTCCCCGCTCAATTGCAGCACACGACGATAGACTCTGCCCGTGCGAATGATTTGCCGCTGTTTGCTTAAATCTACGGCAGCCTGGGGCGCAGCAAACGCAGCGCTCGTGCGGGTTTTGACTTCAATAAAGCATAGCACGCCCTCCACGTCATACGCGATAATGTCAATCTCGCCCGTGATAGCGCGGCCCGTGCGATTGCGCCCCAGCGGCGCAGTGTAATTCGTCACCACAACGCGATAACCACGCCGTTGCAATTCCGCCAGTGCTAGGCGTTCGCCATACGCGCCGAGTTCAATCGTAGTCGTAAAATTGCTAATCGTTTCCTGTCTTTGCCCAAAGAGTCTTCGCATGTGGCTGCCTCAAGTTTTGAAATGCGCGCACAGAGTTTATACTACCCGCGCTTTTAATCTAAACCTGGAGATTGCAAAAATGCTCATTCGACTTTGCCTGCTCTTCGCCTTCTTGCTCGGAACCACAGCGCTCGCACAACCAGAATCCAGTTACGTTCCGCATCGAGTGTACGACACGAAAGAGAAACGCTTTACGGATTTTGAAGCGATGCTGGCTGACCTGGCGCGCGCGGATGTCGTGTTCATCGGTGAGCAGCATGATGATCCCGGCACGCATCGGTTGGAAGTTGCTATTCTTGAGGGCATTGCGCGCCGACGCAGCAACGTCATTGTGGCGCTGGAAATGTTCGAGCGCGATGTGCAACAACACGTGAACGACTATCTGGCAGGCAAAATCAGCGAACAGGATTTTCTCAAAAACTCGCGCCCCTGGCCACGTTATGCCACCGATTACAAACCCTTGATTGAGTTCGCCAAAGCCAAAGGCTGGCAGGTCATCGCCGGCAATGTGCCGCGTCGCTATGCTTCCCAAGTCGGCAAGAGCGGACTGAGCGCCGCCGAAAAACTACCGGAAGCCGAGCGCGGCTATTTAGCCAAGCAGTTTTCCTGCCCATCGGATGATTACTTCAAACGCTTCACCGAAGCGATGAGCGGACATCCCGGCGACAGCAAAGAAGCACCGAAAATAGACCCGGCGATGATCGAACGGATGTATCAAGCCCAGTGCGTCAAAGACGAAACGATGGCTGAATCCATCGCCGTCGCAGCCCAGGCCGCGCCGAACACGCTGGTGATTCACTACAACGGCGCGTTTCACTCGGATTATCGCCTGGGCACAGCCGCGCGCACCAAACAACGACTGCCCAAAGCCAATATCAAAGTTGTGTCGGCAATGCCCGTTGAGAATCTGGATTCCATCACCGCAGACAAAGAACGCAAGCGCGGCGAGTATTTGCTCTTCACGCTCAAGCCCGTTAAGAAAGACACCAAAAGTTAGCACGGTAAGCGGGCTGGGATTCGTCAGGAATTCTCAGGCGACTGCGCTGAGTCATGAGTCATTTATCACTGGCTAGAGCTTGCAAGCGCAACGCATGACAAATGACCAAGGGTAAGTGACCAATGCCTATTCCGGTTTCCCTTGAAATAACGACTCGCAATCCAAAAGCTGTGGGCCATTCTCCGTACAAACAGCATACTTCGCGGTGTACATCGAAACGCCGGCAAACTCGCCTTTGGCATTGACGATGTAGAAGTTGATGCCGAAGTTGGGATTGCCTTTACTGGTGCGCAAACGCTTCTCAATCGTGTTGGCTTTGATGCGCTTCAGCGCCTCCATGCCAGCATCTTTCGGATGCAACCCGCGCCGCATGTTTTCGACGATCAGGAACGAACAAAGATTGAAAAGGTTTGCTTCGCCGCGCCCGGTTGAGCCTGCCGCGCCAACTTCGCCGTCAACATATAGCCCTGCGCCCAAGATCGGCGAATCACCGACGCGCCCGGGGATTTTGAAGGCCAGGCCGCTCGTCGTCGTCACGCCGCAGATTTCGCCCTTTGCATTTACTCCATCACAATTGATTGTGCCGAACACGTGCTGCGGATCAATCCAGCCTTCGGCCACCATTTCCATCGTCCGCAGCATCCCGATTTCGGCGCGCTTTTTGGGATCAAGGTAATGATCGGGATCAGTGCGACGCTTCCATTCGAGCCATGCTTTGCGCGAGCGGTCAGTGTTGAGATCGTCTTCGATTTTGAAACCAAGGTTACGCGCAAATGCTTGCACATCTTTGCCCACGAGCAAGTGATGATCGGTTTGTTCCAGCACGGCTTGCGCCACTAACGAAGGCGTGCGAACGCCTTCGACACAAGCCACGGCTCCGGCACGTTTTTTCGGGCCGTGCATACACGAAGAATCCAGTTGCACGATGCCATCCGCATTCGGCAACCCGCCATAGCCAACGCTTGTGTCTTCGGGATCAAGCTCGACGATGTTGACGCCGGCGATTAAGGCATCCAGCACATCAGAACCTTGCGTCATCAGCTTGAACGCTTTTTCCACGCAGGTCACATCGCCGCCATTTTTAAAGCGATGGCCATTCGCAGAAGAAACGATGACAGGTTTGACACTCCGTTGTATCCAGAGTTCAGGCGCTTTGGCTGAAGAATGTGAAATCATAAGACCAGTTGCAGCACTGCTGACGACAAAGTCACGACGCGTAAGCTTTTGCTTCATTGTCGGGTTCCGCCTTTCGAGAAAGTGATGGGATTCAGAAAATCAAATCGTTCGTATTGTCGCCGCGCACGCCAAAAATGCAAGCGCCGTAACCAGGAGGAGGTCTTGAGAGCCTAGAAAGTCTAGGGAGATCGGATGGCTTTCAACGCTCAAAACTCTCAAAGCTACGGCTTCGGCACGTAATTAAATTGTTCCCGACAATGCGGGCAAGTTACCAGCAGGCGTTTGTGGTGCAGCGGCAGGCGCAATTTGCCGTGACAGAACTTACAGGTAATAACAGGCTTGTCCACTTGTGAAGGCCCTGACGGATCGCGCAGGAACGACGCCGGGAGTTCTTTGCCCGCCGCTAAATAATCTTTTTCCTGTGGGTAAACCGCTGCCTGACACCGACTACAAACCAGCATCTCCTGGCCTTTGGAAAGAGGAAACACCGGCACAAAAAACACCGCGAAAAAGTTCCGCACGCGATATTCGTGCAAGTCTGAAATGAGCTGACAACGATCACATTGCCGCCGCACGGTCAGCCCATCTGTGACCGGAGTTTTGACTGTTTGGAAACCGAAGAGGAAGATCATAGCGTCGCTCAGCTTGTAGCACACTTATCGGGAAAAACAAAAACCCGGCGCGCCAGTTCAGATTGCAACGTCTCGGCGCGGTAATAGGTTTTGAGCACACTCGTCTCCCACGACAATACATCAGGATTCTGCGCCGCAAAGTCTTCCCAATTGGGCGACTCTCTGGCTTGCATCCGTTCATGAATCAATAGCAAATATGCCCACGTAATTGTTTCGTGGTACAGCTTCGGTTGTCCCTTGGCGGCGGCAAAATGTTTCAGCGCTGCGGTGAACTTTGCAATGGCTTCCAGGACAGGGGAGCGTTGCAAGTAGAGCCAGCCCATCTTGACGTGATCCTGGTGATGAAAGATTTCGAGCGTCCCCGCGGCAAATTGCTGCATAAATTCTTCGTCCTGCATAGTGCCTTCTCCTTATTGCAAAAAGAAAAACCGCTCACGCAAAGTAGCCTCGCGTGAGCGGTTTTGGTTGACATCGGCACTTTACCAACCCCAGCGTGGAAATGCAATGTTCCGGGCAACCATGCGGGGTCGGTTGTGACAGGATTTCTCCAATGTTTTTTTGCTGTAACGGGTCAACGCTTGTCTTGCCGCAAGGAGCAGCACTATACTTCCCCTGCTCTATAGCAAAGCCACTCCATCAAGCCTGGGGATTTGAGATCAAACAACTGAACAGAGGAACCTTATGCACCGAAGAAACTTTGTAAAAATGACTGGACTAAGCCTGTCGGCAAGCGCATTGCTTGAAGCAAACGTAGCGACCCACGTGGCGGCGCATCCTGTGCCTGCAACCACTGCGCCGCCCAAAGCCATGATGAAAGTCGGCCACCAGAATCACTCTCACAACGAAGCATTGAAATTGTTTGCCGCCCTGGGCGTGAACAACATTTGCAGTGTTTTGCCGTCGGCGAAATTCGACGCCGAATGGTCGGTCGAATCGTTAACCAAGCTGCGCGAACGCGTCGAATCCTTTGGCATCAAGTTGGATTGTGTGCCGTTGCCACTCAGTTCGGCTTACATTACCAGACACGAAAACCCGGCGATCATGCTCGGCAAAAGCCCGGAGCGTGATCGCCAGATTGACGACATTTGCCAGATGATTCGCAACGCCTCACGGGCGGGCGTCCCGATGTTGAAATACAACATGAGCATTCTGGGCGTGGTCAGCACGGAGCCGGTCGCCGGTCGGGGCGGTTCGGTCAGTCGCGCGTTCAGTTACACCAAAGCCAAACAGGAACCCGCGCTCACCGAAGCCGGCCCGGTCAATGAAGATGTCTATTGGGAACGCATCACGTACTTTTTAAAACGCGTGATGCCGGTAGCGGATGAATACAAAATGAAGCTGGCGTGTCATCCGCACGATCCCGGCATGCCGAAAGGCAAAGGCTATCGCGGCGTGCATACAGTGCTGGGCAGCGTCGAAGGACTGAAAAAATTCATCAGTATTGTGAACAGTCCGAATCACGGCTTTAATTTCTGTCAGGGCACGGTGTCGGAGATGTTGGCCAAGCCCGGTCAGGAAATCTTCGATGTGATTCGTTATTTTGGCTCGCGCAAGAAAATCTTCAACGTTCACTTCCGCAACATTCGTGGCGGCTTTCTCGAGTTTCACGAGACCTTCATTGACGACGGCGACGTGGACATGCTCAAAGCGATGCGCGTTTATAAAGAGGTCGGCTACGACGGAATGATGATGCCTGATCACGTCCCGAAGATTCAAGGCGATGCGGGAGGCTTGCATGCATTCGCTTATACGTTTGGCTATATCAAGGCGTTGATTGCGGCGGTGAATGCCGAGTCGTAGCTTTTCACTGCGCAAAGATTTCCTTGAAGAAGGCCAAAGCCCGTTCGTCGCCGCTTTGGCCGAGCCAGAAAATCGCCTGTTTGCGCACCGCCAAACTCTGATGCGTCTTCGCAACTTTGATGAGGAACGGAATCGCTTCGTCTTTGCGGCGTTGGCCGATGGCCGTGACGGCTTGTTTTTGCACTTCGGTATCGCCGTCATTTTTCTCGACGACATCGCTTAGGAATTTCAAGCTGCGATCCCCGGCTTTTTGGCCGAGCCAGAACATCGCTTGTTTTTTCAATTCGCGTTCGGGGTCGTTGCTGGCAACTTGGATGAGAAAATCTACGGCAGCGTCTTTGTTCTCGTTGATCGAAGAGGCAAAGATCAATTGCCGTTTCAATTCACGCGGCGTGACCGAGGCATATAGGTTTTGCAAAGTCGGTAACGCCGCCTTGTCTTTATTGACGCCGAGGCCGAAGGCGGCTTGCTTGCGAACTTCGAGCGTTTCCTGCTCATCGCGCACGATGCTCGCCAGATAATCGCGTTCGCCTTCGGCATGACCGAGCCAGAAGAGAGCCGTCTTGCGAACATTCACAGGACTCGATTTTTGCGCGAGCGTCTTTAATATCCCACCAACGCGCGGATCATCGTGCAAGGCGATGGCTTGGGTCGCCCGATCTTTGATCCGCTCATCGCTTTGGTTATCTACCAAGCCTTTCAGCAGCGTCAGGCTTTCTTCGTTGTTGGCGCGACCGAGCCAGTAGACGGGATAGCCGCTGTATTCGCGCTTGCGTTCGAGGTTGTAAATCTCCAGGCGAGGAAGCGCATTACCGCTCGGCTCATATAACAGAAACACAGCGAGGTTGCGCGTTTCAAAGGTGGAGCCGATCATCACGCCATTCACCCACGTTGTGTTGCTGTGGTTGTAAACGTCCGCATCCATCGCAATGCCGGAGCGCACGTCAAAGGAATATGCCGTCCAAAACCGGGTGGCGCGCGTTTGGCCTTGTTTCTTGGCGGCATCCAGCTTGGCATTGAGATTCGCGCCTTCTATCGTGATGAATTGTGGCGAAGGTGCAACAGGCGTTTGCTCGTTGGCCGAGTTCACAACGAAAGCAGTGAAAAGAATGGCCAATTTTATTAGTGCTTGCATCGCAATTTCCTTTCTGGACACAGTCGTGGACGAGCAGGTGTTAAGAGTACAAGCTTTAGCTTGGCTGTGGCTCTTCCCCAGCGAATAACCAAGCTAAAGCTTGTACTCTTAACGCTCGCTCCCAACCGCTTACGAGTATCAAAATGAATGCTGATGAGAAGGGACTATTTCAAAATCTCTTCCAGGAATTTCGAGGCATCTGGATCATTGCTTTGTCCTAAGTACACGACCGCCTTTTTGCGCAGCGCCAGCGACGGATCGTTCTTGGCCACTTGCATCAACTTTTGCAGCGTGTCTTTGGACTTTGATTGACTGAAAGCAAAGAGCATCTGGCTTTTCATGGCTTCATCGCCTTCTCCATCATAGAGGCTCAGGAGCGCTTTCGCCGCTTTCTCGGCGCGCTCGGCAGTGTTTCGGTCAGAGCGATTCAACAAGTCGCCCGACCAGGCAACCGCCGGTGCAGTAGTGGCAATCCCCTGCCCGCTTACGGCTCGTGGCGCGACCAAATACCGGGCACCGCGACTGGCCATTTGCGATAGGCTGAAAATCACCTGCTTGCGCACCTTCAAGCTCTTGTCGGATTGATAGAGCTTCACTAATTCATCCACTAAGCTGGCGTCGCCACGGTCGTCGAGCCATTGAATCGCCTGCACGCGTACGTCCTCATTGCCATTTGTGCGGGCGATGTCCAGCAACTTTTGTCGGGCTTTGGCATTCGAGCTGCGGGATAAAGCATAGATCGCGTGTTTTTTGAGGTCGGGGTCAGACTCGGAATCGTAAATCTTGATCAGCCGCTCCACCGAAGCGTCATCGCTGCGATCACCGAGCAGGTAAATTGCATCCCGGCGAATGAGCGGCGACTGTGCAGTAGACGCCAGGTTGCCAATCATATCTTTCGCGCGTTGATTCCGATGCCGCGCCAACGCCTGCAAGGCGGCCTTCGCTACATCAGGATCAGTGGACTTCGTCGCCAAATCCAACAACAGATCAAACACCTTGTCGTCATCTGAGTTGCCCAGCATATAAATGGCCGAGCGCCGCAGTTTGGGATCGGACTGATTGCGCGCCAGGTCAAGCAACATTGACGTACTGTTCGGGCCACGATATTGACCGAGCAACCGCACGGCGGATTCCTTTAAGCCTTTGCTAGCTTTGGAGTCGTTTTTGAGAATGTCGGCAATATACGGCAGCGCGCGTTCCGGGTTCGATTGCATCAGGCTTTGCAAGGCAATGGCTTTGATTTCTTCTTTCTCATCCATCCCGCTGGACGCCTGGCCAGGAACCGGGACGAAGGTAACACCATCTGCGCTACCAATTCCGATAGCCGCAGGAGGAAGAAGCGGATGAACTTCTGGCCGGGGCGCAATCGGAGCAGCCTGTGGAGTTGGATAGGGGGTGGGAGCCTGGGCAGAAATTGTGGGGCGAGGCGGCGGCGGAGCTGCCCCAATTACTTGCGCCACTAATTCGTCATTGCCTAATGACGGAGCCATTTCCAAGCGCAAAGCATTAGCATCCCGTGCCCAACTGGACTTCGGGTAACTTGCCAGCAGCTTTTGTAATATGGTGTCAGCCTCTTGCATCCGTCCTTGCTTCTTGAGCGAAAAGGCCAGCCAGTAATACGCGGCATCCACGCTTTTGTTAGTCGGATACGCGACAATGAAATCCTTGAACTGACGCGCAGCAGCGGCGTATTTATCCTCTTCGATCAAATCGCGTCCGACGCGAAAGACTTTCGCCGCCGCATCGCTGGCATTCGTGGTTTGGACGAAGCGATTGAGCCGCGTAAAGTCGGGAGAGGCAAATTGGCCATAGCTCGGCAGCCCGGCAATGCCGGTCAAAACAAGAAAAGTCAGACATAAAGTAGGGAGATGATTTCGTCGTAACATAATTCTATTCCTTTTCATAAAATAGTCTGCGAATTAATCAGCCCACGCGACGGTAACAGGCGTGGCGTAAAGCTGTAACTGCGCCACGATTTCTTTCTTTTGCATCCGTTCTTTGATCGGATTGACATCGTCGGTGGTAGGCCGTGTGGGCAAATTGCCAATGTCGAGCAAGAGCGATTCCAGGCTGCTCAACATTTCTTCGGTTGGCCAATCGCCGCGCGTTTCAGCCTCACGGCGCAGCAAAATGTTTTGATAAACCAACTGGCGCGCCTGTTTCCGTTCATAGGCCAAATCAAAATTTGTGTTATTTGCCGGACTGCTATTGCGGAACGAACGCAGCAAGCGTTGCGCCCGCTCGACGTGCCGCACGGTGACAGCGTTTTCCGGGGTCAGTGCAGCCAGCGCCATCATCGGGCTGGGGTCAGAAAGAAGATACGGTTTTTTATACGGCGGACGCCCAGACTCTTTGCGTTCCGGTTTCGCCTGCTTCTCCAGCTTGCGTTTGCGTGCTTGATTTTTTGGCGTGTCGTTCTCTTTTTCCTGCCCTATACCGGGCTTCAGAGCACCTGCAACTTCTTCCCCCGACTTGTTCTCAACGGGTTGAGAACTGCGCTGACTCCTGGCCACGCCGAATAACAAAACCAACAACGCGGCAGCGACAGGAAGCAACCAAAGCGGACGCGCAAACCATCGTTGCCAGGGCGATGGCTTCGTCTCCGGCGCTAATTTCACGCGCAATTTGGCTTCATATCCCGCCCAATATTCTTCCGCCGGTTGCAGCGCAGGTGCCGCCTGATCAAAGAGACCCAGCGCCTCTTTGAGCGCCAGATATTGATCCAGACAGGAACGACAATCCACCAGTTCCACCGGAATCGTCGGCGCGGCTTCATCGAACAACCAATCGGTCATCTGCTGTTGAGTTTTACGGCAATCATGGTACTTCATAACATTTTAGTCAGGGGAGCGAGCCTGCAAGCCCGGACCCATTGAACTTAACAGTTCGCCCCCCGACCCTCAGGAAATTCACAAAGCTTTGGTGGCATCGTGGTGGCAGGAGCCGCTTCGGCCAGCGCCGGGTTGACTCCCAATTGCTCACGCAGTTTCGTCACCGTGCGGAACAACGCTTTTTTGATAGTTCCGACGGACACGCCGCAGGTAGAGGCGATTTCGTCATAGGTCATCCCCTCGCGGTGCTTGAGCAGGAAAATCAGCCGTTCCCGCGCCGACAAATCGCCGAGCGCCTGCAACA
Organism: uncultured Acidobacteriota bacterium; assembly: GCA_963794955.1. GTDB lineage: Bacteria > Acidobacteriota > Blastocatellia > RBC074 > RBC074 > JAFDVL01. The sequence goes on from CAWCGF010000013.1 coordinate 284,765, forward strand.
CCTGATCCACCAGCATGCGCTGATGCAAAGTCTGTTCGATGGAATGCGGCAATTCGATTTCATCAAGTGAAAGCCGTTCGCTGGCATTTTTCCCTGTGGCCCAGAAATGCGCCCGTTGCTGATTCAGCAACGTATTGATCGTAATCTGACGCAACCACGTGTAAAAACTCGCCTCACCTTTGAAGTCCGGTAAGGCGCGATAGGCTTTCAACCAGACTTCCTGCGATAAATCTTCCGCATCCATCGGGTTCCGCGTGTAGTACAACGCCAACGAATAAATCCGCCGCTGATAGGCGCGGGTTAGGCCACAAAAAGCCTCTCGGTCACCTGCTTGTGCGCGTTGGATCAATTCGTCTTCAGTATTCACTTGGGAACCAACCTTTACGTAGTGTCATGCCTATAGACACAGCTTACGAAATTTGGTTGGCAAAGGATAAAGTTTTTTTTGGCAGAAACTTTTTGGCGCGGGTTGGTGGGGAGTGGTGGAGAGTAACTGGGAAAGGTCGCTCTCCCTTCGCTAACGTCGTTTCACTTTAAAGTTGTAGTGGTCGGCGCGCGCGCGCGCGCCACTGGCCATCACCCCTTCCAGCTTGAGAGTGAATTCGTGATCTGGCAACTCCGTCACAGGCAAAGAGACTTCCAGATAGCTCAGCCCATTGCGCTGCTGCCGTTTAAACTCACCTGGCAGTTCTTTGGCAGGCAAATCATAAGGCTGGAGCGAGACTTTGTAAGTGTCCCACTGATCTTTGCGCAACCACAATTGCAGTTGCACTTGCCCAATCTCCGGCGTGAGTGTGATCACTTGCAGAGCGGTTCCTATCGCCATAGATTGCCCTGATGATAGCTCAACAGGTAAGGTTTTAGTGCCACCCAGGGGCGGTTGCGTGGCTGATGCGGTCGCGCTTGTTTGCGGGGAACTGGCCAATTGGGGGGCGTGTCCCGGAGTCGCTATTGACCACATGAAGCAAAGCGCAAACACGATCAGAAACAAGGCCAGCCCCGCCGCCAGCTTCCAGCCGACAGGCCAGAGCCTCGCCCAGATGGACAACGCTCCCTGCTGCTCAGTTTGGGGAGTTTCGGGTGGAGGAGCAGCATTGGCTTGCGCCATCAGCGCCCGCATAAAGTTAAATTTCTGTTGTCGCGCTGGATGTGCCAGGAAGATGCGGGCAAATCTCTCCCGCTCCGGCACCGACAACTCATGGTGCAAATACGCTTCGATCAAATCGTCTTCGGCCAGCAAAAATTGCTGATAGGCATCGTCATCAGCTAGCAGATGTAATTCAAGTTCTGTTTGCGCTGGCTCGGGCAGTAGTCCCAACAAATACTGTTTCAAATTATGCTCTCTCATGATGATTCCCTTGCACCTTAATTCTTAACCTGGGGAGACGCACGGGGCTTTGTTCTACTTAGTAATGGGAAAAAGCCGCGATTCATTTCTAATTATTTTAGGCCCAGGCATTTTTTGAGGCAATCCGCCACCGTTTGTCGCAGGCGGGAGACGCGGATACGCAAGGCGTTTTCGGTTAAATGCAATTCTGTTGACAGGGCTTTTCGCTCTTTGATTTTGGCTTGTCCGTCGCCGCGATAATATCGCAATAACAAAGCCTGTTCTGGGGGAGCAAGCTGCCGCAAACAATGATCCAGATACTCTAATGACTCTTCATCGTTCTTGGAGGTAAGCAGGGGAAGTACGGCTGGCAGTGTCGTCCAATCAGGCTGGATAGTGAGCCATTCAAGATACACATTATGGGCAACGCCATGAAAATAGCGGGCGGGGTCCCCTTCATACGCGTCAAAGAGTGCGGGTGGTTTCCGGGCAATGCGGCGGGCGGCCTCGAAAAACACGTCTTCGGCTTCGTGGCAACCACGCGCAGCAATGATGCGCGTCAGTCGCTCGCAAATTTTGAGAAATCTTTCCCCTGCTTTTTCGCGCTCCGGGTCTAGCCAAGCCAGGAGGCGGTCAAATTCCTCTGGAGTCAATTCCCAGTCAGTCTTCATTGGTTATGTGTACTTCCAAAGGAGAAAACAAAACCAGTGTCTGGTTAATAAGACGAATCCAAGCACTGAAAGTCAGTCATCAATATTTCATTCTAAAAAGATTGGCAGGCAGTTTCTCACAAACTCTGCTATGGCGCTAGCATTACAGGTGAAATAAGCGGCAGAAGTTCGCTGGTTTTGCTCGATGCGAGACGGCAGCCTTACCGAAACTCTCCCTGTAAGACAAAGGCTGCCCATTCATAGGGTAAGCTGTTAGGGTCTTGTTGCCACATAGCAAGCTGGGCGGCGCGCAAGGCGGCAGCCGGTGAGAGCTTTTCGCGTAGTAGTTTTCCATAAAAGATTTTCATCAAATCCACCGTGGCGCTTTCCTCCACTTTCCAAAGACTGGCTATCACGCGCGCTGCGCCCGCATACATAAACCCGCGCGTCAACGCCATCAACCCTTCGCCCCGAATATCTTTACCAAGGGCGGTTTCACAGGCGCTCAAGACCACCAATTCTTTTGGCATCCGCAAATTATAAATGTCACTCAAGTGCAAAAACCCGTCCTGCTTATTGCCGTGCGGATCGTAACGCGAAAGCACCAGGCCTGAGAGTTCCGGGCGTTCGCTATCCCAATAGCCGTGCGTGGCGAAATGGACAATGGCGTAGCGTTGCAACTCCTCGCTGGCGAGTAAAGCGCGATTGACCGCAAAGCCTGTTTTGCACAGAAACGCCGTTGCTCCAGCGGCCTTTTCGATTTCACCTGCCGCTCTGGCCGTTTCCGGCAAGCGATTGAGCCGCAGATTCTCATCCGACAAATCCACATCGCGCGTTTGTGAGGCTGCCGCAGCAGCAGGGACTTGCGCACCCGCCAGAATCCGCCGATCATCTTTTTCGAAAACGGGGTCGGCCAGAATCGCTACTGAATCCAGCCCGGCAGGAGGCGGAGCGGGGCGCTTCCCGAAGATTCCCCAAAACGAATCCATTAACGAGGTAAATTGCGTTGGCGCGGCTGGCGATGTTGCGCGCTCCTTGCGGAGCACAGAGAGAATGGAAGCGGAGGGGAGAGAGATAATCTCGTGGGCCACGACCAAAGGAAGAAAGGAAGACGGGGAGACGGGGAGACGGGGAGATAAGTCAGTTGGATCGTCTCCCTTTCTCTCTTTCTCCCCCTCTCTCCTTCCTGGCGCTGGCAGCGCCGCAAACGGTATCCGCTGCAACGCCCCTTCGCTGACGACGATCAATCGCTTGTTGCCCAATTTGGCAGCGAGGGGGGCCAGGAGCATGTCACTGAGTTGCGCCGCTTTCGGCCAATATCGTTGTGCCGCTTGCTGGATGCGCAGCAGCGCGGATTGTGGAGTATCAGTGGGCTGTGGTTGCGGCGCGGTCATCAAGGCATACACCTCACCGCTCAACTGCTCAATCACCGCGCGCTTCGGCAAAGTAAAGACTTCCAATGAATCTTTGGTTACGGCCCAAACATAACTCCGGTCTTCGCCTAAGGCGTACTCCAATAATAAGGTATTGTCATCAAGCATTTGCTGAATCTCGCTCGCGTTGAGCGGTTGGGGTTGCGTGAGGGCGGCATAACGCGGACTGGTTTCGCGCAACTTGGTGCGGAGTTCATCCACTTGCGCATTGAGAGAATCCAACTCCTGGTTGAGAATTGCCAGTTCTGGTTCTTTCTCTTTGTTGCCTGCCAACCGCATCTTGCGTTCCGCCTTGCCATTGAGCGTTTGCAATAACAATCGCTCTTGTTCGAGTAATTTTGGATCGGCTCCTTGTTTGATATCCTGGCGGGAATCGTTGAGCAAATCCAGCAAGCTCCGTGCCCGTGCCCGTTCACTGATCCGCAAGGCTTCGGCTACTAAGTCATCCTGCGGATTTTCCCCGTATCGTTGCATCAGCACGTCAAGATAAAGCTCATAAATTTCATTTACCGAGGCAAAGTAAGAAGTGCGCAGTTCCTGCCTGAAAACCTTAGCGCGGACGGATTCAGTCATGAAAGCTGCTTGTTTAATTTGAGCCTCGGCTTCGGGCAAGTTACGTTGGTCCAAACTTAATTTGGCTAAGTAATAGTGTGTTTGGGCCTCTCCAATTTTATCATCAGTCTTGCGATTGAATGCCAACGCTTGGCGATAGTGACGAGAAGCTTGAGGATATTGCCTGTTATGTTGAAGTAACCGCCCAATATCAAGATAAACATACGCCTTCCACCGCTCATCGGTACCGGGCAGACTCATTTGCAAAGCCTGATTGTACTTTCGCAACGCCTGATCGTTATGGCCTTGGGAATCAAACACCCGGCCTATATTTCTGAGTGCATGGCAGATCATCCGATGATCCTTCAACTCTCGAAATAATTGTAATGCCTGCTCAAAGGACGCTAACGCAATTTGAGAATTTCCCAGGGAGTTATTCAATTCTCCAACATACATTAGGGCCGTGGCCTCCTCGCCACGAGCTCCTAACAAATGAAAAAGTTGTTGGCTCTCCTGCCGATAAGATAAAGCTTGAGCTTGATTCCCTAAACTATCAAAGACATACCCTAATCCTGCTTTTAAGCGTGCCTCTGCCAACCCATCACCCATTTGTTTAATTAATAGGCGTGCCTTTTCATAACAACTAAGTGCTTGCTGTTTCTCCCCAATAACTGAATAAGCATTCCCCTGGTAAATTAAAGCGCGGGCTTCTTTATACTGATCTCCTATCGCTCTGGATAATTGTTGTGATTGTTCATAGACACTAATAGCTTTAGTAAATTCGCTAGCATAGTAATAGGCAATGCCCAGCTTTTGGTAAATCTCCGCCTGTTGTTGTACATTGCCAGAGGCCGACCAGAACTGTAGAAGTTTTTCGTAACTCGATACTGTTTTCATCGGAGTACGATAACTTTCAACTTGGTTAAGATGCGCCGTCGCCAAAGCAATGATCTGAGCGTTATTCCTTCTTTGTCCGATGCCGAATATCTCAGTAGCCTTTTTGTGAGCTTCCTCCGGTTCATCTGCACGCAAATCAAGGTCACACCAATCATTCAGTGTGTAGGCAACAAACTCCTCATCCTCGTTGGCGTGGCTAATATTATATGCCTGTTCATAATTTGCCCGTGCAGCGGCTAACTCGCCTAAAGAGAGAAACGCTCCTCCCATTTTTCGGTAGGCTTTGGCGACGTTACGATGTTCATTAATTCCTTGCCAAAGGTCTTTCGCTTCAGAGTATTTTTGGATGGCATTGCGCGTTTGTTCTGCTTTCCATTCTGTGCGTAATTGCTCTGCCTCGGCGAACGCGATTTCTGCTGCGATGCGGCTTTTATCTTGATCAACTATGGTGCGTGCTTCGTCCCATTTCAATGTGTAGCTTGTCTTCCCAGGAAGATACTCCAAAGAATGCACAGTTAAGTGAAAAACACCTGACTCTGTTGCCACAATGGACAATCCACCAGGCTCGTTCTCAAAGCAGAAAATGGTTGCGAGTAGCTGCTTCTGTGGATCGTAGAGCATTCCCTTTATGCGCCCCACGACGGGGGTCAAAAGGATGTGGGCATATTGTCCCGCGTTGAGTGTGAGGTCTAGTTGATGGGAAGCTCCGGCAGACAATTCCCGTTGTAACAATTGTCCGAGAAGAAGCGGTTTCCTACTTAATGCACAACTCCACGGAAGGAAAAGTGCTGAGGTGATGAGAAGAAAAGCCACTGTCAGCCAAGAATTTCTACCGCTGACAATGGCTTGTTCTTTTGTCACCATTTTCTCAGTGCCGCCTAATCAGGAGAGGACGATTAACCCGGAGCATCAATCCTGGAGGCTGTTGTTTATTCCCTTTGTTTCGTGTCCCATCGGATTGAAATCGAAGCAATTTTTCAGGTTAGGAGAAGATCGCTTTCCTGCGATTTGACTTCTTAACTAGAAATCCGTTAGGAGGATTCTTCATACTAGCTGACCGCGTAAAGACGCCCATTTTATCAGGTGGATTGCCCGCCCTATCAGGCGGATTGCCTGCCTTGTCTGGCGGATTGCCCGCTTTGTGAACTTGAAAGAAAATACCGCCCGCCCCTAGCGGAGGAGTAAAGAGAATTTCTTCTATCCCGTCTGCCGCTATTCCCGTCTTTTCCCCTTTTTCGATTCGCTTCTCTCCGCGTTTTTCGCGACGAGTTACTTCGAGGTAATTTTCTAAGAAATCTCCCCAATCAGTTTTCTTTTTCTTGGCAAAGTCGAGGGTGACATATTCCTTCAATTCTCCTTCAAATTCCCGCCAGGGGAAATAAATTGAAAGGCCGTGGGAATGCTGAAATTCCGGCCCATAATAACGAGAATAAGAATGGGTCATCTCCTGGATCGCCTCTTTTACCGCATTACAGTGAACGGCGATAGGGTCGTCCTCTTGAAATCGCTCCTGTAGCAAATCACAAAAATCCCAGAGATCCGTGTAGGTTTCTCTTTTATAAGCCTGTGCCTCCCAATGCGCCAGAATGATAGCGTCAAGCACGGCCCGATTTTTCCTGCTTTTCTTTAAATCTGCCACCAGTTCCTTAATCGCAGAAGCCAGCTTATTCTTGTTGCTTTCACTAAGTTCGCAAAGCGCAATATCAACGGACGTGCCAGCAATGATGTAATCTGTGTAGTAACTCACATACTCATCAACGACTGCTTGGGCGGCTTCCAAAGGGGTTGGCGGAGAGAACTTAGAGAGGCGCCGCAGAATTGGTTTGTAGGGCCATCCTGTCGTTGGATCATATCCCTCCGAACCAACCAGAAATTTCACGTTTTGCGGTAATTGATAACAAACCTCAACCATACTCATCAAACAACTATCCATTCCCAACACATCTATCTGCTTCGCGGAATCACTGGTTGCTTGCTGAATAGCCTTACTTAATGCGGCGATGCTCATTCCAGTGGAATCCGGTCCGCCTTTCAAAAAATCACCCACGGCCCCAGAGCCATGCCCAGAAAGGATAAGCATATAGTGTTCAGCGGGGTGTTCCTTCATCGTTTGTTTGAGAAACTTCTTCAATTGACCTGGGACCGTCGCCTTTTTTTCTTCGGCTTTGGTGTTGAAGGTTTTTCCAAGGGCAGGATTCAAGGCTGATAGAAAGTTTGGTTTTGGTGCGCCCAAGCCAAATTTAAAAACCCGGGTTGGCACTTCCCGAACACCAGAATCAAAAAGCACTGCAACACCAATTTTTTCGTTGAGGTCAACGCTGGCAATTTCGGTTAAGGCCCAGACACTTTCATCGCCTAAGTCGTTATCGGCGGCCATGTAGATCATTACTACCCAGTCTTTTTGTTGTGTAGTCATCCCTTAATCCTCATTTTATAATCTGCAACAACTGTCGCCAGCTGTTTGATAGTTCGAGAGTAAGATTTTTTGCTTACAACTCATTGAGTTACGGTATGGCCTACTAATGTGCGAGCCATACAATTAAGTCTTTGGTTCGCATTCCACTAATCTCATTGGAATGGGAAGAAGATTGCCAGGTTAAGCAAGAATAATGACCGATGACGTACACCCGCTTCCGCTCGACAAAGGGAAATGAGGTTTTCCGTTTGCAGACAATCGCCACTACAGGAGTTGTGACGCTACAGGGAAGCATAAATCTGATGAAATCCTTCTTGTTACGACTGATCGCGCTAAACCTAACACAGGCATTGGAGTGACTCAAGCCCGCCTTGCTTTTACAGCTATATACACGAGATTGAATCGAAAGTAACTTTTGGAGTTCAATTCCTTATCATTGTGATATGGGAGGAAAACGCAAAACATTTCAGTTTTTTTTCGGCAGCCTGGAAAGGCAAAGGACAGGGCGGTAAGCATTAACTATCAACTTCATCTATCCAATCAAATTCAAGATGTAACTTATTTTTCTTAACCAATTACGTAACTTTTCTTTTAATTCTGCCTTTTGTATAATTCACAGGCTTGGAGTTCGGTTATGCAACAACAAGAGATTTTCGCCTGGCAACCAACGCAAGAAACCATCGCCCGCGCCCAACTTACGCGGTTCATCTCATTCTGTGGCTGCGACTCCTACGAGGAGTTGACTCAACGTTCGCGCGCAGACGTCGCCTGGTTTACAGATCGGCTCTTACAGTTTCTCGCCTTGTCTTTCGATCAACCTTACACCCAAGTCGTTGATCTCTCTCATGGCATTCAATTCCCGCGTTGGTGTGTCGAGGGCAAGCTCAACATCACCAAAAGCTGTCTCAATCGCTGGGCTGAGGACGAAGCGGTCATGCACACGCCAGCAGTGGTGTGGGAAGGCGAGGAAGGTGCGGCGCTGACGCTGAGCTACCACGAACTGTTGACAGAAGTCGAACGTTGCACCGCAGGCTTGCGCGCTTGTGGCTTGCAGAAAGGCGATGCGATTGGCCTGCAGTTGCCGATGTGTGTGGAAACCGTGATCGCGTTGCTGGCGATTGGGCGCATGGGCGGAATCGCCGTTCCCTTGTTTTCCGGCTACGGTGCAACCGCGCTGGCTTCGCGTTTACAGGATGTAGAGGCGAAAGCGCTCTTTACGTGTGATGCCTTTCCGCGTCGCGGCAAAGCCGTTGCGGCTAAAATTATTGCCGACGAAGCTGTCAAAGAATGCCTCACGCTCCGCCGTGTTTTTGTCGTGCAACGTCTGCGCACAACGATCCCGATGAAGCCGGGGCGGGATATTTACTTCGATCAGTTGCTCAACACCGGCGACAAACAAATTCGCCTCGGCTACGCGGAATCAACGGATGCCGAAGACCCGTTGATTGCGATTTATACTTCGGGCACAACGGGCAAACCCAAAGGCATTTTGCACACGCATTGCGGTTTCCCAGTGAAGGCCGCGCAGGATATGTGCTTGGGGACAGATGTGGGGCAAGGAGATCGCATTGCGTGGATCACAGACATTGGCTGGATGATGGGGCCGTGGCTGATTTATGGGGCATTGCTCCTGGGCGCTGGCATTGTACTGTATGACGGTGCGCCGGATTTTCCTGCCGCAGATCGGCTGTGGGAATTTACCGCCAAGCATCAGGTCAATGTGCTGGGCATTTCTCCAACCCTAATTCGCGCGCTTGCCACCCAGGGCGATGACTTGCCCGCGCGGCACGATTTGTCAAAGCTACGCATCTTAGCTTCGACGGGAGAGGCCTGGAATCCTGATCCGTGGTGGTGGCTCTTTGAGAAAGTGGGGAAAAAGCGCCTGCCGATCATCAACTACTCCGGCGGCACCGAAATCTCTGGTGGCATCCTGATGGGCAATCCGCTCTTACCGATCAAGCCCTGTTCGTTTCCTGCGCCCTGTCCCGGCATTGCCGCCGATGTGGTAGACGAAAACGGCCATTCGATTCGGAATGCGGTCGGCGAGTTGGTAATTCGCGCTCCGTGGATTGGCATGGCACGTGGCTTTTGGGGCGACAACGAACGCTATTTACAAACTTACTGGGCACGCTTTGAAAATGTCTGGGTGCATGGCGATTGGGCGCTGATTGATGAAGACGATCAGTGGTTTATTCTGGGGCGCAGCGATGACACACTGAAAATCGCGGGCAAACGCGTTGGCCCTGCCGAAGTTGAATCCATCCTCGTCCATCATCCTGCGGTCGTGGAAGCAGCAGCCATTGGCATCCCGGATGAACGAAAAGGCTCGGCGATGGTCGTGTTTTGTGTATTGCGAGAAATTGCTCAGGCCAGCAACGAACTTGCGCGCGAGTTAAAGCATCTAATTGCTGCCGAAATGGGCAAGCCGTTGCAGCCGGACAAAGTATTATTCGTTCCGGCCTTGCCGAAAACGCGCAATGGCAAAGTGATGCGGCGTGTGATACGCGCTGCTTATTTGCAGGAAGAAGCGGGCGATTTGACGGCGCTGGACAATCCGGCAGCCGTCGAAGTAATACGCCAAATGGGATAATGCAATAGGAGATGTATGCAAGCAGTAACAAATGCTCGGCTCACTACCAAAACCGATTTCTTGACGGAAGACATCAGCTTTGCCGAAATTAGTTCTCTGCCGATTGACCACCCCGGCGCGCACGATCCGGCATACCGCGAACGGCGCAATTACATTGCCGAACTTGCGGCCAACTATCGGCACGATCCTTTACACATCATCCCAGATGTTGAGTACACGAAAGAAGAGACCGAGGTTTGGCGCTTCGTCTTCAAGCAACTCGAAGCCGTGCAGCAACGGCGTGCCTGTTCGTTTTATTTGCAAGCCAAGCAACACCTCGGGCTGCACGCAAACGCCATCCCGCAACTACAGGATTTGAGCCATAAGCTAAATGCCTTTACCGGCTTTCGCCTCGCCCCCATTGAAGGCTTAGTCGAAACGCGCGCTTTCCTAACCTGGCTCGAAAAGCGCACCATGCTTTGTACGCAATACGTGCGACATCATTCGCGCCCCGATTACACGCCCGAACCCGACATCGTCCACGAAGCCATCGGGCACATCCCGACATTCACGAACCCAGACTTTGCGGACTTCTCCAATCTGGTCGGCTACGGCGCGCGCATTGCCGATGAACAACAATTGGTTGAACTGGGCCGATTATATTGGTGGACAGTCGAATTTGGTTTGATCGAAGAAGGCAGTGAAATCAAAGCCTTTGGCGCGGGGCTGTTGTCGTCGTTCAGCGAGTTGGAAAACTGTTTCAAGCCGCGTGTGCCGAAGCAGAAGTTCAACTTACGGGAAGTCATCAAGACGGAATTTGATTACTCAATGATGCAGCCTATGCTATTCATTATTCCGTCGTATGGTTATCTGAAAGAAGTGACGCGGGAGTTTATTGAAAGTTTCTGAAGTCTGAAAGTCATGTCTAATTTATTAACCGCTGAAGTGCTTCAAGATGAATTAGCTCTTTCGCTTGCTCGCATCATTGCGGCTGCCAATAAATGCGCACGTGAAGCTGGTGTCAACGTAGCGGAGAGTTTGGTGACTATCACGCAAGTCAGCAATGGTGATCTTTATTGGCGTATCAACTACGGCCCGAAAGATTATATCAATCAACGAGGTGGAGATGTAATTGTTGATATTGAGGCAAAAGACTCAATTGTCAGGCAAATTTTGCGAGGCCAATAGCCTAAACGTTGGAGTAAAATTTATGAGCAGTAATCCGCTAAAAATCCGCCAAGTTCATCACATCGAAATGTACGTCGGCAATGCCAAGCAAGCCGATTATTACTATCGTAACGCGTTCGGGTTTGATCGCATCGCCTACACCGGACTCGAAACGGGTAATCGCGAACAGTGTTCGTATGCGCTTGCAGCAAGGTACGTTCAAGCTGTTGCTGACGACGCCATATACGCCGCTCGACAAAGCCAGTGCGCATATCCTGAAGCACGGCGATGGTGTGCGCGATGTGGCGCTCGAAGTGGACGATGCGGACTTTGCCTTTGAAGAAGCGGTGGCGCGTGGAGCCGAGCCTGCGGTTGCGCCATATACGATCAAAGGCCCACAAGGTGAAGTGCGCCGTGCAGCAGTCAAAGTGTATGGTGACACGATTCATTCGTTCTTTTCCAAACGCGATTATAAAGGCGTGTTTATGCCGGACTTTATTGAATCTCGCGTGCCGGGCCGCAATGCGGGGCTGTTGCGCCTGGATCACTTCGTGGCCAATGTCGAGTACGGCAAGATGCAGTTTTGGGAAGACTGGTACAAACGCGTCTTCGACCTCGAACGGTTTATGACGTTTGATGACAAGGACATTTCGACGGAATTCACGGGACTGAATAGCGTTGTGATGGCGAATCACTCGCGCAGCATCAAGTTCCCCATCAACGAACCCGCACCCAGCAAACGCAAAAGCCAGATCGAAGAGTACACCGACTTTTACCAAGACCCCGGTGTCCAGCATATCGCCTTGTTGACAACCGACATTATCAGCACGATTCGGCAATTGCGGGCGAATGGAGTAGATTTTCTGGAAGTACCGGATGCGTACTATGAACTGCTCACTGACCGCGTTGGCGTAATTGACGAAGACCTTGCGACCTTGCGTGATTTGCGCATTCTCGTTGATCGTGACGATCAAGGCTATTTGCTGCAACTCTTCACCAAACCAGTCGAAGATCGTCCGACGTTGTTCTTCGAGATTATTCAACGCAAAGGCGCACAGGGCTTCGGCAAAGGCAATTTCAAAGCCTTATTTGAAGCGATTGAGCGCGAACAGGCGCGGCGCGGCACCTTATGAGATAAAGCAGGGATGATGCTAATTTGATGACTCCTGCTTGTTTGAGACTTACAATGAATGAAACCCCTAGAAAATTTCCGCTTAATTCGTGGGCATTGTTAGCAGTGATTGTACTGCTTTCCGTGTTTGCGGCGATCCTGTTGCAACGCGCGACGCGACTGCCTACGCTCGTGAATAACCAAACCACCATCTCACATTCGCTCGTCGTCGAAAAAGTACAAAACGTGGCGAAGCTGGTCACCAGCGAAACGACGATGCGCGATGTCGTGATTTTTGAAGACACCTGGTATGGCTCTACGAAACGTTCCTTGGTCGTCGTGACGGGCAAGTTGCTCGCGGGCATCAATCTGGAGCGTGGTACGGAGGTGAAGATTGATGACGCGGCGAAGAAGATCAAAATCTCTTTACCAAATGCCAGCATTATGGCCGTAGACATCACGGAGATGAAAACCTACGATGAACAGCGCGGATTATGGAATGCCTTTCAGCCGACGGATCGTGATAAAATCTTTCAGCAGGCACGCGCTCAAATCGAAGAATCCGGCAAACAAGCACACGTGCTCGAACGCGCCAGTCAAAGTGCCAAGCAGTTATTGGAAGCGATGTTCACACGCGATGGCTACACCGCCGAGGTGAGCTTTTACGAAGCTTTGCCGTGAGGTGAAACGCGATGAACTCCCTTAAGTATCAATCCGGCTTCGGCAATGAATTTGCGACGGAAGCGATGGCAGGCACGTTGCCGGAAGGCCAGAACGCGCCACAAAAAGTCGCGCACGGATTATACGCTGAACAATTCAGCGGCACCGCTTTCACCGCGCCGCGCGCCACGAATCGCCGTTCGTGGTTGTATCGCATTCGCCCGTCTGTCGTGCATCAACCATTCCAGCCGATTGCCAGGCAATTGCTGGCAACGGCTCCGATAGCTGAAGCGGCAATAACGCCGAATCAACTGCGCTGGGACCCAATTCCCTTCCCGTTGGAAACCTCGGATTTTGTTAATGGTCTCGTCACAATGGGCGCCTGCGGCAATGCGGCGCTGCAAACAGGCATCGGGATTCATGTCTACACGGCAAATGCGGGAATGCAGGGACGCTTCTTTTATAACGCGGATGGCGAGATGTTAATCGTGCCGCAGCTTGGGCGCGTGCGGTTTGCTACAGAACTTGGTCAAATAGAAGTCGCGCCCGGTGAAATTTGCGTATTGCCGCGCGGTTTGAAGTTTCGCGTCGAGTTATTAGAGGAAAAAGCGCGAGGGTACATCTGTGAAAACTACGGTGCGATGTTTCGGCTACCGGAGTTGGGGCCGATTGGCGCGAACGGGTTAGCAAATCCGCGTGATTTCTCAACGCCCGTGGCAGCTTATGAAGAGACTGAAGGCGATTTTCAGCTCATCGCCAAATTCGGCGGCAATCTCTTTGCCGCTGACATCAATCATTCGCCGCTGGATGTGGTCGCATGGCACGGCAACTACGCGCCGTATAAATACGATCTCGCCAAATTTAATGCGATGAATACGGTCAGTTATGATCACGCTGATCCTTCGATCTTCACAGTGTTGACTTCGCCGTCGGAAATTCCGGGGACAGCCAATGCCGATTTCGTCATCTTTCCACCGCGTTGGATGGTTGCGGAAAACACCTTTCGCCCGCCGTATTTTCATCGCAATGTAATGAGTGAGTTTATGGGCTTAATTCTCGGCCAATATGACGCCAAAGCAGCAGGCTTTGCGCCGGGTGGCGCGAGTTTGCATAACTGTATGTCAGGGCATGGCCCGGATGCAGCGACTTTTGAGCAAGCGTCTAAAACCGATTTGACGCCACAGTATTTGGCCCATACTTTGGCGTTTATGTTCGAGACTCGTTTTCTCATTCACCCCACCCGATTTGCGCTTTCCACCGAAGCATTGCAGAATGACTACTGGCAGTGTTGGCAAGAATTGCAGAAGAACTTTGTACCGTAGGTCAAACCACACACCGTGGGTCAGGGACCTTAATTAGAGCCGAAGATATATAACCTTCGGGATACGGATATGAACTCAATTCGGATTCTGCTTAGTGGGGCAATTGACTACGCCGGCCTTTTTCCCCCTGCATCACTGGGTATGTCTGCCACAGTGCATAACTATGCGAAATATCTCGCCGGCAAGCACGCGTCCATGCTGGGGCGGTTGATCGTTCCAGTGCGCCGCTTAGGCGAATTTGAAGACGCCGCCGCTGATCTCCTACCGCGCGGCAATCCTGTTTACCCCTGGCGGCTAAGCGTAACCGGAGCGGGCGATCTCATCGCGGATTTGGAAAAAATCGTCGAGTTTAATCGCTATCATGCCAGCAGTGAAAACGCTGGTGCGGTGGTGGTTGACACCTTCGAACTGAAAATCGAATCGCTTGCCAACATTCAGCGCGCGATGTATTTAATTCCGCGCACGCTAACTACCTATTTTGAAATCCCCATCACGACCGATCCCGCCGATTTGCTCAAAGCTCTTGGCTTAGCTCGTGCACGCGCTAAAGTGCGGACGGGTGGTACAACATCGGACGCATTTCCAGCGCGGAATGATTTGGCGCGCTTCATCCGCCTTTGTGCGGAAAAACGGGTCCAATTTAAGGCTACGGCGGGGCTTCATCACGCCTGGTGCGGCAGCTATCCATTGACATACGAAAAAGACAGCACGGTGGGGCCAATGTATGGGTTTCTAAACATTTTATTGGCAACAGCATTTGCCCGCTTTGATTTGGCCGAAGCAGACCTCCAGGAATTATTAGCGGAGTCAGCAGCGGCAGCCTTCAGCTTTGACGAGGAAGGAGTGCAATGGCGACGGCATCGGTTGACGGTAGACCAGTTGCAGCTCGCCCGCCAACAAATCGTCACCGCATTCGGCTCGTGTTCGTTTGAAGAGCCATTGGACGAATTGCAAACCATGAATCTGTTATGAGCTACGCCGTTAACGAAACACACGATCCCAATCTCACAAGCTGGATCGAATCAGCCAATGATCCAAACACAGATTTCCCCATTCAAAACTTACCGTTTGGGGCTTTCACGAGAAAAGGAGAGCAAGAAGTTCCCCAACTCGGCGTAGCAATTGGCAATTACATTCTCAACCTTATAACTTGTACCAATGCTGGCTTACTTAACGATTTTCGGCATCAATCTTACTGGTATCCTTCTGTAAGCTATGCGGCTCAGCACTCTCAGGCATTACGTAAAAGATTAGTAGCGTTGCTCTCTATAAATAATCAAGAAATCCGTAATCTAAGCCCACGCCTTCAAGAAAAAATTCTTATTCCAATGGATGAGGCAGAGATGATGCTCCCGATGGAAATTGGCGATTACACAGATTTCTATTGCTCAATCTTTCATGCAACTAACATCGGCAGCATGTTCCGTCCTGACAATCCACTCTTGCCAAACTACAAACACATACCAATTGGGTATCACGGGCGCTCCTCGTCCATTGTGGTGAGCGGTACCGAAATTCATCGCCCGTGCGGGCAAACTGCTGGTGAAGACAATCAACCAACCTATGGGCCAAGTAAGTTACTGGATTACGAATTGGAAGTTGGGATGTTCGTTGGGCGCGGCAATTTACTCGGCACGCCCATCAACATCCACAACGCAGAAGAGCATATTTTTGGCTTATGCCTCGTGAATGACTGGTCGGCGCGCGATGTGCAACGGTGGGAATACCAACCGTTGGGGCCGTTTTTGGCCAAGAGTTTTGCCACTTCAATCTCGCCCTGGATCGTCACGCTGGAAGCTCTCGCGCCCTTTCGTACGCCCGCATTCCCACGAGCCGTAAGTGATCCCCAACCGCTTCCCTATTTGTTCTCAGAGACCAACGAATCCGCAGGAGGTTTTGACATCACGTTGGAAGTCTGGTTCCGTTCAGAACAAATGCGCGCGCAAGACCTTGCGCCGCATAAGCTCAGTCAGGGGAATTTCCGCGATTTATACTGGACACTCGCGCAAATGCTTACCCATCACACAAGCAATGGTTGCAATCTGCGCTCTGGCGATTTGATGGCAAGCGGCACGGTGTCAGGCAACACCAAAGATTCGCGGGGCTGTTTGATGGAACTGACATGGCGCGGTTCAGAGCCGATTACCTTGCCGACTGGCGAAAAGCGCGCGTTCCTGCAAGACGGCGATGAAGTTATCCTGCGCGGCTACTGTGAACGCGAAGGGGTGCGTCGCATCGGATTTGGCGAATGTCGCGGCCTTGTGTTACCCGCCCACAGCAAAGACCTGTAAAATGTAGAGCAAACTTTCCAGTTTGCTCCTGCTTCCCCAAACGCTTCCCCGTTGCAACCGAAGCAAATGTAGAGCAAACTTTCGAATCTGCTCCTGTTTATCCAGGCAATACCACATTACAACCGGAGCAAACTTGAAAGTTTGCTCTACATTTTCAGAACGGAAAGGAAATTCTTCATGCACAAGCAACTCGGCTTGGTTTTGCTCAGCCTCACGCTCTTCATCAGTCTTGGTCTCGCGCAGGCCACCCAACCAGAAGCGCCCAATATCAACGGTAATTGGTCTGGCACGTGGGGCATTTACAGCCCGGCCAAAGGCACGACGCCTCCGCTCAATATTTGCAAAACGCTGCTCGCCAAAGTCGAACAGAAAGATGCCGTCTGGCAAGCGATCTTTGAAGGCGATTGCGGGCAGCCGTATAAATACACGATCAAGATGGAAGGCCGCCAAGTCGGCAAGTCCGTGATGTTCAAGGGGACGGTTGATCTTGGCCCGAAAGACGGCGGCGTGTTTGATTGGATTGGCAAAGCGAATGACAAGGAATTCGTCGGCTTCTTCACGAGCGCCGGATACACCGGAACTTTTTATCTCACCCGACCAGAAGTAAAACCGGAAGCCAAGGAACAAAAGTAGCGGTGACTTACCGCTGGTGAACAGCGATCCCGCGAAGCCGAACGAAGTCGGCTTCCGCCACGTAGATTTTATCGCCAACAAAGCTGAAGAGTTGGGGCTTTATGTCGGAACGCTGCCAATGTGGGGCAGCCACTGGGCGCTCGGCAAAGCGGCGTTCAATTCCACCAACGCGACAATACGGCCCATTCCTGGGGCAACGCTACAAGGACAAAACGATCATTTGGATGTTGGTCTTGCCAAAGGCGACGGCGGAGCATTCGTTGCCGGGAATTCCTCAGTGAGCAGGGGTGTTTATTCTTGCCCGGTAAAATGACTATCAGGCCAATGAATGCTATTGTAGCGGGCAATCTATGATGGCAAGTAAGGACTATTACGCGATCCTGATGGTACATCCCAAGGCTGAGGCGTTCTTGATCGAAGCGGCGTATAAACGACTCGCGCGCGAGTACCATCCTGATTTTGGGGGAGTCGGGAACAATCACGAAAAGATGGTCGAAATCAATGAAGCCTACGAGGTGCTGTCAGACCCGACACGGCGCAGGTCTTATGATGAGGAATATGCCCGACAAACTCGCAGTGCGCAACTGAACGTCAGCGTTGCCATTGTTCCGACACCCGCGCAGCCAGCCAAAGCCGCCCAAACTCCGAAGCAAGCGGCTGACCCAATGCGGCGAGATGTTTGCCCCTCCCCGCCAAAGCCTGCTTCTTTTGGGATTGATGACAGATATTTAGCCCGCGCGCTGGAAGGCGCGCAAGCCTGGCAGCGGCGTGAAGATCGCATTCCCGACCGAGCGAAATGGCTGACACGCATTATTTGCAGCGGCGGCGGCATCGTCCTCTCAATCGCCCTCTTTCGCGCACGATGGTTGGCCTTGCAGAAGTTCGCCCCCTTCGCCTGGTTCGTGCTTCCGCTCTTCGGTGAATTAGCTATCCGAGCGATTGAAAAAATCCGCGACGCATATCTTCTCCGCTATAAATTCAACCCGCTCTACAATCCCAACCCGGCTGGTTTTCGGGCGTATGCCAAGGCGTATGCCAAGTACGAATCAGATACGGTCGTAGTTTATGTGGCACGCAACGCGATCTTTCACGCGCAGAAAACCTGTCAGGGCATGACGCGGTATGAGCCAATGCCTAAATGGTTCGCCCTCCTACAAAATGCGAAGCCTTGTCCTCGCTGTGGACGCCACTTAAGCGTAGTGGCGAAAAGACTGCCGTCTCCGTTTGGTCAGCTGAGACTTCCCCCCTTTGCAGTAAATGGTCGTAGCAAGCTCACTCTTTGAGCAATGACACATACCCAAGCCGCAATTTCTCTTTCTCTTTCGCCGCCCGCACCGCCCGTTCTTCGCCCGCTTTCACCGCCGCATATTCGTCTTCAGTCAAGATTACTTTCAACCACAATTGCAAATCACGGTTGCCGAGCGCGAGCCATTGTCCACGCGGGCTGAAGGCGACGGAGTTGTAGCTGATGCTTTCGTATTCGAGTTTGCGGACGACTTCGGCGGTGTCGCGCTGCCAGACCATAATGCGCACGCCCAAGCTACCCGCCGCAAGCATCGTGCCGTCGGGGCTGAATGCGACGGAAGTTACGCTGTTCAGCAAGCCGACGAAGTTGCGTACTTCCAGCCCGGTTGCCAAATCCCACATTTTCACTTCTCCCTTTTCGCCGCCCGATGCGAGCCAGCGTCCGTCGGGGCTGATAGTCAAGGAAGCAATGCCGATGCGATGACCGAGCAATATTTTGGTTGCTCTGCCAGTGGACAAATCCCATAGCCGAATCGTGCGATCCCAACTACCGGAGGCAAGCCATTGCCCGTCGGGACTGAACACAACCGAAGTGACTGGACGCGAGTGGCCGTGCAAGGTTTCGACTTCGTGACCAGTGGCGGCGCGCCAGATGCGAATCGTTTTGTCGTGACTGCCGGAGACTAACCATTGCCCGTCGGGGCTGAACGAGACGGCGCGAACTTCTGCCGTGTGGCCGCGCAATTTTTGAATCTCTTTGCCGGTGTCGGTTTCCCATAACTTGATATCGCGGTCGCGGCTGCCAGTGACGAGTAACGAATCATTCGGGCTGAACGCGACGGAATTGACGCTGGCATAATGCCCGCTGAAGGTGTACAGTTGCTGCATCGAATCCACTTCCCAAAGCTGTAGGCCACCGTGCAAAAAGCCCGCCGCCAAGGTTCGCCCATCATGACTAAAGGCTATCGAACGCACGTAATCACGCGGGTCAATCGCGTAATGCTTATCGAAGCGTTCGTGAATATGTGCCAATTCGTGCTGCAATTCCTTCAGCCGCTCCAGCTTCTGTAATTGCTCGCGGTAGGTCGTGGATGGTTGCTCAAGCGCGCGAAAGGCATGAGCAAGTTTTTCTTTCTCTTCTTCGACGATGACATAGCCCTGCAATTGCGCGGCGTCTTGTTTGACCTGCTCAACCTGCGTTTGCATAGGCTGGACTAAGCTGGCAAGCAGTTCTTCCACCTGGAGTCGGATCGAATCAAACATCGCATCCGTTTTCGCGCGTTCGTAATAGCGCGCATCGCCGTTGATAGCTCGTTCGAGACTGGCAAGAGCATCTGGAATTTGGCCAAGCATCGCGGCAACGCCTGCGCGTTGATAATGCGCTTCGGAAAACTCTGGTTGTAAGGCGACCGCTTCGTGCAACTGCGTCAACGCCTCATCCGGCTGTTGCTGCAACAGGCAAACTAATCCGGCGAAGTAATACGCTTCTGCCGCCTGACGCGCATCAACCGGGCGCGCGTATTTCGCCGCTTTGCTAAAATACACCAGCGCCTCCGGCAGGTTGATGAGGTGATACAGATAGAGGTTGGCGATGGAACGCAGGACAATGTAATCGGGATAATTGCACTTCTCAGCCGCCAAAAAATCATGTAGCGCCTCTTCGTACCAATCGTTCTGATACGCCCGTTCGGCCCGCGTGCGATAGGCTCGGGCTTCGCGCTCGAATTCCGCGAGTCGGAGTTCCTGAATCACATCCAGCATTACCGCGTTCTGCATTTCCAGCTTCCAAATCGCATCACCCAACAGTGGCGTGAAATCGGCATTGAGTTGTGCCATCCCTTGCGCTAACGTAGCAAGATCGAGTTCCAAGGAGCGCAGAGTTTTTTCTGTTGGCGATGCTGTACGATGCGGCAACGCTCCCAGCCCGGATTCCTGTGCGATGCGGAATTCGCTCTCGCTCAAGGCAAGTTTGAGCGATGATTCATGCGGTGGCGATAACAAACCGCTATGCCGTGTTTGCTGGCGTAGATAATCTGCCCAAGCTAATTTTCCTTCGTAGACTTCCCGTAAAGTCACAGGCAAACTCCTTTCTCAAACTATTTCGGCTAACAGAATTATCACGTTGGCCCCCTTGCAGCAAAGACAGTCATGGTGGTTGTACCAAGCGGGAAAGCCTGCGAGAATGAGGCTTCGACAGGAAAGGGAGCTATAATGAGCGCATTACCAAAGCACAAAATGACGATTGAGGAATACATTGAGTTCGACAAGAACTCAATGGAACGCTACGAATATTTTGATGGCGAAGTCTTTGCGATGGCGGGCGGCAGTCCCGAACACTCTCGCATTAGTACTAACGTCACTTCGCGTTTATTTCTAAAACTACTAGGCAGCCAATGCGAAGTCTTCAATGCTGATATGCAACTTAAAGTTCCTGCCGCCCCGCCATATCGGTATCCTGACGCTTCTGTAGTTTGTGGTGAGGCAATCTTTGAAGAAGTGCAGGGCGTCAAGCTGCTGGTGAATCCGCTGGTGCTGATTGAAGTCCTGTCGCCGACCACCGAAGGCTACGATTTAGGCAAAAAGTTCACAGAATATAAATCCATCCCCAGTTTTCAGGAATATCTGGTCATTGCCCAAACGCGTCCGCACGTGATCCGGTATTATCGCCATCCTAATGGCTTTTGGGTGCGACACGACATTGAAGGGGTGGAGAGCGAGGTACTCTTGGAATCCATCAATGTTGCACTGCCGCTCAATGAAATTTATGAGCGCCTGAATTTTGCGGAGAAGGGCTGATAACGTTCATATTGGAAAGATCGGAATTCATAGCTCAGGCCAATTCCGCTAACTCCCCCCAACGTTCCATATCGCTTTCCAGTTTCTCAGTCAACGTTTGCAATTCTTCATCTAACTCCTGAATCAACACATAATCGCTCGGATTATCAGTCATCTGCTTTTCGAGCGCAGCGATGCGGGTTTCAGCAGCGGCGATGCGTGTCTCGATTTCTGCGAGTTCGCGCGTTTCCTTGTACGACAATTTGCGTTTGGTGGGGGCAGATTCCGGTGCAGCAAGCGCGGCTTTGACGGCTTTGGTTTCGGCCACGGCTATGGCTTTTTCTTCCGCCTCGCGTTCCCGAATTTCGAGGAAGGCTGAATAGTTGCCGGGGTATTCGCGGATGCTTCCCTCGCCCTCGAAGCGAAACACTTTATCAATCACGCGATCCAGAAAATAGCGGTCATGGCTGACGACGATCAGGCATCCGGCAAACGTTTCCAGATAATCTTCCAGCACCATCAGCGTGGTAATGTCCAGATCATTCGTGACTTCGTCCAGGATCAAAACATTGGGCGTGTCCATCAAGACGCGGAGCAAATACAACCGCCGCCGCTCGCCGCCGGACAAGCGCGCAATCGGCGTATATTGTATTTCGGGCGGAAACAAAAACTTGGTGAGCATCTGGCTCGCCGTAATTTTGTCACCGTCGGCAGTCGTCACCCATTCGGCAACTTCTTTGATGTAGTCAATCACGCGTTGCTCATCGTTCAGCGCGCGGCTTTCCTGATCGTAGTAGCCTAGCTCAACGGTTTCGCCGATGATGACTTCTCCGCGATCTGGTTTGGTGCGACCCGCGATGATTTCCAGCAACGTCGTCTTGCCCGCGCCATTTGGGCCGATGATGCCCATTCGCTCGCCGCGTTTGAGTGTATAGCTGAAATCACGCACCAACGTGTTATCCCCATACGCTTTCGAGATGTGATGCAATTCCAGAATCTTGCTGCCTAAGCGGCGCGCACGAACAGAGATTTCCAACTCGGCTTTGGTTTGATCTTTAGGTTGTGCAATCAACGCTTCGGCGCGGTCAACACGGGCTTTTTGCTTGGTCGTACGGGCTTGTGCGCCCCGCCGCAGCCAGGTCAGTTCGCGGCGAATCATCGCATCGCGCTTCTGACCTTCGATCACGCGTCGCTCGTCCTGCTCTTCTTTCTTCTCCAGGTAGTACGCGTAGTTGCCATCGAAGCGTTGGACGCGTCCGCGCTCAATTTCGATGATGCGATTCGTGACGCGATCCAGAAAGTAGCGGTCGTGCGTGACAACCAGCAACGAGCCGCTGAAATCGAGCAAATACTCTTCCAGCCATTCGACGGTTTCCGCATCCAGGTGATTAGTCGGCTCATCCAAAATCAACAAATCAGATTTGACGACAAGCGCATGCGCCAAGGCGACGCGTTTGCGCTGCCCACCGGAGAGCGTGCCGATGGCGGCGGTGATGTCCGGGAGAGCAAGGCGTTGCAAAATATTTTTCGCCTTAGTTTCCAGCTCCCACGCGCCTGTCAGTTCGAGTTGATGTGTGTATTCCTCAATACGCTTGAGCAGCTTTTCATCTGTGCCGCCTTGCACTGCTAAAGCGGCACAAGCGGTTTCGTATTCGCGCAACATTTGCAGCGTTTCGCCGTTCGCTTCGATGACCACATCCAGCACGATTTGTGCTTCATCGAACTGGGGATTTTGCGAGAGGTACGTGATGCGTTTGTCGTTGCTGGTGACTAATCGCCCGCGATCCGCCAGTTCTTCGCCCGCGATGATGCGCAGCAACGTAGTTTTGCCGGAACCATTTGTGCCAATGACGCCGATTTTCTCATTGTCCTGCACGCCGAATGTGACGCCATCCAGAAGCGGTTTGATGCCATAAGATTTCGAGATGTCTTCGAGTGAAACAAGATTCATAGTGGGATTATGACCGATGAGAGATCAATCTCTCAATCAAAGAGCCGTCACTGTCTCATCTTGGCAAAGATATTTGCAGGAGGAAAAAGCAATCGCGCGCTGCGGTTGCTTTTTTCAATTGGTACCTGGCTGCTACACTAGGCGTGCTTTACCAATCTCATTCGGAGGCTCCGAACCGGAACTTTTCTGAGGATTCCTGTATGTCACGCAAAACGTTATTCGCCATCGCCACGATATTTCTGCTTGCCTGTCTCGCCTTTACAATCAAGGCCAACCGCTCCGCCGCCAAGGTTGACGGGGTGAATAGCAAGATCACGATTTACCGCGATGAATACGGCGTCCCGCACATCTATGCGCCGACGCACGAGGCTGGGTTGTACGCTTCGGGTTGGGCGCAGGCGGAAGATCGGTTGGAAGAGATTCTGAAAAACTACTTGCGCGGCACGGGCGAAATGGCGGCGGCGTTCGGCGGCACGGACAACTTTGCGGAAGATGTGCAGGCGCGAATGTGGCGATACGGGGAAGTCGCAGAAAACAACTACGACAAAATCATGCCGGAAGTGCGCGCGGGGATCGAAGCCTTTATCGCGGGGATTAATGATTATTTGGACGCGCATCCCACCGAAGTTCCGTCGTGGTGGGGCAAGCGCAAAGTCGAAAAGTTTATGCCCGTCGCCTTCGGGCGGCAGTACATTTTTGGCTGGCCGACGGGGCAGGCATTTAGCGATTTGCGCGGCGCAGGGTTGACGCCGAATTTCACGGTGGATATGCGCGCGTCGAACGAAATGGCGATTGCGCCGTCGCGTTCCAAAGAAGGCGTAGCGATGCTGATTATTGATCCGCATCTGGCGTGGTTCGGACGGCAACGCTTCTGGGAACTGCGCTTGCACGCAGGCGCAATTCACGCGAGCGGCTTTGCAACAGCGGGCGTGCCGTATGTCGGGCTGGGGCATTCGTCTGATGTTGCGTGGGCGCATACGACGGGCGGGCCGGACACGGCGGATGTGTACACGTTGCAACTGAATCCTAAAAATCCGTTGCAGTACCAATATGATAACGGTTGGCGCGAGATCAAACTTCGCAAAGCGAAGATTCAGGTCAAAGGCGAGGGCAAGCCGCGCGAAGTGACGTTTTATGATTCGCATTACGGCCCCATCGTAGCGAAGAAAGACGGCCTTGCGTATGCCGCAAAGCTCGCGTATGCCGAAGAGGTCGGATACATCGAATCAAAGTATCTTTTCAACATTGCGAAGGATTACAAGGACGGCATGAAGGCGATGGAAAACGGGCGCGTGATGCCGCAGAACGTGATGATTGCCGACACGAGCGGCAACATTTACTACCAACGCACAGGCCGCGTGCCGAGACGTCCAAACGGCTATGACTGGACGAAGCCCGTGGATGGTTCGACCTCGAAAACCGAATGGCAGGGCATTCATAAAAACAGCGAGTTGCTTTCGATCTTGAATCCGCCGCAAGGCTACATGCAAAACTGCAACAATCCGCCCGATGTGATGATGGTCAACTCTCCGTTGCAGGCAAACAAATTCCCGTTCTATTTATTCAACGAATCCATTCAACGACCGCATCAACGTTCTTATTCGGCGGTGCAATGGCTGGAAGCGCATCCGAAAGTTTCCGTCGAAGAGATGATGGCGCTTGCGCTCGATACGCACTGCGCGCAGTTTGATCGTTGGGTGAAAGCACTGGTTGCCGCCGATCAGAAATTCGGCGCGGCGTGGCGTGACAACGGCGATTATCAGGCGGGCTTGCAAGGATTGCGGAACTGGGACGGTTATGCAAATGCCGATTCGCTGGGCGCGCTGAAGTTTTATTACTGGCGCAACACACTGACGAAAAAGCTGTCGGCAGACGCGCACAACGCATTGGTCGGCAAGGTGAACGATTATCTTGACGTGTTCGGTTGGAGCAAGCCCGCTACGCCGTTGACCGAAGCAGAGCAGAAGCTCTTGGTTGATTCGTTGAAGGAAGCGATGCAGCGAATGCACGCAAATCACGGCAAGTTGGAGGTCGCGTTTGGCACCGTCTTTCGTGTCGGACGCGAGGACAAATCGTGGCCGGTGGGCGGCGGTTCGTTGTTGCCGGAGGGTATGGCGACGTTGCGTTCGGTCGGCTTTGGCAACGAGCGCGCAGATCACACGCGTTGGGGCGAGCGCGGGCAAACGTCTACGGAAGTGGTGGTGCTAAGCAAACCGATTCGCAGCTATACACAGCCGCCGATTGGGCAGAGTGACCAGAAAGATTCGCCGCATTACCGCGATCAAGCGGAAAAGCTGTTCAGCCCGGCCAAGATGAAACCATCGTGGTTTGCGAAAGAAGAGTTGCTGAATGGGCACGTCAAAGCGACGACGGAATTGGCCTGGCCGCGCAAACGCTGAAGCGGTCTGCGCAAATAAAATCGCGTGCGGTATGGGTAGCGCAATCTGCCGAGGTTGCGTTGCTTCCCCACCCGTACTTGGTTGGAAACCACGCAACCTCGGCAGGTCGCGCGACTCTTTCGGAGGAAAGCTTATGACACCCACTTCGTTTTTCACCCCTCTTTTGCTGAGTTGCTGGATTGGCTTCATGTTATCCGCTGCTGGACAACCAGCCGGAATTTTCACCGCAGCACAAGCTCAGCGCGGACAAACGCTCTATGCCAGCAAATGCGCGACCTGTCACGGGCAAGCACTCGAAGGCGCGTCGGCCTCGCCACTTACGGGCAGCCGGTTCCTGGCCAAATGGAGCGGCAAGTCCGTCGACGATTTGTACTTCATCACGAGCACGCAAATGCCGTTTGGCGCGGGCGGGACGCTCAGTCAGTCGGAGTACATTGCGCTTGTCGCGCATCTCCTCCGCGTTAATGGCTATCGCGCAGGCGGGCGTGAATTGCCAATGGATGCGGCATTGCTAAAGCAAATCAAAATCGAAGCCCAAAGCGCGACGAAAGATTCCATGATGCCTACCGCAACCAGCAGCACGACCACACCGAGCGGCAAACCAACGGCCAAATATCCGACGCAGGAAGAACTCAATGCGGCGGCGACCAACGCGAACGATTGGCTGCTTTCCAACCACGATTACAGTGGCTCGCGGTATGTTGACTTGAAGCAGATCACGCTTAACAACGCGGCGAATTTGCGTCCGACGTGTATGTATCAGGCGGGCGACACGAAGGCGTTTCACAATAACCCAATTGTCTATCGCGGTATTATGTACATCACAACTTCGACGGCAACGGTGGCGCTGGATGCGACGAACTGTCGCGTGAAATGGCGCTACGATTGGAGGCCGAAATCGCTCGAAGTGCATCCGCCCAATCGCGGCGTAGCGATCAAGGATGGCTATGTTGTGCGCGCCACAACCGACGGTTATCTCTTCGCCCTGAACATTGAGACCGGCAAGATGCTGTGGGAACGCAAAGTCGTAGATTCGGCCAGGAACGAAGGCTCGTTCAATATGGCTCCGGTGATTTTTGAAGATTTGGTAGTGCTCGGCCTGGGCATCAGCGAACAAGGTGTCAAAGGCTGGGTCGGCGCGTTCAAGTTGGAAAATGGCGCAGACGTGTGGCGCTTTCATACCGTGCCAAACGAAGGCGAACCAGGCGCTGAAACCTGGGGGCCGGGCATTGCTCGCATTAGCGGCGGGGGCGCGGTTTGGGCACCGCCGTCGCTCGATCCACAAGCCGGGCTGATCTACATTCCGGTCGCTAATCCTGCGCCGGATTTCTTTGGCGACAATCGTCCCGGCGCAAATCTTTATACGGGTTCGATGATTGTGCTGGATGTGCGCTCTGGCAAGTTGCAGTGGTATCGGCAAGTCGTCTCGCACGACACGCACGATTGGGATTTGACGCAGACCAGTCCGCTGTTCACGACCACGATGGGCGGCAAACAACGCAAGCTGGTGGCTGTCGTGGGCAAAGATGGATTGTTGCAGGTGGTTGACCGCGAAACGAAAGAGAAGGTTTGGGAAACGCCAGTCACAACGCGTTTGAATGCCGACGTAGAAACAACGGTCGAGGGCGTGCGCGCCTGCCCCGGCGTATTGGGCGGTGTATTGTGGAATGGCCCTGCCTTCAATCCGCGCACGAATATGCTCTACACGCCGGCGGCAGATTGGTGTGGCGTTTTCAAGAAAGACAAGGAACTGCGCGCGATTGCCGGGCAGCTTTATATGGGCGGGACCTACATCAATGATCCTTTAGACAAAGCGCGCGGCTGGTTGACAGCAGTGGATGCGGCCACCGGCAAAGTCACGTGGAGGTACGAATCCACCAAACCCATGCTGGCCGCTGTAACGACGACATCTGCCGACGTGTTGTTCACGGGCGAATTGACAGGCGACTTTTTGACGATGGATGCGCGCAATGGAAGGGTGTTGTATCGCTTCAATACCGGCGGGCCGATGAATGGCGGCGTGGTGAGTTACGCGGTCAACGGCAAGCAATACGTGGCTGCCGTCTCGGGCAGTGCTTCGGCTTTCTGGGCAGCAGCACCGGGGTCTTCGACAATTATCATCTTTGCGTTGCCTTAAATGTAGGGCAAACGTAACTCATTAGCCGCACCTCCGAACCCTGTATGATGCCGGGACCGAAGCCTTGCACGAAGCCGTCGAGACGCACTATCAAGCCTTGCTAACGGAAGGCTTGACGCACAATCCTGCCGCCGTGCCCGGCCAGCGCGGATGTGGCAAACAAAGCAAAGCCCGCAAGTTGCTCCTGCGGTTGCAGCAGCGCCAGGCCGAAGTTTTGCGCTTCATGATGGTTTTCCGCGTCCCGTTTGACAACAACCTGACCAAACGCGGCCTGAGTATGATCAGAGTGCAGCAGAAGATTTCCGGCTGTTTCCGCTCCTCTTCTAACAATAGTTCGGACATTTTTGAGGAAGGGGTTCACATTCGACTGGGCGCAGTTTTATCGCCTGACGCGCCAGACCGTGCTGGGCGAGGCCGACGAATGAATCGAAGTGCAGGATGCCTCCTTTCTCCCCAAGAGCGGCAAGCACAGGCCCGGCCTCGGCTCCTTTTTCAAGGGTTGTGCCGGACGTCCAGCGCGCGGGCTGGAAATCTCGACGCTGGCGCTGGTCAATGGCACACGCGGTTATGCCGTGACGCGCCACGTAGCGCCAACACCGCCGGGGACGAAAGCCACACAGGCGGATGCGCGCCTCACCTGGTAGGCCCAACAGGTGCTTGGACAGCGTGCGAGCTTGCCGCCGTCGGTCAACTATCTGGTGGTGGATGGGGCCTATGCGAAACGCCCCTATCTCGACGCGGTGGTCGGCAACGGACGCCACGTCATCACCAAACTACGCCGCGCCGCGGACTGCTACTTCCTGCACACCGCGCCGCGTCAGCCGGAGCAAAAAGGTCGGTCGCGTAAGGATGAGGGCAAGGTCAACTTCCAGGACTTGACGCGCTGCACCGGCGGCGGGCCGCGGCGGGATGAGCCGCAGGTGACCGTCTACACGGCGCTGGTCTGGCACAAAAGCCTGGAGCGGCAAGTACGCCTCGTGGGGCTGGTCAATCGGAAGGAACCAAAGCAACCGCGTTACGTGGTCTTGGCCACGACCGACGTGGAGTTGGACGCCTTGACGGTCGTGCGCTATTACCATGCGCGCTTTCAGCTTGAGTTTCTCTTCCGCGATGCCAAGCAGTTCACGGGCTGGACGGATTGCCAGGCACGCGAGGGCTCAAGCCCTGGATTTTCACTTCAATGCGGCCTTAGCGACGCGCAAGCTGGTGCGGGTCAGCGGAGTCCAAGCCGCTGCCTCACAACCGTTGCCGGTCTTCTCGGTGGCGACTTGGAAACAGCGCAACTTCAATGAACGCTTGGTCGAAACCATTATTACGAAGTTAGAATTGGAGCCGACTGCCATTAAAAACCATCCTCGCTATGAGGAAATCAGGACTTACGGCGCGATTGCCGCCTGACTTTTGTCTACAGTATTGTTATGGACAAAAGATCAAATTGTGATCCACGAGGTATAGCAGCAAACCGCTTTCTCGTTTCCGGTGTCGAGAACGTTGCAAGATGAAAGCACTTTCGCAATAAACCCTTCACCAAGTATTTGGCCTGAATCTTGCTAATCTCTACCTCTCCTGCTTTGACTGTATGGGATGAGTTCAGGTAATGGAATGAATGAAAGAATATTCATAACAGCAATTTGATGAAACATACGCTGATAAAATTGACTGAAAAAGGACTGTATTGCGAACAAGGTGATTTTTATGTGGACCCTTGGCTGCCCGTACAGAAAGCGATTTTGACGCACGCGCACGCTGACCACACCTATCGCGGAAACCAAGCCTATCTTGTCCCCCAGGAAGGCAAATTGCTCTCTCGCATCCGACTGGGTGATGAAGCGCACATTGCGGCACAAAGCTATGGCGCCACGACCAGCATCAACGGTGTCTGTGTTTCCTTTCATCCGGCGGGTCATGTATTAGGTTCGGCACAAGTGCGAATTGAGTACAAAGGGGAAATATGGGTCGTTTCAGGCGATTACAAGCTGATGCGGGATGCGACCTGCGCACCGTTTGAGTCCATCAAATGCCATCATTTTATTACGGAGGCAACCTTTGGCTTACCGATTTATCGCTGGCAACCAAGCGATTTTATCTGGCAGGAAATCAACGATTGGTGGCGCAACAATCAGGCTCAGCACAAGGTGTCGGTCATCTTTGCATATGCGTTGGGCAAATCGCAGCGCATTCTGAATGGGATTGATCGCTCCATCGGCAACATCTTCACACACGGAGCGGTGGAACGATTGACCCAGGCTTATCGTGCCGCCGGGGTGGATTTACCAGCCACAACGTATGTCGGCGCGGTGGAAAATAAGAAAGAATTTGCTGGTTCACTGATCGTTGCTCCGCCTTCCGCGCACGGCTCTAGTTGGCTGAAGAAATTCGGCAATTACGCCACCGGCTTTGCATCTGGTTGGATGATGGTGCGTGGGGCGCGCCGCAGAAAAGCAGTAGATCGAGGATTTGTTCTCAGCGATCACGCCGATTGGCCGGAGTTGCAAACGGCCATTCAGGCGGCGACGGCGGAAACCGTCTATGTCACGCATGGTTTTGTTCCTGAACTTGTCCGCTGGCTCAACGAAACTGGTCAGCAGGCGGTTCCGCTGAAAACAAATTACGGTGATGAAGAGGAGATGGAAACTGAATTCTTGTTACCGGGCGCTGAAGTTGAGCCGCAACCATTCGATACCGACCACGCACCCGAAATCCAAATGGCATGAAACTGTTCACTGAGCTCTACAACCAGCTTGACCAAACGAACAAGACCAATGAAAAAGTGGAAGCGCTGAAGAAGTATTTTTCGCACGCCGAAAAAGCAGATGCCGCCTGGGCCTTATATTTTCTTTCAGGTCGCAAACCGCGCCAGATTGTGCCGTCCAAAAAGCTGCGCGAATGGGCGTTGGCACTGGCCGAAATCCCGGAATGGCTCTTTGACGAGGCACGCCATACGGTCGGTGACGGGGCAGAGACCATCGCGCTATTGTTGCCCAATAACAGCGCCACCGACGAGACCGCTTTGCATATTTTGGTCGCAGAGAAGCTGTTGCCCCTGCGCACGGCGGACGAAGAAACGCAGCAACAAGCAGTACTGGCCGCTTGGTCGCAGATGAATTATGCGCAGCGGTTGATTTACAACAAATTGATCTCTGGCAGCTTTCGTGTAGGCGTATCGCAATTGCTCGTCGTCCGGGCGCTGGCGCAGCTTTCTGAACTTCCAACCGATGTCATTGCCCAACGCTTGATGGGCGAATGGTCACCCACCGCAGACTTCTTCGCCATGCTGTTGAATCCTGAACTTGACGCTGACGAAACACCCATCGCCCGGCCTTTTCCCTTTCATCTGGCGCATCAAATTGATTTTGAGCTAAAAGATTTGGGAGCCGTTTCTGATTGGCAGGCGGAATGGAAATGGGATGGGATTCGCTCTCAGGTTATTAAGCGGGCAGATCAGGTTTTCATTTGGTCGCGCGGCGAAGAGTTAATCTCAGAACGCTTTCCTGAAATTGCACAAGCTGCGCAAAGTTTACCGAATGGAACAGTACTGGATGGCGAGATATTACCTTGGCTTGATGATCGCGTTTTGCCTTTTACCGCCTTACAAAGACGAATTGGCCGCAAAAATTTGTCGGCAAAAATCCTTACTGAAATTCCTGTAATTTTACAAACGTATGATCTGCTCGAATGCGCCGGTAAGGATATTCGCGCACTTGCCCTGCAAACGCGGCGCGCCTTTCTGACCGAAGTTATAGGGAATCTTAGCGCCGATTCCCAAACAGTTCTGCGGCTGA
The DNA here is from genome assembly GCA_963794955.1 of uncultured Acidobacteriota bacterium. Classification (GTDB taxonomy): domain Bacteria; phylum Acidobacteriota; class Blastocatellia; order RBC074; family RBC074; genus JAFDVL01. The sequence goes on from CAWCGF010000013.1 coordinate 316,082, forward strand.
CAGAAAGCATCCAAGCCAACACTTGGAGCCAGTTGGCGGACAGACGCGAGCAAAGCCGGGACTTAGGGGTCGAAGGTTTTATGCTCAAACAAAAATCGTCGCCCTATCGCGTGGGACGCCACCGCGGCGATTGGTGGAAATGGAAAATTGAACCGATGACGATTGATGCGGTTTTGCTGTATGCGCAAAAAGGAACCGGCAAGCGGTCGGGACTGTTCACCGACTATACCTTCGCCGTTTGGAATGACGTTGGCGAGCTTGTTCCTTTTGCCAAAGCGTACTCCGGGTTGACCGACGCCGAGATCCGTCAGGTAGATAATTTTGTTCGCAAACATACGAAGGAAACCTTCGGCCCGGTGCGTAGTGTGGAGCCGCAACTAGTCTTTGAATTGGCGTTTGAGAACATTCAGAAATCAACGCGCCACAAATCCGGCGTGGCTGTTCGCTTTCCCAGAATTTTGCGTTGGCGCGCAGATAAGACCATCAACGAGGCCGACTCCTTGCAGACCATTCATCAACTGCTGGATAAAAAGAACGAATCATAGGAGCAAAAGCTGCTTGGCCCAGAGAAACGAAACACTTGAATTTTCGCTCGCGCAGCAGAAGCTTTACCCGCACTTCAAACTGACGCGTGAACGGTTTCCGCGCCTGCTTGTCACGCGCAAAATTGAAGCGGATCAGGCCGAATATTTCGGAGCCTTTTTACCTGAAACCGGAGTGCGATTTTGGCTGGATTTACTAAACAGGCTTTTTCGCTTGCGCAGTTGTGAGATTGAGGTGAATGGCGATTTCCCAGTTCCCTGCCCTCAGTTTTATCGGCAGCGCTGTATTGCCCCTTGTGTTGCGAGTCTTTGCGACGAAAAAAGATACGCCCAACGGGTGCAACTTGTCCGCCTGTTTCTGCGGCGCGATAAAGCTGCGCTGGAAAAATACTTTTTGCAAACAATGGAGGCTTTGGCCGAAAGTTTGAATTTTGAAGCCGCCCAGGAGCAACGCAATGTTTGGCTGACCATCGAAAAGCTGCTCACGCACAAAGATTGGAATTTTTGGTTGGATGATGCAGTCGACACGTTTGCACTCGAAGAGACCGACGAAATATTGCTCGTTCATCTTGTCACCATGCGAGCCAGAAAAACACTGGGCAAACGCACCTTTGTCTTTGCCAAATCCAAGCAACCAGCAGAGGCTTTACCACAGCTTTTGCCGCAGCTATATCGCTTTCAGGCGCCCAAAGTAATCCGCGTTCCGCACGACTTTGCCGCGCGTGTAATGATGGCTGATGAACTGAGTCTGCGCTTTCAGCGAAAAATCAAAATCGAGGTGCTGCACGAAAGTCAGCCGAAGGTGATGACGCAGCGCGCCCTTGCACGCACCAGCTTTGAACGTGACTTTCGACAAATCAAACGGGCCAACTCTGAGCTAGCACTGGCAGCCGAATTCAAACAGGATTTTCAGTTGGCAACAAGGCCGCGCCGCATTGAGGCTTATGACGTAGCCCATATTTCGGGGACTGATTTGGTGCTGGGCAAAGCTGTTTGGGAGGACGGGAAGATCGTTCGCGCAGAAGCCGAATTTTGGTTTTCCAATGCCGCTTCTGAACTCGCAGCCTGGCGCGAGTTGCTTGCCTTGCGTTTTGCCAGCGTAGCACCAAGCTGCCCCGATTTATTGGTGATAGATGGTGGCAAGGCGCATTTGAAAGCTGCCTTACACGGCCTGAAAAATTTGGTAGATCGTCCATTTCCGGTCATCGCTGCCGTTAAGCCGCCACAAGAGCATGGCCAAATTGCCCAGTTTTTGACTGAATCCGGTGTGGCAATTCGATTTGATAGCGAGAAGCCTTCCCATCAAATTCTGCAAAGAATACGAGACGAAGCCCATAGCCTGTCCAATACCATTCATCGGCAGCGGCGTGAACATTCTTACTTCTATGAACTGGCCCAGATTTTGCCGTCCTTAACAGAGCGCCAACGATTGGACTTGCTCAAACAGGCGGGTTCTATCAAGCAGATTTTAGCGCTTCAACAAGCGGACTTTGTGAAACTCGTGCCCGCAGCAATTGCGCACAAAATCGCCCATGATTTGCGCCAGTACCGCGCTGGCACTCCTGAAAAAATAGAGCCGTTGCTGGTTCCCTTGCGCCTTACGGCGGAAAATGGAGAAGCGGACGATTTGCGTCCCCTCACGACGTATCAAATTTGAAGAAAGGCAGAAAACACTTGAGAGAAGCAATGAATATGAAAGAACAAGAAATTTCGCGGTTACCCAACGAATTGCTTGAGTTGGCGACGGCCTACCAGCGTTCTAAACTTTTGTTTGCGCTCGTCGAGTTTGGGCTACCAACTCTTTTAGAGAGCAGAGCGCAATCCACCCAGGAAATTGCCCAACAGTTGCATCTTCATCCGCGCGCCACGGACCGCTTGTTGCACGCTGGTGTCGCGCTCGGTCTGTTGCAGAAGGAAGGCGAGCAATTTAGCAATGCCCTACTCGCCAAACAATTTCTGATCAAAGGTAAAGAGAGTTATCTGGGCGATCAGCTTCTCAGTTATGACCACATTTCTTATCGCCTTTGGAGTGACTTGACAGCACGGTTGCGCGACTGGCAGCCGCAGGAAACTGATAACGAAGTACCGCAGGAAGAAGATCAAGGCGCGGAATCACTAGCTGCGCTGCATAACTTTGCCCTGCTCACAGGCCGCGCCCTCGGTCAGACCTACGATTTTTCGCAGCATCAAAAAATGCTTGACCTCGGCGGCGGCACGGGCGCGATGTCCATCGGCATCTGCCAGCAGCAGCCCCACTTGCAAGCCACTGTTTATGATTTGCCGCCGATTACTGCTGCCGCGCACAAGTTCATTGCCGCGGCCAAGCTTGATGCACGCATCACAACGCAGCAGGGGAATTTCAAGGAAGATGAACTGCCCGGTGCGTTCGATGTCGTCTTACTCGCTAATCTGCTTTCGGTCGCCAGTGAAGAAACGAACCGCGCCTTGCTGCGGAAGATTTATGAGCAGCTTCCCGTCGGTGGAGCCGTGCTACTTAGCGGCTGGATTCTGGATGGCCACCGTACCAGCCCGCTCATTGCGGTCCTCTTTTGCCTGGAAGATATCAACTGGGGAGCGCCTGATGTTGAACGTACGGCGGCGACCTACGAAAGATGGCTGCGGGAAGCGGGTTATGTCGAGATCAACCGCAGCATGTATGCAACACCGACTAGCCTGATCGTGGGTCGCAAGCGAACGGACGACTCTCGCGCCGGATGAAACGACGATAACAACATCCCTTACACCCGCCGTAGCCAATCTGAACTGCGCGCTAAAACTGCGATGCAGTGCCTCAACTTTGGCCTTTAGTTTACCGCTCGCACTTTTGTCGTGGCCTTATGTTCCCATTTGGGATCACGTTATCTTTATGGCACTGTTAATTCCCCAAAACCACCTCTTAGGAAAAGAGATGAGAATCATACTTGCAAGCATCGCGGACGGGATCGCGATACTTGACTGGAGGTTTTGTTCCCATATTGGGGTAAACCCAACATTGATACTGCTGGCGAACCCTCTGTTTGGGGCGCGTGGTTGAAAGCTTGACAGAAAAAACACTGCCCGCCACAGTAGGAAGTGACGCACAAGTCAACTTGTTCTCCAACCCCATTTGGTTCGTCACACTCCAGGAGGTCACATGTCCCTACTGCCCCAGATCGTTTATGAGGTACCGGAAGAAACGGCGCGCATCACGCGCGCCGCGTTTCCCAAAAGTAATCCTTATCTGCGCTTAGCTGACACGCTCGGCGTGGTTTATCAAGACGGGGATTTTGCGCATCTGTTTCCCTTCACCGGACAACCGGCCTTGGCCCCGGTGCGCTTGGCCTTGACCACGATTCTGCAATTTGCCGAAGGACTCTCGGATCGCCAGGCTGCCGAGGCCGTGCGCGGGCGCATGGATTGGAAATACTTGCTCTGTTTGGAACTGACCGACCCGGGCTTTGATGCTTCGGTCTTGTGTGAGTTTCGGGCGCGCTTAATTACGGGGGAGGCAGAAGAATTGCTGCTCACCAAGCTTTTATCCCTGTGCCAGGAAATGGGGTGGCTCAAAGCGCGCGGGCGGCAACGGACGGATTCCACGCACATCCTGGCGGCGGTACGCATGCTCGAATCGGCTCGAGCGGGTGGGCGAGACTTTGCGGGCGGCGCTCAATGAACTGGCCACGGTCGCGCCCGACTGGTTGCGCGCCCACGTGCCGGTGGAATGGTATGAACGTTATGCGCGGCGCATTGAAAATTATCACCTGCCCAAAAGCGACACCGCGCGGGAAGACTATGCGGCGCAGGTGGGACAGGACGGGCAAGCGTTGCTGGGCTGGCTGGACGATCCCACCACCAACCCCAAGCTGCCCCAACTTGCACGCGTCCAAACGCTGCGGCAAATCTGGGCCGAACAGTTTACGACGACGACGCAGGGACTGCGCTTACGACCGGTCAAAGAGATGCCCGCCGTCGCGGAGTTGCTCGCCTCGCCTTACGATGTGGACGCGCGTTGGAGCACCAAACGGGGGCTGGAGTGGGTCGGCTATAAGGTGCATTTGACGGAAACTTGTGAAGGCGATCAACCGCATCTGATTACGGAGGTGACGACGACGCCGGCCACCACGCCGGATGACAATATGCTGGCCCCGATTCAGGCAAAGCTCGCCGCGCGTGACTTGTTGCCTGCTGAGCATTTGGTCGATAAAGGCTATACGAGCGCTGAGGTATTGGTGACCGCGCAGGCAGAGTATGGCGTCAAGATTGTGGGCCCAGTCGCGACCGATCCGAGTTGGCAGGCGCGCACGGCAGACCGGCTTTGCCAAAGCGCAGTTCCAAGTCGACTGGGCGCGCCAAGTCGTGACTTGCCCGGCAGGAAAAGAGAGTCGTTCCTGGTCGAAGAACAGTTATCAAGGCAATGGCATCGTGTGGGAAGCCCGTTTTGCCAAAGCCGATTGCACGCCGTGTCCGAACCGGGCGCAATGTACCCAGGCCAAGGTCGAACCGCGGATCATTGGGTTACAGGAACGCCCGCAGCAGGAAGCCTTGCAGGGACGGCGGGCGGAACAACGCACGCCGGAGTTCCGGGCCGTGTATGCGGCGCGCGCGGGCATTGAAGGCACGCACTCACAAGGCGTGCGCAGGTGCGATCTGCGGCAAGCGCGGTATCTGGGGTTAGTCAAAACCCATTTGCAACAGATTCTGACGGCGGTGGCGCTCAATCTCATTCGGATCGCCGAATGGTTAGCCGAAGTCCCGCTCGCCAAAACGCGTATTTCGGCCTTCGCCGCCCTCAAACCGGCACCCGCTTAAATCGCCTAGGAGCCAGGGTTCGCCAGCAGTATCAACATTGCTGTCACCAGCCGCCATCTAAGCGCCGCCCTCAAATTTCGAGCGTCTTCACAGCTTCTTGAACAGCTTCTTGATACGCCTGCTCGACGTCCTGTAGAGATAAATATTGGTAGGTTTCCAGGCTCTGCTTACTTTCATGCCCAGAAATCAATTGAGTTTGACTGTCCGAACTAAGGCCGGAGCAGAGAACGGTATCGAATCCGTTCGTAACAACGCCCCAAATGATTCCCGCTATGACCGAAAAACCTCTGTCAGTGGACAGCCGTACTTCGTACTCAAGGCTGCCAATGGAGAACCTATTGGCAATAGTGAAATGTACTCCTCGACCACTGCAATGGAAAACGGAATTGCCTCAGTAAAGACCAATGCACCAACGGCTAGCGTGGTTATGTTGGTCTGACCCTAGCACAAATACTTGCGCGTGTGGCGGGCATAAAATATCGCCACCTAATGAGTAGTGTGTCTAGCGCCCGACATAAAAGGATATATGTGACCATTCATACTGTCAGCGCAGTGAGTGCGTTGTATTGCTCTTCAGTGATGCGGTGCGGGTTTTGGGTTGAGGGAACTCAACCAAATATTTCGTGCATCAAATAAATCAATGGAACGATTATGGGGATTACCGCAGCAGCCTAAAGTTGCGCATTTTATGGTAGGCTAAGCCTCGTATGAATGAACCAATCACAATGCACGCCGCAAGAATGGCGCTCAATCACAACGATGAAATCCGCGCCTGGGCAGAGCAATGGCTCAAAGCGAAAGAACGGGCCTTGCAAGCCTCGCTGACAGCAGAAGAATTTGAAAAGCACTGGCGCTCTGTCCGCCCCGAACAAATGCATGAGGGAGCTATCGAGGCGGTTGCTGCTTACCGACAACACAACGCGATGTAAGAGGGTTGGTCAATCGCAGAGAGTGGGCGGCAGCTGGTGAATCAGCTTGAACCGTTCGTCCATGTCCACATCCCCACGCTGACGGAACTCGAGTGACCAGCGATTGGTATATACTGAACTACGTCTTTCAAAAATGAAGCAAGGAGAATAATGATGATGAAATTAGCGAGAGTAGCGCTGCTGCTCATCTTGGCGTCGTCGGCTGTTTGGGCCCAAACCAATGTAGGCGAGCAGGAAGCCGAAGTCACACTGCCTTTTCAGGTGACCCCGACCGCCACGTTTGGGCTGCCCTGGCGGATTGCGTTCCTCCCGGATGGGCGCATGTTGGTGACCGAAAAGATCGGGCCTATTTGGCTGGTCTCAGCACAGGGAGAAAAGATCGCGCCCTTAGGCAATACGCCCCCCGTTTACTGGCAAAACCAGAACGGCATGCTGGGCGTTTACGTCTCTCCCAATTTTGCTACCGACGAAAGCATCTACATCACCTATATCGAGCCGGGTGACTACGGCGGTGGCCAGGCGTTGGCACGCGCCAAGCTGGACTTCCGACGGAATCGATTGTTGGACTTCACGGTGCTGTGGCGTCAGATGCCCAGAGGCAAGGGGGGCCAGGGAGGCGGGCAGGTCGCTTTCTCGCCCGATGGCCAGTATCTTTTCATGACGGTGGGAGACCGCCAGCGCATGACCCCGGCTCAGGATCCAGACCAGCCGGTAGGCAAGATTCTGCGGCTCACGCTGGATGGCAAACCCGCCCCAGGCAATCCCAACTTCGGCAAAACCGGTGCTGCCACCATTCCGCTCATTGATCCGCCGCAGGACACCGAAGTTGCCAAGACCGCGAAGGTGGTGAGCATCTATACCTTTCCCGGCCCCAATCTGACGCCCGCAGAAACCTGGGCGACTGGCTTCCGCGCACCCTATGGTTTGGCGTTTTCGCCCACCGGTGAATTATGGGAGGTTGAACATGGACCCGGCGGCGGCGACGAGCTGAACCTGATTGAGAAAGGCAAAAACTACGGCTGGCCACTCGTCTCCTACGGAAAGAACTACAACGGAGTGCCGATCCCCAGTCACGACACACGGCTCGACTTTGTGAAGCCAGTCCTGTATTGGGTACCGGTGATCGCGCCGGGCAACCTCATGTTCTACCGCGGTACCAAAACTTTTCCGCAATGGGACGGCAGCGGCTTTGTCAGCGGCTTGGCGACGATGTCGCTCACGCGCATCGTCTTCGACGGTAAAGGTGGAGCCAAGACAGCCGAGCGTTGGAAGATCGGCAAACGCATTCGCGATGTGGAACAAGCCCCCGACGGTTCGCTGTGGTTACTGGAAGACGCGAATCCCGGCGCGCTGATCCATGTGACGCCAAAGGTGACTCCGAAGTGATGACTCCGCGTTAATGGGGGGTACCGGGACATTCAGGAAATTTCATACGCTCAGCCATACAATTTAGTATGCACGGCGCTTCGCCTTTATTGACAGGCTTCTGATGTAGGCTCTTCAACGCGTTTGTCAAAATGAAAACCTACTTTTGAAAGATTGTCACCAATTGGGGAAACCCAAAATGAGTGGGATAGCCCGGAATCAGCATTAACTAAGAAAGCGGGAGCTTTCGCCAGACGCGGCGAAGTCATCCAGTCGAAACGGGTTCGCTACTGTGTCTGGCTAATATTGCCCATTTCGGTGTGCTTCCGTTATTTTGTCCACGATGCCAGCAATTCAACTCAACCCGGAAGAATGCTACTTACTTGACCGTGCGCAAGCCCAGGGCTACGTCACAGTGGACAGGCGCGAGGAATATGATGTGGTAGCGGAAGCGTACCGGGAAGGGGGTCGCGTTGAGAAGCAGCCTTATCTTGAGGTCGCACTGGGCAATGAAACATCACGCGTGATTTACAGCCTGATTGAAGCCGACAAGCGTTTTTCAGAAGCAACAGAAACCCTCCTGCGCTTCCAGCTTGCGCATTACTACCTTATGACAGGGAGATTGTCATTAAGGATGATTATTGCCTTGCTGCGCGCGTGCTAAATGAGCGGCTGCCGGATTTGTTGACCTGGTTGCGTGAGATTACGATTGATGGCTTTCCGGCTTATCTCTAATGCGAGCGCACCATGATCAAATATCGCCAGACCCTCTTTGGCGAGCAGGGGAATTGTTTCTCTACCTGCATCGCTTCCATTCTCGAACTTCCACTGAAAGATGTACCGCACTTTTGTGATTTTGATGATTGGCTAGGCGAAACAAACGCCTGGCTGCGGGAGCGGGGTCTTTGTTATCTTGAGATGCCTTATCCCTATGATAGATCGGGCAGCGAGCTTATCGCAGGGCTTGGTTATCATCTGATTCACGGTCTTGGCCCGCGGGGCTTGCTGCATAGCTGTGTTGGGTATGCCGGAAAGATTGTTCACGATCCACACCCCAGCGATGCCGGATTATTGCGAGAAGATGAGATTGGCATTCTTATGCCGCTTGATCCTTCTTTGTCCAAGCGAAGATTGACGGCAGCACAGCACAGTGGTACAACGTCGCGGTTATGAGTAGTGCAAGCCCGCAACCCGCGCAAGAATATCCTTCAAAACCCTCTCTCAAACCTGATGGCACGCTCGTCATTCCGCACGACTGCGATCCGAAATATCAGTATTGGAAGGGCGGGCAAACCGTCCTGAAAACGCTGGAAGAATTAGGCGCGCCGCCGGAAGTCATGCAGCGATATAAACGAGAAGAAAAGCCCTAAACCGCAAGGCCGAACCTGCTCAAGAAAGCAGTTCCTCTCTGACGGCTTGAGCCTTCTACCTGTCAATTCCGGGCTTCGCGTTAACTCCTTTTCGAGATCGAAAACAGTAAATTGATGTGCTGTGCGATTTTGTAGGGTCTATAGGAATCATTTTGAAACTCATTTTCAAATTCCCCTGCTGAGATTACCCTCAATAAGTAAGCCCACCCCGTTAGGTATGGGCCAAGTTGATTCGCATGGTCTGGAAGAGCAGCGCCTTGCTCTTTCTCAACAGCAGGTTTCTGCTCAGCCGACCCCACACTGGGCGAACACCTTTCAATGTACCCAGCGTTCCCGTTTGATTTCCTTCGCTTGAAAGAGCCGCCGTGTACTTCCACGTGGCATTCCTGACAGAGTGCTTGTGCGGTGTACTGCTGTGAGCGATCCGACATGATTCTCGCCAGGATGGATCGTCCTTTCATCGGGACAGTATGGTGAATACTTTGCACCGGGTTGGTGTGACAACGCTCACAGACACCTTGTGCTCTGTCCCGTGCTTCCAAGCGTGTAGCAAAACTTCGTCCGCTTTGCCAAATTAAGGGCTTGAAGGGCTTGAGGTCGGCCTGCCATTGCTGGGTGGTAGCGAGGGTGATGATCTGTTCTGTTCTTGGTGGAAAGATGTCCAAGACCAAGACCTTTTTTCCCGCCTGCACCCGGAAGGTCAGCCGGGTTCGACCGTTCTTCTTTTCTGTCACCAAGCGCCCAGCTTTCTTCTCTCTCACAATCAATTTCCTGATGCTTGAGGTTTTCGTTTTCCTGGTAAGGTAGTGAGCAAACGCCCACCAGGTTTGCTGCGCGACTTTGCTGAAACAGGGCTGGGGAGATTGGGCATAACGATAGTAATTACACCAGCCGCGAAACATCGCACTGACTTCCACCAGCGCGTCGGCTTCGGGGATGTGATAGTAATTGTCTGACGTCAACTAGAATTTCCCTCTGACGACAATTAAAATTACCGTTCTCGTTGTGGTAAGAAAGGTACTTTCCTGCCGCTCCTTTTTTGCGCTGCCCCTCCACTGCGGGCTGCGCCCTGCGTTACGGCACAGCGCAAAAAAAACGGACGCGTCATTCGGTTTGCGTCGTTGTCGTTTTCCGTTGCTGGGCAGCAGCCATCCGATAGCTCGGCAGGTTCATTTCCAGAATCACACTGTGATGCACTAGGCGATCTATCGCTGCCGCCGTTGTCATCGGGTCTTTGAAGATTTGCTCCCATTGTGAAAACACCAGATTGCTCGTCAGTAACACACTGCCGCGCTCATAGCGATGCGCCAGCAAGGTAAACAACACTTCCATTTCTTCCCGACTTTGTTGCACATAGCCCAGATCATCAATAATCAAGGCGGCGGCTTTGTCCAAGCGCTTGAGTTCTTTTTCCAGCCACAATTCGCGCTTGGCTTGCAACAGGCGTTGCACCAGCAACACACAACTACTGAAATAGACGCTCTGGCCTTGCTGCACTAATTCGTGCCCCAACGCACACAGCAAATGCGTTTTCCCCCCGCCCGGATTCCCAAACACCAACACGTTCTCGGCGCGCCCTAAAAACTCCCCACTCAATAACCCGGCGAATTGTCGCTCGACGGGGCGCTTCAAGCGTTGCCGCTCGAAATTCGCCAGCGTCTTTTCGCGCGGTAAGCGCGAGGCCGCTAACAGCTTTTCTTTGCGCCGCACCTCGCGTTGCCCTAATTCCAAGGCACACAAACTGCGCAGATACTGCTCATACGTCCAACTTTCCTGCGCCGCGATTTGACTTTGTCCGGCATAGGCCCCAACGAACCCGGGCAAATGCAACTGCCGCAATTGCTCTTTCAATGCTGGCTGGCTCATCGCGTCACCTCCTCTAACAAGCCGTCGTAGGCACTCAATTCCAACAGCGGCAGCCAGACCCCCGGCACCGTGCGTAACGCCTCCGTGCTGCGCTCGGCCACTTGCGCGCGCACGCTTTGACTCGTCACCGCTTGCTCCTGCGTTAACACCTCCTGGAGCACTTGTGCCACCAGTTCTTCACTTTCCTGCGCCGCCAGATACAAGATTTGCAGGTACTCACGCTCGGCTTCATTCGTGCGTGCGGTCGGATGCTGCGCTTGCAAAGCTTCCCACGCCAACCGGAACACCAGGCGCGGAAACAAACTCGGCTGATAGAGATAATGTTGGAAGGCCCCGGGCTTGCGCACCAACGAATGAATAATGTGCCGATAATTGATCTGCGCTTGCCCCTGCCCACGTAAGCGCGTCATCCGTTGCAGGCATTTCCCGCCCAGCCACACTTCCAATTGTTCGCCATACACGCGCACTTCCACCCATTCCCCGATCCACTGACTCGGCACCGAATAGAAGTTGCTGCGCACCTGAATCGTGCTCGCTTTCGTTACCCGGTGCCGCTCCACTGTAAAGGCGTCCAACCGTTTTTCCGGTAACGCCCGTAACGCCGCCACGTCTGCCGCCACGCGCTCGCGCCGCAGGTGGTTGCGCCGTTGCCATAAGCGCCGCAGAAACTCCTCATACGCCGCGCGACTCGTAAAATCGCGGCTTCCACGCAACAGCAGTTCCTGTTTGACCGCTTGCTTGAAGCGATAATGCGCCTGCTCGACATCGCCGTTTTCGTGTCCGCACCCCGGATTCGTATGACTCGCTTGCAAGCCGTAATGCCGCAACAACCCTTGATATTTCTCCGTGAACTCCGCTTTCGTCTGGCGCGGGGTGACGGCTGCTGCTAACGAATCCGTGCGATGTTCCCACGGCACTCCGCCCAATTCCCACAACGCTTGTTGCAGTCCCTGCGCCAGACTCTCATACGATTCCGTCGCACACACCAGCCCCCATTCCCAGTTCGAGTAGGTCAAGGTGAAGTGATACAACAAATGCGCGAACGGCTGCCCCGCAATCGTCACCTGCACTTCATTCATATGCGTGAAATCGCTTTGTCCCTGCCGCCCAGGGACGTGGCGTTGCGGGAAGAAAACTTCGCGTTCGGCCCCGTGTTCCAAGCGCCACAACTTGAGCCGTCTTTGTAACGTCCGTACCTGATTGGCCTGAAACTGGTCAGGATAAGTGCGTGACAAATATTCAAACAGCGTGAGCGCTTCCACACTCACATCGCACAATAAGAAGGTCTCCAACTCGCCCCACACCCCAGCAAAAGGATCGGCGCGGGTACGATAGGTGCGTGCTGTTTTTTCTTCACTCGGCTGCTGGCCGCGTTGTCCCCATTTCCGCGCGGTCTTTTCCGTCATGCCCGCTTTGAGTGCCGCCGCACTCAAGGTCGCTTCCGTTTTTGACAATTTCATGAGTCTCCTGAATTGTTGGTCGGTAATCATTCCCGTAAGGTCAGATTCCCGCTGGTTGATTGTCAAAGAACGGTAGTTCTAATTGTCGTTGACCGGTATTTCTAATTGTCGCT
>CAWCGF010000014.1:0-96662 GCA_963794955.1 uncultured Acidobacteriota bacterium
GTTCCAATGTCCCGTGCACAACGTCTTGCGGAACCGTGATTGTTCCTTTGATGCCGACAGGCGTTGAGCACTGCTAACGCTGCGTTGGCATCTATCTTAAGCTTTACGTGAGGTGATTGTTCCTTTGATGCCGACAGGCGTTGAGCACTTGCGGATTTGCGGGGCTAATTGGATTGACAGCGACGGTGATTGTTCCTTTGATGCCGACAGGCGTTGAGCACCGAAAAGTGCGTAGTTATTTTTTGTCGGTCATCTTGTGATTGTTCCTTTGATGCCGACAGGCGTTGAGCACATTGCCTCGAACGGCTACGCAGAAGTCGAGTCGGTGTGATTGTTCCTTTGATGCCGACAGGCGTTGAGCACAATTATACGCTGCGTATAATAACAACATCGAAAAGTGATTGTTCCTTTGATGCCGACAGGCGTTGAGCACGAGCTTAGCGGCGATGAGTTGGATCGGATCAATCTCGTGATTGTTCCTTTGATGCCGACAGGCGTTGAGCACCCATCAACGCCTTTTTGAAACACGAGCGTTTGCAAATGTGATTGTTCCTTTGATGCCGACAGGCGTTGAGCACAATCCGAATTGCTCTCCGGTGAGTGCCTCGCCGGGTGATTGTTCCTTTGATGCCGACAGGCGTTGAGCACGCGAGTATGTCATAGCGCTGCGCGCGGTGGACGGTTGTGATTGTTCCTTTGATGCCGACAGGCGTTGAGCACCGTAATTTAGCCGCCTTTGAAATTTACACTCTTGACGTGATTGTTCCTTTGATGCCGACAGGCGTTGAGCACACCAACAGTTTCTCGCTTGGAGGGGGCGGGCATTTGTGATTGTTCCTTTGATGCCGACAGGCGTTGAGCACAGCGGGCGCGCGTCGAAGTAATCGGGGTTGCTTCGTGATTGTTCCTTTGATGCCGACAGGCGTTGAGCACTTAGGCAGAGCGGGAATACCGAAGGGAGCGTTTATGCGTGATTGTTCCTTTGATGCCGACAGGCGTTGAGCACCTGAAACGTTCCGCATCACACTGCGTGAGCGTGCTCGTGATTGTTCCTTTGATGCCGACAGGCGTTGAGCACACAGCCTGCATCGGAGGCATTGAGGAGAGGCGATCCGGACGTGATTGTTCCTTTGATGCCGACAGGCGTTGAGCACGGAGAGTTGACCGACCTCACGAAGTCGACCGGAACACCGTGTGATTGTTCCTTTGATGCCGACAGGCGTTGAGCACCTGCGTATACGTCTTGAGCATTGCTTCTGCTCTGCGTGATTGTTCCTTTGATGCCGACAGGCGTTGAGCACGGTGGCGATCAAGCCCGCGCATCCGGTCAAGTCCGTGATGTGATTGTTCCTTTGATGCCGACAGGCGTTGAGCACAACATGCATCGTGCAACGAGTCGAACGCGTCATCACGGTGATTGTTCCTTTGATGCCGACAGGCGTTGAGCACGCTGGCAGGCTGTCGGCGTTCGTCCAGTAATCGCAGGGTGATTGTTCCTTTGATGCCGACAGGCGTTGAGCACTAACCAGTAGGGCGAGCCAGGTGCGTGCAATGACGCGTGATTGTTCCTTTGATGCCGACAGGCGTTGAGCACACGAGTCTGGCGTATTGGCTTGGGCAGTCGGTAGACGTGATTGTTCCTTTGATGCCGACAGGCGTTGAGCACCGCGCGGCTGAATAATTCCTGATCAAGGCGATGCCTGCGTGATTGTTCCTTTGATGCCGACAGGCGTTGAGCACGCAATGCGCTCAGCGTGGCGGAAGCAGTATTTCAAAGCGTGATTGTTCCTTTGATGCCGACAGGCGTTGAGCACCTCATCCAGCGCAGGAGCTGTTTCGTGTAAGGGCAGGGATGTGATTGTTCCTTTGATGCCGACAGGCGTTGAGCACCGGTAAATGTCGCGCATTGGATAAGTGCGAGCAAGTCCGGTGATTGTTCCTTTGATGCCGACAGGCGTTGAGCACGTGGGAGTGGTTTTTTCGTTGAATTTCGACCTGGAGGGTGATTGTTCCTTTGATGCCGACAGGCGTTGAGCACCGGTTTTGAGCGTCCCTACGTGGTCTTGCTGGCGAGTGATTGTTCCTTTGATGCCGACAGGCGTTGAGCACATCCGTACCATCAAGTGGTTGCGGCAGCGCGCACGTGATTGTTCCTTTGATGCCGACAGGCGTTGAGCACGAGCGCTGGCGCGCGGACGGACACAGTGGTGGAGGTGATTGTTCCTTTGATGCCGACAGGCGTTGAGCACGCGTCGCTTCGGTTGCGTATGCGCAGCAGGGGCGAGTGATTGTTCCTTTGATGCCGACAGGCGTTGAGCACACTACTGCGCGACACATAAGAGCTTCGTCTTCCCGGTGATTGTTCCTTTGATGCCGACAGGCGTTGAGCACTCTGCCCTTCTGAATGCGCATCTGAAGCGCTTCGATGTGATTGTTCCTTTGATGCCGACAGGCGTTGAGCACCGACAAACCGAACGGACCAACGAAAATCGGATTTGGCGTGATTGTTCCTTTGATGCCGACAGGCGTTGAGCACCAATCACTGGCCAGATGTTTTATGTTATTAACGTCGCCCCTGTGATTGTTCCTTTGATGCCGACAGGCGTTGAGCACGCGAGAAAATCGAAAACGAAGCAATTCAGCATCGTGGTGATTGTTCCTTTGATGCCGACAGGCGTTGAGCACTTTCGCCACCTGTGGGCTGGTTTTGACTTCGTTGTGATTGTTCCTTTGATGCCGACAGGCGTTGAGCACGGCGCGCGCGTCACGCCTGCGGTGTCGTCTTCTTCTGCCCGCGTGATTGTTCCTTTGATGCCGACAGGCGTTGAGCACCGGCTCGGCGAGTTATTAAAATTGCGCTGGGAATCCCTGTGATTGTTCCTTTGATGCCGACAGGCGTTGAGCACGACGTTGCATTCGTCAGCTGAGTACTTGAACCGGATTGTGATTGTTCCTTTGATGCCGACAGGCGTTGAGCACTTTGTTCGTTGGCTTTCACTTCTCGCCACGCCAGGGTGATTGTTCCTTTGATGCCGACAGGCGTTGAGCACATGGCGTTACCATCGAAGTTGCCGAAGGAAACCGTCGTGATTGTTCCTTTGATGCCGACAGGCGTTGAGCACGCACCGCAACCACGGTTGACCCCGGCTCCAAAATCCTGCGTGATTGTTCCTTTGATGCCGACAGGCGTTGAGCACTGCTCGGCTTTGCGCGCCCCTGGGATGCCACGGGCAGTGATTGTTCCTTTGATGCCGACAGGCGTTGAGCACTAAACTTTTCACTCATAATTATTCCTCTGGCTGCCGTGATTGTTCCTTTGATGCCGACAGGCGTTGAGCACACAAGTCAAGCGATTGAGCTTTGGTCATGAATCAGCGTGATTGTTCCTTTGATGCCGACAGGCGTTGAGCACGGAAAGCAAAACCATCTGGGTGCGCATCGTCTTGTGATTGTTCCTTTGATGCCGACAGGCGTTGAGCACAATGTCTCAAGATTACGGATTCTTGTATCAAGCTCCGTGATTGTTCCTTTGATGCCGACAGGCGTTGAGCACCCGTCCGTCTCATAGCCCACAAGGAAATTCGCATGGATCGTGATTGTTCCTTTGATGCCGACAGGCGTTGAGCACTGGGCTGGATGAAAATGGCACACATCCCACGTTAGGTGTGATTGTTCCTTTGATGCCGACAGGCGTTGAGCACCTACCGTGTTGACGGTATCTGACGCCGCTCGCATTGTGATTGTTCCTTTGATGCCGACAGGCGTTGAGCACATGTACAGACCCTGCGGTTCAAAGTGTGGCAGATGCAACGTGATTGTTCCTTTGATGCCGACAGGCGTTGAGCACATTAATTCGTCATGACTATTGGCCAATCTGGCTGCCGTGATTGTTCCTTTGATGCCGACAGGCGTTGAGCACCGAATGGCTCTCATCCAGTTCACTGCGAATGACATCGTGATTGTTCCTTTGATGCCGACAGGCGTTGAGCACATCTCCGGCAACAGGCCAAGACTGCATGCGACTGATGCGTGATTGTTCCTTTGATGCCGACAGGCGTTGAGCACGTCTATCGTCGGAAAGCAAGATCACATCTGATCTCGGCGTGATTGTTCCTTTGATGCCGACAGGCGTTGAGCACAATAATCAGCGGCTTGGTTAATCATGTCATCGGCCATGTGATTGTTCCTTTGATGCCGACAGGCGTTGAGCACATTGCTCGCGGCGGGAAGTGCTGACGATATGGAGCGAGTGTGATTGTTCCTTTGATGCCGACAGGCGTTGAGCACGCGAATCAGACTTGCGGCCATAATCGTAGATTACGCTGTGATTGTTCCTTTGATGCCGACAGGCGTTGAGCACCGACAGCTGCGACTATTGCTGCGATACTTCGGCAGGTGATTGTTCCTTTGATGCCGACAGGCGTTGAGCACTGAACATCCCGACTCGCGGCATATCCATACTCGTATGGTGATTGTTCCTTTGATGCCGACAGGCGTTGAGCACCGGTCATCCACCGATGCGCTTCATGCCAACGCGATCATGTGATTGTTCCTTTGATGCCGACAGGCGTTGAGCACGAGCTTTCAACTGGTCGTAATGGCTTGAGTCCACCGTGATTGTTCCTTTGATGCCGACAGGCGTTGAGCACTCCGACAAATATTTAAGCGGCGGGCGAATTGAAGCGGTAGTGATTGTTCCTTTGATGCCGACAGGCGTTGAGCACTCGCGATGCGTAGCATACGCGTAACGAGCACTGCCAGGTGATTGTTCCTTTGATGCCGACAGGCGTTGAGCACACACGTGATGCGATCTGAGTTTGTCACGAGACTCCGTGATTGTTCCTTTGATGCCGACAGGCGTTGAGCACCGCCGACTCCAGCTTTAGAACGCGGCAGAATGCGGAGTGATTGTTCCTTTGATGCCGACAGGCGTTGAGCACTACAGTCCGAGTCGCCGCTGTCAAATCTCGGAGCCACGGTGATTGTTCCTTTGATGCCGACAGGCGTTGAGCACAGCCATAATCTGCCGATCGACAATCAGGCGGCTTGGCGCGCGTGATTGTTCCTTTGATGCCGACAGGCGTTGAGCACAAAACTATCGGCCGCGAAGTGATGCCTGACCTGAACCGTGATTGTTCCTTTGATGCCGACAGGCGTTGAGCACTCATGCACTGCGCGCAGTTATCGCAGACGTTCCGGAAGTGATTGTTCCTTTGATGCCGACAGGCGTTGAGCACCAAATCAACCGACTGCAGGCAACTATCCAGCGCGAAGCGTGATTGTTCCTTTGATGCCGACAGGCGTTGAGCACTTAATGGACTATGTTGCTTGGCAAATCAAGAGGTAGCGCTTGGTTCTTGTGCGTGGACAATGCCATTCAGCAAACCGAAAAGCCCGAATAGAATAATGGATAGAAGCTTCTAAGATTTCTTTCTCGTCATAATGAAGCTGGTTTCTCTTAGTAGATTACGGCTGCTACAGTCGGGACCTAAACCGCCAAGACTGACTCACTCTTGCATGCAGCAATTTGTGTTTGCGATAGCTGGATGTTGGGGTAACCAGATAGATTGAGTAAACCCATCCCCCATGTTCCTTGTCAATTGGCATACAGATAATGCGTTCCTCAATCATCCGAGCTTTTGTCTTGGCGTCTGTAAATCGCAACTTTAATCTTGTCGCCCTAAAGCTGTCGAGCCTTGTTGTTGTTTGCCTGACGGTTTCGACCGCTTCGCCTTTTTCCTTGTAATGTTCTAAAGCAAATCGAACCTCATCGTTAATTGTCTCTTGGCGGGTTTCAGAAGTCATCGGCCCGACTTCTATATCTAGATACGCTTCTTTTGTTATGGGGATAAATCGGCCATGATCTCCCATACACACGCATCCATCCGTTTCTTTAATACACGGTACAGAATTCCAGTACCCTTTCAGACGCCGAGGAATCGTCATCGAAAACCCGTACGAGTAATTCCGATACCAGCCAATCGTAGGGCTATCGTCAGGGCAAGAGATTGTCTTACCCCTTGGTCTGGCTTTCGACTGGGCATAGGCCATATTGGCTAGGACAAATAAACCAAGAATCAAAGCGGCAGGTATGTAAGGGAGCCTACGCATATTGCTAATTCCGTTCCCAGGGAAACATTGTGGTCGGCTGATTCACATATCGCCGCAGCTTGAGCATCAGCTTTGCCCCGAACATTAGGTTATGTCCCGTGATCACAATCGTCACTCTTGCGGTACTTCTTGTTACTTTGGTCATAACAGCTACTCACGCGACCTTGTGTCGCCCCCTAACATGAGCTATTAAGTTCAGCTAAAATGGCAACTAGTCGAGTCGGCGCACGAACAACTGGGTTACCACTACTAAGGGCGAACTACTGGGGCTGGTGCGGTTGAGTATACTCATGAGTACAGGTTCATCGGTCTGATCAGTAACGATAATGGGTCTTCAATATTGAGTGCCTCACGCACGAAAAAGCCTTCTCCATATTCTGCTCCAATCAATGCACCGAAATACCGATCTCGCGCCTCCATTTCGCGCAAGAACTGCGGCGTACTGACACGCGATTGCGGCTCATTACTGTGGGGGGTGTGAAACTGCGAGGCATGCGCTCGGATGGCCTGCCACTTGCGGTCAAAATGGGAGCTGATGTCTACGATAAAAGTCGGCGCTACAGTGCGGGGAAAGAGGAAGTATGCAATACCCGAAGGTCGCCATCGAGGTAACCCAAAAGCGGCGTCATACTTAGTCAATCCCGCGACATGCGAAGCTTCGCGCACGAGTTGTGACGTATGTGCGTGATCGGGATGCGGGTCGTCCCAAAACTGCGTGAAGACCATGCGCGGGCGCAACCGTCGTAAGGCCCGCACGACCTGGATGCGCGAATCTTCATTCACCCAGATATGCGAATCGCCCAAATCGAGATTTTCGCGGATAGCTAAGCCCAAAATCTCGCCCGCGGCCTTGGCTTCCAGGGCGCGACTTTCCGGAGTGCCACGCGTGCCGGCCTCGCCGCGCGTCAAGTCCAGCACGCCGGTTTTGTAGCCCATTGCTGCTAATTTGAGCAGGGTCCCACCCACGGATAACTCTACGTCATCGGGATGCGCGGCAATGGCCAGCACGTCAAGCTGTGGCAGTTCGCTAGTCAAATCAGAACTCCTCCGTTACAATCTCGGTTTCTTTCTACAACGACTATTATCAAACATCAAACTGGGAGACATAGCAATGCCCTCTGGGAGATTAGCAGTTCTGGTTGGAGGCGGCCCCGCACCGGGAATCAATGCTGTCATTTCGTCCGCAACTATCGAAGCGATTAACTCGGATTTCGATGTCGTTGGCGTGCAGGATGGCTTCAAATGGTTGATCCGTGGTGATCCCTCGCGCATTCGTCCGCTGACGATTGACGATGTTTCGCGCATTCATTTGAAAGGCGGTTCAATCCTTGGTACGGCACGCGACAATCCAACGAAAAAAGAAAACGACCTGAAAGCCGTGATTGACACGCTGCGCAGCGCGGGCGTGACGCACCTGGTGACAATCGGTGGCGATGACACAGCTTTATCTTCAAGTTACGTCGCCGAAAAGTCAGGTGGTCAAATCCATACGGTTCACGTGCCGAAGACGATTGACAACGATTTGCCCTTGCCCAATCACATTCCGACCTTCGGGTTTCAAACGGCGCGGCACGTCGGCGTCGAATTGGTGCGCAATCTGATGGAAGATGCGCGCTCGACCAAACGTTGGTACATCGTCGTCGCCATGGGACGCCAGGCCGGGCATCTAGCCCTCGGTATCGGCAAAGCGGCGGGCGCGACGCTCACTATCATTCGAGAAGAACTGGAGCAGGAAACCGTGCCGTTCGCGCAAATTTGCGACATCGTCGAAGGCGCAATCATCAAGCGTCGTGCGATGGGACGAAATTATGGCGTGGCGGTGTTGGCCGAAGGCGTGATCGAAAAACTCGATCCGCAAGAACTCGCCGATTTGCAGGATGTCGAACGCGATGAACACGGGCACATTCGCTTTGCCGAAATTGACCTCGCCCGCAAAATCAAGGTCGAAGTGCAAAGCCGTCTGTTGGAGCGTGGCATCAAGCTGACGCTGACAAATAAAAATATCGGCTATGAACTGCGCTGCTGTGATCCGATTCCGTATGACGCGGCGTATTGTCGTGACCTGGGTTACAGTGCCATTAAGTTTTTGGTGGGTGGCGGCAGTGGCGCGATGGTTACAGTACAAGGCGGCAAACTGGTGCCGATGTACTTTGCCGACTTGCGCAATCCCGTCACGAATAAGACCCGCGTCCGCAATGTGGAAATTCGCAGCGAAGGCTACCGCGTGGCGCGTGAATATATGCTGCGGCTCGAACCGAAAGACTTTGAATATTCAGCGTGGGTCGAGAAGTTAGCCGAAGCGGCGAAGCTCTCCGTTGGTGAATTCCGCAGCAAATTTGAATACCTCTGCACCGAGGTGAAATCAGGAGCTTAATATTTGTTATTCGTGATTGGTCATTTGTAAGGTTTGCAGATGACCAATGACCAGTGACCAGTGACTATTATGACAATCAAAAAACTTGGCATTGTGGTAGGCGGTGGCCCCGCTCCCGGCACGAATGGAGTGATTGCAGCGGTCGCCATTGAGGCAATCAATGCGGGCGTTGTGCCGATGGGCTTTCACGATGGATTTGAGTGGCTGGCGGAGCGTTATACCGACGAATGGCACGAACTGACGATCAATGAAGTTTCGCGCATTCATTTGGATGGCGGGGTTGTGTTAGGCGCGTCTCGTCGTGACATTACGCGTGACCCGGAAGCCCTAGAAAACACGATTGCGGCGCTCAAGAAGCTGGGCATTGAGGCGTTAGTTGCTATCGGGGGCGATGACATGATTCGCAGTGCCGCGGCTGTCTCTGACGCCACTAATGGGACGATCAAGGTCGTGATGATCCCCAAAAGCATTGATAACGACTTGTGGATGCCTTTGCCCGTGCCAACGCTTGGCTATGAAACGGCAAGGCACGTGGGAGTCAGCATTGTGCAAAGCTTGATGGAAGATGCGCGCACAACAGGGCGTTGGTATCTGGGCGTTACCATGGGGCGACCCACAGGCCACCTGACATTGGGCATCGGGAAAGCTGCCAGTGCGACCTGCACCATTATTCCTGAAGAATTCAAAACGGAAGTGATCCGGCTTTCGGATATTTGCGATGTGGTTGAAGGGGTAATTATCAAACGGCGCGCAATGGGACGTAGTTTCGGCGTGATTTTATTGGCAGAAGCGCTCGTGGAATATCTCTTGCCGGATGAAATAGAGGATTTGCGCGATGTAGATCGTGATGCGCAAGGGAACATTCGCGTGTCGGAAGTTGATCTTGGACGTAAGGTGAAGAATGAGGTTGAGCGACGGCTCGAAGCCCGCGACATCAAAGCCACTATTGTGGATAAAACGATTGGTTATGAGTTACGTTGCTCGCCGCCGATTCCGATGGATGCCGAAATTGCCAGAGATTTGGGCTACGCCGCTGTTACATATCTGCTCAAAGGCGGTTCGGGTGCCATGATTACGATTCAAGGCGGAGAATTTCTTCCTATCCCCTTTAAAGAGGTCTTGGATCAAACGACCGGGATGGGGCGACGACGCCCTGTGGATGTTAGCACCGAGAGTTATCAGGTGGCACGGGATTACATGGTTCGGCTGAATGCCAAAGATTTTACGGATGAAGGATGGCTGGAAATTTTGGCGGAATCAGGGAAGCTAAGTGTGGAGGCTTTTCGCAAACGCTTTGCGGTGCAAACCTAAGAAATTATTACCCCAATCCTTTCCGGCTAAACGGATTAAAATAAAAGATTTAAAGCATCACCTCAAAGTTAGCTGAAAAATCATTTTTAGGCTTGACAAATTTTGTTAGCTGCTTAAAATTGACGGCAATCTAACTGTTGATGGGGTGAGGACATCAGCAGTTTTCGAGCCGACTAGAAGTCCCAAAACTTATAGTCGGCTCTCAGTTTTTTTACAGATTCTTTTGCCCCGCTAACAATTTCTTATTCACCGCCATAATTGATTTCCATGCGCCGGATTTTGAAGCTGGCCAGTCCTAATACAATGATCGTAACAGTTAACATTCCTGAGATGGCAAGCCAGGAAGGCGTGGGTTCCCCAATAATGGCTAAGGGGCCTTCGTTGACCGGAACAGGCACGAGCGAATGCAAATAGTGAATGATGCTGATTTTTTTCAGCATCGGCGGTAAGAGGAAGTTCAGCCACTCCCATCCGTACACCAGCAATGCTGGAATGATCGGATTACGGAAAAATAGGCCGATCACCATAAAAAGTGCGCCATAGCCAATACAGGCCAAAATCGTAATGCCCAAATAATCTATGATTTGCCCTAAGCCTGGCCCCGCAAAGATATAATCCAGATTGGCTTGCATCCCACGGGGCAGAAATAAGAAAAACAGCGATCCTGCCGTGGTCAGTAGAAAAAGCGAACAAGCTGCGATCAAACCGGAAAGATATTTCCCTACCACCAAGACCTCGCGTTTGACCGCCGAGAGAAAATAATAATGCAGGCTTTTGTCCACGACCTCCCCACGAAACAGGTTCATGAAAATCCAGGCACAGCCAAAGAAGATCACCGTGCGTAGGATCAAGCCTTCGTGCAGGTTCGAGAAGATAATGAAGGCCTGCGCCAAATTGGTGCGAACGCCACGTTGCATCCCACGATCAAACAACGCCAGCATCATCAGAATGACGACAGGAATCGCCGCTAGCAAATACATCGGCAGCGCCCGCTTGCTCAGGAAATTCTTTTTGATTTCCAGTCGCAAAATGCCGACGATTTGTCTGCGCCACAAAGGCCAGGAAGAACCAAGCACGGGAGAAGTTTCAAGCATGGCTGTGTTCATTCGCCCTCCTGTCGTGCGCCGATCAGGTAGTGATAGACGGCATTCAGATCGTTATCTACGGTGGCGACGGTTTCGATATTCAGCGCGAAATCAAGCACTGAGCGATGCAACATTTCGTAAAATTTGTCGGTGTTGCGAGTTTTTACGAACATGCCTTTGCGATCCTCGTGAATCCGTACTTCGACAATATGCGGCTCCTCAAAGAGCCGCGCCGCGAGCGTGGAAGGACGATCACAGCGCACCAGGATTTGCAGTGGATGTTCTTCCAGTTCGCTGCGCACACCTTCCACTTCGCCTGCCGCTTTTACATAGCCACTTTCAATGAAGATCACGCGATCTGACATCGCATTCACTTCATGCAAAATGTGGCTGGAGATAATCAGATGTAACCCGCTTCGCGCCAACTCTCGGAACAATCTGATCGTGTCCGCCCGTGCCATCGGATCAAGGCCATTCAGCGGTTCGTCCATCACAATGACCGTAGGATTGTGGGCAATGGATTGGGCCAGGCGCGCACGTTGTCGCATCCCTTTACTATAGCCCGCGACTTTGCGTTTGGCCGCTTCTGTGAGGCCAACACGCTCCAACGCTTGCCAGGTCATTTGGTCGGCGACTTTCGCGCCGTAGCCTTGGACGCGGAGGTAGGAATAAATAAATTCATAGCCGGTGTGCCCCGCAGGAAATGAATCAAACTGGGCGCAATACCCAACCTGGCGAAAATAAACTTCGGGATCGTTGGGCGAATAATCCAACACTTTGATGCGTCCGCGCGTGGGCTGAATCAAACCCGTCATCAAATTCATCAGCGTCGTTTTGCCTGATCCATTTGGCCCGACGAGGCTCGTGATGCCGGGAGCGATAGTAATATTCACGCGATTCACGCCGAGGATTTCGCCGTAAAACTTAGAGACATCCTCAAAAATAATCATTTGCTCTGCCGCGACGGATTCTTGTGCGGCTGATTTGAGAGGGAGATTAATTGCTGCTTCCATTATTTGACTACCTCATAAGCCCGTACTTTGAGGGATAAAAGTCCGACACAAATTAACGCCATTGTTAATAATGCCAACCAGATTAACAAGGTAGGCGGAACCATCCAATCTGGTAGTATAGTGTTTTCCATGCGAAACAGTTTATCCATTATCATGTTCAGCAGAAAACCAGGATTTATCAAAGTTCCGGCGTAGGTGTGAAACAGGTCATTGATAATGCCTGTCATGGGGATCGGTATAATGAAAATCCCAAACAGCAAGCCACTCGCCGCCAGCCGCCACTTTACCCACGCAGATAAGGCAATAGCCATTAAAGCGAGAAGGATGATCCATGACCAACTGACAATGAGAATGGCGCGGGCAATATACAAATTATTCCAAAGCCAACCGCCGCCTTCCAAATAGGCTTGGAAGAAAAATAACAGCAGCAGCGGAACCCACGTAATCAGCGAAATCAGGATTATTACAACAGACATTTTGCCGATTACATATTCCGCGCGCGTGAGCGGACGGCAAAGATAGAGCGGCAAGGCATTATTCCCCAAATCACGCGAAATCAGCACAGGCCCAATAATCACCGTTAGAATGAAACCGAGATAAGCTTGAATCTGAGTAAAGATGCGGAAGAAGAAGCCGTTCACATCGAATCCAATATCGGACACTCTCACGTTGAAGGCTTCTAACACCGAGATGTTATGCTTCAAGTAAAGCAAGATCGTCATTATCAACAGCGGCAGATAGCATACAGCAAATAATGCGATAAAGAGTTTGTATTGAAAAAGGCTCTGGTAGGCGTAACGCGGGATGATGAGAAATCGTGACCAGAGTGGAGTCGAAGGACCTGAATACTGTTGGTAGGTATGTTGGTAAACTGCCATGACAAGATGCTCCGTCAAGGAACGGGTTATTGCTAATATGAAAGCCTTAAAACTGTAATAGCTACGACGACCTGCGAGTGATTGATCGTCGTAGCTATTACGCAATGGGGATTGTAAATGTTCTTCAAATTCTCGGTAATTAACCGGCACTTTGGTAGGCTTGTGCAAGCCAGCCGATTAACTCCGCATCCACTTCAGCCGGGCTAGTCAGTTTCACTTTGTAATTGCACATACCGCCGGGCGGCTGGGCGGTCAATCGTTCAGTGCCCGCGCCCCCTTTCATATTTAACCCGACTTCCACACGGGTATTTGTGGCCGGCGTAATCATCGCAAATTGCTTTTTGCGACGCAGGCTAACATAGCCTTTTTTCGGGGCGATCTCAAACTCGCCGATTGAATTAATGGCACTCATCAGCGCATCGTGAATCGGGCGCAGAGGCTCCTTGGCACCGACATAGATCGCAGCGACGACGTCTTCAATCGTCGCGTGGCTGGCTTGTGCCGCGCTTGCACCATCGCTCTTGAGCGCGTAATGCGTCAAAGTGTTGGCATCACCGTGACCCAGCCCCAAGTCGCGTTTGAGCATATCGCGGATTTCTCCATGTTTGCCCAAGCCACTTTGCCGTACTAGCTCGCTAAGTTCAGCCAATGACTTGCCGGTTTTAGTTTGGATATTGTTGAGTTGTGTTTCCAACCCTTTGTCTACAACATTCATGCGCTGGCCTCCTTTTTGATCATCGCCGCAATTACCAGCGAGGTAATCGCCCCCATAATAATTGCTGCGAAAACGCTTTGCAGCACGTAGCTTTGTAAATTGAAAAACGCCTGCGCCTGATCCAGCGTTGTTTTTCCCTGTGCCACCCCATAGCGAATCGCATTTTCAAAATACCCAGGATTGATGATGCGATGAAAAATGAACTGTGTCAGCGGACTTAGCACGGCCACGACGAGACTGACGCCAAGGCCGCAGAAAAACGCTTGCTTGAAAGTAATGACGCCGCCCAGCGCCTGTCGCTTCTCCAGAATCGCCATCACCATAATGATCACGGACGGAATCGCTACCAGATTAGTCAGAATCGGATGCCAGGCAATGAATCTGCCGTGCAAGCCAACGGCGTATTCCAGGCAAACCCAAAGCAATCCCATGATTGAAAAGATTACGCCCCATTTGATCTCTGTTTTAGTGAACATCTGCTACCTCCTTCAGTGATGTGGCCTCACAATTTGCCCGCTTGAACGGGAAATCAATCCCGCGTGCTTTGCCCTTCCTTTCGCCTTCGATGCGCGCTTGCAATGAGCCATCGGCAATTAGGCGATAGATGACGCGCTGCGGAAAATCGTGTTTCGGGTTTTCAAAGATCGCCTCTTTGTCGCGCAGGCTTTTCAGCTTGAACGACGCTGACGGTTGATCGGATGGTTGTGCGGTGAAATACAACCCATCAGCTTCCTGATGAATACGCATAAACTCGTACTCCGTCGTTTTCCCCTCCACAACGGCCCGGCCTACGCCCAACAATGTTCCCCCAACAGCCTTACTCCAGGTTTCATCCCGTTGTCGCTTCCCCACAGTATTTTCCCAGCAGCCTGTTAGCCAGGCCAAATCGTTGATGGTAGGTTGGCGCTCTTCAGCACTGACGACAAGCAAGCACAAACAAACAAAGAATAGGATTCGTGTCACATTTCGCATGAATTTTCCTCCTTGAAAAAATCAATAGGCAAAAGGCAAATATCAAAAGCTAAAAGGACGGAATTGATATCCAGAAAAGAAAAGAGACCTGCCAGCCTTTTGCAATTTGCCTTTTGCAATTTGCCTTTTGATTTGCAGCTAGGCTGCCTTTGGATCGTCTTGCATGATGCCGAAAATATTGCCTTCAGTGTCTTTCACATACGCCAGCCAGCCCACTCCGGGGATAGCCATTTTGGGCACAGCAATCGAACCGCCATGGGCCAGGGCCTGGCGTACTTCCTCATCAATTGCGGTGGAAATTACCGTGCAAACATACGCGTTGACAGCTTGGCCATCCGTCGGCGGTGCCCCCATACGTTTCACCAAACCGCCATCAATGCCGGGCTGATCGGCTTCTCCGGTTTTGATAAGCCAATAGGGCTGCGGGCCATCCCATTGGTTGAATTGCCAGCCGAAGACAGTTTGATAGAAAGTAATGGCGCGGCCTGGATCATCCGCGTGAATTTCAAAGTGACCTACACGAGCCATAGGAATGCCTCCTTCTAAATCGGGTACTGCTTGTTGTTATAAAAGAAGTTCGAGGATGAATCCCGAACCACCATGTTCGCCGCTATGGTTGCGCACTATACCCGACTTGCCCTTGTGTTTCAAGAGTGAAACGATTGTTTCAAGACTGAATGGGGGAAGAGTGGAGGTGGGGCCAACTTTCCCGTTTGCTCCTGACTTCGCAGCGAGTCACATTACCAACGGGAAAGTTGGCCTGAAAGTTATTCCATTGCTTTTAAAAAGATGTCTTCGAGAGAGTCGCGCTTAAAGTTCAAGCTGCGAATTTGCAGGTCGTAGTTGCGCGCGATTTGGTAGAGGTCACGCACTTCCATTTCTTCATTCAAGATCAGTTTCATCCGCTGTTTGCTGGTGATGGCGGATTCGCAACCTAATTCATTGACGGCTTGTGCGAAGGCTACTTGCTCGCCGCGCGTTTCAATTTCGATGAATTTGCGATTAGCTTTGCGCTCTGCTTCCAGGTTGTGATGCGCAGCGATGCGCCCTTGCTTCAAGATCAAAATCTCTTCACAACATTCCTCAACATCGTGCAGCAAGTGCGAAGAAAGTATAATTTGCGCTTGCCCACTATCCCGAATTTCGCGGATGAGTTCGATCATTCGTGTGCGCGCGGGCGGGTCGAGGCCGTTCGTTGGTTCATCAAGAATGATGAGTTTTGGGCCATGCACAATGGCCTGTGCGAGCTTAGCCAGTTGTTTCATGCCAAGCGAATAAGAGCCAAGTTGCCGATACCGCGCTTCCCCCAGCCCCACATAAAACAACGCCTCGTGCGCCCGTTCCAACGCCGCCTCTGAAGGCAAGCCCGATAGTTCTGCCATCAAACGCACGAAATGCACGCACGTCATATTCGCGATAAACGAATCGCGCTCCGGCATAAATCCAATTGCCGCGCGAATCTGTTTGGCCTCAGTCGTGATGTCGCGTCCCAGCACGCGCGCCGTGCCTGCGGACGGCGCATGGAACCCTAGCAGCGTATGAATGAGTGTCGTCTTCCCCGCGCCATTCGGGCCCAGCAAGCCAATCGCGCGTCCGGTCAACGCCACATGCAACTGATCGAGAATCGGTCGTCCGCCGAATTGAATGCTGAGATTATCAAGTTCGATGATGGGAGTCATAAAGCGAAGAGAAATAGACTACAGACGAGGCGAACTATTGCTGAATAGTTCGCCTCGTCTGTAGTCTATTTAAAGTTGTCTTAGTGTCTTTTCAAGTTTTTTTACAACAGTTTTCGGACTGCCACTTGCTGCGGCTTCGGGCGCTTTGGTTGAAGTCGCTCCCGCCCGTGCCAGCCAGACGTTACCATTGGTGCCATTGACTTCGATTGTCGGGCCGCCGGTACCGATCACTGCGCGGTATCGGCCATGCTTTTGTTCCTCGACTTTGAGGTTTGGCAACTCGGCGTTCACACGTCCGTTTGAGCCATGCATTTCGATCTGGGCATTCACTTCTTCCGTGAATTTCAAATCAATGTTGCCATTGACGCCATGAATACTTACGCCGTCTTTGTCGAGCTTCGCCAACGTCGCTTCGATTTTGCCGTTGATGCCACCGAATTCAACCGCGCCCGCAGCTTTCGCAATGGTGACTTTGCCGTTGATACCATTGGCTTCGACCCGGCCTTCGATTTCGCCGATGTTTACCCGCCCATTGCAACCCGCAACGGCGAGCTGTCCCAGCTTACGTGGTAGCTTGAGCGTCACGCGGGTGCGCAAATCGTCATCTCCGGTGATCTCGTCCCAAATGCTATGCCCCTCGCGGTCATTGCCCCGAATTTTGAGTTGATTGTTCTCAAAGCTAATGTGCGTCTTGCGCTTTTCAAACGTTTCTTTGTTGCGAGCCAGGCGCAGGATATGGATTTCGGCTTTATCGCTCTCGCTCGTCGTGATGTCTACCGACCCATTAATGTTGAAAACTTCCACTTCGGCGTTGGCGTCCAACCTGTAGGTTTGGGTGATTTCTTCGCGGGCTTTGAAATCCGCATCGTCATTGCCCTTGTTGTTTTCAACCTTGGCCTTATTAGCAGCGTGCGAACGCTTTGAAAAACACCCCGTCGCAACAAGCGTTGCAGCGCACGTCGCAACCAGAACAAATAAAGTAACTTTTCTCATTGTGCCTCCAGATTTGGGAGTTGAATTCCGAAACTCAAGTACGCCAATCGGTAGAAAGAAGTTCCCACCGATTGGCGACAAAAAGAGCAGCCCAACTTACTTCTTCATTGCCTCATTCATAATGCCTTGCAGCGCGAACGAGCCTGATCCGCCCAGGATGTCTCCCAGATTCAAAGCGCCCTTTTCCGTGTTTACTGACAGCGTGATACGGTCTCCGTATGAGTACGCATACGCCAGGGACGGAGCGTCATTCGCCATTGCTGTGATTGCTCCCATTTGCCCGCCGCGCATCTTCTCGTTGATATTGCCCATCGTCTTCGCAATCGGATTCACTATCGGCGCGAGGTTTTGATAGAGCAGCGCTGAGAAGTTCGCCTGCTTGTCTTCCGGCAAGGAAGCGACGAACCGTGGCGAACGAATAAGCGTGTAACCAGAATCGCGATAGCGCAGCGCCCGATCAATCAAGGCCTGGCTCGGCGCGATCACAACATAGCCATTTGAGAAGGCATAGTGTACTTCGACCGGGAAAGCCAGCGACTTGATGGTGTAGAACGTTTGGCCGCTTTGCTCCGTTTTGTCGAGCGTGAAGCCTTGCTTGCCCGCCTGTTGTGCGATGCGATTCAACTCGCCCACGATGCGCTCGAAGGTTTGCTGCATCCGCGCTTGATCATAAACTTCAACTACTATCTTCCACGCAGGCGTTGGCAGCAGCGGGCCATCCAGCGCCATTGCGAATTCGCCTCCGAGCGGCGCGGCCAGGTCGTCGCGAATGCTCAAGCCATGCTCGGCTTCAAATTTCGCCATCTCGTCACCAAATTTTGGTTCGACGGCTTTCAGCGCGTTGATCAAGTTGTCGGCCATCGCCTTTGGGTCTTTGATGGCGAACGCGCCCACGACATTGGCATCGGCGGAAATGTAATTCAACGACCCCATCGGCGCTGGTTGCGCTAACCAGGCGGCAATGCCTTTATTGGCTTCGCTAAAGGTCAACTCGGCGCTGTTTTGCGCTTTGCCGTTGCTGTCTTTGATTTCCGCAATCAAATGCTTGAGGTTTGTAAAGCCGAGTTGTTCGGACGCGGCATTGGTTTTCTGATCGTGACGCGCAATGTTCGGCGTGATTTTTTCCAGGTCTGCCGCGACGATCACGCTGGTGCCTTCGCGGTAACGATCCGCGATGCGGGCATAGAACGAAGTGCTCTTGAAGCTGCTTTCGGCTTTTGCTGACACGGCGAACCGTTGCAGGTTTGCCAACTTCGGAGAGGCCGTAAATAGGTTGCCATTCAACCACAAGTACAAGTCCTTGCCCGCCACCGCTTGCGCCGTGGCTGGATCGTCAACAATTTGGATCGAAGCGTTGCCTAACTGCTCAATTGCCGCGCGCAAGCCTTCGGCATTGCGCAGATCAGCGACGAACAATGGTTCTTCGGGGGAGCCTTGCGGATTCAAGGCAAAGCTCATCGTAATTTCCTCGCCGAGATGAGAGCCAAATTCGCGCATTTGGGCAAACGCTTTGTCGGCAAATCCGAAGGGGCGGTCTTCTTTGGCTTGTTGTTTGTTCATCCACGCATCCAGTTCGGGATTCTGTTCGATGCGTTGCTTGACCAAATTATATGAAGCGTTGAGCGTTTCGGTCAGATTCGGCAAGGCAACGTAAAACACTGTCCCAGCAGGCATCACGTCCAGCACATGCGTGGAATTGCGCACGCCAGGACGCGGCAGTGCCTCCAGGTCTTGCCGCAGTTTAGCGACCTCCGCCAGCATTTGGTCATAGCGGTCGGCATTGCGGCTCCAACGCACTTCCTCCTGAATAGCGACACGTTCGAGGCTGGCGTTCGTGGTCGTTTGATCGCCGGGCAACAGCTTGGCATCTTTGCCATCGTGTTCGACATGAACTTCACCTTCCACGACGGAAACGCGCGATCCTTTAGTGCCATTGTTGACGGAGAAAATTGTGCCGACGACAGACACCAACGCATCGTCAGTTTTCACGTACAGATGCTTGTCGCGTTGTTTCGCTGCCTGCACGATCACGTTGCCCTGGTTCAGGTGAATGGTCGTGCCTTCGGGGCTATCGGTCAGCGCAAATTCAGAACGTTCCGCCATTTCAAGCAGCGAGCCGTCGGGCAATTTCACTTCTGCCGTAGCGCCTTTCGCGGTGCGAACGCGTTCGCCGCGCTTGATCTTTTCGCCGACAGGCAACAATTGATTTTGTGTGCCGCTGACGCGGTAGACCGGGCCATTCGAGGCCATGACAACCGCATCGAATACCTTGAAGGAATTAAGGATGTATTCCAGGATTTTCCAGGAACCCGCGCTTAAGCCCAGCACCAACATCGCCGCCATGGCATAGCGAAATATTGGTTGCTGGAAGCTGAACCAGGAAGCTTTCGTTTCTGTCATGGCGGCGACCTGTGGTTTAGCAGTGGCAGTGCGCGCTTCTTTCAAGCCTTTGCGACAGGCAAAACACTCGCGCGTGTGGTCTTCAAACAGAAGCACGCGCGCGGAGGTAAGCTGTTTGCTCAAATAAGCCGGAATCAGCGATTGGAAGTCATTGCAATCGCGCAGGTGTTCCGCCTGTGCAGTGTTGGTGACCGCGATCTCAGCTTCCTGATTGGCAACGCGCGCCCAGACACGATCTGCGGCAGCGTTGACAACCTTGCTATCGGGCGTTTCATTTTGAATGTCTTTCATAACTTGATCGAAAATTTGATTAGCGTTTCTTTTCATAACAACCTCGCTTTAAGGATGAGTGCGATATGAGCTTCGAGCGATAGCGACTTATAAAACAGCGCCGATGCGTTTCTTGACCTGCGCTCTGGCGCGATGCAACAGCACGCCGACCACCAGATGAGACGTGCCGAGCATTTGGGCGATTTCTTTGTTTTCGTAGCCTTCGAAATATTTCAGCACAAACATTTCGGCAGAATTCTGACTCAGCTTGGAAATTTCGCTTTGGACAAGCGCGCGGAGTTCGCGGTCGGAATGCTGCGCTTCGGGATTGCGATTCGTAGCGAACTGGTCAGGCGTAACATCGTCAAGGGAAACTATCTGATTGAGGGTGCGCGAGCGGACGATGTCGAGCGCGGCATTGATCGCCGCCCGTAGCAAATACGCCTGCGGATTGGCGGCGGACTCCAAGTCATT
Organism: uncultured Acidobacteriota bacterium; assembly: GCA_963794955.1. Taxonomy (GTDB): domain Bacteria; phylum Acidobacteriota; class Blastocatellia; order RBC074; family RBC074; genus JAFDVL01. Next base: position 20,276 of record CAWCGF010000014.1, read on the forward strand.
TTTGCGCCGCACCAAGCGCAAGAAGACGGTTTGCAAAACATCTTCAGCGTCCGTGGCATTTCCAGTAACGCGATAGGCGGTGCGAAAAATCTGGTCGTAATATTGCTGAAACAATTGCTCCAACTGATTAGGCGGGGCGGGTACAGCTTTTAAATGCGATGCAGTTGATAACACGGTAGCCTCCTTCATATTCGCGTCTCCACTCACAGAAACGGCACAGACAGAGAAGTATTAACAAGAAAATTTTGGGAGCGGCGAAATTTTAGCAGAGCCAGCGCGATGCCGTCGCCAGAGGTGCCTGCGAAAAAGGGGATTAAGGCTTGCACCGGGAGTTTGTCGAAAGATATTTGCGAATCAGCAGCAAGAGTTGCCTTGGATGAGAACGACTTGCGATTCAAGCCCAACGCCGTGATAGCGGCTCGACCAATCGGAGCGAGGCTAATCAGCATCGTGTAATCATCGCTCCAGGCAAAATGTTTGTGCCAGTTGTATTGGCGCGGATGAAACAGCGGACCCGCTTCCTGAATAAGTCACACTCCCGCTCCCCCCTGGCGAAAGCCGTCAAGTGGGGAGAAAATAGTTGACTGAAATTTTAGGTGGACTGGCTGTGGTCGGCGACCATCTGCTGCATCCGTTGCACGGCAGCTTCCAATGCTTCCAGCGAGTTGGCATACGACAAACGTAAATAGCCTTCCGCGCCAAACGCTGCGCCATCTGTCACGACGAGACCGTATTTGTAGAGCAGTTCTTGCTCCACGTCTTTCGAGGTCGCAAAGCCACAGTTTTGCATCAACCTCTTAACATTTGGGAACGCATAAAACGCGCCTTCGGGCTGGCTGCAAACAATGCCGGGGATTTGATTCAAGGCGGGAATAAACCACGCCGCGCGACGTTGATATTCCGCCAGCATCATTTGAACGGAATCTTGCGCGGAAGTCAGTGCTACAGCGGCGGCGTGCTGCGAAATCGAAGCCGTGTGTGTGGCCGATTGACTTTGCACTTTGAGCACTTCTGTCACCCATTCTTTTGGTCCTAACGTGTAGCCGACGCGCCAGCCTGTCATTGCGTATGTTTTCGAGAGCGAACCGACGATCAGCACGCGCGCGCGCAAGGCAGGCGGCAAGGCGGCAGCGGAAAAAGGTTGCTGGGGCGGATAGACGAATTGCAAATAACATTCATCCGAAATCACCCATAAGCCATGCGCAACGGCAACCTCAACAATCTTTTGAAACTCAGCGGGAGCAAGTACACGCCCAGTTGGATTCGAGGGCGAGTTAACAATCAATAACTTGGATTTCGGTGTAATGGCAGCTTTGACCTGATCAGCGGTTAAGTGAAAATCGGTCGGTTCCGTGTCTATCCAACAAATCTCGCCTTCGGCAAATTGCACAATGCCAGGGAAGGACACCCAACAGGGTTTTTCCAACAGGACTTCATCGCCGGGATTGATCAGCCCCATCACAGCATTGAAAATGCCTTGCTTGCCGCCGACGACTACGCAACAGTTCTCTGCGGTGTAATCTGAGCCAAATTGCGTATTGATCGAAGCACAAATCGCTTGCCGCAACGGCATAATTCCGCTGGTTGAGGTGTACTTGGTGAAGTTGGCGTCCAAGGCCATTTTGGCAGCGTTTTTGATATGCTCCGGCGTGGGGAAATCCGGCTCGCCGACCCCCAGATCAATCACGTCAATCCCCTGTGCGCGCAGCTTATCAGCGGCCATTACAACGGCGGCGGTGGGCGAGAGCTTTGTGCGTTGCGAGCGCTGCGAGACGGGAAATGCTGCTGGCGGTGAGGGCAAGGTACTCATGGCTTTTCTTCTTGTAGCTTGGCTTTCATCTGCTCAACGACTATGGCAGGAACCAGTCCATCAATATTGCCCCCGTAACTAAACACTTCTTTGACCAGTCGTGAACTGAGATAGGAATACTCCTGCGCAGAAAGCAAAAAGACGGTTTCAATAGTGGGGGCGAGGCGGCGGTTCATCAACGCCAATTGTTGTTCGTAATCGTAGTCCGAAATCGCGCGAATCCCACGCACGACGGCGTGCGCTTGCTGTTGCTGGGCATAGTCGGCCAATAACCCGCCGAAAGTATCCACCAACACCTTGCCCGAAAAGTTGTCCGCCCGCTCAGCAATCACTTCGCGCAGAATGTCTACGCGCTCGGCTATAGAGAACATCGAAGTCTTGTTCGGGTTGACGAGGATAGCGATGACGACCTCATCGAACATCCGGCTGGCACGCTCCACGATGTCGAGGTGTCCGCACGTCACGGGATCAAAAGAACCAGGATAAATTGCACGACGTGTCATATTTTAGCTGTTAGCTGTTGGCTGTTAGCTGTTAGCGAGTAGTCCCCAAATGTATTGGCTAAAAGCTAACGGTTAAGAGCGAACGGCTATTTCAGGCTATCCCCCTCTCCATACTAAAAAACGTCAGACAGGAATCGCCCTGCACAATTTGGCGGTAGGGGCGCAGGTAATCATAATTCGGCAGCAGCCCCATTTTCTTGCGATGCTCGACGATAACCAAGCCTTCTTCAGCAATCAGCCTACTCTTCGCCAGCGTCCACATCACTTGCGTATAGACTTCCGAATCATAGGGCGGATCGAGGTAGAAATAATCAAATTGCATCAGATGTTGGGCGAAATATTTCAAAGTCGCCACCGCTTCCCGGTTGATGACTTTGACGTTTTCGTTGATGCCGCAGTGGTCTAAATTTTCCGCCAACACTTGCGCCGGTTTGCGATTCGATTCAATAAAGGTGACGTGTCCGGCACCACGCGACAGCGCTTCGATTCCCACGGCTCCCGTGCCGGCACAGATGTCCACAAAGCGCGCACCCTGGATACTAGAGGAAAGCACATTAAATAAAGTTTCCCGTAAGCGATCCGAGGTCGGACGTACTTCCATCCCCTCAACGGCCTTCAGTCGGCGGCCTTTATAAATTCCACTGATAACTCGCATAAGTAAGCAATTAGTATTAAGCCAAAGAAGAAGCCTAGCGGCTGGCTATTCAGAATAACCTTGGGGATGCGCCAGATGCCATTTCCAAGCAGATTCGATGATCTTGTCCAACTCGCTATGCTGTGGCATCCAGCCTAGCTCCAAGGTCGCTTTGTCTGAATTGGCAATCAAGACAGGGGGATCGCCAGGGCGACGTTCGGCCCGTTCAGTGGGAATAGGACACCCCGTCACCTGTCGCGCCATCTCGACTACTTCGGCTACTGAGTAGCCGTTGCTATAACCCAGGTTATAAATGCGGCTGCGCTCTGCGATGACTTTGAGCGCCAGAATATGCGCGTCGGCCAGATCAATGACGTGAACGTAATCACGTACACAAGTGCCATCCGGGGTCGGGTAATCTTCGCCGAAAATATTTACGTGCGAGGACTTGCCCAACGCGACGCGCAGAATATTAGGAATCAGGTGTGTTTCGGTAGCGTGGTCTTCGCCAAAGGCGGCACTAGCTCCGGCAGCATTGAAATAGCGCATACTGGCATAACGAATACCATACGCGAGGTCATACCATTTCAAAGCCCGCTCGAACGCTAACTTGGATTCTCCGTAAGGATTGACCGGCAACTGCGGTGTGTCTTCGGTGATGGGCATTTTCTCTGGCATCCCATACGTCGCGCAGGTGGAAGAAAACACGATTTTCTTCACCTCTGCCTCACGCATGGCATCCAGTAAGGTCAGGCCGCCGACGAAATTATTGCTGAAGTATTTTTGCGGCGCTTGGACGGATTCGCCGACCAACGCATACGCCGCCATATGAATGACAGCTTCAATGTGGTGTGTACGAAACGTAGCAACCAATTTTTCTTTGTCTTGGATGAAGCCTTGGACGAAAACCGCAGCGGGGGCGATGGCGGCGCGATGTCCTAATTCCAAACTATCATAGACCACTGCGTGATGACCGTGGGCAAGCAATTGTTCGGTCATCACACTTCCAATATAACCGGCTCCTCCGGTTACCAGAATATTCATTTCCCTCTCCCTTTTGGACTCGTTTTTTTAAGGCGCGTAGTATCGCAGAAAACTTTTAGGAGCGAAATAGCGAGGCAGTATTCTTGCGCCTGATTGAAGCAGCCAAGGCAAAAATAAAAACGGCAGTTAGTATTAGACCAACTGCCGTTTTTGCCGCATTTTTTTTGCTGGCGGCTTATTGTGGAGGGATCGGGACCATGTTCCGCGGACAGGTCGGGTCCGTGCTGCCTGGTGGGCAGCGACCGCCTTGCAACTTAGGCGCAGTATCCGGCACCGGTTCGGTGGGGGTACCGGGCGCTGCGCCTGGCCCGCCAATACCGCCGCCCGGTACCCCCATCCCCATGCGCATCAAAGGGGTTTGGATGCCCGGCACCATGAGGGCCTTATCATAGGTAGCAATACCGAAATACTCGCGGATCAAGGGCTTCTTGAAGGTGCTCACCACTCCCACTATCGGCCTGCTATCCGAATCACCACCGAGCGTGAACCCGGAAGCTAAGCCTTTGCCCTCGTCTTCTTTTCCTTCCTCATCCTTCTCATTCAGATTCGTGACATTCACGCCGGAATTCTGTGCCGCCCATAGCAAAAACTGCATCTGCTGCTGCATTTGTTGCTGCTGCGCCGCCGCCGCAGGCCCCGCCGTCAGCGCTGCCGCTTGTTGTTCCAGCATGGCTTTTTGATACGCGCGCAAAAACTGACCGATCAGCGGATCGCCTAGGCGCACAGGCTTCCAATCTTTGCCCGTCATCGGATCAACCAGCGATGATTTGCGGATGAGGTGAATGGTTCGACCTTGCATGTTGAATTCGCTCAGGAGGTCTTCTAGTTTGGTCGGAAGATTTTGGGGCGCTAACCCGCCGCCTTTGACTTCAACATACTTGAGAATCGCCGCGCTGACATTCTGCGCCCGGAAAAACATTTCTTCTTCGTTTTCCCGTTGATTGGTAAATTGCGTAGTAGGCTTGGATAACATCGAAGCCAGCACCACTAACCCGATGGTCATGCCAACCAATAATGACAACATTGCATAACCAGATTCGTGTGTGTGTTTCGTGTTACTCATATTTCACCTCAAAAATGTACAGCAAACTGGCGACTTTGCTGCTGTTTCCCCAACGGACACCTGTTAAGTCGTCAGCAAACTGGCAAGTTTGCTGTACATTCGCAGTCGCTACCCGCCATCGCCGGTAAAGGGAATCCGATGTTTCACATTGATCGTGATGTCGAGGATTTCCAATTCAGCCGGAGTAATATTCGTGACCTGCCATCGGCTGCCGATTTGCTGGCCTTTCCGCACGTTCTTCAATTCGCTTTCGGATTCATCACGAATCACAGCCAGGCTCAACCCGTTTTTCACGATCAATCCCGTATACCGATAAGAAGGCAAAGGTGGTGCCGTAACATTTAAGATCACGCGATTCGAGTACCAATTCGTCGGATCGGCAGTGCTCTTCACTTCGACTTGTAATTGCCCCGGATTGGCAATGGTCGCCGCCGGAATAGTCAGTTTGAGTTGAGAATCACTCACCACTGTTGTGGGATACGGTGTGCCATTGATAAGCACGCGCGCATCCGCCGGAAGCTTTGCGCCATATACCGTCATCGCAAAATCAGCCGTCCGTGCGGTCACTTGACTCGGTTGCAATCCGGCCAAGGTAATGGGCGGTGGCGGTGCAGGTGTTGGCGTGGGGGTAGGTTTTGGTGTTGGGACTGGTGTTGGCGTGGGATAGATAAAAATATTTCGACCAATCACAGGCGGAGCCGCGTCCCACAAGCCCCGCAATTCGAGCGGTTGGCTCACCAAAATCACCTCTGCCTTCGAGTTAACTTCAGGAGCTTTTAGCCCACCAACAGGCTGAAAGATGCCCGGCTTGGCTGCCGGCTTGGCCGTCGAGGAACTGGAGGAAGTTGAACTGTCAGAGAAAAACAGACTCCAGGAAACCGTAATCAGCGCTATTAACCCCAGCACTCCCGCTGCAATTTGTTTTTTCTTTTCCGCTGTCAGAGCCATAGAAAATTCCAGGTAATAAAATTCTGCGTCCTACCGTTGTGCTGGTGCATTTGCAGGCATCAGCTTCGGTTCATTTTCGCGCGAGAAATGGGTTTCCATTTCGATCTTGAGCGCCACCACAATGCGCGCTGGCTCAGCGGGGCCGCCCTCCAGGCCCAGCGCTCCGCCCGGTTGTGCCAGTTGCCCTGGCCCGGCAGCGGGATTCATTGGTGCGCCAAGACCGGGAGTAACTTTGAATTTGCTGCGCTGCTTTTCGTCAATACTTTGCAGTGTGATGGTGCTGATGATGACGAAATTGCGGCTACGTTCGAGGGCCGAGATGAAGCGGCGCAAATCGGCGTAATCGCCTTCGACCGTGGTATCAATTCCTAAGCCTTCATACACGATGGGCAGCTTATCGCGGCGCGTAATCGGCGCGGGAGTCGGCGTTGTACCGGGACTCGCGCCCGGCTCGGTTCGCCGGGGAGCGGTTGCGGCGGATCGGTACGGAATGAAATATCGCCCGCTTTCACCCGATGCGCTTTGGCGATTTTGTTAACTTCATCAATGATCGCCGTGATGCCGGTTTTGCGATTGTGCAGCCGCGCCTCAAAGCTCTCCAGACTTTCCAGGATTTGATCCCGATTTTTTAACTGCGTAGCTAATTCGCTTTGCTTCGCTGTTTTATCAAGGAGATTATTCTGCAAAGCCTTTTCTTTCGTTCGCAATTCGCTCAGACGTGACCGGAGCGGCTGCGTGCTGTTGAGATAATAAAATGCGACGACACTCACAAAAATCACGGTTGCGGCTAACGCAACCCATTCCAGCGGGCTAAGACGAAAGCGGCGCAATAAATCCTGACTATTGGGCAAATGGAGCTTGATCATTGCTTGGCTCCTCCCTGTGCTGCGACTTGGGTGAGTGAGGAAACCGAGTGTGAACCAGTCGCTTGCGGCGGCTGGTATTGCACTTCGAGTTGGAATTCATACTCTTCTGTGCCTTCGATCTGCTTTTGGGATTTCGGGAAAACGGAGAAACGACCTGACTCATTCAAGCTCTTAATCATTGCGGTGACCTCGGTCGCACCTTTGCCGACGACGTCGAACGACAACGAAACCGTGTTGCCACTGGCGTCTTTACTCTGGCCAATCTGATCTACAGCAATGCGTGTAACTCGAATGGTCGTGGGAATGAAGCGTTCTAAATCATTCAGCAGTTGCGACCACGAGAAGCCTTTGCGGGCAATCAAGTCCTGCGCCACGATGAGCGCCTGATTTTGGCCGATGGTCAGCGTAGAACCAGTGAAATCAACTGTCTCGCCGAGTTTGGCTTGGGCTTCTAACTTCTTCACCTTAGGTTCTAGCACCAGGATTTCCTGCTCCAACCCCGCTTTTGCGCCAAGAGTGCTCAGTCCGACCCAGGAGGACACGCCCATCACCAGCGCGAGCAAGAGCCAAAACAGTCGCCGATTGCGAAACGGCTCACTGGCAAGATTGATCAAAAGTTTCATAATGGCTTGTAGGAATCGCTCTTCGTTTCAGGTATCAGGTTTAGTATTCAATCACGTGGGGGGGCAACCAATGGATGCGGAATATAACACAATTTACAGCCCCGCTAACAGCTTAATGATTGAGTGTGTGTTTGACGTTTGTACTGGATAGAAAAAGGAGGTGATCGTTCTCTATTCTGGAGTACCGACCACCTCACACAAACCACACACATTGTGCACACGTTATACCATAAAAAAGGTTCCAGGAAAAAATTGTTTTTCCGCTGCCGGGACGCCCGCTGGGTTTTCAAAATTCATTGATTTAGATAACAATGAGGTCGCATATCATCGGAGAATTCGTCTGGACATTACGCCAACCGACTTAGTGAAAGAGGAACTATGACCGACTGGAATCGCCGCCAATGGATCGCCACCGCCGCAGGTATTACCGGCCTTGCGGGAATTGAAGAAATGGCTTTGGCCTTTGATGCCCACGCCTTTGGGCAAAAGCGCAGTGGCGCGCCCAAAGCCCAAGCGCCGCGCAGCAAAATGAAAATCAGCCTGTTCAAAGCAACCCTCGTCGCCTCGCCTGATTATGCTTTGCTTAATTCGTGGAATGTCCACGACACGCACTTCAAACGAACGATTCTGGAAATCGAGACGGACGACGGCCACAAAGGCATCGCCGAAATCGGTGGCGCGCAGTTCGCCGACCTCGCAGCCGCGCGGGCAGCTGTGCTGGGGCGCGACCCTTTCGAGATTGAATACTTCCGCCGCCACATCAAAAACATTCATGCTTTTGGTGCGGTCGAAACTGCCTGTCTCGACCTCATCGGCAAAGCCATCAATCGCCGCGTGGTAGATTTGCTTGGTGGTGCCTATCGAGAAGCACAACCGTTTTCGGCCTACATCTTTTTCGTCATGCCCACCCCGAACGGCCCGGATTACTCTACGCCGGAGTCTGTTGCCAGGCAGTTTGTCGAATTCAATCAGAAATATGGCTTTACGTCCTGCAAGTTCAAAGGAGGCGTGCTGCATCCTGACAAAGAGATCGAAGCGTTGCAATTGATGCGCGAGAAAATGCCCAAGGCGAAACTGCGCATTGACCCGAACGCCGCGTGGAGCGTCGAAACTTCTGTGCGCGTGGCCAAAGCCATTGAGCCGCTGGATATGGAATATTATGAAGACCCTACGCCGACGCTGGATGGAATGGCTGCCGTGCGCAGGCAAACCAGGATTCCGCTAGCCACCAATATGGTCGTGACCCAAATGCAGCACATCAAACCGGCCATCCAGAAAGGCTCAATTGATATTGTGCTGCTGGACAATCATTACATGGGCGGGCTGAACAACGTGCGTTATTGGGCAGCGATTTGCGAAGCAATGGGTTGGGGCTGTTCGGGGCACAGCAATAACCATCTGGGCATTTCAATGGCGATTATGACGCACATGAACTGCGCGATTTCCCGCGTCGGATATCACGCCGATTCACATTATCCCTGGACGACGCAGGACATCATCAAAGGGCCAATGCTGCAATTCAAAGACGGCCAGATGGCCTTGCCAGATGCGCCGGGACTGGGTGTCGAAATTGATCCTGACAAGTTTGCTGTGCTGCGAGAGAATGTGAAGAAATTCAAAACGCGCCACGATTTGCTGAAGAAATGGGACCCGAATTATCCGCTGGATAATCACGTGATTCGCTGGTAAGTGAACCCTTCATTGAGATTTTTTCGGACTCTTAAAAACCTCGTTCAAGTTGCAGCGAAAGCCGGGCAACAGGTCTTCGCAAACCAATTCGCTCTCCGGCGGAAATGCCATAATGTTAGTTGATGAACGATAGACCGTAATGGTCTGATTTTCAGGTGAAACGATCCACACGACTTTGACGCCAGCCGTCAAATATTCCATCGCTTTCGCGTGAACTTTTTCGTAAAAATCACTCGGCGAGATAACTTCAATCGCCAAATCAGGAACGATTAGCCATTTTGTTTCCGGCTCGCCTTCGGGTGGAATACGTTCCGCCGAGATGAAGGCTATATCAGGAATACGTTCCTGGTTTCCGATTTGGAATGACCCCTCAGGATAAAGAAAACCTATCGGATTCGTCTTTAGGTAGAGAACCAACTCTGCCATTAACCTTCCGCAAATACCACTATGTCTTGCTCCCGGCATTTCTTTTACCTCTGGCTCGCCGTTCACGAACTCGTAGTTTCGTTCCGGGTCAAGCGCCACCTCAGTTGTGCTTTGCATAATTACTACTCCTTACAAATTCCCTTTCTTCGCCTCATCCACCAACCAATCACAGGCCCGGAGCGTAATCGCCATCATCGTCAGCGTAGGATTTTGGTAGCCTTGCGAGGTAAAACACGCGCCATCCGTTACGAACACATTACTGACATCCCAAAGCTGATTCCATTTATTGAGGACGGAGGTTTTCTTGTCAGTTCCCATCCGCGCTGTGCCAGTTTCGTGGATGCAGAAGCCGGGCGGCGCGGCTTCTTTCGATTCATTCAGAATCTGGAAGCCTGCGGCCTTCACCATCTCACTGGTCGTTTCGAGCATGTCTTTCATCATCGCGCGTTCGTTCTCGCCGTGCTTGGCATCAATGTGCAAGACGGGGATACCCCATTTATCCACTTTGGTAGGGTGAACCGTCGCGCGGTTTTCCGCGCGCGGCAGCATTTCGCCCCAGCAATTCAACGAGAAAAACAACTCCTCTGGCGCTTCGCGGACTTGCCGCTTGAACTCAGCGCCAAAGCCCTGCGTATTTTTCGCCCGCGCATAGGAATAGCCCATTTTCACCCCGCCTTGCATGCCATAACCGCGCATGAAATCGGCATGCTTATCAAACACATTGCGGAATTTCGGCACGTAAATACCATTGGCGCGCCCATCGGAGTAATCATATTCCTGCCCGCGCAACTGCGGCACGATACCATTCACCCCAATCGGAAAGACATGATCCATAATGTATCGCCCCAGCGCATCCGACGTATTGCCCAAGCCGTTGGGATGCTGGCGCGTTTTTGTATTCAGCAGAATGCGGGTGGATTCCAGCGTCGAAGCGCATAACACGACGACCTTAGAAAGGAATTCGTAATCTTTCTTGGTACGTTGGTCAATCACACGCACGCCTTTGGCTTTGCCGGTGTTCGTATCAATCAGGATTTCGCGCACGACCGAATGCGGGCGCAAGGTCATCCGTCCTGTTTTCTGTGCCGCAGGCAAGGTCGAACCAGGGCTACTATAGTAGGAAGCTGTCGTACAGCCGCGATCACAATGCCCGCACCAATGACAGGCGGCGCGGCCTTGATGTTTCTGCGTCAAAATCGCCGCGCGTCCGATGATAACTTTGCGATTCTTGAAATTGCTCTCGACCCCTTTTTTCAGCAAATGTTCACCGCAGGTCATTTTCATCGCCGGGATAAATTTACTGTCCGGCAATTGCGGCAATTTTTCATACGAGCCACTGATGCCAACGAAATCTTCGACGCGGTCGTAATAGGGTTCGAGGTCTTTGTAGCCAATCGGCCAGGGTTCGCCAAAGCCATCGCGTTCCGCCGCTTTGAATTCATAATCTGAGAGCCGATAGGACTGTCGCCCCCAGGTCAGCGAACGCCCGCCCACTTGCCGCCCGCGAATCCACCAGAAGGGTTTGTCATCCGGCGTGGTGTACGGATTATCAAAATCGTCAACGAACAAGTGCGCGCTATATTCATTGGCAGCATAGCAGCGACTCTGAATCGGTTGGCGCGGTGCATAAACTGAATTCGGGCCGCCCGGTTTCAGACCGCGATATTTCAGGTCAAAGGGGAACGCGTGTTCGGTAAAATCCTTCATTGGGTCAATATCACGCCCCGCTTCCAGGACGAGGACTTTCATCCCGCGTTCGGTCAAGGCTTTGGCCGCCCAGCCGCCAGTTGCGCCGGAACCAACCACGATCGCGTCATAAACTTGTCTGGTGCGTGTGCTTGCTCGTTGCATTTGAGGTCTCCTACAAAAAATTGATTATAGCCGCTTATAGGCTGGCCTTGAAAGTACTAGAGCCAGGGCTCCAGTTCCTGTGGAAGGACAGCTATGAGGCTAGGTAAATAACACTTTGAAACTTTCGTGACGGGGCGACAGGGTCATGAGTTCCAACTTTCCTTGATCGTAGCTCAACCGGAAGCGGCTGTTCTCCTCCAGTTGGGACAGCAAATGCTCATATTCTTCCCACCGCACATTCGGCATAAAAAATCGACTACCGGGCGGCAAAGTAGCGATGACCTCCAGATGGTCTACAGTCAAAAGATGCTTGGCGGTCAGAACACTCATAACAACTTCTTTCAAGGTTCGTTCGTAAAAGGCGCAATGATTGGGTAAGGTATGCGTCACCTCCGACGTTGTCAATTTACCACTCACTTGAAGCGTAGCAAAATGCAATGCTATAAAGGCTCGCGTTTTATTTACCAAAGGGAAAAGTACAGCAAACTTTCTGGTTTGCTGCTGACTTCAGTGCGGATCATTGGTGGATACCACAGCAAACCAGAAAGTTTGCTGTACTTTTTCAAAGGAGAGAGAGCATGTCTGAGTTAGCAAACAAAACCTGTGTGCCATGTCGCGGTGGCATCCCGCCGCTCGGCAGCGCGGAAATTGCCACCTTGCAAGTTGAACTCGCCGAGGGCTGGGAAGTGATCGCTGAGCATCACCTAAAAAAAGAATTCAAGTTCCCCGACTTTCGCACGGCCCTTGCCTTCACGAATCAAGTGGGCGAATTAGCCGAAGAACAAGGTCATCATCCTGACATTTATCTGGCCTGGGGCAGAGTCGAAATCACCATCTGGACGCATAAGATTGATGGCTTGCACGAAAGCGATTTCATCCTCGCCGCCAAAATTGACCGGCTGAGCGAATAGCATTTTGGATCACATCAACGATAAAGGAGCGAATATGGCAATTAAACACGTCGGTGTTTTAGGCGCTGGACTGATGGGGGCAGGCATTGCGCAAGTTGCGGCTGTCAGCGGCTACGAGGTCACGGTTCTCGAAGTGAACGAACAGATTCTGAACAAAGGTCTCAGCAGCATTGAGAAATCGCTGAGTAAGTTTGTCGAGAAAGGCTCGCTCACGACTGAGGCCAAAACCGCAACGATGGAGCGGTTGCATGGCACGACCCAAATTGAAGATTTAGCCGCTGCGGACATCATCATCGAAGCCATCATCGAAAACCTTGATATTAAGCGCGAAACCTACGCGAAGCTAGATCAGCTTTGCCCGGCGCATACGATTTTCGCTTCCAATACATCTTCGCTTTCGATCACGGAAATGATGACGGCGACCAGTCACGAACGGCAACGCCGCTTTGTCGGGATGCACTTCTTCAATCCTGTCCCGCTGATGAAACTGGTCGAAGTCGTCCGAACCATCGTGACTGATGATGAAGCCTATGCCGAAGCCATCGCGCTCGGTCAGGCAATGGGCAAGACAGTCGTACAAACCAGCGACAAAACAGGCTTCATCGTCAATCGTCTGCTGGTGCCGTATATGCTTGATGCGATTCGTGTCTTTGAAGAAGGCTTGGCTTCAACAGTAGATATTGATAACGCGATGAAGCTGGGTTGCGGCTATCCGATGGGGCCGCTGACCTTGTCCGATTTCGTCGGACTGGACACAACAATGTATATTGCCGACATCATGTTCAATGAGTTCAAGGAAAAACGTTTCGCCGCGCCGCCGTTGCTGAAACGGATGGTGCAAGCCGGATTACTTGGCCGTAAATCAGGCCGTGGCTTTTATGACTACAGCGACCCAAAGAATCCGCAGCCGGTAAAGCTCTAACCCAACATGATTCATTCTCCGCTTTCCTTGAACAAGGAACAGTGAAAAAAGGAGCAGGCTGTATGGGCCAGAATATCATTGTCGAAAAATCATACGCTTTTGCGCTCAGAATCGTGCGTCTCTATCGCTATCTGTGCGATGAAAAGCACGAATATGTGCTGAGCAAGAAATTATTAGACGCTGGCACGAATATTGGAGCGCACGTCAAATCCGCGCAGGAAGCTGAAGGCAAAACTGGCTTTGTGCAGGAGATGAGTCGCGCTTTGCAGTTTGCATCGCAAACAGAGTATTGGCTGCAACTTTTGTATGACGGCGAGTATCTTGATGAAAAAGAGTTTTCCTCAATTCATGCCGATTGTCTTGAATTGATAAGACTATTGACCTCCATCGTCAAATCGGCCAAAGGAATCAAATAATTGTCTCGCACATTGTTCATTATCCCTTATCCACTGTCCATTGAATGCAAAAGGAAAAATTCTTTATCTGCATTCAATGGACAGTGGATAAGGGATAATGAACAATGCTTGCTTCAGAAAGTCTGCCCTAACAACTTGCTATGAGCCTTGGCGTAATTTTATTTAATCTCGGCGGGCCGGAAACGTTAGCTGACGTACGACCGTTTCTCTACAACCTCTTTTCCGATCCCGAAATCATTCGCCTGCCGATTCGCGCGTTGCAGAAGCCGTTGGCGTGGTTTATTTCAACGACGCGCACCAAAAAGTCTTCAGACTATTACGGGCAAATCGGAGGCGGTTCGCCGCTGCGCCGCATCACGGATGAACAGGCCAAAGCGTTGCAGACCGAATTGCAAGCGCGTGGCATTCCAGCCAAAGTCTATGTCGGCATGCGCTACTGGCATCCTTTCACGAGCGAAGCGCTTGACCAAATCGAACGCGATGGCATTACTGAATTAGTCGTGCTGCCGTTGTATCCGCAATTTTCCGTTTCGAGTTCCGGTTCCAGCCTCAAGGATTTCATCGCGCAAGTACAGCAGCGGGGCGGGCTGCGTCATATTCGCCGCCGCTACATCACACACTGGTATCGCAACGACGCCTACATCAACACGTTTGCCGAGCAGATCAAAGAAGCCGTCGCAAATTTTCCCGACCCCAATCCGAGCAAAATTCATCTGTTGTTCAGCGCGCACAGCATCCCGGAAAGCTACGTCGAGCGCGGCGATCCGTATTTGCGGCAGACCGAAGAAACGGTGCAACTTATTGCCGCCAAACTCAACAATATCTTCCCTGCGCATCTGAGCTTTCAAAGCAAAGTCGGCCCCGTGAAATGGTTGCGCCCCTCGACAGAAGAAAAGATTCGGTCTTTGCATGCCGCCGGAGTCGAACAGCTATTGATGATTCCTATCAGTTTTGTCTCGGAGCATATTGAGACGCTGTACGAATTGGATATTCAATACAAAGTCGTCGCGGATGAAATTGGCCTCAAAGCCTATCGCCGCCTGCCAGCGTTCAATACGGATAAGAGATTTATTAGCGCTTTGGCGGATTTGGTAGCGGAGAAAGTAGGGACGCGATGAGGAAAAAGATTTTGATTTCGCTGGTAATTTTGGTCGTGCTGGGCGGCGCGATTATGACTGGAACTATTTTATATGGGTTTCGGGTGATGAGCCTGTCCGCCGCATCAATGGCCAATACAATCCTCGCTGGCGAAAAAGTTGCCGTCACGAAATTTTATGGAGAAATCAAACGCGGCGACCTTATTGTGTTCAAATGGCCGAAGAACCCCGAAATCCTGTATCTGAAACGTATAATCGGCTTGCCTGGCGAAACCATTGAAGTTCGTGGCAAACAAGTTTTCATCAATGGTCAGGAACTATCTGAAAAAAGAGTCAAAGTTGATCTGACCGCAGACGATCCCAATGCTAACAAGCCATTACAGGAACTCGCCGAAGAAGGAGCGGGAGAGTATCGTGTGTTTTACGATAAAGTTAACTGGGAGGGGGGAGACACTGACGATCACGGCATGAGATTTGCCGCGAAGTCTCCATTTCAAATCCCACCAGGGCAGTATTTTATGCTGGGAGATTCGCGCGACAACAGCATGGACAGTCGTTTTTGGGGGACAGTATCCCGCGATGCCATCGTCAGCAAAGCCTACATGATCTTCAGTTCCCCTCATCCTGAAAGAACCTTTATACAACTGAAATAACGAATGACCTTCGATTCCATCATCATCGGCGCAGGCATTTCCGGCCTGAGCGTCGCTCACTACTTAAATAAAGCCGGGCGAAAGGTGTTGCTGCTGGAAGCCAGTGATCGTGTTGGCGGCGTGATTCAATCGCTTGATGCCGATGGCTTTTTGCTTGAACGCGGCCCCAACAGTTTGCGCGGCACGCACGAGTTGCTTGAACTGGTGGATGATTTGAATCTACATACCGAACTGGTCACGGCTGATCCCAAAGCTCCGGCATACGTTTATTTTCGCCAAGCTCTCCATCCTGTACCGATGTCACCGCCAGCATTGCTCAAGACACAGTTGCTTTCCACCAAAGCAAAACTGCGCTTGCTCTCTGAGCCATTCATTGGCGCGCGGCGAGCAATGAGCGAAGAAAGCTTAGATTCCTTTGTGCGCCGCCGCTTAGGCGATGAAATCCAGGAGCGTCTTGTCGCGCCATTTGTGTCCGGCGTTTACGCAGGCGATCCCAAACAACTCAGTGTCCAAGCCAGCTTTGCAAAACTGGCAGAATTTGAAGCGCAGTCCGGCAGCATTTTGAAAGGCGCTATCAAGGCCGCGCGCACAGCCCGAAAAAATTCGGATAAGCCACAACGATCACTGCGCCCGTATCGCCTGTGCTCCTTTCGCCACGGACTGGAAACCTTGCCGCAAGTGATGGCCAAATCGTTAGGCAAGAGCGTGCGAACGGGAGCAACCATTCTCAAGCTAGCGCAAATTTCAGCTTCCAAATTTCAGATTTCCTTCGAGCAGCAGCGCGAAACTGAAACCATCGAAGCGCGTTCGCTCCTCGTTGCCACACCCGCTTCGGTTGCCGCGCAATTACTCGGTGATTTGGCACCGGAACTGGCTTCCCTGCTCACCGAAATCCCGTACACCAAACTCTGCGCGGTTCCGCTCGCGTATCGCACGGAGCAGCTTGCGCGGCCCTTGGATGGCTTTGGCTTTCTCGCGCCGCGCGATCAGGGGTTGCGCATTTTGGGTAGCATTTGGAATTCGTCGTTGTTCACAAATCGCGCGCCGGAAGGCTGGGTTATGCTGAACAATTTCATCGGCGGCGAAACAGATCAAGCGGCGTTTGACTTGAGCGATGACGAATTGCTCGCTATCGTGCATCGTGATCTACAAACCGTGCTGGGCATCACAGGCGAGCCGAGACGATTGCCCATCACACGCTGGCAACGCGCAATCCCGCAATACAATCTCGGTCATGCGGCCCGTGTTGCGGCTATTGAAGCAGCGTTGTCGCAACAGCCCGGCTTGTGGCTGGTGGGCAATTATTTGCGCGGCGTAGCCATCGGAGATTGCCTCAAACGGGGAAAAGAACTGGCGAGCGAGGTAATAAAATGGTCAGCTTAACTCCTAAATTTCTTTTGCTTGCGCTGGCATTCAGCAACGCATTGCTGCCCAGCGATTCTTCGATGAACCCTAATCTTGAGGTAGCGGCAGCATACCGGATTGTTGTCAAAAAATCCGCGCGCAAACTGTATCTCTACAACCACCAAGCAAGGCTGCTGAAGACTTACAAGATCGCGCTCGGCTTTGCCCCCGTCGGTGCCAAGCAAAAGCAGGGCGACGGCGCGACGCCCGAAGGCGAGTATTACCTTACGCACAAAAACCCGCAGAGCAATTATTATCTGTCGCTTGGCGTAAGCTATCCCAATAGCAAAGACGCGGCGTCCGGCTTACAACGCAAATTGATTTCGCAGGCGCAACACGACGCGATTGTGACTGCTATCAAAGCCCAGGCCAAACCGTTGCAAACCACCAAACTCGGCGGCGACATCTTCATTCACGGTGGCGGCGTAAACTCCGATTGGACGCTGGGCTGTATCGCGCTCGAAAACAAAGACATCAAAGAATTGTTTGCGTTGCTGCCCGTGAAAACGCCCATCAAAATCGAACCTTAAGGCAGGTGTCGGGTGTCAGGTTTCAGAAGACCTGACACTCGACACCTGACACCTACTTATGAAAACACTTTATCTGGACTGCTTCGCTGGCATCAGCGGCGATATGACAATTGGAGCCTTGTTGGATTTGGGATTGGATTTTGACTATCTCAAAACTGAATTGGCCAAACTCGGTGTCTCAGGCTATGAACTCAGCCTCACACGGGTGGATCGTAGCGGCATCAATGCAGCCAAGTTCGATGTCGAGGTAGCGCAAACTGACAGTTTGCGTGTTGCTCATACACACGAACATCATCATCACGCACACGAGCATCATCACCATCATCATTCCCACGAGCCTTCGCCGCAAGCAGCATCGCAAACTGACAGTTCGCACAACCATGACCACGATCATCGTTCGCTGGCCACAATCAAACATCTGATCGAAGCCTCGGCGCTCAGCGTCCAGGTCAAACGAAATACTACGGCAATCTTCCAGCGCATCGGAGAAGCCGAAGCCAGGATTCACGGCATGGACATTGAATCCGTCCACTTCCACGAAGTCGGCGCGATTGATTCGATTGTAGACATCGTCGGCGCGTGTATCGGCTTGGAGGCGCTGGGGGTTGAGCAAATCATTTCCTCGCCTTTGCACGTCGGCTACGGCACATTCACTTGCGCGCACGGCACCTATCCGATTCCCGGCCCGGCAGCCGCCGAGATTTTGCGCGGCGTTCCCGTTTATGCCAAAGACATTGAAGGCGAATTAGTCACGCCCACAGGCGCGGCGATTGTGGCGACGTTGGCAAAAGGGTTTTCCAATCTCCCGGCGATGCGTATCGAAAAAGTCGGCTACGGCGCAGGCACCCGCACGTACGAAAAGTTTCCGAACGTGTTGCGCGCAGTGATTGGAGAGTTGGAAGTTGCAGACGCCACCCCAGATACCATCAGCGTCATTGAAGCCAATCTGGACGATTTAAGCCCCCAAATCTTCGGGCATTTGATGGAACTAGCGTTGACCGCAGGCGCGCTTGACCTGTTCTACACGCCCGTGCAAATGAAGAAAAATCGCCCCGGCGTGTTATTGACCTTGCTCTGTGCGACCACAGACCGTGAACGGATGACGGAGTTGATCTTCCGCGAAACTACGACACTGGGCATTCGCTATCGGGAGGAAAGGCGGGTGATATTGCGGCGCGAATTTGTGACGGTCGAAACGGCTTTCGGCGCTATTAAGATCAAAGTCGCGCGAAACCAAGCGGGCGAAATCATGAATGCCGCACCCGAATTTGAAGATTGCCACACGGCGGCGATGCAGCAGCAAGTGGCGGTGCGCGACGTGCAATTAGCCGCCATGAATTCGTACTCATTGCTTCCATAGAGTTAACTGAAAAGTTAACCCTACCTTTAAATCTTATGGCGCAGACGCTGGTTTCACTCGTATATCAGTAATTCTGTGAGGAGCTTGCGCTTCCACGCCGATTGAAAACATGACCCACTCTCCGTCTTGTTTCCGTTGCGCCAGCGCTTCGATTTCCATTTCGGTAGAATGCTTGACGCTGTGCAATTTCAAACCGCCGCTCTGGTTGAAAAATCCCATATCCTGCTCTGCATTCTCTGGACTGCCCGCATGTTCCTGATGAAACTTGCGCATCGCTTCCAGCTTGCCGCTATTAAAAGCCAGGAGGAAAGCGCCTAACGTTTTGCCAGCAGCAGTCTGGGGCAACTCGATTTCGAGCTTAGCAGCAGGCGCGGTTTGCGGCGCAACGGGCGGCGTTTTCAAGGCCTCGAGTTCTCGTTGCACGGCTTCACTCAAAGTCTTTAATTGCGCCACCAAACGTGCATCGGTGGTGCGCGGTAACACAGCTTTGAGCGCCGCCAGATGCGCGGTGTTGAGGGCTTGAGCGGCAGGAACGGCAACATCCGGCTGCACACCGACCCCTTCCCAATTGGTCTTGGTGATGGGATTGATCGCACGGGCAAACGGGACGCCGATGACGAAGTCTTCACTCAACCGATGCGGGCGGACAGGATGCGCGCCGCCCCCGGTTACTTCTCCGATAATGGTGGCGCGTTTGAGATTTTTGAGGTTATATGAAAACTCCTCGGCACCGGAAAATGTGGAGTGACTCGTCAGCACGAAAACAGGTTTCTCGCCGCCAAACTTTTTCCCTGGAACAGTTTCTTTCGTCCAAAATTCTTCGGTGCGATTCGCAGGCCGGTCGTAGAGATCGTTGAGGTGCGTTTTCTGATCGAACAAATAACTGGAAACAAATGCTACCATTGCTGGATCGCCACCGCCGTTTTGCCGCATATCAATAATCAGCGCATCGGTGTTGGCTAAAAAGCTCATTGCGGCAGCGGCAGTTTCGCCCGCCAATTCCGGGTCTTCAAACCCACGAAAATCTAAATAGCCAATGTTACCGCCGAGTCGTTCGACTTTTTCAAACCCGAAGTTTCGTTTGCTGGCAAGCAGGCGGTATTGTTCCCGGTCTCCAACACCGCGCGCCTGAATCGCACCGCCGCCGGTAAAGCGAATGCCTAGATGTTTGTCCTTGCTGACCGCGCGCAAATGATTGGTGAGGGTCGTGGCAAAGGCGCTCGCACTGGTGATTTGCTCATATTCTTGGCGCGCCATCCGGTCGCGCAAGGCACTTTCCATTTGTTTGGCAACTTCGGGAAACACGTAATTTTCATGCAGCTTCTTGATGACTCCCTCGATAATCTCCTGCCGCGTTTTAGCATTGATCGTTTTGTCGGCAGCCGGATTATTACCTTGGGCAAAGGCCGTGAGCGCCAATATAAGGCTCAGAAAAATGGATAAGATTCGCATTCAATTTCTCCTTGAGATTTACACGATGAGACTCTCCTAACATTACTATTCTGACGGCAGAGAGTTCCATCTTTCTTTCTGGTAGGCCAATCGCATTGAATAGCAGGGCGCGCGCCGCACCCGCTATTTATCGCCTGATTGCTCATTCCATAATCTAACCTTTCATCCGATAGCACAGGCCAACCGCACGAGTAATCTGTATAGTTTCAGGCGAACCGATTTGGTTTTGAATGCAGTACGGGGAGCATGAACGACTTGAGCTTTCCCTATGGAGAAGCTCAGGTTACTCACGCTCCCCATATTGCATCTTGCACTTCAGAAGCTAAACCGCATCCCCGTTTCCACTCGTCTTCCTGGCATCGCAGCAATCGCTTGCCCGAAGAAAGGCGACGTTTGTACCCCAATAAAATTCGTGCGATTCACGTGATTGATGGCATTCGCTACCTGCACATACAACTCTGTCCGATAGCGTTTGTTCGCTAAACTCATCCCTGCACCCGGCATCGCGCCCGGCATATCGCCACCATCGCCACCCGCTCGGACGATCCGCATCTGCACTTGTCCACCGCCCTGTTCATTCACTTTGCCGAAGCCGAAGGCCCAGCTTAAGCGCGTCCCCAGATTTAATTGCCCTGCGCCACGGGCAGTGTTACGCCGCAAGCCGGTCGGACGGTCATTGATGATGGCATCGCCATTGTTATCAAAGCCGGTCGTGATGTTGTACGGCATCGCTGACAGGTAATTGAAGGTCGTTCCCATGCGCAGCTTTTTGAAGAGCGGATAACTCGCCATGCCGAAAACCATGTGCCGAATATCATTCATCGCCGGGCCACGTTCACCCCGCAAATCATAGCTATTCACTGGCAAGCTAAAGGCGCTGTCGGCTTCGTTCGTCACTTTCGACAACCGATAATTCATCCCGGCGTGAATGCCTTTTGGCAAACTATTCCAATTTACATTGAACATCAGCGTATGCGCGAATGAATTGGCGATGGAAGCGACTTGGGTAATATTGCCCTGCGTCGGAAACGGACGACCGAGTCCCGGCAACGGCTGATTGAGGTTGATGCCACGCAACTGATGCAAGCCACGCGTAAACGAATAGGTCGTCATGAAACGAATGCTGTGCGGCAATTCGCGTTCGACTCCCAGGGACGATTGCACGATGTACGGCATTTGCAGGTTCGCTTGTTGCTGAATCACACTGGGGGGCAGCGTAGAAGCGGTGCCGCCCGAAAACGGATCAGGATAGCCAGGATTGCGCACGATCAAGTCAGTTTGGTTTTGACCATTAACACGCAAAATCTGTTCGAGCGTGGCATTGCCAAACCAATCATAAAAAATCCCGCCGCCGCCGCGAATCGTGGTCTTACCGTTTTTGAAGGGCGACCAGGCAAAACCGGCGCGCGGAGCAAAATTGCTTTTGTCGCTTAGATTCGTTTGCAGTTCGTGCCGCAGCCCAAAGCTCAAAGTAAAGCTTTTATGTAAGCGCCAATCGTCCTGCAAATACCAGCCGAGTTGATACTGATCGAAGGAGACGGCAGGCGCGCCGCTACGACGTGAATATTGCAACGGGCGATTCGCCTGAAAGTCGGCGAGGCTGGCAAACGTGAACGTGCCGTTGGTATTGCGCAATTCGCTGCTGCTGTAACTTCCGGCTTCCAACAGCACGCCGGTTCGCACTAAGTGCTTCTTGAAAAAGGAAAGATCAAGATTGTCCGTGAGTTCGATTTGGCGCGTGTTGCGATCACTCGTCACCTGCGCGCCGCCGCGCGTGAAAGCGTCCAGCACCATCAGCGTTGGCGCGTTCGACAATGAACGGATGCCAACCTCGCGCCACGTTGTTTGCAAGCGCAGTTCATTGAACATCTTCTTGCCCACTGCGCCCGAATCCGAGAGCCGGAAGAGATGTTCCGTAGAATCGGTCGTGAACGCGCGATCTGCTAAATCAAAGTTGCCAACGCCGAGGTTTTCCTGCCGATTCGCATTGCGCTGATATTCGCCGCGCAGCGTATGTGTTTTGGTGAGCGCGTGTTCGATGCGCGTTTGCAGATTCAAACGACGCGAAGGACGACGAATCAAATCGGCAAAATTGCCCGCGGGCAAAGCCGCAAAAATCGTTTTTGTGTCGTATGAATTCATGCCATCTACGGAACCTGAGATGCCGGTGTGATTCTTCCAAAGCGGGCCGCTGAAATCCATACCGTAGCGACGATCCTGCTCGGCTCCGCGATATGGAGCAAACGCATTGCGGGCATTCAACGACTCATCACGAAAGCCAAAATTCATGCTCCCGTGCCATCCGCTAATGCCGGGCTTGGTGAAGATGTCTACGCTGATAAACCCCGCCTCGTGATTTTCTGCTGCCCATTGATTTGTCCGAAAGCGAATCTCGCGGATTTGCGATTTGGGCGGAAATTTGCCACCGCCAAAACCATTCACACGAAAGCGCGCCCCCGGTCCCGCCATATTGCGAATCACTTCTTCAAACTCATCGGGATCATCAGGCAACATCGCTAACTGCGCTTCGGTTAAGACGGAAGAAAAGCCATCTCCGCGTGGATCGGTGTTAGCCTCCTGCTTGTCCTGCTTGACTTGCACTTCATCTTTGACATTGGCAATGGGCAAGGTAACGAAAAGAGTATTCGCGCCCGGCTTAAGAACGACGGCTTCAAGCAGTTGCGCTTCAAAACCATCCGCGCTGACCTGGACCCGATAGCTACCCATGGCAAGGCGGGTGAGGCGAGCTTCACCGCCACGATTCGTCTCGGCAGTTTTCGCTTTGCTGCCGGTCGCTGCTACTTGCACGAACGCATTGCGAATCGCCGCGCCGCGCGGATCAAGCACGGTGACGGTGAGCGAGGCGTCTGTGGGAGGCGGGCTTTGCGCAGAAGCAAGGCAGAGCGTTAAGACACACCACCAGCACACCAGCACAAATTGTCGTTTGTAGGGTTTCATAAAATTAAGATGGAGTTGAAGCCCGGCGGTGCCAGAGGGCTTAGACATCAAGTCAACTACGCCTTCCCTCACTGTCGGGCGTCCGCCTCGCTCCTCGCGCGTTACTTCTTCTCGAATTTATCGGCTTTGATCGTCGGATTGATTTTGAATTTTGTCAGTTGCCACTCTTCCGTCATTTTTCCATCCACAGTGCGCGAGATGCGGTGCGGCAACGTGATGCCACCTTCGGCGCGATAATCTTCAAACCGCAATTGCGTTTCGACCAGCGGTTCTGCGGCGGCGGCAGCCTGCGCTCTGGCCTGCATCTCTTTGGCTTCTTTTTCCATCTCTTCAGGCGTTTTCTTCTTGTCGCCTTCGCCGTGTGAAAGCTGGCGCGTCATCATCCTCATCGCCGGAGCCTTGCGACCTTGATAGCTGAGCATTAACGGGAGATGCGTTTTTTGATCCAGGAAGAGTTGGGCGACCAGGCCAATCGCCGTGCCTTTCACGTCAATCACATCCGCCACCCCGTCGGGCGCTTCAGCTTCCCCCGCATAGCTGCAGTCAAGCTGCACAGCAGTGGGGGCCTGGGCTAAGAAGCCGAGCAGCAACCGCGTCCACTCCTGGCGAATAAAGTTTTGCTGGGCTTTTTGTTGATCGGGTGAAGCGCCCGGCCCACTCGCCGTCCGAAAAACGAGATTCCCACCGGCAGGCGCATTGTTTTGGACATCCGTCCACACGTTGTCGCCGTTCAGGACTTCAAGCCGGGTAATCTCAATGTTTGCAAGCGGACTCACCACCGAGGATTTGAAAAATTTATCCGGCAAGAGCATTGCGAGTTCCAGGTCGCCACCCGTTTCGTTCTCACCCAGCAGTTGTCGGTGCGTGCCAACAATTGCGAGCGTTTTCACCTTGTCACTGCCAAGCGCAGCGCGCGCCTGGCTCAATAATTCCTGCGCCCGCGCCGCCTTTTTGACCTCATCCTGATTCAATAACACAGAGGGAAAGCTAAACGAAATCAAAGACGTCAATAACGAAATCAACACTATAAATCGCATCGTTCAAGTATCTCCTTTCGCCTTTCATTTGTGGCGAGCAAGTGCGAAAGTTCCATTTTTTGCCAAAGAATTCTTGCGTGTCTTGCGAATGTACAGCAAACTTTCCCGTTTAGTTTACTGATGACCCAATAGTCGTCCGTTTGGCAGACAGCAGCAAACAGGAGAGTTTGCTGTACCTTTGCTGAGGAACAAATTTATGAGAATCATTCGTTGGGGCTTAATCGGTTGTGGAGACATTGCCCGAAAACGTGTCGCGCCCGCCTTGCGCGACTTACCCAATGTGGAGTTTGTCGCCGTCAATCGCGCGCAGGCTGAACTTGCCGAGACGTTCGCCCAACAATTTGGCGCACGCAGGTGGTATGCACATTGGCAGGAGTTATTAGCCGATCCTGAAATCGAAGCCGTTTATATCGCGACGCCCGTGCATTTGCACGCCGAGCAAACTATTGCTGCCGCCGAAGCGGGCAAACACGTGCTATGCGAAAAGCCGATGGCGCTGAACGTCGAGGAATGTGATCGGCATGCTAGCGGCTTGCCAGGCGAACGGTGTCAAGCTGGGTATCGCCTACTATCGCCACTTCTACCCGGTCATCGCGCGGATCAAAGAACTGCTGGCGAAGGGGGAAATCGGGCAGCCCGTGCTCGCCCAAATCAACGCGTTTGAGTGGAACGATATGCAACCGGACGATCCGCGCTACTGGTTCTTGACTCGAACAAAATCGGGGGGCGGGCCAATGATGGATTTCGGCTGCCATCGCATTGAAGTGTTGCTGAACCTGTTTGGCCCCATCAATCGGGTGCAGGCTTATACGGACGCCTTAGTGTTTGAGCGGGAAGTCGAAGATACGAGCGCGGCGTTTTTCAAATTCGAGGCCGGACTGCGCGCCACCTTGACCGTGACGCATGCCGCGTTTGAGAGCCAGGACACGTTGGACATTTTCGGGTCGCAAGGTTCGCTACATGTGCCGGTTTTGAATCGCGGAGATTTACTGATCAAGACGGCCCAGGGCGAACGCCACGAAGCGCACCCGCCCCATGATAATATCCAGTTGCCTTCCATTGAGGATTTCACGCAAGCCTTACTGGAAAATCGTGAGCCACGTGTGACAGGGGAAATCGGACGTGCTGTTGCGCATATCGAGGAACAGATTTATCTGTAGAGATTATTTCTTGCAAGCTCTATTAGGGTTTGACAGAGGGCGCTTGTGCGGCCTTTTTCACTTTCTCAAGCATCGTTTGCACTTGTGGGGCATCGGACGCAGCGGGAGCCGCTTGCAGATAGGCTTCCAGCGCGGCAATCGCCCTGGGATAATCCCGCCGCCGAACATGCAAATTGAAGAGAAATTTATGCGCATACACCATCTGTGCGCCGCCTAGTGCGAGGGCTTTGTGGAAGGCCTTGTCCGCTCGCTCCAGGTCACTTTCTGTGGGTGGTGTTTTTTCTAATAAGGCCACGCCCAAATTCAAATGTGCCATCGGGAAACTTTCGTCCAAATTGATGGCCGCGTCCAGATGTTCAATCGCCTCCGGGTATCGTTTTTGATTGACCAGCAGCATGCCCAACCCGATATGTGCCAGCGGATATTTCGGGCTGACTTGCAAGGCGTGCTGAAACGTCGCTTCGGCCTCTGTCGCTTTTTGCTGCGCCATCTGCGATTCAGCGAGTTTATTGAGCGCAGGCAAGTAGTCGGGGAATACTTTCAGCGCGTCTTGAAAAAGCGCGACGGCTTCGTCTTGCTTTCCTTCCTTCAGCTTCTTCAGCCCTTGCTCATAACTCTTCCTGGCTGCTTTGGGCACCTCCTGCGAGAACTCTGCCGCCGACACCATCTTTTGCGATGAAGTTCGCTCGTTACTTTCTTTGAGGCGCAAATACACTTGCACCGAGAAGGTGCGCGAAACCGTGCCGGAAATCTCCAGGTTTTCTTGCGAGGTTTCATAGGTATGCCCATCGCTCGGCACTACCAGGCGATAGTTATTGTTGGGCAAGGAACGAAATTCAAAATTCCCAACTGAATCCGAGAAAGCCTCGCCAAAAATTCCCCCGCTTGCGACCTCCAACACAACGCGCAGCCGTAGTTCCGGCAAGCGTCCTGAAGGCAGAAAAATTTTGCCACGAATGACGTGGTTGCCACGTGTGGTGCTGCCACTCGTCCCCTGACCGGGCGGTGTGCTTTGCCCGAAAGCCGCGACACAGAGCAAACAGAGAATCATCCAAATTCTCATGAGAGACGGAAACAGCGGTTGGTGCATAATCACCTCCTGTAGAAAGCCTGATGGTAGAGAATCATGAAAGGGCAACTGACCGTGGAGAGAGTAACAGAGTTACATTGAATAATGAACTCCTGGGACTGAAAGCGAGAAGGGGAGATAGGGAGTGAGGGAGCAACAGCCTCTTGCGTTCCCCACCTCCCCTTCTCCCCTTCTCCCAAACAAGACTACCGTCCCAAAAACAAATCGCGCCCTTGCACGAGTGCCGCAATTTTCCGATCCGCAATTGAACGTTTGTTCATCCAAAACCCACAGTCAGGATGCACCCACTGAATCCGTTCGGCACCGATGATTTGCACGGCTTGTTCGATGCGTGCGGCGACGAGTTCCGGCGTCTCGACCGTGTTGACTTTGATGTCAATGACGCCCAGCCCCAGCCCAATGCGCGGCTCAAGGTCTTCTTTGAAATACTGTAATTCGTCATAGCCACGAAACGCCATTTCCAACACAACGTGATCGCAATGCAGCGCATTCAGAAAGCCAATCAACTGCCGCCATTCGCCGCGCTGGATAGATTGCCCGCCGTAATTGCCAAAGCACAAATGAACGCCCTTTTCTTTTGCTTTTGTTGCCGCGTCAAGCACCACATTGATGGCCGCTGCCGCCCATTCGGCGTCGTCCGGGTGCCCAGTAATATTGGCCTCATCAATCTGAATGACTTCGGGGTCAAGCGCAGCAACCTGCAACGCCAACGCTTGCGCCAACCCCATCGCCAGGTCAGCACGCGAACCATAATGATGATCCATCAGCGTTTTGCAAAGCATGTGCGGCCCTGTTAGCGTGAACTTCATGGGATGCTGTGTGCAATCCCGCGCGCGCTGATAATCCTGCACCAGGCTCAGCGTGCCCTCGGTGATTACGCCTTCGACCACGCCCGCAGGCACGGCGCGAAAGCCCATCCCTGCCAGCTTCCGAAACTCGGCAACATCGCCGCGCGTAATGGCAGTGCGAATGCCGCCCATCGGACGAATAAAATATTCGATCATGCCGTTCGTGTCGGGATGATTGACATCCCAGCGATATAACTCGCCATCCACGACGACATCTACGCCAGCAAGTTCCTGGATTTTGAAAACAACTTTAGTAGCATCAAGCAAGGCTTGCTGGCTCGGCATGGCAATGAGCCATTCAGGGACGGGATAAGAACCGACAACAGTAGTGCGAATTGAAGGAATACTCACGAATTTCTCCTAAGTGAATTGGAATAAAGGTACAGCAAACTTTAAAGTTTGCGGCTGATTCGGTTAGCGAATCTTCTCATGGATTGCCAAGGGGTGCTGGACATCAAGCCATCACCGCTAACATTCCCAACAGTGGTTGACCATATTCCGGCTGCCCGGTGATTTCAATTTGCGCCCTTGCCTGCGCGCGGGATAAGCCTTTCGTTAATAACCGCCAAGCCGTATCAGGGGACATTTGTACCTGACAAATTACCGCATCGGCCTCGCCTGTATAGAGTTGCCAGCGCGCGTTTTCGCGGCGGAGTATCCATCCGCCGCCGGCTTCCCCAGTGACGATCAAGCCGATGCTTGTGCCTTCGTCGGCATTGACCTCTCGATAGGTGTGCGGCAAGCCGCGCAGAAAGGTGTCCAGCACAGGAAAAAGCCACTTCCGACTAGTCAAAGCAGCTGTGTCTAGGGCATCACGGATTTGTTGTTGATGATGCCATTTCTCCGTATATTCGCGCGCGATGTCAAACCAGTTGGCCGAAGTCTCTTCGCCTGCCCACGCGACGCCAAATAGTGCGGGTGCGAAGGGATCAAGCGACGCGAACAACTTACACACCTGCGTGCCCGTGAGTTCGTGCAATTGAATCAGCATCTGCGGGCTGATGCGCTGTGCGGCCTTAACCCACACGGCATTCAGATCATTCAGAAAATCCACAAGATCACGATAGCTTGCAAGCGGCGCATCTGGCGGCACCATCGGCGCATTGTCACGTTGAAACGAAAGCCGCCGCAGATCGCTGTCGAGCAAATGAGCAACAATGTCCCGCACTTTCCATGCACCTGCTGCGGTGGACTTGTACCAGTCATCGGGCGCAAGATTTTTGAGCAACGCGATGAGTTCAGGTGTGAAGTTCGGCGTAAACGTCGGTGACGAAAATTGGTTCGACAGGTTTCATAGGCCAAGTCCTCTAGATTATTGCAGCGTAAAGTTGACGAAGAGGATAATCCTCAATACTGAGATGAGCCAGCGAGTCTGGGATTGCTGATGATTGTGCCAGACAAAAACTCCTTTCTGAAAGCATCTCTCACCAGCCAATCGCGCAGCCATCTTTGCGCACGTCCGAACCGCCTGCTAAGGCGCCGCTCACTGGGTCGAGCATGATCGCCTGATAGCCGCCGAAACTACCCGGCGCGGCAACAAGCTTGTGGCCTTTGCTTTCCAACGCTTTTCGCACGTCTGCGCCAATCGCAGATTCCAGCGCAAGGCCATTTTCAAAATGCCGGAAGCGTGGTTGCTCGCCCGCTTGTTGCACATCCATGCCGAAATCGATCATGTTCAGCAACACTTGCACGTGGCCTTGCGCCTGCATATCGCCGCCCATCACGCCGAACGTAAGCCAGGGCTTATCGTCTTTGAAAACCATGCCAGGAATGAGCGTATGAAAGGGACGCTTGCCACCTTCGAGCTTGTTGGCATTGGTGGGATCAAACGAAAAGCCTGCGCCACGATTGTGCAGCACGATGCCCGTATCGCCCGCGACCAGGCCGGAGCCAAAGGCACTAAAGATGCTTTGAATGAAGGATACGCAGTTACGGTCTTTGTCTACGACGGTCAGGTATACAGTGTCTTCACCACCGTTTGGGCCATTCGCTGTTGGCTCTTGGGCTTGGGAGTTGTTGATGCGTTTGCGTAATCGTGCAGCGTAATCCTTTGAGAGCAATTGGTCGAGCGGCGCTTGATAAAATGCCGGATCAGCGATGTGTTTGGCGCGATCCACAAAGGCGAGTTTCTTGGCTTCGACGAGCAGGTGGAGATATTCCGCCGTGTTGTGGCCGAGCGATTTCACATCATAGCCTTCGAGGATATTGAGCATTTGCAACGCCGCCAGGCCTTGATTGTTTGGTGGCAGTTCATAGACTTTGTAGCCGCGATACGTGGTGCTGATCGGTTCAACCCAGGTGGATTTGTGATCGGCGAAATCCTGCATCGTATGCAGACCGCCTTGTGCTTGGGCAAACTTCACGATCTTGTTAGCGAGTTCGCCTTTGTACATCACATCGCGTCCGCCTTTGGCAATTAACTTGAGCGAGTTGGCGAGGCTTTTGTTCGTGAAAATTTCGCCTGCGGCCAGCGGTTTGCCGTTCGGCAAAAACGTCGCGGCGAAATCGCTGTTGCCTTTGTGCTGCACGCCTTCGCGCCAATCTGTGGCGATGATTTCGCGTGACGGGGAAGCCGCGTTCGGCGTATTCAATTGCCGGTTGCAGCACGTTTGCGAGCGTCATTGTGCCGTGACTTTTCAGCAGCGTCGCCCAGCCGTCTACTGCGCCTGGCACGGTGACGGTGTGAATGCCATATTCGGGTTTTGTCGTGATGCCGCGTTTTTTCAGTTCGTCAAGGCTCAAGGCTTTCGGCGCGCGTCCGCTGGCGTTCAGAGCTTTTAATTCCTTCTTCTTCGCGTCCCATATCATCGCAAACAAATCGCCGCCGGGACTGACCATCATCGGTTCGACGACGCACAGCACAGCCGCCGCCGCAATCGCCGCGTCAATTGCGTTGCCGCCCTGTTGCAGCACACGCAGCCCCGCGGCAGAGGCTAACGGTTGACTGGTCGCCACCATCCCGTTCATTGCGCGCACGACAGAACGCGTGCCGCCGCGTCGGGCATTAAGGCGGTCGCCAACAGCATTTTGTGATTCAGTGGGTTGGGGCAAAGTGAGCATAAGCATAGAGGCAATCAGGCAATTGGATAGAATTTTGTTGACCATAAGATTCCGTTAAATGTAGAGCAAACTTTCTAGTTTGCTCTGGTCGTCACGAAGGAGCAATGGGGGAAACCTGAGCAAACTAGAAAGTTTGCTCTACATTTTCAAGTGAGTAATTTCGTCAGGCCGGATGATAGCGGCTGACCAGCCGAACGTCTAGTCGGCGAGGAGACGAGGCACAACCGGCTCGAAGCGGCCTCCTTGCAATAAGCGATACCGTTCATTGCGCCAAATCACTTCCCTCCCGATTAAGCCACCAATCCACGAGGCTGCGCTGACCAAATCCTGAAGCGGAATCAACCAACTATTCCGTATTGCATTCGCATCACGCATCAATTTGCACCCTAATTCATACGCCAGCCAGAACCGCACCGCAGCAACGACCAACAACAGCAACGCGCTCCACCAACTCCACCCTCCCAAAGCCAACACTACCGCCCATGCCAGCCCATAAGTGAAGCCTTGTCCCAAGTATCCTGAGGGACGAGAAAACCGCGAACTGCGATTCCAGCGCACGCGATGCTTGAAGCTTTTCAGGAACCCCATCGCGGTTGCGTGATGATTGATGATGTGGGTCGAGAGTACAACTTGCTGCCCCGCTTCGGCTGTCCATTGCCCCAGCACAAAATCATCCGCCAGATAATCTGCCATCCGGGTGAAGCCCCCGATGGCGCGCAAGGTTCCGGCGCGAATGGCCATTGAAGGGCCAAGCGTGAAATGCATACCTTCCAATCGTTCCGCCACGACGACGCCTGCCATAAATTCGGTGCTCATGCCCAACGCCTCCAGCTTTGACCAGAGATCAGCCCCTGGCACGCCCCGATATAAATTCGTTACGGCTCCGACTTCCGGCGCAGCAAAGCAGCACGCTATATCCTGCAAATAGTCGGGCGCAACCGAAGCATCGCTGTCAGTGATCACCAGAATTGAATGGTGCGCCGCCTCCGCCATTTTTTCCATGCTGTACACTTTCGCATTGGCATAGGGCGGCTCGCCCGTCAGCAGGACGGTAGCGGGGATGTTGGAGTAGCGCTGCATCAACCGACGAGCAACAGCGACGGCTGGATCATGCTCGTGCCGTACGGCAAACAAAATCTCAAAGGTAGGATAGTCCTGACGAAAGAAGCTATCCAGATGGCTTTCCAAATCAGGGTCAGCGCCACAAAGTGGTTTGAGCAGACTGATCGGCGGAAATGCAGGCGGACATTTCGGCGCAGCTTTTTGGCGTAGCTTGCGCACGGAGGCAATCGCCAGGAGGTAATAGGCCAATCCGCCGAGTGTGCCAATCGCAAAAATACCGAGTATCAGGTGATAAAGAATCGTCCAACCCATTGTTAGAGCTTGCTCCTTTGGCGCGACAACATATCATTTTCATCAGCCAAAATGCCACTTGCGACTGGAGGCAGTATTCAATTGATGGAAGAAGTGATAAGAAGTGATTACACCTTCCCATTTGTCCTTTGTCCTTTGTCCATGTGATGGCAGTGGCTTGAGCAATGGCAAAGGACAAAGGACAAATGAGAAATGACATTTGCCGCTGAGTTTATATGCAAACCGAAGATTACGAATACCTCTATGAACTGGAAGCGCATTTCTGGTGGTTCGCAGGCATGCGCGAGATCACCGCAGCATTGCTTGATCCCCTGCTGGCGACAAAACATGACCGCATAATTTTAGACGCGGGTTGTGGCACGGGCGGCAATTTGGAGTGGCTACAGAAGTATGTCGGCAACGGGCGCATCATCGGCTTAGATTATGTAGACACGGCGTTGCACTTTTGTCGGCAAGCGGGCCAAGACTATTTGGTGCAAGCGTCAGCAACCCATCTGCCGTTTGCCGATGAAGTGTTTGACCTGGTCACGAGTTTTGATGTGCTCGTACAACTTCCTGGTGACGGCGCAGATGAACAAGCCATCCGCGAAATGTATCGTGTGCTCAAACCGGGCGGCCACGCCTTTGCGCGCGCGGCGACCTACGCGTGGATGAAGAGTGATCACGACGCAGCACTGGGGTCGCAGCGGCGTTATACGCTCGGCGAGTTGCGCGGGAAATTGGAACGAGCGGGATTCAAAATCAAACGAGCGACTTATGCCAACAGCGTGTTGTTGCCCGTAGCAGTGGTGCGGCGACTGTTGCTGAAACGGCTAGGATTAGCCGCCAGCGGATCAGATGTGAAGCCGTTGCCGCCGCAGTTGCAATGGTTGAATGATGCGTTGGAATTCGTGTTGCGCGTTGAGGCGAGTTGGCTGCGAAGCGCGTCGCATCGCTTGCCGTGTGGTCTCTCGGCGATTTGTGTGGTGGAAAAACCGCGCTGTTGATAGAGCGCTTTAAAATTCCTGCTTGAGCGTGGCAATCACAAAAGAAACTTCTTCATCGGTAAGCTGCGGATTCAGGGGGAGAGAGAAAATCCTTCCTATGACTCCCTCAGCGACGGGCAAAGCCTGCTGTTCATGGCGACGAAAGAGCGGTTGCTGATGCAATAAGTACGGATAATGAATCAACGTTTCGATCCCACCAGCACGCAACTTTTCGCATTTGGTTTCGCGCGCAGAATGCTGTACGACAAAGAGATGGCAGGCGTGTGCCGCAGTAATGACTGGCAACACGAAGTCGGCCTCCTGCAATTCGTTCAAATACCTGGCAGCGATGGCTCGCCGTCGCGCGGTCCAGCGCTCCAAATGCCGCAGCTTGACGCGTAGAATCGCCGCCTGCATTTCATCCAGCCGTGAATTGCGTCCGGCAATCTCGCTTTGCAATGCCGCGAGGTGACCGCCCTGCCGCAAGGTCTTCACGCGCGCAATCAACGCCTCATCATTGGAAACAATAGCGCCGCCATCGCCGCACGCGCCTAAATTCTTGGTTGGATAGAAACTGAATGCTGCGGCGTGGCCGAAGCTGCCTGCGCGTAGGCCATCGAGTGTTGCGCCGTGCGCCTGGGCAGCGTCTTCGATAACAAGCAGACCGTAGCGGTTGGCAAGGTTGTTGATTTCGCCCATTGCCGCCACACATCCGTACAGATGCACGGGCACAATCGCGCGCGTGCGTGGTGTGATGGCCTTTTCGAGAGCAGTTGGATCAAGCGTGTAGGTGCGCGGATCAATGTCAGCGAAGACAGGAACGCCGCCCGCATTGCGAATCGCCAACGCCGTGTAGGCAGCGGTTAATGGCGTGGTGATGACTTCGTCTGCCCGTCCTGCGCGCACGGCACCAGCGGCGACCAGCGCCAGCGTTAACGCGTCGGTGCCATTTGCCACGCCTGCCGCCGCGCGGACACCGCAATAATGCGCCCACTCCGTTTCAAACGCAGCGACCTCGCGGCCCAGAATGTAGACGCCGCCATCCAGTACCTGCGTCACTGCCGCTTTGATTTCCGCGTCAATTTCTTGCTGTTGCCGCAAGAGGTCGAGAAAGGAAATCTGCATTGCCATACCAGTAATGCTCCCGATGCTGCCGATAGAATTCAATGGTGCGCGCCAGGCCAACGTTCAGCGGTGTGCGCGGTTGCCAGCCCAGTGCGGTTTCGAATTTCCGATAGCTGGAATAGACGTTGCCGATGTCAATGATCTGGCGTTCGGGCGGAAATGGAACGGGCTGCACCGAACCGCAACCGGTTTGGGCGATCAACTCGGCGGCCAACTCCGCCAGACTAATTGGTTCATCGCCGCCGAGGTTATAAATCTCGCCTTCTGCGGCTTCGCTCGCGCCCGCGAGCAACAGCGCATCAATGACATCTTCGACGTAGTTCAAATCACGGCGTTGGCGGCCTTCGCCAAAGAGTTCAATCACTTCCCCGTCCAGCGCCTTACGAATAAACCACGCGATAAAGCTTTGCCGATTATGTGCGAGAAGCTGGCGCGGCCCATAAACATTGGTTAGGCGCAGGATGACCGAACGTAATCCATAAATCCGGTGATAGAGCAGGTGATAATTTTCCGCTGCCAGTTCGTGAATGCCGTTGATGTCGGGCGGCGCAACGCGATGCTGTTCGTCTACTGGCAAATAGACTGGTTTGCCGTACACCTGCCGCGTGCTGGTGAAGACGATTTTGACGTGCGGATTGAAGTGGCGGCAGGCTTCGAGCAGCGTCAGTTGCGCGGCACAGTTCAGTTCCAAATCGTGGCGCGGATGCAGCATCGAATCAATGTGGCTGGTGCTGCCTGCCAAATTGAAGATGTAATCCACACCACTGACCAAGTGATAAATCGTCGCTTCGTTGCCGATGCTGGAAATGTGAACTTTGACGCGGTCGGCAATGCCGTCGAGGTTGAATGAATTGCCGCCTTGATCGGGCAGCATGGCATCCACCACTGCGACTTCAACATCGCCGAGTTCGACCAGACGGCGCGCCAGATTGCTGCCGATAAAGCCTAACCCGCCGGTAATCAGAACCGAACGGCCTCTGTATTCATTGAATCGGTGGGACATAGTTTTATATTGATACCAGTTCAGGCAAATTTATTTGCTTGGCCAGGCAGCGAATGAATTCGCTACTACGTGTTGCTTATGCTTCTCGTTCTGTCGCAAGCGGTTTGCGACTGGCAACAGTACCCAAGGCCACGCGCGGCCACACCACCAACTTCAGCCAAAGCGAGAAGAAATCGTAGGCGGTGCGCGCCACGCGCCGCAGCGTGAAAAATTGCGACCGTCCGTGCAGGCGCGGGTAATGATGAACAGGTGTTTCGGTGAAGCGGTAACCAGCGGCGTGCAACTTATAAATCATTTCAGTGCAGATGCTGCCTCGATTCGAAACCAGGTCA
The DNA here is from genome assembly GCA_963794955.1 of uncultured Acidobacteriota bacterium. GTDB lineage: Bacteria > Acidobacteriota > Blastocatellia > RBC074 > RBC074 > JAFDVL01. Next base: position 55,430 of record CAWCGF010000014.1, read on the forward strand.
ATGCTTTGGAGCGCACTGCGCCGCAGCAGCCGGAAATCGCAATCCACATCGCGGATCGGCAGACCGTACAACGTCCGCGCAAGCCGCTTGTAGATACCACCGAGGACGATGCGCAGTTGCGTGTCCGCCCGTTTCAACTTAAAGCCATTGACGACATCCACTTCATCACTGAGCAAGGGGAGTAACGTCGCCAACTCGTTCACGTCGTACTGCCCATCGCCATCGGTGTAAAAGACCAGGTCTTTCGTTGCATGCAAAAAACCTGTGCGTAAGGCACCTCCGTACCCGCGATTGCGCGGATGATGAATCACCCGCAGGTTTGGTTCGGTACGCGCCAAGTCGTCCAACACCGCAGCCGTGCCATCGCGGCTGCCATCATTGACCACTATCACTTCGTAATCTTCGGTATAGCGCGGGAGCAGAGCGAGAGCTTTTTCGACCAGTATCCCAATTGAGGCTTCGTCATTGTAAGCAGGAAAGAAGACAGAAATACTGGGCTTGAGTTCGGCAGATGATTTATTCATTGGTTTCCTACTGTGATCTTGCTTTTCTCGCAAGAAATTGGTTGTGAGTTAGGAGAAATGTTTGCTGTCAGGCGTAAACTCATATCGCTGCGCCGCACGCAAACAAGGGTTTCTGATTGACCCAACACTTCGAGGTCACTCATTGTCGGCAATAAATGTCGTTCATAAGTGGCACGGTCTACGATGGCCGTATTGCCTGCCGGATGATCCAAAAGACAAAGAATCTGGGAGAGATCGGGCAATAACTGGCCGCGCCGGTCGGTATACCAAATAATCTGGTGCAGGTAATCCCAACGGGCGGGGCCGTCGGTGTACAAAAGAAGCGGCTGGGATGGCGGCGTCGCTTCGTCGGCCAGCGCCGCGAGAGGACGAATCTCAAGAGCACGCAATTTATGGCTTGACGAGAAACTAACGAACAGCACGCTGACACCAAACAACAAACAAGCAGCGGCAAATCCTGACACGAGGGAACGCTCCGGCAACCAGCGCCGCAACGCCACCGCGCTCAAAATCGCAAACGCGGGAAACGCGGGCAGAATGTAGCGCAAGACTTTGTGCTGAATCAGACTGAACGGGAGGATCACGACGATAATCCAAAGCAACAGCAACCATCTTGCTTCAGTGGGCAAAACACCTTGTTTGTCAGATATTTTGTTGCGCCCTCCGCGTGTCATCAACACCAACCCGCCAACCAGACAAGGCAACCACGGCCAGTACAATTTCACGAGCAAAAATGGATATGCGCCCAGACCGAGCAGAAACCGCCAACCGCGTTGCGGGTCAATTGAACGCGCATTTTCAGCCGTGTAAGAAAAGTGGTGAAGCACAAATGGCGCGCCGTACCAATGGTATTGTGTGAAGAACCACCCCAGCGGCAATCCCAATGCCACCCCCAAGCCGAGCCACAAATACGCGGAGCGCAAGGCCCCCCATTTCCTGCCCACCAGCAGATGCGCGCCGATAACGCCCAAGGCCAGTAATCCCAAAATGGAACGCGTCAACCCGGCCAAGCCAATTGCGCTGCCGCATAGAAGGAAAAAGGCCGGGTGCCGCTGTGCTTTGAGATATGCCCAAAGGGCCAGTGTAAACAGGAAGGTAAACGGGACATCGGTCATCGCGTGCGTCGCATACTTGAGGAAGTATTGCGTCGAGGCCAGCACGAACATCGCCAAGCTTGCTAACCAGTGATCGCCACTCAGCTCAAGAGCGACAAAATAAACCAGCGCAACAGTGGCCAATCCCAGCAAAGCAGGGGGAAATTTGGCAGCGAAGTCGCTCACGCCCAGCCCCCAGAATGAGAGCGCTTCCAGCCAGATAAAAAACGGTGGCTTATCGAAATCCAGCTTCCCGTTCAACCAGACATTCCACCAGTCGCCGGTCTGCAGCATCACCTTGCCTTCGTGCGCATAAACCGCATCGTCATAGCCCGCCAGATCGCCGCGATGCAAATTGGCAAACAACATCAGGCAGGTTAAGACAAAGACCAGCCAGAATCGTGAGGATGGCTGCGCCAGGACGGATAAAGCCGCCGTCAGCCTATGGGGCAACATAGCCTGCTCCTTTCAAGAAAAAGCAGGCTCAGCAAAAAAAGCTAAACCAAATGGTTCGCTTCGTCGTCATGACAAACGACGACGGGCAGGCGAAGAAAGGCAGTTCAAGCATTTTTCGCTGAGCCGATTAGTCTAACAGGCCAGGGTGCTAAGCTTTACTACGGCAGATAGCATTCCTGGCCTTAAATTCATGCCAAGGGAAAACATGCTCACCCCAACTTTGAACAAGTGTTGCCACTCGTGTTGCCGGGATCAGCAGCAGATTAAAATTTTTACCAGTAATTTTCAGCCACGCAACTCAGAGATGGAAATTTGTCTACTGCGCCTCAGACCTTCATTTGCTTCACTCCGGCACCTGTACAAGACCATCTTGTGCGGTTTGATTTAATCAGCCTGCTTTGTTAATCCCCATCCGGGGAACACTGATCTGCGCCAAAGATAATGCGTCATTTCTTTCAGAATACGCCAGACGACGCCCGGTCGGGAAAGGGTGGATTGTCCCAACTCACGTGGATAATACGTCATCGGCAGTTCGGCAATGTCAAAGCCTAAGCGCCGACATTCCAACAACATTTCCGCATCAATAAAGGAGCCTTCCGAACTCAGTTGCATGCTGCCTACGGCGCGGCGCGGAAACAACTTACAGGCAAAGTTCACATCACGGACACGCACTCCGAGCGCCAGCCAAGTGAGCAAATTATAGCCTTTCGATAAAAGCCAGCGCCGCCCACCTTCACCGCGATTGTTACGACAACCAATAACAATATTATGGGGTTGTGCCATCCCTATAAGTTTGGGAATCAGCTTAAAATCAAAGGGCAAGTCGGCATCCGTATACAACACGAGTTCTCCCTGCGCCCCTGCTAAGCCCGTGCGAATGGCTGCGCCCAGTCCCCGATTGCGTGCATGTTGCAACAAGCGAACACGTGGTTCTATGGCACAAAACTGTTGGACAATTCTTACCGTGTAATCCTGACTCCCATCATCCACTAATATCAGTTCCAGAAAATCAGGGTCGTTACCGAGAATGCTAAAAATCGCCTTGATTAATAAGGGAACGTTTTCTTCCTCATTGAAGAGAGGGATGACAATTGATAACGCCGGGTGAGGCGTTGCAACAGGGGGATTCATTGGTCGAGTCTCCGAAAATAATTAAGGCTGAGCAAAAAATCGTAAACCAAGCGCCTGACCAGAGCGTCTTTAGTACAGCAGGCGAGGTTGGTTAGGTAATTTGCCCAATCTCGAAACCAGCGATGGAGTCAAGCACTGCTAAGTCTTTTCGGGTCTCAAGCAGTGTTTGGCTCTTATTTTTTATCTTTCTACTATTGCTTCTCGTAGCAAACTGCGGCTTTCCCTGAGAACGTCTGCCAAAGGCAGGTTCAATTCATTACCAATTTTGTCCTAGATTCAGACGGTGATGAAGCAACATAAGCCATACGCAATTTATAACCGAAAGAGCGAGATGAGAAAAAGGTAATGCGACAGGAAGAGTTTCGCACAGCCTATGCTATTTGTAAAATATGTAAAGTTCTGCTGTATAAATCTCAACCTTATTCGGTTACGATATGCCGATTAGTCAGTGCTGGAATAGGCCACGCTTGGCGTCTTTCGCATATAAACACGCACGCCAACGAGCAACAACAAACCGAAGAGTAAATAAATTATCGAATTGGCGCTGATGCAGGCGCTCATGCCGTAAGACTGTGACGCCCACGCAATCGCCGTCGGAGCCAATGCGCCACCAAACCAACCGAGTGAATTCATCAACCCCACTGCTGTGGCACGGCGTTCTGGTTTGACGACATCATAGAGCGAAGCCCAGATGTTAGCGTCGTAGATTCCTTTGAAAAACCCGAAGCCAATCATCCCCAGAATCAGCACGGGAATCGCAAACGTCCAGCCCGTAAGAAAAATAAAAACCACGCCGCCAAATAACCCGATGGCTTGCGTCATCATCCTGCCACCGGCATATTTTTTCACCAGCCGATCCGCCATTACGCCGCCGACAACCACGCCGACTATCGAAGCGAGTTGGACATACATTGTGCCGCTCAACCCCGCCATGGACAGGCTCATGTTGAATTTGCGCAACAGGAAGGTTGGCATCCAGGTCAGGAAAATCGAAGCGACGAAATTCGCACCGATGAAGACGAGGATCAAAATCCGCACCATCGGATGCGCAAAGATTTGCGCAATGTCCGCCCACAATCCTCGTTGTCGCCAATCCAGCGTCGCGTGTGCCGCATCGGCTTCATTAGCCTGTTTGCGTGGAGGTTCTTTCAACGCAATTAGCAAGACGATACCCAACAGCACGCCCAACGAACCAAACAGCACAAAGCTCGAACGCCAGCCGTAATGCTGCCCCATAAAGCCCGATACCGCGCCGCCCGCAATTGTGCCGGCATACACGCTGGATTGATGAATCCCCATCGCGCGCGATTTGGTATCGGGGCCATGATACTCGCTAATCAAGGCCATCGAAGCCGGGAAGTAAAACGCTTCGCCGAAACCTTCCAGTGCGCGCACCAGCACGAGATGTTCATACCGCGTCGCTAACGCTGTGCCGACAGTTACCAACGACCAGAATACCAGTCCGCCAATAATAAGCAGCTTGCGACTGAACCGATCTCCGATAATGCCCGCAATCGGCCCGGCGGCAGCATAGACATACATAAACGCTGCGCCAACGAAACTCAGTTGGACATCCGTCAAACCCATTTCCGTTTTGATCGGCGTGAAGACAGAGAAGATCGCTTGTCGGTCAGCGTAATTAAAAAAGCATACAAACCAGAGTAATCCAACTACGATCCACTTGTAGTTTTTACTAATCACATTATTTTCCTGTTGATTGATGAGATATTGCAGCAAGCATTGCTTAAAGCTCACGGCGAACCTGATAAGGAGAGATACTTGTGATTGGCTTGGTTGTCAACTGAGCAAAGTAGAAAAACGAAGAGCGACTGGCAGCAAGCTGATTTCGCCGACGCGACTGGCAGCAAAGCTGGAATTTAATGCCACCCCTTACTTCGAGGTAATAGAAAATGACAAGTTCCAAAACAATCCTGATCGAAGGGTATACACAGGAAGAAATAATGGCGCTCTCACCTGAACAATTGAAAGCCTTCGTATTTTCGGGACAACCACTGGTTTTCAAAGCAGGCTCGGCGCAAATCCTGGGAGAATTTGCAGTGCAACAAAATCATTTGGTGATTGAATTGGCTCAGATTGATGGAGGTGGCGAGGGAGTGCTACCCACAATTTCGGCCTTGGCAGAAAAATATGCCCGGCAAAATGATCTGCCAGCGGTGGAATGGATTATTCACGCGCTCAACTGTGCCAAGCCTAATTTAAAATTACGACGATTACTTGAGCGACGCGGGTTCCAAATCCAGGAAGTCCCTGGTCACGGGCAAGCTTATTATTTGCTGCATGAAATATTGCCGAAAGAAGGCACCAAGCGGGTCGGAGGATAACGACCTGGCTTGTGCTACTCATACCGCAAACATTCAATCGGATCGAGCCGCGAAGCCTTGCGCGCGGGCCACACGCCAAAGATTAAGCCAATCGCTATGGAAACCGTCACGCCTGTCACGACTGCCCATAGCGGAATCGTCGCGGGAATTGAAGGGATAAAAAACATCAGGAGATAGCTCACGCCAATTGCCAGCAAAACGCCGAGAATGCCGCCGAGAAAGGTCAGCGTCATTGCCTCAAACAAAAACTGATTCACAATGTCGCGGCGTTTGGCACCAATGGCTTTGCGGACGCCAATTTCACGCGTGCGCTCGGTTACCGAAACCAACATGATATTCATCACGCCAATGCCGCCGACCAGCAAGCCCACTGCCGAAATCGCAATGGCAATCAAGCCGATGCCTTTCGTGATGCCATCAAATTGTTCGATCATTTTATCCGCCGTGCTGATGTCGAAATTATTCGGCTGGTTGTAGCTGACGTTGCGCGTGCGGCGTAAGGTGGCTTCGACTTGATCCAACGCCTCTCCCATGCGCCCGGTTTTAGCACGCATCATCAACATCATCCAAGCTTGCGGTTGCACCTTGTGCCCGGTCTGAAACGGAATGAATATGGCGCTGTCTTCTTCGCTTTCGCCAAAGAAACTCGCCTTGCGTTTTTCAAGCACGCCAATGACTTCAAACGGCTTGCCCAACCATTCGACTTGCGAACCGACTACTTTGGCTTGATTCGGAAAGAGTGCGTGCGCGACGTTCACACCAATAACCATCACCTCGCGTTTGTGTTCGTCGTCAGTCGCGCTGATGAAGCGACCTTCGGCTAACGAGACGTTGGCGACCTGCGCGTATTCGGGTGAAACGCCTTGAATATCGCCTTCTTTGTAGGCCAGCCCGCGAAACTTCATTGTGCGATCTACGCGCCAGAGATTGTAAGTTTTGGCCACGGCCTCCAGCGCATCAGCTTGCTGTTGCAGGGCATCGGCGTCTTCGATGCTAAGCGGTTTGCGTTGATATTCGCTGCGATCTCGATTGCCCATGCGCGGCCCGGTCGATAGGTGAAACGCGTAGATATTGTTGGTGCCGTATTCTTCGACAATCGAAACAATGCTGTTGCGCATGCCCGTCAGAATCGAAGCAATCGCTACGACGGTCATCACGCCAATCACGATGCCTAGCACAGTCAGGAAGCTGCGGAATTTGTGGGCGCGAATGGTTTGGATCGCCATTCGGATCGTTTCGATAGGCAGCAAGTTCGTCAGCCAGGCGAGGCGTGATTTGCGGTCAGCCTGCGGCAAGGGAACGGCGATATGATCAATATTTTGCATGAAGGATTCCTTAACAGAAGGCTCAGCCTTTACGACTCAGTTGGCTTCCCAAACAACACGCTGAAGCGTGAACGCTGAACATCATTAGCTCTTCGTCAACGCAATGATTGGATCAAGTTTTGCCGCTTTCCACGCCGGATAAATGCCCGCGATCATGCCGATGCCGCCGGACACCAGTAACGCTAATAAAATGTAGCCAATCGTGATCGTCATCGGCAGTGGCGTCGTCTGCGTAATCACCCACGAAAGCCCGGATGCCAGCAACAATCCCAACAATCCGCCAATCGCGGACAACAAAGATGATTCAATCAGGAATTGCAATAGGATTTGTTTCGAGCGCGCTCCCAACGCCTTGCGCAAGCCGATTTCAAACGTCCGCTCGGTCACTGAAACCAGCATAATGTTCATCACGACAATGCCGCCAACCACCAATGACAGCAGGGTGATCGGCGTCACGACCATCGCAATCGTGCCAGTGAATTGGTCTACTTGATTATTGACTTCTTCGACGTTGACGAGGCCGAAATCGTCTTCCGCATCGCCGCTGAGTTTGTGCCGATTGCGCATCGCCAACCGCGCGTCTTCAATCGCTTGATGAAGCTGTTCGCGGTTCCCTGCTTTGCCATGAATTTGCAGGCTTTGCCGCCGCCCCCAAATATGCCCGAAGGTCGTCAGCGGAAGGTACAAATGATTGTCCAACGAATCGCCAAACATTGAGCCACGTTTTGCTTCGACACCGACGATTTTCAGCGGAATGCCACCGACTTTCAGTTCTTGTCCAATGGGGTCTACGCCCTGAAAAAACTTCTCGCGCAAATCGTTGCCGATGACGACAACCAGGGATGAATGCTCAACTTCGTTTTGCGCTAAGAAACGGCCTTCGGCAATGTCCTTGTTTTCAATTTCGACCATGTTTGCGGTTACACCAGCCACGCGCGTCCCGAATAATTCCTGTCCTTTGTAATTCAGGTTTTGTTGCGTATTCGCTTGCGCGCCAACCTCGGAACACGACCGACAAGTGCGCATCATATATTCATAATCGTCCCAATAGAGCCGCTTGTTCCGCCGATCCATCTTCTCCCATTGCTCCTGCGACACTCGCCCATTCATCGCAATCCGCGCCATCATAAAGTGGTTGACGCCGAGCATCTTCGACACCGTCGCCAGCACGTAAGTATTCAGCCCACTGATCGAAGCGCCGACCACCACCACCGAAGCCACGCCGATAATGATGCCGATGAGCGTTAAGAACGCACGCAACTTGTGCGCAAAAATGGATTGGATCGCCAGCTTAAAGGCATCGAAGTAAAACGAAACGTATTGCCGCATATTTTCAGCCTGAAAAAGGGGGACGAGCTTCAAGTTGTGCAAACCAACCGAAGCTCGCCCACCATTGCTCGAAGGATTCTCGTCGCAAGTTACGCGGCTTTCTTTGAAAAAGTTCTCAGAAAAAAGCCACTCAAGGTGAAAGACGCTGGGCACGCGAAAGTATTAACAACTAGATTATGGGCGTTGCTGGCAGATTATGCTGTGAGGACACTTGATCCGTTGGCCGATGCTGGCCAAAACCGGTGAGAATCGTTTCCAGAAAGGGGAGTAAGTAAGTAACGCGCTTGGCACGAATTACCCAGTCCCATAAGGGTTCAAATTTCTTCCATCCACCGGCATAAGCGACGTGTCGCAATTGCCCCAGGAGATGTTCTTTTGCTGCCGCCCCTTTGAGAATTGCACCCCAACGATAAAAATCACGGTAGGCTTGCCAGTATCCGTCTTCCAACTCCTCAACGGTCATTCTGGCCGGTTGATAGACGACGTGACGGGTATCAAACAAATCCCAGTTTGTGCTCAGCATCCGCCCCTCTCGCTGCATGCGCTGATACAACCCCGTACTTGGATACGGGGTAAGAATATGAAAGGTGGCGGTCTCAATTCCCTGTTCAATGGCCCATTCCACGGTGGCATCAAATACCGACTTATCATCGTGATCCATCCCAAAAACAAAACTCCCGTTAATCATTACTCCCTGCTCGTGCAAGCGACGGATGGCGGTACCATAATCACGGTTGAGATTTTGATATTTGTCGTGATCACGTAAATTCACGGGGTTCAGGGTTTCGAATCCGACGAACAAACTTCGCAAGCCACTCTCAACGGCTTTTTCCAGCAAGGTATAGTCCAGGACAGATTTTACGGTACCGGCTGCCTGCCAGAGCCGCCCCATTCCTTTCATCCCCTCGAATAAGGCGGAGGCAAAGCGCGGATTGCCAAACAAATGATCGTCGAGAAAATATATAGTGTCGTCCCGGCAACCGCTCAATCTCGGCCAAAGCATCATCCACCGCCTGCGTGTAAAAAGAGCGCCCCCCTGCAAAGAAAGCTTCTTTGTAGCAAAAATCGCAGGTATGCGGACAGCCCCGCGAAACAACGATGGAATTTGGGACTAAATACAGATGCCGTTTGATGAGATCGCGCCTGATTTTCGGCAAGCCAAGTAAGGTGCGAATTTTGGATTCGTACCTTTTCCCTGGCTGCCCAGCGCGAAAATCTGCCAGAAACTGGGGCCAGATGTCCTCGCCAGGGCCAAGAAAGATCGTATCGGCGTGACGAGCAGCTTCGGTTGGCAGCGAGGTTACATGCAATCCGCCGAGGGCGACATGTGCGCCTTTTCGACGGTAATGATCGGCGATTTGATATGCGCGATAGGCGGAGGTGATATAAACCTGGATCACTACCAGGTCGGGTTCATCCGTTAAATCAAGGGTTTCAACGTGTTCGTCCTGTAGGCTAATTTCATCATCGTCAGGGCAATACCCGGCTAAGGTTGCTAATCCCAAAGGCGGAAAGAGTGAATATTTGATGGGACGCCAGAACGGGCTTTTCGCTTCCGTTAACGCTGGCAAGATCATTTTTATTTTCATAAAAGCACTCCCAACTGTTGTTTCAGTGCGCCAGCAACGAGGTTGCCCGCGCCCGTGACCAATTCCATGAACGCCAATCCGTGTTAGCAAGCTGAACACGGCGTTGCTGCAAGTTCTCTTGTACGACTACTTGCGCCGCTGGACTGAGTGCGGGTTTCCCCACGATCAAGGCACTGAGGTTTGTCATAGCGATTCCCCTTAGTTGAAGCCCTCTCCGATGCTTGTGCCCAAAACAGTGAGGGAGATTGACCGTTCTCTGGCTGTATCAAGTTCTAGAAAAAAGATACTCTGCCAGCGCCCCAGATCGAGTTTCCCGTTAACCACATTCAGTGTTTCTGAAGTACGAAGAAATAACGCTTTGCAATGGGCGTGGCCGTTTGGGCGTTCTTCCGGTGTCATGTTTTCCGTCCGAATCTCGAAGTTATCGTGAGAATACGGCGCGTCTCGCGGTGCCAACGATTCTAAGGTTCGGCGCAAGTCTTGCAGCAAAAGCGGTTCGTTTTCATTGATGATGATGGCTGTCGTCGTATGCTTCGACTGCACGTTAACCAGGCCATGCCTGATGCCAGAAAGAGCAACCAGTTCTTTGATTTTGGTTGTCACATCAATGAACTGTAAGCACTCTCGCGTTTGCAATTTTAGCGTGTGGCGACACACTTCGACCGAACGCTGCTGGTGCAGCGGGAAAGTAATCAGCATAAAAATCTCCCTGTATTCTGGTTGGTTGAGCAAGCTGTCAACTTGCGGTTGCAGACAAGCGCGAATTGGAAAACTACAAACGCAAGTTGACAGCTTGATGGACACGCACTGCAATTAGGCCAGAGGTGGTTGTCCTGCCAAGTCCCCCCACAACTTCAGCCTGCCGGAATTACAGTATGCGACTTCATGCCGTTCGTGCCGCTTCGATACCACCAAAGCGACGGTTGCGGGCGTGAAATTGGTGGACGGCATCCAATAAATCCTGCCGTCCAAAGTCGGGCCATAAGGTGGCCGTGAAAGACAATTCGGCGTAAGCGCATTCCCACAGCAAAAAATCGCTCAAGCGTTGTTCGCCGCTCGTACGAATCAATAAATCCACGTCGGGCGCAGTGATGTCGGGGTTGAGCAAAAGCCCAAACTCCTCCCGCGAAATTTCCCGCTGATGAATTTTTCGGGCCGCCTGCAAGAGAGTCTCACGCGCAGAATAATCAATCGCCAGGCGTAGATGTAGCTCGGTGCCGCTGCGGGTCAGCACCTCTGCGGTTTCAATCGCCATTCGCACAGCGCCAGGCAAACGATCCCGTCGTCCAATAACGCTTAAGCGAATCCCCTGCTTGACGCAGGCCTGCGCTTCTTTGAGCAAATGGAAACGGAAGAGTTTCATCAACTCGCTCACTTCGCTGGTCGGGCGTTTCCAGTTGTCGGCAGAGAAGGCATAGAGCGTCATCGTCGAGATGCCGTATTCGACCGCCGCCTCAACCGTTCGCCGCACCGCCGTTGCCCCCGCCCGATGCCCAATAGTGCGTGGCAGACCACGCTTGGCTGCCCAACGACCATTGCCGTCCATAATGATAGCGACATGAAAATCGGGTGAAGTGAGATTGCCAGATTCAACTAAACTACTTTGTTTCATAAAGTCAAAAAGCAAAAATAATTTTCGGGGGCTTACCGCCCGCGCGTTGCCGCAATTAAAGCTTCCATATGATTCAGATACCGTTCCAGTGCCTTACGGCCTGAGACTGTTACTTTAAATTCAGTTTTTGGAATGCGTCCATCAAAGGATTTAGTGCAAACGATATATTCCGCTTCTTCAAGTTTGCGCGCATGCACGCTCAAGTTACCATCGGTCGTATTGAGCAAAGCTTTTAAGTCATTGAAAGTCATGGATTCATTGACAGCCAGCGCGCTGATGATGGCGAGGCGCGTACGCTCGTGAATCAACCGGTCGAGTTCGGTAGTTTGAGCCACTTTCACCGAGGCAGAAGCGAGGGCTTCTGGTTTGCGCTGCCGCTGCGTTTCTTCGGATTTATCTTGTAGTAAAGCGTTGTTTTTAGCCACCGTGTTTCCTCGCTATGATGATCCCGAAAATAATGTGGAAGATGCCAAACCCTATCGCCATTAAATAGTTTCCCCACGCCCAGGGACAAAATAGAGTAATTGCTCCCAACACCATAAAGCAGAGTCCCATGACAGGAACGATTCGAACTGAAAACGCTCCCCCGGTAACTACTCCCGTGCCGTAAAGCAGCAACCACATCCCAGGCAAAAAATCCGGTCGTTTGATTTCCCAGATCACGATTGTTAGCAACGCACCTGCCACCAAAGGAGGCGTGAGGCTTAATAGGAATTTCCGCGCGGGCGTAGAAAGGAGCGAGGATTCTGCCGCCCTGGCTTTTCGGTTCATAGCAAAGATCGAAACCAATAACGAAACCAGGGCAATGCCCAGCCAGCTTAACAACCAGCGTTTCTGAAAAATCACTTGCGTTGTTACCTGCGCCCCGAACATCGCAATCATCCCTACGACCACCAGTCCCCAGCCCGGGACAGCCGTAAAAGCCGAAGCCTTTTCCATCGTTTCGCGGATAAAGCGCAAATTATCCATCGCGCGATCATGGAGCGCAGGCGGATCAGGCAATTTTCGAATGGGCGTTACATTGCTCATGCCTCTCACTATATTCAAATTACTTTTCCCGTCAAGCACTTTATTCTATAAAGCGCATTTCCCAAAGGAAGCAGAAGTAAATCAACGACTGCGCCGCTTAGGAAAAAGTTGAAGCGGGACGAGAAACATGTTGACGCTTCAGGATTTGGCGGCTAATATCTCGGCTGCGTCAGAAGCAATCCTCCAAATTTACAGAAATAATTCACTCTTGCTTCACGCAAACTGCTATTCCTTTTGACCTCACTTTCGGCAAATTTTCAGGTCGTTTTTAGGAAGCCGCTTCGTATCTGAGCACTTACCCTTCGCGGGTTTCACTGGGATAAGCTATGAGTTGAAAGAATCTCTCCAGCGGAGGGAATCATCGCTCAAGCTTATGATGAATGTTCCTCACCCCAAGTATTGCCCGTTGCCAGCGGTCGCGGTGATTTGAGCTAGGTCGTGGTTGCTCCCGCAATTACGGTTGTCGCCCTGTGGTGCCCCATCGCGTGCGACATTCCCTAGCTCATCACTGACAGCAACGGGTTTACAAAGGTCGGCGTTCGCCTGGGATCTATAGATACGCTGACCTTTGATCCCCCGAGGCATTCATGCCTCGGTGATCCAGTGGGCTGCGCCCGCGCGACTAGGGGCGCAGCCATTGGATAGGCGCAGGAACGGCGCTGAAACTCCTACCCTTTTAGACAAACCATTGAAACGTGAATTTAGACGATGAATTTGTGAAACCTATCTGAGACTATGGCGTGAAAGAGGTCGTGTTTCGAGTAAATCCTAGTTTTACTAACAGCTAGGTTACGAGCAACCAAGCTTCCCTAATAGTGGCGGCCTCTGAAGAGAAAAACAAGCTGGCTTCGGTCAACTTAGCTGTGGTATAGTTTGGCTCCGAGTTAACTGGAATCAGCCCTTCCATTAATCTCCAGATGCTCTTAAAATTATCCACCGTACTGACAAAAGAAGTTATCGCGTCCCCCTTCAATCGCAGGTCCCACATTTGATAATGCTGAGTTCGACACTTCAGTAATGAACGGAAACGGAAAGTAAGATCACATGGCAGAGTTCATTTGCAGGCTTGGAACCCCAGCCGGAGAAATCGTAACCCGCACGGTAGAAGGGTTATCCCTGGATGAATTGCGCCTGCGGTTAAATAATGAAGGCTATAGTATCTTTTCCGTTGAATCGGCAGGGGGGGTCACCTCGCTGCTGGGCAAATCAAATCGCCACGTCAAAATTAAAATGGATGACTTCTTGCTCTTCAACCAGCAATTAGCCGCGCTCATCCATGCGGGATTACCCGTGTTGCAATCCATTCAGATGCTGCGTCATCGCTCCCCCAGCCCCAAGCTGCGTGAAGTGTTGGGAGATGTCGAATCACGCATTAAGTCTGGGGTAGCCTTATCAGAATCCTTCGCTGCACAAGGCGAAACTTTTCCGAAAATTTATATTGCGTCAATCCTGGCGGGGGAGCGGTCTGGCAACCTGGATGAAATTTTACGTCGGTATGTGATCTATACAAAAGCAATGGCAGCGATTCGACGGAAATTGCGCAGCGCACTGACGTATCCAGTTATCCTGCTGAGCGCCTCCGTTATCTTAATTGCTGTCTTGACGACTTATGTGATTCCGCAATTTTCCTCCATTTATGACAATGTTGGGACCAAACTTCCGTGGATCACCGAGATGGTTGTCGGTCTATCCTCTGCCGTTCGTAACAATCTGCTCTGGTTAGTTCCTACCATTGTCATCTCGATCTTCGGTCTTTGGTCGTGGCGCAAAACAGAAAACGGGCGACGCACGATGGATCGGATGATCTTGCGGATTCCGATTGTGGGCGAGTTAGTGCGACAGATGACCACAGCGCAATTTACCCGCAGCCTGGCAACATTGCTGGCAGGCGGGATTACGCTGGTCGAAGCCTTTCAGATTGCCTTGGCTTCAATCACCAATCGGGAATTGCTACGCATTTCCGAACCAGCTTTGCCGAAGGTTCGTGAGGGAAAACCCTTTACCGAAAGTTTGGCAGGCGCAGGCTGGGTGCCGGAATTAGCGATAGATATGATTGGTGTGGGGGAACGTTCCGGTTCGTTGCGCGAAATGCTGGAAGAGGTTTCCGGGTTTTATGACGCTGAGACCGAAGTCAAACTAGGGCAACTCACCACCTTCATCGAGCCAGCCATTCTTATTTCGATGGGGGCAGTTGTCGTGACGATTCTGCTGGCGATTTATCTGCCATTGCTGACAATGATGGGCAATGCAGGCAAATGATAAAGGGCGATGATTTAGCGCAGTAGTTAATTACCAATTCAATCATGGCAGAAGCGAAAGAAAAAATTACTCAAATAGCCGAACAAGCCCACGCGGAGCAACTGGCCACGCGCTATCGCTTGAACTTCGTAGATTTAGAAAAATTTCCGATTGATTATGCGCTCGTACAATCACTGCCTGTTGACATGATGCTGCGGAACAAGTTCGTTCCGCTGCAAAAAGAAAACGGACACATGGTGATTGCCATGGCGGACCCGTCCGACATTCCGCTGCTGGATGAATTACGAGCACAGCTCAAAATCCAACTCCGGCCTGCTGTGGCTACTCGCACCGCCATCGAAGCGGTACTGAGGAAAGCAGACGCTTCAGATCGCGTATTTGCCGAAGCAACCGAAGGCTTTCGCGCCTCGCTTATCAAAGAGACGGAAGGCGGCGGAGAAGAGATTGTTGATCTGGAGCGATTATCCAGCGATGCCGAGATGTCGCCGATTATCCGACTGGTAGACACGGTGGTCTTCACGGCGCTCGAAAAACGGGCTTCGGATATTCACATCGAAACACGCGATACGGACGTGGCCGTACGCTATCGTATTGACGGCGCGTTGTATGAAGCGGGCGAGCCGATTGACATCAAGCATCACCAAACGATCATTTCCCGCATCAAGGTCATGTCCGAATTGGACATTGCCGAACGTCGCGTGCCGCAAGATGGTCGCTTTCGGATGCGGATCAAAGGTCGTCGTGTGGATTTCCGTGTTTCTATCATTCCATCAGTGTATGGCGAAGATGCCGTGATTCGTATCCTCGATAAGGAACAAATCAACGAAGACTTTAAAGATTTAAAATTGGATGTCGTCGGCTTTGACCCGACCTTGCTCGCAGGCTTTCGTCGGTTTATTCATGAACCCTACGGCATGGTGCTGGTTACGGGGCCAACCGGTTCGGGGAAGACAACGACGCTGTATGCGGCGCTGAATGAAATTCGCAATGATGAAGACAAGATCATCACGATTGAAGACCCGGTCGAATATCAATTGCGTGGCGTCATGCAAATTCAGGTGAATGAGAAGAAAGGGCTGACGTTTGCGCGCGGACTGCGTTCGATGTTGCGCCACGATCCTGACAAAATCATGGTCGGCGAAATTCGTGACAATGAAACCGCGCAAATTGCGATCAACTCCGCACTCACCGGACACCTTGTGTTTACGACCGTCCACGCTAACAACGTGATTGACGTCATTGGGCGCTTTATGAATATGGGCGTCGAAGTCTATAACTTTGTGTCAGCACTCAACTGTGTTTTGGCGCAACGCCTGGTGCGCATGCTATGCGCACGCTGCAAAGAGCTATATCGTCCAACTGAAGAAGAATTTAATGAATCCGGCCTGCTTTCCGCGCGTTACACAGAACAGGCATTCTATCGCAGTGTGGGTTGCGAGGTTTGCAATCACACTGGCTATCGAGGCCGTACGGCCATCCACGAATTACTCGACCTCTCGGATAACATTCGAGAGTTGATTATTGCGCGTCGGCCCGGGTCTGAAGTCCGACGTGCCGCCCGCGAAGAAGGCTTGGGCAGCTTGCGCGAATCGGCGCTCCGCCTGGTGTTTGAAGGGCAAACTACTTTGCACGAAATCAACCGCGTCACATTTGTCGAACCAGTAAACTAGCTGTGGGGAGAAGGAGCCATCGTCGCAGATGACTCGCAGCCCCTGGCCCTACTAGCGAAGGTCAATTGTTATGAGAAAACAAATCAATTTCCGAACTGTACTCACATTCCTCATCATTGTGTGTCTCAGTCTTCCCTTCCCAGTATTTGCCGATAAAGTAGATACGAAAAAAGCCAAAAAGAATTTTTCGGAAGGAATGAAGTATGAGGTGGAGGAAAAATGGGACTTGGCTGCCCAGGCTTTTCTTTTGGCGGCGGTAGCAGACCCTGGTAATGTTGAATACAAGCTCCACATGCGGCGCGCAATGGAACAGGCCTCGCGCATGTTCGGCAAACGCGGCGACACATTTGCTGCGGAGAATGATTTTGCGAGCGCCTATACAGCATACAAACAGGCCTTTGCTTACGATCAAACGAACGAAGTGATGTTTGTAAAAATGAAGCGGATGATTGAGTTGCAAAAAGCGGCTGCCGGGCTTGGTGATTCGCCGAAAATCAATCCTAGTACGGGGAGCTATCTGCCCACCAGCGCGGATGTCGCAGCGCCACAACAGCAACGCTCCCGCTCGAAAGACTTGGCCACAGTAATCCATTATAAAGACCAACCGCTCAAAGGTGTCATTCAAAACATTGCTAAGCAACTTAACCTCAATGTCATTTTTGATGAGACCTTCCGTGATGAACCGAAATACAACCTGGAGCTGCAAAACACGACGTTATCGCGCGCGTTGGATTTCATTTTTATCCAGAAGAAATTGACCTTCGAGCAATTGGATCGCCGGACAATATTGATCTACTTCGATAACCCCACCAATCGGCAGCGTTTTGAACGGCTGTTGGTCAAGACCTTCTACATCAACAACGCCAAACTTGAAGAAGCGCGCCAAGTGGTGCAGCAAATGTTACAGGGGGGCGGCGCAGGTCTGATGCGGCAAATTGCCGCGTCCGTACAATTGAATGCGCTGATTGTCCGTGCTCCGGCAGAAGACCTCAAAATGGTGCAGGACGTGCTGGAAAGCATTGATAAGAATCGCGCTGAAGTCGCAGTTGATGTGGAAATTTATGAGGTCACACATAACACCAGTCAACAAATAGGCAATCAGGTAGCGATTGATCCGCTTACCGCCAGTGTGCCTATTCGCACGGTTGATGCCCGCGGCAATGTCACGACCACTTACCGAGAAGGCCCCTCAGGCGGCCTGAATAATCTGGGCGGCATTGGGCAAAGCTTATTGTCGGCAGCCGCTGTGATTGGGGGGAACACACTTGGCATTGGTACCGGTTTCGGCGCTTTATTAGCTGCGCCGCCAACAACCTTGAGTCTCTTGCAAAACAAGACCAATGCGAAATTAGTCAGCCGCGTCAATATCCACGCGATTGATGGACAGTCGAATAAAACTAATGTTGGGCGTCGCGTCCCTGTGAATCTTGGTTATTCCTATCCGCAAGGCGTTTATGCGGGAAATACCACTACGCCGGGTGGGATAGGAACGACTACAGGTGCTGGTGGTTTGGGCGGCGCGTTGGGTGGTCTGGGCGGAGGATTTGGCGGTGGCATCAGCAGCTTCCAATATCAGGATGTGGGCTTGAATATTGACATCACGCCCACTGTTACAAATGAAGGCTATATCGAAATGAAGATGACGCTGGAGTCTTCTTCTGTCGTACCGGGTTCGGGTGGTTCGACGCAAACACCGGAATTTACACAGCGCAAGCTGACGACGATTTCGCGGGTGCTGGACGGCAGGACCGCTGTTGTGGCAGGCGTACAACAGCAAACTAAAACCGACGGACGCAGCACGATTCCGGTGATCGGCATGATTCCGATTTTAGGCCGCTTTGTTACCACGCCGAAAGAATCGGCGGATATGAGCGATATTGTGATCACGGTCACCCCGCATATTATTCGCGCTCCTCAGCTAGAGAAAAAAGACCATCAGGCCAAAGATAGCGGCACCGGCCTGGGGGGCAACTTTGTGAGCATTGAGCAAGTCGTGATGCGCGCCCAGGACGAAGATGACCAGGATCGTCGCATCATCGCTGCGCAACAAGGTCAGCCACTACCCGCGCAACCGACAGAAACCGTGACAACGGTTTCCGCGCCCATAACACAACCTGCTGCGCCCGTTGTTCCGGCTGTCGTCCAACAATTACAACCAACGCCAGTGACGGCGAAGGCGGAAGATACCCAGGTAAAACCGCAGCCCGCAGTAGATCAGCCTGCGAATAAACAAGAACCGAAGCAAACTAAAGAACCGGAGCCAGAGAATAACAACGTAATTAATGAAGCTAATACTGATGATGGGGGCGTTCCTCCGCCGACGTTTGAACCGCCGCCCGGCTATTCGCCCAGATTGATGCCGCCCTCTATCACGCCCGAACAACGAGCGGCGTATGAGGAAGCACGTGCTAAAGCGGCAGAAGAGGCGAGAAAGAATCCGCCGCCTGCGCCTGATCCGACTAAAGACCAAGGCGTACCAGCACCAACTTTCGAGCCACCTCCGGGTTATTCACCCAAATTAACTCCTCCGGTAAAACCCAAAAAAGAGAAGGAAAAATCCGCATCTCCGCAATCCGCTCAGAATGAGTCCAAAGAACTGAGCCTGGCGGCCCCGCCCTCGACTGCGATTGAAGTTTCAGCGACTGAGATGTCGTCGAATGCGGGAACCTCCCCACCGCTTGGACTGAGCCTTAAGCTCAAAGAAAAGAAATTGCAGATGGGAGAAACCTTCATCGTAGTAGTTTCCGTGGATGGCAAGTCCAAAATGACCGGCGCGAATATTGCGCTGAACTACAATACCAATTTGCTGCAACTTAAATCAGTGCGTGATGGAGGAATGTTGGGAAGAAACCCGGATATGACCCAGCAAGAGAAAAACGGCAAGCTGATTGTCAGTGTGCAACAAGTAAGTGATCGCGTTACCCCTGTCATGGCGAATGGCAAGTTACTCATCCTCGAATTTAAAGCTATCGGCGTTGGGCAAACGATGATCGGGTTTAATGCGGATGAGACACGATTCCTGGTGGCGGATAAAACCAGTCCGCAATTCAGTGTTGCGCCCGTACAATTTGAAATCAGCCGCGAGGCCATTTCTAAACTGACGAAATAATCACGGGAAAATGAAAGATTTAATTCCGCAATCCGCAATCCGCAATCCGCAATCCGCCGGTTTTTCCCTGCTGGAGTTGATCATCACGTTGGCGATTCTTTCTATTCTGGTAACTGCTGTAGTGCCCTTGACCAAGAATAATCTCAAACGGCAACGGGAATATGAACTGAAGCAAACCCTGCGGGAAATTCGTCAGGCGATTGATCGCTACAATGTAGATTGTCGGAATGGCCAGGTCGGGCCGTTGGATCGCAAAGTGAATGACGAATTTTATCCACCGACCTTTGAAACCCTGGTCGAAGGCATTACGCCCCCGAATACAACCCGCAAGATTCGGTATTTACGCCGGATGCCAAGAGACCCGATTACGGGCAAGGAGGAATGGGGATTTCGTTCTGTCCAGGATGATCCCAAATCGGATTCCTGGGGCGGTCAGAATGTTTTTGATGTTTACAGCAAAAGCGAAGAGACGGCTTTGAATGGGACGAAATATAAAGACTGGTAAGAAGTATGCGATTTCAAGCTACCCAAAAAGTTGGCCAACGTGGATTTACGCTGATGGAACTTGTCATCGTCATGACGGTGATTGCGATTCTCGTTTCCATCGCCACCCCGGTGTATGTGACCCACGTCAAACGCGCGAAAGAAGTCGTGCTGATGAACGATCTGGATGAAATGCGGCGTGGCATTGACAAATACACCGCCGATAAAGAAAAAGCGCCGCAATCCCTGCAAGATTTGGTTTCGGGCGGGTATCTGCGCCGTGTGCCGGAAGACCCTCTCACGAAATCGAATGAAACGTGGGAAATCGAAATGGATAGCGAACCCTATCGTCCAGGGGTTCCCGCCGGAATCAAAGACGTACGGAGCGGCGCGGAAGGCACCGGAACTGATGGGCGCGCTTATAAAGAATACTAATTTATGTTCTCATCTCTTTGGAATTTCCTAACACTTCCCACTCTTCCTCGCACCACATTTGCGCTGACTCCGTCCCATCTCACCCTGCTTGAGATGCAGCGGCGAAAGGGTCATTTTCAGCCTAAAAAACTGGGCATCCAAACTTTACCGCCCGAACTGGTGCGTGCCTCGTTGACGGAACCCAATATTTTACGCGAAGCTGATTTTATTTCCGTCCTCTCGGCGACGGCGGAGCAGGCGGGCTTTAGTCGTCGCCTCAAGCTGTCTGTCACCTTACCGGAAGGAAGCGCGCATAGCATCATCGCCACGCTTGATAACAAACCCCACTCACGGGCGGAACTCGACCAAATGTTAGTGTGGAAGATTGGCCGAGCGACTAATCTGAAGGCTACTGAAATGCGTACCTCAGTCCAACCTCTCAGTAAGCTGGAAGGGCAGCCTCGATGGTTAGTCACCGCCGTTCATAACGAGGTACTGAAACAATATGAGCGCCTCTTTTCCCAACTCGGTTGGCAAGTGGGCATGGTGCTACCGCAACATCTTGGTGAAGCGCAATGGTTAATGCGCGGAGAAGTGGAAGCCCACGAAGATCAAGTCCTCGTGAGCGTCAATGAGCAGGGGTTTGTGGTGGTGATTGTGCGCGGGCAAGAACCATTACTGATCCGCGAAGTCAGTTGTAGTGTGGAAGAGCGAGAAGATGAACTGTTTCGGCTCATGATATTTTACCGAGATCGCCTTAATCCGACGCAACCCGTTAAGCGCATGCTGATCGTTGGAGAACCAGGCGAGCAGGGGATATTCTCGAAGGCTCTTACCGCCGCACTAGAACAAAATCCACAAAAACTCGCGCCTCTTTCGTTAGGGTTGACCTTAGAGTCATCCGCGCCATTTCATCGTCTGGCAGCGGCGACAGGACTCGCCACGTTAGCTTTTTAAGTAGCAAGAAATTTTGCGCAAAAATTTCAGAGTTCACGCTATAATCCGCGCTTTCAATTACGCCCCACAAAACCTCACATTCGGAGAAGTTACATATTTATGGTCAGCATAAATCACCTCACTTACCCCTCATCTGTAGTCCGGCTACTGCGCTGTCTCGTCCTTTGTGGCGCTGTCTTGATGACAGCTTGCCAAAAGAGTTCTGTGACCGAAGTGGCGCAAGCCAACCCTAATCAACCGACGACGACACCGGCAGTCCCAAGTCCAGGAGCATCTGCGCCCAATGCACTCGCAGCGCCGACAACAGCGGATGGAAGACAGGTAGCGGTGGGGATTGCCCCTGATTACAAACAGGAACCAGGAGCCACACCGGCACCAATCCCCGGCGTCAGCGTTTCGCCCGGCGCGTCGCCGACGATTCGTCATTTGGATAATGGGAAGATGATTATTGTCCAGGGGAAAAACCTCCCCCCAGGACATGATGGGGCCGCCGCCTACGCCCACGCCCACACCGGCTCCCACACCGGCTGTAGAAGTGGTAAACGGCAAAATTAAGCAGAAATGGCAAGCGCCGCCGGAGGCTCTCAATGTGAAGAATCCGCTCAAGGTTACGGCAGAGGTCACGAAAAAAGGACAATACCTCTATAAAAACCGCTGCGAGATTTGTCACGGATCAGAAGGCAAAGGCAATGGGCCGTACAACGATCCGAAATGGACGCAAGCCACGAATCTGGCCAGCAAAGCAGTGCAAGCCAATACGGACGGAGAGTTATTTTATAAAATCTCCACCTCGCGTGATCGGCACCCAGCCAGTAAGGTTCTCTATTCTGAAGAAGAACGCTGGATGGTAGTGGCCTTTTTGCGCACGTTGAAATAGGCAACTATTTTTGTGTCGTAATCGCTCTTTCCATTGAAGATTTTTCATTTGTCGTTGTGGTCGGAGCTTTTCGCCCATGACAGATGAAAAATCCTCAATGGAAAATGGATTTCCTGTTCCTGAACACACAACATTAGAAACTACTACCATCCAATCCAGCCCTCATAAGGATTGAATCAGATGGAAGAAAGTATCAATGAATGGGGCAAGGTATTTGTACTTGGTTCGTCAATGCCTTTACCACTCCCCACTCCCGTCCTGAAAGTATTCGCGACCACCTCTCGGTCAGCGTATCCGCAAAAATCAGCGTTGGGTGCTGAGCACTCGTTCTCGCCCGGTCTTGCCCTACTGCCTTTCTCCAGAAACCTTTGGCCAAAACCGTTCGCCTCCCGCCGGAGCGATACCGCTTTAACGGTTAAGTATGCTCATCCAAAAGTCATCGAGCATCCTGAGCGAAAAGCAGCCCTTCCCCAACACCAAAACCCGGTACTGCCGGTCTTGCTGCTGACCGCCGTTTCGACCTTTACAGCCTGGTATATTTATCATCTCACCGGACAAAAACTGGCGTTGCAATCACAGGTCAAAAGCTTTGCCGAAACACTCGGTCAGGAACAGCAGGCACGAGCTTGGCTGACTGCGCCGCAAATCAAAATCCTGACGCTGGAAGGAAAGACGGAGCCTCCGGTTTCGGCAAAATTCTTTTGGGATACAGAGAAACACTCTTGCCTGATTTACCTGCGCCACCTCCCCCAGGCGGGAGCAGGGCAATATTTCCAGCTTTGGTTTTTAACGAAAGAAGATCAATTCATTCTGGCCAAAAGCTTCAGCGCAGAAAATGGCACGGCAGAACTATTTTTGCGGTTACCAGCAGAACAACCGGAAGAATTGGAGTACGTCTTAGTGTCCCTGGAAAGGGCAGGCCAACATCGCTTCCCGGAAGGAGAAATTTTAGTGAAAGGACTGTGGCATTGAATTACGCCCGCTTGTTAACGAAGACAGTGCAATAAATTTGCCTGCGGTTAATTTTCGGCGCGCTCTTTCAACCATTTCCACATCGCTTCTTCACCACAGCCATACGGCTCGCCAGCAGTTTTGTATTGGGTGCAAAGTTGGTTGTAAATCGTCTCGTAAGTTTCTTTGACACGCTGATGATCGGGAGGCAATAACAACCGCAGCGCATCTAAAGCGCGGATGCAGGACAACGCCAATTTCGTCACGGCCTTTTGCAATTGTTCGACTTGGGGATCGGTTTGTTGCGTGCAGCGCTCAGCGCCGTCCCAACTTGGATGTTGATGTTCCGGCTTCCCGCAAGCCCACACTAAAGCAATGTCATTCAGGTCTTTCATAATGCTGACTCTAAATGGCCAATGCACGATGAAATCCAGAGTGTCACTAATCTTTTACAAATTCGCCATTCACCAGCCGCCAAATTCCAAGTGGATTCCCATCCTGTAACTCCTGGGGTAACGCCGCCTGCGGAAAGCCTTGATAACAAACGGGACGGGCAAAGCGGGTGATCGCAGTCGTTCCCACCGAAGTCGTACGCGTATCTGTTGTCGCCGGAAACGGCCCGCCATGCACCATCGAAGGACAGACTTCCACGCCCGTCGGAAAAGCGTTAATGACGATCCGGCCCACTTTTGTTTCGAGAATGGCAAGCAACCACTGATACGAGGCGAGGTCTTCGGCTGTACCGTGAACAGTCGCGGTCAAATGTCCTTGCAAGGAGTGGACGGCGCGCGCCAGCTCTTCCGGCGTGTCACAACTTACCACAACTGTTGAAGGGCCAAAGACTTCCTCACTCAATTCCGGCTGCGCTAAAAAGTTGACTGCGTTTGTTGTAAAAACAGCCGCTCTGGCTTGCGTCTTGGCAGCATCCACCTCGGCCTGTGACTGCACGAGCGCGACGCCTGCGCTGCTTGCCAGGCGCTGTATCCCGGCTTCATAGGATTGCAGAATTCCCGCGTGCAACATTGTGGCGGAGGGAGCAGCGGCAATCAACGCTTTCAATTTTTCCGTCGCCGCAGTCAACTCGTCGCTTTGCAGGCCAAACACCAGACCAGGAGACGTGCAAAACTGGCCGACACCCATCATCACGGAGTTCTTCAAGCCTTCAGCAAACGATGCCCCACGTTCGCGCAACGCTTCCGGCAAAATGAAAACCGGGTTAACGCTGCCCATTTCGGCATACACTGGAATCGGCTCCGGGCGACTCACAGCCGCATCAAATAAAGCTTTGCCGCCACGATACGAGCCAGTGAAGCCAACCGCTTTAATGCTCGGATGCTTGACCAGTGCAACGCTGACCTCATATCCCACGCCCTGCACCAGCGAAAACACGCCTTCCGGTATCGCTGTCGCTTGTGCAGCTTTGATAATCGCGGTGGCGACTAATTCGGCAGTACCCGGATGCGCCGGATGCGCTTTGACGACGACCGGACAACCGGCGGCCAATGCCGAAGCCGTATCACCGCCCGCCGTGGAAAACGCCAGGGGGAAATTACTCGCCCCAAAGACCGCGACCGGGCCAATCGGTTTCAGCATTTTGCGCAGATCGGGTTTAGGCACAGGCGCACGATCAGGCATTGCCGTGTCTATGCTCGCTTCAACCCAGGAGCCTTCCCGAATCAGCGCCGCAAACATCTTGAGTTGATTCATCGTGCGTCCACGTTCACCGGTCAACCGATCAAGCGGCAAGCCACTTTCCGCATTTGCGCATTGAATCAATTCATCGCCCAGCGCCAGAATTTCTTCTGCAATGCGATCCAGAAAGGCGGCGCGCCCTTCTTTGCTGCAAGCACGATATTGCGGAAACGCAGCCGTCGCGAGTTCTGCGGCCTGGTTTATTTCTGCTTCGGTCGCTTCGTAAAACGCTGTTGCCAGCTTTTCGCTGGTGGCTGGATTGGTGGCTTGAAAGGTTTTGCCGCCCACATTTGAAAGTGTATTGCCAATGATGTTTTTGCCGTGCATAGCTAGTAATTTGAGATTTGAAATTTGAGATTACAGAACCGTGTTGACGAGAGTGCCAATAGAATCAATCGTGATACGAATTTCGTCGCCTGTTAACAGGGTGAAGGAATCCGGCGGCACAATGCCCGTTCCAGTCAGCAAAAAGCTGCCCGTCGGAAACGAATTATCGCGGTACAAGTAGCTCACCAATTCGGTAGGTGTGCGTTTCAACTGCGCCAACGTAGTGTCACCTTGAAACGCGACTTCCCCGCCCCGCAAGATTTCCAGGTTGATTTTGGTTTCGGAAGACAGCGGCTCATTGGTCAAATACACGGCTGGCCCCAGCCCACAGCTTAAATCGTAGACCTTCGCTTGCGGCAAATAGAGTGGGTTTTCGCCTTCGATGTCGCGCGAACTCATGTCATTGCCAATCGTGTAGCCAATGATTTCCCCCCGCGCATTGATCGCCAACGTAAGCTCTGGTTCGGGCACATTCCATTTGGAATCCTGGCGAATCTTGACGCCGCCGCCCGGTCCCGCCACGCGCGACGGATTGGCTTTGAAAAATAGTTCAGGCCGCTCGGCGGAATAGACGCGATCATAAAAGGTGCCGCCGCCAGCATCTTTCGATTCCTCCATGCGTGCCGTGCGGCTGCGATAATACGTCACCCCCGCCGCCCAGACTTCTTGTGTGCCAAGGGGAGCAAGCAAATTCTCCGGCGCAGCGACCGGACTTAACGTGCGGATGGCATCGTTGAGTGAGACGAGGAGGTTGGCGCGATTGAAAAGCTCATCCCAATCCGATTCCAGGAGTTGGTAAAAGGCCTCATTTGCTTGGACAAAAATGCCCTGTTTGGATTTGAAAAGTTTCATTATGTGTCCTCTGGAAGTTAAGGTGAACGCTTCGGATAACACGTGGCTTATCGTAGTGTCAAGAGTGCGGCCAGACAAGGAACTTTTCAGTTTCCTTTGCGTAAGTTAAACTCCTTCTGTTTCAATATTCAGATTCACGAGTGTCATTTAAAGTAATTCCTATTGGAGACCCAAATATGAACCAACCAAAACTGTTCCGACGATGGGCTGCGCTCCTGCTGTTAGTCTGCGCAACCATTGTTCTCACTAACACAATTAGCCTGGCGCAATCCAACGCCGCGCCGCTGCCCAGTGGCGTGCAGCGTGTCACGTCCGTGGAAGGCATTACGGAATATCATCTGGCAAATGGCTTGCGCGTCCTGCTCTTCCCGGATCAATCGAAACAAACCATCACCGTTAATGTCACATATCTCGTCGGGTCAAAACACGAAAACTACGGCGAAACCGGGATGGCCCATTTGCTCGAGCATCTCGTTTTCAAGGGAACGCCCAAGCATCCGAACATTCCGCAAGAGTTGACCGAACACGGCACGCGCCCGAACGGCTCGACCTGGTTTGATCGCACGAATTATTTCGAGACGTTTGCGGCGACCGACGAGAATTTGAAATGGGCGCTCGATCTGGAGTCAGATCGTATGGTCAATTCGTACATTGCCAAGAAAGACCTCGACAGCGAAATGACGGTGGTGCGCAATGAATTCGAGTCCGGCGAAAACTCGCCGTTTGGCGTGCTGAGTGATCGCGTGTTTTCGACGGCGTATTTGTGGCACAATTACGGCAAATCCACGATTGGTGCCAAATCGGATTTGGAGAATGTGCCGATTGATCGCTTGCAAGCGTTTTACAAGCGATTCTATCAACCCGACAATGCGGTCTTGATCGTGGCGGGCAAGTTTGAAGAAGCCAAAACGCTCGCGCTCGTGCATCAATATTTTGCGCCGTTGCCGAAACCAACCCGGCAATTGCAGAAGCTTTATACGGCAGACCCCACACAAGACGGCGAACGCTCCGTCACGGTACGACGCGTGGGCGATACCCAAATGCTGATGGCGGGCTATCACATTCCGGCGGGTTCGCATCCCGACGCCGCCGCGGTCAGTATCCTGATGCAAGTTATGGCTGATACGCCCTCTGGTCGGTTGCACAAAGCCTTGGTTGAAACCAAAAAAGCCGCCAGTGTTTTCAACTTCCCCATCATTTTTGGGGAGCCGAGCTTATTGCTCTTCGGCGCAGAAGTCCGGCTGGAATCTTCACTCGACGGCGCGAAAGATACCTTTCTGCAAGTCGTCGAAGAAATCGCCAAGACCCCGATTACCAAGGAAGAAGTCGAGCGCGCGCGCGGCAATATTCTCAAGCAAATCCAGCTCAATATGAATAACTCCGAGCAAATCTGCATGGAGTTAAGCGAGTGGATTGGGATGGGCGATTGGCGCTTGCTCTTCCTTAATCGAGATCGCTTGCGCAAGGCTTCGGTTGAAGACGTACAACGCGTGGCGGCAACGTATCTGAAGCAATCGAATCGCACGCTGGGACTGTTCATTCCCACGCAAAAACCGGATCGCGCGGAAATCCCTGCGACGCCTGACGTGCTGGCGCTCGTCAAGGATTACAAAGGCGACGCGCTGGTAGCCGAGGGAGAAGCGTTTGATCCTTCGCCCGCCAACATTGATGCGCGTACCGTGCGCGCCACGACGCCGGGCGGCATCAAGACGGCTTTCCTAACCAAGAAAACGCGTGGCAACACCGTCGTCGCGCGGCTGACTTTGCGGATGGGCGATGAGAAGAGCCTGATGAATCGTGCGACGGCAGGCAGCTTTGCCGGCGATATGTTGATGCGGGGAACCAAGACCAAAACACGGCAAGAGATTCAGGACGCGCTCGACAAATTGAAAGCCCGTGCCTCAGTCGGCGGTAGCCCCACATCGGCCTTCGTCTCAATTGAAACCACGCGGGAAAACCTGCCCGCCGTGATGAAGCTGGTGGCGGAAATCTTGCGCGAACCGGCCTTCCCTGCCAGCGAGTTTGAGCAACTCAAACAAGAACAGCTTGCAGGCATCGAACAACAACGCAGCGAGCCGCAGTCGGTCGCGGCGCTGGCGTATCAACAACATACCTCGCCCTATCCGAAAGGCCACGTGAATTACGTTGCGACGCCTGATGAAGAGGTGGCGGAGATCAAAGCCGTTAAGCTCGCAGACGTGCAGAAGTTTTACACGGATTTCTATGGCGCGAGCAATGGCGAGTTCACGGCGATTGGGGATTTCGACGAAAAGGAAGTCGCCAAACTACTCAACGATTTGTTTGGCGGATGGAAAAGCAAGATGCCGTACACCCGTATCGCCACCAGCTACAAAGACGTTCCGACCGTTACCAAAGCCTTTGAAGCGCCCGACAAAGCCAATGCGTTTTTCATCGCCGGGCAAAACCTGAACATCCGTGACGATGACCCGGATTATCCGGGGCTGGTGCTAGGCAATTATATGCTCGGCGGCGGCTTCCTGAATTCGCGGCTGGCCGTTCGCATCCGGCAGAAAGAGGGCTTGAGCTACGGCGTCGGCTCGCAATTAAGCGCAAGCTCCCTGGATAAAAACGGGCAGTTTGTCGCCTTTGCGATTTATGCACCGCAGAACGTGACCAAGCTCGAAGCAGCTTTCAAGGAAGAAATCGCGCGGGTACTGAAAGAAGGTTTCACGGAGGACGAAATCAAAGCGGCGAAATCTGGCTGGTTGCAATCTCGCCAAGTCAGCCGCGCCCAGGACAACGAATTGGCAGGCGCTTTGAATAACCTGCTGTTCCTGAACCGCACGATGGCGTGGGCCGCGGACTTTGACAAAAAAGTGCTGGCGCTGACGCCTGAACAAGTCAACGCGGCGCTACGCAGATTTATCGCCCCGAACAAGATCAACATCTTCAAAGCAGGCGATTTTGCGAAATCTACGGCCAGCAAATAGCTCAATTGACTCTCCTTTGCAGCCCTGGTCTTGTTCCTTACAACAAGGCCAGGGCTTTTTCATTTCCCCTACAGACATCGCATTATCAGAGTCCTGCAACATCTTTGTTAGGGTTGTGCCGGATAGTACCGACTTCATAATATTTGTCTGAAATCATCAATAGATTTCAAGGAGGGGAAAATGGCGTTACCTCACTATAATCCGAATTCAAATGAACCTTCACTGGCGATGCAGCAAGACTCTTTCCCCGTGATATTAGTCCCGGCAGATAATCCCGGTCAGACCGCGCGAGTGCGAACCTTTTTGTGTTGCAAGCCCTGGCTGACCATCCTTGGAAGCTTGGCGGTGCTGGCTAGCGCGGCCCTGTTATGGATGATCCTGGACCCCAATAATAATCCGCTGAATCTCCGAGAGTTGCTTATTCCGGCAGGCGTTTTGGCTACTTGTTGCCTGTTTTTTATCATCGCCGCCTGGGCTGGAAAAGGAAATGGAGCAACAGGCGCGGTGATAGCGGAAGAACAACCCGCACCCAAAAAGCGGATTGAGAGCCTCGCGCTCCCCCAACTCAACACCCAAATTGAAGTTTGTTTCGAGGAATGGTCGAGCGAGCCATATAACGAAATTATAGATGACGCTGTGCTCGCCGAGGTTTTCAATGATGAAATGCTCGCGCCGGATCACATGGTGATCAGCTTGAGGGTTAATGAGTAACGCGATTTTCTGCATTTTTAATGGCTCGTCACCCTTGGCAATTGGCAAGTAGAATCCTCGCAAGAAAGGATCATGGCAATGAATCACCCCCCCCAGAGCGTTGAAGGCAAGGTCTTTTTTGAACAACAATATTTTCCCGTGTACGGCCCGTCTCCCCTTCCTATAGGCAAGACCGCTGCGCTTTTCCAAGCCTTTCGTTGTCATCCTGTGTTGTCTTTGCTCGTCCTTGGTGTGGTTTGCTTCTGCCTGGAAAGTATCTGGGCGGCAAAAGGTTATGTGGGCAGCGAATTTCTCTTGCGTTGGCGTTGTGAATTGCTGGCGGGGCTGCTCTCAATTTTGACCTTGTGGCTCTTTTGCAAATTTCGACGTTGGGGCAAAGATCGTAGCGCAAGAGCAAAGCGGCAACAGCAATACAAGCAGGAAATCGAGTTATTGCTGAGGCAAGGCCCGATTCCAGCAGGATCAACACACCAAATCAGACCTGACGAATTGCTACTGACTATTGATTATTGGTTGAGTGGCGAATCTGTGCCGATCAGTGAACGCCATTTTGACTTGGCACAATTGCCCGACGAGTTCATCGCACCCGACGCCCTGGTACTGAACTTTCAAATCGCAGATCGCAGCTAACCCTTAGTTTTTTAAAGTTGAGGCGGGACACCTCGCTTCCAAAGGACAAGTCGGGCATTGTGGATTCCGCGCTTTGCACAAGGCGCGTCCGTGCGCAATCAGCAAATGGGGTAAATCAATCCAATCTTGTTGCGGCGTCATCGCAATTAAATCCTGCTCAATTTTTTCGGGCTGTTCATGCGTCGTCAAGCCAAGCCGTTGCGACAACCGCGCAACATGCGTATCCACCACTACACCCGAGGCAATCCCGAAGGCATTCCCTAAAACAACGTTCGCCGTTTTCCTTGCCACGCCCGGCAAAGCTAACAACTCCGCCATCGTCTCCGGCACCTGGCCCTGGTACCGCTCCGCAATGATCTGACACGCGCCTTGAATGTTCTTGGCCTTGTTGCGAAAAAAACCTGTCGAGTGAATATCGCGTTCCAATTCTTCGCGCGCTGCATTCACAAAATCTTCTGCCGTGCGATATTTCCGAAACAACGTAGCGGTCACGATGTTGACGCGTTCATCCGTGCATTGCGCAGACAGAATCGTGGCAATCAACAATTCCAAAGGGTTCGTGTGATGCAGCGCACAATGCGCATCGGGATATGTTTTTTTCAGGATGCGAATGATTTGTTTCATCTCTTGTTTTTTATCTTCTGTTTGTGCCTTTGGCATGCCAGACCTCCCTCAGATTTTCCTTCCGCCCAATATTTCTTCTTTTCCCCTATCCTTTTTTGTACTGATTGTCTCTAGTTGTTTTCCGTCCCTTGCTTCGGCTTGGTTATCTGCACAATTAGTTGATAGAGTAAGAGACAGAAAGGATTATCTGTGGCAGAAAAGAAAAAGAAAATCAACTACTCGCAAGCCTGGAGCGAGGCGAAAGAGTTAATTTGGCAGTATCGCTATCGGTTATTACTCGGCGCAGTCTTGATGCTCGTTAGTCGGTTGACAGGACTGATTCTACCGACTTCCTCCAAATGGGTGATTGATGAAGTGATCGTGAAGCAGCGGCATGAGCTACTGCTTCCCTTAGCCATCGTGGGCGGGACAGCGACGCTGGTGCAGGCCGTCTCTTCATTTGCCCTCTCGCAAGTGCTGGGGGTGGCCGCGCAGCGTGCGATCACCGAAATGCGCAAGCAAGTCATGGAACACGTAATGCGGTTGCCCATCCGCTACTTCGATTCGATGCAAACCGGCAAGCTGATTGCCCGCGTGATGAACGATGCGGAAGGCGTACGTAATCTGGTGGGAACCGGCGTCGTGCAATTGGTCGGTGGCATCGTCACCGCGATTCTTGCGTTAGGCGTATTGTTTTATCTGAACTGGCATCTGACATTGATAACGATTCTTGTGCTGGCAACCTTTGGTGGAGGGATGGCGTTTGCCTTTCAGCGCCTACGCCCTTTGTTCCGCGAACGCGGCGAGATTTATTCCGAAATCACAGGTCGGCTCGCCGAATCCATCGGTGGCATCCGCACCGTCAAAGCCTACACCGCAGAAAAGCGCGAAGAAATCGTTTTCTCCAAAGGCGCACATCGCCTCTTGCGCAATGTAGCAAAATCCATGACCGGCGTGTCAGCCACGATGGCGGCCTCAACTGTAATTGTCGGGGTAATTGGCGTGCTGATGATATTGATTGGCGGCGGCTCCGTGTTGCGGGGCGAGATGACACTCGGCGAATTATTCATGTATGTGTTTTTCACCGGGCTGGTAGCCATGCCATTGATCGAAATTGCTTCCATTGGCACACAGATTACGGAAGCCTTTGCCGGTCTGGATCGCATCAGTGAAATTCGACGAATGGCAACCGAAGACCACGGCGACGAAGCCCGCGCTGACCTGCCCGACATTAAAGGCGAGGTTGTATTTGAGCAGGTGGATTTTGCCTACGAAGAAAATGCTCCTGTCCTCAAGCAGGTTTCGTTTCGCGCGCCTGCCGGTACGACGACAGCATTGGTAGGCTCCAGTGGTTCCGGTAAAAGTACCCTGATTGGTTTGGTGATGAATTTCAATCGCCCGCAAAATGGACGCGTGTTGGTAGATGGAAAGGATCTGACGAACATCAAACTTAAAGACTATCGCCAACATCTCGGCGTCGTGATGCAGGATAACTTTCTGTTTGATGGCACGATTGCCGACAACATCAAATTCGCTCACCCGCATGCCACCCGTGAGCAAATTGTAGCGGTCAGTCGCATCGCACATTGCGAAGAATTTATTGAAGGATTCGAGAAGAAATACGAGACGGTCATTGGCGAACGAGGCATCAAGCTTTCAGGCGGACAACGCCAACGGCTCGCTATCGCCCGTGCTATCCTCGCCAATCCGAAAATCCTAATTCTCGACGAAGCGACCTCCAGCCTCGACAGCGAGAGCGAAGCCTTAATTCAGGATGGTTTGCGTGCGCTACGCAAAGGACGCACAACCTTCGTGATCGCGCATCGTCTTTCCACCATTCGCAGCGCTGATCAAATCCTCGTGCTCGAAGGCGGTGAGATTGTCGAGCGCGGCACACATGAAAAATTGCTGGAACTGAACGGTCGCTACCGTCAACTCTACGACAAGCAGTACAAATTTGAGCGTGACCGCTTCATCAATCCAGGTGAAGACTTCACGCCAGAACCAGAAAAATTCGCCTTACCCAAACCATCGCAAGCCGCGATATAGAACCGAAAGCCATTAGCTCTTAGCTGTTAGCTAGGGTGCCTGTTCTGGCTAACAGCTAAAAGCTAATGGCTAATGTCTTTCCCCACAGGAGACCCCAATGCCCGACACGCCCCAAACCTATCAGAATCACGTTCGTAATCATCCGCCTTTTCATTACG
This sequence comes from uncultured Acidobacteriota bacterium, assembly GCA_963794955.1. GTDB lineage: Bacteria > Acidobacteriota > Blastocatellia > RBC074 > RBC074 > JAFDVL01. The sequence goes on from CAWCGF010000014.1 coordinate 88,554, forward strand.
TGCTCACGCCGCTCGTGCTCATCAATTTAATTTGGTCTATTGTCAATCTTGTCCGTTTTCCTGAAGCGAGCACGATCCAGGGCTTACTGATCGCCTTCCTGCTCGTGCTGATTGGCGTGCTCGCACGCACCAACGCACTCAAAGCACAGGATCGTGTGATTCGGTTGGAGGAGCAATTACGCTATCAACGTGTGCTTTCACCCGCGATGGCACAACGCGCCGCCGCGCTAACCCCAGGTCAAATCATCGCGTTGCGCTTTGCTTCAGATGACGAATTGGAAGGATTGATACAGCAAACACTGGACAACAAGTTTGCGAATACGAAGGAGATCAAACAGGCCATTAAGCATTGGCGCGGAGATTATTTGCGCGTATAAAAAAAGGAGCAGCCTTCTGGCTGCTCCCTCTTTTCGCGCGGGGGCACTTAGCAAGCCGGGGTGAAGACAGGAATCGTCATTGTCTTTGAGACCGTCGAGAGTTTGTGTAAGGAACGAATGCCACTCCATTTATTGCCAAGTGTTTTCGGCGTCATGATCAAGCCTACGCCGCCACCGGTGAAGAACTTCATGGTTCCGACCTGGCCCGCAGGAATCAGGTAGGCCATTCCGAGCGGTACGCGCGGCACACTTGCGGAGATCACTGCCATTGCCTGGCAACCATCATTCAGGATTTTGCTGAAGCTGCCGAACGGCTTTTCGTTGCCATTATAAAGTTGACCAATGCCGACCTGACCTGCGCCTTTCGGGCTGCCTTCGGTAATGTCTCCGGTCATCCCGACCGTCACCAGCTTTTGGCCATACGAATCATTCGTGCTTTGCAGCTCGACAGCGAATTGGGAAGGCAGTAAATCGTAGCCACCCACGGCTGGAGCGGTCATATCACCACCATTGAAATTCAAAGTCGCGGTTCCGAATCCGCCTGATGTCGCGGGATTGATCGTGGCTGGATCACCCTTCGACCAGAACGCTTCCGCGCCATAGTTCCCGACATACTCGCCGTCGGAAACCAGCGCATTGCCAATCAATGAATTGGCCGTGATCGGATAGCCCGTCAGTCCATCCACCGCGACGGCAAAAACCCAACCTGTTACTTCAGGATCAAGATCAGATGCCTTGAAAGCGATGCTCGCATTCGGCGTTAAGCAAACAAACTGATCGGCCTGATTACAACTGCTGCCATCCAGCATGAACATGTGAACGGTGACTGAGGTCGGCCCGACATTGCTGATAGAAACGCGCGTGTCTCTTCTATCCTGTGCTTTTGAGGTGTAAAACGGATACACCAATAATGAACCGGCCTTTTGGTCGCTGACACGCACATCTAAAATGGTTTGAGCAAAGGAGGCGGTCGCGCAAGCAGCCAGGATCATGAGAGAAAGAAAAATATGTGTAATTTTGTGAGAGATAGTCATTTGTGGTACTCCTTGAAAAGTTCGAATCGTTTCTCGTTGGTAACTCTGTTTTTCTAAGGGGCTGCTACTCGAATAGAAGGAATACCTGCTCGCTTCCAGTTTTTTGCAAAAAAAGTGAAGCGAAGCCCTGATTTTGTTGGGGATCGGCGCAGAAAGGTCTATCATTTGTCACGATCTATAAACTCTTAATGACATCTTTATTCCTATGAAACAACTAAGAATCTTCTCGCTTTGGTTGTTACTTTTGCTCTCTCCCAGCTATGCCCAATGGGAACTGCAAACCATAAACACAGATGCCAGCTTACGCGGACTCTGTGCCGTCAGCGCACAAATCGCCTGGGTCAGCGGGACGAAAGGCACGTTTGGCCGCACCATTGACGGCGGCAAAACCTGGGAAGTCGGAACCGTGCCTGACGCGAGCGGACTCGACTTTCGGGATGTCGAAGCGTTCAGTGAAAACACAGCGTATTTGCTCAGCATTGGCAAAGGCGAATCGTCGCGGATTTACAAAACAATTGACGGCGGCAAATCGTGGAAATTGCAATTTAAGAATGCTGACCCAGAGGCGTTCTATGATGCATTTGCGTTTTGGGGAGAGAAGAACGGCATTGCGATGAGCGATCCTGTCAAAGGGCAATTTCAGCTCATCACAACGGAAGATGGCGGGAACACCTGGAAGCCTGTCTGGATGCCAACGATGCCCCCGGCGCTGCCCAATGAAGGTGGCTTTGCTGCCAGTGGGACGTGCCTGTTCACATTCGGCTTCACCAATGTTTGGTTGGTAACAGGTGGCGCAAAATCAGCACGCGTGTTTAGCTCATCCAATCGCGGGCGCACCTGGACGGTTAGTGAAACCCCAATGCTGGCGGGCGAGGCCTCCGCCGGAATCTTTTCCATCGCCTTCCGCGACCTCAACCACGGCATCATCGTCGGCGGAGACTATCGCAAACCCAACGACTCCGGCATCACTGCCGCATTGACGATGGACGGCGGCAAGACGTGGAAGGGGATTGAAAATAAACTCCCGTTTCGTTCCGGTGTAGTTTGGGTGAGCGGCAAATGGATTGCGGTAGGCACATCCGGCTCGCACGTCTCCGCTGATAATGGCGCAAGTTGGCAACAACTTGATAACGCGGATTACAACAGCGTCAGCTTTACCAAATCAGGTGATGGCTGGGCGGCGGGGCCAAAAGGCCGCATCGCAAAATTTGTGAACGCTAAATGACACATCGTAGCGAATTCATTCGCTTGCCTTGTCTGACCAAGCAAATAACTTTGCTACTACGTGCCAGTAGGAAATTAAAAATCATGCTCCAACGATTCAGCACCTTATTCTCGCTCCTCCTTCTCGTCACGTTCGCCGCCGCGCAAACCAATCTAGCAACGAACAAGCCGATCCCGCCACCCGGCATCGAAATTCCTGCCGCCGAGCGCGCCGAACTCGAAGCCGGTGTAACGGAACTAGGCAAAGAAATTGAAGCGTTGCGGACGGAGCTAAAGGACAAGCCAAAGCTGTTAGAGCTATTGCCTGACGTACAGATATTCTTCAATGCGGTGCATTACGCGCTGAAGTACAACGAGATTTTGCAGGCGCGCGAAATCCCCTTCGCCAAAGCACAACTGAAACTCGGCCTTGAGCGGGCCAAAGAATTGCGTTCGGGTAAACCTTTGTGGACGACGCAAACCGGCTTGGTAGTGCGTGGATATATCTCCAATATTGACGACTCCGTGCAGCCTTACGGTTTAATTGTGCCCGTCTCATATCAGGCGCATCTGCCCTTCCAATATCGCCTCGACATTTGGTATCACGGGCGCAGTGATACGTTGACCGAGGTAAACTTTCTCAACGACCGGCTCAGGAATCCGGGGCAATTCACGCCAGCCAATGCCTTCGTCCTGCATCCGTATGGACGTTTTTGCAATGCTAATAAATTTGCCGGTGAGCGTGACACATTCGAGGCCCTGGCGCACATCCGCAAGCATTATCCGATTGATGAGAATCGCATTTCCGTGCGCGGCTTTTCGATGGGTGGCGCTGCGACCTGGCATATCGCAACGCATCACGCAAGCTTGTGGGCCGCCGCCGCGCCGGGCGCTGGCTTTGCCGAAACGCCAGAGTATTTGAAGTTGGCCGTGAATGAAACGCCCTGGTACGAACAAAAGTTATGGCACCTGTACAACGCGACCGATTACGCCGCGAATTTATTCAATTTGCCGACCGTGGCCTACAGCGGGGAAATTGATAAGCAAAAACAGGCAGCGGATGTAATGGCACGCGAATTGAAAAGAGAAAACATCGAACTCACACACATCATCGGCCCCCAAACAGAACACAAATATCACCCCGACTCGATTCCCGAAATCAATCGCCGCTTCGATTCCATCGTAGCCAAAGGCCGCAACCCGCTGCCGCTGCACGTCAAATTTACGACGTATACGCTACGCTACAACCGCGCCTTTTGGGTAACGCTTGATAGCCTGGAACAACATTGGGAACGTGCGACCGTGGAGGCTGAAATCAAAGACGCGTCAACGGTGCAAGTCAAAACCACCAACATCGCCACGCTCACGTTATCCATCCCCGCAGGGTTGAGTCCGTTTGCCGTCGGGCGCGCAACAGCGGTGCTCATTGATGAGCAAAAACTGGTGACCCCTGCCCCGCAATCAGATCGTTCGTGGCACGTGCGCTTACAAAAGCATGGCAAGACCTGGGCGGTAGCAACTGACACCGCGACGACTTTGCAAAAGCGACACGGGTTACAAGGCCCGATTGACGATGCGTTTTTGGATCGCTTTGTGATGGTACGGCCTACAGGTAAAGCCGCGCATGAAGCGGTCGGCAATTGGGTAAAAAATGAAATGGCGTACGCAATCAAACTCTGGCGTTCGCAATTTCGCGGCGAAGCGCAGGTCAAAGACGATTCCGCCCTCACGCCAGCAGACATCGTCAACAGCAATCTGATTCTGTGGGGCGATCCGTCCAGCAATAAAATCCTGGCGCAAATCGCTGACAAACTACCCATCAAATGGAACGCGAACAGCATTCAAGTTGGCACGCAAATTTACTTATCAAACCAACATATTCCCATTCTGATTTTTCCGAATCCGCTGAATCCGAAGCGGTATGTTGTGCTCAATTCCGGCTTCACCTTCCGCGAGGACAATGCAAGTAATGCGCGCCAAACGCCGAAGCTGCCCGATTGGGCTGTCGTAGACATTTCGGTTCCACCTTCTTCACTCCGCGTTGGTCGCATCGTACACGCAGGCTTTTTCGGTGAGCGGTGGGAGTTGAAATAAAGCGGGGAATCATTGTCAGCCCCGCTTTATCTCATTGCTTCGTAATCACTTCATCAAGATTCAAAAGCAAACTTGCGGTCGTTGCATACGCCGCCAACTCTGCCGCGCTCAGCCTGGCAACATTCCGCTTTTCACCTAGCATCAATAGCTTCTCCGCCTCTTGCGGATAGCGGCGAAAATAATTCAATTGTGCATTCAGATTAGCGAGTAAGGTCTGCTGCTCGCGCTGCTCCGGCCAGCGCGCAGTCAAAGCGCGAAACGCCCAGGCGAGGCGCACTTCAGGCTTGCTCCCGCCGCTCGTCAACATTCGCTCGGCCAGCAAGCGCGCGGCTTCCACGTACGTCACATCGTTCATCAGATTGAGCGCCTGCAACGGCGAGTTGGTACGCGTTTCGCGCACATTGCAGAACTCACGCGCGGTGGCATCAAACACATTCATGCTGGGATTCAGAATTGTGCGCTTCCAGAATGTGTACAGGCTGCGTCGCCATAGCCCTTCACCCTTGTCCTGCGGATAATTCGTCATATTCGAGAAAGTCATGTCCTTCCATAATCCCGTCGGTTGATACGGCTTCACCGAAGGGCCGCCGCGTTTTTCGACTAACAGGCCGGAGACAAATAACGCCTGATCACGGATCATTTCAGCAGGCAACCGAAACCGTGGTGCGTGCGCGAGCAAGCGATTATCAGGATCGCGCTGCAAAAGCTGGGGCGTGACCTTGGCGGATTGCTGATAGGTCGCGCTCAGCACGATGGTTTTGAGCAAGGCTTTCACATCCCATTGCGGATTGTGGATTGCGGGTTGCGGATTCTCCCTTTCTCTCCTTCTCCCTTTCTCCTCTTCTCCCCCTCTCAACTCACAAGCCAGCCAATCCAGTAATTCAGGATGCGACGGCAATTCGCCTTGTGCGCCGAAATCTTCTGCGGTTTTGACAAGGCCGATGCCGAAGATCATTTGCCAGAAACGATTGACGGTCACGCGCGCCGTCAACGGATTTTCCGCGCTTACCAGCCAACGCGCCAAACTTAGGCGATTATTGGCTTCGCCTTTCGCCAACGGAGCGTCGGCTAAAGCGGACGGCAAGGCACGCGCAACTCTTTCGGTCGGCAAATCATACGCCCCACGCCGCAATAGATACGCCGGACGCGGCTCCGGCATTTCCTGCATCACCATCAGCGTGGAGAATTCGGCTTCGAGCTTCGGCTTTTGCAATTTCAATGTGCGAAGTTTTTGCCAGGTGGCTTGTACGACAGCGGGTGCTGCCGCTTCTAACCAGGCCTTGATGATCTTCAGTTGCTGCGCGCGGGTGCGTTGCGCGGGCGCAAGGGCGGCAATCATTTCAAGCGAATCAGGGCAAGCCAGCACGGCGACGTCGTTAGCATCGGGCAGCGACTTGTACACGCGTACTTCGTCAATCATTCCTTTGAAGCGAAACTCCGGCCCGCCACCGCCACCGATGCGCAAGTTGGCATTGGCATCGCCAAACGTCCTGAACAAGCGTGGATTATTGATCTTCAGCTTTTGCTTTTGCCCGTCGAGGAAGAGTTGCACTTTCTCATAAGGCTCGGTTGCATCAAACATAGCGACGACGTGATGCCATTGCTTGAGCGTGACGGGCGCAGCGGTTTCGACGCGAAACGAATCGTCGGCCCACACGCTGACTAAGTTGAAATGTACTTTGCCATTATTGAAAAATAGCCCGTAGCCGCGCCCTTTCGGCAGGTGATTATCCTTCTCGCCCGCGCTGTCTTGCATATGCGTAACAATCGCGCCGCTCTGCTCAGCTTCGGGATAAAACCAGACGGAGATGGTGAACTGATCTTTGTAATCCCGCATCCGGTCGCGGAAGTTGAAATCGGCAAGCTTGCCCGCATCGAAGAAAAGCTGCCCATCGAACGCGCTGCCTTGTCCAGTTGGCGCGGCCACGGCCTTTGGCTTGCCATTCTTGAATCCAATGTCATCTTTTTTCTCGCTCGGCTTGACCTCAATCTCCTGCTCAGGATGCGCCATATCAAGCTTGGCTACGGTGTCCTTGATAACAAGCGATGCATTCTCATCAAGCGCGTGTTGCATCACTAAATTGTCGCTCGGAAACCACTGCGAGTGGCCCGCTGGAGCGAAGGATTTTTCCCAACGACGCACGGCTTCAGCATTGTTTTTGATCAGTAAGTCGAGCCGCTTTTCCGCCTGGGCAATTTCTTCGTTGAGATGTTTCAGGCGCTGTTGCTGTGCGGCAGTCGGCGCGGCAATCCACGGGGCAGAGTTGCCGTAATTACTCGCGCGCCCATCTTCAGGAATGCTATTGAAGTAGGCGTAGAGTTGGTAATACTCCTGCTGTGTGATCGGATCGAATTTATGATTGTGGCAACGCGCACAGCCCATCGTCAGGCCGAGAAACACGGTGGAGGTCGTGTCTACACGATCCACGACATATTCAACTGCATACTCTTCCGGGATCAAACCATCTTCTGAATTAATACGATGGTTGCGATTGAATGCCGTGGCAATTCTTTGCTCAAAGGTGGCGTTTGGAAGCAAGTCTCCGGCCAATTGCTCAATCGTGAATTGATCGAACGGCTTGTTTTTATTGAAGGCATCAATCACCCAATCACGCCAGCGCCACATCGAACGCTCGCCATCAATCTGGTAGCCATTCGTATCAGCATAACGCGCGGCATCCAACCATTTGAATGCCATCCGCTCGCCATAGCGCGGCGAGGCTAACAGACGATCAACCACCTTTTCATACGCCTGCGGCGACTGATCGTTCAAAAAGTCATCCAACTCTTTCAGCGTCGGCGGCAAACCCGTCAAATCGAAGGACAACCGCCGTAACAACGTCGCACGCTCCGCTTCCGGCGCAGGTTGCAAGCCTGCCTGTTCCAGCCGCGCCAGCACAAAATAATCAATCGGATTTTTCGGCCAGGCTTTGTTTTTGACTGCAGGCAACGCCGGGCGAGCAGGTTTGATGAACGCCCAGTGCGATTGCCAGGCTGCGCCTTGTTTGATCCACTCCGTCAGCAACGAAATTTCCTGTAGCGTGAGCGTGCGGCCTGAAGTCGCAGGCGGCATCCGCATATCCTGATCGGCGTGTGTGATACGTTTGATAAGCTCGCTCTGCGCGGGCTGGCCTGCCATCACGGCACGACGCCCGCCACCGAGATCGGCTTTCATTCCCTCTTCCGAATCCAGCCGCAGCTTGATCTTTTTCGCAGGTGCATCCGGGCCGTGGCAGGCGAAACATTTGTCCGACAAAATCGGGCGGATGTCGCGATTGAAATCTATAGGGGAGGCTTGCTGTCCGTGCGAGATTTTCTCAGGTAAAAGGCTTACGGCAATGACAACGGTCAAGCTCGCGAACAGGACGATTTTGATAGATCGCACGAAGGTCTTCATATTA
>CAWCGF010000015.1:0-488056 GCA_963794955.1 uncultured Acidobacteriota bacterium
GTCTTTGCCATCACCATCAAAATCGCCCACGCCGAGGCGCTTGGTTGGATTTGTCGCATTGAATTGATTATTGCTGAGAATCAGCCTGGAGGAGTCGCCGGAATTTTCAATCACATCGCCTTGGCTTCCAACCAATACATTGTCATGAACCAGCCATATTGCGTGGTGTGCCGCGCAACGAAGTCTTAATTCGGTTACCACCCAGGAAGGTGTTGCGCCCAATTTCCATATAAAAGCCGGCCATCCCACCGCAATGCTGACCGCAAGTATCCAACAACCCGTGCATATCAAAATCCTGTTGGACGTGATTGGTAATGCCGTAGCCGGGGGCATCATATTGGACCAAGTTCAAGCGCGCACGATAACCACTGAATTGCGAACCATCGCCTGCAATGGCATGACGATTATTAAGAAACGTGTTGCCCTCGATTAAAGCAAACGCCTCACCGCTCACCACAACGCCATAGCCTAAGCCCGCCTGCTGATTGTGGTGAATGAAGTTGCGCAGGATGCGTGTATTGGGTGGTGTCGTTTGCGAAGCACGATTATTCGGTTCGCCATCATTGGTCGCTTCCACAGCGGCGACAGTCCAGTCCGAAATGTCATTGTGGTCAAGATAAGTAGATATATCGGTCATGGGCGACGATCCCTTTGGAATCGCTTGATTTCTGTCTGTGCTGCGGCTCGGCCCACGCAGACGCAATCCCGTAAGGCGAGCGTAATTGCCGTTCAACTCGAACATGGTGCCATCGCCCAATAACTCAGGGCCAAGATTGGTACGACGCCGATCACCGCGAATCGTCACCCCCGCCGCAAGGTACAGCGTTGGGTAATTGCGCAGTCAAACGAATTGCTAACTTCAATGACGCTTCCCCAGGTGGCTTGATTTAACCGATTCACAAATTCGCTGGCTTGGGTAACGCGGGCGAAACCAGTTGTGGGGCGCGCGGCTGAATTATCTGTAGCCGTAAAATCCCAAAATTCTTCGTCGCTGAAACTTCGTGTGCCTAATACGAGTGGCGTGCGATTCGTGCCGCGTGCATTTTGCACCTTGACCACCAAACTGCGATTTGCCGCCCAAATGATACTGTCGCCATCCAGCGCAAAAATCTGATTACGCGCAAAGATCGTGTTCAGTCTGCCTCGTTCTGTAACTGCAACTCCAGCGAAATTTCTTTGTTTCCATAGCTGGTGGTGGAAAATCCATTTTCCTTCTCTCCATTGTCTCTGACACCAACTACTTTACTGCCTGCGTAGAGGCGAACCTCGTGGCGGTCATTGATTTCGACGAGGCGAAGCTGTTGCGCAATCGTTCCATTGCAACCGTATAAGTACACAGGTGAGCCGCTTACTTGGGGCGGAGCGCCAAAGTCCAGGCATTTGCCGCCATAGTTGCGGGCATAAAACATTCGCTGCGGAGTCACCAGCACGGCCCCTGAAAATAGAATGTCTGACATCAGCGTCTGACCGCTGACAATTGTTTGCGTCAACAATAAAGTAAGGATTGCTACCATGAAAAATTTGGCATTCAAATAGGCTGCCTTGCGGCGACTTGGCGTACGAGTGTTTGGCATCAGGTGTCTCCTCTGTGAGTGTTCTTGTGAAATATGTTCACCTTCATAAGACATAGCGAAGAAAACCTTTCACATCTGTAAATATTTAATGAGGGTTTCTGCTTTCTGAAACTCTTTGCTTGCGTTATGCTGCTGCCTGACCAGACAATTCCCGAACCTTGAATCGAAAGGATCATCATGAAAAAACGGCTCTTAGTTTTCGCAGTCTTCGCTCTTCTCTACCTTCACCTTGCCGCTTGCTATCCACTCGCAAGCTCCTGCACTGGCAGCCGCGACAGGCGTAAAATCAGAGACGCAAAAGATTACAATGCGCGACGGCGTGAAGCTGGCAACTGACGTTCATCTGCCGACCGAAGGCAAAGGCCCGTGGCCCGTGATTTTGACACGTACGCCTTACAACAAATCTTCTGGCCTCGGTGCAGGTCGCCCCTCTTTTTGGACTTCAAAAGGCTATGCCGTTGTCGTGCAGGATTGTCGCGGACGCTTTGCCAGCGAAGGCAAATACCTGCCGTTTATGGACGATCATTTCGATGGCTACGACACGGTCGAATGGGTTGCCAAACAACCCTGGTCAAACGGCAAAGTCGGCATGACCGGCGTGTCGGCGATGGGCATCACCGCGAATCAGGCTTCCATTACCGCGCCGCCACACTTAACCGCGATGTTTGTGATGCTGGCCCCGGCGAGCGCCTATCAACACGCAATTTATACGGGCGGCATCTTCCGTAAAGAGATGAACGAAAGCTGGCTCAAGGCGCAAAAGGCCGATGACATTTTGCAACTCACAATTGACCACTACAAAGACGATGGCTACCTGAACATCCGCGAAGGCAAACTGCATTGGGAGAAAGTCAAAGTGCCAGTGTACAACCAGGGCGGCTGGTATGACATATTTGTACAGGGCAACATTGATAACTTTGTCGGACTGCAAACGCGTGGCGGCAGCCTTGCCAAAGGTCAGCAAAAACTCATGACGGGGCCTTGGGGACACGGCAATATTGATGAAGTGAAATATCCAGCGAATGCCAGTTCGTTGCTGGATATGAACGAGCAACAACGTTGGTTTGATTACTGGCTGAAAGGTGTCCAGAACGGCGTGATGGAGGATCCGCCGATCAAATATTACGTGATGGGTGACGTCACCGATCCAAACGCACCCGGCAACGAATGGCGCACTGCCAAAACGTGGCCTGTGCCTGCCAACTCAACCTCCTTCTTTCTCAACGCCAATGGTCTCTTGAGCAACGCCGTTACTAGCGACAAGCCGAGTTCCAGCACCTATCAATACGATCCGAAGAATCCGGTACCGACGATTGGCGGCGCGAATTTGTTTGCTAAGAAAGGCCCATTGGATCAGCGCGCGATTGGCGAGCGCAAAGACGTACTGAAGTTCGTTACGGCTCCGCTGGAATCACCTGTCGAAGTTACTGGCCCACTGACGGTTGAATTGTGGGTTTCGTCCGATTGCCCGGACACGGATTTTATGGCGAAGTTGATTGATGTCTACCCCGACGGCACGGAACGATTGGTGCAGGACAACGGCCTGCGCGCGCGCTTCCGTGAGGGCTTTGACCACGAAGTGATGATGAAGAAAGGCGCGGCGTATAAACTCAAAATTGATCTTTGGTCAACCAGTCTGATTTTCAATAAAGACCATCGCATCGCTGTTCATATCACCAGTTCCAATAATCCGCGCTTTGATCCCAATCCAAATACAGGCAAGCCGCTTCGTGCAGATAGCGAAACGCGCATCGCTACCAATACGATTCATCACGACCAAGCACATCCGTCGCGGATTTTGTTGCCAATAGTAAAGGTGTATGAGAACAAAGCTGTGAGCGCCAGATAAATTTCGGGCGACTGCTTTCAATTCGGATGTTAGCCAAATAAGGAACTATAGGTTTTAAGAAAAAGAATATTTGAAAAAGGCGGATTAATGAGTTTTTGAGTTGACATGAAAGCGGCATCTGGAGACGGTGTTTTGACCAAAAAACACGCTCACAAGGAGACCTCCAGCTGCGCAGCTTTCGACTCAGTATAACGACACCGCAACGCAAAGCACTAGACCGCAAACTCAAAACCGCCCAACAACTGGGAGATTTACGCACTATCAAATTTGCCTTGGCGGTACTCGCCGTGGCGCATTACGCTTCGACCGAGCAAGCTGCTGTCGTGTTGCAGCTTTCGGTTGCGCAAGTCGAACACTACGCGCACCAGTTTTTATGTTACGGCGTGGCCGGCGTCGCGTTCAAGAAAGCGCCCGGACGTCCGGCGAAATTGACCAAAACGCAAAAACGTCAGTTAAGCCAGCTCATTGAAGACGGCCCCGCCAAGTGCGGTTTTGATGGCAACTGCTGGCGTTCGCCGATGGTGCAGCAATTGATCCTGGACAAATTCGGCGTGAGGTACAACGTCTTTTACATGGCCGAACTGTTGAAGAATCTGGGTTTCAGTTATCAAAAAGCGGCCTTCGTTTCGGATCATCTCAACCCGGAGGTGCGGCGCGCGTGGAAACAGGCCGTCTGGCCGGAGGCGTTACGCCACGCGCGCGAAAAGAAAGCGCTGCTGCTGTTTGGCGATGAAGCCAGTTTTCCGCAATGGGGGACGCTGACTTATACCTGGGCACGGAAGGGCATGCAGCCGATGGTGCAGACTTCCGGCCAGCGCAAAGGCTACAAAGTCTTTGGCCTGATTGATTATTTCAGCGGACGCTTCTTTCATGGCGCGACGACGGGCAAGCTGAACAGTGCGAGCTACGAAGCCTTTCTGCGGCAAGTGCTGGCACAAACAACACAGCACATCGTGTTGCTGCAAGACGGCGCGCGGTACCACACGAGTGCGGCGCTGAAAAAGTTCTTCGCGCAACACGCCGAACGTTTGACCGTTTTTCAGTTACCGAGTTACTCGCCGGATTTCAATCCCATCGAGAAACTGTGGAAGAAGATCAAAGAGCAGGATACCCATTTGCACTACTTTCCCGACTTCGCCGCGCTGGTCGAGAAAGTAGACGCTGCGCTCATCAAGTTTGCCGACCGTCCAGCGGAGATTCTGGCGCTCTTCGGACTCGCCGCAGACGGTTTAGCAAAGGCGTAAATGCTGGGCGTTTTTCAAAAATCTATTTTCTTGAATGCTATATCTTCCCGACATGGGTGCCGGGACTTGCCTGATCGAACCGCGGTCCGTGATCGTAACCCAAGATAACGCCAGGGATTTCCCAAGGTGCGCGCCCTGAATTGAAGGCAGGCATCTCGACCTGAACCTCGAAGGCCGGGCCTCCGATTAATCGCGAAGTTTCCGACACACTCGGGCCAAGCGACTTGTCCCTTCGCAGTCTCAACGCGACGATACAGGCAAGGAGCAATGCCAGCGCGATGATGAGCACCAATATCTTCTTGCCACGTATTATCATCACAGTCCCAGTATTGTTATAGAAACGTTTGGTGGCTGGCTTCGATTGCTTTGTTTTCTACTGAGAATGAAAGCCGCCGAACGATTGAACTGACGTGGGGCGAAACCGCCACTAACAATGTAAAATTTAATAGGCGACGTTGATAAGAAAGTCGCTGCCCGCGCCCTCACGTCCATTGAATTGTTCGACGCCGCGTGGCAAAGCGAAACTTTGGTTAAATGGATTTTTCGACTTCATTCTTTGTTCGGTTCACCATCCACGACAACAGCCAAGAGCCGACTAAGCCAAAAACAAAGATTACCAAACACCATATCCGCAAGAAAGAATCCGCCCCGACTTTCTCGCGCAAGGTATACCACGCCAAAGCGTTGAGCAATCCGCCCGTAATCATTACGAATCGCGTTCGTCGGATAAAAAAAGAAAGCTTTTCCCGCGACCACAAATTACTCAAGGCGAGAACGGCAAAGAACGGGACGGCAACCATTAGTTCTCCGATTTTATGTTGTATCACGCCGTCGAAAACAACTGCCGAAAGACCGGATTGGCTTTTGACCTCAAAAAATATGCGCAACAACTCAGCAATCAACCAGCCGAAAGCGATGATGCCGACGACAAGGAGAAACCAAAAATTAACCGTACGTTTGTTCATCAATTCAATCTTAACATTTCAAGCGAAGCGGTCGAACACACCGTTCACCGGGCGCGGTCGAACCCGCTCGAAAGCCACACATCTCGTGGCGCGCGCCCTGAGCAACAAATACATAACCCCTTTATCCTCAACGCGTTCTTGTTGCTTTACGTCAACCGCCAAGCCTGCTTGGCTGGGGCATTCCTGTGAATGAATGTTCGGTGTTGCTCTCTTATGCCACGACCAGTCATTGTTGTCGTGCTTTCTTAATGGCAAATAGTAATGCCATCGTAACTACTCCCGCGATACTAAAGTGCAGGACTCCATCCACAATCGTGTAGCGGTTCGTGTACAGGGGCCTTGCGTCGCTGACGGTTGCCTCGTAGATGAAGGAGTATAGCCCTGGCCCTGATTCGATAGTCAAAGTGATTTCCTGTTTCGCATTGAGAATGGGACCCGCATGCAGCCCAATGGAACGCTCCCTTTCAAGACAATAATTTTGCACTTGCACCATTTCGCTGGGTTGAATAAGAAATCTTACATCTTTGTTCTCAGCCAGGAACTGATTGAGTTCTGCGCGTCCCCAAAGCACATTTATGCCCCTTGCCGATTGCACAATAACGCCGTAAGGATAAATATCTGATTCATTGTGAATCTCTTTTTTGTGCATATCTTGCAGTAGCTGCATCGAACACCACAAAGACGCCACGAAAATGAATGGGATGACCAGCAAATATTTCAGTATCAGCTTAATAGCGCGATTCATACGACTTCTTTTGAGCCTGTATTTTCCAAAGAATCACCGAACGACACGTTCAGCGGGCGCGCGCCGGACGCACTCGAAAACCACAACCCTCATGGCGCGCGCTCCTACGAAACATTAACCGCACGAGCGGATTGGCGCAAAACCTCTCCGCACTCGTGGCGGGGCAAGTGCCGCACGAGGAAGGCTCGTTTGCTTTGTCAACTCGGTGGTCTCCTTACACTGTGCCTGCTACCGCGTGTAATTCATAGCCCAAGGCGGCGGCTTGCCTGGTTAACTTTTGCACTGTTCGGGCTTGCTGTTGCGCGTCATATTGGGCCGCCGTTTGCGGCTCGTACTCGCGCTGTTCCTTCACCATCACGTAATACAATTTCGCTAACTTGTGCGCTGTCGCCGTCACCGCTGCTGCCGGGCCTTTTTGCGCCCGCTTGCGCCGAAAGTACGCTCCCAACTCCGTCTCCGTGCGCCCCGCACTCACCGCGGCTCTTCGTAGTGCCTCCGCCGCTCGATTCCGATTCGGTTGCGTCCGGCTCGACAACACCTTTCCGCCGCTTTTCTTTGTCCCCGGACACACGCTCAACCACGACGTAAAATGCTTCTGGCTCGGCCACCGCGTCAGATCCGCCCGGTCTCGGATAGCATCCGCAAGACTGTCTCTTCATTGAACCCCGGCAGCCGAAACAAATCCACCCCCACTTGCCGATACATCTCCCGTCTCACCTCAAAGCTAAACTCCGCTGCTTTCTTTGCGCCCTTGCCACCGGGCGCTGCCGGCAGTGGTTCTTTCGTCACGGGTTCCAGCGTCTGCAGGTATTGCTCTATTGCCGTCTCACACGCCGCGATCTTTGTCCGATACTCCTCGTACAATTCCACCGCTTGCTGGAGCGCAAACAAATGTTCCGCCCGGAAGTTTCCCACCAGACTCTGCATCATCACCTCCGCACTCGTGTGACAGCCCCCGTGCCGATTGTCTTCCACCAACTTCTTGGGATCGCGCTCGCCCGCCAGGATCGCTTTGATGATACGCATCCCGGTCAAGCCCGTGATGTCTGTCACCACGTTATCCAAGCGCACGTTCATCTGTTGCAACGCCTTTTGCATGTGCTGAATGTGCTTGGCCGCGTACTGCACCAGCATCTGGCGTTGGCGCAGGTACGCCCGCAGTGGCAGGATTTCATTGGCCGGACGAAACGCCCCGGCGAGCAAGCCGTAGCTGTGCAGTTGCCGCAGCCATTGGCAATCGAGCAGATCGCTTTTGCGCCCCGAGACGTTCTTCACCTTGCGCGCATCCACCAGCCGCACTTCCAGCCCCTTTTCTTCCAGTACTTCAAACAGCGGGATCCAGTACACGCCCGTGGATTCCAGCGCCACGCGTTTGACCCCGCCTTGCTGCAGCCACGCCGCGATGGCATAGAGGTCTGCTGTGAAGACGCCAAACTCGCGCACGCTTTCGGCACCGCTTTCCGGTGGCACCGCCACCCAATGACTCGTCGCCCCCACGTCTATGGCGGCGGCTTGGGGATCATAGGGCGTCAGCGGGCTTTCGGTAGCGAGGGGTTTGGTCACGCGCGGTTGTTTGCGCGCACGAGGTTTAGCAGGGCGACGTTTCATGCGAGTTCTCCTTCTGGATTGAGTTGTCCCCACTCGCGGCAGCGCAGGAGTTCATCTTTTTAGTAAGCTCCTGAACGGGATCAACCCCTTGCGAGATTGTCACCACTGTCATCAATACGGACTCCTGAGACCACACTCCGGTACGGGTTTTGGGATGACACCAATGCGCGCTCGGCCTTCGCGACTGCCCGCGAGCGAGGGCTTGAATTGTACGCCTGCGCGTGCAATCCCGAAAAGGGCGCGCCGCACTCACCCCGCGTTTCTGCTCGTCATCCGCCCCGCTTGGGGGGCTGGGGCATTACGGTGCAATTGATGTTCGGCGTTTTTTGAATAAAACTGTGGTCATGTTATTTTCAGGCTTCTAGAATACTGGCGTATGCTGTGCATCGAGCTAGCGTTTGCCAGAAGGCTAAGTCGTTATCAGAAGCCTCAAATTGAGATAATTGTTCGTCTGGGTCGGAGCCTTTCTTTGCCCAGAACTCTATCCCCGAAAAGTCAGATTTATACCGCCAGTTTGCATGTGCAACCGAATTACGAAATGCCCTCACTGGATTGTCGGTTAAAAATGTACAGCATTTCCTTGTAGTAGACCCTGAAGCTGATTCTTTTCGGAGTACCTTAGAACCATGATTCCCCAAGATAAACAAAACAAACATAAATTTGAGTAATTACCTGCGCTCTCTCGTCAATGAGGGATTGCCTTTGATTTTTCGGGCATAATCCATCCAAGACTGAAACGCAATAAGTTCATCTAACCTGTCCTGCAGAGGAATTGGCGAAGCTGCAGCGATTCGTTGTTTTGCTTCATCTGGAAGGCTGGCTACTTCGGCAGAAATAGTAGTTGCAAGTTGGATACTCGCATCGAAGGAAATCCCTAGATCGTCGCGTAATATTGCCCCCATTGCAGCATTTGATTGTCGAGAGTCTTCATACTTTCCAGCTTGGGGCTTGGTTATTTGTTGACGCCGAACAACCCATTAACCGGGGCGCGCGCAAGCCTATCAGAGCTACTGGAACGACCGGTTGCGCGCGCTCCGGTTGAATAGATGTTATGCGGCTATTTCGACGTAATCCACTTTGCATTGCCGAGAGGAATAACTTCGCCATCCTCGCGAAGACCGTCAAGATGGACCTTGATTGATTTCTGAATCTCAGCTTCGACCTCTTCAACGGTTATCCCGGTAGCAGTTGTTGGCGTCGAATCGGGCATATTTGCAGCGAATGTGTCATGAACCAAGCCTACTAATCGCATCCTCAATCTCACGGGCAAACTCATCAACCTCCTCCAAGATGCAGTAGTCATCATGGATCCAAGGGCCGATAACCTCACAAATCCCACTCGACCCATCTCTACCCCATACCCGCACTTTTGTGTCGAGTGTGAGTTTTTCCGTAGAAGATCGTTCGTACACCTTTTTTCGCCACCAAAGCAATCCTTCCGTACGCGTTTTGTACGTTACGATACTCGCCCCCACGATTTCGAAGGCCCAACGCGGATCCTCGAAAAAACCACCATTCAAACCCGCAACATAGCGGCTGTATTTTTTTCCCATCGGTCGTTCCTGTTAAGTGATGTAAAACTATTGTCAAATCTTAGCCGCATATCGATTGCGAGGCGGCCGCTGCATAACAAAGAGTTCAGCGGTTCAGCCGCCACTCACACTTCGCTCAGGGCACAGTGGTGGCGGCTGAATCCGCTGCAACGACCTGTTGTACTAACGCGGCTTCCTATGGGGATTGCTTCCCCTTCGGACTCCTTTTTCAGCCTCCTGTGGCGGCTTGACTTCCTGGCGGCTTCCGCTTGCTCTCTTTTGCATAGGCCTGCGGCTTAGTCCTTTCTGCTCCTTCTTGTTTCCTCTTCTTGCTCACCCACACCCGCGCCGCGCCTGCCTCAGAGACGCAGCGGAACGCCAGCGCTTGCCGCTTCTTCCCCTCTCCAGCGTAACCGACAAGCGGGACATAACTGGCTCAGCATTTCCCCCTTCGCCATGGCTCCGCGCCCCGTCGTGGGCGCTGCTCCTTCCGGGCTGGCCTGCAATAATCTTCGACAGTGCGCCAAGCGTTGCGCCCGCCCGCGGCTCGCCAGCAGTCCATAATGCCGAATGCGCACATACCCCGGCGGCAAGACATGCTGTAAGAAGCGGCGCGTAAATTCTTCGCACGTCAACTCCATCGCTTTGACTTGGCCCTTGGCACGATAGTCTTTCCAGCGGAAGCGCACGCGGTCTGCCGTCAAACTGAGCAACCGACTATTGCCGATGGCCACGCGTTGCGTGTAGCGTCCCAGATAGGCGATCACTTGTTGCGGCCCACACATCGGACGTTTGGCATAGACCACCCAGGCCGTCGCAGAAACGCTTGCCACCAAAGCACGCAGTGCGTGCGCCAAGGACGGCTCGGCGGTCGTTTCTGCCCAGCGTTGCAGGCCCGCCAGATAGTGCCGTTGATAGCTCGCGCTCAACGCTTCTACCGAGCCCAGAAAGCCTGGGCGCGCACGTTGAAAGCGTTGTCCATCGGCACGGAGCGCCCCGCCCGTCACGATGCAGTGCAAGTGGATGTGCTGTTGCAGGGTCTGCCCCCAGGTATGCAACACGGCCGTGAGTCCCAGTGCGCCGCCCAGGGTGCGTTGTCCTAATGCTAATAGGCTCTGCGAGGCTGCCGCAAAGAGCAAATCATAAATGGTGCGCGGATAGCGGCGCGCCCACTCATTGAATTGCTGCGGCAGCGTAAAGACCACATGGAAGTATTCAATGGGCAGCAATTCGGCTTCGCGTTGTGCCGTCCACAGCAGTTGTTTGTGTTGTTGGCATTTCGGGCAATGGCGATTGCGGCAGGAATTATAGGCGATGCGCGCTTGCCCGCACTTGGCGCACGCTTCACGATGGCTGCCCAGGGCTGCCGTACGACAATGCACAATGGCGCGCAGCACGCGTCGTTGTTGTGTGGTAACGGCGTGCGTGCGCAAATACGCTGCGCCACCAGCACGAAAGACATCGGCCAATTCCAAAACCGGACGTGAGTTGGTAGCAGGAGTGAGCCCCATGAGAATGCTCCGAAAATCCAGCCTGAATACTAAACTTATTGCGCGCCTTCTACCGCGCAAACTGCCTGAAATGACTGATTTATTACGATATAGCGTTAGTTCAACATGTAATTAGACGGGTTGCCGCTGTTGGTCTATCGCGAAACTTGTTTCTCCATAGACCAATTGTTTCTCCATAGACCAACTTGAAGTTGGTCTATGGAGAAACCTCACGTCGCTCGACGTGCGCGGCCAATCCGAGTTTGACGGCGGCGTCATAGCGAAGCTGCCAGACGCACCGTCGGTCGTCCCACTTGCCGCCTGCCGCTCGTAGTCGTTGTTGTTGGACACGCTCCACAAAGCCAATTCGCACCCAAACAATTTCATCTGGCGCAAAGCGATGTTTCGGCGGCACCCACTCGCTTTCGGCCACTACAAGTTCGACGGTCTTGAGGCGCTTACGCCTCTGCGCGTCATACCGATAGCGCACGCACACCAACTGCGCGCCGTATTGTTCGAGTAACTGTTTTGTGCCAGGCTGACCGGGCTTCATCTTTCGTAACATGCGTGCTCCTCGCTGAGAAAAACTCGCTGAATCGAACTGAGTGGCTTTACTGAAGGACGGCGCAAAGTATAATGCCAGTCCTTAGAGCGAAACAAGAGTTGCGCCACCATCAAAAAAGAATTTTCGGAGAACCTTTACAGCGACTTTCAAGTGCGTGCAACCCAGGATTTAGGAGATGGGATTTAGGATTTAGCGAAGGTCGCCACGGTCGTGGCAACAAAACCTAAAGCGGTGTTCAGTCTGGATTAAATGAATTGCCACTAGCTTCAGCTAGTGGCCTACAATGTTTCCCAAAGGCTTTAGCCGAACTTGAAAAACAATTCCTCTCCAAACAGCTTCAGCTAAAGCTTATTAGAAGCGTTTTTTTCAGAAGTTCGGCTAAAGCCTTTTCTCTCTCTGTTTCTTGTTCCCACGAGCTAAAGCTCGTGGCAATTGAGAACCCGTGGCAATTGAGAACCCGCAATCGAGACCCCAAACATTCAACCCGAAGCAGATGTAACTCCTAAACGATAAATGGCAACTCGCAAATGGAATCTGGCAAATGATGCTGCGCCCCGCGCGCGTCCCGCGCTTCCGTAACGCCACGCGGTAGCTTATACTGCGCCCTTCACGACTTTATAAAATCCAGAACCTGTGAGGAAAAACCTTGAGCAAGCACAAGAAAACCCCAGCAGATTTACGTTCGCATCGTTGGCTCGGCACGAGCGATATGCGTTCGTTTGGCCATCGTTCGCGCGCCAAGCAAATGGGCTATGCGGCGGAAGATTACGCGGGCAAACCGATCATCGCCATCATTAACACGTGGAGCGATCTGAACACCTGCCACAGTCACTTTCCCGAACGTGTCGAAGAGGTCAAGCGCGGCGTCTGGCAGGCGGGCGGCTTCCCCGTGGAAATCCCGGCCCTCTCGATCACCGAAATTTTCATGAAGCCTTCGCCGATGATGTATCGCAATTTACTCTCGATGGAAGTCGAAGAGCATTTGCGCAGCCAGCCGATTGATGGCGCAGTCTTGATGGGGGGTTGCGACAAAACGACGCCGGGCTTGTTGATGGGGGCGATTTCGATGAATTTGCCCGCGATTTACTTGCCCGCCGGGCCGATGCTGCGCGGCAATTGGAATGGCAAGTTCTTAGGCAGCGGCTCGGATGTCTGGAAATACTGGGCCGAAAAATGCGCGGGCAATCTTTCCGACGAAGAATGGGATTCGATGGAAGACGGCATCGCGCGTTCTGCCGGGCATTGTATGACGATGGGCACGGCTTCGACGATGACTTCGATTGCGGAAACGTTGGGCTTTACGCTGCCAGGCGCGGCTTCGATTCCGGCAGTGGATGCGAATCACGCGCGGATGGCGACCGCGTGTGGCAGAAGAATTGTCGAAATGGTATGGGAAGATTTAAAACCGACCGACATCGTGACCCAGCAGTCAATCGAAAACGCGGTCACGGCGGATATGGCGATTGGCGGCTCAACCAATGCGATCATCCATCTCGTCGCTATTGCTGGGCGCGCCGGGATCAAATTGCCATTGCCGAAGTTCGATGAGATTTCGCAGCGCGTGCCGCTCATCGCCAACATCCGCCCATCAGGCCAATACTTGATGGAAGACTTTTATTATGCGGGCGGACTGCGTGCCTGCCTCAATCAAATTCGCAGCCTGCTGCATCTCGACGCCATTACCGTGAACGGCAAAACACTGGGCGAAAACATCGAAAGCGCGAAAGTCCTGAACGATGACGTGATTCGTTCGATGGCAACTCCGGTCGTCGAAATCGGCGGCACCGCAGTGTTGTACGGTAACCTCGCGCCAGATGGCGCTGTGATCAAACCAACGGCTTGCGACAAAAACCTCTGGCAACACACTGGACGCGCTGTGGTTTTCAAGGACTACAACGATATGAGTGCGCGGCTGAATGACGAGAACCTGGACGTAGATGAAACCTGCGTGCTGGTGCTGCAAAACGCCGGGCCGCTCGGCGCACCGGGCATGCCGGAATGGGGCATGCTACCGCTGCCGAACAAAGTCCTGAAAAAAGGCGTCCGCGATATGGTGCGCATTTCTGATGCGCGCATGAGCGGAACGTCGTATGGCGCTTGCGTACTGCATGTTTCGCCCGAAGCCTATATCGGCGGGACGTTAGCATTCGTGCAAGATGGCGACTTGATCGAATTGGATGTGCCGAATCGCAAGCTGAATTTGCTGGTAAGCGATGAAGAATTGGCGCGCCGCCAAGCCGCCTGGGTAAAGCCGGAACGCAAGTATGGACGCGGCTACGGTGCGCTGTTTACAGAACGGGTGACACAGGCGCACGAAGGCTGTGATTTCGATTTCCTGCATGCGGGCGCAGCAACCCCAGAGCCGGAGATTCATTAGGTCTGGAAGCTGAGCCTCTAGCTAACGAGAATTTTTATAATTAAGCGATCACGCGAGAAAATCCCCTTGACCCGACAAAGATCAGCCGTGAGTAGCGGCATTCGAACTGCGCCGGATAGCCGCGCTGAAATACCCAGCAGTTCGAGTAGATAAAGATATTCTCGCCTAATTTCAATAGCAACTTTTGCCAGGTCAAAACGCTTGCGAAAAGAAGACAAGCGCGAAGCGGATTCTCAGCTTGAGCAACGCAAGCATGGTCGGTTGTTGGTTAGACATTAGGTTTGCTGACTGAACTTCCGTAATGTTTCGATTTTTCCCAACGCCGTTCCGTCTTCAACAACCTGGCGTGCCAGCGCAACCGCCGCGCTGAGCGTTTCTCCCTTGCCTGCCACGTAAAGCGCCGCTGCGGCATTGATCAGCACTAAATCAAGTGCTGCCCCTGTTCGTTCCTGATGAAAGAGCGCACGAATGGTAGCGGCATTGTCCTCGGCAGAACCACCACGCAACCCCTCCAGCGACGCACGCGCCAGCCCAAACTCTTCGGGTGCGATTTCAAAACGGCGCACGTTAGTTGCCGTGACTTCGTAAACGGTAGTTTTATCAGCCAAAGTAATCTCATCTAACCCATCGTTCCCTCGCACAACCCACGCTCGCTGGATGCCAAGATGTGATGCGGCTTGAGCGATGCGTTCGCACGCGTTAGGGTCAGAAACTCCAATGATTTGAAACGGCGCGTCGGCTGGATTCGTCAGCGGCCCCAGCCAATTAAAAATCGTGCGTACGCCCAATTCCCGCCGAATCATCGCCACCCGCTTCGTCGCCGCGTGATGCAATGGCGCGAACATAAAGCACAGGCCGATTTCATCAAAACAACTACGCACCTGCTCTGCCGACAATTCGAGTTTGACGCCGAGCGCGCGCAACACATCGGCGCTGCCAGCTTTGGAAGTCACACCGACATTGCCGTGCTTGGCGACCGGCACACCGGCGGCAGCGACCACAAACGTAGCAGCGGTCGAAACGTTGAATGTCTTGACCGGGCTACCGCCCGTTCCGCAAGTGTCAATGAAAGTCGTGTGCTTCGTAGGACAAACGCGGGCGCTACGGCTTCGCATGACTTCGGCAAAGCCCGCCAGTTCTTCCGCCGTTTCGCCTTTTGCGGCTAAGGCGACTAAGACAGCCGCGATTTGGGCATCTGTCGCGTCATCAGAAATCATAAAATCCAAGCATGATGCGGCTTCGGATTGGGTGAGCGATTCGTGGGCAAGAAGTTTTCGGAGAAAGGAGATCATAGGTTCAAACACCCTCCACTCTCAATTCTTTTGCATAAGAGTGGAGAAAGGAGAATGGAAGCAGAGCAAGAAATCGGACAGGGCATTACGCGTGATTCACGCGTTGCTGGTCTTCAGGAAATTGGCCAGGAGCTTTTTGCCGCCGCTCGTCAAAATGGATTCGGGATGGAACTGCACGCCTTCGCAGATAAACTCCCGATGCCGCAAGCCCATAATCAAGCCATCCTCCGTTGAAGCGGTAATCTCCAACACTGGCGGCAGGGTTTCGCGTTCGACAATCAGGGAATGATAGCGTGTGGCAACAAAAGGATTTTCCAGTTCTTCAAAAACCGTTTTGCCGTCGTGGGTAATCTGGCTGGTCTTGCCGTGCATCAAGTAGGGCGCGCGCATCACTTTCCCGCCAAAAGCTTGCCCAATCGCTTGATGACCGAGGCAAACGCCCAGGATCGGGATGCGTCCGGCAAACGTGCGAATCACATCCAACGTGATGCCCGCAGAATCGGGCGTACCCGGCCCCGGCGAAATCACGATTTGCGCGGGTGCCAGGTTTTCAATCAACTCAATCGTCATATCATCGTTGCGCGCGACCACAGGATCGCACCGCAACTCGCCCAGATATTGCACCAGGTTGTAAGTAAAGGAATCGTAGTTGTCTATGACTAATAGCATAAGGTTAGTTAGGGGCTGGGGGCTAGGGACTGAGGGTAAAATCGTGCCAGTCCCTAGCCCCCCTTCCCCATCTAAGGCTTGATCACCGCTTCAATCAATTCAATGCGCGCTAATGGACTGTCGCCATTGCGTTGCACTTGTTCCATGCGATCCAGCACTTCCAAGCCATCCACGACTTTGCCGAAGATCGAATACTTGCCGTCGAGATTTGGCGCGTCGCGCAAGACGAGGAAAAATGAAGTCAACGCCGAATTCGGATCATCGGCGCGGGCCATTGAAAGCGTGCCGCGTATGTGCTTGCGGTCTTTGCTGAATTCGCCATTCAGAGTACGCACCCAGCGATCCGCCGGGTGATATTTATAGGGTTCCCGCGAAGTTCCCAGTCCGCCTTGCACGACGAAGTTTGGGACAATGCGATGAAACGCCGTGTGATCGAACCAGCCCGTTTCTACGAGCTTCAGGAAGTTGCGTACGTGTTCGGGCGCAAGGTCAGGATCAAGCGCAACGGTCAGGTCGCCGAGGGAGGTTTTCAGCAGGACTTCCTTGCGCATTTCGTCCACATTGGAGTCTTTAAAGGGTTCGACTTTTTTGGGTTCGATTTTGATGCTGACGATTTTGACGGGCTTGACGGCGATTTGTTTTTCATCGGCTTCAATCCTGGCAATCTCGTCCACGACCTGCATGCCTTCGTTCACCAAACCAAAGGCGGAAAACTTGCCGTCCAACTGTGGCTGTTCGCCTGCGCAGATAAAAAACTGCGCGCCACCGCTGTTAGGTTTATCGGGAATACGCACGGCGGAAACAACGCCGCGAATATGTTTGAGATCGCTGAATTCGTCTTTCAATAAATTGAGTCCGCCCGTCCCCCAACGCGCCCGCGGCGCATTTTCCTTTAGTAACGGATCGCCGCCCTGGATCAAGCCTCGCGCAATGACCCGGAAGAAAGCTGACCCATCGTAATAACCGGCCCGCGCCCGCTTGATAAAGGCGATGGCGTGGTTGGGCGCTATTTCAGGAAAGAACTCCATCCGTATCTCGCCGAGATCGGTGGTAATGACTGCTTCTAATTTTGCGGCGGCTTCTGCGGTGACAGGCGGATCCGGCGGCGGCGCATTTTTTTTGCGCGCGGGTTGGGCGACGACTGAATGAGACAAACTTAGGTCGAGGATGAGACAAGATAGAACGGAGATTATAAGCGTGCGGTGTCTGCTATCTTTTCTTTCCTTCTCCCCCTCTCCCCTTCTGCCCTTTTTTATAGAGAACCATCTCATAACTCTTTCTCCGCCATTTCAATCGCACGCACACAGGCGCGCGCCTTATTGACAGTTTCCGCATATTCCTTTTCGGGTACGGAATCCGCAACGATGCCAGCGCCCGCTTGAATATAGGCCCGCTCGCCACGCACATACATCGTACGCAAAGCAATGCAGGAATCCAGATTGCCCGAATAGTCAAAATACATCACGGCCCCGCCATACGCGCCGCGTCGCGTCGGCTCCAATTCATCAATGATTTGCATCGCACGAACTTTAGGCGCGCCGGTTAACGTGCCTGCCGGGAAGGTGGCAGCTAAAGCATCGAAACAATCCTGCTCCGCCTGCAAGATGGATTTCAGCACGGAAACCAAATGCATCACATGCGAATAGCGCTCGACGATCATGAGGTCAGACACTTCAACTGTGCCGTAGGCAGAAACGCGCCCCAAATCATTCCGCCCCAAATCCACGAGCATCACGTGCTCTGCGCGTTCCTTTTCGTCATTGCGCAGTTGCTCGCCCAGAATCAAGTCTTCCGTTTCAGTAGCACCACGCGGATACGTGCCCGCGATGGGGCGATATTCGAGCGAATTGTTGGTACAACGCACCAACATTTCCGGTGAAGCGCCAAGCAACGTCTGTTCATCATCGAGCTTGAGATAAAACATATACGGCGAAGGATTGATCGCCCGTAACGCCCGATAGATTTGGAAGGGATGCGTCGCAATGTTTGCCTCGAAGCGTTGCGAAAACACCACCTGAAAGGCATCGCCCGCGCGGATGTATTCCTTGATCACCTCCACTGCCGCTTCAAATTCCGCTTTCTGCATATTCGAGCTCAAGCGGGCGGGAGTCTTGCGGTAAGTGGGAGGCAGGGTAGGCACCGGGCCAGCCAACGCGACTTCCAGGCGTTCGATTTCATTGCAGGCTTCGGCATACTGCAAATGTAAATTCATTTTCGCGCCTTCAGTAAAGACGTTGACGATGATTTGAATTTGGTGCTTGACGTGGTCAAACGCCAGAATACTGGAAAAGAACATGACCACCGCGGTATCCAGCTTCAGATCATCAGTAGCGCGATGTGGAAGCTTTTCAAACCACTGCACGGCGTCGTACCCAAAGTATCCCACACCACCACCGGAAAAAGGGGGCAGGTTCGGCACTTTGACGGGCTGATAGGAAGTCATTAAGTCACGCAGGATGTCAATCACCGGCTCATCGCATTTCTCTTTCGTCCCATCCGCATTTTCGATGACAACTTCGTTGCCGCGCGCGCGTACGATGCGTTGCGGGGCGACACCGAGAAACGAATACCGCGCAATTTTCTCGCCGCCTTCGACGGATTCCAACAAGAACGCTTGCGATGAATAATGCTGAATTTTCAGAAACGCAGAAACCGGCGTAAGCAAATCCGCCATAACCGTTTTGACGATGGGCACTACGGTTCCCTGCTTGGCCAGTTCGAGAAATTCCTCGTAGGTTGTGGGAGTGATTTGGGACATAAGAATTGGTCACTGGTCATTCGTTATTCGTTCGTCAAGTTTATCAAGAAACTTCGTTGCAAGTGACGAATGACCAATGACTATTGACTATATTTCGCTTCGGCTGGTTTCCCGGTGCGCTGTTCAAGTTCATTCGTTAAGGCTGTCAGACTAACGCCTCGTTCCACCATCAAAACCAAGAGGTGATACAGCAGATCAGCCATCTCCGCCGTCAATTCCGCCTGACCAGAATTCTTGGCCGCGATGATGGTCTCCGCCGACTCTTCGCCGATTTTCTTGAGAATTTTATCTAAGCCTTTCTCAAACAGATACGTCGTGTATGAATGGGGCGGACGTTCCTGCTGACGCTGTTGAATCACGGCATAGAGATCGGCGAGCGTTGTGCCTAACATCGTTGGGTTGGAAGCTTCAGTCATGATTTTTCAAGTGACGAAAAAAACAGCTTATCTCGCCCGTGTGACAGGCCGGCCCGCGTGGCTCCACCAAGACGACCAAAGCATCGGCGTCACAATCCAAGCGAATCTCAAGTACGCGTTGGGTATGACCCGAGGTTGCGCCTTTATGCCAGAGTTGCTGCCGCGACCGGCTCCAAAACCAGGTTTCGCCCGTTGCCAACGTGCGCATCAGACTTTCCCGATTCATATACGCCAGCGTCAAGACCTGCTGTGTTTGGGCATCTTGCACGATGGCTGGGAGCAAGCCCTGAGCATCGAATTTCACCTCATCCAGACGCAGGTTGTCAGCTTGGAGGCTTGTCATCTACTTCAGTCTTTTCGCCAGCCACTCATCTATTAATTTGAGCAAGGCCGGATCAAGCGGGCGGTTCAAATCGCTATCAGCAGCAAAGCTGGCTGCGCTCTTGTTTACTTTTAAGAAATAATCCATTTCCGGCAGAATGACCGTTTCATAATCTTTATGCTCGCCAGTTCTCAAAGCGTCATGGATGAAGGCGCTTTCTCTGGTTCCCACTCTGCGATCTTTGCCGCCGTGTACGGTCAACACAGCGCCAGGGACGATAGGGTACAGCGCCAGCGGGTCGTCGAGTAACCAGCTATAGGCATAGTCCGGGCTTTTCACGAGCGGTACAAGAAATTCGTCTGTCGGATCAATCTGGTAGTCGCCCGGCTTTGTGCCGCCCGCCGCCAAACGTTTTACCACCGAATCCAGGTGCTCTAAATATTTGGCGCTCTCAGCGGCAGGTATTTTCTGATCCTGCATGTAGAGTTGCGCCCATTCTTTGAGCAACTTACTGGCATTACGACCGGGCGCAACCGTGGTAATAACTCCAACCACCGTTTTCTGCCCGGCAATACCGGTGGCCACAAACGAACCGTCGCCATGACCAAACGTAAATATTTTCTCCGGGTCAATCTCCTTACGTTCGCGTAAATAATTGAGGCCACCGACGCCATCATCAACGGCGACGGCCAACGTCGCATTCAAGCCGCATTCGCTTTCGCCCGTGCAACGGCGGTCATAACGCAGAACGGCAAACCCGCGCTGCACGAAATGTGAGGCCAAATCCAAATACGTGTTATGCGCTCCTTTGCCAACCTTGATGCTGTCCTGATTTGAATAAAAATCTCCGACCATCAAAATGGCTGGGACTTTTTGTCCGGCTTTATTTTTCGGCAGAAACAGCGTGCCTGCCAAAACGACTTCATCGCCTTTGAACCGGACAGATTCTGTCATGACAAAATCCGGCACTTTGGCCAGGGAGCGAGGTTTTCCGGCGTCCTGTGTCTGCGCGCCAGCCACAACGCTCAAAATTATCAAAAAGCTAAAGCAACAATTCGTGAGGATATTTTTTTTCATTATGTACTACTCCACAATTTCAATTCCTGTCTAATCTTTCGTAACAAACATCTAACGCATCAGGATGCCTTGTGATCGCAAATAATTTTTCGCGCCCCCAACACTGATTTCCCCAAAATGAAAGATGGAGGCCGCTAATACCGCGCTGGCTTTGCCAATCGTCAATGCCTCCAACAGATGTTCTACCGTTCCAGCGCCGCCCGATGCAATGACCGGAATGTTGACGGCTTCGGCTACTGCCCTTGTCAATTCCAAATCATATCCGTCTTTTTGCCCATCGCAATCCATACTCGTCAGCAGGATTTCCCCGGCTCCAAGCGCAGCGGCTTTTTGGGCCCATTCGACAGCATCAATCCCGGTCGGCTTTCTACCGCCCTGCAAATAGATTTCCCAGGCGTTGGCTGTATCTTTGCGACGTTTGGCATCAATGGCCACGACCATGCACTGTGCCCCAAAGCGTTCGGCCCCTTCTCGAATCAAGTTCGGGTTCTGCACAGCAGCCGTATTGACAGATACCTTATCGGCACCAGCCGCCAGCATCGCACGCACATCTTCCACCGTGCGAATCCCACCGCCGACCGTGAAAGGGATGAACACTCGATCCGCTACGTGACGCACCATTTCCGCCACAATATCTCGCTGATCCGAAGAAGCGGTGATGTCCAGAAACACCAATTCGTCCGCCCCTTCGCGGTCATAGCGTTCGCCTTGTTCCACCGGATCGCCCGCATCCACCAAATTGACAAAGCTGATCCCCTTGACCACGCGACCGCGATCCACATCAAGACAGGGTATGAGACGTTTTGCTAACATCGGTTATTGGTCACTGGTCACCGGTCACTAAATGACCAATGATTACAGACTAATTTGCTTCACCGACCGAATATGTTCGACTTCGGCGAGCGATTGCAGCGTCGCTGAATCCATTTCGTGATCAAGTTGATAGATGGACAAGGCGACACCACCTTTGCGATTGCGGCTCAAATACAATTGAGCAATATTGATGCCTTGACTGCCCAGGAAAGTGCCAATGCGCCCGATCATGCCGGGAACGTCATCATTGCTGACGACAAGCAGATGGCCAGCGGGCACAGCTTCCAAACGATACGAATTCAAGTTGACGATGCGCGCATCATCCGGCCCAAATAACGCGCCCGTGACCTGGCTTTCGCCGCCATCGCCGCGAATCACGACTTCAAGTAAACTTTCCTGAGAAGTGCGCTCCAATGATTCTTTGATTTTCAGGCCAAGCTCTTCAGCAATAACAGCCGCATTGACTTGATTAACCCGGTCACTGACATTGGCCATCAAGGCTGACAGTATCGCCGAGGTAATCGGGCGTACATCCAGTTCGGCCACTTCGCCGTTGTACTTGATTTCGATTTCACGCACCGAATTGCCGCCATACAGTTGCGATTGGAAGCGACCCAGCTTTTCACCGAGCGTCAGGTACGGGCGTAAAACCGCCAGCACCTCTGGCCCGACCGCAGGCATATTCACGGCACCACTAATCGCGCCCGTGGATAAAAATGTCCCGATTTGTTCTGCTGTAATCACGGCGACTTGATCCTGTGCTTCATTCGTTGAAGCGCCCAAATGCGGCGTCACAATCACTTCATCCAGCGCCAGCAACGGCAAATCCGGCGGGGGCGGTTCTTTGGTGAACACATCCAGTGCAGCCGCCGCGACCTTGCCCGACTTAATCGCATTAAAGAGCGATGTTTCGTCCACCAGGCCACCTCGCGCGCAATTGATGATGCGCACGCCGTCTTTCATTTTGGTAAATGCCGCTTCGCCGATGATACCGCGCGTTTCGTCAGTGAGGGGCGTATGCACGGTCACAAAATCAGCACGCGTACAGATGTCGTCCAAGGTCGCCACTTCAACGCTCGCCCGCGCCGCGACTTCTTTGGATAAAAATGGATCGAAAGCCAGTACTTTCATGCCCAAACCAACCGCTCCTTGCGCAACGATTTTGCCGATATTGCCGAAGCCGACGATGCCTAGTGTTTTGCCGCGTAATTCGACGCCCATAAACTTTTTCTTGTCCCACTTGCCTGCCTTCATCGAAGAATGTGCTTGTGGAATTTTGCGCGCCAGCGACATCATCATCGCCAGCGTGTGCTCGCCCGTCGTCACGCTGTTGCCCGCCGCCGCATTCATCACGACGATGCCACGTTTGGTAGCCGCCGGAACATCAATATTATCTACGCCAGACCCCGCGCGCCCGATGACTTTCAAATTCGTGGCGGCGTTAATGATGTCCGCCGTAACCTTCGTTTCGGAGCGCACGATCAGGGCGTCGTAATCACCAATGATTTTTTTCAATTCGTCAGGTTTTAATCCGACGTTTTGATCCACTTGAAATTGCTCGAAGCGGTTCAGTACCTCGACACCTCGCGCCGAAAAATTATCGCTAATCAATATCTTCATAAGGATACTCAAACTGTGATTTTTACGTGACTAACTATTGCTTGGGGAAAAATGAAGCGGCCTTTAGCAAGACCAGGAGGGGCGCTGCCACCACCAGCCATGACTGGTCGGATGTGAATTGGCGGGACAAGAACGTTGCTTGCTTGAACGGTGCTGCTGTCTCTGCTCCATCGTGGAAACCCTGCTTCAGCCCGAAGGCGAAATTAAGAAGCGGTACTATACCTGCCCGCTGGCAAAAAAATCAACGGCAGGCGGAAATTGCCTTGGGAATAATTCTGCGGGACAATCGGATTCACAAGAAGCCGCATCGGTAGCGCACAAGGAGCAGGAGCGCATGAGATATAGAACACAATACGGAACAAACGGAAACGACGGAAATATTGCAGCAGAGGGGCAGGCTTTCTCTGTTTGTTCCGTTATTTCCGTTTGTTCCGTCTTCTATCTTCTTCCGTCATAACGCATAAGCTTAATTCTATGCACTGGGATTCCTATCTATGAGCATTCTCAACCATCATCTTCTCGGCGACGAAAAACACCAAGCTGGTGAACCGGCACAGGCTGAAGCGCAAGCCGCCAATGTCATCATCAGCCCCGACACGCGCCGCGCTAATCGCATCCCGCCTGGCCAATCTCGCACACGCAAATGGCCAGTGCTGGATGCTTACGGCCCACCAAATATTGACCTCGCCAACTGGCGCTTGGAAATCTTCGGCCTCGTCGAACATCCGCTTTCGTTGACGCTGGACGAATTGAAACGCTTGCCGCAGGTGAAAGTGTTCGCGGATTTTCATTGCGTCACCCGTTGGTCACGGCTCGGCAATGTATGGGAAGGCGTCTCACCCCTGGTACTTGCCGACCGCGTCATAATCCAACCCGAAGCGCGTTTCGTCGTCGCCCACGCCTTCGACAATGGCTGGACAACGAATATGCCACTCGACTATTTCCTCGCCGAAGATTCCTTATTCACGCACACGCACGATGGACAACCGATTTCGCTGGAACACGGCGGGCCGGTGCGCTTGATGATTCCACAGTTGTATGCCTGGAAAAGCGCCAAATGGATTCGCGGGCTGGAATTCTTACGCGGAGACAAAGCCGGGTTCTGGGAAGACGGCGGCTATCACATGCTCGGCGATCCGTGGCGCGAGCAACGCTTTCGGTGGGATTATAGCGGGTTCCGACGAATGAGTAGACTCTACTAACTTGAGCCAATGTTTACAGGCCTTTTCAGCTTTTATATCCTCTACTCGTTCGTTCGGAAACCGCTATAATGAAGCAGCAAAGGTATTTTCATCGTGGAGGTTTGCCTGGTGACTCAACTTGCCATGAATTCCCCAAAAGCGTTTTTATTTGTCCATTCTCCAATCACATTTCACTTTCACTCCTCCAACTGTAAAGCCTTCTTCAAAAGCTTTTTTTATTCCACTTCGTAGGCAGGCAATTATGTAATCTTGGCGATTTGTGTATTGAGCATAATCAACTTCTAACGCCCAAAAATTCTTCTTGATCTTATCATAATGATCTATACCGTAAATGTATTGCTTTTCTTCTACTCCCCATTCAATATTTTCTTTCGACGGAATAGGAATAACAATTGTTACCCATTTAAATTTATCGCTTGGATAACTACCATGCCTATTTTTTGAAACCAAAACTTCCCTGGCATTGTTATAATTTGCCTGAAAAATTAACGCCCAATCACTAGGCAATTCAATAGAATTTAGCCTTAATGCATTATCAACTTCTTTTTTTAAGATGCCGCTTATTGCCTTAAAGTCATATCCGATATCTAGAAAGTCGATAATTAAACTAGACTCAATTATTCTTGTATCCATTAGATGTTCCGGTAAAATCCGGGACCTTCTGGCATAATACTGGAGCCAGGAAGAATCACAGATCAAAACTGCATCAATTCAAGAACCTTGACGGTTTCAGTAGCGCGCAGCTCTAGGCGCTGTTTGGCTTGCATCCGGCCCTCCTCGCGGAAATCCTCTTGTGCGTATTGCCGGAATTGGAGCGGCAACGGACCGCACGCTTGGCGCTCCGGCCTGAGCGCAAGCGTCCTTATCTGGAACGAGGCGGACAATGTTTTTGAGCAAGGGCGACTGTTACTACTCAACTACTTATGTCAAGATTCGGCTTGTAGCTAGCGCGCCTCACTTGCCGCAGCATTTCTTGAATTTCTTCCCCGAACCACACGGACACGGCTCATTTCGCCCTGTATGCTCAGGGCGAATGACAGTCCCGGCAGCAGTTTTGGCATAGCCTTCCGGCACAATGGTAGTCGGCTGAGTTATGCGCTGTTCATCGTCATCGTATCCCCCGAATTCTCCGTCTGCGATGCTGCGCGTCAACGCAGCAGGGCCAAATCCGGCGACCAATTGCTTAGCTTCGGCGGCAGCTTCCTCCTTCCAGCGTTTTTGTCGGGCAGCGATTTCGTCGGGTTGATAAAACTCCAGCGGATCACTCGTCAGTTCGCGCATCCGCATGTCTTTGTATGCATCAATCCCTTTCATGAATCCGTCGAAATCCCCCGTGACAGTTTCATCAACGCCACCTCGTTCGTAGGCCGCTTTCATCGCAATGATGGTCTGTTCTCGATCTAAATATACAAGTTGATCGCCCATGAAGGCATTGAACAGGAGGTCATTTTCAGTCGAGTCGAGCAAGCAGTCAGAGAGGAACGAAACCACTTCGTCTTTGACGTCCGAATGCTTCAACGCGATGCGAATCAACGTCTCAGCGGCTTTCCCGCGGACAAAGGAATATTCATAGCTCTCTTGATATTTATCGCGGGCGGTGCGAATCCGGTCAATGAGGGGGCTAATGATAGCCGTTCCGAACTGCGACAAATTCCCCGCCAAGGTTTCATTCAACCAATCCATATCATTGATTGAAGCGAGTTCTATGGCTGAGATCAACTCAGGGATGGCGGCTTCTGCTTTGGCCAAACAAAGGATTGAAACCGCGTGCAATTCGATCCAGAACTTTCCGTCCTGGCCCTCTTCCCAGTAATAGGTATTCCGTAAAATTTCGCGCAATGGCTCAACCGCATCCGGGCGTGCAGCTAATTCTTTGATATGTTCTAAAGTGACGCGATCTTCTTGGGTAAAAAGCAGCGCAATCAATGCTTCGGTAGTTTGTTCGTTGTACGATGTCATCAGCTTTCTCCTGAAAATAAAGTGGCGGCATAATAGTCGCGCCTGCCCAGAAAAGTCGAGGCGCAGATCGCCTTTGACGTGTGTTATAGTGAGGCGAGACGCCCCTTAACCTGACCACACGATGAGGAGGCCACGATGGATAAAGAAGTCAAAGAATTAGAAAAAGCCTTAGAATTAATCTGGGACATCGCCACCAATAAATTCGGCCTTGATCCTTATCCAGTGCGCTTTGAAATTGTCCCTTCGACGGTGATGTACGAAGTTGGTTCGTATGCGTTACCAGGACGTTATTCGCATTGGACGTTTGGCAAAGCTTATCACAAGATGAAAACGATGTATGATCTGGGGCTTTCCAAGATTTACGAAGTCGTCATCAACTCCAATCCCTCCTACGCCTTTTTGTTGGATACCAATTCCCTGCTCCAGAACAAATTGGTCATCGCGCACGTGCTCGGCCATGTGGACTTCTTCAAAAACAATGCCTGGTTTGGCCCAACAAATCGTCGGATGCTGGATGATGCGCAAACGCACGCCACGCGCATCAGTGAATACGAATTCAAATATGGCCGCAAAGTCGTCGAAGAATTTCTCGATGCCGTGTTGTCCATCGAAGAACATATTGATCCGAACTTTTTCATCAAGAAACGGCAGCGCGAAAAAGACGAAAAAGAAGCGCCGCCAAAGAAATCTTTGGCTCACGCTCGATATGACGACTTACTCTCCCAGAGCGAAAGGCAATCCGCCGAGGATGCTAAGCCGCCCACATCTGATGTTCAGTCTGATCTGCCGGAAAAGGACATCGTCTGGTATCTCATGCAACACTCGCCCATCCTCAAACCCTGGCAGCGCGATGTGATGAGTATGATCCACGACGAGATGCTGTATTTTGTACCGCAGATGCAAACCAAGATCATGAATGAAGGCTGGGCGTCCATCTGGCACTCACGAATCATGCGCGAACTCGATTTGCCCGATCACGAACATCTCGAATTTGCCGAGCTACATTCGGGTGTGGTTTCGCCGCATCGCGGGCAACTGAATCCCTACTATCTTGGCTACAAGGTTCTTGAAGACATTGAACGTCGGTGGGATCATCCGACGAAGGAAGAACAAGAGCGCTTCGGTCGTCAGCCAGGGCAAGGTCGCGCGAAATTATTTGAAGTGCGCGAAATGGATAACGACATCTCTTTTTTGCGTAATTACCTGACGGAAGAGTTGTGCGAGGAGTTGGATTTATATGTCTTTGAGCTGGTAGACGAAGAGGATTGGACGATCACCGAAAAGCGGTGGGAACGCGTGCGCGATCAGCTCGTAGCGAATATGACCAACTTCAGCTTTCCGTATATCGAAGTGGCGGATGGCGATTACAACGGCAACCGCGAACTCTATTTGCGGCATCGGCACGAAGGAGCAGATTTGGATATGAAGTACGCGCGCAAAGTACTGGAGTATGTCTACAAGCTGTGGGGTCGTCCCGTTCATCTCGAAACCAAAGTTGAAGAGGATTCGCTGGTGCTACGCTATGATGGTGATGAACACAGCGAAAACTGAGCTAAGCAAACGGCTGCGCTTCAAAAAATCAAAAGGCAAAAGGTAAGCTCAAACAGTCGCAACGGGCGGCAAAAGTACAATTCGGAAGCAAAGCCATCTCTGAATTTCTTCAATCAGGTGCCACCCTTTTAACTTTTGCGATTTGCCTTTTGCCTTTTGAGTTTATCTGCTCCTTATGTCCATTTTAATTGCCGAAGACAACATTGCTCAACGTGCCTATTTGCGTGAATTGCTCGAACGCGAATTCAAACGCTATGCCCCTGTTCTGGAAGCGGCGGATGGCGATAGCGTCGTCAAACTTGCCTTGGAGCATCGCCCGCTCCTTTGCATTCTCGACATCCAGATGCCGCACTTGTCGGGGGTCAAAGCAGCCAAAGCGATTTGGAAAAGCTTCCCCGATGCACGCGTGATTTTCTGGACGCAGTTTCCGCACGAAATCTACATCAACGAAATCCGCAAGCTCGTCCGCACCGTCGAGCCGAATCCGGCCTATGGCTTCATTGACAAAAATAATCCCGAAAGCCGCCTGTTACGCTTCATCGCTGCCGTGCTCGAAGACGGGGCGGATATGATTGATCCGAATTTCAAAGACGCGTTCACGCAACCCTTGCTCACCGACTTTGAGGCAGAAGCCTTGTACTTTCTCGCGCTCGGCCTCTCGAATTGGGCTATTGCGCGTAAATGCCAGTTGAGCTTGCGCGGCGTCGAAAGCCGCTTGACAACGCTCTATGAAAAGCTAATGCCCACGAATTCCGAAGGCACGAAAGACGAAGCCTACGATAAGCTGGCCTTCAATATTCGCACACGCGCCTATTTTGAAGCGTTACGACGCGGCCTGATCAACCAGGACGAATTGGATAAAGCAAGCGCGTCCTTGGAAGCATGGTTGGAAAAAGATCGGAAGAAATTTGCGACGGAGTAGGGCATGAAATCATTCATCACGAAAATCATCTGGATTGACGCCAGTGAAATTTCCCGCGCACAAATTGAACAACAAATTACCAACGGGGCTTCGCCCCAATAGTATTTTTTTACTGTGACTATCTTGCGCCCCGTCTCGCTCCTGTTTATCATCCTTACTTTTGCGCTCGTCGCCACCGTCGTTTTTTCACAGCACGAACCCGCTACCGAAATCATCACTGCCTCCACTGAAGAAAAGTATGAGAAAACTACTGACGATGCCGCGTTAAATCTGCATCGCTGGGGTGCGGTAACGTTGTTTCACGGCTTGCCTTCGGATCGTGTGAATGCCATTACGGAAGACCGCAATGGCGCGCTGTGGTTCGGTACGGACAATGGTTTGGTGCGCTATGACGGGCGACGCACTGAAGCCGTCGGGAGCGAAGGCGATAGTCGTGGCGTGTTGCCTTCGCAACGCATTCGCGCGTTGTTTCAGGATTCTGCCGGTGGATTATGGATTGGCACCGAGCAAGGTGCGGTGCGTCTGGTGCGAGAAAAACTGCTGCTGCTCGAAGCCACGCGTGGGCGAACGGTCACCAGTTTTGCCGAAGCTCCTACGCACGAAATGATGCTTGTGACTGAACAGGGGCAGCTATTCCGCTACCAAAACAGTCAGGCGGAGATCCAACGCGACGGCGAGAAGTTCGCGCCTGAACTTACTGCCCAAATCATCGACAGCCAAACTCAGCCGCTGCTTAATATTGACAACAATCCGGTGGCTTTAAAGGCGGTGGTCTTGCACGAAAGCGCATGGTGGCTGGCCTCCCACCGGCGTGGCGTTTTAGTCCTTGACCACGATCAACTCAAAGAAGCGGCACCACCACCTACGCGCCCGTACTTCGTCAACGCCATCTTCACCGAAGGAGCAAATATCTGGCTCGGCGCACAGGCCGGTGCCAACGAAAGCGGCTTGTGGCTGCATCGCTCTGAGGCTTCGCCCACGCTCAGCAAACAAATGCTCATCACAGGTACGGTGAACGCCATTCACGGCAGCGGCGGCAGTAACAGTGGAGGTGATCTCTGGGTCGGCACCGAAAGCCAGGGCGCATTGTTGTTGCGCAATGGCAATGTCATTGAGCGGTTGACGTTCGAGAGTACAAAAGGCGGCTTGCGCTCGAATCGGATTTATTCAGTCTATCGTGACCGCGAAGGCATTGTCTGGTTCGGGACAGATCGGGGCGTTTGTCGGTATGATCGAGACAGCTTTCGCACAACGACGCTCAGCAATGACGGGCAAAGCAATTTCATTCGTTCATTGCTCACGACCAAGGACGGCGTGACGTATGCGGGCACCAATCGCGGCTTATTTCGACTCGGAGCGGGGTTTGAATTGGGCGGCTGGTCACCTGTCACAGACATCGGCAAACGCGCCGTTCATTCGATGCTGGAGGCCAGCGATGGCAAAGTCTACGCGGGCACATCGGCGGGCTTGTTTATGGCGCAGCCAAACAGCGCATCATTCAATCCAGTTCCGTTTGAGAATGGCAGCAGCAGCATTCGCGCGTTAGCCGAATATGCGGGCAGTATTTATGCCATTGTGTTTGAGCGCGGCCTCGCCAAAGTCACAGAGGCTTCCTTACAACTGTTTCTCAGCGATGCCCTCGCGCGCAAAGCCGCCTGCTTCTCTGTCTCCCTCCCAGAAAACCGTTTGCGCGTGGGAACCACAGATGGGCGGCGCTTGCTGCTAGACAAGGCAAGTCTGCGCGAAGAAGACGTAGCGACAGGATTACTGCGCGCGATGATCGCTGACAACAGTAAGCCGGGCGGCAAGCTCTGGATCGGGCGGGAAACCGGACTCTTCGTCAATGAAAACAACGAATCACGCACGGTATTACCGTTCGTGGATGTTCAATCCCTCACGCTGGTGACGGAGGGCACAGACAGGCATCAAGTTCTTTACTGTGCGACAAAGAATGCGGGGTTGTATAAAATCCTGCCGGAGAGCGGCGCGCTGATTCGCTTTGATACCGAGCAGGGCTTACCCTCGCAACAGGTCTTTGCCGTGACGCAAGGCCGAAACGGCGAGGTCTGGATTGGCACGAATCGCGGCATCGTACGCCATCAGCCGAATTTCACTGCGCCGATTCTGGAGCCACGCCGGATGGTCGCCGACAACATTTACACGGCGGATTACCTTACGAAAGAAATGCGCTTTCCCGCCTATCAAACCAACTACTTGTTTGAATTCGCCGGGCTGGGCAGCAAAACGTTTCCCTCGCAATTTCAGTACGAATACACGCTCGCCGAAGACCGCCGTGGCTTGCTCAAGCAAGGCATCACTTCGGATTCGCAATTTCAATTGACGGGGATGAAGACTGGCAATTACACGATTACGGCGCGCGCTATCAGCCGCGATCTGATGTATTCCGCACCGTTTCAATTCCGGCTCTGGATTTCGCCCGAAGCGGTTTCGTGGACGACGATTCTATTAACCGTTCTGTTGGTCGTCGCCATCGCCGCAGGGGGCTACGCCTTCTATCAACAACGCCGGATGTCCAAAACAAATCAGAACCTTGAAGTCACGAACACAGAATTGCGTGACACGCGCATCCGTCTGGCACACATTACCGAAGCCGAACGCAGCCGCATCGCTCGTGACCTGCACGATCAAACCCTGGCCGACTTGCGCCAATTGTTGGTGATGACCGATCAACTCGATAAATCTGTTCCAACTCCACAAGCGGCAACCCCCGCGTTGATGCGGCGCAAGATTGAAGAAGTCTCCAACGAAATCCGGCATATCTGTGAAGACCTCAGCCCGTCGGTCTTAGAGAATATCGGCTTTGTGCCCGCCCTTGAATGGGCGTTGACGGATGCCGTCACGCATTTGCCTGCCGAAGAAAAATTCGCCTACGAATTCCGCTGCGAACCCGATTTGGAAGACCGCTTACAGCTCACACCCACCGAACAAATCCAGCTTTACCGCATCGTACAAGAAGCCATCAACAACGTCTGCCGGCACGCGCAAGCCAAAAAAGTTATGCTGCAAGTCGGCCTCGAAAACGACCACGAATTAGTGATCGAAGTCATTGACGATGGCCTCGGATTGCACACGCTGCCCAACAATCCAACCGGGCACGGCATTGGCAACATTCGTTCACGCGCCAACCTCATCGGCGCGGACGTGCATTGGGTTGAGGTGGCACAAGGCAGCCATTTTGCCGTTCGCAAGGCGAAGGCAATAATCATAACTGAAGCTGTGTAAGCCAGCACACCATTCAGCCTGTTAATTCAGCAATCTCTATTTTTTCCATTTATTTGCGCTTCTCCGTCGCGCCCAATACAATCCTTTTGCTAGACATTCATCACGAACTAAGTTGGAAGTTACAGATCAATCACTCTATCTATTCGTCAGGCGTTGAGTCTCGATTCACATCTACTACCGAAAGAGAGATTGCGTATGCCCCGTTATCCAATCGTACTACTGCTGTTCGCGTGCTTTGTCTTGACGACTCCGTTAGCAGCTCAATCGTCGAAGCCCGACGACAACTCGCCGGTTATTCGCCAGAAGACGCAGGTTGTGACACTGAACGTCTCGGTGATTGATCGTGAAAATCGCCCTATTACGGGACTCCAGAAGGCCGACTTCACTCTCTTTGAAGACAAGGTCAATCAACCCATTGAATATTTTTCTACGGTAGATACGCCCGTCAGCATCGGCATCATCTTCGACGCTTCTGGTAGTATGGAAGCAAAACTCACGAAGGCACGCGAGGCGCTCAACGCCTTTGTCCAAACCAGTCACCCGGAGGACGACTACTTCCTGGTTGCCTTCAATCGCCAAGCCCGGTTGATTGCCGATTTCGCCGATGGAGACGAAGTGCTGCGCAAGATGGTCACCATCAAGGCGGAAGGCGATACAGCCCTTTACGATGCTGTGTTTCTGGGATTGGAAAAGCTGAAAGACGCGCGCCACAAACGGCGCGCGTTGATCGTAATCACCGATGGACAAGACAATTGTTCGCGTTACAACCTGCGCGAACTCAGCAAAAACATCAAAGAAAACGATGCCATAATTTATTGCTTCAGCATTGCCGAACTCCAAGGTGGAAATTGCGGCCAGCTCTGCCAAATGTATGCGCACCGTACCTTGGAAGAATTGGCCAGAGTGACTGGCGGGGAAGCTTTTTTCCCTGCAAGCCTGGCCGAGCTTGAACGGGCAACGACGCAAATTGCCTTGGAACTACGACAGCAATACAGTATCGGCTATCTCCCCACGCGCACCGACCACGATGGTAAATGGCGCAAAATCTCCCTTAAGGTCAACCTCGCTGAAACCAACACCCAGAGAGCGATAATTCGTACCAAAGAAGGGTACTACGCGATCCCGTAAGCAGCAGCTAAGGCTTCAATCGGCTGGCCGGTTTGGCCTTCCCGTGTGGCGTAGAGCCAATCAGAGGCAAAGTATTGCTCAAAGGCGCTGGCATCAGTACGCCGAAGGGCAGCTTCAAACTCATCGCCGAACTGGGCTAACCCTTGCTCGGCTTTTGTCAGGGCTGTGTTTTTGTTTTGGGCGTAACCAAGTAAGGGAATAACAGTCAGTACCGCGAGAG
The DNA here is from genome assembly GCA_963794955.1 of uncultured Acidobacteriota bacterium. GTDB lineage: Bacteria > Acidobacteriota > Blastocatellia > RBC074 > RBC074 > JAFDVL01. Next base: position 33,142 of record CAWCGF010000015.1, read on the forward strand.
CTATATTCGTTTCAAACAAAATGGTTCCTTTCTGAAATGGAAATTAGTGTTGTGATGAATTGCGGGTGAGTCGCTTTTCACTGATGCGCTTCCAGGTGAAGACGCCTATCGCGCCGGAGGTGCGAATCGAGGCACGCCATTCTCGCCCCCCATCCGTAATCACGATGTTTGCATCGAAGCCGCCCGGCGTGTGGTAGGTTCCCGTGCAATTGGCCCTCACGGTATAGCTGGCGGGCGGCAGCGTTTGTCCGACGGACGAGAAAATTAGACCGCCAATACTATCGGTTTCCACATTTCCGTCGGAATTCCCTCTGCCGTCGAAATACTGAATTCCGACCGCGCCAGAGGGTAATCCTTGCGGTGGTACGAGCGCCTTTTCTTCCGGGGTCAACAGGGGAAAGTTCGGGAAGAAACGATTCTCAGTGGCAATCACTGCATACGTTCCTTTGATGGAATTCACGGAACAGGTGCGGGCGTTCGACAAACGCCGAGGTTCTTCTTTCGCAGGCGGCGCTGCGCCTTGCTTGCGGGCCGTGCCGACAATCAGCGTGCCGAGGTTTTCGGCAATGAAAAAGACTTCCTGTCCTTCTTCAGTGATGACGAAGAAGTGCTTCTCGCCCGTCGCCGGATAGGTGACATTGCCGGTGCAATCTGCCCGCACCGTATAATCGCCATGCACCGGCTGACCAACGCCGACGGGAGAGCCGCCGTCGTTGATTGTTGGCGCGGCACGATAGAACAATTTTCCGGCCCCATCAAGACGCACGATGCCGATGGAAGTAACCGGAACTCCCGGCTTGTGAGTATCGGGAAAAGCGGGAAAGACTTGCCCGCTGGCCGAGTAACTATAGGTGCCATTGAGCGTGGCCACCGAACAGGTTTTCGGGCGGGCATGTTCAGTGGAAGCTTCTTGTTCGAGTGTCACATCCTGTGCCTGGACGGTGAACACGCTGAATAAGCTGAAGAGCGAAATAACGAGAAATGGCAATTTGTATCTCATGGGAAAATTCCTTTCAGTGTGAAATAGTGTTGGGTTGAGGGTTCAGTGAGAAGCCAGGATTAGCTTGATCACTTTGGTGAATTAGACAATCTTTGTTTGAGTTCTCGGATGCGTCGTTCAACGACAGGTCTTTGTTCTGGAGCCAGGCTGAAGCAATGCGCGAAGTCTTGCTCAGCCGCTTGCTCCTTCCCCTGTAATAGTTGCACCAGCCCGCGATTGAAAAACAATTCGGCATCTTGTGGGTTGAGTTGGATGGCTTGGTTGTAATCACCGAGAGCGCTTACATAATCGTCTTTGGCCATGTAAGCAACACCCCGATTCTTATAAGCCCAGGCAAAGTCTGGGCTTGAGGATAATTGCTTGTGTGAGATCAGTCAGGGCTGGCTCAATTTCGTTGCGGTGCAGAAAGATGACTCCACGATTGTACCAAGCGGTTGCCAGGCGAGGATTGATTTCTAACGCGCGAGTGCAATCCGTTAGCGCATTGCTCAAGTCTCCTTTTTGGGTTCGTATTTGTGCCCGACTGACCAGCGCTTCGACTAAATTTGGATTCAGCTTCAGCGCCTGGTTGAAATCAGCGAGCGCGCCTTCAACATCCCCTTTTCCGGCAAGTATCGTCCCTCGGTTATTCCAGTAATTAGCCTCTTTGGGTCTGAGTTTGAGCGCCTGCGTATAATCCGCCATGGCACCTTCCCTGTCACCTTTCATCCCCTTCGCCAAACCCCGATTATTCCAGGCCAGGGCGAGTTGGGGGGTAAATTCAATGGCCTTGGTGAGGTCACGGATGGCTGCTTCCCAAGCACCTCCCGCAAAGAAAATCCCGCCTCGATCTATGTATACTTCTGTGAAGCGTGGATTGATTTGGAGCGCCTGATTCAAATCCGATAGTGCCGCGTCCAGATTCTTGTTTCGAAACCGAAGAACGCCACGATTGTAATAAGCTACCGCTTGTGTAGGGTCTGTGGCGATAGCCAGATCAAAGTCGGCGAGTGCTTTCTCCATCTCGCCTTTGGCAAACCATTGGTTGCCGCGCTCAAGATAGGACGCTGCGGTTTCGGCGCGAGAAGATTGGGCCTGCGTAGTTGAGATTAAGGTAAGCAGCAGGTAGCCAAGCAAGAGACACTGCGCACTGACTTTGATCTTCGCATGGTCATAACACCTCTCCTTTGTGGGCAAACCAATTTTTCGTCTTTCACTTCATAGATCGGAATTCGACGGCGAATTCCCTCAGGCGCTCCTGAAAAAATTTGTTGAGGCATGAAATATTTGCTAGACTCGCGCCAGCAGTCATCAAAAACACGAAAAAGCGATTCCGTTTTTAGTCCGTTTGAGGAGTAAGGGCCGATGGCAGAAGTCACACAACTACTGCTGCGATGGAGCGAAGGAGACCAGGTGGCCCTGGAGCAATTAATGCCACTGGTGTACGAAGAACTGCGCCGCCTGGCGGGCGGGTTTCTGCGCCGCGAGGCCTATCATCAAACCTTGCAACCGACCGTCCTCGTCCACGAGGCCTATTTGCGGATGGTCGGGCAGGAACAAGTATCGTGGCAGAATCGCGCCCAGTTTTTCGGCTTAGCGTCCACGTTGATGCGCCGCATTCTGGTGGATCACACACGCGAGCGGATGGCAGAGAAGCGTGGCGGCGGCCCCTACAACCTCTCGCTCAGCCAGGCTGACCTGCTTGCCCGTGAACCGGAAATCGGGCTGCTGGCGCTGGATGATGCGCTGCAAGCCCTGGCCGAGATCAAACCAAAGCATTGTCGGATTGTCGAACTGCGCTATTTCGGCGGCTTGACGATTGCAGAAACCGCCGAAGTCCTGGGCGTTTCGCACGCCACCGTCGAGCGCGACTGGAACTTTGCGCGCGCATGGTTGCGCCGCGAACTCAGTCGTTAAGATTTTGTCTTCAGTATTGCGTATCCCCATGAAAGACCCTGCCCGTTGGCAACAAATTGAAGACCTCTTCCACGCGGCACTGGAGCACGCATCGGAAAAACGTGCCGACTTTCTGGCGGAGGCATGTGGAAGGGACGCCGTCCTCTGCTCTGAAGTCATTTCTCTCTTGACGGCGCACGAAGAAGCCAAGGTTTCCACCCTGGAGTTGCCAGCACAATTGGTGGGACAGGGAGCCCAGGAGTTGGTGAGGGAGAAACAGGCGAGTCTGACCGAGGGCCAGATGTTCAGTCATTATCGCATCCATTCGTTGCTCGGGCGCGGAGGCATGGGTGAAGTCTATTTAGCGGAGGACAGTCTGTTGGGCCGCTCCGTCGCCATCAAGTTATTGCCCGCTGCTTTCACCAACGACGCGGAACGACTGCGCCGCTTCGAGCGCGAGGCGCGGGCAACGGCGGCGCTCAATCATCCCAACATCGTCACGATCTACGAAATCGGGCAGCACGAACACTTCCATTTCATCGTCATGGAGTTTGTCCCAGGCCAAACGCTACGGCAGCGGATCGCGGCAGTGGCGCTAACAACCAGTATCGCTCTCGACTTCGCTCTACAAATCGCCGACGCGTTGCAGGCGGCCCACGCGGCGGGGGTGATCCATCGTGATTTGAAGCCGGAGAATGTGATGGTGCGCCCGGATGGACGCATCAAAGTCCTCGACTTCGGTCTCGCCAGTCTGGAGCGACCGCTCCTCGCCCCGACTGATAATCAGTCCTCGACGCAACTGCTTGTTGCCACGAATTCCGGTGTCGTGATGGGCACGCCGCAGTATATGTCTCCCGAACAGGCGCGGGGACAGCGAATGGACGCGCGAACAGACATCTTCAGCTTAGGCATCATGCTGTATGAGATGTTCGCAGGTCAGGCACCATTTATTGGAGCAACGCCAAACGATGCCATGGCGGCGCTCCTGACTCTTGATCCGCCCCCGTTGACCAACTCTCCGCCCGCGCTGCAACACATCATCAGCAAAACGCTACGCAAAGATCGGGACGAACGCTATCAGACAAGCAATGACCTGCTGCTCGACCTGAAAAAGCTGAAGCAAGAAGTCGAAGCGGAGATGAACGAGCGAGCCAAGAACGATGGCGAGACCATTGCCGGTTCAGGCACTGACATCACGGCGGAAATCAAGCCGCCACAAATGACTTCCCCTGCTCAAGTCATCACCGCTACCATCAAGCGCCAAGCGCGCGCCATGTTCATGTCTTTGGCCTTACTGCTGGTGGTGGTAGCCGTAGTGCTGTTGGCCCTACCGTTGTTCAGAACGACACCGAGCGTGTCAGTGATTGCGCGCGCTAATTGGCGTTTGTCGAGCGGCAATGGGATGGCTCTGGGCACGATTTGGTCACCCGATGGAAAGTTTATCGCCAGCACAACAAACCAAAGTGGCAACTGCGATATTTGGCTGTATCCGCTCGATAACAGTGGCGAACCGATTCAGGTCACGAAAGACGCTGGGAACGAATTTGTCAATGACTGGTCACCGGATGGCCGGAAGCTGCTGTTTACCCCCTCGACGATTCACAGCTTCAGTGGTGGATTCTTTGTCATGCCAGCCTTTGGCGGGCCAGCCCAAAAGCTCACTTCTTTTGGTGTTTCACCGAGCTGGTCGCCAGACGGATCAAAGATTCTGTTCCAGAGTCATTGGCAGATTTCTTATCCGATCCTCGCCAGAATTTACCTGATCAATTCTGATGGAACTCAATTGCAGGAATTCCGGCCTGAATTTACACATCAGTTCATTACAATCCTCAAAACAAACTGGCATCCCGATGGGAAACGGATCACGCTCCTGGGCAATCATCTAAAATTCGGATTGGGACTCTGGACGATCCCGCTTGATGGTGGCCTTCCTATCAAATCCGAAAGAGAACCCGTCGTAGAGCGTAGAATGAACGATCTTTTTACGTCGTATGTATCTTTTGATTGGGGACCCTCCGGGGAGTATCTATACCTCACAGCCAAATCAAAAGGCCCCTGGAACGTCTGGCGAGTAAAGGTTGATCCACAAACCTTGCGCTGGATTGATGGCCCGGAACGACTTACAGCCAGCAAGCATGAAGACTGGGCATATACATTATCGCCGGATGGGAAAAGGATGGGTTATAGCATGTACGGGGGCTTCGAACGGACCTGGACAATGCCGTTTGAGGCAGTGACAGGAAAGCTGAAAGGCGAAGAAAAACTGATTTCACCTGAATCGGGAGCGGCCTTTCGATTTGACCTGTCGGCGGATGGCCGAGAACTCGCTTACGACTATCATCCGGGGGCTTGGGATGAGTTGCACGAATATTCCTTCAAAACCAGCAGAGCAAAGATGCTGGAGAAGTTTGACAAATATTCCTATGCCATTGGGGCTTGGTCAGCCGATGGCAGCCGTTTGGCGGTGCGGCGTTTTGTCAGAATTAATCCAGGAAATAATCGTTCCCCGGAGGCGCAGTATGTTTGGATGCCCGCTGGGGGAGGCGAGGCGCTTCCCATTACCTCGCCAGTTGATCCGCAGCAAGCGCCAGGACGTTGTACAGATTGGTCGCGAGACGACCAATGGCTGCTCGAAATCAGCAATTCACGTGAAGAGGGAAAAGCGCTGATTCGGCGCTTGCCACTAGCCGCTGCCCCACAGGCAGAAACCCAAGCCCAGGTGGTGACGACATCGGTGGATCGTTTCATTGAAAACGCCAGATTTTCGCCGGACAGCCGCTGGGTAGCATTTAATTCCTGGCGACCAGTGGACGGCAAGGAAGGAACGATCTATGTCGTACCTGTCGGTGGCGGTGACTGGGTTCCGATCACCGACAGCCAGGAGTGGGTATGGAATGACCGCCCGCGCTGGTCGCCGGACGGCAAGATCATTTATTACATCGCAGCCGGAGCGATGGGCACGAATGTCTGGGGCAGAAAGTTTGACCCCGTGCGGGGCCAACCTGTCGGCGCGGCGTTTCAGATCACGAAGCATTTTGACCCCTGTAAAACCGGAAGGATAATCCTGGTGAGAAACAGCGGTTTCGGCGTCGCGCGCGATCGCCTGGTGCTGCCGTTAATAAGCCTTAATGACATCAGTACCTGGATCATGGAAGACGTGGATAAATAGCAATTGCATCACACCAGCCAAATAAACCCGCCCAGCCATAACAAGTGGGATTTTCCAAAAGTTGAGATTGGCATCTTTATTAAATTAACCAGCGGCGTATTTTGGGCCCAGCTAGCGGCGCGGCCAGGCCTATTTGCGCTTCGGTCGCCAGGAGGGAAGTATTTTTGCTCTTCCCTTCGGTCACTTCACAGACACAGGGCGTCATCTGGCAATAACCGCTGACGGATGAGCGCAGGCCGCGGACGTTGCTTCAGACGAAGGCCAATGGGCAGAATGGCCGAGTTGCGCCCGATGGAAAAGGTCTTGCTTCATAGTCCGATGAATCAGGGAACATTGAAATCTATGTGACGCAGTTCCCTTCTGACGCGGTGATAGCAAGAAATTGTTCTTTGTGGCAAGTGGAAAGCGCAAGGCGGTCAGCACAACCGGCTGCACCGAATTCTAGGCAGGTACACCCAACTGCTTGTTGTGACGGAGAAAGCGCCAGCGCCGCCTATCAATGTGGTGCTGAATTGGAGGGTGGAGGTAAAACGATAATCGAACATAGGGTTACAGAACTCTCTGCAAAACGGAAGCGCAATTACAGGCAATACTTCTGCCCCTGCTTCCCCCTTGCTAACACCCGTGCTAATATCCCTGTTTCATTTTACTGACTGAATGGAGCTATAAGGATGATCATTATTGTTGCATACAGCCATGCCAAGACGTAACGCTTTAGTCTCTCGCAACTTTTGCCCTCTTTTATCCGCTATTTTCCTTGCCTGTTCGCTGTTGCTATTAAGCCAGTTTAGTTTTGCTGACGACATACCAAATCAACCGCCAACCGAAGGCATTTTGATTTTACTGTTATCAAATGGTGACCGCGTGTCAGGTGGGGTACTGAGTGCCAATGATGAACAAATCGAGCTCGGAAATGTTTATGCCGGACGCATCATGATTCGTCTTTCCGAAATCAAAAGCTGGCAAACAGCAGAGGAGGAATTGCGGCTGCGGTTAGCTTCGATTATCAACATTAAGGACAAAGATACACTTGAGAGAGAAAGTCTGGCGGCAAAAGAGACTGCTCAGATGGTTAGCGCCAAGTCGGCGGCTACCACAAAGGATGATCCCAAACCACCCAAGCCTGATCCTTGGAAGCGACAAGTCAACTTTGCGTACACGATGACACGCGGCAATGTAAAATCCAGTGATGCGAATGTGGCATTCAATGTGGCGCGCCAAAAGGGGTCGCACAAAGTTGCATTTACTTCGTATGGACGACGTGGTGTGAGCGACGGCAAACAATCCGCCAGCCTCCTTTCCAGTACGTTTCGATACGAACAGACGTTCTTTAAGCTACCCGTCTTTACCGAATCTCAATTTGAAATTGATAGGCTGAAAAAACTGGATTACCGCATCAGCGAAAACCTGGGCGTCAGCTATCCCCTTCTTAAAGGCGAGACCAAACAATTGTTGTTTGACTTTGGCGGTGGAGTTACGAAAGAAGTTTACGAAACAGGATTGCAAAAATTAAATGCGACCAGTTTGCTGCGGCTCAAGGCCAGCCAAAAGCTAACGTCCAGAACGGTGCTGAACCAACAAGCAACCTTCTTTTCTGACTTAGCAGACCCAAGCGCATACCGCGTTCAAGCCGAGGCCTCTTTGACAACGCCAATCACGAAAAACCTGGCGTTGCGCCTGACAGGTATCAATCGCTACGATGCTCGCTCTCTGAGTCAAGTCAAACCAAACGACTTTACTTTACTGACCGGATTTACTTTTGATTTCTAACCCCTGAATAATAAATGCCCAAGCGAACTGACATCCATAAAATCCTGATCATCGGCTCTGGCCCTATCGTTATTGGCCAGGCCTGCGAATTCGATTACTCCGGCACGCAAGCCTGCAAGGCGCTCAAGCAGGAAGGCTTTGAAGTCGTGCTGGTCAATTCCAATCCGGCGACGATTATGACCGACCCGGAGTTGGCGGATAAAACCTACGTCGAACCGCTCACGGTCGAAGCCGTCACAGCTATCATCGAACGCGAACGCCCAGATGCATTATTGCCGACGGTCGGCGGGCAGACCGCGCTGAACCTGACTGTCAAACTAGCCGAGGCAGGTGTGCTGGAAAAGTTCGGCGTCGAGTTAATCGGCGCAAAACTCCAGGCCATCCATGTCGCCGAAAACCGGCAGCTTTTCAAACAGGCGATGGATGAGATCGGCTTGCAGATGCCAAAAGCGCGCTTCTGTCACAATTTGCAGGAAGCTATCTCCGCTGCCGAAGAAATAGATTTCCCGATCATCCTGCGCCCGGCCTTCACAATGGGCGGCACGGGCGGCGGCATCGCGTACAACATGGAAGAGTATGAGGAAATCGCCGAGCGCGGCTTGACCGCTTCGCCTATCAGCGAAATCCAGGTCGAAGAATCCATCATCGGTTGGAAAGAATACGAACTCGAAGTGATGCGCGATTTGGCCGATAACGTGGTGATTATCTGCTCGATTGAAAATTTCGATCCGATGGGCGTGCATACCGGCGATTCCATCACCGTCGCCCCGGCGCAAACGCTGACCGACCGCGAATACCAGATGATGCGCGATGCGGCGCTCAAGATTATTCGCAAGATCGGGGTCGAAACGGGTGGCTCGAATATTCAATTCGCGCTCAATCCGAGCAATGGGCAACTGCGTGTCATCGAGATGAATCCCCGTGTCTCGCGTTCGTCCGCCCTGGCCTCAAAAGCCACGGGCTTTCCGATTGCCAAGATTGCCGCCAAGCTCGCGGTGGGCTACACGCTCGACGAAATCCCGAATGACATCACGAAGAAAACGCCCGCGTCGTTTGAGCCGACGATTGATTACGTAGTCGTCAAAATCCCGAAATGGGCGTTCGAGAAATTCCCCGGCGCAGACGTTACGCTCGGCACGCAAATGAAATCCGTAGGTGAAGCGATGGCGATTGGCCGCACCTTCAAAGAAGCGTTTCTCAAAGGCATGCGCTCGCTCGAAGTGCGCAAAGCACCCGACGTGCGCAACGTGGACGATGAGGCATTGCGACGCAAATTGATCATGCCGAATGCCGAACGACTTTATTACCTGCACGCGGCCTTGGAGCGCGACTGGTCGGTCGAGGATTTGTTTGACCTCACCCGGATTGACCATTGGTTCCTGACCCAGCTTCAGCAAATCGTCGAAATGCAACGCGAAGTCGCGCAGGAAGATTTGGCCTCAGTCTCCCGCGATTTACTCTGGCAAGCGAAGCGCATGGGATTTTCCGATCTGCGTATTGCGGAATTGTTAGGCTGTACGGAAAACGAAGTGCGTGCCAAACGCAAAGCCGCAGGGATCGTGCCTGTCTACAAACGCGTTGATACGTGCAGTGCGGAGTTTGAGTCGCAAACGCCATATCTTTACTCGACCTACGAAGAAGAATGTGAGGCAGCGGTGACCGACAAACAGAAAATCATGATTCTCGGCTCCGGCCCGAACCGTATCGGGCAAGGCATTGAGTTTGATTATTGCTGTTGTCATGCGGCGTTTGCGCTTAAAGAAGACGGCTACGAAACGATCATGGTCAACTGCAACCCGGAAACGGTTTCGACCGACTATGACACGTCGGATCGCTTGTACTTCGAGCCGCTAACGTTCGAGGATGTGATGAATATCGTCGAACTGGAAAAGCCCGTCGGCGTGATCGTGCAATTCGGCGGGCAGACGCCGCTGAATTTGGCCATGCGCTTGCACGAAGCAGGCGTGCCGATCATCGGCACTTCGCCCGAATCCATTGACCTGGCCGAAGACCGCAAACGCTTTGGCAAGTTGATTGCCGATCTGAATATTCCCCAGCCGATCAACGGCACTGCCGTCAATGTAGACGAAGCCAAACGCGTCGCCGCCTCCATTGGCTATCCCGTACTCGTGCGACCGAGCTACGTGCTGGGCGGGCGCGCGATGATGATCGTGTATGATGAAGTGAGTCTTGAGCAGTACATGAAAACTGCCGTAGACGCTTCGCCTGAAAAACCGATTTTGATTGATCGCTTCCTTGAAGATGCGTTTGAAGTGGACGTTGACGCGCTGGCCGACGGCGAGCAATGCGTGATCGCGGGCATTCAGGAGCACATCGAAGAAGCAGGCATTCACTCCGGCGACTCATCGTGCGTCCTGCCGCCATATATGGTCAAGCAGGAGCATTTGCAGACAATGCGCAAATACACGCGCATCCTGGCGAAAGCCTTAAATGTGCAGGGGCTGATGAACATTCAGTTTGCCATCAAAGACGACATCGTGTACGTGCTGGAAGTGAATCCGCGCGCCTCGCGTACCGTGCCATTTGTATCCAAAGCCACCAGCGTGCCGTGCGCAAAGATCGCCGCGCGGGTAATGACGGGGCGCAAGCTCGCCGAGTTCAACCTGCCCGAAGAACTGGAAGTCATCAACTTCTTTGTCAAAGCACCCGTGTTTCCGTTTGTAAAATTCCCCGGCGTTGATCCCGTGCTGGGGCCGGAGATGCGCTCGACTGGTGAAGTGATGGGAATGGGAGCCAGCTTCGGCGAAGCCTTTGCCAAAGCCTGTATGGGCGCGGGCGCGATGTTACCGCTGGAAGGCACGGCCTTCGTCAGCGTCAACGACAGCGACAAGAAAAATGCCGTGCGCGTCGCGCGTCGCCTGAACGATTTGGGTTTTCGGATCATTGCCACACGCGGCACCGCAGCCGTGTTGATTGATGCGGGCGTCGAATGCGAACGTGTCTACAAGGTAAACGAAGGTCGCCCGAACATCGTAGACTTCATCAAAAGCGACGAGATTGATCTGATCGTGAACACGCCACTCGGCAAAGCCTCGCACTACGACGAACGCGCTATTCGCCGCGCGGCCATGCAATACAGTGTGGTGACGTTTACGACCTTGACGGGTGCGAATGCAGCGGCGAGCGCCATTGAATCGTTACAGGAACAGGAAAAGCTGAGTGTGATTAGTTTGCAGGAGCATCACGCGTAGGATTAGTTGGGAAAGGTTTCTTCAGACTTCCCCTTCCTCTTTATCAAGGTCAGGAAAGGTGACGCGATCAAATACTTCATGGAGCGACAAGCGGCAATCAATCGAAGCTAGATAGACCGAGCTTTCCAGCCCGTTGTGTTCTGACAACAACCAGCCATTGGACTGGCGGGTGTAGATCTCAATGATCGGCGCGAGCCTGCCAGACCAGCACGTATTCTTGCAATGACGCAATCTGCGCCCGGTACCGCAGAAACTTCAGGCCGCGATCAAAGTCTTCGGTCGAGTCCGACAAGACTTCAAAGATCACAATGGGGTTGAGCAAGACATCCTGATGCTGGTCGTGAAATTCCGGCTTGCCGCACACCACCGTCAAATCAGCATAGGAGAACAAGCCTTTGGTCGTGCGCTGCTCTTTGATATAGGGGCCGCTGCGGACTTTCATATTCGGCGATAGCGCTTGACAGGGTTTACCTTTCAAGGCTGTACGAAATTCACCAGCAAGGTTGATACAAATTTGACTGTGTGCAAGGCTCTCGCCTGACATTGTATAAAGATGTCCGTCAACGAACTCATGCCGCTCTTCCGCCGCACGCTCCATTTCCAGATACTGCTCGATAGTGTAAAGAAGTTTTTCCTGTGGAAAGGCCATGATTTCCTCCGATGTACCGTCTAGGTTAGCCAATTTTACCCCAGGAACGAACAGCTTCTTATCAATCGCTATGACCACCTGACAAATTTTCGGTTTCCTTCCTCTTCTCAACGAAAGTCTACGATCTCGATCCAGTTGGGAATCTTGCCCATTGGATATTCCTTGAGCCGGGTGAGCTTTCCGGTGCCAGCGGCAACCTGGTAATCAGTTTCCCAACTTCGCCGCCAGCGCGGCAATGATGGCGCTGATGCGAATGCCTTCGTTGGCTTCGTAGGTGCCGGTCTTGCCATTCAGCTTCTGCATACGACTGTCACCTTTGTGATGCAATCCGACTAACTTCCATTGTTTATTGAAAACGGGGCTGCCCGAACTGCCGTTTTCGGTCGGCGTGCGATAGTGCATGCGATGAGCGTCATAATCCAACAACAGATTGTCCTGCAAAGAAAGCGACAGCCCCGCGCCACCGGGATGGCCAATGATGCACACGCGCGCTTTATCGTTGAGCACGGGCGGCTCGTTTATCACGGGATAAGGAGTGACCTGTTTCAGCAGCGCGGCTGTCGCCTCGCTCACGCTGAGCCGCAGCAAAGTAGCGTCACATTGCGTTGGGGGCGAAGACCAGAGAATCTCGTCAATTCCGCACTTCACCCCGTCCAATGCTTCGAAAGTCACTTCTACATCGGCGGGACGGACTGAGCTGGGATCGTCACTGATGACGTGCGCATTCGTCATCAGCAGAAGTTCATCGCCATACGATGGATGCAGTGCGCCACCGCGAAGCAAAAAGCCAGTGCCGAAGCCACGCGGTTCGCCGGGCATTCGAATCAGGGCAATGCCACGGCTGCGTTCCAGTCCCATGCGATACGCCTCAAGCCCCATGTAGCTGTCCACTCCGAAGACCTTTTCATAAGTCTTGTCGGTCTTGAATTCGCCCGTGGCGGTGAACTGGGCGGCGACGGACTGCGGCGCGATTTCCACCCGCCCGCCTTCACGTTTGAGCAACGCATTATTCAGCAAAGGCAAGAGGTGCGACCCCGGCTCCGTATTTACCTCCAGTTGCCAAACTTCTTCAAATTGGCGCAACGTACTGGCAAGCTGGAACGCATCCACTTTGGAATCGGCAACATATTTTTCGAGCCAGCGCAACGCGTCATCGTAGCGGTTGAGTGCCAGACAGGCTTCCGCTGCCGTGGCAAAATCCCAAGACTCGGCCTGGTCGTTGTTATTGAGTTCATCTACCTGATCCAGGATTTCCTGCGCCAGGTATTCTGCGTCCTGTTGTGGCCGACGATGGTCAGTTAATCGCACTCCATCTTTTTCCGCCCGGCACAGTAACGCCACGGTATTGACGCCGTGCCAGATGAATTTCTGTTTGTCGAGATTGTAGATCGTGTCATAGGCTTTGATGGCTTCAGCCAGATTTTGCTGATTGCGCAGGAGTTGAGAACTTTTGTCTGCGAGACAGTACGCATCCATATAACGTTGCTTATGGCTGCGCCCAATCAAGCCGTATGCTTCCGCATACTCGTCTTGATTGGTGCCCTCACTCTCTTGCGCTAACGGGCCGAGCACCGCCAGCGCAGCAGCCAGAATGCTTTGATCAATCAGCGACTGGGCATAGAGCCGCCGGACAAGCGGCGAGGTCTGCCCACCTTGCAGTAGCGCATCGGCCACTTTTTGCATCAGGTCGAAATACCGGTTTTTGCGCAGGTTTTGCAGGATCGGTTTCGCGTCTCCATGCGGATATTCATTCGGACGCTGACGCAGATGCTGAATCAAATCCTCGCATCGAAGGCCCACGCCGTCGCGGTCGTATTTCTCAACTAAAGTTCTGAGGGTGGTTCCAAACGATTTTTCATCCCAACTCATGGCTACTCCTCCGAGAATGTACAGCAAACTTTCGAGTTTGCTGCTGACTACCATCGGTACCCGTTGGCGAATACCGCAGCAAACTCGAAAGTTTGCTGTACATTTTGCTCACAGTTGCAACAGTTCCTGCAATTTGCTGCGCAGTTGCTGACCGGCCATGTATTTGGTGATGTCGTGTCGCCACTTACCCCAATTCTGTTCATTGATGTCTTCAATCACCGACTCGCCACCGCGCCGATAATCATTGGCCAGCTTGGGATCAAGGCCAGCCACCGGGTCTAACGAATCATAGACATTAATCCACCGTCCCCGCACGCGCGCGCTGGGGAAGCCATCGTCGCGGGTCAGTTCCGGTTTGAGCGGGTCTTGCACTTCGTCAATTCCCAGCGGGCTGCCAATGGTCATAAACGCATCTACGGACGGGCAATCCGGCACGCGCTTAAGGCAGTCGTAGGCGATCACGGTGCCCATACTATGACTGATGAGCACGTGCGGCCCGGGCTTGCTCGCGCCTTCCTGCAGCGCCGTCACCAACCGTTTCCGAATCTCCTCTTGTAATTGATACGTCGTCCCAAGGCGCGGGCAGAATTGCATATTGTACAGATAGTGATGCACGTCACGCAGAAATGTCGCCATCATCTGTTTCTTCAGCCAGCCGGGCAACGGAATGCGTTCGTAGTCAAGGCCAATCGCCTCTTCCGCGGCGACGATAGTGTCGTCAACTATCATTTCATATTTCAATTTGGCGGCGAGTTTTTCCACCATGAGCTTCTCGTCCACCGGTAGCTTATATCGCCACGACTGGTCAACCGTATCCTGCGGAGAGACCGCGACATCCGGGCCAGCTAAATTGGCGGCGCTTTCAAAGGCGGCCTCCGCCATCGGCGCATCATAGAAACAATCGGCCCAGTAAACCATCGAAGTGGTTACGCCGGCATCATTCAGATCAAGACCGCTCTCGCGGGCCAAAGCGTTTTCCCAGATTCGGAGCAGATTTTCGTGCGGTGGTTTGTTGGCAATCCCGTGAATGAAAGTGACATGCGGCATAGAGACTCCCCTCCTGTGGAGTAGTTTTCGCTAGCATCCAATGGTAGCTCGGCGAGGCGGAAGCCGGGCGCTTGCTGAGGGCGAGTCCCATTGCTAACGGCTGACCGAAGAAGCGAAGAGATTCATTCGTTTCAAATGAAAAAGCTGACGAGCGACATTATCGTGAATGTACAGCAAAATTTCCAGTTTGCTGCGATATTTACAATGATCCGTTTGGGGAGGCAGCAGCAAACTCGAAAGTTTACTCTACCCGCTTCACAAATCTCCTGTGCGCAATTGCTCGGCCAGATATTCCGAGGCGCGCATGGCAAGTGCCATAATCGTAAGCGTAGGATTTTGTGCGCCGCCGCTAACGAAACTGCTGCCGTCCATCACAAACAAATTCTTTATATCGTGGCTTTGATTCCATTTATTCAGCACGCTGGTTTTGGGATTGTCGCCCATGCGGCACGTGCCGATCTCGTGCATACTGCGCCCGCAACGGTTCATTACAGCGTTCTGGTGCAAGATTTCGCATCCGGCATCAATGAACATCTGGCTGATGGTGTTGACGGCATCTTTGGCCATATTGTGTTCGTTATCGCCATACTGAACCTGGAAATTCACAACGGGAATCCCCCACGCGTCCGTCACTTTGGGGTCAAGTTTGACGTGATTCTCAAAGCGCGCCAGCGTTTCGCCCATAATCGTTGTCCCAATAGCTGCGCCGCGATGGCTTTCGACCAGCGTTTCCAGTTCCGCGCCATACGCGGGAAAGTATTTTGCATCCGGCGACTGTCCCGGATTCACGTCACACGCATAACCACGCAAAAAGCTCTTCTCTCGCGTTTTCAAATTCCGAAAGCGCGGAATGACACCGCCGCCGCCCAGCAAGCCGCGCGGAGCCTTGCCATTGCGTGCTTCGGGAATCACACCTACGACGCCGTTGGGGATGTAAAACTGATCGTGCCAGTAATGCCCCAGCACGCCGCTGGAATTGGCGATGTTGGAATTGAGCAGGATACGCGTGCTTTCCAAACACGATGCGCCCAGCACGACGATACGCGCCTTGGCGTGCAACTCGCGGCCTGATTGGCGCTCAAAGAAACTCACACCATTCGCCTGCCCTGTTTTTTTATCGGTCGTCACCGCGCGCACAACGGCATTGGGAACAATGGTGAGATTGCCTGTCGCCTGCGCGGCGGGCAGCAATAAATTATGAGAACTGGCGAACTGTCCATCGCCCAGCGCCCGCCGAATCTTGGTGATGGTAGTGCCGTACTTATTCGCTACTTTGGCAATGCGTTGCACCAATGCCCCATCAGGCGAATTGTCATCTACAAAATTGCCATCGGGCAGTTGTGGCAAGCCTTCTTTGCGGCCTGCTACGCGTAAGATCGGCTCGACGCGATCATAGTACGGGGCTAAATCGGCGTAACTGATCGGCCAGTTGTCGCCATAGCCGTCGTGGTCTTTGGCTTTGAATTCGTAATCGCTCAGGCGATATGACATGCGCCCCCAAAACGCCGATTTACCGCCGATCATGCGAATGCGCCCCCAGCTATACGGCTTCTTCGGATCGAAAGTATAGGGGATTTTCTCTTCGTCCACCCACTGATGCGCGTTGAATTCCGTTGCTTGATAAATGAGCGAGAGTTTGCCCGGTTTGCCCAAACCGCGATAAGGCAATTCGTATACAGGCTTCAGCACGCGCTGCCGATTAAAATCAACCGCTGGCCCCGCTTCGAGCAACAGGCATTTCACGCCTTTTTGCGTGAGGGTGTAGGCCGCCATGCCGCCGGAAGCGCCAGAGCCAACAATGAGTACGTCGTAGTTTTGTTTTACCATATTCATAAACGGGGCTAGCCGCCCTCGGTTGAGAGAAAAAAAGAGGTACTTGTTTATACTCAGAGAAGCGCAAAAAATAAAGCGAAACGTGATTTATTTCCCGGTTGGTAAATCCCCCAGGATACTGCTGTCCCACAAGCGCAGGTGCCACCGCCTGGGAAACACCTGTCGGAAATCAAGGGCGACGCATAGACGCCGAGCAAGGCTATTTGTATTTATCGTCGAGCAGTAGCAGACAAAGCGACTATCACGAGGAAGTGAAAGCATTTCCAATTTCATATTGCGCCGCAAGCGTTGTAGAATGGCGCAGCGTCGCACGTGGACGCAGCACAATTTAACCGAAATCATTCACGACATTCTGACCATGAACAGACGAATAAAATTGATCGCGATTCTGGTGCTGGCTCTCAGTGCCATGTGGGCGATGCGCCCGAAGCCTCCCAGCGCAACTGCGGCTGTCAATGTGCAGCAGTTTCTGGAAACGAATTGCTTTGCCTGTCACGACAGTCGAACGAAGAAAGGCAATCTCGACCTGACTGCGCTCAAATTTGAGTTGACCGATGAGAAGACTTTTGCAACCTGGGTGAAAGTCCACGACCGCGTGCGCGATGGCGAGATGCCGCCGAAAAGTATGCCGCAGCCCGAAGCAACCGTGCGCGCAGGATTTCTGAAGGCGCTGGCGGAGCCAATGATTGCGGCAGATGCTGCGCGCCTTCGGAACGAAGGACGCGCCGTGTGGCGGCGGATGAATCGCTACGAATATGAAAACACTCTGCGCGATTTGCTCGACGCGCCCTGGCTGCAAGTCAAAGAGCTATTGCCCGAAGACGGCGAGGCCCATCGCTTCAACAAAGTCGGCGAGGCGCTCGGCGTGTCGCACGTGCAAATCAGCCGCTATCTGACGGCGGCGGAATATGCCCTGCGCGAAGTAATGGCGCGCCAGAGCAACGCGGCCCGCGACTGAAACAAAGCGGTATTACGCCCGCGAGCAGCCCGCCTTCTTCCGCAAGGTCGAGTTCTCGCAATTCAACACTGCCTCCGAACGCGCGACATTCCCGTTGCTGGGCAATGCTGCCGATGTGGCCGTGCTCAAAAAAGAAGCGCCGATGACGGTAGGCACAACCGATCCGGTCAAACGCGAACTGGAAAGCATGGGCGTCGTCGCGAGTTCGTACGAACCGCTCGAAATCCGCTTCAATCTATTCAAGGCGCCCGTGCCGGGACGCTACAAGTTGCGCCTCAACGCGCATTCGTTCTGGGCCGGGCCGGAAAGCGCAGAACGCTGGTGGAAGCCCAGCCGCATCGAAGCTTCCGCCGGACGCACGCGGGAACCGATTACGCTCTATGCCGAAATCCCGCCGCGCCAGATGCGCTATCTCGCCAACGTAGACGTGTCGCCCGAACCCTCTGTGCAAGAAGTCGAAGTGTATTTGCTGAAGGACGAAACGATTCGGCCTGACGCCGTGCGCTTGTTTCGCTCGCGACCGCCCAACTGGCGCAATCCGCTGGCGGAAAAAGATGGGCAGCCCGGTGTAGCGTTTCGCTGGCTCGAAGTCACAGGGCCGATTTATGACGAATGGCCCGGCAAAGGCCATCGGCTGATGTTCGGCGATTTGCCGATCAAGAAGAACGCCAAAGGCCAAATCGAAATCGTCTCGACAAATCCGCGCGCCGATGCCGAGCGGTTGCTACGCAACTTCCTGCAACGCGCCTATCGCCATCCACAGCAGCAGCAAACCTGCGAAGAAGATGTGCAACGTTTCCTCAAACTCGTGGACGCTTCGCTGAAAAATGGTGACAGCTTCACCGAAGCGATGATTACAGCGTATTCCGCCGTGCTGTGTTCGCCCGCGTTCACGACGCTCGAAGAGAAGCCGGGACGGTTGGACGATCACGCGCTGGCTTCGCGTCTGGCCTATTTTCTATGGAATTCGGAACCCGATGCAAAATTGCGCGAACTCGCACAGCAAGGCGCATTGCGCAAGCCTGCCGTGTTGCGCGCGCAAGTGGATCGCCTGCTGGGCGATGCCAAATCGCAACGCTTCGTGACGGCCTTCCTTGATTACTGGCTCGATTTGCGCAAGGTGAACATCACATCACCGGATGAGTTGCTGTACTCGGATTATTATCTCGATGATCATTTGGTGGAATCTTCCGCCGCTGAGACGCGAGCGTTTCTTGCCGAACTGATACGCGGCGATTTGCCCGCGCGCAATGTGATTGCCTCTGATTTCGTGATGATTAACGAACGGCTCGCTAATCATTACGGCTTGCCGGGCGTCGAAGGTTCACAGATTCGCCGCGTAGCGTTGCCGCCCGATGCAGTGCGCGGCGGATTGCTCACGCAAGCCAGCGTGCTCAAAGTCACCGCGAACGGCACGACTACTTCACCCGTGGTGCGCGGGGCGTGGATGATGGAGCGCATCCTGGGCAAACCCGTACCGCCGCCGCCGCCCGGCACGCCTGCCGTTGAACCGGACGTGCGCGGCGCGACGACAATGCGGCAACTCCTCGAAAAACATCGCAATGATAAGAGTTGCAATGTCTGCCACGCGAAAATTGATCCCGCGGGATTCGCGCTCGAAAACTTCGATGTCTTCGGCGGCTGGCGCGACAAATACCGCGCGCTTGGCCGAAGGCGAAAAAGCCCCCGGCATCGGCAAGAATGGGCAAAAATTCGCGTTTCGTTATATTCAGCCTGTAGACGCATCGGGTTCGCTGCCCGATGGACAACGCTTTCAGGACGTGCGGGAATTGAAACGCCTGCTGCTCAAAGACGAACGGCAAATCGCGCGCAATCTGACCACCCAAATCATCGTCTTTGCCACGGGCGCGAGCGTGCAATTCAGTGACCGCCCGAAAGTCGAAGCAATCCTTGATCGTGCTGCGAGCAAAGGCTATGGCGTAAAATCGCTGATTCAACTGATTATCGAGAGCGAGTTGTTTCGGAATAAGTAACCGTGAAGATTCCAAATCCAGAGAAGGCTGTTGTTGAGCTGCGGAAGTTGCGCGATTACTGTTTGAATACGGAGCATAAGATTGGCAAACACAAGGCTCAACTGTTCAAGGCATTGCTGGGCTTGACCAGCGAAGATGCGGAAGCACTGCGCGCTGTTTTACGTGAGATCGTGAAAACGCATGAGGCTGAGTTGGGCGATAAAGACGAGCATGGACAGCGGTATCAGATTGAATTCGAGATGACTTGGCAAGGCAAGCATGCGACACTTTTGAGCGCCTGGAACGTGCGGCCAAACGAGGATTTCCCACGGCTGGTTACGTGCTATCCAATCAAATCTCGTTGAGGTAGTAATGGATAAAATCAAGTTATTCGATGTCGTCGCTTTGACGGAAGACCTACCGAAATACAAATTGCGGCGCGGTGAAATCGGCGCGGTGGTCGAAGTTCATCCAACCGGCGGCTATGAGGTTGAGTTCGTTTCGCAAGACGGCTACACCTACGCCCTGATTACGGCAAAGAAAGCGCAACTTATTGTATTAAGGCAGAAACCATTGCATACGTCCCGCAAGTTGGTTCCGGCGACGTTGTAGTAACCAAGCGGCTGGCGCAACAAACAGGATGTGTGCGAGTTGAAACGCCTGCTGCTCAAAGACGAACGGCAAATCGCGCGCAATCTGACCACCCAAATCATCGTCTTTGCGACCGGCGCGGTATGTGCAATTCAGTGACCGCCCGAAAGTCGAAGCGATCCTTGATCGCGCGGCGAGCAAAGGCTACGGCGTGAAAACGCTCATTCAACTGATTATCGAGAGCGAGTTGTTTCGGAATAAGTAACTCGAGTTCGTAGGATAGGTTCTCGATCTACCTGGTTAGTTTAAGCTTAGGCAGAAATATCGAGGGGTTTTATGAGGCAATTGAAATACCGCCCACATTTATTTCACATGCAGCGCAGTATCATTGCAGATACTAATGATGGCTTGAGTGGGCTGGACTTCGTCAAAATCACCGCAGCAGTACTCAATCCAATGGAATGTAGAAATTCCGCACCCTACTTATCCATTTGATGCGCCAAACAAGAGAACAGCTTTATTTGATAACTTAATCGGTCTTTACGCCTGCTCAAAAGTATCAAATATTGCGGGAGCTTTGTGATCACCCAAAACTTCAAGAACGTAATAGACAGGCAGCTCAAACACTCAAACTAATGTTGATTGCCCGTTATGGGCAATTGGCAGATGAGGCCGTTAGCTCAGAGCTTGAATGAGAAATTGATTGAGAGAACTCAACATTTTCTGACAACCTTTTCCAGAGGCGCTGAGTCTCTCATTAATCAAGCTGTTCAAAAAACATGCAAATGGAATTTTCATCCGAAATGTGTTGGACGACTTGCGACTGGCCTTAGAAAAACTGTTCGATAGCACTTACTCTTATCCAATGGGCGAAACCTCTTGAAAAACAAATTCCATCTATTGGGGGCCTTACATAAGACAGAAAGGTGGTTCAGCGGATATTAGTTAATATGTTTGTTAAGCTCGTTGATTACTACACAAACTATCAAAACTCATATGTTAAGCACGATGATGCTGTCATTGAAGAAGAGGTTGAATTCATTTTTGAGCTTACAGCTTCATTTATGAAACATTTCGTCAGGCTATCATACAAAGATACTATCTAACTTTTCGCTAACCAGATTGTCTGAATGTTAGGTTGACACAAACGTCAGGTGCTGCGATCAATGAAATCAACGAGCACGAGACCATTAACATTTCAACTCAAACCGCTCTTTCACACCGCAGCTTTTTGCGCGGAGCCGGTGTCGCGCTCAGCTTGCCGTTGCTCGACGCAGTGGTAGGCGATTGTTCTTAACCTCTCTTGGAAACCCCGCACCGTTGAACGCACTGCTGGGAGATATTTGATGAAACATAACCTTTCTTACCTACATTCCAGACGCAATTTTTTGCAACAGGCTGGTTTACTTTCAGCCTCAGCCCTGATGTTCCCGTCCGCGTTACAGCGGAGTGCCAGTAACAAGTTCAAGTTAGGGCTACAGCTTTTTACGATTCGGGAGGCGATGGCGAAAGACCTGCGCGCGACCTTCCAACGGATCGCGGAGTTTGGCTATCAGGAAGTTGAGACCTACGGGTTTAACTACGGCAATAACAAATACTACTGGGGTCTTGAGCCGAAACAGGCCAGCCAGTTGCTCAGCGATTGCGGCCTGACCACATCGTCAGGGCATTACGATCTGGACAAGTATTTCGGTAAAAACCAGCAGGATGAGTTGAAACGCTATACCGATCAGTGCATCGCGGGAGCGACGGCGCTCAAGCAAAGTTATATCGTCTGGCCGATTCTCTCACCGCAATACCGCACGCTGGAGGAAACGAAACGACTGACCGCCACGCTCAATACCATCGGCGAACAAATCAAGCGCGGCGGCTTGCAGCTTGCCTATCATAATTATGGTTGGGATTTTATGGAGCAGGGCGGCGTGATTCCCTACGATATTATTCTGAAAGAAACCGACCCAGCTTTGGTGAAAATGGAATTGGATTTGTACTGGTTTTCCTTCGGCTCGCGCATGAAGCCGCTGGACTGGTTCAAAAAACAACCGGGCCGCTTTGTCATCTGGCACATCAAGGATATGAATAAGCAAAACCGGGAACTGCACGAGGTGGTGGGCGACGGGCAAATTGATTTCAAACCGATTTTCAAGGACGCCCAACTCTCCGGCGTCAAACACATGTTCGTCGAGCAGGGGAATAATTACGTGCCGGATGCGATGAATTGCGCGCAGCGCAGTGCGGATTACATGAAGAAATCGTTATTGAATAGTTTGTGACGGACGGTTTAATCTTAAGTACAATCGTCTGGTTGTCTGAAAGTCACATTGTTAACAACGTCAAGAGCTTCAATCCATGAAATCACTCAACATCTCAACTCAAACCGTCCTTTCCCACCGCAGCTTTTTGCGCGGAGCCGGTAATGAGGCGTAACATCTGCCTATGAATTATCGAGACATCATCACGATTGAACCAGGAAAACGCGGAGGAAAGCCTTGTATTCGCGGGATGCGCATTACCGTGTCAGATGTGCTTGAATATTTGGCGGCTGGCATGACCGTGCAGGAGGTTTTAGCAGACTTTCCTTATCTGACAGACGAGGATATTCGGGCTTGTCTTAGCTATGCGGCTGACCGCGAAAAAAGTCAGTTTGTGGTGCTGGCGTGAAACTCCTGTTTGACCATAACTTGTCGCCGCGCTTAGTTCACTTGCTCGGCGATTTGTTTCCTGATTCGTCGCATGTGTATTGGCTGGGACTGGATCAAGTGGATGACCGCGAAGTACGCGAATACGCGCTTGAGCAGGACTTTATCATTGTGACCAAAGACGCTGATTATAGTGAATTATGCTGGTGGTTAGGCTTTCCGCCCAAAGTCGTCTGGATTCGGCGGGGAAACTGTAAGACCGTTGCCATTGAGGAAATTTTACGAGATCATTGCGACGAAATTAGAGCGATGAACGAGGATCAGACGACAGGCATCATTATGCTCTTCTGATAATTTTATTCTGCAAACAAAGGACGAACCGCATGAAGACTATGAACATCTCAACTCAAAATGCCCTTTCACGTCGCACTTTCTTACGAGGCACAGGTATCGCGCTTTCGCTGCCATTGCTGGACGCGATGCTGCCTGCGTTTGCGCGTGCTGAAACGAAGCCCGTGCCGCGCCGCTTTTTTGCGATTTGCAACAACCTTGGCGTGCTGCCGTGGAAGTTCTTTCCGGCGGCGGATTCCAAAGGCTTCGGCTATCAACTCTCGCCGTATCTCGAAGAACTCAAAGCGCATCGCAATGACTTCACGGTCTTCAGCGGCGTCTGGCATCCTGACGTAGACGCGGGGCATCCGGCGGACAATTGCTTTTTGACCTGCGCTCCGCACCCGTCAAGCGGCGGTTTTCGCAATACAATCTCGCTCGATCAATTTGCGGCGGAACATATCGGCAATCAGACGCGCTTCCCGTCGCTCACGCTCGGCGTCAACATTCAGCAAGGCCAGCACAGCCTGTCGTGGACGAGCGGCGGCGTGTTGATTCCGTCCGAAGAAAAGCCGTCCGAGATTTTCAAACGCATGTTCGTCACCGGCACGCCCGCCGAAGTGCAAGCCCAAGTGCGGCGTTTGGCGTTGGGGCAAAGCGTGATGGATAGCGTGGCCGAACAAACGCGCCGACTGCAAAGCAATATCGGCGCACGCGACCGCGAACGGCTCGATCAATATATGACGGGCGTCCGTGATCTCGAAAAGCGTCTCGGCCAGGCCGCTGAATGGGAACAGAAACCCAAACCGATGGTGAGCGTCGAGCCGCCTGCCGATACCGCTGCGCCGCGTGATTATTTTGAGAAAGTGCGGTTGATGTACGATCTTGCGCGCCTCGCCTTCGAGACCGATTCGACACGCCTCGTCGCGTTGATGCTCGACAGCGTGAATTCGCCTGCGATTACGATTGGCGACGAAACCTTGAGCGACAGCTACCACGCGATTTCGCATCACGGCAAGCGGGAAGAAAAATTGCGGCAGCACGAGAAGGCGGATCGCCTGCAAATGAAGGCGCTCGATAAGCTCTTCACTGACCTGAAAGCATGCAAAGAAGGCAATGACACGTTGCTCGACCGTACGATGGTGCTATATGGCACAAACATGGGCGACGCGAATACGCACGTGACGACGAATCTGCCGACGCTCTTTGCGGGCGGTGGCTTTAAGCACGGGCAGCATCTGGCCTTTGATCGCGAGCGCAATTATCCGCTGCCAAATCTGTTCGTCAACGTGCTGCAACGGCTGGGCATTGAGGCAGATAAATTTGCCACCAGTACCGGTACAATGCGGGGATTGGAGAGCATGTAAGCGGGCGGATTTTCAACCGAAACCAGGTTGTGTAAATGGAAAAAGCACGAAGGCCAACATCAGACCTTCGTGCTTTTTTTCTTTTCCACAACTTGATCAGCCAGCCCAGATGTTCTGCGCTTTCGGATCAAAAGGCGAGCACTTGCTTGTCTTGTAACAATCGCTCCCGCAACTTTGCATACGGCACATCCTGCACCGCCATTTTGCCATCAATCGCCATCATTGCGGCAGTCGCGGCGGACTGGCCGAGAATCATAAAGACTGGCTCCATCCGAATACTGCCGTAAGCGATGTGCGAACTCGACATCGCAACGGGTACAAGCAAATTGTCGGCTTGGCCTTTCTTCGGCACGAGCGAACCATACGCGATTTGATACGGCCCGTTCGTGGATACGCCAATATCGCCTTCGTTCTGCACGTAGGCGTCTTTGCCTGTGCCCCCTGCGGGGATGACGATGTAGCGTTGGATGTTATGCGAATCTATGCCGTATGAACCCATCCCGACCGAATCAGGCGTCGCGCGTTTTTTCAGCAATTCGTTTTCGGTCATCACATACGCGCCGATCATGCGCCGCGCTTCGCGGACGTAGATTTGATGCGGCCAGTTGCCGTTGTCCTTGAATTCATCTTTGGCCAAGCCCCATTTACGAATCTCGTCCTGTACGTCTTTCGGCATGCGTGGATCGTTGGCGATGAAGTAGAGCCAGACCTTTTTGGTATTGCTCGTGCTCCTTAATAATCTCGCGGCGGCGTTCGTACGACGCATCGGGATAATCGTAGTTATAGCCAATGTTATCGGTGCTGAACGGGCCGTGATTGTTGGTGTCCGTTTTGTGATTTGGGATGCGGTCGAACTTCTGGAACGTCTCACGCCAGCCAGCCTGAAAGATGCGCAACAGCAATTCATATTGCTTCGGATCGTAACCTGCGGGTTTGGGAAACGGTACGCGATTGGCGTCGTGATCGCGTCAGGCACATGCGGATAGCAGTACGCCTGCAGCTTGCTTATCGCCAGCGCCATATTCGCCGGGCGGCGCAGTGGAGATGCGCGGCAGAACGCCGCTCTTGGGATCACCGGGAATCCAGTATGGGCTGATCTTTTCTTTGACCGCGCCGAAGTGATGGCGATGATGCAGCACGCCGGTTTGCACACCGTTCCATTGTTCACCGTACTGAGCTTTTGACTCGCGGCCTGCGTGATAGCTGACCCCTGCGGCGGCCATCAAATCGCCTTCGTAGGTGGCATCAATGAACATCTTGCCGAGGTACGTTTTGCCACTCAGCGTTTTGATCGAAACAATCTGTGCGCCTGATTTCTTGACGCCGGTTTTGCGATTGAGCCATTCGTTGCGCACAACTGGGATTTTGTATTCGGCAATGAGTTCCTCGAAAACTTTTTCGGCGATACTCGGCTCAAAAATCCACATCGTACGGTTTGCGCCATCCATCGCCACTGTGCCCTGCCCTTTGTTGCCAAATTGTTCGGGCTTCTCCCATTGCCACGTTTCCGGCTTTTGATAATGCTGCCAAACGCGATGATAGAACTCGCGCGCTAGGCCGCCGATGACGGATTTGTTGCCGGTGTCAGTGAAGCCAAGCCCGCCGCTCGATAGGCCGCCGAGATGTTTGTCAGGCGAAACAATGATGACGGTTTTGCCCATTTGTTGTGCTTGCACTGCCGCTGTTACCGCTGCCGCCGTGCCGCCGTAAATCACCAGGTCATATTGCTTCGTCTGCGCCAGCACGCTCACGCTGAGTAATAACAAGGCCACCAGGATTCTTTTCATAGCATTCCTCAATTCACTTCGTCTCAGGCTTCGTCCATTCAAACACTGCGCCCAAGTGTTTCAGTTTGTCGCTCAACTGCTTTGTATTGATCGCTTGTACAGCGACGTTATTCGCAATCGCCATCTTCGCCGCTAAGCCAGCGGCCTGCCCAATCATCATGTACTGCGGCTCCATCCGCAGCGTGGAATACGTCACGTGACTGGCAGAAAAACATACCGGCACTAGCAAGTTGGTCGCTTGCGATTTTTTCGGTAACAGGACGCGATACGGGATTTGATAGGGTGTGACGGCGACTTCCATGTTGCCTTCATTTTGCGCGTGGCCTTCGGGTGTAACATAGCGTTGCACGTTGTGCGAATCGCTGTTGTATGACCCCATCGCAATCACATCGGGCTTGGTCAATTCAGTCTGAATGTCTTTTTGCGCGACTACATAATCGCCCACCAACCGCCGCGCTTCCCGCACGTAAAGCTGATATGGCCAGTGGTCGTTGTCGGTGAATTCGTCTTTGGCGATGCCGAATTGACTGACCTCAGCCTGGGTTTCTTTAGGCACACGTGAGTCGGTCGTGAGGAAGTAAAACAACTCTTGCGTGTAGCGTTTGTGATCCTGCCAAATCTCGGCGCGACGTTTGTAGCTGGCGTTTGGATAGTCCCAGCTTTTGCCGATGTAATCCGTTGAGAACGCGCCGCGATTGTTGAAGTCCCATTTCTGCTTGCCAGCCACTTGCGCGGGCAACAGGATTTCGTTCATCCGTGGTGCGCGGCCTTTGTCTTTGGCGAAGCCTTGCAGCCAACGCGCCGCTAACTCAAAACGTTTCGCGTCATAGCTGACTGGTTTGGCAAAGGGGATGCGATTGGCCGGATCGTTCGTCAGGATCATGCGAAAGTTGTACGCCTGCACCTTGCGATCAGCCGCGCCAATTTCGCCGCGCGGTTCCTTTTGAATTTCGGGCAAGAGCTTTTTGTTTTCATCGTACGCCGACACCGCAAAATCGAATTGATGATTGCGGTCTTTCGGACGAACGCCCGCCAGCGATTCGCCGTATTGTGCCGCTGATTCACGCCCCCAGGTAAAATCCACTTTCGCCTGCGCCAGCAAATCCCCCTCGTAGGTGGCATCAGCGAAGATCGCTCCCGTCAAGCGCGCGCCGTTTTCCATCGTGATTTCAGTGATGCGCGTGCCTTGTTTTTTGACGCCGCCTTTTTCTTTGAGGCGATGATTGAGCAACACGGTGATGGTTTTAGCTTCGGCAATCATCTCGTTGAGGACGGCTTCAGCGACGCGCGGTTCGGGCATCCATTCGATGTCGCGCCCGTACTTCTTGCCCGGCGCGTTGATAGAATTCGAGCGCAATGGCACCGATGACTTCTTTCTTGCCGAAGTCGGTGCGACTGAGTCCGCCTGTCACCATTCCACCAAGGTGTTTGGTCGGTTCGAGTAAGGCCACAGTCAAGCCTTCGCGCGCGGCAGCCACAGCGGTCATCACGCCACCAGCAGTGCCGCCATACACGACGACATCGAATGTTTTTGGTTGTGCGGTTGTTGGAAGACTAGCCAGCAAAAAGAGCAAAAGTAGTGTAAATGGTCGCATTTGGAACCCTTAGGGAAGAACTCAGTTGTGCAGAACGGGGAGCGTGAGCGACCTGGACTAGATGCTAATCAAAGCCCAGGTTGTTCACGCTCCCCGTTCTGCGTATGCCTACAATCAGAACGTCAGCCGCAATCCCAATTGAATCCGCCGTGCGGGCAGCGAGCTTAACACTTTCCCAAAATTCGGATTCGTATTCGTGCCTGCGGGGTTCGGGGTAAAGCTGGTGTTCGGATCATTGAAGATCACGCGATTGAGCGCATTGAAGGCTTCACCGCGAAATTCCAGATTCACTGTTTCGGTAATCTTCAGATTGCGAAACACTGATAGCGAAACATCGTCGTAACCCGGCCCACGCGTGCGCGGCAAGGTGCGCGGCACATTACCAATCACGAAATTCGCCGGATTGCGGAAGCATTCTGTTTTGAACCATCGGTTTGCGGTACGTTCGGAAGCCGACAACGTCGGATCACAAACCATATCCGGCCAGTTGATGCCCGTGAAGTTATTTGCTCCGCGCACCACGAGCGGTGTGCCGGTTTGCCACGTGACAATGGCATTCGATTGCCAGCCGCCCAGCAGGTGATTGCCAATGCCTTGTTGCAGGAATCGTTTGCCTTTGCCAAACGGCAATTCATACACGGCGCTGACGACCAAACGTTGCGCGACATCGCTTTCGTCAATCGCGCGGTCCTGCCGCCGGTTCAGACGTCCGATGCGAAAATCACCGGCACCGCCACTGCCGCCCGCAATCGAAAACGAATCGCTAATCAGCTTGGATTTCGTGTAGGAAACGAGCATGCTCAGGCCATTTGAGAAGCGTCGTTCCCCCGTCATTTGCAGCGAATGATAAATGCTGGCCGCGCCGTGATTCGCCAGAATCCCGACGTTCAAATAATCCGGGAAAGGCCGCAGCGATTGGCTGCGCGAAATCGTGCGGCCCGACAGCGCACCGACAGCGATTTGTCCGAAATACGGGTTCGGCACTTGATCCTGCAACGCTAGTCCGAGCGAGAAATGCTTAGGATCAAGCTGATTCAAGTCATAGTTGCCGCCAAATAAATGCACGCCATGATTGCCCGCGTAAGTGGCCTGCACGGCGATCTTGCCGGGTAATTCGTGCTGCAACGTCAGATTCCACTGCTGCACGTAAGGCGTCGGCTGTTTCAATTCCTGATACCGCACGTTCAGCCCACGAAACGCTGAGGGGCCACCTGCCACCCCGAGCGGCACAAGCAACGAGGTGGGACCGGTCGAAAGCTGAAACGCCGGAATCGGTGCCCCACCCACTGCGACAAACGGATTGTCAATGCTGAAGCCCAATGAATTCGAGGTATCGCCCGCCGTGTCGCCGCTTTCAATCGCGCTAAAAATCAGACCGTAACCCGCGCGCACAGCCGTCTTGCCATCGCCGCGCACGTCCCACGCAAAGCCGAAACGCGGCCCGAAATTCGCTTTGGGTGGAATGGTGAATTCGCGCGGTTTGGTGACGCCCGCATACAACAACGCGCCCGGCGTATTGGTTTGCGGATTGGTCACAAAGGGATCGAAATTGGAACTGCGGTTCCATCGCTCAATCGGCCCTGAAGCCAGGTCGTAGCGTAATCCCATATTGAGTGTAAGTCGGCGCGTCAGCTTGAAATCATCTTGAATGTAGCTGCCGTTCGACCACGTGTGGAAGGAAAAGAACGGACGCACGGATTGGCTGCCGCCTGAAACTGAGCCAAGTAAATAGGTGGCAAAACCAAAGCCCGTGCCAGCGGGCGCTTGCGGATTGTTTGTCAGGCTCGCGCCAAACGTGAAGTTGCCGGAAGGGTTCAGCCGATTGACGAAGTTCAACTGATTCCAGCGTTGATCGGTGCCGAACTTAATTACGTGGCGGCCTTTCGTCCACGTCAGGCTATCGGCAATCTGCACTGTATGATGGCGGCGATGTCCGCCCGCAAAGCCACCGCGTCCCGATCCGAACGGCAAGACTCCATCAATATTGATCGGCGGGAACGCGTCCTGCGGAAAGATCGCCGGGAAGCCAAGCTGTCCCGGCCAGTTTTGATCAAAGCTCGGATGTTGGAAGACCAAATATTGCCGCGTACCGTTCGCGCGAAATTCGTTGATGAACGAAGGCGTGAAGACATGCGTTTCGCTGATGATCATATTGTGATTATCGCGCTGATCATCGCGCGCATCGGTGTCTGCGATGCCATTGCCCCAGGCGCGATTCATCCGCGTGTTCTTCGTCCGGGTATAGCGACCAAAGAGTTTGTCTTTGTCGCTGAAGTTGTGATCTATGCGCATCGTCAGTTGCCCCTGATCAATCGGGAAGCCGACGAGCGAGAGATAGTTGTTGGCATTGGTAAAGGCATTATTCGGCGCAACGTTGGGCAGCGGCAAATATTGCAACAATCGCAAGCTGAGCGCATCCATCCGATTGCGCGGCACGATATTTCCGGCGAACACATCACGCACAAAACCGCTGCCAGCCGGATTCGCGCGCGTTGTCGCGGGATCGTAAATCCGAATCAGATTACCGTTGCCATCGCGCGTGTTGGAAAAATCGCCATTGCGTTCGAGCGCCGTGGGAACAGTTGCACGATTGATGTTTGCGGTGCGGAAGTTCCAGCGTTCATAACCAACAAAGTAAAACGTGCGATCTTTGCCGCTATGGAGCGCGGGGCCGCCTTCACCAAAACGTGGGGTCGGCAACGGGCCGCCAAACGTGCCGCCGTATTGGTTATAACGGAGCACGGGCTTGATGCGCCCGGTGATCGGATCGCGCGTCGTGAGAAAGGCATTGCGCGCGTCAAGCGAATCGTTGCGGAAAAATTCATACAACGAGCCGTGATATTGATTCGTTCCGCCGCGCGTCACAACACTGATGACGCCGCCACTGGTTTGCCCGTATTCAGCGGCCAACGAATTGGTCTGCACCTTGAATTCCTCAACCGAATCCACCATCGGCACAACGCTGATTTCGTTATGCACGGGAACCGTATTGGAGCCGCCATCCAGAAAGACTTGATTGCTGTAGACCGAGCCACCGTTGAAGCTGATCTGCGAGAAGGTTTGGTTGTCCACTTCGGCGAAGCCATCCGCGCCTTTGCTGCGCGGTTGCACGCCAGGAATCAGCTTGACCAGATTGAAGACGTGGCGACCGTTGAGCGGGAGGTTTTCGATGCGTTGGCGCTCAATGACCGTGCCCAGGCTGGAAGATTCGGTTTGAACACGTGAAACTTCCGAAGTGACTTCTATCGTGTTGGTGACTTCGCCCACTTGCAGCTTGAAATCCAGCCGCAGCCGTTGTGCGACTTCCAGTGTCACATTCGATTGCTTCGCCGTAGCAAAGCCAGTTGCGCCAACGGTGACTTCATAAACACCGATGGGAAGTGTCGGCAAGGCGAAAATCCCGTCGGATGAGGTCGTGGTGGTGAATTTTTGATTTGTGGCCACAAAGAGAGCCGTGACAGTCGCGCCTGCCACCAATCCCCCCTGCGCGTCGGCGACGGTTCCGGTGATCGTTCCCTGTGATGATTGAGCCAGGATGTTTGAAGCAGTGCTGATTGTGAGTAACAGCAATAAGGTCATTCCTCGAAGCAGATTTATAGCTCTCATATCCGTTCTCCTAATGTGGTAGCCCGCCCAAAGATGTCGGGTGGCTGACACGGCAAGGTTCCTGTTGTAGAATTGGCGTCCGTTAACATCGAAAGGCTTTGGACAGACAATTCGGCAACAATTTCAGTTGTAGACAATATCCCAGCTTAATTCGTCACTATTTGACTAGGGTGCGAATTTCTTATCGCCCTTTGTTTCAGTGTTATAAAGCCTACTGGACTTCTTGTCAGATCACAAGGTTAAGCAGGTTTCTTAACCGTTAAGAGCTTTACTTGAGAAAAGAGTGCGTATGTATCAACCACCATCAAATCAATCTCAGTCCCCCATTTCGCCCGCAAAAATTAATGAACAGCTTGAGCGGTTGCTTAGCAGTAAACAGTTCAGTCAAACCCGCAGTCTGGACAGATTTCTCAAGTACGCTGTACTAAAAACGCTCACGCACGAAGAAAATGATTTGAAAGAGTCTTTGATTGGGCGGGAAGTTTTTCACCGTGGGGATGATTACGATCCGGCCAAAGATGCCGTCGTACGCGTGCAGGCAGGCGCACTGAGAAAAAAACTGGCAGGTTATTACGCTGAAGAAGGCGCGCAGGATGAGTTGATTATTGAGTTGCCCAAAGGGGGATATATTCCAACCTTTCACTGGCGGCATGAGTGTCAGCCGGAAGAAGTTGGCTTGCTTGAAACTAACCAGACCGCCACGAATACTGCGTTAACCATCACCGATTCACAACTAACAGCCCCGGTCATTTTGCCGGTACCGTCCGCAAGATTTTCAGGGCGTGCCCTCTGGCAACTGTCAGTAGCATTCTTGGTGGGGATCGGGCTGACGCTTTTAGTTACGCAAATATTTCGCAACGATCAGTCTATAAAAACTATACCTCAAGCTACGCTGGCAGATACTCAAGCCATGCAACCCTTGTGGGAGAGTTTTTTTGCACCGGATTCTGCAACATTACTGGCTTATGGCACGCCGCAATTTTTTCAATTCAATGGTTTTTACATGCGGGATGTGCTGGTGAATTCGCCCCAGGAAATGGAGGCCGAAAGTGGAGGTCGCCTTAATGTGGTGCGTAAAGCGTTCAAAACATCAATTGATCCGATTGAGGTTTACACTGGCGTAGGCGAAGCGCATGGCATCAATACACTGTCGCGTTTCTTCTGGCAAAACGACCGCGCACTAAACATCGCCCGCAGCCGTCTTGTAGGCTGGCAGGAAGTGAAAAATTCCAACCTGATTTTTCTCTCTTCCATGCGTTTTCATACGCTGGCAGAAGAATTGAATTATCCGAATGATTTTGTGATTAAAGCGAGCGGCATCAGCGGTACGATAGCCAATCTGCATCCTGCCGCAGGCGAGCAATCCGAATATGCGGTGACGGGTGGTGAACATTATGCGGTCGTTACGCTTTGGCCCGGCAAAGCCGATAATCGGCGCATCTTGCAACTTAGCGGCAACACGACCTGGGGAACGTTAGCGGCAGCAGAATACGTGACGGATAAAGACGCATTGCATAAGTTGCATGAACAACTTGAGCAATGTCGTTTGCGTCATGGATTGCCACGACATTCGCCCTATTTTCAAGTGTTAGTTCGCGCTGAGGTCAAAGATAATCAACCCATTGCGCTGGCCTACGTCACCCATCACGATTTGGAAATAGGTGAGCCGCCAAACGAGACGGCTCAAACAGCGTCCAATGTAAAAAGCAAAGAGTAGCAAGCAGCGTCAAACTGAAAAAGGCGAACCCAATTGGATTCGCCTTCACTAAGATTGCAGCTTAACCGCCTTTGCTTATTGATCCTTCGGCAAATAATTCATCGGATCAACCACGCGATCATACAAACGAACCTCGTAGTGCAAGTGCGGCCCGGTGGAGCGGCCTGTGCTGCCGATCGCGCCGAGTGGCAGGCCGCGATGCACGTGATCGCCGACCTTCACATCAATGCGTGACATGTGACCGTACCGCGTAGTAATGCCATAACCGTGATCAATCACGACCAGGTTGCCATAGCCGCCTTGTGGCCCGGCTTTGATGACGATGCCATCACCACCGGCTTCAATCGCCGTACCGTGGGTCGCAGCAATATCCAACCCAGGATGGGTTTCACTACCACCGCCGCCAAAAGGATTGGAGCGATCTCCCACGCCGGAAGTGATGTAGCCGCGGACTGGCCAAATCGAAGGAATGGCGGAAAGTTTGATTTGATTCGCCGCGACGACTTCTTTGATTTCGCGCAAGCCTAATTCCAGTTTGCTGGTGGCGTCTTCCAAATCCTTGAAATTTTTGGGTTCGGGGCCACCAGACCCAATATTTTGTCCGATGTCGGTCGAGGCTTTGACACCTGTTGATTCGGCTAATTTTTGTAAAAGGGGTTCTTGCGAAGCAATGCGGGTTTCCAGCTTGGATTGGGCTTTCTGTTTCTCGTCATTTTCCTGGCGGAGCGCGCGATTATCATTTTTGGTCAACTGATATTCGAGTTCCAGGGAGGCATATCGAACGGCGCTATACGCACCGAACAAAACGGTTAACAAGCCAACACCAGCCAGCACCATCGTAGCATAGGCATATTTATGAGGCACATTATATTTGCGGAATTGAGAACTGGCTGTTGGGGCGAACAGCATTAAGGTGTAATAACGCTTATCTTTCTGCATAACTAAATTACTCCACGGCTCTGTTTGACCCAGAACAGGGGGAAGCCGATTTCGTGGTTCATTGGTTTATTTCACATACAGTAAAAACATCCGTGGAAAATGGACTTTCTGTATGCTAGCTCTTTGGGATTAATTACTTCACGACGACAGCGGGAGGAGGCTACCACAGGAAGCTTTTCAGATCAACCCATTAAACCTGCCCTCTCTGGGACGAGTAAACTGTCAATAGTAGCAAGCCTCCAGAAAAACCCTATATGTGGTAGTTTTTGCCGGTGACGTACCCAGGAAAAATCAGCCGGGACAACTTCGGTATTTGCGGATTCCAGGAGAGTTGGTAGAATCTCCGCTTTCGCTTGAGGAGTTGGAAGAAAGCATAAGGCCATGTCAGTAATTAAACGCAGAAAATCAGTCACAGTCCATATCGGTGGCATTCCTGTCGGTGGAGAAAATCCCATCGCCGTGCAATCCATGACGAACACGGATACGGCTGATGCACTGGCAACAACCAATCAAATCATTAACTTAGCTCGCGCCGGATCAGAACTCGTTCGTATTACAGTCAATAACAAAGAAGCTGCCGCCCAGGTGGCGGAAATTGTCAGTCGGGTGCGCGACGCAGGATTCAACACACCAATCATCGGCGATTTTCATTACAACGGGCATATCCTCTTGACCGAATATAAAGATTGCGCCAAGGCTTTGGCCAAATACCGCATTAATCCCGGCAACGTCGGCGCAGGCAAACATCACGACGACAACTTCAGGCGCATGATTGATGTGGCAATTGAAAACGAAAAGCCCGTTCGGATCGGCGTCAACTGGGGTTCGCTGGATCAAGCCCTACTGACGCGGATGATGGATGAAAATTCGAAGTCCGCGCAACCCCGTGATGCCCGCGCTGTCACGTTCGATGCCATCTGTACAAGCGCTATTCAATCCGCCCAACTGGCAGAAAGCTATGGCTTGCCACGCAATAAAATCATTCTGAGCGCGAAGGTTTCCGGCGTGCAGGATTTGATTGTCGTCTACCGAGATTTAGCCAAACGCGGTGATTATGCGTTGCACCTGGGCTTGACCGAAGCAGGCATGGGAACGAAGGGCGTGGTCGCCAGCACAGCCGGGTTAGCGGTGTTATTGCAGGAAGGCATCGGCGATACGATCCGGGTTTCGCTGACGCCTGCGCCTAACGGAGATCGCACTGAAGAAGTACTGGTCGCCCAGCAAATTCTACAATCGCTCGAAGTGCGCAGCTTCACGCCGCAGGTCACCGCCTGCCCCGGCTGCGGTCGCACGACCAGCACCTTGTTTCAGGAAATGGCCGATAATATTGGCAAATACCTGCGCCAGCAAATGCCCGTTTGGCGCGCACAATATCCTGGCGTTGCGGAATTAAAAGTCGCGGTTATGGGCTGCGTCGTCAATGGCCCCGGCGAATCCAAACACGCCGACCTTGGCATCAGTTTGCCCGGCACCGGCGAAACGCCCCGCGCGCCCGTCTTTGTGGATGGCAAGCTCACGACCACATTGAAAGGCGACGCTATCGTGCCGGAGTTTATTCAAATCCTGAATAATTACGTTGACAAGAAATATTCAAGTCGTTAATTGGAGGTTATTTCTACCATGTCTGCAAATGCAAAAAGGCGCGTCGGGATTCTCGGCGCTACTGGAACCGTCGGTCAGCGGGTCATTCACCTGCTGCGCAATCACCCATACTTTGAAGTCACCGCGCTCGCCGCTTCAGACCGTTCTGAAGGCAAACGTTTTGTCGAAGCCTGCAACTGGAAATTGCCGTTTGAAATGCCCGACGCCGTCAAAGACATCCCAGTGCAGGCGATTAAACCGTCGCTGGATTGCGATGTCGTGATTTCCAGTTTGCCATCCGACATTGCGCTTGAAGTCGAAGGCGCTTTTGCGGCGGCGGGCTATGCTGTCATCAGCAATTCGTCCTCCTACCGTATGCACGAAGACGTGCCGTTAGTCGTGCCGGAAATCAACCCCGATCATCTCGACCTCATTCCCGTACAGCAGAAAAATCGGGGCTACAACAAGGGCTACATTGTCACAAACCCGAACTGCACCACAATTGGATTGGTGATGGCGCTCGCCCCCTTGCAGCAAGCGTTTGGCTTGGAAGCAGTAATGATGACCTCAATGCAGGCCATTTCCGGCGCAGGCTATCCTGGTGTAGCTTCGATGGACATCGTAGATAACGTCATGCCCTACATCGGCGGCGAAGAAGAAAAGGTCGAAGAAGAACCGCAAAAGATTATGGGTAAATTAGGCGCAGGCAAGATTGAAGTTGCGCCCTTTAAAGTTAGTGCGCAGTGTAACCGCGTGCCCGTCCAGGACGGCCATTTGGAATCCGTGCGTGTGAAGTTGAGCCGCCCCGCGACCGTAGAAGAGGTTGCCGCCGCGTTAGCCGCCTTCACAGGCTTGCCACAAGAATTAAAATTGCCAACCGCACCGCAGCGTCCCGTCATTGTGCGCACCGAAAAAGACCGTCCGCAACCGCGCCTGGATCGTGATGCAGAAGGCGGCATGGCGACCGTTGTGGGACGCATTTCCAAAGACACGATCTTTGATTTCAAGTTCACCTTGATTAGCCACAATACCGTACGCGGCGCAGCAGGCGCTGCCATACTCAATGCTGAGATGTTGGTAGCGAAGAACTACTTATAACCTGCCCCCATCTGTGAATCCGATGTTGATAGTCATGAAATTTGGCGGCACTTCCGTGGGTAGCGCCGAACGTATCGCAGAGGCAGCAAACCTCGTCCTCCAATCCGTCAACGAAGGCCATCAAGTCGTCGTCGTCACTTCGGCGATGAGCGGTGTCACGAACAAGCTGATTGCCGCCGCAGAAAATGCGGTCAAAGGGCATTGGCACGTTTCGTTGCGCGATGAACTATACGAGCCGCATCGCAATGCTGCACATCTGCTGATTAAAGAGGATGCAGGGCGGCGGCGCGAGGTTTTGAATTTGATGTGGAAACATATCGAACGCTTTGAGACCTTGTGCAAGGGGCTTTCGATGATTCACGAACTCAGCCCACGCACGCTGGATGCAATTTCCGGCCTCGGCGAAATGCTCTGTGCGCCACTGCTGGCGGGTGCGATTGCGGCCCACGGCAAAGTTTCGGCTTCGCTGGAAGCGAACGAACTTATTGTCACGAACAATTTATTCGGTCAAGCCGAACCGCTGATGGACAAGACGCGGGAGAAAACGCGGGCGCGGTTGCTACCGATGCTGCAAGCAGGCGACATTCCCGTCATTACCGGTTTCATCGGAGCCAATGAGGACGGGGTTACCACAACGCTCGGACGGGGTGGGTCAGATTACTCGGCTTCGATTCTTGGCGCGGCGTTGGATGCGGATGAAATCTGGATTTGGACGGATGTGGATGGCGTGATGTCGGCGAATCCAGCGGAAGTGCCGGAAGCGCGCACGCTGCGCGAAATTTCGTATAGCGAAGCGGCAGAGATGGCTTATTACGGGGCGAAGGTGTTGCACTACAAAACAATTCTGCCCGCGTACAAACAGAGCATTCCCGTGCGCATTCTCAACACCTTCAATCCGACTCATTCCGGTACGCGCGTGAGCGTCGAAGGTCGCCCCTCGGCGCGTGGCGTCAAAGCGGTGACTTCGATTCGCAATGTCAGCCTGATTTCGATCAGCGGCAAAGGCATGCAAGGCATTCCCGGCATTGCCGCCAAAACATTCGATGCCGTCGCCGAAGAAAAAGCCAACGTGCTTATGATCATGCAGGCGTCGTCAGAGAACAATATCTGCTTTGTCGTGAATTCCAACGAAGCCGGACGCGTCGTCAACGCCTTGCGCGCAACGCTGGCCTTGGACCTGCTGCAAGGCCATATTGAAGATATTTCCGCCGATGATTCCATCTCTATCGTGGCCGTGGTCGGCGACAAGATGAAGGGCACGACGGGGATTTCGGCCAAGGTCTTTGGCGCGATGGGCGCGTCGGAGATCAATGTAATTGCCATCTCGCAAGGCTCTTCGGAAGTGAATATTTCATTGATTGTTTCCGCACAAGATGCGGCCAAGGCCGTCCTGGCGATTCATCAAGCATTTGAGTTGCATCAACCAGCGAGCGAATAAATGACAGCAACCACCGAGCAACAAGGGTTATGGCCCGTTGACATCATCAAAGCGACCTGTGGCTGTGGTCACAACATTGATCACGAGAAAGTCGGCCTCGAACGCCGATACGGATTTTGGATGGGCGTAGCACAGTTTCTGGGCGTCACGCCGATTCCGAGAGAACTCATCTGGCACTGCCGTCAATGCGGGAAAGAGTTTGCCTCCACCACCGACCGCAACCTTTGCGATTATTACTCCATTTAATTTCCATTACACCTCACCTTTTATTTATGCCTTTTTTGCAATGTATCGAACCTGATTGCCAAGCTCAGTTTGACACGCTTACCCGCATTTACACGTGCGAACGATGCGGCGGCTTGCTGGATTTAAGGCACGAAGTCAAAGCCTTTGCGCCCGATCAATTGAAACAAATTTGGGATCAACGCCGGGCCTCCCAAGCGACTGCCGATCAGAGCGGCGTGTGGCGCTTTCGGGAGTTGTTACCTGAAGTTGAGGAAGCCCAAATCGTCACAATGCTGGAAGGCAACACCCAACTTTTCGATGCCCCGCGTTGCGCGGATTATGCCGGGATGCAACGATTGACTTTCAAACATCTGGGGATGAACCCGACCGGTTCCTTCAAAGATTTGGGGATGACAACTGGCGTAACGCAGGCCGCAAAACTTGGCGCGGAAAGCGTGGCGTGTGCCAGTACAGGCAACACTTCCGCTTCGATGGCGGCCTATGCGGCGCGCGCAGGAATGAAAGCGGTGATCTTTATCCCGTCTGGGCAAATCGCGCTTGGCAAACTTTCCCAAGCCTTGGATTACGGCGCGACGGTCGTGCAGATTGATGGCGATTTTGATGACGCAATGCGGCTGGTGCGGGAGATTACGAAAGACTCGCCGCTCTATTTGCTCAACTCCGTCAATCCGTTTCGGCTGGAAGGGCAAAAGACGATTGCGTTTGAAATGCTACAGCAACGTAATTGGCAAGTGCCGGATCGCATCGTTGTGCCAGGCGGCAACTTAGGCAATTCATCCGCCATTGCCAAAGGCTTGAGTGAATTATTAGCGATGGGCTTGATTGATCGTCTGCCCAAAATCACGATCATCCAAGCGGAAGGTGCCAACCCCCTCTATCAACTCTGGCAGGAATATTCCTCATCCCAAATCTCAAATCAAACATCTCAAATCCGACTGACCCCGCTCAAAGGCGCAGCCACACTCGCTACTGCCATCAAAATCGGCAATCCCGTCTCGTGGCCAAAAGCCTTGCGCGGCTTGCTCAACAGCGGCGGTGAGGTCGAACAAGTCAGCGAACAGGAAATCGCTGACGCCAAGGCCATGATCGGGCGCGACGGCATCGGGTGTGAACCGGCTTCGGCAGTAACGCTTGCCGGGATCAAAAAAATGGTTGCCGCTCGGCAAATTGATCCGGGAGAAAATATTGTCGCGATCCTCACTGGCCACGTCCTCAAAGACCCCGACTATGTGGTGAGCTATCATCGCGGTGCATTGAGCTACACGGATAGGCGCGGCGAGCAACAGTTCTTAACGGCAAATTTTTCCAGCCAATGGTTGCAGGTCGCGGCGGAGAGTAGTGACATTGAGAAGGCATTGTCTTTATGAAGACTTGGCCGTTTTGTCTGGCAAAAGATGAATCAAATCGAGCCTCAAAGAATACTACTCCTCGTCGTATTGAAAGGTGAACCTGAGACTGTGGTAACGTTTAAGTATGACGACCTAAGGTGGACTGAAAAAGCAAGACAAAAAATCACCCTTTTTTAAGGTAGGTTCTGCTCCTTTCTGATCGTCCGTTTTTGCTTGTCAATGCTGCCCCCAATGCAACTCCGCAAGCGTCCGATAGCACGCGCTGCCGCGAAATAACCGCGCCACCTTGCCGCAACTTGACGTGCAGCCACTGCGAGCCGTAATACGAGTGCGCCGTGTATAACTCACCTATGCGGTGTTTCAGCGCGAACTCCTCGGCGCTCGGCCTCGCCGCTTGATAACACAAACTCGCCCGACTCAGTCCCAATAACTCCACTTGCTTCGTCATTGCGTGCTCAAGCGCCCAATTTCCGCATAGAGTTCTTCGCGTTCGGTGTCGTGTGCCGCGCGCAAGGCTACTGCTGTCACAGGTTGCGCAAAGTGGCGACGATTGACCCCCAGCAAATACTCCAGCTTGGATTGAAATAGAAAGCTCGTGAACGTGAAGCGGGTTTGAAAATAATCGGACGTGGAGTCGAACAGTTTGATTTGAAACTCGGCGTCTTTCAGTTCGGGGAACGAAGCAGTTTTGCCTTCTTCGACTAGGTGGCGCACGCGCGTGATGACTTCTTTCTCATCGCGCAGTTCCGCCAGAACATTCGAGCTGGCAATGAAGGCAAGGAAAATCCCTACCCACAGAAGTTGTCGCCTGCGTGTTCGTCTCCCTTATTTTTCATCTTTGGGATACCAACCAGCAGGCTGAATAGTGAGGTCGTAGACTTTGCGAAAGTCGGCCATGTGATTGAGGGTTTCCTCGATTTTGGCGGATTTCTCCAGGGTCTCTTGTTTCCAGAATTTCAGTTCCACTGTCCCCATCACCATATACTTATTGCCGACCATCTCAGGCGCAAGCTGACTGAATAGCGTGGCCAGGTTTTCTTCCACTTCATGCTGATGCGCAACGATCAATTCGCAGCGCGAGCAGTATTTGCAGGTCTTCCCCAGGATCACCGGCCCCCAATCCATGACGTGAATGAAGAGTGGGAATTTCCGTTGATGCGTCTGCTTTTTGCAAAATGGACACGAACTAATGCGCTCGTACTGATATTGGTTCAGGATGAATTTGTATTTCGGGGGGAGTTTGCCAATTCTTTTTTGCTTCATAGTATGATAGTGAGATCGGAAACGGGTAGACCATCTAACGCCACATTAGGCGTGCTCCATAGATCAGTCATGGCATTTTCTTATAAACATGCTATAGAGCAGTAATCACCAGGGAGCTATTGTTCCAATTGGGCGGATCAAACCAACCATCATTGATGGCTTTGAACCAATTCAGGTTGCGCAAGTTATACTGCGCTGTGCAAATCAAACAATGTGGAATTACAAAGATTTTCCACGAAGGCGAATAAGATAGTTGCTTAACGGCATTGTATATCACAATGCTTGTACCCTATTTTATTCTTTCTGCTCTGTTTCGAACCGGGAAAAAGAGCTAGATGAAGAGGGAGTGCCCCCAGAAATCTCCCAAGCAATTTTATTTCTGCGTCTTTGGAAGTCTGCATCCCTTGATGTTGAGATAGTGCGTTTAATATCGTCTGTAGCTCAGCGTAAGATGGCCAGAGATCGGAGCGATCAAGTACAAGGTGGATGTTACTAAATGATTTGACATTGTCCAAGTTAGTGGGGAAGGTGATTTTATAGTAGATTTTACAGGAAGGAACTCCATCTCACTGCCTGAAACGAAGGCTGATCCAGGAGACCAGGTTCCTTCATCTCCGCCTATGTTTAGTGCCGCAAGAAAATTCCCCCAATTACTAGACTGACAGCACCTTGTGTGTTCCAAACCAGCAATGCGTAGGGTTCCGGCATTCGTGAAGCAGTTCGAAAGATTCAATTATACTGTTGATAAATCATCAGGTAGCTATCCTTATTTCTTGCAACCCATTGTTCCATTTCGTGCTCCCAGTTCTACGATTATGGAATAATTATTTGAAGAGTGTGCGTAATTCAGAAGCGAAAATCGCCAATTACTGGGCTTTTCTGAGATTTTTTCGAGCACAAGAAATTTAAGCGTCACGAAACTGCTGCAGACTCACGAAATCCCTATAAATAAAGGCTCCGAATTACGCACATTCTTCAATTATTTAAGCACCCGCTGGAATGGAATCCGAACAGAATTAGGCCGCAAACGGATATTTCTACTAATAGAAACTTTCGCCTTCTCTATTTGGGGTTCCAGCATCAGCTTACGGAGCCAATCCTTCTCCCACATTGGTTAAGGTCTCTCTCCGCGCTTCTTCGTGCGAATCATTTGAAGCCCTATTTCTGATTTCTAGCAATATGGGACGAAGCCGAGTATAGGACTGGCTGAAAGTGAATTCAATGGCTTTGTAAAAAGTCTGAAAACAATGTTGCAGTACGGGGACATGAGCGACCTGCATCTCGGCAAGGGACGCGCTCCGATAGGCTCAGGTCGCTCACGCTCGCGCGTGCTTTGCGGTCTAACGACGCCCCAATATTGCCCGGACAATTGAGTACAACGGGCCTGGATCGCCAGCAGCCTGCTCGATCAACTCCTGCCCCGCCTTCTCTGTACCCGCCTCAATCTCGCGGTTCAGATCGGCGGCCCGCGTGATGGCTGGCGCGCCCGAGGATTGAGCCGTTGCTAACGCATACGTCATAAAATCGGGAAGCACTTCCAGCGCGCGCTTCTCAGTTTGGATCAGACGGTTGAGCGTCTGCCACTGTTGGCCAGCGGGCAAGACCGATTTGCGTAACTCATAGAGTTGGACGACCAGGTTCCTGTCCATCTTTTGCATAATGCCATTAGCGCGCAGGAACCGCTTCACTTCCGGGATCACCACCTCGTCGCGAAAGGTTTCCAGTATGTAAGCTTCGGCCATCGCCCGCGCTGCATTTGCGCCCGCACGATAGCCGTTGGAGGCCGCATAGCTGGTGCGCGATTGCACTTTGCTGTACAGGGCTTCGACTGCGCTCAGGTTGTTTTCATCCCCGCCGACGGCGGCTTCGAGCGCCCCGATGCGCGAGGTTGCTTTCTGCAAGACCCAGGCGACTTCGTCGTACTCGCGCTTGCGGGCATTGTACTTCGCCGTAACGACCTCGAATTCTGGGATCAGTGCCTCGCTGGCCGTGACCTTATTGTCCACACTACCAGTGGGTGTGGGACGCGGCCCGGTGGATACGAAACATTGAGGGGGGCAGGCCCCATCGGGCGCGAGACTTGTACGTTAACTGGCTCAATGGGAATACTCATAGGTTCGCGCATCGCAGTCTTGCGCTGCGACAAGGTCTGAGCGTTGACCAGTAAGGCTCCCGGTGGGCTGGCTACGGTCAACCACTGCAACGTTTCCGTGGCGGCGCGGTCAGCGCGGGCGTGCAGACGGTCGGCGACAGCCTCCACCAAGGTGATGACGCGCTCTTGCGCTTCGGCACGGGCAAGTTCGCGGGACAGGTTTTCATTCGCCTCGCGCAAGGTTTTGGGGAGGACGGCGGCGCGGGCTTTCAGCTCGCGTTCGCGCACATAGACGGTTTGGAGTTGCGACTTATCCTCTATTATCCGCCGCACCAAACGGTCGCTATCGAAGGCCAGGTTATTGAGTTTGAAGGAAGCGCCCATGAACAGCGCGTCGGCCTGCCGCGACAATTCCTCCAGCGTCTGAGGCGCGGGCTTTCCGTCAACCATCGTAGGGACCAAAAGCACGCAGGCGCGCCAGCACCGCTTCATACCGTACTCGACTTACCTGAAACGGATCAGGCACGTAAGTCGGCGGCGGCGGATCATTGCAGGGTCGGTATTGGCCCGGGCCGTAGTAGCACATCACCGGCCCCACGGGGACGCCGGACTGCGCGAATGATCGTAAGGGCATTACTACCGCAGCGCACAGCAGCGACGACATCACGACTGGCATCAATCGCTGCCGTATCCGGCAAGCGCCTGCGTTCATCATAATCTGCATAGCTTTCTCCTTGAATTATTCCCGCGAAGATTTTAGGAACTGAGGCAAGCTGTCTAAAACACTGCTTTTGAGTTAATGCGAGGCGAGGCGAAGTATAGGGCTGGCTGAAACTGAATACAATGATTTTCATAGTCTCGGAAAGTCTGGAAAACTCCAGGGAAGTCTGGAGAACTTTCGTAGACTTTTCCAGACTTCTCTCATTTAGCAATGTAACCGGGTCGGGTTTTCGCTTTTGCGCCTGCCTGCTTGACGCGGATGGCGATCTTGCGAAAGGTACCATCCGCTTGCCCATTGCGAGGGTAATAGGCGAGCGTGTACAGCAAGTGCAATTCGGCGGCGACGCGTTGAAAGACGCCTTCCAACTCCTCCTCACGATCAACCGGAAAGACTGCGCCGTTGGTTTGTTCGGCAACTGAGTT
Organism: uncultured Acidobacteriota bacterium; assembly: GCA_963794955.1. GTDB lineage: Bacteria > Acidobacteriota > Blastocatellia > RBC074 > RBC074 > JAFDVL01. The sequence goes on from CAWCGF010000015.1 coordinate 77,278, forward strand.
GAGTTGCTGATCCGCGATAGCGTATTGCTGCTCGGCGCGCTGGTTGAGGTCAGCAAAAATATTACGTCGAATCTGATCTCCGGGGCCATTTCCGGTCGGCAGATAGCGGGTCGGAATTTCAAACCGTGTATTCAATCGCAGCGGGTAAATTGTCACTTCTTCTTCCGCCGCACGCGCGAGCAATTCCTCAAACGTATGCAGGGAGCGCTTCGGCAAACTCGTCAACTGACCATTGATTCTGATCTTGAGGTCTGCCAACGGGCTGTTGGGATCGGTGAAGAGCGGCGGTGGCGGTTTGCGCAGGATGGTATTGTCTACGCCATCGGTCAGTACGACGATGGCCTTGCGCGCGTCTTTGACTTGCGCCAGGTGATCCAGCGTATTCCACATCGCGTCGTAATAAGATGTCGCGCCTTTGATGTCCTTGATCTTCTCGACAGCTTTTTTGAGTTTTTTGCGATCTTTGGTGAAATCGGCCAGCAGGTAATATTGATCAGTGAAGGCGGCAACCGCGACCCTGTCTTCGGGCACGAGCGTTTCCAGAAAGCGTTGCGCCGCCTTCATCATCAGCTTGCGTTTCTTTTCGGTGCTGCCGCTCAGGTCAAGGAGCAGGATTAAGCTGACAGGTGCGGTGACTGGCTGAAAATAGGCGATTTCTTGCGCCTGCCCATCTTCGGTGATGGCAAAGTCTTCCTGCTTGAGATTTGAGACGGCTTTGCCACGAGCATCCAGCACTTTGACGTTGAGGTTGATGAGGCGCGTGTCAATTTTCAGGACTTCGCCATCCGGTTTTGGCGGCAGCGTTTGGGCGGTAATGGAAGTGAGGAGGAGAAGAAAGAGAGAAATGAGAATGGTAATTCGCACGGCCTGGCCTCCTGGTAAAATGCAGGATGGGGACTATGAGCGCCCCGTATTTTTGAATGGAAACCCGCGAGATAAATCGAAAGTGCTGATTTATCAAGGCTCCGGTCGCTCACACTCCCCATCCTGCAACATCTATTGCCCGCCGCTGGCAGCCTCTTTGAGCTTCTTATTACGAAACGCGCCGCCGTCAAATTCAATCAAGCGTTCGATCACTTCGCCTTTGTCGTTGCGGATGAACGTGACCTCGTTTTCGGTATCCAGCATGCGGAATTTGTCTTTACCGATGGACGCTAACTCAAGCCTCGTTTTGCCATCGGCGGCAATGTTGATGAGCTTACCGCCTTCGCGCACGATGCTAATGACGCGCCCTTCGCCACGATCATACGTGCCAATGTAATCGGCAAACACCTCCGGGTCAATCTGTACCAGCGCCGGCCATTCCGACGCGTAATCCATAAATCCGATCATCATTTCATCGTAGGTCGGTTCCCCGTAGCGGACCTCCTTGCTCGGATCAGGATTGAATTTATTCTTAGCGGAATTGTCGAAGTAGCCAGTGACCATGACTTTGCTGCCTTTGGGCAAGAGCTTGGGAGTCTTGAGCACATAGGTTGTTTGCCAGGCGAAGCTGTAATTCGGCACGTTCAGCAATATTTCGGTTTTGCCATCGGGATAAGTGACTTTGTACTCCATTGCCGCGCCACGATAGTGCATATGTGGCGAGAAGTTATAAACCGTCGTATCACGCCATGCCGTCCATTCGGCAGTGACTTTGTGCTTCTCAGCGCCAGGCGGAATCTTGAAAAACATATTGGCCACGCTCTTGGTGGTCAGCACTTTTTGCGGCTGCTCTTTGGCAAAGACCAGGCCGATCAGCGAACGATCTTTTTGGACGGAGCCAGCGACTTTAGAATAGTGAACTTGCAAACGAATTGTTGCACCTGCCGGGACTTTTTTGGCAGTTCCTGGTTCCCAGACATCCGGGTTTCTGCCCGGAGCATACGCCGCCAGAAAATCATCTACTCCATTGAAGCCGCGCAAATTCTGCGGGATGTCCACGCTATTATCATAAACCGGCGTGGTTGGCTTGGAACGAATCAGCAAACCGTCCCGATACCAGGGCGTATTTTTGAGCGACATTTCGATGGCTTTGTCTTTGGCCTCTTTCTTCACTTTAGACAACGAAGCCGCACCCGGAGGCACAATGAGCGCAATGATGTGATGCACGATCTTGCGGTTGCCAGGACGCGCTTCGGCCATTTGAATGTATTTGTCTTCGGTGAAATTCGTCGGGATTTCAAAGTATTGATATTCATCCGGCCCACTGGCATCCAGCGTGTAATCTTCGTCCATCACCAACACGACATCGGGCTTCGGGATGTTCCAACCTTCCGTGAATTTCGGGGCGGGCGGCAGGTCTTTAGCATTGCCTTCGACCGCGCCGCCATCTACCCAGGCGACGATAGTTTTGATTTCGGCCTCGCTCAAGCGACGATCATTGGCAAATTGCCCAAAATGCGGATCGGCGTGCCAGGGCGGCATCTCGCGGCTGACGACTTTTTCGCGGATGGATTTTGCCCACGGGCGCGTTTCCTTGTAGGTCAACGTCGAGAACGGAGCCGTTTCGCCAGGACGATGACATTCGGCGCATTTGGCATGGAAGATTGGCGCGACATCTTTGTTGTAGGTGACGGTTTTCGCGGCAGGCTTTTTGCTGCTTGCTTCAGTGGCAGCAAACGTGAGCGCGGCGGCCAGCGCACTCAACACAATGGCAATCGTAACTATTCGCTTCATCGTTTGGCATCCTTCCGTGGTTAGAGAGTCATAGACAGATGGGCAGCGCGAAGTTTCGCGCCGCCCAGGATTGTGGCAAAACACTCACCCATTGCCTAGTAAAATTAAGCTACAGGGACGATTTGCTTATCTCAATTGTTCTTCAAATACACTTGCGTACGGTCTGTGTGCAAGGTCAAGCGTGGGCCGCCACCATTGATCGCGCCTTCGATCTTGTCATCACTGAAGCTGCTCGTCGTGATTGGAAAGTCGCTTTGGAACGAATTGCGTCGCTCTTTGTTCAGGCTGAGGTTCAGCCCTTGCGAACCAGCCAACCGCATTTCGAGCTTGCCACGATCCATTTGCACGCGGGAATCGCCAGTGAGTTGCAATTGCTCAAAGGTCAAATCCGTGCGGTCGGCTTCGATCTGCAAGCTACCACGAATATTGCTGAGGCGCGTTTGATTGCCGCGATCAATATTTAAGCGAATATCGCCTGCCAAATCTTCGACACGCAACGGCGAACGATCCGTTTTCAAGTTGTGGCGACCTTCAAAGCCGCGCACCTCAGCTTCGGAGCGGTCGGTGTCCAAATTAAGATTGGCGCGACGCGGCGCGCGGATTTCCCATTCGATGCGCGGGATCACGCGATTCTTTCCGCCCCATTTCACTTCGTAAGGCACATTGTCATAGTTGGCCTTGATAGTCAGGCTATTGCCACTGCCAATTAGTTCAATTTCCGTCGCCTCGACCGCACGACGCATATAGTCGGCGCTGACACTCGTGTTGTCGCGGCCTTCGATGCGGGCGATGACTTCGACCTGATTCCGCTCCCATGAAGATACGCGCACGGTGCCGACATCAGTGTTGATGTGCAAATCACCGCCCGCAGTAAAATCTACCGTGCGATTGAAGTTTTTGGATTGCGCAAGACTTGCCACGGACAAGCTCACGAGGAACGCGATGAGTGAGATGAGTTTCATGTTTTTTTCTCCCTGAAAATGTAAGTTGACCTTTCAGTGAGTGTCCGAACCGCTCTATTCGTTTCAGCCGACCCGATTTTTTTGACAGAAATCCTGGGCACTTGTCGGAGCAACCGTCGTTGTCCGCCTTGCCGCTGAGAAAGACGTAGCAAAAGCAACCAGCGTTAACAAAGTTTCTAGCGCGGAAATGGGGGAGAATTAGGGGTGTTTTGCATTGCTCTGGGAGACTTGAGCCAACCCTGCCATAAAATCTTCTGACTCCAGGACGAAGGCCTCCGCTTCCTCCTGGCTCCCTTCCTGATCACTCGCGATGGCGGCACAGACGCGGTTGCGTCCCTGTTTCTTGGCCCGGTAAAGCGCCATATCCGCCGCGTTGATGAGCGTTTCGGGCGAGTTGGCGTGGAGGGGATAAGTCGCAATTCCGATGCTGGCGCTCAGGGGATAATTGCCCACCAAACATTCATTGATGAGCTGTCGCCAATGTTCGGCCACTGTTTGGCCACCCGCAAGGGGCGTTTGGGGTAAGAGGACAGCAAATTCATCTCCGCCGTAACGCGCAGGCAGATCTATGCGGCGCGAGTTTTTGAGCAGAATCTCGCCAATTTTTCTAATCGCGGTATCGCCCGCTAAATGCCCCAATTCATCGTTTATTTTTTTAAAGCTGTCGAGGTCGAGCAAAGCCAGCGTCAAGGGTTGGTGATATCGTCGGGCGCGCTCCAATTCGATGGGTAATGAGGCATCAAAATGATGCCGATTAAATAATCCGGTTAAGCCATCACGCACCGATTGTTCGTGGACTTTGCGGTGCAATTCTGAGTTGACGGCAATGACGGAGATTTGCTGGGCTACCGTTTTCAGCAGTTGGATTTCGTCCTCCGACCAGTCCCGCGCTTGCTCGCAATCATGCAAACTAAGATCGCCAAACCAACACCCTTGCAGTAAGAGTGGCTCGCTTAAGTAGGCTTTCACTCCAAAGTTGTGGGCGAGGGTTTGGAGCGTAGTAGCTGAAGCAGGAACGTCTGCCATATTGGCAATCATGTGACGGCTGTTGCCTTCGCTCTCCTCCTGCCCCGCCGCAGCTTCGATAGGAAATGAGTGCGCTCCAATCCGGGCCACTTCCGGCGCTGCATGTTCCGCCACCACCCGCAAGGTTTGCGCCTCCTGATCCACGAGTCGGACGATGGCGCGCGAAACATTAAAAAGCTCTTGCAAGGGGATAGCGGCGTCGCGCATCCCCGCCTCAAAATCCAATGAGGAAGTTAAGGAGCGTAACAGGGTATTGATCAGGCTTTGACGCTGGCAGCTTTTTTGCAATTGCTCGTTCACCTGTTGAATTTCAAATTTCCTCTTCAACAAGGATTGCTCTAACGCCAGAATGCGTTCTCCGGCGCGCAGCCGAACTTCCAACTCGGCTCCGTGAAAGGGCTTGGTCATAAAATCATCCGCCCCGGCATTCATTCCCTGTACCAAATCTATCTTCTGGTTTTTGGAAGTTAACAAGATGATATAGGTATAGGAATCACGCTGTACCCATCTGATGCGACGACACAGGTCTAAGCCATTAAGGCGCGGCATCATCCAGTCCGTAATAATAAAGTGGATCGTGTCTTGCTGTAATTTTTCCCACGCATCCTCACCATCCGTTGCTTTCACGACCTCATAGCCCCAACGTTTTAAGGTACGCTCAACAACTAAAGCCGAAACAGGCTCGTCTTCAACAATGAGAACTTTCATAGTCAACCAATCAGATTCTGTAAATAGCTCAGCACCCGCGCAAACTCTGCCTCAATAGCTGTTAATTCTGCCACGGTCTGCCCCAATTCATTTTTAGCGGCGGATTGCTCAAGCTTGGCAAACAGGTGCTGTAACCCAAGCGCCGAGAGATTCCCGCTGGCCCCCTTCAACGCGTGTGCTTCACTTTTGATTTCTGCGGCAGAGGCTGTCTCGACAGCCAGGCGCAATTTCTTCAGGCGAAGTGGCGTATCTTCCAGATAGAGTCCCACCAGTTCACGTAAAAAATCTTCATCGTTATCCGTAAGCTGCCGGAGCTTTTCAATCTCCACCGGAACGGAGTCTTCCCTTTGCAGTGTGGATGACAACATACCTTTCTCTTGTATCTGTTCTGTCCAGCGAGTGACGGTAGTTTGTAATTCGTGAGCTTTGAGCGGCTTTGATATGTAGTCATCCATCCCCACAGCAAGACATTTCTCGTGATCTCCCGTTAGCGCATTAGCGGTCATGGCAATGATCGGGATGTGGGCTTGGTGATTTTTCGCGCGAATGCGGGCGGTCGCTTCAAACCCATCCATTTCGGGCATCTGTATATCCATCAATACCAGGTCAAAGAGCGATTCATCCAGCAGTTCACAGGCAATTCTTCCATTCCTGGCGATGTGAATCTCGTGTCCGGCTTTTTCTAATAACTTCACCGCCAAAAGCTGATTGACCGAATTATCTTCAACCAACAGAATTCTGGCTCCTGGCGTCTCTGCGTGGAGGGGAGCAGCGCTAGGAGACAAAGGGGAAAGCGCTTCTACTTCATCAGACACAACCTGCTCGCCCGCTTCGATTTTCGTGATCGCCTGTAATAATTGGGAGTGCTTCAGGGGTATATTTAAATGAAAATCCATTCCCATTTGGGCCCAATTAGATTCCACATTTCTGGTCGTCCTGGCTGTCAAAGCGAGTATTTTGGGTCGACTGTCAGGCAGTCGCCCCGCGCACAATTCAGCCCAATTCAGCATCTTCATCCCAGGCGACTCAAAATCGTAAAGTAATAAGTCGAAGGGCGTGCCGTCATTGGCAGCGGCTTCCAGTTCGGATAAGGCTTCCTTCGCGCTTGCTGCCTGCGTGTAGTGGTAACCCATTTGGTCAAGCATTGCCCCCAACGCTTTGCGCGCCGTGGGATTTTCCTCCAGGATAAGGATTTTCAATTGCCGCAGCGGGGGGGAGGATAACTCGGCCTGATGACGGGCCCCCTTGAAGTTAACCTCAAATTCAAATGTACTGCCCACACCCACCTGACTTCGCACGGTTATTTTTCCGCCCATCAACTCGACTAATTGCTTGCAGATCGCCAAGCCCAATCCGCTGCCACCATATTGACGCGTCGTTGAGCCATCCGCCTGCGTAAAACTCTCAAAAATAACCTTTAGTTTTTCCGTTGGGATGCCAATCCCGGTATCCTGCACCGTGAAGCGCACGCGCGTTTGCAGCGGCGACCACTCAATAATGGAGGCTACCAAAGTGACTTCGCCGGCCTCGGTGAATTTCAAGGCATTGCTGACCAGGTTCACCAGTATCTGGCGCAAACGATGTGGGTCGCCACGCATAATGCTAATAAATGGCCCCCGCTCCTCTGTATCCACATAAAAATACAAGGCAACACTCTTATCCAAGGCCCGGGGAGTAAACATATCGGTGACGCTTTCAATGACCTCATGTAAGTTGAATTCAATCTCTTCCAGGTCAAGCTTACGCGCTTCAATCTTGGAAAAGTCCAGGATGTCATTGATCAAATTCAAGAGTGAATCCGCACAACTTTGGATCGTTTTGACGTAATCCCCTTGCTCCTGATCCAAGGGCGTTTCATGCAACAGATCGCTCATGCCAACAATGCCATTGAGCGGCGTGCGAATTTCATGGCTCATATTGGCGAGAAACTCACTCTTGGCCTTCGCGGCATCACGTGCCAGCGCGAGCGCCTTGTCCAATTCGATATTCTTGCGGGCGATTTCTGAAACACTTTGACGAAGGCTGTCGCCCAGTTGTTTCTGCCCTGAGATGTCTTGCAGATGACTGACAAAAAATAGCGGTTGTTGCTGTTCATCGCGTGTGAGTGCAGCATTAAGCGACACCCAAACGTGATGCCCTCGTTTATGTACAAAACGCTTTTCGAGTTGGTAGGGGCTGCCATTCCCTCGCAGCGAGTGATTCCACTGTTCAACTTCCATCGCCCAATCCTCAGGCCAGGTGATGTCAGCAATTTTTTTTGTCAGTACTTCACTTTTGCTATACCCCAACATCTGGCAAGCTGCCTGATTAATTTCCAGGCAACGCCCATCGGTAGCAAGAATCATCATGCCCAGGGCCGCCGCCTCAAAAGCCTGATGAAACCGTCGTTCCTGCTCGTCACTTGCCCCCCCTTTGGAGGAGTCGCTGGTTAAGAATTGTAAGGTAGCAACCTTGACGATATGCCCATTCCAAGCCACTCTTTTCGTATTAATTGTGAGGGGAAACCGCGTGCCATCGCGTTTTAGTGCCAGCGTTTCAAAAGGCTTATTCTGGCTGGCCAGTTCTTGTTGCATGACCAGACGCCGCAATTCAGGGGCAATCAGGCTTAACGCTTTTTTCTGACACAGCTCCCCCGCTTGATACCCAAACAAGCTGGCAGCGGCGGCGGATGCCTTAAGTATGCGATTCTTGTCGTACACGATGATGGTATCAACAGCGTGATCGCCTGAGTGTGATACCGATTCTTGGCGCATGTTTTCTTTCATTTTGGTTTGTAGGCAGGGGCCGGAGTTTTCAGATTCTTCCATCGTGTGTTGTTCAGGTATGTTTGGTTGGCTTGGGCAAGCCGTGGAGGTTGGGCAGCGGAACTATACCATACCCGAATTGCTTCTGGGCAAGGAAATTTCGTCTGAGTTAGAACGTGGCTTATCGTTTTCCAGGAGGCTTTTGACGTGTTAACGAGACGACTGAAAAATCAACCAGATGCCGATCCACATTGACGCGCTCCACACGGACACGGACTGGCTCTCCTAACTTGAACGTCCGGCGCTTTTGGCGACCGATCAGCGCGTGACGGCGGGCATCGAATTCGTAGTAATCATCCTGCAACGAAGACACCGAAACCAGCCCTTCGACAAACAATTCGGTCAATTCCACAAAGAAACCAAACTCGCGGACGTTGATAATCAGCCCGTCAAATTCTTCGCCAACATGCTTGGCTAGCAGCGAGGCTTTCCGCCAGTCTTCCAGTTCCCGTTCCGCCGCATCCGCCGCCCGCTCTCGCTCGCTTGACTCTTCGGCCATTGCCGTGAGTTCAGCCAGCGGAATCGGCACCAATTTATTGCGCGGCGCGCGCGCTTTATGGCTGACTGTAGCGCCATCGCCCCAATGTAATGATTGTTGCAACAAAGCGCGCAACACACGATGCACCAGTAAATCGGGATAGCGACGGATAGGGGAAGTAAAATGCGTGTACGTCGTCGCCGCTAAACCAAAATGACCGACATTCTGCGCGGCATAACGCGCTCGTTGCAGGGAACGCAGCATCGCGTATGACAAGACTTTCTCTTCCGGTTTGCCCGCCAGCAAATGCGAAAGGCGTTGATAATCGTGCGAATTCACCCCTTCCACGGGAAAGCGATAGCCAAAGGCGGCGGCAAGTTCAGCAAACTCCAGGACGCGCTGTGGCTCCGGCTTTTCGTGAATGCGATAAACCGCCGGGACGCCCAGTTTTTCCAAGTGACTCGCCACCGTCTCATTCGCCAAGAGCATAAACTCTTCGATGATGCGATGCGCGATGTTGCGTTCCGATTTGAGCACGCCTGCCATCTGGCCTTCGTCGTTGAAGCGGAACACGGCTTCCGGCAAGTTGAAATCAATCGCGCCGCGCTGGGAACGCATTTTGATGAGGATACGCGCGAGTTCTTCCATCGTCTGAAAAAACTCCGCCAACGCCGCATATCGCTCCAGCACGCCAGCATCGGTTTGCTGCAAGACTTTGTTCACATCGGTGTAGGTCATCCGTTCCCGACTGCAAATTACGGTTTCGCGGAGTTGATAGGAGACCACCTGCCCTTGCGGATTGACTTCCATCAAGGCCGACATCGTCAAACGATCCACCTGTGGATTGAGCGAACAAATACCGTTGGAAAGCCGTTCGGGCAACATCGGAATCGCCCGCTCAGGAAAATACACGGAGGTTCCGCGCAAGCGCGCTTCCTCATCCAGTGCGGTTCCCTCCTGCACATAAAAGCTGACATCAGCGATGTGAACGCCGAGCGAATAGTTACCGTTCTCCAGCTTGCGCAAACTGATCGCATCATCAAAATCGCGCGCTGTCTCGCCATCAATTGTGACGGTCGTGACCGCGCGCAAATCCAATCGTCCTGCGCATTGTTCTTCGGTCACCACGGGCGCAACAGCTTCTGCTTCCGCTTCGACTTCAGGCGGGAAAATATGTGGCAAGTCATGTTTGCGAATGATGATTTCGATGTCGAGTCCCGGCTCATCACTAAACGCGCCGAGTTGTTCGATGATCGTGCCCGCCGGGCTTTCGTGGGCATTCGGATAGCGCGTTACTTCGACGACAACGATTTTGCCGTCTTCATTTGTGTCTGCCAGGTCAACATCAATATCGAACGGAAACTTTTCGTCCAGCGATTCGACAAATGAAAAGCGGTAGGTGCAATGCAAGCGGCCTATGATTTTAAGTTGCCCGCGCCGGAGCACCATCTCAACTTTGGCTTCCCGGTCGGGGCCTCGCCCCCGCGCCAACGAAGCAATCACGCGGTCACCATCGAATGCGCCGTTCGTATCTTCCGGCGCGACGCGGAACTTGCTTTGTACGTGCTCGTCTTCTGGAATGAAGGAAATGCTCTTGCGTCGTCGTTGCCGCAGCGTGCCGATGAACACACGATTGGAATCTGCCCAACGATAGTCCTGCCCGTGGCGTTTGATAATACCCGTGCCTTGCAGGCTACTGAGCAAGCGCGTAAGTTGTTTTTGGGCAGCGCGATTGAGATGAAAGATGTCGGCGAGGTCTTTAATAGAGACGCCCGCGCCAGCTTCGCGGAGGGCATTAAGGATAGTCTCCACTTCAAGCTGCGTCGTGTTTTCCAGCCTGTCACGTCGTCGGGTCATGCAGGCAAATCATAGCACATGCGCTAAGAGGGGAGGGAGTTAAGAGTTAGAAACTCGCTTTGCTAAAGAGCTTATTTTACGCTGTAGTTAATTGTATGTGCGTTGCCAAGTATTGGACTGGGTCATCACTTCCGACGTGGAGGTAGCTACGGTGCGCGACGAGACAATGGTTGTACTGGTGATCTTGGTACGGGGAAAAAGGGAGGTGCCACGGCACCATTAGCAAAGCGCGGGTCAAAGAGACCGATTGAGGTTTGTCCAGAATTCCCGTTGATGAACGACAAGCGCTCTGGAAGCGGTACGGCTCCCACGCAGTGAAATCTTTGTACTACTGTTACAGACGCACAATCTACTTCCCAACCACCCGAGTTGCAGTACTTGAATTAGCATTCAGACCGCTTCGTTAAAGACAGCCATCGCGGCAGTCCACCTCTATACTTCCATTTCCCGGGGTGTAGCTTGAATTCGGTTTCCAAGTGACTTTGCCGGAGTTGGTAAATAACCCAGAGACATTTGTAGGGACATAATTGTTGGCATACGTCACAGTCGTACCATTCGAATTCAGTACCGGTTCTTGATAGGTGAGAGTTCCCGTAACGTTGATGTCACTGGTTGAGATGATAGTCAGATGCGTGTCTTTCGTAATAGCTGAGCCGCGACAGCGCCCCCAGCGACTGCCGGACCATGTAACTTACTATTGCCACCATCCACATAAAGCGCCACGCCCGGCTTTTGTTCTGCTGCAACCGGATTCGTCTTGTCCATCGGAACACCTTGAAAAGTGGTCGTGCCGGAGGAATTAGAAACCACTGTGGTGCCAGCAGTAAGTGAAGTCGGCGGGGTAATAGTTATAGTCGTTGTAGTAGAGCCTTGTTTAATTGCATAAACCTGTGCCCCAGTCAGGGTTTTACTCAAGGTGATTTCGTCCGCTGTTCCCTTCACATAGATTCCGCCACCCGTAATCGTAGGGCTGCCGCTCACGATTTGTGGCCGGAACATAGACGCCAGTATTGATTACTTCGCTGCCCCCGAACCGGTGGTAGGAACCGTGGCATTGGCAGCGGTTTTAAGTACCGCTTTCATCTGTGTGACAGTAGGATCAGGAGGTTCCTTAGGGTCCGAAGTGGTGGAAGGATACGTGTTATCAGCAAGTCCGGTAGAATTCAATACCGCCAGCTTTTGTGACGAAGAATTGATAGGCAAAGGCAAGGCTGCCACCGTCGTATACGAGCTATTAAAGGTCATCCCCGTCCGCGGAGTCGAGTTCGGTTGGACACTACTGACATTATAAGAACTCCCGTTATATGTGTAGGTAGAATTGACCTGAGTGACATCTCCGGTAAAGGTTACGGGGGAAGAGGAGGAGAAACCAAACCCCTGATTCGTGTGAACTCTCCCTTGGAAGAGTACCCGATGCCCACGAGCCGCTAAATCGGTCCAAAAAGGTGCCATATTCACTGAATGATCGATTATAAGTGGGGTTGCTAGTCGGAGTTGTGACTGTGGCATTCAATGTCACACTCACGTAGCCGGTCTCGATAGCGCGGGCCAGCGCGCGATTGGGGTTGCCCGCGCTAATCGCATTGTTCCCTAGAGAGGTCACTGTGTATTTATATCTCCCTGTCACCGAAGCCGTGACACTAGGGATGTCTTCTACAACATTGACGTTTTGACTATTGAGCAACGACACGCTGCACATCCACCGCGCTCGTATCAGTAATTGAATCAAGCGTAAGCTGAATATCCACATCAAAGCCAGCATTCGTGATTGCCGTAGAGCGTGAAGTTAGGGCAGCTTTCGCATTAACGATTGGGTCCCCAGTACGTAGAAACCAGCGAACTGCTTTGCAAAATCGCCCCTAATTGCGTTCGATTAAAAGTGATGAGCGTTAACCCACCAGAGGTTCTCGTCCCATAAGAGGGATTTGTATCCACCGAAGCTGCTGCCGCTTGAATCGCGCTATTTAAAGAACTGCGGAGAGCCATCCGTGCAATGCCCAGTCCGGCATCTGCTGCATAAAAAGCTTGTTCATTGCGACGGAAGCCCCCACTCAGCGAGGCTTCGCCTGTGGAATTAAAGAGCACGGCCATGCCCAAGCCCGTACAGAGAAGCAAGCACATCATCGCCGCCACCAGTGCCATGCCTTGCTCCGAAAGGTTAATCGGTCTGATTTTTCGCTGTTGCTTTTTCATATTCATCCTCAACTCAAATCTTGCACCTCGCCTAGGCCAGCACCTAGCGATTCGGGGCAAATCCTGGCAGGTTAAGGTTACGTGGAGCGACTTCCAAGGTCTGTGAGACGGCGCGTTGTCCTTGTCCGTCCCCCACGCCTGTCATTTGTGTGCGCCCGAAAAGGGTAACTTCCATGGCGCGAATCAACGCCCGATTGTTGTTTGCGGCTTGATTCACCTGATCCACCCAAGTCGTCGTAAAGTCGCCCGTAGTATCGTCGTAAATTTCGAGTTGATAGCGGAGCTGCAAATTGTAAATCCCACGTGCTACGGCCACCCAACCGGCACGATTCCGATTGCGCCGTAATTCCGAGGAAGTGGGGTCAACCATATATTCAATAACTTCATCCAGCGGTACCACGCTGAGGCTCGTAGTGGACGGGAAAGACAACGTATGATTCCAGTATGTAGCATCGGAATTCAGGGAAAACACCGTGGGATTTAATCGCCTGCCGATAACGGTGCCGCCACTTGAGATATTGGTAATATCCGTCGAATTAGCAATCGTAAAAAGAGAGAACTCCGCATAATCGGTAAGATTGGCGGCCTGCATTTGGGATTGTGCCACGGTATACAGAAGATAATTTCCGGTAGTAAAGGCAGTTGTTGGAATATCCGTATAGATGGGTGATGAGGTACCTGTCGGAGCAGGGTGGCTGCCAGTCGCTTTTACTGAAACCGGTGTGACACTTCCATTGCCATAGAGAATTAAAAAACTGTCCGAGGGATTCAAACTGGGATTCGCATTGGTTCCGCCGCCATCTTTCCCTGCAATCGGCCCCATAAATAAAGGGATCCCGGCACCAGCCGCTTGAATATCACGGGATATTAAATCCAATGCAGCGCGAAAATTCTGATTCATTTCCGTCCGTGCGCTTTCCACGACGAATACATCCTGGCTCTGTTTGAAGAAATAAAATAATGTACCGGTCAAGCCAATGGTGATTGACATGGCGAACAGCATTTCCAAAATACTGAAACCTTGTGACTGGGTTATGCGCTTCATCTGTATCCTCTACTAAAGCTGCGGTGGCTTAATTATAAGGCGTGCGGATCGTGCTAATTTGGGCGGATTCCGGCGTTAAGGTACTCGCCTGCCCAGCCGCTCGTGCCTGCGCATTTCCCTGCAAGCCCGCTTTAGTTGCTTCGGCTCGTACGGTGATGCGACGTAATCCGGCTAACGCTGGAATCGGTTGATTCGTATCTGGATCATTGACCGTGACACTGTCTTGCTCCACCTTCCACGTCACCACATAACTAATGGACTGACCGCTATAAAAGGGAGCGGGACTTAACCGCATCGTCCCTTTCTGGCCATTGCGATCAAAATCCACATAGTAATTCTGATAGTAGCCAGTGACCTTACTGGCATCCCCAAGTGCCCCACCAAAGCCCAGCGGGGGCGGTTCTTCAGCCGAGGGCATGGCTTGTGCCAAAAGCTTTTCCATTTGCCGTTTCGCCAAGGTCGCAGCCAGGGTTGTTTGCGTCGAGCTTTTGTTGTAGACCATAGACAACGCAAATAACTGACTAATGGCCATGATCCCCACGAGCATGATCATCGAAGCGGCTGCCGTCTCCAATAAGGTGAAGCCGCCCTGAGGCGTCTGCTTGCCTGCCTGTTGCTTGCTGAGTTTCATACGTTTCTTCCTTTGTATCAGCCCCTTATACCAACCTAGCGCGACTGGCATTACCTTGGTTCGGCTTAACCGCCACTTTTGCCAGCTCCATCTTTCCAGGTACCCGTGCTGGTATTTTTCCGCCAGGTATTCGTGCTCCCGGCGCTGCTTAACGTAATGGCGATTTTCTCGCCATCCGTATTGACCAGATAGAGCCAGTTCAAGGCCCCGGGTTGGACAGTCGGCATGCCGCGTGAATTAAACGTCGCCACATATTTGCTGGTGGAAGAATTATAGGGAAAGGAAACCGCCGTCTTCTCGTTTGACTCCTGCCCCACGACCGTTCCATTCCCACCATTTGCCGCTGCACTCAAAATTTCTGCCGGAACATCCGTGCTACTTGTTTGTGTCTGAAACGTAACCCCTTCCGGCAGTTTGATCGTACGGCCATTGATCGTGATCGTACTATTGGTCTTATCAATCAGAACTGTCTGACTGCTATTATTTCGGATTGCTTCAAACCGCGCGGACTGAAAAGATTGCGCCACTTGTTGTGCGGCGGCATTGAGCTTATAGCTACGATTGGACTTAATGATACTGGGCGAAGCCGCAGCCACGGCAACTCCAATGATGGCGGTAACTGTTACCATTTCAAAGGCCGTGAACCCTCGCTCTTTCTTCATTTTGTGCCTACCTCACTTAACTTTCAGTAATACCATTCGGAACTCATGGGTTAGCTCTACCAAACTTGTTCGCTGTACTTTATCTAGCCAAATTGCCAAATCTCTAACAATTTGATGATGGCCGCCCAAAAAAGTAGGATGAATGCCAGCGAAAGCTATCACCTGTCAGGGTAAAATTACGGCAGGGCGTGGAGGTAAAATCTGGGATTCAACTTTAAGTAATGTATTTTCAATCATGTAACGCAGTGGCATCGAAGTTGCCCCAGCTACCGTGAGATGAAAGGTGTGGTTGCATGCCAATGAAGAAGATTCTGCTGATTTATAATCCAAAAGCGGGCGGCTTGCAGCCGATGACTGACACTATTGAGCGGTTAGTGACAGCCTTGCAAAGGAACGGAATCAAGCTACCGGCAGAGCAAATTCTTGCCACGCAGTGCAGTGGGGATGCCACGCGCCTGGCGCAGCATGCCGTAAGAGAGCAGGCAGAACTGCTGATTGTTTGCGGGGGCGATGGCACCATCAATGAAGCCGCGCAAGCCCTCGTTGGAACCAAAACCAGGTTAGCCATTTTTCCCACAGGGACAGCCAACGTCTTAGCAAAAGAATTGAAGTTGCCGCGCAGCCCGGAAAAATTGGCCGCCTTGATTGCTTCTGATTGCACCCGTGCAATCAGCGTCGGGCTGGCCAGCAAACCGGACAAAAGTTGGCAGCGATATTTTTTACTGATGGCGGGAATTGGGCTGGATGCCACGATCATTGAAACCGTGAGTCCCACGCAGAAAAGGCAGTGGGGGATCGGCGCTTATGTGATGGCAGGCCTAAAGACCCTTGTGCAATGGCCGATGAAATCGTTCTCGGTGCGCTACGACAACCTGGAACGCGAAGCCACCTTTGCCATCGTGGCGAATGCGGCGAATTATGCGGCGTGGTTCAAAATCGCCCCGCAATCAAATATGCACAGTGCGCAACTAGACATTTGCATTTTCAATTCGCGTAGTCGGCTCATCTATCTGAGCTATGCCTTCCTGAGTTTGTTTGGCGCGCACACAATCAGTCCCAAAGTAATTTACACACCGATCACTGAGCTAACGGCTCACGCAGATGTCATCATCCCCGTGCAGCTTGATGGTGAACTGGTGGGACACTTGCCGATGCAGTTTGCCTGCGTGCCGCAAGCATTGCGAATCGTGGCTTAACTGAAGACCACGGCGATACGAATTATGAATCTTTAAAGGAGTAAATACGATGCAGTTAAGAATCTCCCTTTTTCTCTCGTTAGCGTTGTTATTGCCACTGGCTTCGACCACGACTGCCCAAATGCCCAATAGTCCGACCGTGGCCTCTGCCGCCGAGCCTTCCCAGGAAATGATCAAGCTTCGGCGGGAAGGATACGCGGCGAATTACAACCTGGATTACGCAACAGCCCGCGCCAAATTTGAAGAGATTCGCAAACGCTGGCCTCAGCACCCGGCGGGTGATTTATATGTTGCCAACATAATCTGGCTCGAACATCTCTACAAACTTCGGCGGCTGCAAACCGGGCTTTACCAAAATGAAAGTTTTTACGCGGGGTTTGAAGGTTCAAAAGAAGATGGCGAAACAGGCGATTCGGTCGAAGCCAAAGTTGACCGCGATTTTCGCGCCTTGATGGCTGCGGCCAAAGCCAAAGCCCTCACGCTGGTCAATGCCAACCGCAATGATCCGTTTGCGAAATATTATCTCGGCTCCATCTACAGCATCATGGCGGCGTATGAAGCTTCGACGGCGCGCAAGTTCTGGTCAGCTTTACGTAACGGCTCCAAAGGGATTGATGCGCATCAACAAGTCCTCAAACTAAAGCCGGATTATTACGACGCCTATTTATCTGTGGGGTTATACGACTACGTCATTGGCAACCTTCCCTTCCCGGTCAAAGCCCTGATCGCGATGGGCGGAGTGCGCGGCAACAAAGAGCGCGGGATCAAACAACTCAATTCAATTATCGAACACAAGGCCGACAATGCCGATGATGCGCGGGTGATGCTGATCGGCATTTACCAAAATGAAAACAAATCCGAAGCGGCCTTGGCCATTCTCCAGGATTTCACTGCTCGCTATCCGAACAACTTCCTCTTTCGCCTCGAACTCGCTTCGGTCTTGTCGCAACTCAACCGTAAGAATGAAGCCATCGCTGCTTTTGACACCTTAATCAAGGAAGCCGGTTCTACATCGCCGGCTGCGAAGTCAATGGACCTGATTCGCTTTCAATATGCCGAAGCACTCGTCAAGCAGAATGAATTCGACAAAGCCGCCCAGCAATTTCTCCTGGCTGCTCAAGAAAACAATGCCGAGCCGGGTTTAGCGACCATGGCAGTGCTGCGTGCCGGGCAGGTCTTCGATATAGTGCAACAACGCGATCAAGCCATTGCCCAATACAAAGTTGTGTTGACCCGCCCCAATGTCTATGATTCACGCGAGCAGGCACAGAAGGGCTTGAAGCAGCCATTCAAAAAGGCCTCGGGGTAAACGCAAGACGGCGGATTTGTGTTATGCTATTTTCACTCAACAATATGATAGCAATTGTTTGAGTAAGGAGGATATTTTATGGATAACACAGCCTTTCGAAGCGCCGCCATTCACGCGGATGAATCGGCACGAGCCGGGTTTATTCGACGCACGTATTTACATCTGGCCGGAGCCGTTTTTGCCTTCGTCGTACTGGAAGCGATTGTCTTGCAGTTGCCCATCGCAGGCGCAATGGCCAGCTTGATGACAAGTGGATATGGATGGTTATTTGTGATGGTGGCATATATTGGCGTTTCGTTTTTAGCGGATCGCTGGGCACGCTCGGACACTTCGCCGCAGATGCAATATCTGGGGCTTGGTTTGTTTGTCGTCGCCGAGGCCATCCTCTTTCTGCCGTTGCTCTACATCGCCTCGTACTACGCATCTGCCAATGTGATTCCAACTGCCGCAGCAATTACCGGGTTTCTGTTTTTGGGGTTGACGGCGGTCGTGTTTTTCACGCGCAAAGACTTTTCCTGGCTGCGTAGCATTTTGACGATTGGCGGCTTTATTGCAATGGGCTTTATCGTGACCAGCATCATATTCGGGTTTAGCCTGGGGCTTCTCTTTTCGGTGGTCATGGTCGCCTACGCAGCAGGTGCCATCTTGTATGATACGTCCAACATCTTGCATCACTATCGCACCGATCAGCATGTCGCGGCTTCATTGGCGCTCTTCGCGTCGGTCGCCCTCTTGTTCTGGTATGTGTTGCGCGTTGTGATGGCCAGTTCAGATGATTAGTCATTGAGCAGTTGTTGGCCGCTCGCAAAAGGCTTCTTGGGGTCGCCCCTGAGAGGCCTTTTGGTTTTTCCCTGCCTTTTTCCTCTGCCTGAAAGACCGCCATAAACATCGAACTTCTCTGGGCGATTGACCGTTCTATCTTGCTCAGTTCTCAACACATGCACCACCTTGCCGGGGACAGGGCTACTTGAGCAAATTGAAGTGAGCAATTCTCCAGTACCCCTCCTTCCCCTTATGTTTTGTGTTCTATCGCGGGCTGTAGTAAAAAAGTGGCCACATTCAATTTGATTTTATGCGTAACAATCTGTTGTCCCCACAATTGGCAAAGCGTGTCTGGCTGATTCTGCTGTGGCTCTCTCCGCTGGCATTCCTTGCCGGACTGGCACTCTATCGTCAGTACAGCGCCGAAATGCAAGTTCCCTTTCAGATAGATCGAGGGCAGGCGATTGCACTGGCCCGTGCCTTTGCTATAAACCAAGGCCTCGACGCGCAAAACTGGGAGGCGCTTTGTAAACCGGAAGACTTCAATACGCGATTTTTTTATTACCGCATCAAAGGCGCGGCTGCCGCAGCGCAAGTGCGTGCGCTCGCGCCCGTAGCAACGATCCGTGTCTTGTTAACGGAGCCGCAGCGCAAGCAAAACCTTGAGGTCATCCTGACCCCGGAAGGGCAACCGCTGAGTTATCAACACAATTTCGCTGAGGGCACAAACGTCACGGAAGTGGATGAACAAACAGCGCGGGTGCTGGCCGAAACCGCATTGCGTGCCCGCCACGAAGCCTCCTTCGTTCCCGCCCATGCCTCGCCCACCCGCAGAGAAGACCGTAGTTCTGGCACGTCAATTCGCCAATACATTTGGAGTTGGAAAGCCGATCTAACGCCCGAATTGGAGGGAAAAACGACCATCTCCGTGCGTGGCGATCAGGTGATTGGCGCAGCGGTTTCCGCTGACGTGGAAACCAAATATGCCACGAGTATCTTCGGGAAAGGTTCATTACCAGCCATTATTGCTTCGGTCATTTACGCGCTGCTGGCAGTGGTAGTCGTGATCTTCGGCATCTTTCGCTTTACCGAACGCCTGCGTCAAAAAGAGGTGTCGTACGTCCGCCTCATGATCATTGCGATTGCAGTAGCCGCCGCCTTTGGTGGTTTCATGTTCCAAACCGATGTGGGCGTGTATGACGCAGCAACCAACCTACGTTTTGGCGAGATGGCGTATTTGAACAAGGTCTTCGGCTCTCTGACCTGGGGGCTGATAGGCTTGCTGTTGGGATTTGCGTACTGTAGTGGCGAAGGCGATTTACGCGAACTCTATCCCGGCAAACTGACCTCACTGGACGCCTTGCTCACAGGCAAGCTGCTATCTCGGAATGTGGCGCAGGCAGTCATTTACGGGACAGCTTTTAGCGGTTGGTTATTTCTGCTCACGCAATTGTTGGTGGCTACTTTTTCGTCATTGCCGGGGGCAGGTTGGCGCTTGGCTAGTCTGGAGCCGTTCTTTGCGCATTGGCCCTGGTTGGTCATGTTACTGAGCTGGCCTTCGTTCGGCGTCTTGAGCGTCATCTTTACCTTGCTGTTGCCGTTGCCATTGCTCCAGCGGCGGCTAAAAAACAGGCGCGTAATCTTGTCACTCCTCTTTCTGATTGCGTGCGAGGCCTCCGTCATTACTGCCGTTCAAACCATTCGTCCCTGGCCCCTGGCATTAGTAGCAACCGTCCTAGCCGCGACCGCCATGCTGCTAGCCTTTTTCAAATTCGATATTTTAACAGCCATCATTACCTTAAGTGCGGCTGATCTGGTGGCTGCTGCACTGCTTTTTATCTCCGAACCTGCGCCCGGATTATTTTACTCTGGCCTTGTCATCATGGCGGTTATCTTGATTGCCTTGATTGCGGCCCTGATCTTCTATTTCAAAGGACGGCTTTATCTTGAAGACGAGGTACGCCCTCTCTATGCCAGTAATTTGGCCGAGCGACTCTCCCTACAAGCTGAAGTTTCGGCGGCACGGGAAGCCCAGATTCGCCTGCTGCCCGACAAGTTACCAGAAATTCGGCATCTCGCGGTTGCGGCTGCCTGCCAACCCGCGCACGAAGTCGGGGGCGATTTTTATGATCTCTTTGAATTGGAGGCGGGCAAGCTCGGCATCTTTATGGCCGAAGGGGGCGGGCGCGGATTGGCTGCCGCTTTGACTATCGCCTTTGCCAAAGGATTCCTGATGCCGAAGATCAAAAGCGAGGCTTCGGGAGATAATTCACCGACCGAAATCGTACGCAGTTTGCAAACCCAATTCGTCAAGACAATGGCACAGGATGATGTAATGGGGTTTATTTATGCGGTGCTTGACACGGACGACAAAACCCTCCGCTATGCCGGCACTGGCAACTTCCCGCGCCCCCGTGTCAATGCACAGACCAGCCCGCAAGCGCCGGAAGAAAATCACATCAATTTCCAATTGGAAGGCGGAAAAACCTTCCAGATCACCGAGGGAATTTTTTATCTGACTGAAGGCGATCTGGTTTCGCTGTTTTCCGACAGCGCCGCCAAACTCCTCAGCGAGGCGAAGCATCACGATGCCTTTTGGAAGCGACTGAATTCGCAGACGGATTCCTCCTATCGGCTTCGCGATGCACTCGTTGATGCCTTGCAGGAAGGTCAACGCCGCCTCCCCAACCTCAATGATGATTTGACCGCAGTGGTGGTGCGCTTGAAAGAAACTGGAGGCACGAGATGACGGCACGTCAATGGGTTGGTCTTATTGCTACTCGGCGCTTTTGGGTACGGTGCGTTAGCCTATCTCTTTCCACGTTTTGACCCAGCGGCCAACTGGCAGTATCAACTGGATCGCAACCAACTGCTGACCAAAGCACAGGCTTTTGCTACTGAACAAGGCATTGATGTTTCGTCGTGGAGTCACGCCCTGCAAACCTCCCGCGAACGCAATCACGAGCGCTACCTGCGTGACCATGTACCGGATGCGCTCACTGCCCCCTTTCTCTCTCCGCTCAAGGCGCAGATTGTCTTTCGCTCTCCGCAAGGGAATGAATCGCTGCGTTTTGATTACACGGCACAAGGACAACTGCGTGCTTTCAGTCGGACAGGCGTCAAAACCAGCGAAGAAGAAAAAGCCGCCCCGCCAAACAAACAACTCGCAGAAGCGGCGCTGGCGAAGCTGTTCGGCGCGTACAGCCCAGCAGTTCGCCTCCCCTTCCGAAACAGAAACGGAAAAAGGAAGTCGGAAATATGCCTGGCGTCACACCTCACCGGCAGAAGTAGGGCTAAAAGTCGAAGTAGAAGCCCTTGTCATGGGCGCGACATTACTTGGAGTGGAAATCAAAACCACGCTGCCGCCCGCATACGCACAGGAATTAACCCGTCGTGACCTTACGTCTTTCGCCTTCTTTGGTGTGGTTGGATTTGTCATCAATGTGCTGGCGGTTTTGGGTGCCTTGCTCGTGTACTTTCTCAGCTTAAATCGCAAAGAAGTAGATCATGTAAGTACCATTATCTTCTTTGCCATCGCATTTGTTCTGATGTTGCTGGACAACAGTTGGACGGGGCTGCTAGACGAATTCAAACGCGGCGACAACATTCGCGGACTGACGAACCCCGCTGCGCTTAGCGTTCTCCCCTATGCAATTAACTTTTTGATAAGTCTGTTTTTCTCTTTGCTGCTCACCTCGTTTTGGGCGGCGGGTGAAGCCGTTACGGCCAAATATCAAACCGGGCGACTCGTCGTTTTTGCCAATGCAGTGCGCGGCAAATTGCTCACCCAAGCCGTAGCAAACAATCTGGCAGCGGGCTTTCTGGTCGGCGGACTGATTGCCGCGTTGCCCTACCTCTTTGCCATGTTTGGTGGCTTACGGACGACGCCTTCTGATTTGACCTCCATTCATGATTTATTTCTGGCACCGAGACCGGGGATCGTTGCGGTAGTTTCAGCTTCCATCGGCGGTCACTTGTACTATTTGATTTTGTTGTTCGCGTTCCTCGCCTCAGCCTTGGCGGCATATTTCCGCACGAAATGGCTGGCGCGCGCCTTGTTGACGTTGGCGGGCGTCGTTTTTTTGATAGAACTGAACCCGAACCAAACCACCTCGTTCATGCTCAAAGTTTCCGTCACCCTCGCTATCTTTCTGGCTTTCGCGCTGCTCTATCGCCACTTTGATTTATTAGCCGTGCTGGTGGCGAATATGACAGCAGTTTTGAGTATCAAAGCCTGCGGATTGTTAGCACAGCCCTCCCCTGCCTTGCATTCCGCTGGTCTCCAAAGCCTCGTCGCGCTGGGGCTATTCGGGCTGCTTGCTTTGGTGTTGATGCGAGTCGCACCTGCGGCTGAAATCGAAGCGCGGCGCTTGCTGCATCCCATAGAAGATCAAGCCGAACGCGAACGACTCAAAGCGGAATTCGGTGTCGCCCGCCGCGCCCAGGAGAATCTGTTGCCTGCGTCATCGCCACAACTGCCCGGGTTCGGCATCGCCGCCTTATGTCGTCCGGCGCGTGAATGCGGAGGCGATTTGTATGATTTCATTCCCCTGGCCGATGGCAAGCTCGGCGTTGTTGTCGCGGATGTTTCCGGCAAAGGCGTGCCCGCCGCGCTATACATGACCTTAACCAAAGGCTTGCTGCGTTCGGTTTCGGAAGAACACAGCGATCCGGGGGAAATCCTACGCGTCGTCAACAAACACCTCTACGAAGTTTGCAAGCGCAAAGTGTTCGTGACTTTGTTTTTCGGCGTGCTTGATCCTGCCACCAAGACGCTGACGTATGCGCGGGCAGGCCACAACCCTCCTATTTGGCGGAAACAGCATGATCAATCGGCGAGCTTGCTCAAACCGGCAGGTATTGGACTGGGGCTGAATGCCGGTAAGTCATTTGATCGTGTTCTGGCGGTCGAAACGATTCATCTCAGCCGCAATGATCTGTTGATTTTTTACTCCGACGGCATCACCGAAGCAATGAATGAACACCAGGAAGAGTATGGCGAAGAACGGTTGATGGAAATCGCTGCCGTGACTGATGGTATGGGTGCGGAAGAATCGTTGAGCGCCGTCTTTGCGCATGTCAGCAACTTTCTGGGCAAGATGCTACCGCAAGACGATCAGACGCTGGTGATCGTGCGGGTCACGTAACGGTTGCCGTAGGGGGAGCATGTGCGGCCTGAGTTTCCTTAAGCGCGTCCTTCATCAAGGCCCAGGTCGCTCACACTCTTCATAGCGCAATATCTGTAAAACCTCATTTCACCTTCAGCACGACAAACGTCACATCATCATCCTGCGCCCGCCCCGCTGCCCATTGCTCGCCGACTTGGACGAAACGTTCGACGATGGACTGCGGGGCTAAATGCGCGGCGGCGGCTAAGACTTCGCCCGCTCTAGCGTAACCAAGCATTTCATTGGCAGCATTGAATCGTTCCGGCCAACCGTCGCTCATGAGCAAAATTACATCGCCGGGATCAAACGTGAGTGCTTCTTCGCGCCACTGATAATTGCGCACACTACCGAGCGGCAGGGCTTTAATAAAGACTTCTTCGACCTCGCCCGTGAGCGCACGGTAAAGCAAGAGTGGCGGCATGCCAGCCGTAGAAACTTTTAGTTTGTAGCCTTCAATCCGCACCACCGTCATCGCCATAAACAACGAGCGCAAATTCATCTCCTTCAGCACGCGCGACGATTGGCTCAGAATCGAAACCAGTTCTGTGGCGGGCGCATAGGTGCGGAACAGGCTTTTGATGGCGGTTACAACTGTGCCGGCTTTCAAGCCATGTCCCGTTGCATCGCCCACCGCAATGGTCAATGCGCCCGTTGTATTCAAATGGAAATCATAAAAATCGCCCCCGACTTCCGTCGCCGTTTTCATATACGCTACGATTTCGAGGTTTGGTAATTGCGGGATGTTCTTCGGCAACATTGAAAGCTGCAATTGACGCGCTTCTTCTAATTCTTTGGCGCGGGCTTCGTTCTCGGCTTCGACTTCTTCGTGGCGACGCGCAGATTCAATCATTTTTTCGACGAGGCGCGAATTTTCAATGGCGAGCGCGACCGGATTGGCAACACTCATCAGCAACTCTTCGTCTTCGCGCGAGAACGGCAAATCCCCCAACCGATGTCCGAGCGTAATGATGCCGAGCATCTGCTCCTTGCCTGACAGCGGCAAGAGCAATTCCGCTTTGAGTTGTTGCAAGACCTGAAGCTCCTCGTCCGGCAACGGCAGTTCGCGCAACTCGCGGCAGTTATTGACGTGACTTAACAGCCTGACAGCCTCACTGCCTTGAGGCAGGCGGGCGGGCTGTTGACAGGTGACGACACAACCGTCACGCAAACTATATTCGCAATAATACGAACTGACATAATCGCCGCTCGCGTGATCTTTCAAGAGGATAGCGACGGATTCGGTTTGCAGCGCGGCTTGCAGCTTCGTGGCGACTTCGGCCAGCAGTTTGGGTTGTTCGCTGGTGGAGCGCACAGATTCGGCTAAGCCAATGATGATTTGGTGTGCGTCGTATGATTGCCGAAAGAATTTGCGGTCAATGATCGGCGCAAGATATTTGTGATGCAGGCGGCGCATGAGGTTCCAGGCAACGATGCCAACCGTGGCGGAGATTACGCCTATCGTCATGCCAAACGTCTGAAAACTTTTCGGACGATACACTTCAAAAACCTGCTGGAAGAAAAAGCTCAGAAACAGCGCCAGGCCCAGACAGAACAACGCGATCTCCAACAACACCGAGCCGCGCGAAACCAGCACGTAGCGCATCCCCCGCCGAATGATCAAACTGATGGGTATGACTTGGTGTTTGATGATGGCATACGCAAAAGCAATCGGAATCAGCGGCAAGGTGAAATTCGTAGTGAACTGCAACCAGCCATAGACGCCTTTGAGCACGCCGTTTTGTCCAATCAACTCGATGGCGACAATCAACAAAATGTTCAGAATTCCCAGGCTGCATCCCGCCACAATCAATCGCATCTTCCGCCGTCCCTCGCGCCCCGCTACCTGATAGTTACGAAACAGCGAAACCAGCCCCGCGATCAAATAGCCAATAATCAAACTCATCACCACCCAATTGATGGTGTATAAAATCCACGTGGGTACAGGTTTGAAGAGTTTATCGCTAATCGGCCCCAACCGTGTCAGCACAAAGAAAGGCAAGACAAAAAGCAGAAACGGCAAATAGAGCCAGCGCCCCAACTGCGGCCAGCGTTTGAGGAAAGGAGAGGGTTCGGGGAAGGCTAAGAAAAAGTTAAAAAACACTGGCAAAAACAAGACGCCGACGCCGCGCGCCGCAATAATTGCCAAGCCGACCCAGAACGACCCCATCGTCACATCGCTGCCAAACAAGCCAACAAACGCGCCCAGCATAATCGCTAACAACCACGCCTGATGCTCGTCAGACTTGAGCAGCAACACCAGCAGTCCCGTTAGAAAAAATATCCACGGCGCAAGGATATTGCCGAAAGTGCGGAACCACTCGATAACCGGTACCGCTTGCGTCATCAACAGCACTTCATGGACTTGCCCCTGACATTTCACCAGAAACGTCGCAGCCTGACCAGGCGCGACATTGAGCGTGCCAGCCAATAATGATTTGGGCGCTCCCTCTGACATTCCTTTGATGCCCACAATCTCATCCCCTGGGTGCAGCACTGGCGAGTAGTTTTCGAGGTTGATTTGCGCAATCAGAACTTTGCCGTCCTGCCAGGTCGTTTCCAAGCCGCACTCACTGATCCGCGTGAGTCTGGCGAAGCTGTGCCAGGAAACCGCTCCCCAATAGACAAACATCAAGGTAAAGAGTGCGCCGCCCAGAATAAGTCTCACATTTTTTGGCATGGGTAGTAACTCCGCTGAACTCCGAATCACAACAAAAGTCGCCGCCGATTATGGCTGACAACGGCGCTGTGCAGCAACTTGCGGGAAGATGAGCGATGGATTTATGTCACTTCGGGATGAAATTCTTTCGGCGTGGAAAAGGCAAGCACCCGTTCGCGGATTGGCAGCTAGCGTGAAGAGATCAGGAGGTTTGGGAATTATGCAGCAGGGGCACCGATCATTGATCGGTGCCCCTGCTGATTGTGGCGTCGGAAGTGACGCGGTTAGCTGGAAGGATAAGGAGCAATTCACCTCAAAACGAAAAAGCACTCTTCAGCCACAACTCCACGCCCTGCCCAATGCGGAGCACTTTGCCGATGAACGCGCCTGTGGCCTTGCTGTTGGATTTCAACCAGAGGGTCCCGTTCGGGGCATAGATATTGGCTTTGATTGTGCATCGGTCACCAATCTGCGCGACCTTCCGCGAGCCGTCATCGTCATCGTCGTCCTCCACAAACTTTTCGAGCTGGCTGCTGCTGAAATCAGCAGCATTATCGTCGTCGTCGTCGTCATCGTCGTCATCATCACGCGCATCTTTGCCTTCCACGTAAAAGATGATCTGTGACGCTTCCAGCGCGGGGGCTGCTGCGTCTGGCCCGACGTAGGACTTGGCTTTCACCTCCAGTTCTTGTTTGATGCGCACTTCGGCGGCGGCTTTGAACAGCAGGCTCGCTTCCTCCCCGGCTTCCAGGTTGGCAATCTGGTAGAGGCCGCCCGTGAAGATCAGCTTGCCTTTGTTCTTGACCTTGATGTTGCGGTAGCTGCCCGGCGCGAGCGTGCGCGTTTGATTGCCCTCCACCTCGATGTCCTGTGTGCCCGGCGTGATGGTCGGCAACGTCGGTAACACCGCCACGACCGGCAAGCCCTGGGGCGTGACCTGCGTGCCGAGGATCGTCACGTGCGAGCCGAAGATCCGCTCGTTGAAGTGGACGTTGTAGACCTGCGTGTGCGAGCGCAGCCGAACCGTATCGCCGACCACATCCGAACCCGCTTGCAGCATCTGCACGCGCTCGCCGAGTTCGACCTCTTCCTGGTCATCCTTGCCGTTTTTCTTATTCGGCAGGCTGGTGTTGGCCCCGATGTTGCCCGTGTGTACCTTGGTGTGGTTGTCGAGTTTGATGGACTCGGTGCCCAGGGCGACGAATTCCTGCGCCAGATACCACGATACCGTTACCGTCCCGGTGCAGGTGCTCGTGCCCCCACGATCATCTTGCACCGTCAAGGTCACCGTATGTTTGCCCACTGCATACGGCCCGGCCGGCGCTTGCGTGAAGCTCAGCGCATCGCCGTCGGGATCGCTTGAGCCGTTGTTGATGTCAGCGGTGACAGTGCCGTTGGCGTCGGCTTTGAGGATGACGTTCTTGCAGGCGGCCACGGGCGGGCGGTTGACCTTCAGCGTGTAGCTGCGGCTGGCCGTGCAACCATATTTATCCGTCACATTGATCGTGAAGGGGAAATCGCCGTGCAGGGTCGGCGTGCCGGTTAGTTGATCGCCCGTGAAGCTCATCCCGGTGGGCAAGGTGCCGCTCAGGCTGAGCGTGTACGGGGCATTACCGCCGCTGGCCGTGAAGGGCTGTGCGGGATAGGCCGCGTTGATCTGCGCTATCGGCAACGATGACGGGCTGATGAGGATGGTCGGGCAGGAAATCACCAGCGTGTAGCTCTGGCTCACACTGCACCCATAGGCATCCGTCGCCTTGATGGTGAGCGGGAAGCTGCCCGCTTCCGTGGGCGTGTCGGCGAGTTGGCCATTGCCAAAGGTCATCCCTGTGGGCAACGTCCCGCTCAGACTATAAGTGACCGTGCCATTGCCGCCCGTGGCCGTGAAGCTGGTGGGCAAGTAGGGCTGTCCCACAGTGCCGCCCGGGATGGTCGCCGGCCCGAGCGTGAGGGTGGGGCAGGTGACGTTGAGCGTGAAGGACACCTCGGTCGTCAAACGGCAATTGTCAGTAGCCAGGAGGGTGATGGTGTGACTGCCCGCCGGGCCAGCATTGGTGATCGTCACCTTGCCGTCGCTGGCGATGGTGGGCGCGGTCAGCAGGGCTGGGGTGACGCTCAGCACGGTGAGACTGACGATGCTGCCATTGTCGCTCGGCCCGGTCAGCGGATTGACGATCAAGGAGCCTGCCGCCCCGACGGTCTGGGGGCTGTAACTAAGTACCGGCGCAGTGTTATCCGCCACCTTGACGGTGAGTATCGCCGTCGCCGCTGCCCCAGCGTTGTCGGTCACCGTCAGCGTAAAGCTCGCCTCCGTCGCCGTGCAAGCGGCGGCGATGGAAGCCGATATGGTGCCAGTGGTGTTAGGCAGGAGCGAGACGCTCACGCCATTGACCGTCGCCATATCGCCGCCATTGATCTTCACGCTTAGCGATCCGGCGCTTTGTTCGTTGTCGCCGACCGTGGCGATGGTCGAAACCGTCGCGGGCGAACCCTGTTGCCGCGTGTTGGCGGTTGCCGTAATTGTCGGCGGCGTGTTTAGGTTGACCGTCACGGTGAAGCTGTCGGTAAAGCTGCTGCCGTCGTCATCATTCACCGTCACCGTCACCGTGAACGTATTGCTGGTGGTGTAGGTATGGCCGAGCGAGAACGACTTCGTCATCTGGTTAATGGTCAACGCCTGATTGCCCGTGCCGTCGCCATAATTGATCGTTCCCGTCCAAACGTCAGCGCCGGGATCAGTAAAGTTGACGGGGCCGCGATTGAAGGCACCGACCGTAGTGGGCAGCGTCTCGTTGGCACCCGCCTCAAAGAGCGGCGCGACGTTGTTAATGGTGATGCTGGTGGTGTAGTCGGTGAAGCCGCCATCCTTGTCAAGGATGCGGCCCTTGACTACACGGCTACCTGGGCCTTCGGCCAGGAAGCTCGCCGGGACGGTCGCCGTCGCGCTCGTGCCCGAACCTGAGTATGTGCCGTCGCCACTCTCGAACGTGCCGTCATTGTCGAAGTCGTAGGCATAATGGAAGACGGCGCTGGCATCGGGCGCGGAGGCGTCAGCCGGATTGCTGAAGCTGACCGTGCCGTTGCTGCCTTCGTTGATCGCGCCGCCGCTCGCGAGGGTCGCCGTCGGGTTGAGGTTGGTGACGACCAGATTGAAGGTGTAAGTCGCAGTCGCGCCGTCGCTGTCAGTAGCCGTGATCGTCACCGGCGTGTTTTGCGCGGGGCCGTCATTAGTCGGGTATGACCAACTCCAGGTGCCCGCGCCGTTGTTCTGCGTCACCGTGCCGATAGAAGCCGAGATCGTCACTGTGTCCGCGCCCGAATCGCAGAAGGTGCCGCTGTTCATCGCGGTGGCACCTTCGTTGACTGTTACGGTGGTGGGTGCGACGTTGGCTTGCAGAAAGCGACCAAGATTCCTGAACCCAACCACGATGTCCGACCGCCGTCGGCGTTCATGTCGGCCAGGGTGATGTTGATCGGAGTGAATCCCGCGCCGTAAACCGTTGGCCCGCCGAAGGCGCCGCCGCCGTTGGCAGGCAGCAGGGCGACGCCGGAAGCGAGCGCCACAGCCCAGATCCAGGACGCTGTCGTTGTTGAAATCCGCCACCAGCACGAACTTTGCGCCCGTGCCCGCCGCGAAATTGGTCGCTGCCGCGAAGCCGCCCGCGCCATTGCCCAGCAGGATCGAAACATTGGCCGAACCGCTGTTGGGGACAGCCAGGTCTTGTTTGCCGTCGTTGTTGAAATCGCCCGCCGCCAATTGTTTTGGCGCGGTGCCTACGCTGACTGGCCCGCCTGCGGCGGGAGTGAAACCGCCTGCACCATTGTTGAGCAGGATGGTCACGGTGTTGGCTTCGGAATCCGCCGCCGCAATGTCAAGCTTGCTGTCGCCATTGAAGTCAGCAATGGTCACGAAGATTTCGCCGGGGCCGATAAGGTACTGGGTCATCGTCGGGAAGCCGCCCGAACCGTTGTTGAGCCGCACCGTCACGTTGCCGTCGTTGGCGCTGTTGCTGCGATTGGTACCGATGACAAAATCCGGTTTCCCATCGCCATTCAAATCGGCCACCGCACCGCTGGCTTCTAAACCGCCACTGCCGACAGTGATGGAACTGGTGGAGCCGAACGCGCCGTCGCCGTAATACAGCTTGTACCGAAGCCCCTGATCACGGCGATGTCCAGCTTGCCGTCACCATTGAAGTCGGCGATGAGCGGCGTCAAAACCACACGGGCACCGTTCGGCAAGTTGGGGCAATTGGGTGAAGGTGCCGTTGCCATTGTTGCGGAAGGGCATCGGCGAGAGGCCGCCGCCGGGATAGCCCATCACGATGTCTTGATCGCCGTCGCCATCCAGGTCGGCGGGCGCCGCAGCCCAACCGCCAATGCCCGTGTTCACCAGAGTGAAGGACGGCGGGCCGCACGAGTTGAGCTTGGGCGCGACGTTGTTGACGGTCAGCGTGAAAGTCGCCGTCGCCGTAAGGCTGCCGTCGCTCGCGGTGATCGTCACGGTCGTTGGCCCGTCGGGGCCATCGGGCGTGGGGTAAGTCCAACTCCACGTCCCCAGCGCATCGTCTTTGGTCACCGTCCCCAACGAAGCCGACAGCGTGACCGTGTTATTGCCTTGGGCGTCGCTGAACGTGCCACTGTTGGCCGCCGTCGCGCCTTCGTTGGCGCTGACCGCAGCGTTAGAGCGCGTGATGGTGGGTGGGCTGTTCGCTACGCCCGTACCCGTGAGCGCAAAGTCGTAATTGCCCTCGTCGCAATCATTGTTGGTAATGTTGACGGTAGCCGTGCGCGTACCCGTCGCCGTGGGTGTGAAGGTGGCATTAAAAGTCGTGCTGCCGCTGGCTGCAATCGTCGCGGGCAACGTGATGCCTGAAACAGCGTATTCGCTGGCATTTGTCCCCGTAAACGAGATGGCCGAAACTGTCAGCGGCCCTATACCGGTGTTTTCAATCGTGAAGCTCTTACTCACCCCGCCACCGACACCTGCGGTGCCGAAATCAGTGTTGTTCGTCGTGGAAGTCGCCGTCGTGCCGTCGGCAATGCTATTGCCGCTGCCCTTGAGGTTGATCTCTGGGAAGACCGGTATCCCGCAAGCCGTGCCGGTCACTACTCCACCTGGCCCAACCCAGTTGGAGGTGCTGCCGGTGAGAGCGAAGTTGGTCAGCGTGCCGTGGTTGGCGTTAGTAGTGGCATCCGTCAGGGTAGTCACACCCGCGTTGTTACTACCAGCGGTGCCTTGATTGAAATTGTAGTAGGCCGCCAGACCGCTTTCCGCACCGGTCAACTCACAGTTCATCTGCTGTTGGATTTCAGCGACACAAAGGGCGCGCGACCAGAGGCGCACCTCATCCAATTTTCCATTGAGATAAAACTGGTTAGCACGCGTATCAGACATCAAGCGCAACACGTTGGTGCTGGGTGTAAACGCCACTCCGGCCAAGCTCGTCGAAGCCTGCAACACACCGTTTTTATAGACCCGGATGGCATCGCCCTGTTTGGCGACGAAGGCGATATGCTGCCAGGCATTCGCGTCATACGTCACATCCACCCATCTGTAACCGCCGTTGGTGTGAATGAAGTGGTGGAAGGAATTGGTATTGGGGTCGGCCTCCACCAAAAAACCGCCTGTGTTGTTGCTGAATCTTTTACTGATGACATCCCGATACGCCCCGGTGGCAGCCGTCGGATTGATCCAATATTCAATCGTCAACTCGCCGCTCGTGATGTAATTGTGGAGCGAAGCGGAGTGTGCCATCTGCACAAAATCATTCGCCCCGTCAAAATCCAGCGCCTCGCCCCCCGCAGAAGGCGCGCCCGTCAGCCCTGCTGATTTGAGGGAGCCGAAAAGATTCAGGCCGCGCAGCTTCGCCCCGAGCGCGGAAGCCACCGACTGCCCGGCGCGCTTGGCCTGCGGTTGCGCTGGTACAGTGGAAGCCGGTTGCGCCAGCCAGCGCCAGTCCATTTCGCTCGCGCCGACGCGCCAACCGGCGAAACTCAAAGCGACTACGGCCAGTACGAGGCCAAGCGTCAAGATTATTGTGCGGGAGTGATTCTTACGGGAAGTCATAACGGTTCTCCTTAATAGTGCAGTTGGAAGTGGTGAAGGGATGTTGCAATAAACATGCGGCAGTGGAAGCTCGGCGAAGAGCGCTCTTGAGTTGGTTTGATCATGTCCCTTCCTGTTTGGGCGGCGCACGCTCCCCGGTGAGGATTTGTCGCACCTTGAGCAGGTCATCTTTCCCCACAAAGGCGCAAGCCCCCGCCTCCTGCGCGGCGGCGCGCATCGCTTCGTCATTGTGATCGGTGACGATCATCACTTGTGCAGAGGGGAACTCCGCCAGGATGTGGCGGGTCGCGGTCAAACCGTCCATCTTCCCCATTTGAAGGTCCATCAGCACCCAGCTTGGACGTTCGGCGGCATTGATGGTCACGGCTTCCGCGCCGTCGCGGCATTCCAGGATATGCTCAGCGAGGTCGGCGATCATGGCGCGGATCATCTCGCGTATTTGATCGTTATCTTCCACTAGCAGCACAGATTTCAGCATCTTGACCTCACGGAACGGATTTCGGGCAACACTTCTCCCGCCCGCGCTCGCTTCGTCTGTTGTGTATGAGCCGGTCAGCAGTTGGACGTGTTGTTTCTCAGTACGTGGAGGATTATCGCGGCAAGGGGCGGCGCTGGGAATAGAGAAGAATGCTCATTTTGGGGGAGTAATAATGCTTATTTTGGCATGAGTATTATTACTCATCTCCGGCTGGGGCGCGGGAGGACAAGCCTCTGGCGTAGTCTTCATTTTCCATTTGCCATATATGATTTTTCATTTGTCATTGTTGGGCGTGCGCCCCGCAGGCAATGACCAATGGAAAATGGAAAATGGAAAATGAACTTACCGCATGGGTTTTGTCTGGCTATACTGTGCATGGGCATAAATTGAACCATGGATTTACCGCCAAGGGACAAAGATGCAAAGGGGCAAAGAGCCTAATTTAATTGATCTTCTTTGTTCCTTGGCGGTAAAAAGGTTCAGATTGTAACCGTGCGCAGTATATCTACAACTCGGCGAGGTGTTCGACAGCGAATTTGAGCAGTGCGTGGCTGCCTTGCAGGTGCAGCTTTTCGGCAATATGCGCCCGATGATTATTCACTGTGCGGACGCTGATGCAGAGTTCATCAGCGATTTCCTGGCTGGTCTTATAGGCCCCCAGCAGCTTGAGCACGCGCCGCTCGGTCGCAGTTAGTTGTTGGATGGTGACAGTCGCTCCGGCAGGCGAAGCGGCACGCTGGCTGCGGTTGATGAGATAGGTTGTCAGAGGTGGGCTGATGTAGTGACGGCCTGCATGAACCGTCTTGATGCAGGTGATGATTTCGGTGATGACGCTTTCCTTGAGCACATAGCCTTGCGCCCCGGCATCGAGCGCCAGATTGAAGCTGGTTTCATCGTTGTGCATGGTCAGGAAGATGATTGCCGTCGGCAGACCGGCGCGGCGGACTTCCCGCGCTACGGCCAAACCATCCTGCTCGGGCATATTCATATCGAGGATCGCAATGTCTGCGCCGGTCTGCTGGATTTGCGCCAAAGCTGCCGCGCCATCGCCGACTTCGGCGACGATCTTGAGCGTGGGGTCGGTTTCGATGATCTGGCGCAAACCCTGGCGCACAATCGGATGATCGTCGGCGATGACGAGGCGAATTTCATTTTTCATGATTTTGGCTCCTGCTTGGTGAGCGGCAATTCGACCACGATGGTCGTGCCTTTGCCGGGTTCGGATTCGACGCGATAGTTGCCGCCCAAAATGCGCGCGCGCTCAGCTATTCCTGTCAGTCCGAAGCCGTCTCGCCCCGAGGCAGCCTGCACATCAAAGCCGCAGCCGTTATCGCGGACGGTCAGCAGCAGTCGCTCTGGCAGGCGTTCGATCTCGACTCCGGCCCGCGTGGCCTGCGCGTGCTTGACGATGTTGCTGACGGCTTCCTGCACAATGCGGTAGAAGTTGATTTCCATCGCTTTTGGCAAGGCACCCTCAAGCGACGCGATCTCGCAGGCGATGCCGAGGCCGGAGGTTTCCTCGACTCGTCGCAGCATCTCTTCGAGCGAGCGGGTCAAGCCGATGCTGTCGAGATGATGCGGGCGCAGGTTGTAAGCGATCTGCCGGGCCTCCTGAATGGCTTGTAGGGCCGAGTCAGCGATTTGATCGAGTTGCTGAAAGGCGGTGGGGAGATCCTGGCTGGTCAATTTGGCGAGCGCGGCGCGGTTTTTGATAACCAGCAGATTTTGTCCCAGACCGTCGTGCAATTCGGCAGCAATGCGCTTGCGCTCCCCCTCCTGCGAGGCGATCAACTGGCGGGCAAACTCTTCCTGCGCGGCCTGTCGGCGATGCAATTGGGCAATACGAGTGCGGTAGGCGAGCCAGGCCAAGGACGCCAGCGCGACGAATGCGAGCGCGATAAACCACCAGGTGCGATAGAACGGCGGCAGCACGGTGAGGCGCAGGCTTTGGCCGGTCAGATTCCACACGCCATCGCCATTGTCTGCAATGACGCGAAACGTATAAGCGCCCGGCGGCAGGTACGAATAATAAGCCGTCCGCCGCGTCCCGGCCTCCACCCAGGTCTCATCCTGGCCCACCAGTTGATATTTGAAGCTGATCTGTTGCGGGCGGCTCCAGTTCAATGCGGTGTACTGAATCTCCAGGTTCTCCTGCCCCGGCCTGATCTGTAGCGACTGGTCGGCGGGCAGCGCCTGACTATCCAGCAACACGCGTTCAATGGCGACCAGCGGGGGCTGTTGGTTGAGCTTGCGCGGGTCCACCACAGCCACGCCCTTGATGGTCGGAAACCAGAGCCGTCCATCACGCGTTTTCACCCCTGCCGGGCTCGCCCCATTGCATTCGCGGCTCAGCATGCCGTCGGCGGCCCCGTAAGCAAAAGACTGCACCGCCGCGATGCGGCCATCGGCCAGGTCGTTCAATTCTTTCAGACGGGCGCGGTAGATGCCCTTATTGCCGCTCATCCATAAATTACCGCCGTCGTCCTCCAGAATTTGAAAGGCCAGATTGTCGTAGAGCCCCTGCCTGGTGGTAATGACAGCGAACTTCTCATCCTTGAACCGAAACAGCCCGTCGCCGTGCGTGCCCACCCAGAGCGCACCGGTACGGTCTTCATAAAACGAGAGCACATGGTTACCTGCAAAGCCTTCTTTGGCAGTCCAGGTGGTGAACCGACCTGCCTTGAACCGGCTCAACCCGCTCCGGGTGCCGATCCAGAGACTGCCCTGCCGATCTTCATATAAGGTACACACGTATTCATCGGCCAAGCCATCCTGCTTGTGGTAAGTCGTGCGATGTCCATCGCGGAAGTAGTGCAAGCCGTCATAAGGAGTGCCGACCCAAAGATTGTTGGCTCGGTCGATGAGAAAAGTCAGGAACGTCAGGCCCGTTTGGGCGGTGTGCGTGGTGAAGTGGCCGGCCTGGAACTGCAATATTTTGCCGCCCGCGCCGATCAGGACGTTCCCTGCCCCGTCTCCACTGATCGTATGCAAGCGACGAGAAGGCTGTCCGTCCAGCGTCGCAAAGACCGTGAATTTTTCATCTGTGAATCGGCTCAGCCCGCCCGCCGTGCCGACCCAGACGCCGCCCGCCGCGTCCTCGTAAATCGCCCCTATCATGTCGTGCGGCAGTCCCTCCGCCATCGTGTAGACATCAATCAGGCCGTTTCTGAGTTGGACCAGTCCGCTGCCGCTCGTGCCCAGCCACAGGTCGCCCTGCGGGTCTTGATAAACTGCCTGAATGACATCGCTGGCCAGGCCGTTTTGCGTCGTGCAAGCGTCAAAGCGGCCCTCCTTGAACCGGTAGAGTCCGCCGCCGATGGTCCCAAACCAGAGGCTACCCACGCGGTCTTGATAAATCGTTTGGACTTCTTTGTGCTTCACCCGGTCGTCATAGTTGGTGAAGCGGCCCTCACGAAATGTCGTTAGCCCGCGAGCCCTTCCCACCCAGAGATTACCCGCGTGGTCCCAGCGAAGGGAGCTTATGTTGTCACTTGCCCCCCCCTCTCGCGTCCTGTAAGCCGTGATGTGACTGTCCTTAAACTGCGCCAGTCCACTTGTCGTTCCGATCCAAAGGTTGCCCGACGCATCTTCGGCGAGCGATGAGACATGATTGTCGGGCAGCCCGTCCTTGTTCGTGTATACGGTGAAGCGTCCATCGCGGAAAAGATTTAACCCGCCACCATCGGTCCCTATCCAGATGTTTCCGGCGCGGTCTTCCAACAGCGACCACACGTGACTATTGGACAATCCGTCCTGCGTTGTATAAAGGGTGAAGCGTCCATCTTTGTAGCGGCTCAGGCCGCCCGCATGCGTGCCGATCCAGAGCGCACCCGTGCGATCCACGAGCAGGGACATAATGTTATTGCTCTTGATCTCAGGCGTGTTGCTGGTGTCGAAAGCGGTGAAGCGCACGCCGTCAAAGCGCACGACGCCCTCTGCCGTCGCCAGCCAAAGATAGCCATCAGGCGTTTGGGCAACGGCGCTAATCCCATTTTGTGGCAAGCCGTGCTGATCCGTCCAAATGGATTGTTGATAGCGTCCCAACAGTCGCTGCGGGCTGAGTGTCTGGCCCACAGCAGGAGACAAAAGCAGGCAGAGCAACCCCGCGCAAGCGAG
The DNA here is from genome assembly GCA_963794955.1 of uncultured Acidobacteriota bacterium. Taxonomy (GTDB): domain Bacteria; phylum Acidobacteriota; class Blastocatellia; order RBC074; family RBC074; genus JAFDVL01. Next base: position 114,057 of record CAWCGF010000015.1, read on the forward strand.
CCACCACCTGTGTCGCGGTCGTCGCAGCGTTGTATTGTCCTCCCCAGCAGTTGTGTATGGAATCATCATGACCGGCGATTATACGCAGCCGCGTCAATGAAGAGAAGTAAGTAAAAGCCAGGGCTAAATCAGCGCACAAGACTTTCTATGCTTCCGTCTTGTATGGGACAGAACGAAAAGGCAGACGCGAATCACATTGTGCTCAGGCCCACTACTGTGCTGTCACCTGGCCATAAAATTTCCAGTTCGTTTTGAAATCGCGCGTAAGTTTTTGCTGCGTCAGGATAGCGCGCACCATCTCAACCGGAATGCGATTTTCTTTGAGGATGGTATCGTGGAAAACTTTATCCGTCATTTTGCCGCCGTCCACCAAGTCTTTGTGCAAGGAATAAATCTGCAATCCGCCGAGCAAGTATGCCGCCTGATATAACGGCCCATAGCTGCCAGCGAACGAGCGCCGCACTTCGGCAGTGGCGTTGTCCACTTCGTGACCGACGCGATTCACAAGCAAATCAATGCACTGCTGCGGCGTCATTTTATCCAGGTGGAAGCTGAGCGAAAAGACGATCCGCGCACAGCGATGCGAACGCCAGAACAGAAAGCCGATTTTGTCTTCCGGCGTTTTCGGGAAGCCGCGATCCCAGAGCAATAATTCCCAATACAATGCCCAGCCTTCGCCCCAGAACGGCGTACTGAACAGCCCGCGATAGGCTTTGTAGCGTTGCGTCATGAAGCCCTGCAAGTGATGACCGGGAATCAATTCGTGATGCACCGTGGCGCGTGAAAAATGCGGGTTGTTGCCGCGCATGCTCATCATCTTCTGCTCGTGCGCCATCGTGTTGGTCGGATAGGATACCAAAATGTCCGCGCCGCCTAAAAAGAACGGGCTGACCAGTTGCCGCTCCGGCGACATCATCTCCATGCCCCAGTCTTCGCGTGCGAGTGGTGGCACGGTGACGAGGTTATTTTTCTCGATATAGTCAATCGCCTCAAAGGCCAATTCACGAATCATTTCGGGCTGCTTGCCCGGTTCGACATATTTGTTTTTGACGTGTTCGAGCGCCTTGTGCCAATCATCGCCAAAGCCCAATTCGCGAGAAGCTATTTTCAGTTCCTTCTCGCACCAATCCAATTCTTTCCAGCCGATAGCAATCAACTGTTCCGGCGTATAGGGAATCATTTCTGCCGCAAGTTCGACCATCAGCGCCTCGCGGCCAATCGGATCACCGATAATGTCGCTGGCATCTCCGGCCCGCGCGATAACGGTGCGCCCTGCCCCGCCGAAATTGCCTCCTCCGCCTGCACTCCCTCCTCCTCTGCCACGGCCACCGCCGCCTGGAGCCGCCGCCATCGTTGGCGTAGCTTCTGCCGAATGTAGCCCGGCAACACGTTCCATCAAGAACGTAGCGTAGCTGCCGAGCGCCTGGTCTACGGCTTTGTACGGCTCTTCAACCCACCACGTAAACAGCGGATCGTACCCGTTGTAATACCCAAACCACGTGCGCAGCGTGCCGCGCAGGCTGGCAACGTGTTGCGCGGCGCGATTGCCAACCGTCCGCTTCAGCTTGCCCGGCTCGGCGCGCAAACTGGTTTCCAGCACGCGGCGGGTGGCTTCGATTTGTTTATTCAGGTCATTCAGTTGCGCCGCAATCTTCGGTGCCGCAATCTTTTCCATGCGCCGCCGTGCTTCGGCTAATTCGGTAATCGGTTTTGCAAATGGGAGCAGCGGAGCGATTTCCGCAAGCGCCCGGCTTTCAATCTCGCTCTGTTTCAATTCGTGTTCGAGGTGATTGCGGAAAAGCACATAATCTACCTTGCCATCCAGACCCATTGCATCGAAATTCGACTTACCGAGTTGCCCCAACCAATCCAGGTAAAATTGCCTGAAGCGCGCTTGTCTTCCTGGTGAACTAGCGACAGGATACGAACGCGACAAGCTGCCACGATCTGCCACGTAGCGTTCGATGACACTGCGCAATTCGCTTTTCGAGTTGTCCAGTTCGCTCAGATCAGGCGCATTGCTTTGGGCGGAAATAATCTGAGGGGCGAGCAACCCAAGCCCCGTGCATAGCATTAGCAAACCAAGCAGACCCAGCGTCAAAGTCAGTTTCACTTTGCTCATAGATTTCTCACCTCGTTGTTGGAATTGAAGAATAGCAACCAACGGACAGTAAAGCATTCTTGTTGGGCCATCGTCTTGTATGGCAGCAAGGTAACTTGAACGTGCTTAGTGAAAGACATTTCGCGCTGGGGTGCAAATTATTATTAGGATTACATCGTCTTTGCGGCAACAACTACACGAAAACCGACTGTATTGCTGCGGTCGCCAGGCCCTGACCGATCTCGATTGGCCGCGCGGCAATCCCAACCACTACTTGACCACGAGCCACCCCGCAGTACCCGATAACGGTTATTGCCCCCCGCAAGCCAGGCGCTTTCATCCCCCGGCGTCGCCGACGTAAGATTCATGCCATAGATCCTCGCACCATTCTGCCACGTTGCCATGCATGTCAAATAGGCCAAACCGATTGGCCGCGCCCAGACTCCCGACCGGAATGGTTTTGTTGCGATACGCGCCCTTGGCCGCCTGTTTATAAGGAGAGCTTGCATCATAATTCACCAGTTGAGGATGAATCGTCGCGCCGAACGCAAACGCCGTTGTGGCGGATGCGCGCGCGGCATACTCCCATTCGGCTTCGGTAGGCAGCCGGTAAGGACGCCCGGTGCGCAGGCTTAGCTTGCGACAGAACTCTCGCGCCTCTTCCCAACTCACGTTCTCGACAGGCAGATTGATATCGCCTTTGAAGTAGGAAGGATTGTTGCCCATGATCGCCTGCCATTGTCGCCTGCGTCACCTCGAACCTGCTCATCGCAAATCCGTTGATGCGCACCCGATGCTGGGGTTGTTCCCCACTGAACCATTCGAATTTTGCCTCTTTGTTATAGCGTCGGGCTTCAGCCAAAGCTTCCTGCGCGTCGTTGCCGGTTGATCCCATCTGATAGGCGCCGCCGGGAATCTCCACCATCTGTAATCTCACGCCGGTCCCTAACTCTTCGCTAAACCCCCAACCTTGTTCTTGACGCTGAGTTGGCAAGGTTGCCGGCGGAATCCAGTTGCACAGTCATAAAGTTCATGCGGCAAGCGGGACACCCGCTACACTCAGGCGCACGGCGGTACCGGATTGGATATCTTTGAGTCTTTTTTGGGCTTTTGCCAAATCAATTGAAAATATTGTTCCAAGGATAAATCTGGTTTGGATAATGCAGTGCCGTTCGTGGAGGCAGGAAGTAAAAGTCTTCGCCTTCGACCGAGGTGTATTCGTACGGCACTTGTTGGCCCTTGGATTTACTGCGCACAGCGGTGCGGGTGCGGCGAAATATTTGTTCGAGCGCCAGCCCCGGCGTCTTCAGATTCGCCAACAATTCCTGGGTGAAGAGTCCATTGCGCCCGTTGCCATCGCTGGCCACGCTGTCGGCGGCGGTGGCATAGGCAACCAGCGTCCCGGTGGGAGCGCTGCGTGTGGCAGATAACCCACGCGACTCGGACCGGAAGCTGCGCGCGAACGGATTATTGCGGCACGCATCCAGAATCACGATGTTGAGCCGATTGCGCGCATCCTCCATCTGCGCCAGCACGAAACTTGCGCTGACCGATTCGTCTTCGACTTCGGTTTCTTTCGTGATTTCTGCGCCGATGGGAATGAGGAAGTTTGTATTGTTCACCTGCACCCCGTGCCCGGCGAAATAAAACACCCCGATGCCGCCGTTACGAATCTTGTCGCCAAACTGGCGAATCAATTCGCGCATCTGCCGCCGATTCTGATTCTCGCCATTCAGGACTTCAAAACCAGCGAGGCGTAGGGCTGCCGCAATGTCGCGCGCGTCGTTGACAGGATTTGCCAGCTTGCCTTGCGCGTAGGCACTGTTGCCAATCACCAGGGCAACACGGCGCTCGTGTATGGGTTGAGCTGTTGCGCTCGAACCGTGATTCGGTTGCGCGTGTGAAATTACCTGGGGCAATAGGACGATTAGAAAAAGAAGCGAAAGAAAGAACCTAATAAACTGCACTAAAAACATCTCCTGAAAAATAAACGTTCGCCGAGGGGCGTGTATTGTACATCTGGAATTCGATTCGGTATAGCGAAGATAGCGGATTGAGGGGCGGGTTAGATAAAGGGATGAAATGTGAGAGCGACTCGCTTGATCAGGCCGCTCTCACGCTGCGTCGGTCAGCGATTGATCGTATTGAACGTGCGCAATTCAAACTCCGTCGTTTTGGCTTCATCGAATTTATGTTTTGCCAAAAACTCATTCGTGATGTTAATGCCTAAGCCGGGCGCGTTAATCGGATAGACTGCCCCTGTATCGGCGCGCCAACCGCCGACTACGATTTCCTTGAAGACCGCTTCGTCCGGCTCGAAGAATTCCAGAATCAGGAAATTCGGGATCGAAAAACACGCGTGCATCGAAGCAATCGTGCAAATTGGGCCATTCGGATTATGCGGCGCAACCGGCACGTAGTAGGTATCCGCCATCGCCGCAATCTTCTTGAATTCGGTGATGCCGCCCGTACGCGCGATGTCGGGTTGCACAATACGTACCGCCTGTTTTTCCAGTAATTCACGAAAGCCATGGCGTCCGAAGATGCGTTCGCCCGTGGCCAATGACACCGTCGTGTTGCGTTGCACTTCCGCCATCGCCGCCACGTTTTCCGGTGGCACGGCTTCTTCATAAAAAAACAGGCGATAGGGTTCGAGTGCGCGAATGATATCCAGCGTGGATTTCGTATTCCAACGGCCATGCACATCAATGGCAATGTCGTAATCCGGGCCACCGGCTTCGCGGATGGCTTTGACTAACGCGACGGCAGCACGTAATTCCGGTTGGCTGACTTCGCGGTTGTAGGAAGTCGAACTGAACGGATCGAACTTGCAACCGGTGTAGCCTTTGGCAACCAGTTCTTTCGTGCGGCGCGCATAATTTTCCGGGCTTTTTGCTACGCCTTCGGTCCAACCATTCGCATAAACGCGGAGCTTTTCATGCACGTTACCGCCGAGCAGTTTGGTAACTGACACACCAAGCTTTTTGCCGACGATGTCATAAAGCGCAATATCAATGGCGCTGATCGCGGCCAGCACAATGCCGCCCATCCCGTTGTAATACAGGAAGCGATACATCTTGTTCCACAGCTTTTCGATGTCCCAGGCCTGTTCACCGACAACGACGGCGCTGAGGTTTTTCACGGCGGTGGCAATCGGTTGGACGCCGGGAAAATTTGTGCCTTCGCCCCAGCCGACAATCCCATCCGCCGTTTCAATACGCACGAATAACCAGGGGCCGTAACCGCGCACGCCAGTTAGCAGGAAGGGTTCAACCTTCGTGATTTTGAGCGAATTATCGGCTTGGGCATAGACCGGCAATTGACCGGCGGCCAACAAACCAGCGGTCAACCCGCCAGAAAGTTGCTGGATAAAAGAACGACGCGACGATGGAACGAAGGGGTGTTTACTATTCGACATAGAATCCTCAAGAGTAGTGGAAAAGTTTTGATGGGAAGAAGCGAGAATGTAATCGCAACAGACAGGTTTGGCAATGGCCAGCCAGCAGTTGGTCATGGGTCATTGGTCGGGAGTCTAACAGTCATGGCGAATGACAAGTGACCAATGTCAATATCCAATGACAACCGTGTTTTGATTTTTTTTTGCCGTGTGTCTTGAGTTTTGTCAAAATTTGCCGATAAAGCTATGGTAAAGGTGACGACGGCAAGCATCGGCATCCGAGTTGCACAGCCATTATTAACACGCCTAAGACTAGCACCGCGAAAGGATCAGACCATGTCTGGTTTCAGTATTGTAAATAATTTAGCTTCCTTGCGCTCACAATCGCTGCTGAACCGCACACACCGTTCTATCGAGAATACCATTGGGCAATTGAGTTCCGGGTTGCGCATCGACCATGCAGGCGATGACGCCGCAGGGCTGGCCATCGCCAACAAGTTTCGTAGCGACATCGCCGTCCTCAGCCAGGGCATTCGTAACGCGAATGATGGCCTTTCGACCTTGCAAATTGTGGATGGGGGCCTCAACACGATCTCGAATTTGCTGGATCGGGCGGCCTCACTTGCGGCGCAATCTGCCTCTGACACCTTCAGCGGCAACCGCGCTACGTTACAAAGCGAACTCAGTCAGGCGCTGAACGAAATTACGCGCCAGGCGCAGAATATCGGACTTGTCACAAATGGGACAAGTAACCGCGTGCTCACCACGGTGCTGGGCGGCGGCAGCGACATTTTCGCCGCCACTAATTCAAATAACGGTGTCCAGATTGATCTGTCCCAGACGACTAGCCGCGTGGACGCGACCAGCCTCGGCCTTAGTAATTTGAATATCGGCGGAGTAGGCGGGACAGTGGACGGCATTGGCGGCATCAATTTTACCTCCACCGCTGCGACGCTCACCGCTGCGGAAATGCTCACGTTTCAGACCGTCGGGCCAACAGGCACCCTACAAAGCTTCAACGTCGCACTGACGGCGGGGCAAACGGCGAATTCCGTGCTCACGCAACTACAAGCCGACACCAATCTCAAAAGCGCGGGGATCAAGGTCGAATTGCACGGCACACAATTGCGTTTCACCAGTGCCTACTTCTATACCGTCGTGTCGAATCAAACCAATGCCAATCAAACAGGTATCGGCACCTTCATGCAAGTCACCAGCGCCGCCAACACGGCTTCCCTGGTCGCCGTCTCAGCCAGTGCTGCGGCCACGCAAACTCTGGCTTTCACCATCGGCAATAACGGCACGTTCACGCCGCTTTCCTTCGCCACTACCACTTCCAGCACGACCAATGCGGCCAACATCGTGACCGCTATCAACGGTAACGCAATGTTACGCGACGCCGGGATTTTCGCCCTGACCACTTCCGACGCCAGTGACACCTATGTCTTCATCGCTTCGACCAGAAATAACTTCGCGCTCAATGCCGAAAACACCGCCACGGGAGCTGCAAACAATGCTACTTCAGAAGTGGGAGTCATTGACGTAGTCGCCGGCACTGGCGCGGGCGGCACACAGGGCGCGAAAGCTGCATTGGATGCGCTGCGGGCAGCCATTGTGACATTGGGACAAGTACAAGGCAGCGTGGGTGCGGGGCAGAACCGATTGACCCAGGCCATTGACCTGGCGACCTCACAGCAAAACAATTTCCAAGCTGCTGAATCACGCATCCGCGATACCGACACGGTGCAAGCGGCTTCTCAACTCGCTCGCTTAGGCGTGCTCCAACAAGCTGGCGTTGCCGCGCTCGGTCAAGCCAACTCGTCGCTGCGCGGCCTGCTCTCGCTCCTCAGATAGCTCCATCGTAAGCAAGAAAAAGAAATGCCGTAGGTGGGGTAACACAACCAGTCCTACGCTTACTTTCTACTCTAAGGGAGAGCAAACGGGAACGTTGCTCTCCCTTCCCAATCTCAGTTACAAACCGCGGTAAAGTGTAGCCAGTGCCTCCATGCGCGCGGCTTGCCCTGCGGAGAATTGGCTCATGCAATAATCATCCGCGTAGTTCATAAAATTGTTTACCGAATCGCGTCCGGGGTAAGCGATGCCGGTGCAGGAATTGCGCCCTCGTGGACAGCCATAAGCCGGTGAGCGTTCGGCGGGAGTATCGCTGACATAATCATTGGTGCTCGCGCAGCCGCCTTGAAATGTGTGATAAAGACCGAGCCAGTGCCCGACTTCATGCGTCGCCGTGTGGCCTTCATTGAAAGGCGCAGCCGAACCACCTGGCAAGGAACTAAATAAACACACCACCCCATCAAGGGTAGGAGCGCTGCTGTAATTCGAAGGGAACGTTGCCCAACCGAGCAAGCCGCCTCCAAGGTTCGCCGTGTAAAAATTCAGCACGTTTGCGCCGCTCACACGCAAAGCCGTTTTCGCATCATTTTCGGCCTGCGTGCCCGGTACCATCGTGTACCAGGTGGCGTCGGTTGTACGATCAACCCCGGCCAGCATAAATTGAAAACGCGTGGCAGCACCGCCCGTCGTGCCGCTATAGGCATTATTCAATACCGTGATTTGCTCCTGGAGCATAGCAAGCGGCACATCTCCATTGATGATGCCTGAACCATTATTTATGACGTGGAAGTAAACGGAAATTGTCGTGGTAGCCACCTCTAACTGCGTCCTGGATGCCTTGTTTCCCTCACGCGTTTGTCTGAACTGCTCCAATCGCTGCTGGATGTCGCGCGCGTCAATGTCATCAACGGATACCGTAGCGCACCGCGCTCCGCTTTCAATAAAGGCGCTTTTGCTGCGCCACACCACACCATTCAAAGCAAACGGTGCGTTCTCATCATCCCCGCCTCGGCCTTGCCTTGGCTCGGCTGGCTCGCGTGACTGAGGTTGTCGTGGCAATTGATTTTGCGCATAGATTGCCCGCTTGAGTGGCAGCAGGACGCCAATCGCGCCCAAGCCAACCAAGCCAAATAGTAAGATTATTCCAGTCTTTCGTTTCATGATTTTGTCTCCTGGGGTTGTATCGTCTTGGCAGAAATGGCCAGGGAGAGGAATTGCCGCTATCAGGCGCAGGATTGCGCAGCAGCGTAGACATTAGACTTATCGGCAGTCCGCAGAAAATCTTGAAGGGCACGAGTCCCCGCACAGCTTTACTTTTTCTTGCCAGCTACAGCATCGCCTGAGAGGGAGCGCGTTTCGTGCAAACTTTATCTGCGGGGAAGTGCCGCGCCCCATTGGAAAAATGAACTTCTCAGGCTACCATTGGCGCATTCTCAAGGAGGTTAAGAAACGTGCCGAACCCTTTTGCAATTAGCACTACACATCAAAACAACATTACGATTATTACCCTGGATGGGTTTGTTGATGCCCACACTGCCCCACAATTTGAGAGTGTGATCCAAACGGAGTTGGAAGCCGGGAACGTTCGCATCATCGTGGATTGCAGCAAACTCAATTACATCTCGTCCGCCGGACTAGGGGTCTTCATGAGCTTCATCGAAGAAGTGCGTGACCTGGGCGGCGACATCAAGATTAGTGGCCTTGTTCCCAAAGTCAGACATACGTTTGAAATTCTCGGCTTTCATGATTTGTTCGAAATGTTGGAGGATATGAATTCTGCGCTCGCCAGCTTTTCTGCAGCGCATTCGGCGAAGGAGGGCTAAATGGCCGCTATTGAACGTACTTTCACGTTACAAGTGCCTTCATCCACGGAAAACCTGGCGTTGATCCGCGAGTTCGTCACAACCGTCGGTCAACAAGCCGGGATGAGTGACGCCGAAATCGGTAAAATCGAACTGGCTGTGGACGAAGCTTGCGCCAACGTCATCGAACACGCCTATGGTCACGATGTCTCGAAAGAAGTAGTGATCCGCGCGTATATTGATGATGATGCCATCACCTTTACCATCGTGGATTCCGGCAAAGGCTTCGATCCGTCCAAAATCCCGCAGGAAGAACTCGAAAAGCTCATTCAAGAACGCAAAGACGGCGGTCTTGGCATGCGGCTGATCAAAAACCTGATGGATGAAGTGAACTACGAAATCGTGCCTGGTCAGAAGAACGAATTGCGCATGATTAAACGCATTCGCAAGAGTTAGTTTTTGCCACAGAGAAGCCGTTAGCTGTTCGCCGTTAGCCATTAGCCAAAGCGATTGTTCTGGCGAAGAGCTAACGGCGAACAGCTAACAGCTTATTTTTATGCCTCAATCGTTTGGAACCTCCCATTTAGAAGCGTTACTGGAATCGGCACAATTGTTGCACGCCTCGTTAGACCTCAACGATTTGCTAAAACATTTACTGCGGACGGTAATGGGTCGGCTGGTCGTGGGCAAAGGCTTAATCGCGGTCGAGCAGGATGGCGCACCGCGTCTTGCCCTGGTCAGAGGCTTTCCCAAACTGAAAGTCGGAGACATCTTTGACCCGAATGACGTGCGAGAGGCCGGCGTGGCGCTGCTGTTACCCATCGGTGATGAAACGCAGCCCATTGGTTATTTAGGCATTGGACGCCCAGCTAAAGGCGATGTGGAAGGTGAAGAGATCGAATTCCTCAACGCCCTGCTCGGCATCGCGGCCAGCGGCATCGAAAATGCGCGGGCCCACACCGAAGCACAAAAGCTCAATCAAGACCTTGATCAAAAAGTGCAGGAGTTGCGCGCGCTGCTGGATTTAGTCCGCGGACTGACTTCGGCGATTGAGCCGGAAGAGATCGCCCAACTCCTGGCGCTGACCTTGGCCGGACGTTGGGCCGTGCGGAAATATGCCGTCGCGGCCTGGAAAGAAGGACATCAGATCGTCACCCGGCAAAAAGGCTTTGAGCTAAATCACATTGATGAGTGCAAGCAACTACTTGACACGTTGCCTGAAGCCATTGCGATGACAAGCTTCCTGGATTGCACTTTCAAAGAGTTCATCCTTAATCAACAAGGTGAATTGTTTTTCCCAATTCGCTCCAACGACATCACCAGCGGCGGCTTCGTTATTCTTGGCCCGCGCCCTGGTAAACTCATCTTCAGCGAAGCCGATTACGAATTTGGCGCGGGTCTGGTCGCGCAAGCTGCCGTCGCCTTTGACAATTCCTGGTACATCAAAGAAACGATTCAACGCAAAAAAATCGAACAGGAATTGGAACTGGCTGCCACGATTCAAACCACCTTATTTCCAGCGGCCATGCCGCGGCTAAAGAACTTCGATTTAGCTGCCCGCAATCGTCCGGCGCGGCAATGCGGGGGCGATTATTATGATGCGTTGCCTGTAGCGGCGACCACTGAAAATGATCCGCATTTGATTTGTGTCGCCGACGTTTCCGGTAAAGGCTTACCGGCTTCGTTGCTGATGAGCAATATCCAAGCGACGTTGCGCGCCTTGCTCGGTCGCATTCCCGCGCTAACAGAATTGGCGGCGCATACAAATGAATTGTTGTTCGCAACCACGCCATCGAACAAATACGTGACTGGCGTGCTGCTACAAATTGATCCCGTTACGGGCAAATGCGTTTATGTAAGCGCCGGTCATACCGATTGTTTGTTACTACGCGCCAATGGCGAAGCAGAATGGATCAAAGCGACGGGCACGCCGCTCGGCTTGATTTCAAATATGCCCTACGAAGAAGAGAGTTTTGTCGTGCACCCAGGTGACATCATCGCCTTGTTTTCTGACGGCGTGCCCGAAGCGCAAGACATCAACGAAGAAGAATACGGCGAGCAACACGTCGCCGATTTCATGCGCGGCATTGCCCACGAATCCGCCACTGTGATCGTAGCGAAAATCTTTGATGAAATTGACCGCTTTGCCGGAGCCGCGCCGCAATATGATGACATCACCTTGTTTGTGCTAAAACGATTGTAGCTCGGTACAAAACATGATTTCACGCCGTCACTTTATTCCCATACTTACTGCTGCCGTCCTCTCCACCTCGAGTTCCCTATCGGCAAAATCACCGGCCCGTTCCCTCCGCTTAGGCGGCCCGATTTTTCTCAAAAGCGATGACCCTGTCGAACTCGCGCGGGAACATCGGCGTCTGGGGTACAGCGCCGCGTATTGCCCGAATGTCAAACTGGCCGAGACAGAAAAACTCAAAGCGATTGAAAAAGCCTTTGCCGCAGAAAATGTCGTCATTGCCGAAGTCGGCGCATGGCGCAATATGCTCGAAGCAGACGCAACCAAGCGACGTGAGAACTTGGACTACATCATCGAACGCCTCGCCATTGCTGAAGCCGTCAACGCACGCAACTGCGTTGACATCGCGGGGTCATTCAATCCGAAGCAATGGGATGGCCCCGACCCGCGCAATGTCACGCAAGAATACTTCGACGCGACCGTCGAAAATTGCCGCAAGGTGATAGATGCCGTGAAGCCCAAACGCACGAAGTTTACGATTGAGATGATGGGCTGGAGTTTGCCCGATAGCCCGGATGCCTATGTGCGGCTCTTCAAAGCGATAGCTCGCCCTGGCTTTGGCGTTCACGTGGATGTTTGCAACATCATCAACAGCCCCGAACGCTTTTATCGCAGTGCGGAACTCATCGCCGAAACCTTCCGCAAACTCGGCCAAGTGGGTGTGTTCGTGTCACGCGAAAGATTTAGCAGGGCAAAAATGTTCATTTCATCGAAACAATTCCCGGACGTGGCGGCGTGGACTATCGCGCGTATCTGAAAAACCTCATAAAGTATGCGCCCGACTGCACCGTTGATGCTCGAACATTTGAGCAAACCGGAAGAATACGAAGAAGGCAAGCAATACATCATGGGAGTCGCAAAAGATTTGAGTATCCCATTGGCCTGACTGAAACTTTATGAAAATCGTTGGCATCAATTTCGATCACTTTCACATGGGCGATTTGCTGCGGATGGCACATGAGCATCCGAACGCAGAAATCGTGGGCATCAGCGACGAACAGCCTGCACGGATGCAGGAGGCGGCGCGCAATTTTAATATTCCTGATAACCGCGTCTATACCGACTACCAGCAATGCCTCGCGGAAACTAAACCGGACCTCGCGATTCTCTGCCCTGCCACGGCGAAGCACGCCGAGTGGGTCGAAAAAGTTGCGCCATATAACGTCCATATTTTGATGGAAAAACCGTTTGCGGCTTCGCTGGCGGACGCAGACCGGATGATTGCAGCGATGCAGCAATCGGGAAAAACCTTAGCGATCAATTGGCCGCTCGTCTGGGTTCCCGCGCATCGCACGGCCAAGCGATTGATTGACGAAGGCACAATTGGCAAGGTCATCGAAGTGCATTTTTACGACGGCAATCGCGGGCCGCTCTACCACCTCGCCGACAAAGTCGAAGTGACAGAAGAAGAAGTGCAGGCGAAAAAGCCGAATAGCTGGTTTTATAAAAAATCACACGGCGGCGGTTCCCTGCTGGATTATCTGGGCTATGGCACCACGCTCGGCACGTGGTATCACCAGGGGAAAGCGCCACTGGAAGTCACAACCGTCATTAACGAAACTCCGGGCATCGAAGTGGACGAACACAGCATCACGATTGCACGCTACGATGTCGGGCTGACGAAATTTGAAACGCGCTGGGGCACGTTTACTGATCCCTGGATCACGCAACCGCAACCGAAATGCGGCTTCGTGATTATGGGCACGGACGGCACGATCAGCAGCTATGATTATGAGCCGACGATTCGATTGCAAACGCGTGCGCGCGTCGAAGCGTTCGATGTCCCCGTAGATAAAATTCAGCCGCCGTATCAAAATCCGCTTCAATATTTCATTCATTGTTTAGTAACAGGCGAAAAAGTAACCGGCCCACTCTCGCTGGAAACCAGCCGCATCGGACAACAGATCGTAGATTCAGCCGTGCTGAGTGCAAAGGAAAAACGAACGGTGCAGTTAACCTGATTCTTAGGTCTCGCTCCAGATTCCTGGATACAAAAGATAGAGTGGTCTCTTCCTCAGAAATTGTATGTGTCACTTCATAACAGCTACCTTACCAAAAGGAACGAATCTTGAAGCAGCAGCAACAGTTTTTGACCAATTCAAATTAGGGTTTAAGGTCATTCATAACCAGCATCTGGAAAGCCAGATCCCTGAAGGCGAACACTACATTTTGACAACGCGCGGTCATTGCGACTGCGGGACAGTAATTGGTTCTTTGCATAGAAACACAGGCAACGACTCCCCTTATTCTGAACGCGATTTGAAAAAATTCCGCAAGCTAGGCTGGAGCGAAGCCAAAATCAAACGCTGGCTAGAAGAAAAAGAAAGTGCCCGAAAAACCGCAGAAATCAAAGCGCAAACTTTTACAGAAAATGAAGAATCACAGGCTTCTTTTTGGGTTGGTTTTCTGACAGCTGCTTTGAAATCAGATCACATTAATCGCATAGGCTTATTATTGCATTTGTATACAAAAGGGGTAACAAACGAGAAAATCAAATTGAAAAATACAGTGCTAATGCCCATCAAACAACTACGGGCAGAAGATTTACTGAATATTGAGGAAGACACTTTGTATCAATTCATTTGAACTTTATGCCTGAAGAACTCGCCGACGATTACGGTTTAGCCAAGCAACAAATCACGCAGCAAATCGCTGCGCCGGACTTGCTGTATCAGCCGCGCAATCCGAAAAACTACAACCCGCCGATTGGCTTGATCGGATGCGGCGGAATTTCGTCACAGCACCTGAACGCCTACAAACTCGCGGGCTTCAACGTGGTCGCGCTCTGTGATCGTAATGAACACAAGGCGCGCGAACGCCAGCAGCAATTTTTTCCTGATGCTTTTGTCACGACTGATTACCGCGAAATTCTCAAGCGCGGCGACATCGAAGTCGTAGACCTTACGCCTCATCCTACAGATCGCAACTCGATCATCGAAGAAGCTATTGCCGCTGGCAAACACATCCTCTCGCAAAAACCATTTGTAACGGATTTGGATGTAGGTGAGCATTTGATTGCATTGGCCAGCAAGCGCCGTGTGAAGCTGGCGGTAAACCAGAACGGACGTTGGGCACCGCATTTCAGCTACCTTCGCAATGCGATTCAGGCGGGATTGATCGGCGATGTGGTCAGTGCCAATTTCACATTGCATTGGGATCACAACTGGATTATCGGCACGCACTTTGAAAACATTCACGATCTGGTGTTGTATGACTTCGGCGTGCATTGGTTCGATATGGCGCAATGTTTTTTTTCTGAGCGCGCAGCCAAACGAGTCTATGCGACAACTGCACGCGGCATTGGACAACGAGCGAAACCGCCGATGCTCGCCAGCGCAGTGATTGAGTTTGAAGACGGCATCGCTACGTTGCATTTCAACGCGAACGTAACGGACGGCCAGGAAGATCGCACGTACGTTGCAGGCACAAAAGGCTCTATCGTCAGCATCGGCCCAAGTTTGTCGGAACAGTCCGTGACGCTTTATACTGACGCCGGGTTTGCCCAACCCGAGTTACAGGGCACGTGGTTTCTGCAAGGCTTTCACGGCACGATGGCGGAGTTGCTTTGCGCGATTGAAGAAGACCGCGAGCCAGTGAATAACGCGCGCGATAATTTACGCGGCTTGGCGTTATGCTTTGCGGCAATTGATTCGGCGGCAAAAGGAATGCCGCAAGTACCGGGATTAATTCGGAAATTACCAATGCGATAAATGTTTCATCCACGACAGCCACACGAAGAGTACACTAAGCATTATTTTTCTTGGTGCTGCTTCGTGTGGCTTCGTGGATGAAAATAAATAAAATGACAGCTTCACTAACATACTTTGATAAAACTCTTGCACTCTTACAACACCTCAAAGAAACGCAACTCGATAACATCGAACAGGCCGCCCAAATCTGCGCTAACAGCATTGCTAAGCAAGGCCTAGTGTTTCTCTTCGGCAACGGTCATTCGCGGATGATGTGCGAAGAGATGACGCCGCGACAGGGCTGTTTTGTCGGCTTTGTCGCAATGGTTGAACTTGCGCTTTCCAATCACGCGAACATCGTCGGCACGAACGGATTGCGCGCGCCGCTGCATCTGGAAAAATACGAGGGCTATGCCGAAGAGATTTTGAAAGGCTTCAAGTTTGGCCCGCACGACGCGATGATCGTGATCTCGACCAGTGGCATTCGACCGGTAATTGTTGAGATGGCGCAAGGCGCGAAAAATCGGGGATTGCCTGTAATCGGCATCTGTTCGCGTGCGCATTGTGAACAATCTGTGCCTGCTCATTCATCAGGCCAGAAGCTGATTGACGTGGCGGATGTCGTGATTGACAACGCTTGTCCGCCAGGCGATTGCGTCGTTGAATTGGAAGGCCTGGAATGGCGCACGGGGCCAACGTCAACTGTGACGGGCGGAATGATTATCAATATGGTGCGAAGTCGGACGGCAGAGCTATTGCTGGAAAAAGGCGTAAAACCAACGATGCTCCCCTCGCATCAGTTCGTCGGCAATACCAGCGCAGCAGAACAGCTTGAACGCTTCTACGAAGGCTATCGCCAAAGCCTGGCGCATTTATATCAATAATGTCGTTTGCCACGAATTACACGAATTCACTTAGGGTTTGGGACTTGAAGCTCAGCTTACCCCTAAGACCTAAGACCCAAAAACAAAGACCGGCTTTCAATTCGTGATGAGTCGTGCAATTCGTGGCTGAATCTCTATGAACCTACTTATTACCGGCTCAACAGGCATCGCTGCCGCGACCGCGCGAATCGCGGCACAAGCGGGAGCATCCGTTTTTATCACGAGCCGCACCGAAGCCAATTGCCGCGCTTTAGCGGAAGAAATCAATGGCGCATACCAAGCGGCGGACTTGACCGATGAACAGGCGGTGATCGAAGTGGTGAAGGCGTGTGTCGCACGCTTTGGTCGCATTGACGCGCTCTACAACGTGGCAGGCATCAGCGGACGGCAATTCGGCGATGGCCCAATTCACGAATGTACCGTAGAGGGCTGGGACACGACGCTTGATACCAACGTCAAAAGCATGTTTTTGCTGTGCCGGGAAGTGATCAAGCAAATGCTTCAACAAGACCTTAACGAAGCTGGCCTGCGCGGCACGATTTTGAACATGGCGAGCGTGCTCGGCTTTTCGCCCGAACCAAAACATTTCGCTTCGCATGCGTATGCCGCGAGCAAAGGCGCGATTATCAGCCTGAGCAAATCTATGGCGGCCTATTATGCTCCGCATAAAATCCGTGTGAATGTGATTGCCCCGGCGTTGATTCGCACGCCGATGAGCCAGCGGGCGCAGGAGAATCCAACGATTGTAGAATTCATGAAAACCAAACAACCTCTAGTGGGAGACTTGATTGAAGCCGAGGAGGTAGCGAAGGCATCGCTGTTTTTATTGAGCGATGATTCGCGGCATATTACGGGCGATGTAATGACGGTGGATGGGGGTTGGAGTGTTAGCGGGTAGCTACCAAATCCTTTGTATACCGTAAGGATCGAACTGCGTATCAACACTTTTAATTGGCCAGCCCTCTACAATTGATTGAGCAGCTAACAGGCGATCAAAAGGGTCACGATGATGAAATGCTAGTTTGGCGACGATACCGAGATGATTGATGTTTATTGGTAACAACTGAAAATCATTCAACCAGAGTTGTTCAGGGATAAAGATTTCAACAGGTTTAGGAATTTGTAGTTTTTGCAGCGAGGATTTAATTGCAATTTCCCAAGCACTTGCAAGACTCAAGTAAATGTCATTAGCAGGGTCTTCGATCGCAGCGCATGCATCAGGGCTGAGTAAGGGGCTGTTATTTACGAAGTAAAGTAGTGTATGCGTATCAAGCAAGAGGTTCATTCCATGTACTCTTTGAAATCCTCTAGGGGCTCGTCGAAATCAAGTGACATGAAAATTTGCCCTTCTGCGCTTCCCGCCTTACGCGGTTTCCTCACGTGCGGAAGTTTGATAACTTTTGCTATAGGTTGTGCCGACTGCGTCAAGACAATCTCTTCGCCTTGCGCAATAGCAGTGAGCAAAACGCCAATTTGACCGGGTAACTCTGTGATTTCAATTTGCTGCATAATCACTCCTCACGGCAATACTAACATAAGATATGAATGAAAAACCGCTCAGAACAACCGTCATCGGCAGCTATCCCTTTCCCGGCTGGCTCGAATTTGCGTGTCAACATCTCGATCAGTTCGGCTCGGAAGATCGCAGGGAACTTCAGGACGATGCCGTGATCGCAGCGATTCACGATCAGGTCACCGCAGGATTGGACGTCATTACCGACGGCGAACAAACGCGGCTCGATTTCAACTTGTCGTTTTACGGCTTTCTCGAAGGCATTGAGCTGGAGCCTGCGCAGCCGCGTCGCTTTGGCCCGCCTGCGCACGACCAACGTGGCAAGCACAAAATTATCGGCGAACTGAAAGCCCCGCGCGGCCTCGGCGTCGTCGAAGAATTCCAACGGCTGCAACGGCTGGCGCAGTTCGCGGTTCGCGGTTCACAGTCTGCTGTTGCACTGAAGGCTTCCGTGCCTGGGCCTTATACGCTCAGCGGGCGTTTGTTGCCGAACGCAAACTATCCCGACCGCTTTGCGATCACCGAAGCGTTACTGCCTATCGTGCGCAAAGAACTCGAAGATTTAGTCGCCGCCGGGTGCCGGGAAATCACGGTGGATGAGCCTTCGATGAGTTGTTATGCGCACCGCGAAGACCCGTATCGCTTTGTAGACATCTTCAATCGCACGATTGACCCCATTGTCGGCCAATGCCGCCTTTCGACGCACGCGTGCTTTGGCAATTACAAAGGTCGTGCGGTGGGATTGCGCAGCTACCAGCCGATGTATCCGGCGTTCCTCGACATCAAAGTGGACGAGATGCACCTGGAAATGGCGAGCCGCGAATTTTCGGAACTGGAAATCATCCAAACCATCGCCGAACGAATGGATGTCGCCGTAGGCATCATTGATGTGAAAAGTTATTACATCGAAACCGTAGAGGTTGTGGCGCAGCGCGTTCGTGAGTGCTTGAAATATGCCCCGGCTGAACGATTAGCATTCGCGCCGGATTGCGGCCTGAGCCAAACTGCGCGCTGGGCCGCAAAACAAAAGCTCATCAATATGGTCGCAGGCGTCAAGCAAGTACGCGCGGAGGTGTAAAGATGAAATCTCTTTTCCTATTTTTATTTTTTTGATAATAACAAAGATGCCTCAGAGTTTGAGGTTGGCCCAGGCGACCAGATAAACCGCGAGTGGTTGCGCTAAACAATTGGCCAGCACGCGCAAGGCCAAGTATCCGCTTCCGCCGCTGCGATGCACGAACTCGGCTTGGCTGACATTCTGATGGTCGGCATCGTCAAACCGCGCGGCAAACACGAAGCCATCAGCCACCTACTCGTCAAAGGCTGCGAACACGATCCAGTCTATTTGGAACAGACTTCACCTGTGCTGCGCCTGATGCAAATGATCCGTGACGAAACGCACCGCTTTGCTGTGACCCATCACCGCAAACGCAGATCCATGCGCGATTTCAAATCCGAACTAACTTCGATTCCAGGTGTAGGCGAGAAGTTGAAGGAACGCTTGCTCAGGAATTTTGGGAGCTTGAAAAAAGTGAGTGTAGCGAGTGTGGCAGAGTTGCGACCATTTGTCGGGCAACAAAAAGCCGAGCAGATTGTGGCGCATTTTCAGGCGATGAAATGAGCTATGGGTAAGGCAACAAATTCAGCCCCGCAATGAATCTATAATCGCGCTGATTCTTGCTGACAAACGGCTCATTGTATTCAAGCGCCGTGGCAGCAATCATCGCATCTGGAATTAACAACCCGTGACTCAACCGATATTGCCGCAACAAATCAGCCGCCCTGTCAGAAATAGATTCGGTAACTTTGAGTAGTTGGAAGCGTTGTAGAAATCTTTCCAGTGCTTGAAGCTCAGACTTGTTCCGACAGCCAACAATCAACTCCATTTGTGTGACGGCGCTGATTGCCACCTGAAGTTGCTGGCTTTTTGTCTGTAGAAAAAGAATGGCATCTGCATCCCCTCGCAAAACATCAATCAAGATGTCGGTGTCCAAAATAAGTAAAGGCATCTACCCTCCCCATTCGGTCTCACGGACATTACGAACCCAGGCACTGCTGTCCTGCATCTCTTCGCGGTCGCTCCACATGCCGATGAAACTTTCAGAGCTTAAATCCGCTACTAAGGGTACCGTCGCGGTCTGAGGCAGCCCATAACGTTGGCGCAAAAAGGCGACAAAATCAGTTACGACACGCCGACCTTCTGGTGGCAATGCTACAAATTCACGTAGCAATTCTTCGTTTGTCATAAAACCTCCAAGCGATCAAATGCAGCCCCTTGACGGGTGGGTACGTATTCGATAGTGATCCGAACCCGCATATTACGTTGTAAATCCAACGGTTTTTCCGGGCGCAGAGTCTCTCCATCAAAAACAGCTTCAAGTGTTTGTGTCATAAAACCTCCATCAGACGACAACCAGAGTTTACTGCACATTCCCAGCCGATGCGAGGATTCAATTATGAGTTTGCGCTTCCATCCATTGCATTGCCGTCGCCTCGTCCTCTTCAATCGCCATCTCTACGCCGCGTTTGGCAAGGTCGAGCAGGCATTTTGATTCTTGTTTTGCAATTCTCGATTCTCGAATTTTTCGTGTTACAGCATTTGTTAACTCATCTGAAAAGGCTGGAATCGGAATCGCCAAAAGATCATCAGTCGAAATAGCCGGATACATTGATGCAGTCGTATGCAGATCAAGGATTTCGCAAATGATTGGCGCACGCAAATACACGAGCAATAGTTCAGCCGCAATGTTCGTCGGTCGCAACACTGCAAAGCCAGAAGAGCAGACAAAACCGCTTTGCTGATTTTCGATCAGGGCTGACAGCCGACGAATGGGTCGAACGGTTGATGTAATCACGTCGCCTGCACGAACAATCCATTGGGCACGGCTTGGAGCTTCAGCGGCAAGAAGCGTTTCACTTTCAGTTGATCCGTCGCCGCTCAAACTACCGATTTCAATGTACTCGAAAGAATCTGATCGGGCCGGATCAAAGCGATCTTTGGCAAGGTCTGCGACCTCACCAATCTGCTGGTCTGAACGTCCAAGCAACGCCATCAGCGTTTGATATTTCGGCTGGTAATATTCCGCATCAAACCTGCCTGTAGCGAGAAAACTTTCCTTGAAGGATTTGACCGCGATTTGTTCTTCCGATGGTTGCCAGTCGTGCAAGCCCAATTCATCCAGCAACAGATTTTCGGCTTCGGCGTACAGGGTTTTGCTTTGTTCGCGTTTTTGATGGGCAGATTTGACGAAAGATTCAATATGAAACTGAAAAGAATTTGAGAGTATTGGGACTAAAATGGATTTTACTTGTATGAGATTTAATAAGGGCTGAACGTTTCCCGTTGAGGCACGTTCTGTCTGATATTTGCCGAATCTACAATTCAGAAACGTTGACAAAAAATAGGGTGAGTAATGGGGAGAGATTTCTTTTATCGTGGCAACGTTCCTGTCAGTGTTTCCTAAAATATCTTGGTAAATCACTGTAGCATTGCCAACTGTACCTACGATTGATAACAGAACGCTTCCAACAGTAAGTGTGGAGCGAAGATTTTTATTATGCAATTCTTTGCTGCAATACCGAATATCATTAAGGTCAAGAAAATTATCTTTAACATTCTGGCCTGATAGATAAATAATCCCGCTCAGATCATCCAATTTTGGTGAACCATGTTCCCCATCAGTAACAGTAGCTATATCTGCTATCCGAGAAAATTTCCCACTTCTTATTGTCAAATCTGCGGCAATATATTTTTTGGCGAAATATTCAGACTCAATCCTAAAATGGCTATTTTCTTGGTTCACCTCACTGTAGCGCAAAACTGAAAATTCCAGCCCGTCCAACAAGCGTTTGTATTTCGCTTCGTCGAACGGGCGGTTCAAAAAAAACTTAGTTTTTCTTTCTTCGCAAATTCAATGAAGGCTTCGGCAATGCCGTCTTCGGTGAGGCCGTCGTGATTGAATAAATCGTGATCTACGATCCAGTGTCCGTGCGCATCGCGCAAATAATCAATGCCTTCATCGGTGACTTTGACGCGATAAATTTTCTCGCCGGAATTGTCTTTGCCGGGTTTGCGCTGCGTAGCGAAAAAGATGTTGTAATCCTCGGTGCGCGGGCAATAGGCGCTGGCGCTTGGATCATCATTCCATTTTTGCACCAGCAACACGCTGGTTTTCGTTCCGGTGTGCGGCTTGAACGTGTTGCCGTGCAAACCGACTACGGCGAGGATGCGGCAACGTTCGGCGATGAATGCACGGATGCGTTTGTCGGATGAATTATTGAAACGACCTTGCGGCAAAACGATTGCCATTCGCCCGCCGGGTTTTAGAAAATCCAGATTGCGTTCGATGAATAGGACGTCACGCCCCACAGCAGTTTCGTATTTGCCGCTGCCTTTGCGCCCCAGTTCGTATTTGGAAATCATGCGCGATTCTTTGATGTCGCCGGCAAACGGCGGATTCGCCATCAACAGATCGAATTGAAATTCTTTGTAGCTGTTCTTATCGGCGCGCAATTTCTTCAATCGTTTGAAGCCGTCGTTGTACGTGTCAGTCCATTCTTCTTCATCGGCGCGTTCTTCCCAACGGTCATAATCCAGTGTGTTCAGGTACAACACATTCGTTTGCCCGTCACCTGCGATCAAGTTCAAAGTGCGAGCTACGCGGACACTCTTCTCATCAAAATCAATCGCAAAGACTTTGTCGCGGACATATTTGTCGCAGCGTGTCGGCTTCTTTTCGGCGGTGAACAGATGCGAGGCTTCGATGCCGAGGTCAGCGTAAATCTGTTTCCAAACGTGAAAGATGCCATGCACGGTGAAGCCCGATGAACCGGCGGCGGTGTCAATCAAGTATTCTTCTTCTTGCGGGTTCAGCATTTTCACGCACATATCAATCACATAGCGCGGCGTGAAATACTGGCCTTTTTCGCCTTTGCTGGATTTGTTGACCAGGTATTCAAACGCTTCATCAATGACTTCTAAATTCGAGTTGAAGAATTTGACGTTTTGCAATGAAGCTATACAAACCGACAGATGCGAACGCGACAAAGAGATTTTGGCATCTTTGCTGAATACGCCTTCCCATTCGGTTTTGGCTTCGTCAAAAAGAGCTTGAATTTTTCCGCGTAACTGTGCTTCGGTTTGTCCAGTGTTGCGAAATTCGAGCAAGCGTTTCGGGTCGCGCGTGCCTTCGTATTCGTCATAAAGCTTGGTAAAAATCAGCTTGAAGACTTCCTCAAAAACGTCTACGCCCGCGTTCGCCAAAACCTCGTCTTCCATTTCCAGAATCAAATCGCGCAAAGATTTTCCTTCAGTCGTAAGCTTGTCTTTGGCGATTAAATCCGCGATGCGAAATTGTTCATTGATGATGTCCGCCAGCGTTTGTCTGGCATTCGGAATGTCGGTGAGGTCTTCAAAGTAATTCGGGTCTTTGCGGTTATAAAACGAAATCGCGCCGCCATTTGTCCAAACGCCAATGGGCGCTCCGGTCGCGTGACAATAGGATTTCAATTGATCCTTGCCGTCTTTCAATTTCGGCTTTTTCAATTCGACGATGATGTACGCCGTCGTCGGATGATCTTTGTCGAGAATGACGATGTCGGCCTTCTTTGTTTCTGTGCCGAACTTGACGGGAAACTCTACGGCAAGGCGCTCTTTCGGGTAATGATACTGATTCATCAAACGGCGCAGATAAAGTTGGCGCACAATTTCTTCGGGCGTGAGTTTGATCTCTTTGCCACGCACAAGGCAGGTTACGTGATACGTTGTTTTGCCGTTATTGCCTTTGGTCGTAATCGTTTTTTCAAAGGCTGAAACCTCTGTTTCGGCAAATATATTCAAGTCGTAGTTCGTGTCTCTGAGAATGGTTTGGATAATCATCGGGCTAGGTTGAGATTATGAAGTCGTTGATATTCGTATCTGAGATAGGCCATTAGTGGCTCGCATCTGGCTGTCGGGCGAGCCGCCTACTCTGTATTTACGATCCCACCGCGTTCGCATACTCATCCGTCGGCACGCACTGACAGAACAGGTTCCGATCCCCATACACATTATCAATCCGACTCACTGGAGACCAATATTTATCAATGCGCGACACGCCTTGCGGGAAGACTCCTTCGGCGCGAGTATATTTGCGATTCCATTCTTCATCTGCCAGGTCGTGCACCGTATGTGGCGCGTAACGCAGCGGCGAATCGGTAATGGCAAAGCGCCCTTGCTCGACTTCGCGGATTTCGTTGCGAATGGCAATCATCGCCTCACAGAAACGATCTATCTCGGCTAGGGATTCCGATTCTGTCGGTTCAATCATCAGCGTTCCGGCGACCGGAAAGCTCATGGTCGGCGCGTGGAAGCCGTAATCAATCAAGCGTTTGGCAATATCGTCTACGGTCACACCCGAAGTATTTTTGAGCGCACGCGGATCAATTATGCATTCGTGCGCGACGCGTCCATTGTGATTTTTGTAGAGGACGGGGAAATGCTCATCTAATCGTTGGGCAATGTAATTCGCGGCAAGGATGGCGACCTGTGTGGCCTGCGTCAAACCATCGCCGCCCATCATCAAAATGTACGCATACGAAATCGGCAGGATCGAAGCCGAGCCATATGGAGCGGCGGAAACCGGGCCGACCGCAGCCTTGCCGCCATCAAGCACCGGATGCCCCGGCAGGAAAGGTGCAAGATGGGCTTTCACGCCGATTGGCCCCATGCCTGGGCCGCCGCCGCCGTGGGGAATGCAGAAGGTTTTGTGCAAATTCAGATGCGATACATCTGCGCCGTAATCGCCGGGACGCGACAACCCAACCTGCGCGTTCATATTCGCGCCGTCCAGGTACACTTGCCCGCCGTGTTCATGCACGATGTTGCAAAGGTCGCGGATGCGCTCCTCAAACACGCCGTGCGTAGAAGGATACGTCACCATCACCGCGGCAAGATTGGCAGAATGCTTTTCGGCTTTGGCTTTGAGGTCATCAATGTCTACGTTGCCATGCTCGTCACATTTTACGACGACGACTTCCATGCCGACCATCTGCGCGGAAGCGGGATTAGTGCCGTGTGCGGAGGAAGGAATCAGGCAGATATCACGTTTCGCTTCGCCGCGACTTTGATGGTAGGCACGAATCGCGAGTAGCCCGGCGTATTCGCCCTGCGCGCCGGAATTCGGCTGCAACGAAACGGCATCGTAACCCGTGATTTCGCAGAGCCAGCGTTTCAGGTCATCAAACATTTCCTGATAGCCGCTTGCTTGCTCGGCGGGTGCGAACGGATGCAATGCGCCGAATTCCGGCCACGTCACCGGAATCATTTCCGTCGTCGCGTTCAGCTTCATCGTGCAGGAACCAAGCGGAATCATGGCGCGATCCAGGGCCAAATCGCGGTCGGCGAGTTTGCGCATATAACGCAGCAATTCCGTTTCGGAGCGATGGCTATGAAATACCGGATGCGTCAGGAATTCAGATTGTCGAATAAGTGAGTCGGGCAAAGCGTCTGTGGCTTGGTCGGCGATTTCCTCGAACTTTAAGTCGCCTCCGAAGGCACGCCAAACGGCTTCAATAATCGCGGGCGTTGTTGCTTCATCAAGCGCGATGCCGAGCGCGCTGTCACTGACGATTCTGAAATTGATTTTTTCGCCTAATCCTCGCGCGATGATTTCGCTTTGCTGGTCATCAACCACAACCGTAATCGTATCGAAGAAAGATTCGTTCTGAAGGGTAAAGCCCAGCTTGCGCAGTCCTGCCGCCAGCACAGCAGTTTTGCGATGCACGGCTTGCGCGATGTGGGTCAGTCCTGCGGGGCCGTGATAGACCGCATACATCGAAGCCATCACCGCCAGCAGCACTTGCGCCGTGCAAATATTCGAGGTCGCCTTTTCCCGGCGAATATGCTGTTCACGGGTTTGTAAGGCCAGACGATAAGCTGGCGCTTTGCGCGCATCTATGGACACGCCCACCAGTCGTCCAGGCAAAGCGCGTTTATAGACATCCTTTACCGCCATATAGGCCGCGTGCGGGCCGCCATAGCCCATTGGCACGCCGAAGCGTTGCGAAGAGCCGATTGCAATGTCAGCCCCTAGTTCGCCGGGCGAAGCGAGCAAGGTCAGCGCTAATAAATCTGCGGCGACAATGGCAATGCCGCTGCTGGCTTGCACGGTTTTGATGACCGCTCGCAAATCCCGAATCGCGCCGCTGGAGCCGGGATATTGCAGGATTGCGCCGAAGACGCTACAGCTTTCCAATTCCGTCAACGGATCGCCTACAACCAATTCCCAACCGAGCGGTTCAGCACGCGTTTCGAGCAACGCCAAGGTTTGCGGATGCACGTCTTTGTCTACGAAAAAGCGGTTTGATTCCGAAGTGCAAACGCGTTTTGCTAAGGCCATTGCTTCGGCGGCAGCGGTCGCTTCATCCAGCAACGAAGCGTTCGATACATCCAGTCCTGTCAAATCGCAGATCATCGTTTGATAGTTGATGAGTGCTTCCAGACGGCCCTGCGAAATTTCCGGTTGATACGGGGTATAAGCGGTGTACCATGCAGGGTTTTCGAGAATGTTGCGTTGGATAACGGCAGGCACAATCGTGCTGGAATAGCCTTGCCCTAGCAGCGAAGTGAACACCTGATTCTTTGTGGCAAGGGCGCGCATTTTGGCTAACGCTTCGGTTTCCGAATGCGCTGACACGCAGTCTAAAGGTTCTTTCTGACGAATGCTGTTTGGCATCGTTTGCGCGATCAGGTCGTCCAAACTGTCAACTCCGACAACTTTAAGCATCGCGGCGATTTCAATAGGTGAAGGGCCTATGTGACGACGGGAAAAAATGGTGGCGGGTGTTTGTGTCATAAACGGTATCACTCTCAATCAGGCATAAGCGGCGGCGTGCTGGCAGCCGGAATCAATGCCCTATCTGTATGTTTGCCTGAGAGTGTTATCCCGTCGGCGGGTCAGTGCGAGATGTACTGAGCCTCTTTCCAGAATCGTAAAAAGTCGGACGGTCCTTTTGCCTGAGAGTTTCCCAGGGCGGTTGCTCCTTCGGCGCTGCCCAAAGGGCAGTCTCTCCCGTACCTGACTTACAATGAACTTTCCGGCATGGTGGGGGATGAGCGAGCGGTTTGTCAACTTCACGCTGAGGGCCAAAACCAAGCATTCCGAACTAATGCTTGCAACTCCTCTAATCTTCAGGCATGATCCTGCCTGTTCAATCCTTCTCTCGCGCATCAACGGTGATGCGCCACAAGCCACTAAATCTTAGCGGCGGCGTTACGGATATTCGAGAGCAGGCTGTTATTAATTTTAGAAGCCGTTCTTACGAACGTTCGATCAAGCGCCTTCGCTGCCACCGTTACTCCGAAGCACACCTGATGCAAAGCTTCTCCTAACTTCCCTCTTGGGAAAGGTATATCTAAAAATGTCCATGAAACTTTATGTTGGTAATCTCTCGTTCGACGTGAGCGGCGATGATTTGTCAGAACTCTTTTCACAGGCTGGTACAGTCGAATCCGCTTCGATTGTTTCCGATCGTGACACTGGTCGTTCACGCGGTTTCGGTTTTGTCGAAATGGCGTCGAAAGAAGAAGGCGAAGCAGCTATTGCGCAGTTCAACGGCTCTGAAGTCAATGGTCGCAGCTTGACCGTGAACGAAGCCAAACCGAAAGAAAGCCGCGGTGGCTTTGGCGGTGGCGGCGGTCGTGGCGGCTTCGGCGGTGGCGGCGGTCGCAGTGGCGGCGGCGGCTTCGGCGGTGGCGGCGGTCGCGGTGGCGGCGGCGGCTTCGGCGGTGGCGGCGGTCGCGGTGGCGGCGGCGGTGATCGTGGCGGCGGCGGCGGACGTGGTCGTTACTAATGACTGCTCCTCAGAACTCCGGTATCTCTTAATTTCCAAGCGCTCCCGGCCAGATTTTTTTATGCCGGGAGCGCTTTTAGTTTGTTTATATAAAGGATTGAAATGAATTTTGATGAATTGGGACTCAACGAATGGTTAGTAAAACGTTGTAAGTCTCTTGAATATTTGGAGCCGACGCCCATCCAACGCAAGGCCATCCCGGCTATTTTAGGTGGGACGGATTTGATTGGCTGCGCATCTACGGGCACGGGCAAAACGGCGGCGTTTTTGCTTCCGCTGCTACAAAAACTACAAACCAAGACAGCGGTGAAAGCGCCGCGCGGGGCCGCCCCGATCCGTGCGTTAGTGCTGGCACCGACGCGCGAACTGGCGCTGCAGATCGCGGAACACCTGCAAAAATTCGATAAAAAAGTAAGCGCCATTACGATTATGGGCGGCACCAATATTGGCCGACAACGCACCGAGTTGCGCGCCGGCCCGGCGGTTGTGATTGCGACGCCTGGGCGCTTAATGGATCATCTCGAAAACAACGCGCTCAATCTTTCGCAGCTTGAAATCCTCGTGTTGGATGAGGCGGATCGGATGCTGGATATGGGCTTTTGGCCGACCATCCGACATATCATCAGCCAAACCCCAAGCACGCGGCAAACCCTGCTTTTCTCCGCGACGATGCTACCTGCGATTGAAGAAATTGCGCGTTCCAATATGCGGCAGCCGCAAATCATTGAAGTCAATAAACGGGGCAATGCAGCGGTGACTATCAAGCAGACGGCGTATCCGGTAGCACTGGAATCCAAAACGACGTTACTGTTTCACTTGCTCGAACGGGAACGCTTTGAGCGTGTCCTGGTTTTTACGCGGACACGACGCGGTGCTGAACGCCTTTCGCATTTGCTGTCGGCGCGCAAGCATCAAGTCAACCGCATCCACGCAGATCGTACCCAACCGCAACGCGAAGCAGCTCTGCGCGGCTTCAAAAACGGTAACTATCGGGTGCTGGTAGCAACCGACATCGCCGCGCGTGGTATTGATGTGGAATTGATTTCGCACGTTATTAACTATGATCTGCCCGACGCACCGGAAGATTATGTGCATCGTATTGGCAGAACCGGACGTGCGGGCAATGAAGGACAAGCCATTAGTTTGGTGACCCCCGTGGATGAATTGTCGATGCGGGCAATTGAAAAACTAACGGGACAATCCGTCGAACGCGTGTTATTACCTGACTTTGGTGGCAAAGCACACGTTGCGACGAAACCAGTCGTGCCGTTTGGTCGGAAATCGTTTGGCAGCAGTCGTTCGTTTGGTTCTCGACGTGCCAGCAGATAAAGGCTGAGTGCCTCTCTATTGAATCGGCGCGGCTTAACATCTCGGCTGCGCCTTCTCCTTCCTTCAAACTCTCCTACTCATCAAATCTGGACGAATGCTAATATTGCGCAGTTACGATGCGGAAGGTGGCGACCGATTGTTCGTACTCGGCTTGAAGCTCAATTAATTTCACCCGCGCTTCAGCCGTGGCACGCTCACGCTGATTGACCAAAAACAAAGTGCTGTCGCCCAATTGAAATTTGGTGCGCTCACCTTCTTCCAACTTCAGGGCCAGCACTATTTCTTGTTCACCCAGGCGGTATCGTTCAAATGTAGCGTTAATGGCAGAGATGGCATCCTGGACTTCGGTCGAGATGCGCTGCCGCTCATGCAACATGTCCAGTTCAATTTTTTGAAGCTTGTACGAAGCCTGCCCAAGGCGTCCATCCACCGTGCGTTGGCGCAAAGGCAAAGTAAAGCTCAACCCCGCTTTCACCGTATTCCCAATCGCGCCGACGCCAATGTCGCGGCCAGGGCTGAAGGTAAAATCTATGGCGGGTAAGCGTTGATTTTTGGCCAAATCAAGGTCCACCTGGGTAATTTGACGATTCAGCCCTAAAGCTTGGAGTTCGGGACGACGGGTCTGTGCCAGTTGCTGCCCCTCGCGCAGTTGCTGTTCGGTGAAAAGCACCGGGATGGGGAGAGAAGAGGGAACCTGTGATGACTCTGGACTCATAACCTGTTGACCATCAGGTGCCCATAATGACAGCGAGAGCTTAAAAGCAGCTTTTTGCAAATCGCGGTCAGCTTTGGTGAGTCCCCCCTGACGACGCTGCACTTCCAACTCCGCTTCGGTCGTATCAATCGCAGGCAGATCACCCGCTGTGACGCGCTCACGCACAGCTTGAGCGCGAAATTCGGCCAGCGTCAATAAATTGCGAGCCACTTCCAATTTGCGCTGCGTGGCAACCCAATCCCAATAACTCTCAGCGGCTTTTAAAATCAAGTCTAGCCGCATACGTTCGTAATCAGTGTCAGCTAACGGCTCACCCAGTAACGCCTGTTTTTCGGCAGCGGATTTTTCGTTGATGCGTGCCCCTCGCAAGAAGGGCAATTTGAATTCGATAAAATATTCGCCGCCACTGCCGGTGGGCGCAAGCGGGGCTTTGACCTTGCCCAAATTGTAGCGCGTACCTGCCGCCACCTTTAAACCGTAGCGCGTTAGAAATTCCACTTCGGCGGCGGCAATGCGCATGGTCGCGGCTTTCCCCCGCAAGGTCTTTGTGTCCAGTTCAGAATTAAAGCGGAGAAAATCGGTGCCGGTAGTAAAGACAGGGTCAAACGCACCTTGTTTTTCCAACCGTTTTTCCGCCGCAATTCGCTGCTGCGCCTCGGCCCCACGCAGCTTAGGATGATACCGGGTGACAATGCGTATAACATCCTCCAAGGTAAGCGTCGGCAACTGTTGCGCGGACGAGGGACGGGCTTTGGCAGGGTCTACTTTACGTCCACTCTGCGCGTTGACACCCGCGTATGAGGTGGCTGGGCTAAGCGACTCCTCGCGCAACCGGCGCTGCATCATTTCCTGCCAGGAACGAGTCAGCACGTCGGTTGTCAGAGAGGTTTGGGCTTCTGTCGCCGTGGTGAAAACAGGCGGTTGCGCACGGAGGGTTGCACAGCTCAAAAGTACGAGCAGCCCCCAACTCCCTAAACGCCCCAGAAGAACAAGGAAGGGGAAATTACTTTTCATCTTTATCGTCTTTATCGTCCTTGCTGGCGTTTTTCTTTTTGCTATCCATCATTGCGCCACTCGTTTTCTTTTCCCCAATCGGGCCGCGTTGCACGGTGGGCGGGAAAGCATTGAATTGACGCCATAACTCAAAGCCCAGCGAAACCGTATCCAACATCACCCATCCGTTCACTTCGGCTCCCGGGCGTAATTGATCAAGTTTTGGCCAGGGGTCCTCCTTGCCTGCCCGGATGAGTTCTTCATCCGGCATCACAATGATACGAAACCGATGTTTGCCGTCATCAATCGCGTCAATCACCTTGATGCGCCCCGCGAAAGTGCCGACTGCAATCGAAGGCCAGCCAACAAATTGAATAGCTGGCCAGCCCGCGAAATTCAAACGGACGGGGCGCCCTTCCGCCACCAGCGGCGCGTCGTAGTCTGTCAGATAAAGCTCAACGGCTTGATCCTCTGTGGACGGTGCCAGCACGGCTAATTGATCGCCGGCCTTGACCGTTTCGCCAGGACCAGCTTTCATCACGCGTACCACTTTACCAGTACGTGGGGCCTGCACAAGGCGCTGAGCGGCGCGTTGTTGCACGTTGCCGATGTCCAGCGCCAACTTTTGGACATCGCTATTGGTTTTGGCGATGGTTTCGCGCACGGAGGCTACTGAAGCGCGCAGGCCGTTCATCTGGGCGGACGTGTCATTAATCACTCGCTCCTTGTCGAGCCGGGCGACTTGGACAGCTTTGCGCGCGGCGTCCAGGGCAGCTTGCATACTTTCCAGTCGTGTTTTGGCCGTAACAATTTCCAACTCTGCTAATTCCAAATCGCGTTTGGAGCGTAGCCCTTTCTCAAATAATTCCTGCAAACGTTTCAGGTTCAACTCCGCCGTAGTGACGGATTGCCGCGCTTGTGCGACATTTTGTTCGGCTTGCCGGACAGCATCTTCTGCCTGCTGGGCGCGCTGCTCGGCTGCCGGAATGGTGACCTGACGGGAGCTTTCCAAATCTCGAAGCTGGTCATGCAAGGCATTTTCACGGGCGGCGGCCTGCCCTAAACTTCCTTGCACATAGCCGCGTTGTGATTGCATGAGTTGCACCTGATCAGTTGCGAGAAATTTGGAGTCAATATCTTCCAACTCCGCGATCACTTCGCCTACTTTGACGCTTTGCCCCTCGACGACGTGCCATTTAACAATACGCCCAGAAATCTGTGCCTCAACGCTCTGGGGGCGGTCCATTGGCGAAAAGATAACAACGCGCCCATACCCCGTCACCGATTGTTGCCAGGGAACGTAATACAAGCAGAGGGTTACCAGCGCCAGGAACAAGAGCAAGCCCAGCGCCAGAAACCGCAATACTGGCGAAGATTCCAACAGCTTGAGCGATTTGATTTCCGGCAATTGCCAATGCGGCTGGATCGCAGCCAGACTTGCCAATTCACTCTCTTTGTCTTTTTTCAATGCTGTCATGAGTATTTCTTACCTTATCCCGCGTAATCCTAAAGTGGGAAAAAGCCGATGGAATTCACCGTTGCGTTGTTGCAATAATTCCGTCAGCTTGCCGGATTCGACAATTTTCCCGTGGGCCAGCACATAAGCCGTTTGGGAGCGCGATACGACTTCGGGGTCGTGCGAAATATCAATAATCGTCCAGCTATTTTTTGCGTCATACAATTCATCCAGAATTTGCAACTTGTCATTTTCATCAATGCCCGTGAATCCTTCATCCAGAATCAATAATGAAGGGCGCGAGACGATGGCGCGGGCCATCAACAACCGCTGCGCTTGCCCCCGCGAAAGATTGCGTCCTTCGGTCATTAGTTTTGTTTGCAAGCCGTGCGGAAAGCTAGCAAGCCCCTCACTCAAACGGGTAAATTCCAACGCCCATTGCAAATCCTCGTGCGCGATATACTGGCGCCCCAATAAAATATTTTCCTCAACCGTCCCGGCAAAAATCTCATTCGTATCGCTGACTAACCCGACAACCTGGCGCAAGCTATCCAGATTGACGTCACGAATATCAAGACCATTGATTTGCACTAAGCCCTGGCTCGGCTCATGCAAGCCGCACAGCAAAGCCGCCAACGTAGATTTACCGACGCCACTCTTGCCGACAAGACTCACATGCTCCCCTGGTTCCAGGTGCAAATCCAAGCCAGCCAGAATCTCAACGCGCGCGTCATAGGCAAAATGGACTTTGCGACAATTTACGCGCGCGCCGCCCGCCAATGAGGGCAATTGACGGCCTTTGTGCAGTTCGACCGGAAGATCGGTCAAATGACCTATTTTATCCAGGCTGGTGAGTAAATCATAACCGTTTTCCATTAAGCGAATAAGCTTTTCTAACCCTTCCAGCACACCCAATACAATAATCTCGGCGGCGACAACCTGCCCCAGTGTTAACTGGCGATTGATGACCAGCCAGCCCCCAATAGCCAGCACGCCTGCGCTCACCACTGCCTGAAAGAAACAATTGCCCAACGCCTGGCGAAAAACCACGCGAAAATGGTGGCGGCGCGCGCTGACGTACTCCAGCACTAAAGCATCGGCCCGTTGTACAGGAAAAGACGGCACGGCATTCATTTTAAAGCCGCGCTGGCAACGCCCTAACTCCTCCAACCAGTCGGCGACGTGATATTTTTGAATGGATTCGTGAATACTGGAAGGCAAGCCGCCTATGCCTAAAACCCCAATCACAAAAATGGCGACTACAATAATAAACAGGTCAAATGCCAGCAAATAGGGGCTATAAAACGCCAAGAGTAACAATCCTATCAGCACCTGCAAGGAAGCCGCTGGCCCATCAAACAAAAGCTTGGTCATCGTCTTTTGCAGCGTGATAACATCAAAAAAACGATTGACTAAATGGGGCGCGTATTCGCGTGCCATCACGTCGTGCTGAATACGCGGAAGCTGATCGGCTAATTGTAATGCCACGCGCGCGAAAATCCGTTGTTGCAATTTCTCCAGCAATGTCAGCTTCAAAAGCTTTAAGAAGCCTGCCAGCAGCAACGCAACCAACACAGCGAAGGTCAGGACGACCAACGGTTGCAACATCACGCCTGCGGCAATCGTGTTCACCAAAGCTTGTGCCGCCAAGGGAACAGAAAGAGAAAGTATGCCAATCAGAACGGTATAGATCGTAACAATGAAGAGATCATACCGATCCAGGCGGAGTAGATGCCTTAATCGTTGATAGGGCGAAATACCATGTTTCGGCTGCGGATGAGCAGCATCGTGGGCGGTGGTTTGGAAACCCCAGTAAGGCTCAGTTCTTTGATTCAATCTGTCTTTACCTTTCTTAGTAATTTTGCCCTGACAGGGCTACCGCCCCCGCTTTCAGCAAACAGTGTGCCAGTGCTTGGGCAGGTAATCGTAGCAGGAAATCAGGAGTTGCGAGTCGGGATAAATGGCGAAGTGAGAACATTTGCCTCAGTGATGGGACAGAAAGGTTTTCAAGCGCAGGTCTTTGTATTGCACTTTCATCGGCTCGCCGGGAATAATCGGCATTGCCAACACGCCTGAAGTCGCCGCTTTCCCCCTCTCCCAATCAATTAACTCTGCGGTCTTTTGCCCATTGATTTTGAGAATAATATGCGGCCCTTGCGCGATAATGTGATATTCGTTCCAGACTTGCAGATTGATGTTCTGAAGAAGCGCTTCGGCTGCGGCAAAACGCACTGTGGTTTTCTTGCCAGTCTCGTCAATAACGTTGCTTTCGCCGCGCGCTGCCAGCGACTTGCGCGGGCCATATTCATCCCAAATCCCACCGAGGTAGGGACCAGTTACTGCAATATCTGCCTGATAGCCCCAAACCAATCCTTTGTCTTTTACGGCACTGCGAAATTGCACCCCGGAATTGGCTTTCGCACCGAAGATGCGAAATTTGCATTTGAGTTCAAAATCACGCACCGTGCCGCCTTGCCACACGATAAATTGATTGTAGGGCGGATTATGTTCTGTGGTAGTCGTGCCGGTAAGCGCACCATCTTCAACCGAAAAATAGCTCATATCGGGCGCTCTCCAACCTTGCAAGGTCTTGCCATCAAAGATGCGCTGCCAGTGTGGCGGTTGCGCTTTGGATGCCGCGTTAATTTGGGCTAAGGCTAAGCCCACAACAGAACAGGAGTGTGACAGCAAAGAGAAAATGATTCATCGCGTTTTATTCGCTTTAGGTTTGGCGGGTTTTGGTTTGGGCAGTTTGTTGACGACCTCAAAGAGCAATGGGCGATTGGTCGGTAAATCAACTAGGTCGTAAACATCGGCGAGCTTCAATTCGCATTTGAGAGATTCAATGTAAAGGCTGGCCGTCATTTCTGTCTCGACATTGTAAAGCCAGGGCCGTTTGCCTTTTTGCCGTGTGAAATGCTCAATGCAGGGTCTGTCCTGCGCGATCAGGATGTAATCGGCCAGCGCTTCAATCGTTCGATAATGCGTGAATTTTTCGCCGCGATCATACGATTCTGTGGAAGGCGAGAGGACTTCAATCACGACGGTCGGATTCAGCACCACATCTTTTTTTGTATCGTGGAATTTCGGTTCACCATAAACAATCGTGATGTCTGGGTATGAAAATAAGTTTTGAGGATCGGTTCTGACTTTTTGATCGGCTGAATAGCCCCGGCAATTACGACCTTTGATTTGCTGCCGCAACTCACCAGCGGTATTGAAGGCGATTTGGTTATGCTGCGGGCTGGCACCTGCCATCGCATAGATTTGCCCATTCAAATATTCATGCTTTGTTTTCGCTTCACGCTCAAAAGCCAAATACTCTTCCGGTGTGAACTCTAGCTGTCGCGCTGTCAGCCCCATAAATATTACTCCTCAATTTCCGGGTCTTTCTTCTTACGCGTGCGCGGGGCTTTGGGTTTGCCGTTCGTCTTGCCAAAACTAGCAACGGCTTCGTCTTCTGTCTTGAAGTTTTCAATCAGACTTAGTAAGCGTGTAATTTGTAAAGCGCCATAGACGCGGTCTGTTAAGCCTACCAGTTTGAGCGTGCCGCCAGCCTCTTGCACTTTGGTGAAGGCGCGCACGATTTCGCCAATCCCCATGCTATCCACCATTGGCACTGCAGTCAGGTTAAGCAGGATTTTTGTCGTGCCTGTGGTCAGCACCTTATCCACCAGCATTTGCAGTTGGAAGCCACCTTGCCCTTTGATGAATTTGCCCCGCACATCTACGGAGGCGATGTCGTCGAGATAGTGAATGCCTATCGTAATCATAAGTAGTAGTTCGATTGGTAAAAATGATTGTGATTGCGGACGTTGTTGCGTTGCAACGGGAAGCATTTTACAGGACTTGATGCTAAGATCACAAAGCTTATTCAGAAAAAACGCACTTGAGTTATGGATATTTCACTCCATCAAATCCGCGCAGCGCGTGCAGTAATCTATCGGACGCTCGCCCCGTCCCCGTTACACGAACATCCGTTGCTCAGTCGTGAACTCGGATTGCGCGCCTTTCTCAAGCACGAAAATCATTTGCCAACGGGCGCTTTTAAAGTGCGCGGCGGTTTGCATTTCATGCACCATTTCGCAGCGGCAAAAACTCACAGCGGCGTCATCACAGCGACCCGTGGCAATCACGGGCTTTCGACGGCTTTTGCCGCCAAGTTGCATAACGTTCCGGCGACCATCGTCGTGCCGTTCGGCAACAATCCCGAAAAGAATGCGTTGATGCAAGCCTTCGGCGCGCGGCTGGTCGAGTATGGGCGAGATTTTGACGAGGCACGCGTAGAAGTCGAACGACTCTCGCAAACCGAAAATCTGCGCTACATTCATTCGGCGAATGAACCGCATCTCGTCAACGGCGTCGGCACATACGCGCTTGAAATCATTGAGACGATGCAAGCACGCGGCGAAAGCATAGATGCGATTTTCGTGCCGATTGGGATGGGCAGTGGTCTATGCGGTGTCATCGCAGCCTTTCGTGCGCTTGCGCCGGAAACGAAAATCTATGGCGTTCAGGCCGAAGGCGCTCCCAGTCATTATCTCTCGTGGAAAGCCGGACACGTCGTCGAAACCGAACAGGCCGACACGTTCGCCGATGGCGTAGCAACGCGCTGTCCTTCGCCGCTGTTGCTTGATCTTCTGCTCAAAGGCGTGGATGAAATCGTGCTGGTCAGCGATGAGGAAATCAAAGACGCGATTCGCCTGCTCTGGCGCACCACGCACAATTTGGCCGAAGGCGCAGGAGCAGCGGCCACAGCGGCAACGGTCAAATTACGAAATCAACTGCAAGGCCAAACAGTCATCAATGTGCTGAGTGGCGGCAATCTGGATACAGAGACTTTACGACAAATTCTATGCTAACTTTCGATGACATTCTGCAAGCGCGCGAACGATTGCGTGGGGTGGCCCATCGCACGCCCGTGCTGACTTCCCAACAATTTAATGCCCAAGCGGGCTGTGAAGTATTTTTCAAGGCGGAAAACCTGCAACGCGCCGGAGCCTTCAAGTTCCGCGGCGCATACAACAAAATCTCTTCGCTCTCAGCCGAGGAACGGAAGAACGGCGTGTTGGCTTATTCTTCCGGCAATCATGCGCAAGCGGTCGCGTTGTCCGCCAAGCTGTTCAATATTCCCGCTGTCATCGTGATGCCTTCGGATGCACCGCAGATCAAAGTGAATGCGACGCGTGGTTATGGCGCAGAAGTGATTTTCTATGATCGCTACAGTGAAGCGCGCGAAGAGGTGGGCGCACATGTTTGCCGTGAGCGCGGCCTGCTCTTAGTGCCCCCCTTTGATGATTATTTGATTATGGCCGGGCAAGGCACAGCGGCGCTCGAATTGTTGGAAGAAGTGCCTGACCTGGATTTCCTGGTTGTGTGCTGTAGTGGCAGTGGGTTACTGGCGGGTTGCGCGACGGCAGCCAAGCATTTGCATCCGACCATTCGCATCTTTGGCGTGGAGCCGGAAGCGGGGAACGATACGTGGCAATCGTTTCATAAGGGCGAGCGCGTCGAGATTCCGGTGCCTCGCACAATTGCCGATGGCCTACAACAATCCTCGCCCGGCAAACTAACGTTTCCCATCGTGCAAAAACTCGTGGAAGACATTTTGCTGGTCAGCGATAACGAAATGATCGAAACACTGCGCTTTATCCTCGAACGCATGAAGATTCTGGTCGAACCATCCGGCGCGGCAGCAGCGGCAGCGGTTCGACATCACAAATTCGACTTTGCCGGACGACGAGTGGGCGTGACATTATCCGGTGGTAACGTAGATTTAGCCAAACTGGCGGAATATTTAACCGCTGTGGTTTGACCAAAATATCCACAGATGGCACAATCCGAGGCTCACTAGCGGTCACTACTGAAACTACTAATAAAAGCTCCTTATGGCGTGGTTCAAACGGAAAGATGAAAAGATTGCCGAGATCACTCCGGCAGCCGAACGAACGGTCAAAACCGAAGGCATCTTCGTCAAGTGTGAAAATGGCGAATGCAACTCCACCATTTATCGCAAAGACCTCAAGATAAACCTACATGTCTGCCCGCAGTGTAATCACCATTTTCG
Source organism: uncultured Acidobacteriota bacterium (assembly GCA_963794955.1). Classification (GTDB taxonomy): domain Bacteria; phylum Acidobacteriota; class Blastocatellia; order RBC074; family RBC074; genus JAFDVL01. The sequence continues at coordinate 151,939 of CAWCGF010000015.1, forward strand.
CCTGAGCGCGAAAGAGCGGTTGACGATGCTGTTTGACGGCGGCGGTTATAATGAGCTTTTTAATAATCTCGCGCCCACCGATCCGCTCGGTTTTGTCGATAGCATTCCTTATACCGAGCGACTCAAGAAAGCACAAAAAGCTACAGGCTTGCTGGATGCCGTGGTCGTGGGCGAAGGCATGCTTAGCGATCTCCCGCTCGTTATTGCAGCCATGGATTTCGCGTTTATGGGCGGCAGCATGGGGTCGGTCGTCGGTGAAAAGCTCACGCGCGCGATTGAATATTGCATTGAGAAGCGTTGGCCACTGATCATTGTGGCCTGCTCCGGCGGCGCGCGGATGCAGGAAGGCGCGTTGTCGCTCATGCAGATGGCGAAGATTTCCGCCGCACTGGCGTTAATGCACGAAGCGAAATTGCCTTATATCTCCTTGCTGACCAACCCAACAACAGGTGGCGTGACAGCGAGTTTTGCGATGTTGGGTGATTTAAATCTGGCCGAGCCAAATGCCCTCATCGGCTTCGCTGGCGCTCGGGTGATTGAGCAAACGATTCGTGAGAAATTGCCGAAAGGATTTCAGCGGTCGGAATTCTTACTTGAACACGGCATGTTGGATGCCGTCGTAGATCGGCGCGAGTTGCGCCCGTACTTAACAGACGTGCTGACTTTTATGCGGTCGGATAGTTGAGATGGGGGAGGGGAAACTATAGCACTTGAGCCTTTTTCTAAAGGCGTGTATAACTGAGGCAGTTACAGGGCTTTGCGACTAATCGCTGCTCGGTTCATCGCAAGTACTGAAATGGCAACTAAGAAACGAAGCAGCTGGCCGATAAGCGAGCTTCCCCATTCTTCTCCTCGCGGCAAAAAGCGGCTGGCTGGGTTCGATGCTTGACTCTAAATCAAAACTAAAGGGATAAAAGGAAATACTTTATGACAAAATGGCAATATCGAACTGTGGATTGGGGCGAAGTACGGAAAATTGGAGCCAAAGTAACGGGTGAAGATTTTATTGACGCAAACGTTGACGCAGGCCTCAACACAATTGGCGGAGAAGGATGGGAATTGGTTAACGTCTATGTAGACGGTTATACCGAACACAGAACTAACAAAGGAGTTGAGCTACTCTCCAGCAGTCGCTATGTGAAATATACCTTTAAGCGAGTAGCGCCAGAAGAATCCTAAGGTGCCTGCATTTGCGGCTTAGCTCCTCCTCTGATGAGGAGCAACGACGACTAACTATTGGCGCTTGGCAAGTATTAACGTCTCCTACCTCACGAAACGACTCATCACAGCGCGGAAGTCTCCACACCAATCGCAGGCTAAAAAATTCATTTTAGCCTGCGATTGGTGCGTTGTCTTACCACTCAGCGCCGAGTACCCGTAAAAGTAGCAAGGCTGGCTGCGCTGTAGGTTCAGGATTGAGAGATTTTTCGGGTGCCAGCACAATTAACAAGCCCTGGATGCCGTTGAAAAAGAGGTGCGTGGCAACACAGGGTAGGAGTTTGCCCGACCAGGCCCGCAACCCCGTCAAGACAAAACTCAAAAGTAAAACGGCGACCCATGTAGCCGGGCTTTTCCAGTATTGGGGAACATGTACCAACCAAAAGAGCAGTGACACAATCGTTACGCTCCACCGGGTTCCTACAGATTTTTCCAAGGCCGTGTAGAGTACGCCCCGATAAACGATTTCTTCCTGTAGCGGCGCACCAATGGTCGCCACCAGCGCCAAACCAATGCGCACCAACAGGCCAAACTTCAGGAACATGTCCAGATCCGTTTCGTGCCGCGGCAAAAGGTTGCTCAGTCCCACACTCAACAGAAACATGCCAACACCCAACGCCAGGGCATGGGGCAGGCGGAAGTTCGCTACCCATTGCCAGCCGAGCGCTTCTCTAAAGGAGCGTTTTCCGCCCCCCGTCACAATCAGCCAGCTTAAGAGTAACGACAAAACCTGTCCGCCAAATAATCCGATGAGCAGCAACAAAGCGAGCGGCTTGCTCATCTGGTTAATGCTTGCGGGTGGAACCTTCCCCAGCATAACCAGCCCCCCATAAATCGCCGTAAAAAGCAGTGGCGTCAACAGCGAAAAGGCCAGGCTACCCGCCCAATTGAAAAGCGCCAGCGGCACATTCCAAAGCGGAGCAGTAGTGGGAGGCAACGGGGGCGGAGCGAAAGGGGGAACCAGTGGTGATTGTGGTACGGCTTCTTCGTTAGGCATTTCGTGATTCATTAGTTAGGCTTTCTGCCATTCCAGCTTTTCCTCTGCTGGTAATTGCTGGGCAGGCAGATGACTCGCGATTATCTCGTGCGTCTTGTTCATCAATTCCGGGAGCGTGCGACTCGTATATCCAGCGGTAGAAAGCGGCAGATCAATAATAACTTCCACCTTTCCGGGGTGAAAAACCAGCGAATCCTTCTTAAGTACGCGGTGCGCGTTAATGATCGTAATCGGCACAATCGGCACGCCTGCCTTTTGCGCCAGCTTGAATCCACCCGTCTTGAATTCCCGCAAGACACCATCAGGGGAACGATGTCCTTCGGCAAAGACCACGAGCGAGCAACCTGCTTTGAGTTTCTCGACCGCACGATTAATGTTCGCCAGGGCTGCGCGCGAATTCTCTCGATCCACCGGAATATGCCCGGCGCGCCACAAGAACCAGCCCATAAACGGCACATAAAAGAGCGACCGCTTGGCCATGATCCGAAACTGCACAGGCACATAGCCCCAAATCGCAGGAATATCCAAATAGCTCGAATGATTCGCAATAAAGACTGCTGCCTGGTTTTGCGGCACGTTTTCGAGGCCGCGCACATCAATACGTGCGCCTGCCGTCACGGCAATCATCCGGCACCAGGTACGCGCGCACCAATGCTGCAACTGCCCGTCCCGATCAAAAAACGAAAGCGTTAATGACAATGTCGCCATCACTAACGTGTAGAAATAAATCAGGGGGATGATGAGGCAGGAGCGTAAAACAGCTAGCATAAGTTAGTCATTGGTCATTAGTCATTAGTCATTGTCCATTATTAACCGGGCGTTGCTTTCTCACTTCTGCTTTCGTGCTACAGCGAAGATCAAGGGTCTTTGCCAATGCCCAATGCTCAATGACTATTCTCTCAATTTCTGTCTGGTCAACATCAAAGCAATGATCGTCTTAGCGTCTTCAATTTCACCGCGCTCCACCAATTGCCAGGCTTCCGCCAGCGATAAATAGACAATTTCGACGGCTTCGTCGTGATCCAGCTTTTGCACAGCAGGCGTCAGTTCCGTGGCCAAATACACGTAAATCTTTTCTGCACAAAAACCCGGTGTTGAATAAAACTCCGTCAGTTTCTCAATGCGTCCGACACGTACGCCCAGTTCCTCCTCGATCTCGCGTGCGGCGCAGGTCGCAGGCGTCTCGCCCGCATCTAACTTGCCTGCCGGAATTTCCAGCAACTCTTTGCGCGCCGGATGACGATACTGTCTGACTAAAGCAATGCTGCCATCGGCGAAAATCGGAACGCCGCCTGCGCCGCCCGGATGCACTACAACATCACGAATGATTTCGTGACCAGCCTCTTCCTGAATGCGATCCCGTGTCACTTCAAAGACTGCACCGGCATAAATTTCCTGCGATTCAAGTAATATTTTTGACATATTGGATGAGACCGATTCAACCAGAAATGCGGGCAAAAGGCAAAGCTCAGCCAGTGACCTCTTGTGCGAGTAAATGGCGGTGTCGCATAAAACAGGGAAAAGATGGTTCCCAAATTGATCCGTATTCTTTCGGCACGTCCGCGACGTGTGCCAGCTTTGCGCTGCTTTTCAATTTCCAGCCAACTGTGCTCAGACAGGACTGCGTGACCGGCACCATCCCGCAACGACCATTTATTTAACCGTTTCCACGCTTGAAGTAGCGTGGCTTAATTGAAGCAACAACAGATAGAGGCAATGCGCAACTTCGTAAATCACTTCGAGTCAGTTTTCCTGACTTCTTCGGGGTTCGCGGCGCGCCACAGTTTCACGGTACGATCCTGGCAAGCTACGGCTAAGGTTTGTCCATCTGGGGAAAAGGCGACCGCGAAAATCTTGCCAGCGGCGGGACGTAGGGTAGCGGATTCCAGGCCGGTGTGGGGGTCCCACAATTTAACCGTGCCATCGGCGCTGCCCGTCGCAAGGCGTTTGCCGTCAGGCGAAAACACAAGGGTTGTGATGCGGGAGGTGTGGCCTTTGAAGACGTGCTTTTCCTGACGGCTGGCAATCTCGTAAAGCGCAAAGTTAATGCGTCCTTGTTCGATGGCAATGGTTTTGCCATCAGGGGCAAACGCAAGCAGTCGCCCGGCGGGCTTGCGGGTCGCCAGTTCCGCTACTGCTTGCCCGGTAGCCGACTGATAAAGCTTCACCAAACCACTATCTCCGCTGACCGCCAGCGTCTGTCCATCCGGGGCAAAGGCCAGCGACCAGATGTAGTCTTTGAAGCCGGTGAGTTCAAACAACAACCGCCCGGTTTTGACTTCCCACACTTTCCCCGTGGCCTGATATCCGCCTGCTGCCAACTTCACGCTGTCAGGCGAGAAGGCGATGGTTTGCATGCGGTCAAGGTTCGACGCGAAGCTCAGGGCTTGTTGGCCGGTATGCGGATTCCAGAGGCGGACGGTTTTATCATCGCTGCCGGTAGCGAGCCATTGGCCGTCTGCCGAATAGGCCAGGCAGTTAATCTTGCCGGTGTGACCGCGCAGCGTCTGCACTTCCTGCTGTTTGGCTACCTCCCACTGTTTGATCGTCTCATCATCTGACGCGGTGGCAATCGTCTTGTTATCCGGGGCAAATGCGATGGCGCGAATCCAGTTGCTATGGCCTTTCAGTTCTTCTTCAGAGCGCTGCGGCGTGATCTGCCACAACTTGACTTGCTTGTCCCAACTGCCGGTGGCCAGCGTATTGCCGTCGGGGGAAAAGGCTAGTGCATCCACCAACAAGGCGTGGCCGCGCAAGGTGGCCAATTCTTCGCCCGTAACCACACTCCACAATTTGGCAACACCGTCATCGCCGCTGGTGGCCAGGATTTCACTGTTGGGCGAGAAGACAGCGCTCCAGAGGGAACCGTGATGTCCCTTAAAGGTTTTCAATGCACGCCCGGTGCTGGCATCCCACAATTTGGCTTCGGAGCTATCCTGACAACCAGTCGCCAGATATTTCCCGTTGGGGGAATACGCCATCGTCAAAACCGGCGTGTCGTGGGGAATGGACAGAATAATGCGGCGCGTCGCCACGGCATAAACTTTGACGATATTATCGCCGTTGGCCGTAGCCAGTCGCAGACTGTCGGGTGAAAACGCGAGCGCAGAAACGAGATTGCTATGGGGCGTGAGGCGGGCAAGCCAACGCCCCGTCGCAGGCTCCCACAAATGGACGATGCCCTGGCTATCGCCCGACGCTAAATATTTCCCGTTGGGCGAAAACGCGACGGAAAAGACTTGGGTTTTGTGGGCATCCAGCACTTTGTTCGCCCGCCCGGTGGTGACATCCCAGATTCTTACGGTACCGTCCCAACTGGCCGAAGCAATCGCTTTCCCATCGGGAGCAATGGCGATGGCAAACACCTTATTAGTATGCCCGGTCAGCAGCCGAATTTCTTTTTGCAATACCACGTCTACCAAACTGATGTTGCCGTTATCAAGCGCGACCGCTAACCACTTGCCATCGGGCGCATAGGCCAAAGCTTGCACGAGGTCGGCTTGCGGAATCGTCGTTTGGTTCTGATGGCTGAGCCGCCAGTAATAAAACCACTCAAAGCCCCGCAAGTCCTCCTGCTTAGCCTGCGGCAGATGCCGTCGCAGCAGGTCCAACACCTGCGTGACGTTGCCCGCCTCCCAGGCTTGTCCTATGCGGTTCATTTGCTCGGCATATAACGTGCGGCGTTCGGCTTGCGCTTGTGCCTCGGCGTGTTGTCGCTGGCGGATCGAATAGAGCGCCAGTACGAGGCTGAGCAACGCGATAATGCCGATCAACATGACCGCAGTGGCCCGCCAGACGCCACGGCGATACGCGCGCTGTTGCCGCTGCATCTCGGCTTCGGGCAAGTTGGCAGTAATCCAGGCCTGATCAAACACCTGCTCGTAAATCCGATTGCGCACGCGCAAGGCACCGTCCTGTATTTTCGTGATGCCTGCGAGTCGCAAGACTGTCACCAGGGGGTTTGTCTCGTCATCATCCACACGTTTGCCCTGCTGAAGCTGGGCGTATAAATCCAGCAGGCTGCCCAAGTCGGCTTCGCTGCGCAACATCCGTTCGCGCACGAAAATCAGGTTGTCATCGCGTTCGAGCGCCCGATGCGAGAGAAATAATTCGCGGCAATGCCGATCCACATCGCGTGGTTCATGCGCGGAAAGATCATTAGCAAATTGCTGACAAAGGCGTTGCGTCAAATACGGATGTCCGCCCGTCCAGTACAACACGCGTTTGAGCAGTTCCGGTTCGACTTCGGGTTCGCGCGCCAGTCCCTGCATCAACACGGTCGCCTCAGTTTCAGTGAAGTCGGTCAACTCGACGCGATGGCCAATATTGAACGGGGTCGTGAGCGTATTGCGAATCAGGTTGGAAGGCGTAGCCACACCCAGCAAACAAAACGTCAGCTTAATGAGTTCCGCGTCTTCGGTACGACCATTATAAAATTTTCGGATGCCCGCAAAAAATTCATCGGTCGAAAACGGCAGGTTATGCACAGCATCAATCTCATCCACAAAAATCACGACCCGCTCCAGATAGCGCGGCAGGACGACTTCTCGAATCGCTCGCATCCACAATTGCAGCGGCCCCAACAGCGAACGTTCCGCCCAAAAATCCAACAGCTCATCTTCCAGGTCAAGCTGTTGCCCGATTTGGCTGAGCAGTCCGCCATACCATTGCTCGATAGTCAAATTGCTGCCAATGGCGGTCAAATCAAGTACGGCGACGCCAATGCCATCTTCGCGCAGGCGCGCCGCCGTATGCACCATCAACGAGGACTTGCCCATTTGCCGCGAGGTCAGCACATAACAAAACTTGCCCTGCAATAATGCCTGATACAACTCTTCGTCCGCTTCACGGCGCACATAACAAGCCGCATCGCGCCGGAGCGTCCCCCCGGTGACGTAAAAGCTGTGTTGGAGGCTGAGCAAATTCATAAGATTTACTATGCAGGGAACGAAGTGAAGGGGGAATGAGAGAATGGGGGAATGGGGACAGTCTGCCCCTTCTCCCCTTCTCCCTTCTCCCTTTCCTGCTCTTCGCTGCTCCGTGGTTTTATTTACTAGCTGGCAATAAAATTCATTGTGTGCTTTTGTCCTGGTTAATTCGGTCGTGGCCCCATGCGGCGTTGCGGGACAAAGCCATTATTCTTCTCTGCCACTTGTTCGCGCGCCGAGGCGATGCGTTTGGCGATGAACGGTTTCAGAGGCAATTGCATTCGCCCCATCCCCGCTGGCCCCGCTGGCCCGCCGCCCCCCCTGCCGCCGCCCAAACCGCCGTCACCGGGTCCCGGTTGCGTTTGCATGTCCGGCAATGTCGCACTCATCGCTTTCTCGAACAGCGCCAACGCATCCGCCGATTCATCGGCAATCGCGGGACGAATCGCCTTGCTGAGCACATCAATGCGCGCATTCAATTTTTCGGCAGTAAACACCGTGTCCAGCAAATGCGTTGCTTCGTTCAGCCATAGCTTCCGGGTGTCTTTCAAAGCCAACACACGATCAATCAGCTTGTGTTCTCCGGCGTGCGGATGCAACAAGCTCAATTCCATTTGTTGCCACGACGTGCCCGCCATCGGGAAACCACCAAATGCCATATTCAGATACCCACGGCATAAAGGTAAAGCGGTCTGGCTCCGGCTCGTGATAGATATAGTAGTTCTGCCCCATTGACAGAATGCTATCCAAATTTGCCACAAGGCTGTTCAGCACGATAAAGCGGGCAAATGCCTTCACATCAAGGAACGAGGGAATTTCTTTGGCAAACTTTTCGTCATCCGCGTCATTGACCAGTTTGGTCAGGGCGATGAAGCGTTTGGCTTCGGCTTCCTTGCCTTCGCTGCGCACGCCATAGCGCTTTTCATACGCCTTCCAACTGTCGCCCAGATTAGGCAAGCCTTGCACCATTTGCGGCTTCAGCAACAGCCCCTTTGGCTGCTTGAAAAACCGTTCCAGCATCCGCTCGTCCACTTGCTCGACGATAGTATAGAGTCCCAGAAATTGTTTAGCTTTTTCGCCCTTCACAGTCAGGTACACACGCGCGTAAGCAGTGCGCGAACCCGGCACGCCCGCCGCCCGAAAGACTTCGTAGGCGAGGGCCTCGCGCATCATCGAAGGGTCGGCAAAGTTGTTGTTGAGATTCAGTTTCTTGAGACCATAAAAGCTCAGCTTTTTATCGAACTGGTTGAAATCAAGCTTGTAGGAACGTTTATCGTTGAAACGCGCGCCCATAAAACTGGAATTGCCTTTGTAGCGCAGCCCAATCTCGCCGACAGGGTTGCCCTCGAATTCAAAAGTCGCACGGACTTCCGGGTACTCGCGTTCCATTGAGCGGCCCCATCGGCCCTTGCCCAGGCCCACCGCCCGGCGGCAGATTGGGCAAACGATTGATGCGCGGAATCGTTTCGATCCCACCTGCACCTGGAGGTGGCGGCGGCGGAAATCCATTATTCCCTGCCCCACCGGGCGGAGGGCCGAAACCGGGTGGGCCAAACCCGCGTTGCGGCATCTCCGGCATCATTTTCTGATAGTCTTCGGCAGTCACCGTCAAGTGAACCGTCCAGACCTTATCCATTACGAACAACGCATCGGCGCTCAGTTGCGGCGACTGGTCAGTTTGTTGTTTCGGCTGCGCCACGACCAACGCGACCAGGCTGGAACACAGAATTACGAGAATCGTAAGTCGTATGCTTTTCATGTTTTGTCTCCTTCTCAGATGCGAAGTTCACGCCATTCTAGCCAGTGGATTGTAGGCTGGCAGAGATTATCCGTGGACTCGTAGCAAAAGACTACATGGCAAGGCAAAAAGTTTGTAAAAGATGTAAATTTCGAGCTTAGGTGTTCAGCGTTCAAGCTTCAGCTTGTTTTTTTTCTTGCGAGAACCAAGACCAAGATGAAGCTTGAACTCTGAACACCTGCAATTGAAATCTACGCTAAAACAACTTGGTGGCAACTTCGATAATCTGTTGCGTTGAAATCAAAACCAGATTCGCCGCCGCGCCGAGCGGCACATACGTGTCAATAGCCCGCACCGAGCGCATCGTGCCAGCAAAGCCCTGTTCCGCCAACGCGGCAATCACCGCATCCGCAATGCCGCCGCCAGTTGTCCGGCACTCATCTGCGACCAACACCTTGCCGCACTCTTCGGCGTGCTGGCGGATCGCGTCCAGCGGCAAAGGATTCAACCAACGCACATCCAAGACTCTGGCTTGTAGTCCGTGTTTGGCCTGTAACTCCTGCGCGGCGCGCAGCGATAGTCGTAGCCCATTGCCATAGCTCACGAGCAACAAATCCTTAGCTTCCGCGTGATAGATTCCGACCTCGCCCGGCAAGAGCATTTTTTCCGGCGTGGGATAAGCAAAGAGCCATTGATTATCGCCTTCGGCATACAAATCCTTTTCGTGATAGAGCGCAATCGGTTCTAAGAAAACCGCGACACGACCACAGGCTTTTGCTGTCGCCAGCAGCCCGCGCAACATCATTGCCGCGTCATCGCCACGCGCCGGAACGCCCAGCAACAAGCTGGGAATATCGCGCAGGGCACCAAGGGAGTTGTCGTTATGAAAATGCCCGCCGAAGCCTTTTTGGTAGGCCAAGCCCTGGACACGCACGACCATCGGATTGGCAAATTGCCCGGAGGAAAAAAACTGCAACGAACAAGCTTCGCCGCGCAGTTGATCAAGCGCATTGTGCAGGTAGGCCAAATACTGAATCTCAGGAATCGGCATCAGGCCTGCCATTGCCGCGCCTTGTGCGACGCCGAGAATCGTCGTTTCGTCTAGCAACGTATCGAAACAACGGTGCGCGCCGAACTTCTTTTGCAAGCCCGCCGTGACGTAGTAAACGCCACCTTTGCGCCCCACATCTTCGCCAAAAACAATGATCTCCGGCGCTCGCAACATTTCATCGGCCAGCGCCGCATTGATATGGGCCGCCATCGTGCGACGCGTCGGAGCCAGCACATGTTCGGGCAAGGCGTCACCCCAAAAATCCGTCCGCGTTTTGGGATTCACGTTAAAGCTTCGCACCTTGCGAATCGCGGCTTCGTCGTAGGGCGCAAGCGGTTTGATGATCTCTGCCACGCTGGTCAATTTTGGACGATGTACGACTTCCGCGCACGCAGCATCAATCTGTGTTTGCACGGCACGAAGGATGGATTGCAATTCCGTCGGCGTCGCTGCGCCGGTTTCGATTAGCCTCCGCGCATTGAGAAGCAAGGGGTCGTTTGCCTCATCGGCTTCAATCTCTTCCAGCGTGCGATAGGCGGATTCGACATCGGTTCCCGCGTGCCCCCACAACCGCACGACATGCAAATGCAAAAACACGGGCGTGCGATGATGCCGACAATAGTTCACCGCTTCTTCTGCCACGTTCCAGATTTCATCGAGTGCCCCTTTAGCCTCAAAATATTTCAAATGCGGTTGCTGACTGAACGAATCGTGAATCCAATTGCGCGGCGTTTCGACCGAGATACCGATGCCGTTGTCTTCGCACACAAACAGAATCGGGGCAACGCCACCACGTCGCACGGTGTAACGCGCCGCATTGAAGCCCGACAAGGCCGTCGCGTGATTCGCCGAAGCATCGCCAAACGAACAATACACAATCGAATCATCGCTAAGGCCGTCTGTCACCTTCAGCTTCCGCGCGTGCCGCAGAGCAAAGGCCAGGCCGGAAGCTTTCGGCAAATGTGAAGCAATCGTACTGGTTTGCGGCGGCACCCAGAGCTGCTTGCTGCCCCAGACCTTATGGCGGCCTTGGGCAATCGGATCATCGGAGGAGGCGCAAAACGACAGCACTGTATCCAGGATCGGATTGGACTCCGGCAGCTTACGCGCCCGCGCCATCATCAGGCCACCTGAACGGTAGTGCAAAAAGCACGGATCATCCAGGCGTAACATCGCGCCCAGCACCGCATTCTGTTCGTGTCCGGCGCTGGAAATCGTATAGAAAGATTGATTCGTCTTACGCATTTCACGGGCGGCTACATCCAGCAAGCGGCTCGCCACTTGATCCGTAAAAATCTCTCTTGCTCGTTGCACGGTGAGCGAGGTTTCGGAACCGAGCGTTGCCGCCTGCGCCAGACGCTGCGGTACAGTTTGCGTAGCAGCCAAATAACGTTCCAGATTTTCTTGCACGATTTCGACGCGAGTTTTTGTCATAGATTTTCTTTGGGGGCAAAGATGAAGAGGTAAATTGCCACTAAACGCCCTGGCAGGTCAAAAGACTTGCGTGCATAATTGCGATTCTATACGTACGGTACGAGGAGCGATAGCGACTTGGTTGTTCTCGAAGCGTCTATCTCGCGCGCCAACCAAGTCGCTACCGCTCCTCGTACCGTACCGCACAACAATTATGCCTACAACCTACGATGCAATCATTATCGGTGGCGGTCACAATGGCCTGGTGACAGCCGCGTACCTGGCCCGTGCCGGAAAAAAAGTGCTCGTGCTGGAACGCCGCGCCGTGCTGGGCGGGGCCTGCGTCACAGAAGAGACGTGGCCGGGCTTCAAGGTGTCTTCGCTCTCATACCTGTGTAGCCTCTTGCAGCCGCGTATTATTGAAGAACTGGAACTGAAAAAGTTTGGCTATCACATCTATCCGAAAGACCCATCATTTTTCACCGCGTTCCCGGACGGGCGGCACATGTTCTTTTTTCAGGATGCCAGGAAAACACACGAACAGATGGCCAAGTTTTCACGGCGCGATGCCGATTATTTTTTGCGTTATGAAACTGAGCTTGAGCATCTGGCCGAATGGGTAGAATCCTTGTTGCTCGAAACGCCCCCCAACATCGTACAGCGCAAGGTTTCAGATTTGATCGCGCTGGGCAAAATGGGATTGCGCACGGCCAGGCTTGGCGATGCCAATCTGGTGCGGATGGTCAAAATCATGACTCAGAGCGTGCGGGATTTTCTGGAAGAACGATTTGAATCCGAAGAGATCAAAACAACGCTGGCAACCGATGGCGTGATTGGCACAAATGGCGGCCCTTCGACACCGGGCACAGCTTACATTTTATTGCATCACGTGATGGGCGGGGCAGCGGGTGCGCGCGGACTGTGGGGCTTTGTGCGCGGCGGGATGGGTGCGATCAGCGAATCCATCGCGGCTTCGGCACAAGCCAACGGCGCAACCATTCGCACGGGTGCTGAAGTTGGCAACATCATCGTCAAAGAGGGCAAAGCGGTGGGCGTAGCGCTCGCAGATGGCGAAGAAATCTACGCGAAATTCATCATCTCCAATGCCGATCCGCGCCGGACGTTTCTGAGCTTGATCGAAGCGCAGCATCTTGACCCTGAGTTCAAAGCGAGCATCTCCAATTTCAAATCCCACGGCTCTGCCGTCAAGATCAATCTCGCGCTCGATGGTGTCCCGAATTTCACGGCGTTTCCGACCAACGGCTTGGGCTTGCCACACAAGACAACGATGCACGTTTGCCCTTCGATGGATTACATTGACCGCGCCTGGGATGATGCAGCGCAAGGTCGCCCGGCCACCAACCCGATGCTTGAATGCACGATCCCGACCGCGTACGACGATTCCATTGCGCCGTCCGGCAAGCACATCATGTGCATCTTCGCGCAATTCGCTCCGTATAAACTTAGAGACGCCGAATGGAATGAAGCACTGAAAGACCGTTTCGCGGATCGTTGCATTCAGGCGCTCGCGGAGTACGCGCCCAACATCCAGGACATCATTTTGCAGCGCCAGGTCATTTCCCCGCTCGATATGGAACGCGAATACGGCTTAACAGGTGGTAGCATCTTTCATGGAGATATGGGGCTGGATCAATTATTCTTTATGCGCCCCGTCGCAGGTTGGGCCAAATATCGGACACCGATTCGCAACTTGTATTTATGCGGCTCCGGCACGCATCCGGGCGGCGGCGTAATGGGCGCGCCGGGTTATAATGCGGCCCGCGAAATTCTCAAGGATTTTTCGGCGAGCTAACCACACACCACAGAGCAAATCAGGGGACGTCTCAGTGGGGCGGCTGAATTCCGCCGCGTTCCAAGCGCCTTACGAGGGACTGCTGCCAGTAGACTGGCAACGGCCTATCTATCAAAATCAGGCTGGACGGCAATCAGCGCCCCTGTTATTCTCCTCTCACACCAAGACCGATTCTCACAATTCCGGCAGCTACTTTACGGTTTGGTTTTCTGCCTCGTTTGCGATGAGCGGGGCAGCAAGTGTTTCTCTGCCTCCAACTGGAAGAGACGCTTCATTCGCTCTATCAATCTTTGTCATCCCTGATGTAGGGGTTGTGACAATACAGTATTCCCATTGACTTATACTTCTGGAGTAATGGATGTATCCCTCACACATTCGTTTGTTTCGCTGCATAATTGCTATGGCGTTAGGCTTGGCGCTGGGTGTGGCCGCCCTGCCTGTAGCCGCGCAAACCTGTCAAACCAACTTCCTGCTCGCCTGGGGCAGTCAAGGCAATGCCAATGGGCAGTTCAACCAACCTGGTGGCATCGCACTGGATGCGGTGGGCAATGTTTATTCTATTGACCAGATCAACAACCGCGTCCAGAAATTCGATGCCAATGGCAACTTCCTGCTCACCTGGGGCAGCAGCGGCTCTGGTAGCGGGCAGTTCAACTTCGCTGGTGGTGTGGAGGTGGATGCGGCAGGCAATGTCTACGTGGCTGACCAGGTCAACAACCGCGTCCAGAAGTTCGACGCCAATGGCAACTTCCTGCTCACCTGGGGCTGGGGGGTGAGGACTGGCGCGGCTGCCTTTGAGATATGTACCTCAAATTGTATGGCGGGCAGCTTTGGCGGTGGCAACGGGCAGTTCAGATTCTCTATTAACTTGACGGTGGACGCGGGGGGCAATGTCTATGTCGCTGACTTTAACAATAATCGTATCCAGAAGTTCGACTCCAACGGCAACTTCCTGCTCACCTGGGGCACCTTCGGCAATGCCGACGGGCAGCTCAATGGCCCTAATGGCGTTAGGGTTGACGCGGCAGGCAATGTCTATGTCGCCGAGTACTTAGGCAATCGCATCCAGAAGTTCGATGCTAATGGCAACTTCCTGCTCAAATGGGGGAGCGCCGGCGCTCCCCCAGGCCAGTTCAATAATCCTGGTGGCCTGACGATAGACGCGGTGGGCAATGTCTATGTCGCTGACTCTAACAATAATCGTATCCAGAAGTTCGATGCCAATGGCAACCTTCTGCTCATATTAGGTAACTTTGGCACCGGCCCCGGTCAGCTCAATGGGCCTATTGATATGAGAGTGGACGCGGCGGGCAATGTCTATGTTTCTGACGCGCGCAATTTCCGCATCGAGAAGTTTGGCTGTGGCGCGACCAGCCCGCAGTTGTCAGATCAAAAAGCTGGCTCACTGCTGGTCTTCCCTTACTACATCTCGAAAGCCGCCGAGCAGAAAGACACACGCCTGACCATCTCCAATATCGGCACACAACAAACCATCGTGCATCTCTTCTTCATTGATGGCGCAAGCTGTCAACAGGCCGATCAGTATCTCTGCCTCACCCCTAATGCCAGCTTTGCCTTCAAGACCAGCGAGTATGACCCGGAAACGACTGGCTGGGTGCTGGCTGTAGCGGTCAATGCGCAGGGCCTTCCAATTCAGAACAATGCGCTGATCGGCAATGCATTTGTAAAGGATGGCGATTATGTGGACAACTACGGCGCAGAAGCTTTCAGAACCAGCGCCAATACCCCGGCCAATACGGGTGGCCTGACAGCAACCTTAGTCTTCAATGGCAATCTCGCCTATGACTCAGTGCCAAATCAGTTCGCCGTCGAAATCCAAAGCTCGCTGGATGCGGCAGGCCAGAAGATCGTAACAGTAGGCTTGAGTGGTGATTTGACGACCAGCCGTTTGAGCGGCGCGGCGCAGGTGGGAACGGGACAAGTCTTCAATGGCAACGAGAAACCGTTTGGCAGTTTCAGCGCCTGGTTGCAAGAAAGCTGTCAGGCAAGCGCCTTGATTAGCACGACCAGTCCGCGTGTACCGAATGGCCTGGCGAGCATGATTCCGGCGGGACAAGTTGGTACGCTGAAGTTTAATGTCGGGGCGGCAGTGGGCTTATTGCTAACGCCACGTACAGCGACGTGGAAAGGCATTCGCACGTTGCACAAAACGCAGACGGTGGCGACGATGTTGACGATCCCGATCTTTGTGCCGGTGTGTTAAGGAGGAGTAGCGCAACCAGCCATGGTTGCGGCGTTGGTAGGGAGCGCCTCGGTTGCCACCAAAAAGTTTGACAGTCAAGCATCGCAACCATGGCTGGTTGCGATGCTTTTTATCGGTGGCACCAGTTGTCTGGAAGCTTTTAGTCCTTGTGCTTCGTTGACAACTGGTGCCACTTTTTTCTACTCGTTGCACTACGCTCCTTCAGCAATTCTCTTTCCTGCCCCGCTTCCTTCTCACCAGCATTTTACAATTGGCGGCAGGCAGTTATAATCGGCGCGTTTTATTGTGATCCCCTCAATCTGTAGTACACGAATACCGAAAAGCTGGCTGGCAAATTTTTAGGAGGAAATTATGGATGCAACTACCATTGGCTTCGTCGCGCTGTCCGCAGTGATTCTGCTTGTGATTGCGCGCGGCGTCTATCAATTGATTCTCGGCATCTCGATGACCGAGGCGCTGATTCATCATGACAACAAAGCGGCGGCGATTGCCCTGGCGGGCTTTTTGCTGGGCGTGATTCAAGTCATCATTCCCGTCTTCGGCGGCCCGGCGCATTCGTTTTGGAATGATCTGGCGAATGTCGCCGCGTATGGGTTTATCGGCATTATCGTACTGACGATTTCCGGGCTGATTTTCACGTTTTACTGCAAAGTGACCGGCACGGATTTGAAAGCGCAAATCGCGCAAGGCAACGTGGCCGCGGGCATCACTGCGGCGGGCGTGTATTTGGCCGTCAGCGGCTTGACCAGCGGGATTCTCTCCGGTGATGGCGGCGCGCTGCTTCCGACAATTGTGTTTTGGGCAGCAGGCTTGGCGGCCTTGATCGTGTTGACGCATCTGTTTCGGCTGCTGACGGCCTACGATGACGCCGCCCTGATTGACCACGGCAATGTCGCCGCCGCCCTTGGCTTTGCCGGACTCGTGATTGCCATTGGGATGATGGTGGGCTATTCGGTAGCAGGATCGTTCACTGGCTACAAGGAAGGATTTATTAGCTTCGGGCTGTTTTTATTGCTGACGCTGCTGTTTTATCCCGTGCGCCAAATCCTTGTGCAAATGCTCATCCTCGGCGGCGGCTTCAGTTTATATAACGGCAGACTCGATCACGAAATCGCCGAAGATCACAACGTTGGCGCGGGCGTGCTTGAAGCGGTCGGTTACATCGCAACGGCTATGTTGCTTACACGAATATGAAAAATTGGTTATTTGTCATTGGTTATTTGTCATTGGTCATTGGTTTGTTGGCTGCGGTTGTTTTGGCGCAGGACGTGCCGACTTCGGATCGGCGGGCGGTGGAGATGCGACATCTTGATCTCACGTACGAATTCACGCCTTACAAATCCAAGGAAGAATGGAAAGCGCGCGCAGAATACTTACGCGGGCAAATCCTTTTTGCCACGGGCTTGTGGCCGTTGCCGGAGCGGACACCGCTCAATGCGAAGGTGTTCGGGCAAGTGGACAAGGGCGATTACACCGTTGAGAAGGTGTATTTCGAGAGCGTCCCCGGCCATTACGTCACCGGCAATTTGTACAAGCCGAAAAACGCGACAGGCAAGCTGCCTGCGGTGCTGTGCCCGCACGGGCATTGGGCATACGGGCGACTCGAAAATCAACAACTCAATTCGGGACAAGCGCGCGCGGCGAATTTTGCCCGCCAGGGCTATGTGGCATTTACGTGGGATATGGTCGGCTACAACGACAGCACGGCGATCTCGCATAATTTCGCCAATCACAAGGAAGGCCTGGTACGCGAGTCGCTATGGGGTATCAACCTGCTGGGCTTGCAGCTTTGGAATTCGATGCGCGCGGTAGACTTCATCGAAACATTGCCGGAAGTAGATCGCACCCGCATTGGCGTCACCGGCGAATCCGGCGGCGGCACGCAAACGTTTTTACTCTATGCCGTCGAAGATCGCATCAAGGTTTCCTCCCCTGTAAATATGATCTCCTCGACAATGCAAGGCGGTTGTTTATGCGAGAACACGCCGCTGCTCAGGGTTGACACGAACGACATGGAAATCGGCGCGTGTATGGCACCGCGTCCGCTGATGATGATTGCGGCCACAGGCGATTGGACGAAGCTGACGCCAACGGTGGAATTCCCTGCTGTCCAGAGTGTCTACCAACTATTTGGGGCGGAGAACAAGGTCAAATACGCGCAATTCGATGCGCCGCACAATTACCATAAAGAAAGCCGCGAGGCGGTGTATGGATGGTTCGCGCATTGGCTGCAAGGGCGCGGGGAAAGCACGCCGATCAAAGAAAAATCCAGCGCCATTCCGACGCTCACAGAATTGCTGGTGTTTTATGGCCGCACGCGACCAGCGAACGAACTGAACGAAAACCAATTAACCGAAGCGTTGATTGCCGCGCGTAAGAAACAGTTCGAGACCGCGTTGCCCACCAATGCAACTGGCCTGGAGACCTTCAAAGCAAGCTATGGCACAGCCTTGAAATATGCGTTGATGGCGGAATACCCGAAAGCGGACGACCTTGCCAGCATCTTCAAAGACCCGCCCGGCATGCGGATTATCTCGCGCCGCGGCCACAATGACGTAGTGCCGTTGCAAATCTGGAAGCCAAGCGTAAAACCGACCCGCACTAAGCAGGCCAGGCAAAAACCGCTGGATTCGTATGTGCTGATTGTCTCACCCGACAGCGAATTTGTTTCCGGCAGCAAAGAACTGATTGACCAACTGGTCAAAGCCGGACACACGGTCGCCTTTCTGAATTGCTTCCCTGGCAAAAACGGCTCTGAAGAACCCAGCAAATATAAATTCATCGCCACCTACAACCGCCTGAACGATGCCCATCGTGTGCAAGATGTAATTACGGCCATTGCATATCTCAATAAAGTCAAAGGTGCCGGACGATTGAATGTTATTGGACTCAAAGAAGCGGGCTTGTACGCGTTACTGGCACGCAGCTATGTGACAGGGGTTGACCAAATGGTCGTAGATGCGGCGCAGTTCGATACCAATAGCGATGAGGATTTTCTCAAGCGGCTGGCCATCCCTGGCCTCCGCCGTGCGGGAGACTTCACGACTGCCGTTGCGCTTTCGTCGCTGACCCCTTTGTTCATCCACAACACTGGCAATCGCTTTCAAACCGCTAAACTGGTCGAAATCTACCAGGCGCTCGGCAGTGCCAATAGCCTACAGGTGAAAGCGGAAAAGGCATCGGAAACGACACAGGTCGAATGGCTGACGCCTGCGCCGGTGACGGAACCGAAGAAGTGAAGAAGAAAGGGGAGAAAGGGAGTGGGGGAGAAAGCTGCGCGTTTGAAAGGCTGCCCCATCTCCCCTTCTCAAAAAGCCTACTTCTTATACTGCTTGATCACCGCATCTAAACCGTCGAGCGAGCCTTTGCGAGTTTTGTATGTCTCTTGTAGGGCTGGCAGCACTTGATCGTGAATCTGTTTGTATTCCGGCTTCGGCTCCGTGATGGCAACCACGCGCGCGTAATACTCAATCACTTCATCCAGATGACCATAGGCTTTTTTCAAGGCGGCATCCTTGGCTGCGCCGGAAGCAGTGTTGTAATCCATCGCCGCCCGTTCATAGTTCGCGTTGGACAAAGTAGCGAGCATTAAGTAGCCATTCGGACTCAGCGGATTTAATTGTGTCGCCTTCTCGAATTTCGCTTTGGCTTCTGCCGCATCGTTAGCGGTAAAAGCAACGAAGCCTAAGGCCTGATACAACTCTGGCAACCATTTTTGTTTGAATTCTCCCCAGAACTGATCGTTCACTTGGGCGGGTTTTTTATCGGCTTCAATCAGCGCGACGGCTTTGGTCGCGTATTGCTTCGTCGGCTCGGCCAATTCGGTTTTCCCCTGTCGCACCACATTTGAACCTCGCAAGGCCAATTGGGTCAGAAGCAAGGCATTATCCGGCGATTTTTCCAACGCTTTGGGAGCCAATTTGAAGGCTTCGTCCACTTTGTCCGTCACCGCCAGCGCATCCACTTGCACGGCTAAGACCATGTCCTTTTCATTGTCCGCAGAAAAAAGTTTGGTGAACGTTTCAATATACCCCAGCCGTTGCGCCGGATCGGGGACTTCCCCGATGTCAGCGGCCAGCATTTCTGCGACTTTGCCGCGCAACGAGCTTTTTGCGTTCTTTTTCATGAACTCTTCTGCTTGTTTCAGTTTGGCTGGGACCCCTTGTGCCGCTTGCACTTTTTTGGCGGCCTCAAGTTCCCCCGCCGACGGGGGCTTCTGCTCTTGGGCGATGACCAGCGCGGAAACAATAGCGAGGCTGAATAAAATACGAAAGAGAGAATTGATAGCTTTCATTGTAAGTTCCTTAGCTTTTTTCCCGCTCAAAAGGAGGTGAGTCTTTCACCCTTCTCTGGCAGGTTGATTGAAATGAATCGTAGTGGCCCAGTATACGAAAGAAGCCGGAAAGATCAAACTGCTCGCCTACTGCGGCAACCGTGAGCGGGGGCCTTTTTTTGAAAAAGTCCCACGCCCTATTCAAAAATGAGGCTGCACGAATTACTCTTGCGCCGGGTCAGGAGGATGACCCGCTGCGTCCACCGAAGTATGGTGTCACAAGTTGTGAAGTGTTATCGCACTAGTCATTTTCTCTTTGCGATTTGTCATTTGTCAGCGCGCACACCGCTGTCGCCGCGCTGACAAATGACATATGACATTTCCTTGCAATTATCGCTCAACGGCTTAACTGGCTTTTATTTTATATGACAGAGTTCTCTGTGCCCCCACCTGCTGCCGCCGCCATTGGCTTTATTTTGCGGCTGGGGCGCGCGTTGCACATGTTTGGATATGCGTCGCACCGGCTCGAAGAGTTGCTAGAACAGGCCGCTGAACGATTCGGCTTACATGGACAATTTTTCTCGACCCCAACTTCGATTTATTGTGGCTTTGGCGAACTCGAAGCCCAGCGCACATTCTTGATTCGCACGGAACCCGGCAGCCTTAATCTGGGCAAAATCGTTGATCTCGACCAAGTTCTAACCGAAGTGATTCATCATCGCCTGACGCCGCTCAAAGGCTCTGCCGAGATTGAAGCCATCGTCAATGCTCCGCCGACCTATAACAAAATCGTCACGACCTTTGCCTACGGCTTGGCTTCCTTGGGGACGGCGCAATTTATTGGCGGCGGCGGCAAAGAGATTTTCATTGCTGCGATTATTGGGCTGATGATTGGCTTATTGTCTCTCGTCGCCAATTTATACGCGCCACTCAGTAAAGTTTTCGAGCCGATTGCGGCGGCTTTAGCCGCCAGCATAGCAGGAGCATTAAGCCTTTGGGTGGGCCCGTATTCAGTATTTATTGCGACCCTGGCAGGCTTGATTTTGCTCATGCCGGGGTTCACCTTGACGGTGGCATTAACGGAATTGACCACCCGTAACCTGGTTTCCGGCACTTCGCTCTTCAGCAGCGCAATGATCATATTTTTTGGCATCGGTTTTGGCGTCACCCTGGGTGCCAAAGTGACCGCTATGATCTTTGGCGCGCCGCATATTAGGGCCCCCTTGCCCTTGCCCTGGTGGGTTGCGTATCTTTCGTTGTTGCTGATTCCGATTGCCTTTAGCATCCTGCTTGCGCGCCCATTTGCGTGATAGCTTCTGGATTGTACTGGTCGTCGCGCTGGCAGTGCTGGCCAGTCGCGCTGGATCGTATTATTTTGGCCCGGAATTAGGGCCGTTTCTGGGCGCGCTGACAGTCGGACTGGCCAGTAGAATTTATGCCCAGGTTTTGCAACGCCCCGCAACGGTGACGCTCGCGCCCGGTATACTTTTGTTAGTGCCCGGTAGTCTGGGCTTTCGCAGCATTGCCTCTTTACTGGATAATCAGGTCGTACCTGGTGTAGAAATTGCCGTTCGCATGATTCTGACGGCGATGGCGCTGGTGGCAGGAATTTTAATCTCGAATATTCTCTTGCCCGTGCGACGAAGATAAATTGGTCATTGGTCATTTGTCACTTGTCATTGGTTAATAGCAGGCAACAAATGACACAGATAACAAGCGACAAAGAAAACAAATAACCAATGACAAATGACAAATGACAAATATGCCCAAAATCGCTCCCTATGGTACTTGGAAATCTCCCATCACAGCCGACCTGATCGTGGCCGGGTCCATCGGCCTGGGTCAGGTGATGTTGGATGGTGACGATATTTACTGGCTCGAATCCCGTCCCGCTGAAAAAGGCCGCAGCGTAATCGTCCGCTACAACGCCCGGCAACAGCGCGAAGACGTTACTCCCGCGCCCTTCAACGTTCGCACGCGTGTCCACGAATATGGGGGCGGCGCATATCTGGTCAGTGCGGGCGTGATCTACTTTTCCAACTTTGCCGATAATCGCGTATACCGTCAGGTCATCGGGGAAGAGCCGCAACCGCTCACGCCGGAAATACCCGAGATTCGCTACGCGGATTTCATCCTCGACCCGTATCACAATGCTCTGATTTGCGTCTGCGAGGATCATCGCGTTAAGCAATACGAGGCCATCAACTCCCTCGTCAGCATTGATCTGGAAACAGGCGTGGCCCACACCTTGATTGCCGGCGCGGATTTCTACGCCTCGCCCCGTCTCAGCCCCGATGGAAATCACCTGGCCTTTGTGCAATGGGACCATCCGAATATGCCCTGGGATAGTTCAGAACTGATGCTGGGCGATTGGGAGTTTGGCGGCACCACCATCATAGCGCGGCGTGTAGCGGGCGGCCCATTGGAATCCATCTTTCAGCCGGAATGGTCACCGCACGGCGACCTGTACTTCATTTCGGATCGCACCGGCTGGTGGAATTTGTACAGATGGCGGCAAGACCTGGGGACTGACGACTTGGCGGAACCCATGTATCCGATGCAGGCTGATTTCGGCTTGCCGCAATGGGTTTTCGGAATGTCCACCTACGCGTTTCTGGACGAACATCACATTCTATGCGCGTTCATCGAACGCGGCTTGCCGCAGTTAGGCATCCTGAAAACTGCGAACCAGACACTGCAACGGGTGAAGGCCGAGTATGCCAAATTTGATAACATCCGGGCCGCCAATGGCAAAGTAGTTTTTCTCGCCGCCTCGCACCTGGAACCTACGGCAGTCATCTCATTTGATCCCGTCAGAGTCACCCATAAAATCTTGCGCGGTTCCAGCGAGTTGGTCATTGATCCCTGGATCATTTCACTGCCGCGCCCCGTTGAATTTCCGACAGAAAATGGCCTGACAGCGCACGCCTTTTACTATCCGGCGCGCAACCCGGAATACCGCGAACCCAAAGGCGAAAAAGCGCCGCTCATCGTCGCCCTGCACGGCGGCCCCACGGCGGCCACCTATCCCGTCTTCAGTCTGTGGACGCAGTATTGGACCACGCGCGGCTTTGCCGTCCTGGACGTGAATTATGGCGGCAGCACGGGCTACGGGCGCGCGTATCGTGAACGCCTTAAAGATCAATGGGGTGTCGTAGACGTAGACGACTGCGTCAACGGGGCGCGCTATCTGGTCAACAAAGGCATCGCCGATCCCAATCGTCTGTGCATCACGGGCGGCAGCGCGGGCGGCTATACCACGCTTTGCGCCCTAACCTTCCGCGACGTTTTCAAAGCGGGCGCGAGCCATTATGGTGTCAGCGATCTCAAAGCCCTCGACGACGACACGCATAAATTCGAGGCGCGCTACACGTTCGGTCTCGTGCCCAAGAAGGAATACAAAGCCCGCTCGCCTATTCATCACGTAGACCAACTCAATGTTCCGGTCATCTTCTTTCAAGGCCTGGAAGACAAAATCGTCCCGCCTAATCAAGCCGAAATAATGGTCAAGGCGCTCCGCCAAAAAGGCTTGCCCGTCGCCTACGTGACGTTTGCCGAAGAGGGACATGGATTTCGACAGGCGGCAAACATCAAGCGCGCGTTGGAGGGCGAGTTGTATTTCTATGCGCGAGTGTTTGGCTTTACCTTGGCCGATGAAGTGGAGCCAGTAGACATTGAGAATCTGGACGTGCAAACTGTTCTTGCTAGAGAGGAGGTAAGGTGATGGTCACAGCGCTCAAAGACCCAGCGAAAACGACTAACCAAACAAACCGCCATGAATTCAATGGCCAACCTTTAGTACGCCGTTTCACGTTGGAAGAATTTGCAGAGATGACACGCCTCTTCCCTGATGACCGCCTGGAACTGATCAATGGAGAAATCTTCATGACCCCGCCCCCGGATTTTATTCACATGGAAGAATCCATGAGTATTGAAATGCTGCTTGGCCTGCATCTCTCAGACGTCATGAAGTTAGGATGTAGAGTCGTAGGAACAAGCGTGTGGTATGCGGTGCCGATTGAATTGCAGCAGGCTTGGGTCAAGGAAGATAGTAAAGGGCCGCATCATGTTTGTCCTGATGCTTCGGTGTGTTATGCAGATTATCTAAGAACAGATCGTCGCCCGCCGGCGTTGCTCGTTGTCGAAATCATTTCGGTTTCCAGCAAACGTGAGATTGATCGTGACCTTATTAGCAAACCGGACATTTATGCTTACCTCGAAATCCCGACCTATTGGGTGCTTGATCGCCGCGACCAAAGCGTCTGGGTTCATACGGCACCGGAAGACGGCAAGTATACGAAGCGTGTACAGTACAAAGGCCGGAAGAAGTTGCCCGCGCCCGGTTTGGAGTTTCTGACGATCACGCCTGCGCAGATTTTTGCTAATTAGCCCCATTCCCTTATGAGATGGTTCTTGTACCTCACCGCACTGCTTGTTTCCCTCATCGCTGCCGCTAGCGGCGTTGCTGCACAAGAAACCACTCCACAAACTCCATCTAAAAATGAGACGGAAGAGCAAAGAAAAAAAGCTTTAGAATTGCTCAACCTCACCATTTCGGAAGTACGTGCGTTGAAGATTCCTGAAAACCGTACCTAACTGCTTGCACAGGCAAGGCGTGCGGCATGTGTTCGCTTGGACGAAAGATTTGTGCCTGTGCGACAGCGCCATTGATGTCAAGGTCAACTATCTGTGGTACGAGCAAACGGATCCGTCCGGGCAGGTGACGACTTGGACGTGGGGGACGAATCTGCTGCTCACGAAACGCACCGTCGAACCCGTGATGCGCGCCGGACGCAGTCGTTGGAAAATCGAAAACGAAACGTTCACTACACTCAAGAATCAGGGCTATCATTTTGAACACAACTACGGACACGGCGAGCAAACCCTAGCGACGGTGCTGGTTTTACTGATGTTTCTCGCCTTTACCGTGGATCAGATGATGCAGCGCGGCTGGCAACTGTTCCGGCAGGTACGCGCGGGCTTGCGCACCAAAGCCAAACTCTAGGACAGCCTACGGAGCCTCTTCCGCGTCTATCGGTTTCCGACGATGACTGCGCTTTATCACCAAATTGCTGATCTTTATGAAATTCAACTCTGCTGATTTTTCTAAACCGGGAATTGCTGATTATACCTTTGATATTAATGCACCCCTTTGCACATGAAGGGGATGCGGTCACGCCAATGGACAATTATTTATTCGTAGCATTTTCGCGCGGGTGTGGTCTCGTTATTCTTCGTCATGTGGTTCTGCTTTAGAATAGGGGTTTGCAACTGTTGCAATTTTCCGACCCCAGCTTTCCAGATTCTGCAAAGGCGTTGTACTTTCTCAGCCAATGATAACAACTCTATTAGAGTTGTTGCGATGTTAAGAATTAACAAGTTAGCTATTTTTTGGCTTGGTTGCCGAGCCGGACAAAAATTGAAGATTTCGAGCAAACTCGAACATTTTGCTGCTTTCTGGTTTTGACCAGAAAGCAGCTGAACGTCGGAACCACGGGCTTTTTTCATCGCAACAACTTTAAAATTGATTGGGATGACTTGTGGCTGCGGCGACGAAGAGAGATGTAGGACGCAGATAGTACTGGATACTATGAAGGACGTGGATAATGCCTTCTGCATCCTGACAGCGGGCCAGGTCTACTTTGAAACGAAGAACTTCTAGCAGACTACCCACAGGTAATTTCTTATTACCGCTCTGCACCTCAACGAGAAAAATAATTTTGTTTGTTCTCAAGACTATCCCGCCTGTGATGATTACGGTTGCCAATCGCACGGAATCCGCCGCCCGCATCAAATACGCCTTCGACCATAAACGGCTGGACATTGCCGAACTGTGCAACCCGGAAAAGACGCTGCATATTGATTCCAAAGTTCTGGAGGCCGCCGAAGCGCAAACCGAAGAAATCGCCTTTGATGCCAGCGCTGAAACCACCGATGAGAATGATGCCGCGACAGAGAAAGGCGCAGATGAACCGACGCGCAAACTCACCAAAAAAGAACAAGCAGAATTGCTACGCCGCACGGTTGACACCGTTGGCAAGCCGGGCGAATCCGGCGAACAGATTCAGCACGTGATTTCTGTTGGAATGCTGACGGAAGGTTGGGAAGCGAAGACCGTCACACTTTCCCATTCTGCTTCTGCTCGGCGCACTAACTCGCCACCTGCCCCTCATTATTTCAATCTCGCCCTTTTCATTCTGTGAGCAGTTGCCTGAGATAGTGAGAGAAAAACTCCATCTCATCATTCCATTCTGCCACTCCGGCTAGGTCGTGCGTTTCATTCGGGTCAGCGTGCAAATCGTACAATTCTTTGCGGCCATCGGGGTTTTCGATGTAGTGAAACCGATTCGCCACCAGCGACTGAATAATCGCTTTTTTGTCAGGCGCGGTTTGCGGCGAAACAATCGGTGCGATATTGATGGCAGAGGTTGCTGCGGCCAATTCCTGCTCGGCAGGCGGCTGCCAGTGCCGCGCCAGCGATTCGCCCGGGAATGAGTTTGCCTCCGCCAGCCCCAGTAAATCCAGCACGGTGGCGGGCAAATCGCGCAGCGAAACCGATTGCGCAACAATTTGTCCGCCAGGGATTCCGGCGGGCAACGACATCACCAACGGGACATGCAATTGCGTCATGTAAGTGCTTTTGATGTGACCGTAGTGATAGCTCTCGCCGAACGCTTCGCCGTGATCTGACGTCACAATCACCAACGTATCTCGCAACACGCCGCGCCGTTCCAATTCCTGCAACAGCCGCCCGATTTGTTGGTCAAGATACGCAATTGAACCATCATAGCAATCAATGTCGGCTTGATTCTGTTGCGTGGTCGCTTGCTCGCGTTGCAAGCGCCAGGTTGTGCGCAACAGATTGGTGCGCCGAAAATCGCCTGGTCTAATCCGTGCGCCAAATTGTGTGTCATGCGGCGTAGGCGGCAAACAAGGCTCGTGCGCGTCAAAGTAATTCAGAAACGCAAAGAACGGATGCGCAGTTTGCGGCGGCAACCAATCCAGAAACGCGCGATTGATGTCTTCGGCAGACTTGCGCCCGATGACATCGTAATAGCCTACTGCGCGCCGCAGCCAATCCTGATTGAGCAGCTTGCGGCTCAAGGACGCGCTCAGCACAAACTCGCTGAATGAAACTTGATAATCTTCGTAATGCGCAAAGCCGCGCGCCAGACCTTGTTCTGCGTTGCAGTAATATGTGTTGGCGACGAAGCCTGCGGTTTGCCATCCACGCCGCGCTAAGACTTCGGCCAGTGTGGGATAAGTCGCATCCAATGGCGTGCGAAAATCCGCGCTCAGTTCATGTGGTAATCGTCCGGTGAACATCCCCGCGTGTGAAGGTAACGTCCACGGCGCAGTCGCAATTGCCGCATCAAAGCGCACGCCAGTTTGCGCGAGTCGCTCCAGGTTTGGCGTCGTTTTACGCGCATATCCATATAAGCTCAGATTGCGGGCACGCACCGTGTCCATCACGATCAATAACACGTTCGGTGCTTGTGAGGTGGTGCGTGCGCGCGGTTTCGTAACGCGCCCCCAACTCAATCCTGCTGCAACTAACAACAGACAACTCACCGTTGCCCACCAGGCACTGCGCCTGAGGAAAGGTGAAAATCTTTGCGGCTGAGCCGCAGACCAGCGCGCGGTTTGTAGGCTGACTCCCAGCGCCAGCAATATGGCAGCGTACGTTTTGATGTCTGGAAATAAGAGGGTCCAACTGATTACGCTGAGAAAGGTGAAGACCGCGACAACATTGCGCAGCGTAACCACACGCGGAAAGAATCTTCGCAGTGCAACGAAGAGCAAGCCCAACAACACAAACAAACACAAATTGGCCAGCGGAGCCATCCAAACGATATGCCGTCCGAACCAGATGGGTTGATGCAATAGGAATTTCTGGATGCCAAAACAAACCAGTTCGCCCAAGCCGGTGAGCAATCCAAACCAGGCCGCCAGCCGCAGCAGATGATTGCCCTGGTTGCCAGCGACATCATCACTGTTATCGCAGCGTCGGCGCAGAAAAAATGCGTTCTGGCTTGCCATAGTTTTCCTCCGAAAATGGGTGGAACAGGTTACTAACCTGTTCCACCGTTTCCTCGTTGCAAGGCTCACGAGATATAACCCAACCCGCTGAGCCGTTCGCGCAAGATCGCCTCGCCGTCTGGCGTGAACCCTTGCCCCTGTGTGGCGCATGTGTGCAGCCCAGCCAATAATGACCGGCCTTGCATCGTGTTTGGCACGTCGTAGCCGCCGAGTTCCAACAGCGTCGGCGCAATGTCGAGGATATGCGTGTCAACCATTTCACCTGCCAACGGATGACCCGGCGCGGCGAGAATAAAGCTGCCGTGTTGCGCGTGGTTGCAATCGTCGGGGCCAGTGTCGTTTTCCTGCACGTGAATTGTGTCGTAGCCTACGCCGCCGATGGAGCGCCAATACAAATCGCCGAAATGCACAATCAAATCCGGCGCGATGTTGCGCACGGTGCGATAAATTTCATCGGGCTTGTAAACGCGTGTGCAAAGCGAATGACCTGTTGCGTCCGTAGTGGATTCAAACCTGGCTTTGATCTCGTCGCGGAACGTTTCATAATCGGCTCGCTCAATCATGCCGTTTGGCTCGCGGCCTTTCACATTGAAGAAAACACGCGCGTAATAACCGCCTTCGCTCCACACTTTGGTTTTATCCCAATTGACGCTGAGTTGGCTGAACGGTGTGATTTCACGTGGGTATTCGTTGAGCACGAGCAAGCCTTCGCGCACCAGCCATTCGTTCACGCAAAAGCCGCCGTCCAAGCGTTGTGCCCCGTGATCTGACATCACGACGACCGCCGTGTCTTCGTCCAGCAGTTCCAGCAGCGAGCCGACCTCTGCATCCAGATAGCGGTAATAATCGCGGATCACATCGCGGTACGGATTGCCCGCTTCGTGCAAGACGTGGTGCGGATCATGAAACTTCCAGAAGCCGTGCTGCAAGCGGTCAAGGCCGATTTCGACGAACTGCAAATACTCCCAATCATCCTCGCGCATCAGCGCGCGCACAACCGCGAAATGCTTGCGGCTCATCGCGTAGATTTCTTCCTTGAGCCAGTCTTTGTTGGGTGTGCGAAAGCCCTTCACATCTACTGGATATTCGCCGACCAGTTCCTTGATGCGATCCTTCACAGCGGGCGGATGCGTGTAGTTGTCAGTGTTTGTGTCAGGCGTCAAAAAACAACCGACGCACACGCCGTTGACTTTGCGCGGAGGGAAGGAGGGCGGCACACCGATGATCTTGGCGCGGTGGCCTTCGCGCGCGACTTGATCCCAAATCGTCAGGTCTTGAATGGATTTGGAGTTGACGATGCCGAGGCCGTTGTACGAATGATCGGTGCGATTGCGAAAGCCATAGACGCCAAGGGAACCGGGGTCTTGACTCGTCGCCATACACAGCCACGCGGGTACGGTGATGGGCGGGATAATGCTTTCCAAACGGCCATAACAACCGCTGTTCATCAGCCAGCGAAAGTTGTTGAGTTGCTCGTCGCCGAACAACAGTTCAGGTGCTGCGCCGTCAAGGCCAATAACTAAAATCTTCATGGCAATAAATTCGTTCCTTCCATTGCGTCTCCAATGGGTAAGCCAAGCGCGGCAAGAATAGTCGGAGCCATATCCAGCAGGCTGGCGTGCTCGCCTTGAAATGGTTGATTCATCAACAACACGCCGGGCACAAGCGCCGGATCAACCAGATGATCGCCGCTCCATTTTTTCGTGTTGTCTTCAAAGGAATGCTGCGGAATGCCGCCGAGCGAGGTCGCCCACGACACGCGATAGCCGCCGTTATAGTTTACGAGCAGGTCGGGCGATTCGTGCGCAAACGCGCCATTGAAAAGCTGCTCGCGCGTTCGCACACTGCGAATCGCCACGTGCCGATGTTGCTCATCAATCAACCCTGTCAGCGCGTTGATGAGCTTATTTTGCAGGGCTGCGGCTTCGTTCGGCTCGACGATGCCTTGTGCTTCGCGGCCTCGTTGATTGAGGTAAATGCCGCTCAATCCGAGCGCGTAGGCTTTTGTGCGACTCCAATCTACCGCGTGCAAAAAATCGCCTGCCTCCGCGCCCGGCGTGATGCCACGTTTGAGTTCCAGCAAACCCTGTTCATACAGCCACGTATTGAGATTGAAGCCGCGCTCGAAGCTGTTCATGCCGTGATCGCTGAGCACCATCAACAAGGTTTGATCGTCCACGAATTCCAAGGCTTGCCCGATCACGCGATCACAGGCGCGATATTGTTCTTCGACCGTGCGCGCGCCATCGCGCCAGAACATGTGCTGCACGCGGTCGGGCGTGTCGAACAGGCAAAAGAAAAAGCCTTCATCAAAGCGTTCGAGTTCATACCGCATCATCTTTGTACGCTCGTTTAGAACAAGATCGCATTGAGCGAGAAACGCTTCGGCGCTGAGGCGTCCGTTATTCAAACCGTTGTGATCTTCGACCATGCCGGTCGTGTAAAACGTGCCGAGTTCGTGGGCCAATTCGCGGGCGTATTCGGGCGGCGAACTGATGGGAAAGAGCGGCGCTTCAGGATCGAAGTTGATAGGCGAGGCGTAAAGCTCCAGCGTTGGTTCGGTGCGAAGCAAATAAAATCGCACCATGCCGCGCGTCGCTTGCAACAAGCCGGTTTTGAACTTCACCTTGAGCCAATCGCTCCACTCGCCGGTGCGGACGTGCAGAACTTCGGCGGCATCACTAGCATACACGAACAGTGTGTCAGCCAGGCGTTGCAGGTGTAACGTGAGGTCACACCGATACTCGCCTCCTGTTTTCGGATCGCGCGGGCCAAGCAAATGCGTGCGAATCACGTTTCCGCGCTCGAATTGGCGGGGCAATCGCACCACGTGTTCGCTTTCCTGCGCGACGACATCCTCTGCCGAGGAATAAAAGGTCGAAGTCCCAAAGCCGCCGCGCAAATCCGGGACGCCCATCCCTGCCAGCATACGGCCATAAATCGTGTCGGGCGGATAGGTGCAGGGGAAACGCACAATCGTCGAAGGCACGCTGGCTTTCGTGAGCAATTCCCACAGCGGCACACCGCGCCGTAAATTCACAGCTTTGGGCGGCAGAAAGATATTTTTTTGTTCGTACTGGGTGAAAGTTTGCGCGGGAAAATACGTGTTCGGATCGCGGCGAATAAAATCAAACACGCCGTGTCCGCCGGGATTCGTTCCGGTCGCAAACGTTGACCACGCAACGGGCGTTTGGGCTGGCGAAGTAGTTTGCAACCGCGCCATTCCACCCTGTGCGCGCACTTTCGCTAAATGCGGCAACTCGCCTTGCGCCATTAGGCGAGCCGTAATGGCGGGATCAAAGCCATCCAGTCCGAGCACAATAACTTTTTTCTTTGGCTTCAAGCACACCTCTCCCTGGCAAAATGCTTGCCTGTTTTTTTAAATTGGATCGGGGGCTACCCCCTTCAAATTTTCAAGCTCAGCAAAGCGATTTTTAGGAGTCAGTCTGTAGGATGTTTAGCGTCCCCATTCGGTGAACGCTTGCGAAAAAGGCGGAAACCCCGCGTCGCCAGCATTGTTACCTGCTTCCAAATTATTAGTAGGATTCCGCCAATGGCTGCGAGAGCGGAAGCAATAGGCAAAACACTATCGGGGCCGCCATAAAAAAGACCCAAAACATATAGCATGCGATTTTCCTTCGACAAATTTCGTCCGCGTTACGATCTACCGACGAGTTCCAGTTGTGTGAAATAGAGACGAGTTCAGCTACCGTTAAGATAGACGTGAAAAGGAATAGAGCGGTTCCATTATAAATCACAAATAAAACCACGAAGAGCACAAAGAACACGAAGGCAATGAAGATTGGCAAAAGCCTGAAAAGATTAAGATTCTCTTCCCTACCTTCGTGTTCTTTGTGCTCTTCGTGGTGAAATTCTTTTTCTTGATTTCTATAGAACAACTTTCCAGAAGGACTGCACAATGATTCGGCATCAATTCTGAGTCACCACACTATTTTGTTGGACCTCGGTCAGCAAGAGTTTATAAGGGGAATTTCTATGGTCAGCTTCCATGAATTTCGCCAGGCCATAAATGGTCGTATGTTGCGGCTCAGCCGCGAGATAGACTCCCAGCTTCAATTCAGCCGCCAACCAACTTGCCAGCCCCGGAATTAATGCACCACCACCGCTTAAAATGACCCCTGTATCGAGCAAGTCCAAGGCCGACTTGAGGGGCAATTCTTCCACTGTTGTGCGGATAAAATCGGTGATATTGGTGAAGACCGGAGTAATGGCTGAACGGACTTCTGCACTGGTGATCGTACAAAACTCGGGGAGTCGAGTCGCTAAATTTCGCCCTCGGATTTCCAATGCTTCCGGCTCGGTTCTGGCTCCGAGAGCGAACAGATTTATGCGTATGCGCTCGGCATTTTCCAGCCCTGTTTCAATGCCTCGCACTTGTCGCAAGTAACGAATGATCGCCTGATCCAAATCATTTCCACCGAGTCGCAAAGTGCGGCCTCGCACCATTTCGCCAGCGTTGACCACGGCGATATCCGTGGTACCCGCCCCAATGTCAACGACTACGGCGGAGTGTTCACAGTCGGTGTTGACGCCTGCGCCCAGCGCTGAAGCAACGGCCTCTTCGATAAAACTTACCTTTGTTGCCCCGGCATCTATGGCTGCCATGCGGAAGGCTTTCAATTCCAGCGGAGTGAGGTCGCTTGGCATGGCAAGTAAGAGGTGTGTGCTCCACCGAAATTTGCGGCTGGGTGCATTGCGAAGAAAAATCTCCAGCATCCGTTTGAGCGCCATGTAATTTGTAATCACGCCCGCCTGAAGTGGCTGAAAGACGCGAATTCGTTCCGGCTCGCGGCCCAATAAATGCTGGGCTTCTGCCCCGACTGCGATTACTTCGTCGGTGTCTATCTGAATCGCAATAAGGGATGGTTCATCCAACACAACACCTTTGCCAGGGGCATAAATGCGTGTCCGAGCTGTTCCCAAATCAATGGCGAGTTCCCGCCTGAATAAGCCGAGTACCCGATGCCAGGAGGAAGTCAGCCCCTGCGCAAAGGTGGCTCCCGCATTGTGTAGTTGATCCCAATATATCGGCATTAACATTTGTCTATTGCTCCTTACTACTATGTGGAGTTCTGCAACACAAGGAGGTATTTTGCACCACTCGCATTACAATTATCCAGGGGCAAATATCACAGAGCCATTTTCCGCGTATCCTAAAGAACGTCAATAAAATCAGCCTTATTGGCGTTGCCTTGGTACACTAGTTGATCTGGTATCACACTTGCACCTACTAAAGTGAGAGGCAAATTTGAAACCACAAGCTAGCAGGTGGAGGAGACGATGTTACAGGGGCGGCGGTCTGAGCAGAAATGGCAGTGGGGGCCTGCTTCCTGCATAGCTAATTGGTCTTTCCCCCACATTACTGCGAAAGGAGGGCAATGAAAATGAAGGCTGTCTGGATAAATCCGGGACGCCTGCTTTATGCACTGCCTATCGCGTCTGTGGCAATGGTATTACTCATCACGGCAGGTTGGCAGGAGGCGGGGAAAACAGTTTATGCACCGGATCGCAGTTACTATTTACGACTCCCGGCGGACTGGGAATCCAAAACGGTCAAGGATGGTTTAGCACGAGCACAATTCGCACTTTTTTTCGAGGCACCAGAAAAAGCCAAACTGGAGATTCGCAAGTTTCCAGCCCACAAAATATTAACGGCGCAGGCGATGGCGGAGAGAGATGAAGCGCAATATGTGCGGTTCAAAACCGGCTATGTGAAAGGGGAAATTGTCTTGCGCAACGACTTGAAGCCTGACGCAGAAATTGTGTTGCTGGCCTACACCTTTATCGAACATGGAAAACCGATGTTTGGGCGCAACTACTACCTACGCTTTGAGAATAATCAGGCATATCTATTGCGCGTTACGCTTGCGCCAGAAGTCCCGTCCAGCCAACAAAAGCAGCTTCCGCTGATCATCCAGTCTTTTCGCCTTCTTCCGCCTGCCAGCATCCAATTCTGACCCTCATGCACGCAAGCTGCTGCATCAGGAAAGCACGCGCTGCTACAGTCAAAAGTATTTTTCAAAGGAGGGAAGATGAACTTAAATTCGTTACCAGTAGTTGGTTAGGTCTTGTCGGGAATCATTGCAGTTTCGCTGGCCTTCCCTTTTTGGCTTTGCTGGACATTCTTCGGAATTGGGGCCAGGTATTTTTATTGGCTTCCAACCATTTATCAGAGCATTCCGTTGGGGGATTGTGTCGGTCTGTTTATCGCCATCAGCATTATCAAATCCAACTTAACGTCGCGCCTGGCCAGCATAGAGCAAAAGCAGCAACTCGACCGGTAAGGGTAATCCTGTGAGTGAGGTCCTAAGCGTATGTGGCGGGAACCGGCTTGTCTAATTTTGAACAGAAAACTTCTGCCGGAAAACTTACCTTATCAAGGTTTTTGTTCTTTGTATCGTCTATCTCAGTAGCGGTTAGCTAATGATGCTAAGTAGCTAAAATCAGCCACACACGCTTAGGACACTGCTATCCTTTGCCCGCCCTTGGCTGATCCGGCAAGTCGTGCGGATTCATGGTACTTCGCGTCCCGGAATGCCACACGGTCAGACTCCTCCGCTGGTGACCCATCAGCAGAAATCCCTTGTAAATCGGGGGTTTTCGCACCTCTCTCGTGCGGCACAGAGCTTGCACCTATAAAAGATAAGCAAGACGTTCCAAAATGATTGAGCGATGAAATTACGACCAGAGGAGAATCAAGATGCCAGATACAACGACCATCAGTTTTGACAAGCAATTCAAAGGGCTGACTGTCATGAATGCAGAAACCGCTTGGAAGGTCGGGACGGTAGCCGATCTGGCGATTGATCCCGTGCGCGGTATCATCAGCGGGCTGTTACTTACGACACAGGAAAATGGCGAACAGTTTTTGCCGGTAGGTGAAGGCGTGATTTTCCAGGAGAGCTTTTTGCTCAATCGGTCTGCCATTCCGCGTGATCCTCCCAGTATGGAAGAATTGAATGCGCCAAATGAGGACTTGCCAGAAATGCTACGGGTGACAACCGATTTGTTGGGGGCGAGCGTAGTGACGGAGCAAGGACAACTGCTCGGCAATATCAGGGAAGTTTATCTTGATCCGACCGATTGGCGCGCCTTTTATCAAGTCACCAATGCCTGGTGGCAGCGTTGGTTCAGCGGCGGAATTTATTTGCCCGCCAACGTGCCTGTGCGTTGGTCGCCAACAACAGGCCGCCTAGTGGTTCCCGCCAACGCCAAAGAGAATCGTACTTTTCGTTCACTTGCCAAAAGGGTTGTAGCTTAACCAGGTCTTTCAGGCGAATGGCTCGGTGAGCTTTTGTGAATAAAGGAATCCCTATCAGGAAAGGAGTTTTTTCTATGAAACAATTTGGACTAACAATGCTCGTAATTGTTGTGCTGTCACTGCCAGTGGCACTCGCACAAGCACCAACGCAAGCCACCACTGCGCAAGAAGCGCCGAAAGCAGAGGTCGTGACGTTACGTGAACTGCACGGCGTCAAACTCAATATGCCGCGTGACGAAGTAAAAATCCTGTTTCACAAAGCCAAGCACAGCACAAAACAGATGGACGAATTTAAGCTGGAGGGGGGCGACATTCTCACCATTCACTATGGTGCCAAAGGGCTGGTACGAGCGATCCAGCTTTATAGCACCGACGCGAACCGTGCCCCCGCCTGGACCAATGTCATTGGTGATGCCCAGGTGCAAGCACGCGCCAATGGTTCAAGATTTGCCCGAAAAATCGTCAAGGCCGAAAAATTCTGGGTCACAATGTATCAAAGCAAATCCGGCGCGGTGACAACCATCACCATCAGTCGGCAAAATAGTTAACAAATAATTCACGAGAAAGAGGAGGAAAGATGAATCGTCTACAACGACAAATTGGAAGCTGGCTGATGGCAGCCGCGATGAGTCTCAGCGGGGGCATCCTATTGCCCGGTCTGGTTCAGGCCGATCCTGTCCCGCAACGAAGAACTAGCACGCAAAACACGCGCACGACCGCCGCATATCAACGCGCGTACCCGTATGGGTACGGTGATGGCTACAATGCCGGGCGCAGCGATTTTCGGGCGCGGCATAACCGGGACTTTCGACAGGCGCAGGACTATCAACGCGCGGATCGAGGATATCGCACCAGCGACGGAGATAAAACAAC
The DNA here is from genome assembly GCA_963794955.1 of uncultured Acidobacteriota bacterium. Taxonomy (GTDB): domain Bacteria; phylum Acidobacteriota; class Blastocatellia; order RBC074; family RBC074; genus JAFDVL01. The sequence continues at coordinate 187,789 of CAWCGF010000015.1, forward strand.
TTACCAATCGGGCTACCAGCTTGGCTATGAGATGGGTTATGTGGATGGCTATTATGGTCGTACCTACTCGACCCGCCTCCCGGATAACGCGCTGGCCTTACGGAGCGTGACCGAACTAACGCCCACTACCACCACTACAAGCAGCATCTATGTGCCCAATGACACGAAATTAAGGCTGCGACTCAACAGCTCGCTTAGCACCAAAACTAATCAACGCGGCGACCGCTTTACGGCGACGGTAGTCCAGCCGCAAGAGTATGAGGGTGCAACCGTCACAGGCCATATCGCACAACTCAATCGCTCTGGGCGCGTGTCAGGCAAAACCGAATTGTCACTGGCTTTTGATTCCATCACGATGCGCGACGGACGCACGGGCACCCTGCGGGGCGAAGTCACCGAATTGATCGCCAGCGAATCGGTCAAGTCTGTGGATGAAGAAGGGAACATTGAGAGCGCCAACAAGACCAAAGATACCGTTATCCGTTCTGGTGGCGGGGCGGCGTTGGGTGCCATCATCGGTGCGATTGCCGGTGGCGGTAAGGGCGCGGCTATCGGAGCAATTTTAGGCGCAGGAGTGGGCGCAGGTTCAGTGTATGTGCAAGGCAACAAGGACTTGATCCTTGATCCCGGTACTGAGATGGAAGTGCGGACGATGGGACCCGATAACGCACGTCGCTAAATTTGTTAGCGCAAGCGCAGATCAGTAATCAACCCGTAGCCCAGACTTCAATCGGCGCAAGCCAACGACTGAAGTCCGGGCCACTTTTCACTAATCATTAGCGCGACCGAAAGGTCAGAAAGGAGAATTTGGAAATGACAAAGGGAATGAATCAATTCCTGACAGCGTTGTTGATCCTGTGTTTGACCGCGACACCTGCGGTTTCAGTTCGAGGACAGCAACAGACGCTGAAGGAGAAAGAAAACCCTTTGCTGATTGGACAGCGAAATATCAACAAAGGACAAATGAACTTTTATTCGCTGGAAAAAGAGTTGGCCATTGGCAGACAGATGGCACTGGAGATAGATCGTCAGGCAGAATTCGTGGACGACCCAGTGATTACCGAATATGCCAATCGGTTGGGGCAGAATCTGGTTATTAACTCTGATGCGCAAGTGCCGTTCACGATCAAGGTGCTGGACAGCGCCGAGATCAATGCATTCGCGTTGCCGGGCGGATTTCTGTATGTCAATCGCGGCCTGCTTGCGGCGGCGGATAATGAAGCGGAGTTAGCTGGCGTACTGGCGCACGAAATCGCGCATGTTGCCGCACGGCACGGCGTCGAACAGGCCTCCAAAGGCGAACTGCTCAACTGGGCTTCTGTGCCGTTGATTTTTCTCGGTGGCTGGGGTGGCTTCATCCTCAATCAGGCAGCGGGGATTGCACTGCCGCTGACCTTCTTGAAATTCTCGCGTGGCGCAGAAAAGGAAGCTGACCGCTTAGCCGCACAATATCTCTGGAAAGCAGGCTATGATCCGCACGCGCTGATTACGTTCTTTGAGAAATTACAGGCGCAAGAGAAGAAGAAACCTGGCACGCTTGAAAAAATCTTCCGCTCCCATCCGATGAACAATGACCGCATCAAAGAAGTGCGCAAATTGCTGACACGCTTCCCGGATAAGAGCGCGTATCAATTCAATAGTTCGGATTTCGTCGCCGCGCAAAAACGGTTACAGATCCAACATAACAATCAACGCCTGCTGCGTAAGCCGGAAGAAAATCGTCGCCCGACGCTCAAACGTCGTCGCCCCGTTGATACAGAACAAACCACCGAACCAGCACGGCCTACCCTCAAACGTCCTTCCCCCGCTTCGTAACGCCGATCCAAGTGAAGGGCTTTCCCGTCGGCTCATTCAACGCTCCTGCTGCGTGCAGGAGCGTTGTAATCAACTTGCCTGAGCACCACGATCCGTTGCCTGTAGCATTTTTTTCTTCACCCCGTTGATCTCCAGTTTCATGGCTCGTACCAGTGCTTGGCTCATTGCATTAAGCGGAGCGCCAGCGGTAAAAGCGGCGGCAATGGCATAGATGATCAGTGGAGAAAAGCCCGGTTCATTCACGATGGCAAAAACCGGGTCCCATCGCTCCGGTTGAAACTTTGCCTTGAATTGGTCAAGGCCTTCAAAGTTATAAATTCTGCGCCCATGAACGCGCACCCACGCTGGCATGGCTCGCAGCCAGAGCGGAGTATCCCTTCCCACAGAAGTTCCTCGCAGGGAAAGCGGAGACAGCCCCAGCGTAAGATATTCGCTGTCGCCTGCCGCCATCGCATGCACCGCCGTATCGAGCAACAGTTCGACCATCCCGTTGACTGCGCCCGCGCCGCGAATGGTTTGTTCGATCAACCAGCCATTTCGTTGTGGCACGGGCGAGGCAACGAGAAAACCAATAATCTTTCCCTGTCTTTCCGCGACAAAGATGCGACGATCAAACAATCGCTCTAACGTCTGTGGTTCAATCAAAAAATGCATGGGCGGCAAGCCGCGTGTGCTGAGCCACTCGCCGAGGCAGCGGTGTAATTCAGCGTGTCCATACGCCTGTTCGGCAGGCCATTCCGTAATCATCACCGCTTTATTGCGCGCACGATTCAACTGCGCTCGCAGCGAAACGTGATGGCTGTAAATGGTTGGCCATTGGCGCGGATGCCAGGCAGGTTGTGCGCCTAATCGGAGCATAGAATGTTGAGGTGAAGTTCCCAGGACAGATTCAAGTCGTGCCTCGGCTCCAAAATAACAAACGCGCGCTCCGGCTTTGGCCGCGTCACGCTCAAATTCCGCAATCACTTCAGTCAAGCATTCTCTGGCACAAACCGGCGCTCCAGCCACGACGCGGACGCGATAATGCTCAACATAACCAATGACCGCATCGTGCCTGGCCGAAAACCAATGTCTGATGCCCGGGTTGATGATCTGGTAGACAGTGGCATTCCATCCATGCGCCAGCACTAGCTCGCGTACGCGCTGTAGCGTAGGCAGGTTTTGCTTATTCATTGAATCGTGTACCAATAAACTCACTCCGACCGTTTCGGCCTATTGTGCAGGGCTACGACAGCAGCCTCTACCCTGAAAATCTACCGGATGGATGGTACAGCAATAGTTCTCACGTTCCCACACGTGCAACGATGCTCGGAAAGATGTTGCCCTGAGTTGCAGACAGCTAACCAATGGCTCTTATCGTAGTTTGATTGTGACTTGATGCAACGAATGGAAACTGCTGGTTGCACAATAAAGCGAATACCAAAGAAAAACCTGCCTATGCTCACGGAAAAAAATCCGCGCACGAAACTAAAGCCTTGTTGGTAGCCGCTCAGATAAGGCGGGATGTTTGGAGTTGAGTTGCCGATCAACTCCAAACCAGCTTTTGTTCCATGCACGGATGGAAAGGAGCAGCCATTCCTACGGCCTGGTCAGAGTCCTACATTCATCTTTGCCGGTTAAGATCGCCAACTCAAAGAGTGGCGAAAATGTAGACGTTCCAAACAACGCCATAGTTCCGCGAAAGGCTGTTCCATATACCCTGGTTAGTTATCAATTTGGTGTGCCAGCAATTTGATTCCCAGGGCGTGATAATTTTCAGGATGTGATTAAAAGTGAGACCCAAAGTGGAACCTACGCTGTAGGCATCACTCCCCCAGTTTTGCCTACATTATACCGCGCAAACCAAGACGCCCCTGTCTAATCTGCGCTACATTGAGTCTCACTTTTAATCACATCCTCCTGACAAACGAAACCCAGGAAGTGCGACAGCAAACGCAATTGTGTTTTATAAAAACACTGTCGAGGCACTGACTTGGTTGGTAGAGACCCTCACTATTTACTGTCGCACCAGCTTGGGTAACGACTATTAGAATTATCAATTTGCGTGCCAGGAGAGAAATCGCACAAGAGTTGCGAAAAATAAGGAGATTGCCGAGCCAGTGGCACGAACTGTGTGTAGCCTTCTGGGACTCATTGTGGCAAATGTCTACATCTGTAAAGGTAGCTTCACACATCACTCCTCGTCGAATACCTACCCTGAAGCACGAATTATTCATATTTTCCGCCGGAACGTGCTGGACATGGGAGGAGATGGCCTTCGGCACAGCATTTGACCTGTCCTTTAGCAGGCTGGCACAAGCCTACTTCGACCGCGCAGTGCTACGAGGCAGCTCTGCCGACTGTCTCGCGGCACTGCGCGGTCGGCGCTTTTCTTTTTGAGGAGTTAATCCCATGGAGATGAAACCGATCCTTAAAAATGTGCGGCAGCTTTTGCAAAGGAAAATTATTTTGGTGGACGCTATACCGCGCACCCTTGGAGTCATTTCCCAGGTTTTTCTTCACCCACCAAAAGGTAAGCTGCTGGGCACTGCCATTCGCATGAAGAATGAAACCACACCACTTTTAGTAGCACTCAATTACCTGCTTTTTCCTGACCTGCAAACGGAAAATGAACAGGTTACCGTATTCTCCGATTCGTTCTCTGTGGTTGAGGAATTTGAAACAGGCGTCACGACGTACCAAGATTTTCTTGGCGCAGAAATCGTAACGGATAAAGGCAAGCTTTGCGGTCGGATCAAAGAGGTCTATTTCCGAGAAGACAACTTACAGACTGTTTATGAGGTAAAAAGACCAGGGCTGCAAGGCTTTATCCATCTGTCGTATTTTATTGTGGGGGGCACCAGCGATTATTATTCGCATCGGCATCGTCGGCTGATTCTCCCGGTCGGAACACCCCGCTTCAAATCGCTTGGGGCTGCCATTGAAGGCTTACAGGCTGAATATTTATTGGCGATGAGGTTGGCGCAAGAACCTTTCCCTGACCGAGCAAAAGAGCATGCGAAAACTTTCTTCATTGAGTAGCGAGCGCTTGTTTTAGCGCCAAGTCAATTTCCACCGGCCCCCAGATAGGCTGCTTATCCCGCTTCACAAGGTGAAAGCTTGCGGCTTCCAGCAGCCGATAGACGAAAATGAGACGGCAATCCAGAAAGTTGGGGAAGTGTTGGGGCGTCCACTTGAAAACGTGGAGGATGAAGCCATCCTCTGCTTCTTTCGATATGCCTGCCAGGACGATACGTCCTTCATTTCGCAATACACGCCAGTAATCAGTCAGCACTTGCGGGATTTCAAGTGACAATTCCAGCGTGAAGGCCATCAAGATGGCGTCAAAGGTGTCGGAGGCATAAGGCTATTTGCTGGCATCCCCGATACGAAGCCCGACGCGGTCAGTCAATCCCAGGGATTACAAATGCTCCTCCGCTTGTCGAACCGATTTTTTGCGCTAATGTCCTGTGTCGAACCCGATTTGAGCTATCACAATTCTGAGGCGCTCACAGACCCCTTGATCTTACGACACATGGAAAAGTTGACTGCTTTTTCTATCAAGATTCGCTAACTTGCTGAATCGCATAATGTTAGTAATAGGGATTACACGCCGTGGCGGTGTGCAGCTACCCGGGGTGTTGCTCTGCCTACTGCGCCCCAGTCTTGCACATCCGGCTTTGACCAGGCTGACGCTTGCGACTACGAGACTCTATTAATTTTAAAATTCTCGTCACCGTACTGGCTGATTTCAACGTCTATACTAGAGCAGAGCGCAAGTTTCCAGAGCCTGAAAATTGTGACTCTTGTACGTGCTTAGAAATGTTTTTTTCACCTTTCCTGTAAAACCGAAAAAACGAGTAGAGACCGAAAGCAAGCCCTACTGTTCCACACAATCTGCGCCTTTACTGACAGGGGAAAGAAAAGCCAAATGAAAAAAGGAACCTGTAAACACTTTACCGACGAACACTTATTTACGCACTGTCAAGCCGGGATTCGTTACCGCGAGGTGATGAGTCGCCTCCAGCCACGAGCCGGGGCAGCAACAAAGGAGCCTTGCGTGCAAGCAAACGTGGGAGAATATGCTGCGGCCCTCACGACGTTATCAGCAGCCCCCTATGGAAAGTCTGCCTGTTGTGACAAATATGAAGAACCAACTGCCACAGACATTGCCGCTCATCAAAAGAAACGCCAAGCCGACCTCGTAGAAGTGAGAAAAATAGTCCCCCTCCTTGGTCGCATCAAAAGCGAGTATCAGGGAAAAGATTGGGCGGGGATTCAAGCCTGCCCGATTTGCCACCAGCAATTGTTTGTCCAACACTTTGGCGTTGATGACAGGACGTGGGGGAAATGCGAAACTACGGGTTGTGTTGCCTGGCTCGAGTAACGAGGAGAGCTTAAGCTCAATGAAATTAAGTTAGCGCGGTTAAACAGAACGCCGTGATTGTCAAAAAAGGATTTAACGTGATGGTCGTTTTTTTACCCCTAATGTTTTTTCCTTAACTTAATTTCATTGGGCTTAAGCTTACAATCAGTAGATCACGAAATGAAAAAGATTAAGTAGTTGAAATCGGTTCGTTTAGCGGACGACCTTTTGGTGATGAAAAGCACTGAACAAGGATCGCCCATCAACCGCAAACAAAAGTAAGCTGCTGGCGTTTGCTGTTAGTCAAGTTATCTGCCTTGCTGCGCCGCTGCTGCGGGCTGCTTCGTCAATACGGCAGCCGCCAACGTCAGGTCTTAAGGACTTTGGAGCTACTAGCGACTACACTGCCCGACTACTGGCAAAACTTATATGGACTCAGGCCCTTACGCTCTTTTCGGCGCCCACTGCCCACTTAACCAATTTCGTGATCCACTCTTTATCACATAATCAGCCGCACACCACCCAGTTCCGCAATGTTGTGGGGAAAGCGGTCACCCGGGGTGCCAATGAACATGTAATTTTTCGGCACGTTCAAGCGCTGAGATAAGCGTTCAATCATTTCTGGCCCGAACTTCCCTTCCACCAACAATAAGTCCACTCTCAATTCGGGATAAATCTGATCAATGGTTTTAAGCTGTTCCGTCAACTGGGGCGGAATCGCTTCTTCGTGTTCGTAACAATGGACGACCTTCAAGCGCGTCGTTTGTTCGTTGCTCAACACATAAAGTGCCGCACGATTCAAAGTGGGCAGGCTATCGCCCTTACTGAAGAAAATGACTTCCTGACTGTTGATTGCGTTGATATGTCCAACGATGGATTGAATCAGCGCGCGATTGAAATGCCGCAACCGCTCCAAGGCTACGCGCGCGACGGCGAGGACGATTTTCAGAATTTGCACGCGCATCAACATGACTCTTACCACCGCAATTGCCACAATAAAGTAGATGCTAAAAATGCGCACATATTCCGGGTTCAGCAGGATATTGCCCAGCAACCCAGCCAGTACCGCCAATAATGCGACCGTGACAGCTCCCCAACTCGCGCGCGCCGCGCGGGGCAAGCGATTGCGCTTCACCTTGAGCAAAATATTGCCTATCGCAAACAGCGCCATCACGCCGAGAAACGAAAGGGTATAGACACCCGCCAGAATCTCGATGCGTCCTGCCGTAATAGTCAGAATGGAGCAGCACAGGACAAAGAAAAGCAGAATGATCCAGTGATTCGTCTTGCGCCAGCGGTTTTCATTCAAGAGAAATTGCGGCGTGCAACGATCCAGGCTCATACGGCGCACCAGTCCGGTGACGCCGACATAGCTGGTCAGGACGGCTCCTGATAACACCAGCACCGCATCCACACTCACCATCCATTGCAGCCAGGTTCCAGCCGAAAGAAATCCCATCTGCGCCAATAGATCTTCCTTGTGCTCGCCAATTTGCTGCAACGGCAGCAAGCCCATAGCCAGCAAACTGATGAGCGGATTGAAAACGGCGACGGCAATCCACATATTGCGCAGCGTTTTCGGAAAGACGCCCGCTTGTTGCTCTTCGATAAAATTGGCCGAGCTTTCAAAGCCGCTGATGCCGAGCATGGCCGCTGAAAAGCCAAAGAAAATCGCCATCAGCATGCCGCCCGGCGGTGGTGTGTGCCAATTGGTTACCAGCGTCGAGAGGTTGCCAAACATCTTCGTGCCTGATGCCAGCACCAGAATGGTCAGCGTTACGATATGAACAACAAAGATTCCCAAGGCGACAACGGCGGATTCGGTGATACCTAGTAGATTCAACGCCGCGAAAATTCCCAGCAGGACGATCGTCGCTCCAAAAATATTCAATCCGCTCCACAAATTATGCGCGTAGTGCATTGCTTCATTGGCGCTTATAACCGCTGTGGCGATGTACGACAGGAGCGTCAGACAAGCGGCTACCGAGGCCTTGGCTTTCGTCGTCGTATTCAGCAGCGCGTTGTACGCCCCGCCATTCAGTGGCAATGCCGTGCCGACTTCGGCGTAGATATTGCGGAACAGATACAACACGGCGGCAACCAGCGCCAGTGCCAGGGGAGCATACGGGCCAGCATAAAGCGCGCTCAACGCCGCCACGTATAAACAGCTTGAGGTAATGTCATTGCCGCAAATCGCAGTCGCTTTCCACTCGCCGAGTTTGTGCGTAAGATTCGCGTCCAGGTGTGTGACGGTGATTGGTTCCGTACCCAGGTTCTGCAATCGTTCAGTCGTTCCCCAACCGGCAAAATCAATGGTTGTTGGGCGGACGCTATTTTCCGGTGAAGTAGCTTCGGTCATTTTTCGTTCGCCTTTTTGACCTCGGTGCGGGACTCCTGCAATTGTCTAATTTCCTCATCCAGCTTTTCGCTAATTTGCTGATAGACCTCTTCTGATAAGAGGCCCTCACGCATGAGTACCAACAGTCGCGCCTTTTTGACATTGACGAGATGTTCTTGCAACCGCTGCTGTTGCTGTTGCTCAAAGGCGGGGGTCCCGCCGCCAAATTGCGCTAATTGCTCGCTCAGACTTTCGTGTGCTTGTTCCAGTTTTGGTTTCATTGCCTCGTATACGCGGGCAGTCACGAGTCCCTGACCACGCAGTTTCTCTAACTCGGCGGCGGCGGTGGTTTCTGTTAGCATTTGCACATGGAGGAATTCATACGCGCTTTTTCGTTCGACTGTTTCTGCCATGCCTAACCAGCGTAAGAGCGGTTTGATCGTTAACCCCTGCGCCAACAGGCTGAATATCACGGCACCAAATATCATGACAATCAATTGTGAACGACCAGGAACGGTCGTGGGCAAGCTCAGGGCTAAGGCAATGGACAACGAGCCACGCAAGCCGCCCCAAAACAAAACATGTTGCCAGGGCAAGGAAACTTTTTCACTAAACCGATTCACCAGCGGGATTAACCCATAAACCGCGATGGCGCGCGCCGCCAGCATGGCCACTACCGCCCAGCCCACCAAGACTAAGTTTTCGGATAAGACCACCACCTGAATTTCCAATCCGATCAGCAGAAAGACCAACGAATTGACGACAAATGCAGCATATTCCCAGAACGAATTGACCGCGACCTGTGTTGTAGGGGACATTCCTTTCTGCCGGGCATGATTCCCGATAATCAATCCAGCAATCAGCACCGCAATCACCGGGGACACATGCAATGCTTCGGCGAGCAGAAACGACCCATACGCGGTAATCGTAGTAAGGGTTATTTCCAACAGGTGATCATCAAAATACGCCGTTAAGGTGGAAGCGATGATTCCGATAATTGCCCCCACGGCTAACCCGCCGAATACTACCACTGCAAAATTTCGCAGCGAATGCAACGCCAGGCTCCCGCCCGTCTGCGTCGTAACGCCCATTACGATGCTAAGGATGATGCGAAAGACGACCACAGCGGTTCCATCATTAAACAAGCTCTCGCCTTCAACAATCGTGGTCAGTCGGTTTGGCAGGCCAAGCGTACGAAATAGAGCCAGCACCGAGACGGGATCAGTTGCGGAAATCATCGCGCCAAACAGCAGCGCTGTCTCCCACGACAGCCCAATGCTGAAATGCAGAATCACCCCGACTAAGCCGACTGAAAAACTTACCCCCAATGTCGCCATCATCAGTATCGGGACGAGATTTTCGCGCAGGTGCTCAAGCTTCAGATTCCAGGCGGCTTCAAACAATAAGGCGGGCAGAAAGATTAGTAGGATCAAGTCTGGCGAAACATGAACCACCGGCAAAAAGTGCATTGGGCTAATGACTAATCCAACGATTACCAACAGTAGTGTGTAAGGCACACGGACCCACTTGGCAGCCATCGCCACGCCGGAGGCAATGAGCAACAGCAAAATGAAGATGGTGATCGTAAATTGTGTTTCATGCATATTTTCAAGCTTATCATTAGGTGAGTTACACTGGGAATCCTAACGCTATGGTTGATCAGATGTGAGAGGCAGATGCCGCTCTTTTTCATCCGAGTTGGAACTCAAGTGCGAGCGCCAGATACCGAGCTAGCGCAAAACGGATACGATTAAAGCCTTCGACCTGAGACGGAAACAAGGCACAGATAAATAGGAATGCGGCCACGACCACACCCAATCCAATGGTGAGAGCGCCTACCGTCTCGCCCCCAAGCGTTAACCACTGAGCAGCATTTTGGATTGTTTCTTCGACACTCGCATCACCTGGTGATGGGAGATGATTGAAGCGGTTGAGCATTTGCTAAAGATAATCCTGTGGGGATAAAAACTAAAGCCGCTGATCCCTTACTTTTTAAATAAGCCTGGCTCTCAATAACTCGCTATTGAAAAACACGTGGGAGAAGTTTTTTATCTTGGGTGAGTTGCTCAGTGTTTACGCTGCCGCTCTATCGCAACAAACCTCGCGGGTCAGCAACCTGAGTACTGTGCTAAAGCGTCGCTAAATCGCCCATAGTGATACCACGCTACCAACAGCTAACTATCCGAGAGAGCGAATGAAGCAGGGCAATTATTTCTGAACAGAATATGGATGTGTAAGCTGTGGTATACCCCTTGCTGCGCTAAGTATTGCTAGTGTAGCGGAATTTGGCAGCCGTACTGTCATCTTAAGGTAGGATATTCTTGCCGATAGGATTATCGGCACAAATCTTTATTGGAGTTCAGAGTGGACTGGCTGTTATCTATAGCCGGGAGGCCAAAAGGTTTTTCGCTAATCCGTAATCGGACAGAAGAAATAAACAGGAAGAATACATGCAATCGGTAGAAGAGGTAACACATCAGGCACTCAAGCAGAAACGTTATGAATTTTTAAGCTGGCTTGAGGCTCGTCTCGAAACGCCCATGCTCGTGCTTGGTTTCATGTGGCTGGCCTTATTAATCATTGAATTAATTTGGGAGTTAAGCCTGCTCTTGGAAATGATTGGCACTTTGATATGGATAGTCTTCATCATAGACTTTTGCATAAAAATTTTCCTTGCACCAGAAAAGCTAGATTACTTAAAACAAAACTGGTTGACGGCTATTGCGTTGGTTGTGCCTGCCTTGCGGCTGTTTCGAATTGTGCGTGTAGTGCGATTATTGCGGGTGGCCAAGGCTGCTCGTGGAATGCGAATGTTGCGCATCCTCACATCGCTCAATCGTGGAATGAAAGCCCTTAGCGCAAGCATGGGTCGGCGTGGCTTCGGCTACGTCGTTGCGCTCACCTCGGTTGTTATTCTTTCTGGCGCAGCAGGTATGTTTGCTTTTGAGCATAAAGCTCCCAACGGTCTTCACTCTTATAGCGAAGCGCTTTGGTGGACAGCGATGTTGCTCACTTCACTTGGTTCGGAATACTGGCCGCAGACGGGCGCAGGGCGTCTGCTCTGCTTTTTGCTTGCTCTTTATGGCTTTGCGGTGTTCGGGTATGTGACGGCGACACTGGCGACCTTTTTTATTGGTCGTGACGCCGAGAATGAAGAGGCAGAACTGGCAGGAACTGAATCTATCAAAGCCTTGCGTCTGGAGATTGCGGAGTTGCGCGGGGAGATTCGCAGTTTACGTAATGAAACAAACTAACGATAAACTGACGCCTGACACCAAACGACCAAGGCGGTCATTTCCAAATAGCAGCACACCTCTTGCCAAGATTCTTTTATGAGCAATTTAAGGTTATTACAACTATCTTTATGCGAGGCCGACGCGCTAAGTGCGGGAGGTGATGGCGTCGCCAATTCAGCGCAATATGAGCAGCATCCACCCCATCAGTGACAAGAATTTCAAATAATGCGTAGGTCATCGAAAGATAAAGCTGATCTCGCCGTTGCGCTCCAACCACGCCTCTTTCACGCCCGTCATGTCCTTGCTTTGGGCCTGCACCCGCAACGCTTCCAACAGATCTTTTTCGGTAACATGGCTGTGGCACATGGCTGACCAAAGTAGTTCGCCGTCTTGCACCAGTAGACGCGACTGCCCCTTCAGCCAGCCGGCAAATCGGTCTAAACGAAAGGCCAGCGCGGCGAACACCCAATGGAATGCCACGAGCGCAAGTGCCGCCGCCATTGATTTAAAGAAGAGCGCCTCTCCCGTGATCGCACGGCTCGCCACCGAACCAAGCAGGATCGCCAGCACTAGATCAAAAGCTGTTCCCTTTGCCATGAACCGCTTGTTACCGGCGCGCACCATCGCCACTAGCACCACATAGACCACCAACGCACGTAATACCATCTGCCACCAGGTAATTTCAGGCGTCGCGAGGCCAAACACCTGATTAATGAAAGTTTCGATGTCCATAATTACTAATATTCGGTGCTTATTAATCGTCTGCGCTCAGCTTGCATACCCTCACTTGCTCTTGCGTTGCATTTCATCTTGAGCAGCGCTAAGAGTGTTGGATTAAGGGATCTATTACTGCCCAACAGAGCATCAAATCATTAACCAGCGGAGGACTCACCTATCACGCTTTTACACACTTCCTGCTTCCCGCACTTCGTCTCCAGTTTCAATAAGTGATGTGCGCGCGTAGCGACTCTCTGTCTCAACTGGCACGATCAGCCGCGCGCCATCATGGGAGATTGCCAGGGGCACATGTCCGGCCAGGAAAAACCCTCCCCCAAAAAACCGTTGTAGGGTTGATTCTGCGACCTGATATACGACTACTGTGCGTTTCACAAAGATATGAATCTCGTTTACGCGGCCAAGTAACTTTCCATCTTCGGTCACTACTGCTGCCCCTATGATGGCACTCGCTTTAACACCACCCGTTAGAATGTTGCTTGTATCAAGCGTTGGATTAAGCTTGCCTGCTGCAACCATCACCGCATCTGGGCCAATGATAAAATCCTGTACGGCCAATGCGGCTGAAGCGCCTTCCGGCAAACGCAGCGCAATGCCGAGGACTTCCCCGGCGACCGGATTGATAATGACATCTTCCACTTCACCCAGTTTTTCTCCGGTATCAGACTTAAGAACGGCTCTCCCCTTCAAATGGCTGGCAACATTTAAGGTTCCTACTTGCTCATTCATTACTTGATTCATAACTAAGTCCTCCTTTAGGTTTCCCGATTAGGGATACCAGCTAACCTCAATATTATTAGCTGGCCGTTTTTAACTCTTTCCTCATGACCTTGAGTTCTTTCCACTCGAACCAAACCAAGGGGCAGTCAAGCAAAGAAAGGGCAACTTTCGTTCCGTAACCTCTGTAATAGCGCTGAGGCTTGGTAATCGAACGTCTGGCCTGCTATTCCCTATAGATTTAGTGAGGCAATTTGGGACTAATCGTGCCGAAATACTAGCTCATTCTATCGCAATAGATAGATTCTTTATTAACCTAAACACACTGCTAAACGTCGCATACTGGCAACCTCTTACTGACGCAAGCGGTACTAATAGACCCCCTCAAGGATCAATCAGGCGTTAGCCAATACTGATAGCCAAACACCATCAGATTAAGCTGAGAAAAACTGAGCTAGCCTGTGCGGCACAATAATTGCTTCTTCAATAAGTCTTAAGGATATTATTTACCAACTATCTGTAATGAATATTCTAAAAAGGAGACGGCCTGTATTGGTCGTATGCTCAAAGGACACATCTATGGGTTGAAAGGATACATCTACATGCATGTCTTCATGCATGTAAGTTAAATTCTATGGTGGTATGGCAATGATAATCAGTTTGTTATTCGCATTAAGCGGGGTGCCTCGGGTGCAGGGGAAAGTCAGTGCCAATTTGAAGGGGGTTGTCATCCAACCAGACAAAGCCAAACAAAGATGGTATGCGTGACGTGTACGGTGAGGGCTTTACGGCGAAGGAAGTTTGCAGGAAGGTAAGGGCAAGGCCCCTGCGGCTATCCAAGCCTTGCCAAACACGCTGAGTCGTTATTCCCCGCGTCGAGCAAAACAAGAAAGTTGTTCCCTGGTTCCCTTTTTAATTTTAAATATCTGGCCAGCAAGGGTCTAAACAAGGAGGAGAAGACATTATGAAAAGTATAAGATGGACACTCACAACGATATTAATACTCGCGGGATTTGTTATGACCGCGCAGGCTCAAAGACCTTACCGGTATACGCATGAGCAGGTCAAAGCGCTAATTGAACGGATTGAGAAAGGCGGTGACGCCTTTCGCGATAGCCTCAAGGAGGCACTCAAGCAGAGTCACTTCGACCAGACCCGGCGTGAAGACAACGTCAATCAGTTTGTCAAAGATTTTGAAGACGCAACAGACCGCTTGAAAGATAACTTCAAGGACGACAATACAGCAGTGGCTGCAGTCGAAGAAGTGCTCCGGCGTGGAGTAATCATTGATGGCTTCATGGATCGTCATTGGCTGACCCAACAGGCCGAACGTGATTGGAGAAACCTGTACCGGAATCTAAACGACTTGGCACGCGCCTATCAAGTTGGTTGGAATCAGTCAGGCTCGATTAGACCGCCTTACCGAATCAGTCAGGAAAATATGAAGGCGCTGATGGAGCAAATTGAAAAGGGAGCAGATCGCTTTCGTGAAAGTCTGGATAATGCGTTGGACAAATCCAAATTTGATGGCAGCAATCGGGAAGATAACATCAACCGATATATAAGTGACTTTGAAGTTACAACGGACCAACTAAAGGATCGCTTTGAAGACAATTATGCCGCCAGCGGCGCTGCTGGAGAAGTCCTCAGGCGTGCCGCTTGGATTAACCAATTTATGAAGCGCCATTCTTTGACGCCGCGTGCGCAAGAAGATTGGGCCTCATTACGCAGTAGACTGGATGAACTTGGGAAAGCTTATAGTGTTTCCATGAACTGGAGCAACGCCACGATTACTTTCCAGTAAATAATATATCAGGCAGCCGCAGTGATTTACTGTGGCTGCCTGATACACCTTTTTCCTCATAGCCCAAGGTAAATTAAGAATTTCCATTTCGCGCTAGCGTGCAGTTTCCTTCACTCTTACACTTAAAGCCGGGCTTCCAAAAGAAGGCTTTCCTGTTTCGCGCGACGCACTGATTTTAGCTAATCCGGTCATCCATCCTGGTGAAATTTCGGATGTATGAATCCTCTGCGTTCCATAACTGTTCGTCCGTTCCCTCAAAAGCGATGCGACCATCCCGGAGCAGCAGGATTTTCGTATTGGTAAGGCAGAAGGTCTTCCCTTCATGGCGTAATTCCGCTTGCTCGCCTTCTGCTGCAAACATGTAATTTGAGGTCAGATAACGCACGTCATTAAGCTTGTGCGTGACGAAGATCATCGCTACCCCGGCCAGGTCTCGCAACTTGATCATCTGCTGACAAATCTCGCGGGCCGTCGGCGGATCAAGTCCGGCTGTGGCCTCGTCAAACAGGATGATATCAGGGGAATCCACCACGGCCCGTGCAATCGCGACGCGCCGTCGCATACCGCCGGAAAGTTCATTCGGAAAGGCATCCGCATTATTCAGGAGACTAACCTCATGGAGCACGCGCCGCACGCGCCGATCCACTTTCTCTTCCTTCCAACCTAATTCGCGCGGACGGTAAGCAACATTATCGTAAACTGTCAAGCTATCAAACAACGCTCCATCCTGAAAGACCATGCTGATGCGTTGCCGGAAGGGCATCAACTCTGATTCAGTAAGTCGGGAAATCTCTTCGCCGTCAATAAAGATTTCGCCGTCATCCGGTTTGATCAGCCCCAGCAAGAGCCGCAACATCGTTGATTTGCCCGAACCGGATGCACCAAGGATTACTTTCAATTCCCCTGATCGCACTTGCAAGTTCACACCGTCAAGCACCATGTGGTTGCCAAAAGACAACCGAACGTCGCGAAACATGATTCTGACTGAATCGTTCATTATCACCGTTCGTCCTTGCTTCGTACGTCGAGAACCAGCCGCTCGACCAGAGGTGCCATTATCGAAGCCATGGCCACTTTGTTGTTGGTCTCATCTGTCTCTTCGAGTCGGGACTACTTATACATCATCTCGCGCCTCAGCATAAATCCAGCCTGCACCAGCTTGTCTAAATCACCAGTGGATGCCGCACGAAAGCTTAAAAAAATCTCCCAAACGAGAAATAAAGCCTGGCGCGCCCGCCTTCGCCCAAACTGCCGCCGAGCGCGACCGGGCCAAACCTTGTGACCACCACGACCCCACCCGAAATGTTATTGAAAAACCGGGCGGAAGCTATGTTCTGGAAGGCTCCGCCCACTTCGTACCAACTGCTCGCGTAAACCTTACCGCCCAGCAGCGGCGGTAGTTTTGCTAAGGCGTGCAGGTAGCCCAAGCCGGAGAGCAGATAATGATTCCCGCGCAATTCGCCCCGACCTAATGCCCCTAAGCGTAGCGGGCCACCCAGCGCGAACTGTTGTTCCGGCGGCGCGTCCTGAGCGAAAGTCGTGCCGCCCGCGCCGATCACAAACACTGAGCCGCGCTCTGTGATTGGTTTGAAGGCTGACAAATTGACTTCGGCCTGCGAAAAGTCACTTGTTGCGCCGGGGCTGGCGAAGAATCGGTGCGCTTCTGCTCGCAAGCGCACGCCGCGCGACGGAACCACTGCGCTATCCTGTCCATCAAATTCATAACGCGCGGAAACATCGCTCACCTTGCCTTTCAACGCAGGCAGCAAGGGGTCGCCGACGCGCACTCGTGCGTTAATGTTTCCAAGGTCGTACCCGAATCGTAGTTCGCTGCGACGAAAGGTGTAGCCGATATCTACGCCTGCGCCCACTCTCTTCACCTGATACTCGGCCACCCGCGCACCATTCATGAAAAGGTCTTGCGTGCCTCGCTCATAGCGTGCGCGGGGAGCGACAAACAATCCACTTTCACCCAGGGGGCGATAATATTCTGTAGCCAGCAACGTCCGCGAACCCAGCCGAAAGTCGGTGCGCCACTCTGAGCGATAACTGCCCACTTCAAACAACGTCACGCGCCCGCCGATGGAAGTGTCTATATTGTTCGCGTCAGAACCTTCAATTTCCAAATTCAGGTTGACGAACGGCGGGCCATATTGCTTCTGCTTGACGCGAATCAGCAGCGTCTCCTGTTGTTTGTCGCGCCTGATTTCGTAGCCAAGACTTTCATCTCTGCCGCGCCCTGTGATTTCAGTTAGATCGGCTTGCAGTCGTTCCGGGGCAAGTGGCTTACCGATATACCCCTCCAGCTTGTTCCGAATTGCTTGGGCGTCTTCGATTCTGGTTCCGGTGATCTCCAGCGCAGAAGGCACAGGCGTCCGGCTTCTTTTGCGGGAGTTGCGTTCCACCAGATGTTGCTGCCACGCTGCGTCATCCAATGCAAGCTTGTTAAGCATTAGTGCCCTTTGCGCTGCGCCATCATAGCCACGTTCCGTGATGGCTTTGGCGGCATTGAAATCCAGCAGCCCATACTGATCGAGGTCGGGCGATACCACCAAATCAGCGAGCCGCAGATTGCGCCGATCATTTTCAATCGTCATGACGCCGATGGACTGTTGCAGTAAGCCCAGGAACGATTCAACCGCTTTGCGGTTGCCCAGCGGCGTGCCGATGTCAACCGCAATCACAAGTTCAGCGCCCATCTGTTTGACGATGTCAGTGGGGATATTGTTCATCAATCCACCGTCCGCCAGCACCTTGCCGTCGCGCTCGACCGGTGTGAACAAACCAGGAAAGGCCATCGTCGCCCGGAGCGCCTGGGAGAACGAACCATCTTTCAGGATGACAGGCTTGGCCGCCACCATATCCGTCGCTACACAGCGAAACGGGATGGGCAACTCATCGAAGTTATTGAGACCCCCATAAGGCAACGCCAGACGATCCAGAAAGAGGCCGATTTGATGACCGGGGTTCAGTCCGGTTGCGCCACTCAAGCCATTTTTCAGCCCCAGTTCAATCGCATTCTGAAAGCTGCGACGATCCTGCTTGCGCCGAAAACTCAACCGCTCAAAAGCGGGCGTGCCGCGCAACACATTATCCCAATCTATGCTATTAATGAGTTGCCGCATTTCGGCGGGCGTCATCCCGATGGCATACATCCCGCCGACCAAGCCGCCAAAACTCGTCCCGGCAATATAATCAACTGGAATACGATGTTCCTCGAACCATTCCAGCACACCAATATGGGCGAGTCCGCGTACGCCGCCGCCGCTCAACGCCAAACCGATCTTCGGTCGCTTCTTCTCCGCCGCGACCTGCCCCCGGACAGCCGGGCTTCCAAGCAGCGCCAAAACCGCTAATAAAGTAGCTAACCATCGTCGCATCACAAATCTCCTTGTATTGCCCATAGCTTCCACCGCCACACTAATCTATCATACGGTCTCTTTTCAAAGTGCAAGTAAGCCTGATAGTTTTATTTATCACGCCTTATGACTACTCCAAACGCGACTGTGGTCAAACCATAGTCGCCTTTTGTCTAAAGTCCTGTCTACCTTTATTCCTGACGGTTGAGGCTCACGACTCCGATGGGCGAACGAATCCCAACATCCGAACTGACCGCTCCGCTCGCCACCGATGAACAACTCATCACGCAGGTGAGCCGGGGCGATCTGGGAGCCTTTGAAACGCTCGTCGAGCGGTATCAGAAATCCGCGCTCAGGGCCGCCTGTCGCTTCCTCGGCGATGAGCACGAGGCCGAAGACCTGGCACAGGAAGCCTTCCTGCAAGTTTACCGTCACGCGCATCGTTACCAGCCGGTCGCCTCGTTCAAGACCTGGTTCTATACGATCCTCACCAATCTCTGCCGCAACGCGCGCAAGAAAAAACAGCCGCTTTATTATGCTGAGCTGCCCGACAAGACTGGCGGGGCCGGACGATCCGGTGCGCGCGCTGGAACGGCGGGAGCAGCAACGCGTGTTGGCGCGCGCCATTCAAACACTGCCGCCCAATCAGCGGCTGGCCTTCATCCTGTGTCATTACGAAAATTTCAGCTATGCCGAAGCAGCCCGCAGCCTGAACCTTTCCGTGAAAGCCGTCGAGTCGCTGCTCGTGCGCGCGAAACGAAATCTGCGGCAGGAATTATCCGCAGCGCAAAAATATTTTTCAGCTTGAGCGCAGGGTTTTGCCGACTCAGTTGTATAAAGGGATGACATCATAAAATGCACATGAAATGCACAAAAGTTCAAAATCTTCTCCGCGCTTACCTCGACGGCGAATTGCAGGCCACGGAGCAGGCAAGCATTGCGGCTCATTTGCTGGGCTGTGATCTTTGCCGCGCCGCATGCCAGCGCGCGCGTGAATTCGATGAATACCTGCGGGAGGTTGACGATTATCTCGGTGAAGCGCCGGGGCTGATGGTCCCGCCGGATTTTCTGCCACGCGTGATGAGGCAGGTGCGGGCCGAAGCGACTCCGCTCGCCGCCGCGCAAGGCTGGTCTGTGCGGCAGTGGTTTTTGGACTTTAGCGCAGCAATGCGCCTCGTCGTGGCCTCGCTTATCCTGCTGGCCGTCTTTGGTGGGCTGCGAACCGGGCAGGAGATTGCCGGACTGATCGTGCGGCTGTCGGAACAGCAGCAGCTTGCGCCAGCCTCCATCCTGGATGTATCGCCCGCTGAACAGGTTATCTTGCAACTGGCTTACAACGATGTTTCGCCCGCGCTTGGACGGCCGGATTAAGGATTGAAGATTGATGCAGGTAAGAATAGTTATGAAAAAGAGAGTCTTCCAAATCGCTTTTATTGTCTCCGTCGCCTTCAACTCGCGGCCATTGCCGCCGTTGTCTATGGCTTTTCTTCCGCTTCCGGCAAGAAGGCAAACACGTTCGCGGTCTATGACCAACTCCACCTGACCACCGAGCAGAAAAAGGTGTTGCGCGAACGCTATGTTGACATGATCCGACGCATCACCGACGCGCAGAAAAGCTACGGCACGAAGTGGGCGGAAGCGGTGGAACTGATTGCGCAGCCGCAGACCGATTGGGCGGCAGTCGAAGCGAAACAGGCCGAGATTCTCCAGGTCAACCGCGAGACACAAACGATGATCTTGCAGCGCTGGGACTGGGCGAAAACGCAACTGACGCCGGAACAACAGCAACTCTTTTTCGACATCCTGCGGCGGCGGATCAAATCCGGCGAGATGCTGGGTGAAATCAAAACCGCGCAGGAATTGCTGCGCCAACAAGCGTCGCCGCCCGCTCGCTGAAACGACGCGGGAAATTTCAAACACCGATTTTAGAAAACGATTTAGCAAACGAACAGCAGGCAACATTAGGAGAACCGATGACCAAACGCAGTTTCACTTTTTCACTTATCCTCGGCCTCGCACTGGCGGGACTTTTCCTAGCGCCAGGCGCAAGCAGCGCCAAGGAACCGACCGCTGACACGGTGACTTTCACCAAAGACGTAGCTCCGATTCTGTATGCCAATTGCGCCACCTGCCATCGTCCGGGCGAGATGGCACCGATGTCGCTGCTGACCTATAAAGAAGTCCGGCCCTGGGCCAAATCCATCCGCGAGAAAGTCGTGAGCCGCGAGATGCCGCCCTGGTATGCCGATCCGAATCACGGCGAATTTCTCAACGACGCGCGCCTGACCCCGCAGCAGATCGAGACGATCCGCGCCTGGGTGGATGGCGGGGCCAAAGAAGGCAATCCGAAAGACCTCCCTGCGGCTCCTAAATTCCCGACCAGTGACTGGAAGTTCGGCAAGCCGGATGTGGTGCTCTCGATGAATGAGGAAGTGAGCGTTCCCGCCAGCGGCACGATAGATTACAAATACTTCACCGTGCCGACCAATTTCACCGAGGACAAATATGTGCAGTTCGCCGAGATCAGGCGTGGCGATCCATCCGTCGTGCATCACGTCATTATCACCGTCCGCGAACCGGGCGAGACGCGCGCCGGACGGCAACAAAATAATGTCCACCAATAATCCTGAAGCCCCGCGCGATCCGCAGCGCCAACCACCGGCGCGCCGCGAGAACAACCAGGATGCGATGCTGGTCGGCTGGGCCCCCGGCATGAGTCCGCTGACGTTGCGCGATGGCCACGCCAAGCTGGTCAAAAAGGGGTCGGTGCTGGTCTTCCAGATGCATTACACCGCCACCGGCACGGCGGCGAAAGACCGCACCAGTGTTGGTCTCTATTTCGCCAAAGGCGTGCCTGAGAAGCGCGTCATCACGCGCGGCGTGACCGTTGATCCGCGCAAGCTGATCATCCCGGCGGGCGATCCCAACTTTGAATCGCGCTCGTCTTATACTTTCACCGAAGATGCGCACCTTCACATGTTCATGCCGCATATGCACGTCCGCGGCAAAGACTTCGAGTACAAGCTGATCTATCCCGACGGCAAAGAGAAGATTCTGCTGCGCGTGCCGAAGTATGACTTTAACTGGCAGATTTCGTATTTCGTGAAAGAACCGATTGCCGTGCCGAAAGGCAGCCGGATCGAGTGCGTCGCGCATCACGACAATTCCGCCAACAATAAATTCAATCCCGATCCAACCATCACCGTCCGCTGGGGCGATCAGACCTGGGAAGAGATGATGATCGGTTGGATTGATTACACGATTGACGGCCAGAACCTGCGATCGTCCCAAACTGCTGCACGCTAGTTGGTGTGCGGTGCAAATCCAAGCGCCTGTTTCCAGACGGCGAAACAGGCGCGGCATTCTGTCATTGCAGGACAGCCTACCGCACGCCGTCCATTTTCATCACAGGAGTAATAATCAATGCGACAATCATTCATCGTTTCAGGAGTAGTGTTGTGTCTTTTGCTGCTTGCCGTGCCCACGCTGGCGCAGGACAAGCTGGAAGGCCGTTGGGAAGGCAAGCTCAATTCGCAACAGGGCGAGCGTCCGGCGACCGCGACATTCAAGAAAGAGAGTGCGGGGTATACCGGCATGATCACGGGCGTGCGCGAGGACATCGCGCTCAAGGACATTAAGGTTGATGGCGACAATGTGACGGCCAAAGCCGAAGTTGATGCACAAGGTAGCACTATCGTCATCAACTACAAATTCATGCTGCAAGGCGAGGCATTGAAAGGCACCGGCTCGCTTGATTTCAACGGCAATGCGTTCAGCTTCGACGTGGATTTGAAGCGTGCTGCAACGGGTGGCCGGCGTGGCGGTGGCGGCGAAATCCGCACCGGCAGCGGACAATCTGACTGGTCGTTGGGAAGGCAAATTGAATTCCCCGCAGGGTGAATTGCCAATGTGGGCCGACTTCAAAAAAGAGGGCGAAGCTTACGTCGGCAAAATCTCCGGCGTTGAAGGAGGGCAGGAAATCTCGCTCAAAGACGTCAAGTTCGAAGGCGACAAATTGACCGCCAAAGCTGATATTGCAGCACAGGGCAGTACCTTCCTTGTCAACTACAACCTCAAATTGCAAGGCGAGGCGTTGAAGGGGACAGGCTCGCTGGATTACAACGGCAGTCCGATCAGCTTCGACATCGAACTCAAGCGGGGCGGCGTGAGCAAATAGGGAGACGTGGCGTCAGTGCCCGCCGTTGCTTGTGCTTTCCTGAGCTTGAGGCCATTGGGTTAGAAATTGGGTGCGGCGCGCAATTCCGAGACTGGACATCTGTCAAGCGCCAGACCGGTTGAACAGACTGGCGATGACTAAGATAAGTTCCGTTGGCTCGACCGGCTTAGGTACGTGCATTTGATAGCCTGCCGACAAGGCGCGTACTCGATCTTCTACTCGCGCGTAGGCTGTCAGCGCAATGGCGGGCGTTTGTGCGCCCCGCCCGTCTCCGTTACGCACCCGGCGGATAAAGGAGTAGCCATCTTCCCCCGGCATCTCAATGTCGCTGATGATAATGTCTGGCGGCGCGCTCGCCAGTACTGCCAGCCCGGCGGCGGAAGACTCGACTGCGGTCACGGCTGCGCCAGTAGCTGTGAGCAGCGTTGTGAGCAGTTCCCTGGCACTTGGGTCGTCATCCACCACCAACGCGCGCAGCCCCTGAAGCCTGCCTTCAAATTCAGGCGAGAGGCTTTCACCCATCAGGGGCGGCGTGGCGGATTGCGATGTGGCGATCAGCGGCAAGCTCACCGTAAAGGTTGTTCCTTGCCCTTCCCCCAAGCTATTCGCTTGCACCGTCCCGCCGTGCAACTCAACCAAGTGCCGCACGATGGCCAGCCCCAACCCCAGCCCGCCGTGCGAGCGTGTGATTGAGCCATCAGCTTGCCGGAAGCGGTCGAAGACGTAGGGGAGGAAGGCGGGGCTGATCCCGGCTCCGGTGTCGCTCACGCTAAGCTCAACCTGGGTTTGGACCAGTTTGAGCCGCACACTGACTTGCCCTCCACTAGACGTAAATTTGATGGCATTCGAGAGCAGATTCCAAACGACCTGTTGCAGCCGGTCGGCGTCGCCCACCACCAATCCCACCGCCGGGTCAAGGAAGGTTTGCAGGTGTACCGCCTTCGCCTCGGCTGCGGGACGCACAATGCTCAACGCCGCTTCAATCACAGCGGCCAGGTTTAGCTCGCGCATGTCCAGTCGCAGCTTGCCACTAATGATGCGCGAGATGTCGAGAAGGTCTTCGATCAGCCGATTCTGTAACCGTGCGTTGCGCTCAATCGTCTCAAGCGCCTGCTGCGTCTTGGCGGCAGGCAGCCCACCGGCATGCAGTATTTTTGCCCAGCCCAGAATGCCGTTGAGCGGCGTGCGCAGTTCGTGCGAGACGGTGGCCAGAAATTCATTTTTGAGCCGGTTGGCCTCTTCCGCTTGCGCCTGCGCCCGCCGCGCTTCGTCATAGGCGCGCACGCCCGCCAACGCCAGATCAGCCGCACTGGCCAGCGATTGCAGCAGCTTAGTTTCATATTCGCTGGCGCGATGCCGCCGCGCCCAGTAAACGCCGATTGAGGCGACCGGCGTGCCCGGCCCAATCGGCGTCATAACCAGGCTTTGGATGAATGTCGGACGGTAGGCGTCGTGCGGGATGCGCTCGTCCTGATAAATGTCCTCAATCGCCGCTTGGCGGCCTTGCTGAATCGCCCAGCCCGAAATACAGCCATCAAGCGGAAACGCTTGCCCCTTCCAAAGTGGCGCAATAGCGTCCTCGTCCACGTAGCGCACACGGTCGCCTTCGCGCAGCACAAAGGTTGCGCCATCGGCCCCGGTCAACTCGCGCGCGGCGCGGCAGATGATCTCCGTTACTTGCGCGATCTTGAAAGTGCCGACTAAAGCGCGGTTGGTTTCGGTAAGCTTCACCCCATCAAGGTAATGGCGTTCGCGTTCGGCTTCACTGCGCTTGCGCTCGGTGATGTCACGCAGGATGCTCAAATGTCGCCCCGGTGCAAGACGACTGGCGTTGTATTGCGCCACGCGGCGCTCTCCATCGGGTCGCACAAAAGAGAACTCGCCGATCTCATACCCTTTTTGGACGTAGTTTTGGTAACGTTCACTGGCACTCGGCGTATCGGTAGTTACCAGGTCGGTAACCCTCAGCGTCAGCAATTGCTCGTGTGTATAACCGAACAACTCACAAGCCGACGGATTGGCTTCGAGGTAACGTCCCTCATCATCCGCCACGAGGATGGCGTCGATACTTTTTTCAAACAGGAGCCGGAATTGCTCCTCCGCCCGCTTTTGGTCGTCAACATCTGTGCAAGTGCCCATCCATTCGACAAACTCGCCTTCATCGTTCGACACGGGAGCGGTGCGGACCACGACATGTCGGTAAAAGCCATCGTGCCGGTGCAACCGGTACTCGGTTTGTAAGTAGGTATGAGCAGCGAGCGCCTCGCGCCATACAGTGGCCGCTTGCATCCGGTCATCCGGGTGAATGGCCTCCAACCAGCCCCAGCCCCGGTATTCGTCCGGGGTCTGACCGGTAAAGCCTTGCCAGGACGGATTGGCTGTAAGCATGTTTCCTTCGGCATCAGCAGACCAGACGACCGAACTGGAAGCCTCGATCAGCGAACGATGACGGCGCTCACTGTGAGCCAACGCTTCGGCATTCCTGCGCCGTTCAGTCACGTCGCTAAAGAAGAAGGTCAATCCGCCGTTTTTGAGCGGATAGATGTTCACCTCGTACCAGCCACCGAGCGGGGCGTAAGGCGCTTCGAACTTGAGGTGAATACGCTCGGTCATGGCGCGGTGGTATTCCCGCTCAAAGATTGTCCCGCGTGCCTCGGGGAAATATTCCCAGAGATTTTTACCCAGCACGTCTGCGCGCTGCACGCTGTGAATTTTTTCGGCTTGGGAATTCCAGTCAGTGACATACCAACTTGCGTCAACAGCCGCGAAGCCCTCGCTAATGTTGCCCAGAATATTTGCGGTCTCGGCTTTGAGCTCTGCTTCGCGTGCCTGCGCCTCACGCCTGAGTTTAGCCAAAGCCAGGGTTGCGCCAATCCGCGTCAGTAGTTCGCGGGCGCTGAACGGCTTTATCAAATAATCATCAGCGCCGGCGCTCAGTCCCTCCATGCGGGCCTCTTCGCCCGCGCGCGCCGAAAGCAGGATGACTGGCGTAGCAGCAGTTTTTGTATCCTTGCGCAATGCTTTTAAGAGTCCAAAACCGTCCAGGTTCGGCATCATGACATCGGCGAGCACCAGCTCAGGCTCGTGCGTCGCCACGGCTTGCAGGGCCTGCTGCCCGTCGCCCACCGCAATCACTTGATAATCGGCTGCCAGCAAGCGCCGCACATAATCGCGCATATCGGCGTTGTCGTCGGCCCAAACGATTTTGGCGCGCGGTTCACTTGCTGGCGCTCGTGGTCGTTACCCGCGCTGGCGCATCCGCCGCGCTCAACAGCACTTCATGATGATCATTGAAGTGGGCGTCGGGCAGCCAGCGTAACGCTTCCTCGACGAATGAATGCGCGCCTAAGGCGGTCGAAGCCAGTGCGCGCGGGCCGCCGATCCGGTCGGCGGGCAGATGCGCTTTGCCCAGCGGAATGGTGACGGTAAAGCGGCTGCCTTCCCCATAGTGGCTTTCGACGTTGACTCTACCGCCGTGGAGCTTGGCAAGCTCTTGCACCAGCGCCAGTCCGATGCCTGTCCCTTCGTGCGTGCGTCCGCCCGCGCCTTCGACACGGTGGAAGCGGTTGAAGACGTTGGGCAACTCGGCTTGGGGGATGCCGATGCCGGTGTCAGTAACCGATAAAATAGCGGCGCCCTTTTCCGCCCGCAGCGCGACTTCGATCTGACCTTCAAGCGTGTATTTGAAGGCGTTCGAGACGAGGTTGAGAACGATCTTTTCCCACATCTCACGATCCACAAAGACCGGCTCCGGCAACGGCGCGCAATCAATCAACAAGTGCATTCCGGCTTTTTCCACCGCGGCCCGGAAGGCGCTCGCCAAATCCGCCGTATAAGCAGCCAGGTCAACCGGCTCGTAGACTGCTTGAATGCGGCCTGCCTCGACGCGCGAAAAATCAAGCAAGGTATTGACCAGTTTCAAGAGTCGTTGCCCGTTGCGTTGCGCAATGGTCAGCAACTCGCGGCCATCGCGCTCGTCCGATTTAGCCAGGATTTCGTCCAGCGGGCCGAGCAACAGCGTGAGTGGCGTGCGAAATTCGTGACTGACATTAGAGAAAAATGCCGTCTTCGCACGGTCAAGTTCGGCTAATGCCTCGGCGCGCTTCTTTTCTTCTTCATAGGCCTGAGCATTAGCAATTGCCGTTGCAATGTGGCCCGCCGTCAAGTCCAGGAAACCGCGGTATTCGTCACCCAGTTCCAGGCGCGGGCTGATACCTGCGATAAGGAAGCCTGCCAGTGCCTCCTGACCTGATTTGGCCAGCGGCAGCACAAGGGTTTGTTGCGGTGGCTCCGGCCACGGTCCGCCCGGCACTAAGCCAAATTTCTCTGGCAAATTTTCGACCACTACGCTCCCCGTTTTAAGCACTTGCGCGAGCGGCCAGACGGCTGGTTGATCCGTGAGGCTGATGACGGCGGGAGTGGCCGGGCCGCTCTCCACCAGTTTCGTGGTAGCGGCGAGTTTGGCTTCTTTGCCATCCTCATCCAGCAAATAAAGCAGCGCAAAGGGAAAATCATGCGGGTTCTCGTCCAGAATTTCCGCCGATTGCACACAGATTTCTGCGGCGCTTCTTGCCTGCGTTACCTGGGCCGCCAGTTCGCGCTGCGTCCGCATGCGCCGTTCGCCCAGCACACGCGTCGTAGTCTCGATACAAGTCACAAAAACGCCGCCCGGCTGGCCCGTTTCGGCGCGGATGGCACTGTAAGAGAAGGTAAAATAGCATTCTTCGACATAGCCGTTGCGTTCAAGCAAGAGCAGTTGGTCAATCAACGTTGTGGCTTTGCCTTCGCTCATCACCCGTCGAAACATCGGGCCAATGAAATCCCAAATTTCAGCGAAACATTCTGTGGTGCTCTGTCCCAAGGCTGCCGGGTGTTTGGTTGCGCCGAGGATCGGACGATAAGCGTCGTTGTAGAGTTGGGTGAATTCAGGCCCCCAGGCGATGTACATCGGATAGCCGGAGTCCATCAAAATGCTGACCGCCGTGCGCAGGCTTTGGGGCCATTCGTCCACAGGGCCAAGCGGGGTGATTGACCAATCCTTTGCGCGTATTAGCGCCCCCATCTCGCCGCCGCCACTTAAGAAGCTAACTTGTTCTTTGCTTGATAGCGTTGACATCGTTGCCTGCTCCTCGTAGTTAGTACCTGTAGTTCGGCAATCGTATGCCCTCCTGCTGATCTCTTTTCCTGTTACACCGCTGCTCAAAATCCTACAGGCGCTTGGTACTTATTGATGCAGACAGTTCTAACTGCCTTGCTCTAGTGTACTGGGGGACGAATGTAGGGAAAAGCTATTTTCGTAGGATCAGACTGTTTACACAAGATTTTGTTTGCTTTGCGTATGTGAGGAAGTGATAGAAACGTAAGGCTGATATTTTGCAGTCGCGTAGGGGAACCAGCACGACCAATCTTCGTCAGGCTGTTGTGCGCTGTACTATTGTCGCACCGGTCAATTGATCACATCACGCAATTCCTTCTGAATTTCCGGGGTCAGACTGACCAGATGCAAATCGCGTTGCAGAAATGGAATGGAGATTTAGGCTTCATCCAGAATTTGATTCACCGCGACTATGAGTTCACTGAAGCATCATTAGCGCTCTATGCCGATACTCGCTGCACCGCCTGGAACCAGTAGTGGAGATTCTTCGCCTGTCTCGGAGGCTGCGAACCTGCTCTACTTTTCTTCTTTGCGCGCTTCCTTATCAGCCGCAATCGCACTTATTTGCCAGACTGAGCCGCCGTGACGCGCATTCCGTCCGCAATCTCCTTGGCTGGATGAACAATCACGCTTTCGATCGCCTGCAATCCCTTCAGCACTTCAATTTCAAACGCGGAGCGATGATCAGTTTCTATCGCGCACTGTTTCGCCAGCCCGCTTTCGACGACGAAAATATTCCATGCTTCGCCCTGCCGAAACAGCGCGCTCATGGGAATTTTGATTGCCTCATTCGATTCCCAAATGATGATCTTTGCTTCGACGCGATAGCCGTCGCCGAGCGGCACACCAGGGTCAAGAAAATCGGCAATCACATTGACGCGCTGCTCTTCGATGCCGAGCGCCGAAACTTTGGTGAAGGCCGATGGCTCGATCAGACGGACGCGGGCTTGCAAGCTTTGCCCGCCGCCCCAGCCTTCGATCAAAACGTCTGTGCCGAGTTTGACCTTGACTGCGTCCACCGACAAAAGATCAATCACAATTTCCAGCGATGCGTTACTCAACTCAAGCAACGGCGCGCCCGCGGCGATTACGCGCTCGCTTTCTTCCACCACTTTCAGCACGCGGCCATTGACCGGCGCGCGAACATCCACCGTTGCGGATTTCCCGCTCTGTCCGGCCCGCTCCACTGCGATCAGCGTGGCTTTGGCGACATTAACCTCAGAGGCTGCGGCACGCGCGCGATAAGTTGCGGCTTCCAATTGCTGGCGGCAGGTTTGGCTGGCATTGCGCGTGCGCTCAAATTCCTGCCGCGACAGATCGCCGGTTTCGACCAGCTTCTCAGTGCGTGCGAGTTCGCGGTCAGCTTGCTGGCATTCCGTGCGAATTTTTTCGATCCCCGTTTCGGCTTCGTGCTTCATCTGCTCGGAGGTGATGACACGAGCGCGGGCTTCGGCCAGTTGGCGCGGATCGAGCGGAGCCAGCGGCAATGGCTCGATGCGGGCAACGACTTCATCACGTCTCACTTGATCGCCACGGTTCAGACTGATGCGCATCAGTCTTCCTGCAATCGGAGACGCGACGACAAAACGATCCCGCACGCGCGTCTTGCCTTCGGCATCAACCGTCGTGCGCAACAGCCCGCGTTCAACTGGCGCGGTTTCGACCGTCAGCGGAGTTGGGCGAAACGAATAAGCGAATAAAGCAATGACGCCAACCAGCACCACGCCAATCAAAATTTTCTTTAAGAGGGGTTTTTTCATGCTTCGCTACTCTCTGGTTTTCAGTACCTCAATCAGATTCAAATTCCGCAATCGCCAGGCTACCAGCAAGCCGGAAAGCAGCGCGGCTACGGCGATCACGCTAAACGACCAAAGATAAGTTCTGCCGCTGACGACCAATGGCAAGCGCATCATTTCGTTGTCAATGGCGGAAGAGATCAGGACGCTCAAGCCGTAGCCCATCAAACAACCGGTCGGAATAGCCAGCGCCGTCAGGATGGCCTGTTCGCCCAACAGCATCACGCCAATTTCGCGCCGAGTGAAGCCGAGCACACGCAAACTTGCCAACTCGCGGCCTCGTTCCGACAACGCGATGCGCGCGCCGTTGTAAACCATGCCGAAAGCGATGACGCAGGCAAACAGGATGATGACGCCCGTCGAAACTCCCATCGTCTGCACAAATGTTTCGTTGAAGCTGGCTAGCGCTGCTGCTGGCACGTTCACTCCGGCAACCGTCGGCATCCGCTTCAAGCGCGCATAAAGGTTGGCTTGCTCACGCGTATCAACCATCAGAAACGCGCCGGAGATGTTGCCGCCTTCGCGCATCAACTGGTTCAGCGCGTTGATTTCCATGTACGCCGACAAGCCGATCAAATCGTCCACTGTACCGGCCAGCGTAATCTGACGAATGGGACGCGCGCCTTCCATCACTTCGACGGTGAGCCGGTCGCCCGTCTGTGCGCCCAGTTGTTTCGCTAATTCGGTGGTCAGCACCAGGCCGTTTTCCGGCAGTTTGTATGCGCTGTAATCAGAAGTTACAGTCCGGCGCAGGTCAGCGCCGCGTTCCATTCCCTGCAAGGCCAGTCGCCGCGTTTTGTGGCCGAAGCGCAAGCGCGCGGGCACGCTGCGGTAAGCTTCGACGCTCAGCACGCCGGGTAGCGCCGCCAAATCGTATCTAGCCTGCGCCGGACGCAATTCGTTGAAGATGACGAAAATATCTTCGCGCTGAATATGATTGAACTGCACATCAATCAAGCGCCCCATCGAATCGGAATACATAAAGAACCCGACCACCAGCAACGAAACCGACAACGCGATGCCGATCATCGAAAGCAACGCCTTGACCGGTTGCCGTTCCAGATTGCGGATGATGATGCGCGTCGCCGGAGACAGCAGCCGATTCAGCCTGAATAACTCAATCAGTCCGGTGTGAAACCGTGCTGGCGGTTCAGTCCGCATGGCTGCAGCGGGCGGCAGCTTGACGGCACACCAGACCGCCAGCATCGAACCGATAGCCGCCGCCACAAAACCGATCAAAACGGCGGTGACAATCAACGGCAATCCCGCCTCATCTCATAATGATAAACAGGAAAGCGGAAGAATTCCGCATACACCTTGATGAGTTGCGCGCCCAGATACGCTCCAGCGCCGACGCCAAGCGCGACTCCACAACGGACGGCAGCCAGCGCCATTTTCAGAAAATAGTTGCTGCGCATGGCGACGAAGGCCGCAATCCCGCACGACACGACCAGCGCGATGGTAATCATCTGGCCGTGCAGATGCAGCAGGTCGCGCGCGTGAAAGACGACCTTGGGCGCTTTAGGTTTTGCTGAGGCAGTTGAAGTCATAAATTCAATTTTCTGCTGCCAAGCTTTTCCAAACCGGAAGTGATTGCCCAGCCGTCTTTGCTCAACTCAGTCCAGCTTCCACCAGACGAAGGGAATCACCGCCAGAACGGATACTACGAGCAAGCCGAACGAATTTTGTTTCTGCCGGTAGGCGCGAAACGCCAAAACCAGCCCTCCCAGGAATTGCACCGAGCTGATCCAGGCGATAACCTCCAACAAAATCTCCGGCCATCGGCTGGCAGTTCTTTGAAAGAACACCAGACGCTCAAGCGCGCCAATCAACAGAAAAAAAGTGATCGGTACCCACACC
Organism: uncultured Acidobacteriota bacterium; assembly: GCA_963794955.1. Classification (GTDB taxonomy): domain Bacteria; phylum Acidobacteriota; class Blastocatellia; order RBC074; family RBC074; genus JAFDVL01. Next base: position 219,126 of record CAWCGF010000015.1, read on the forward strand.
AGCGCCAGATAAGCCCGCCTTTCATCATAGATCGCTGCTAACACTACGAACGCGAAGGCCAGCGAGGGGAGAAAAATAAACGAGCAGCCTCCACATGCGCGTGAGGCGTCGGTTTTGCGAGGTAGGATTCGGGTGCATTATAATATCCAGTCCTTCTCCAGAGCGATTGCAGGTCGCTACAGTTCTGCTCTTATTCTCACTAATGAACAACGCTGGCCAGGCGCTGGCGGTGTTCTTCCTTACCGATTTCCTGAATCAGTCCGTCTTCGATCAGCAGGATGCGATCCGCCGCCTGCGCCAAGCGGTCGTCGTGCGTGATCATGACGAAGGCCACGCCGCTTTCGCGGTTCATCTCGCGCATCATTTCAAAGACTTCATTACCGGAACGGCTGTCGAGATTGCCTGTCGGCTCATCGGCCAGAATAATTTTCGGTTGATTGGCCAGAGCGCGTACAATCGCGCAACGCTGGTTCTGTCCGCCGCTCATTTCTTCCGGCAGCTTGTAGAGTTGATCGCCCAGCCCGACGCGCTCCAGCAGTCGGATAGCTCGTGCCCGTTGTTCTTCGGTCGCCTCGCCGTAACGGATCGTGTTCGGCATCAGCACGTTTTCCAGACAAGTGAATTCATCCAGCAGGTAATGCGCCTGAAAGATGAATCCGACTTCATCGCTTCTGAGCGTCGCCAATTCATCTTCGGTTAGCGTGGCAATGTCCACGCCGTTGATGAGCACCGTGCCGCCCGTCGGTACGTCGAGCGCGCCGAGAATATTGAGCAGCGTCGATTTGCCGCTGCCCGATTGCCCGATGACCGCGATGAATTCCGCCGCGCGAATTTTTATATCAATGCCGAATAACACTGGCACATTGATCTTGCCGTAGTAGGTCTTTTTCAAGCCGCGCGTTTCGACGACAACCGGACGCGAAGACGCGGCGACGGCTGATTGCTCTATCGTTGAGATATTTGTTGTTTGGTTCATTTCCCTCCTCATCGCATGACATCCACTGGGTTTAGTTTCGCAGCGCGTCGGGCTGGCATGACAGCGGCAATCACGGTGGAAAGAATCGCCGCGAGCATGGCCGCTGCGATATAAATGGGCAGAATGCGCACCGGGAAAAGCTGCGCTGGCGCTTGGCCGACGCGCGAGATGGGCTGCTCGAACAAACTCAGTACAAAGACGATCCCTGTGCCGAGCAACGCGCCTAATGAGCTGCCGATGACGGCTACGCCCAGGCCTTCAAGGATGAAGATGGTCAGAATCTGGCGGCGGCGCGCGCCCATGCTTTTCAGGATGCCGATCTGTTTTGATTTTTGCAGCACCGAGACCACCAGCACCGAAGCGATGGCGAAGGCGGACGCGATCAGGCTGAAGATCGAAATCAGATAGGCCGTCGCCGTTTGCACCTGAAGCGACGAAAGAAAGCTGGGGTATTCGCGCGTCCACGATTTCGCTTCGTAAGGCAACAGCGCCTTGATGCGGTCGGCCACGCTGTTCGCGTTGTAGATGTCTTTCAGCTTGACGAAGATCACGTTGACCGAGTTGCCGTATCCGAACAGGCTCTGCCCGGTGCGTAACGTCACATATGCGCTGCCGCGCCCCTGTCCCCGGCTGTAAATGCCTGCGATGGTGAACGATTCAGACGCGCCCGTGCTGGAAGTCAGCCGGATGCGTTCTCCCGTGCCGACGTTGAGGTCTTTGGCAAGCTCGGCGTCAATCACAATCTCTTCGCTGCTCAGTCCCAGATATTTTCCGGCCACCAGATTTTTCGTCACCGGCCCGACTTCATCCTGCAAAACAGGATCAGCGCCGACGACGGTCACGCCAATCGGGTTCGCGCCTTTGGAAACGAAGCCCTGCCCGTTGACGACGGGCGCGACGTACGCGCACGTTCGGCAGGTCACGCACGATGCCGACCACCTGCGGCCAGTTGTCTATGAATTTGAGTTGCGGCGCTTGCTGCTCGATGCGGCTGGAACTCGCTTCCGCTGGCGCGCCGGGAACTTTGGCGAGCGGCTTTGGCTCCGGCTCTTCGACTTGAATGGTGACGTGCGGAATGGCTTCTGTCAGCAGTTCGGTTAATTGATCCTGCAAACCGAAAATCAACGAGGTGATGAAAATCACGATAATTACGCCCGCCGCCACTGCGCTGACCGTCAGCAGCGTCTGCCCGCCGCCGGAGCGCAAATGACGAAAAGCGACAGAACCTTCAAAGCGCAGGCGGCGCGGGACAATCGCCGTCATAATTTGGTCAATCATCACTTCTCCTCCCGATCCTGCCGTCGGACACGCACGGCGTCACCTGCTTTGATATTGCTGACATCGGCGATGATGCGATCTTCGGCGGTCAATCCAGCCAGTACCGGCACGCCTTCCGACGTGGGCGGACGGGTGACGACAGTCTTTTCCAGCGCCGTACCGTTTTCAATGACAAAGACCACGTTGCGGTCTCCGGCGCGCGTGACTGCCGTCGGCGGAATGACCAGCCGCTCGATGGATTTGGCCGTCACGATATTGACGTTGACGGTTTGCCCAGGACGCAGCCACTCAGGCGAATTGACAGGGATGACCGTGACCTGCACTGTGCCGCGCGCGATGTCCACCGCCGCGCCGATTTCTGAAACCTTGCCTTGAAATGTGCTGTCCGCGAAGGTGCTGGAAGAAACGATGGTCGTTTGTCCGAGCGATAAATCAGCCAGATTGCTTTCGTCCACATCCAGCCGGATTTCCAACTCGCCACTGACTAATTTCAGCACGCCCTGCGCTCCGACGCTCTGCCCCAACTCAGCCGTGATGGCCGTGACAACCCCGGCAAACGGTGCGGTGACAATGGCATTGCCCGCTTGCTGGCGCGCTACGCTCAAGGCGCGCTCGGCCTCTTGCAATCGTTGCTGCGCAACCCGCACATCTTCGGGACGCGCACCGCTCTGTACTGTGCGCAGCCGCGCCGCTTGCGCCCCCACATTGGCTTCCGCCGATTTCAAGCCGGCCTGCGCGGAACGCACGCTTGATTGTGCCAATTCAACGGCCTGCTGTTGCGCTTTGACGCGCTCGTCCGCGACGCGAAAGCTGGTCTGAGACTGATCGTAATCAGCCTGTGCGATGACCTTGTCTTCAAAGAGTGATTTGGTGCGTGCCAATTGTTTCGCCGCCAGCTCGCGCTCGGCTTTGAATTGATTCCCTTGCGCCCGCGCCTGAGCGACGGATTTCTCCGCTTGTGCGACGGCGGCCTGTTGCTGCGTTACCTGCGCCTGTGCCTGCCGCACCTGTTCTGAGGCCGCTTCGACTTCGGAACCAAGCGGGCCGCGTGAGGTCTGCGACAATTGTGCGCGCGCCGTATTGATCGCCTGTTCGGCCTGCGCTACCTGCGCTTCGGCCACATTGTTTTTGATGATGGCGAGCTGTTGCCCCGCCGTCACGCGATCTCCCTCTTTCACCAACAATCGTTCGACGACACCTGCGGCCTGTGCGCCGACTAAGGTTTCTGTCACGCCGCCCACTCTGCCGCTACTCGCAATCGTTTCAGTAATAGTGGTCGGAACAGGTTTGACTACCGCGATCATAGTGGGACGCCGGGAGCGCCAGACGAAAAAGGCCACAATCAAGACTGATAGCAGCAGCACGCCGAGCCGGATCCCCCATTTGCGCCGAGCCGCCGCGCGCTTGGGTTGCGGCGGGCGATCAATGGACTGCTCCGAGACTTCCAGGCTTGTTGCCGCTGCGGTTTCAGACGGTTCGACTTTCATCAGGCTGCCCGGAGCCATGTACTTTTCCAGACTCTCCTCTTTCTTTTCATTTTCAGGTGTCATTTCTCTCTTCTCCTCCTTAATAAACTTGTCCTGCTGATGGCTGAGTCCATCCGGCGCAATGATCAGGTTATTGCCCTTGTTTGCGCCTTTGTCAGCGGTGCTTTGATTATTGCTCAGCATCTTTTGCAGCGCGGGATTGATCGTTTGTAAATGCAGATCACGTTGCGGAAACGGAATGGAAATTTGTGCTTCATCCAGGGCACGATTGATGGCTACCATCAACTCGCTGTGAATCTCGACCCAACGATCATAATGGCTCGTCCAACCGCGCAGCATAAAATCAAGCGAGTTGTCACCAAAGTTAACGAACAATGCTTTGGGGCCGGGATCGTCCAGAATGTCCGGGTGTGCCTGCGCCACACCGACCAGGATTTCCAGCACGCGCTCCGGGTCTGTGCCGTACGCGACGCCTACTTTGATTTCGAGGCGGCGCTGCTGATCTGAGAGCGTCCAGTTGATGACCTCGTCCGAGATCAACTTGCTGTTGGGCATGATGACTTCTGAGCCATCTAGAGTGCGCAGCACGCTGGCGCGCAACCCGATACGTTTGAGTTCGCCGTTTTGCTCACCCATTTGAATCATGTCGCCCACGTTGACCGGACGTTCAAAGAGCAGAATCAAACCCGAAACGAAATTGTTGACGATGGTCTGCAACCCGAAGCCGATGCCGACGCCGAAGGCTCCGGCCAGAATCGTGAACTTGTCGAGATCAAAGCCGAACGCACCGAGCGCGAGCAGAAAGCCCAGCAGCAACAGCGCGTAATGCAGCATGGTCGAAATTGCATAAGGCACGCCACGCGCGACTTCGACGCGCGGATAAACGTCTTCTTCCAGCAGGAAACGGATAAAGCGGGACAACAGAAACGCGAGCCAGACCGTGAGTACGAAAGCCAGCACATTGCCCAAAGATAGGCGCAGGGACCCGACCGCCAGTTCCGCCGTCAGTGCATTCATGATCGTCGTTACGACAGGCTCGCGCAGTGACAGGAGTTCGAGTGTGATGAGTGCCCACGCCAGCCTGGCCACCCAGCGCAGCGCGGCCCGGACGCGACGCCGGAGCAAATGACGATGATTCTCAACCATGCCGAGCAGGGTGAAAGGGCGGACGCGCAGGGCGAACATCACCAGTCCATCCAGAATGCGCAGGGCCACATAAAATATGACGGCGGCGTAAACGCTGCCCAGCGCCGCATTGCCAATCAGTCGCGCCAGACTGATATAACCCAGCGCATTCGCGCGCAAAAGCAAGAGCGAAGACTGGAAGGCCAAGGCGCGCGCCAAGTCTGATGCTGCGCCATAACCCATCGCGCTCCGTTTCGTCCACGCTGGCCAACCGTGAGGATTGGGCGAGCCAGCCCAGAAAAATCAAGCCGCCCAGCATCTCCGCCAAAAACAGCAGCCGCGACATCAGCGGCAAGGCTTGGGCAACATCGCGCAGCCGATCAGCGAAATAAAAAACGACCAGCGCATTCAGCACTGGATACAACGGGCGCGTGATCATGCGACGCAAAATAATGATCGTAGGAGCCAGCGCTGCCGCGCCCATCAACGCCGTCAACAGACGCGGCGCTTGCGGGTACAACCACGAACTGAGGAAAACCGAAAGCAGCAGCGCGGCAGCGATGGGCAGTTCAAAAACCGTCGCCGCAGGTTTGAGCGTCGGCTCGGCCTCCACCCACGGACGGACTTTTCGGCGCGCCCAGTAAAGCACTCCGGCCAAGACGAGGAGCAGCAAACCATGCAACCAAAAATTATCAGCCTGTCGCGTTGCATATTCGCGCAAAGCGGTAAATTGGGTGATGATGGATTGGCGGGTTTCGTGCCATAACTCGCTGCCGGAGCGGGTGCGAATGCTCGCGCTCCATATAGGCGGACTGTCGTTGACAAACAGGCGACCCACCATTTTTTCACGCATTTCCTTGACGGTGACCAGCGCCGCATTGGTGCGCGTTTCTTCCTCGCTGACGCGGCTTTGCAAGGTGAGAATGCGCGTGCGCCCATCTTCAAGCTGCGCGCGCGTTTGCTTGATCGCCGCGAGCACGGTTTCGGCCCGCGCAGCTAACTCTGGCGGAGCACTGGAACTTTGCGCGAGTGCAAATGTCTGTTCCCAGATGCTACTCAGCGCGGCAAGCTCGGCGATTTCTGCTTCAATTTTTGTGGCGCGTGCCGTCAGTTCACGCCGCCACGCGGGCAGATTCTCTGTCAGCGAACGCCAGTCCGCTTCCAGCGTTCGCAAGGTATCCAGCGAAGGACGCGCCGCCAGGATTTTGGTTGTATCAGCCAGCCGCGCATCCACTTCCCGCGCGAGCGTGGGCAATCGCTTTTCGACTGTGTTGATGGTCTGATCGGCAGCGATCTCTGCGGCCAAATCTTGCAGCCTGGCTGTGGCCGCCTCCGCCTGCGCCACGACTTCCGGCATCGGAATCGGAGTTGGCCCCGGCGAGGCGGATTGATTCGGTGAGGCTGTAGGTGCTGGCGTAGCGGTGGGGGAGGGCGCTTGGCCGTTGGTGGTAATAACCCACAGCACCAATAGGCTGATGATCGTCAGGAGTCTTTTGCTTCTATCTCTCCATCCTGTTGTGATCGTTCTGTTCATTTCCTTCTTACGCAAATTGATCTCCTTTCCCAAAACTCCAACTCTTTAGCCGGGTAACGGCATTTGACTTTAGGCAGGTTATTTATGGCCTGTATAGAGTCAATGATTTATCCGTCGCATAGAATCTGCGACTCTTCAATCATCGCTATGCGACGCGGTCATTTCTTTTTTGTCTAGCAGGCCATAAATAACCTGCCTAAAGTCAGTTGTCCCGCTGGGACGAAGAGGCGGATAGTTACTTCGATAACAGTTCATTCGGGCACGAGCGCGGTGCGAAAGCCCAGCAGCGCCCAATCCGAAGTGCTTTCAATCTCGTGCAAATAAGAGAAATCGCCGGGTGCGTTTGATCCAACCGCGTAACATTTGGCGCTGCCGTGTTCGTCGCGGTAAAAGCCCAACTCCTGCGCTTCGGTCGCGCTCCATTCACGGTGATAGACGGTGCCGATCAGATTGAAAATAACGGGCGGACAAATCGTTAGGCGATAGCCGCGCGGCATCAGGGCGCGCGCCGTCCAATCGGTGTTGACGATATTGATGAAATTTCGCAACGAGGTGTAGTTGTGGCCGTAGCGTGTGCCGGAGATCATTTTCGCCTGCCCAAAATAAGACGCGAACGGATCCGCTGCCGCTTCAAACCCATACGGCGTGCCGTAATATTGCCGATTGCCGGGCAGGTAACGCGGTTTGGGCGTGGTCTCGACGCCAACGATTCGTCCCTGATGACGATTGTGACCGCTCATGATCGCGTGATAGGAACTTGTTTTGCGATACTCGTGTGGTTTCAAATCATAAAAGAGCATCGGATAGAGTCGCGCTCGGTAATCGTCAGTATCAATATGAACCGCCGCATCGGAGGGAATGATGTGCCATTCGATATTGAATTGCGCCAGATGTGCCGCAATCGGCTCAGGCACATCAAATGCCGCTGTCAACTCCGGTGCAAGCAAGGCTGTGTCCGGCGCGAGTCCGAAGAATTCGCGCAGCCTGCTCTCGCGCTGTTTTATCCATATCCAGTCGTGCATATTCGTTTGAACCTTTCTGATAAATGTTTTGTAGCGATTCCGCCGCGTAGCAGCAGTTGAATTTAGGCAGGTCATTTATGGGCTGCCTGTATCCGCTCTCAATCATTCACCGTATGTTTTACGCTGATCTGCCTGTGGCTTGAGCATGAACCCGATCAACGAGAGGGCGGCAATAATTGCGATTATCGAATTGGCTATATTTCTTTTTCTTTTCATTTTCTCTTTTATCTTCAATGCTATCTTGCCCTTACTTATTACTTGTCGCCGCTTGCCGCTCCAGCCGGGGCGTTGCCTGATCATTGGTCACGCTGATTTGATTGACTTCCAACGTCGAACCAACCGCGCGCTGATAATCGGCCAGCGCCTTATTCAAATCGGTCTGCGCCTGCAATTCGCGCCCGCGCGCGCCCACCAAATCGGTCTGGCGTTGCAAGACCAAAAAGACGGTAGATAACCCGGCCTGAAATTTCCGCTGCTCGCCATCGGATTGCCGTTCCGCCAGTGTGGTCGCGGCGGCAGCGGCCTGTAACCGGGCATCGGCTGAGCGCAGCGCCTGCGTGGCATTACGCACATCGGCTTCAATCTGTTGCTCCACCATCGCGCGCTGATTTTGAATTTGACGACCTTCGGCCAGCGAACGCCCAAGATTCGCCTCTGCCGTGCGATTGCCGAACGGCAGCGTAATGCGCACGCCCACCTGTGTTGTCGGATAGCGCTGGGCGAAGAGATTATTGAGCGACTGACCGTAGCCGCCTAGCAGCCCTCCGGGAATCCCGGAATCGGTCGAAGTGGTCGGGGGCAACGGCGGCAGTCCAGCCAACTTTGACAGTTCATCCAGACGAGTAAAGATTCCGCCGAAACTGGCAGTGAGCGGGTTCGGGCCACTGGCAACCGGATCGCCTGCCAGACCAGCGGAACTGTAGCTGGCCACCAGATCAATCTGCGGCTTGGTCTGATCACGGAAAAACTTCGTGTCAATTTCGTTTATTTCCGAGTTGGTGGTCAGTTGCTCGATTTCCGGCCTGTGGCGCAGCGCGCTCTGCACCGCCTGATCAAGCGGCACGTTGGGCGGATTCAGGCTGACCGGCGTCACTGGCAAAATGGCCTGTGACCAAAGCGCTGCGCCGCGATTTGGCAATAACAATGTCTTGAGCATGTTCTCGGCGCGGGTGACGGCTTCCTGTGCGGCGTACACGTTTTGCTCGAAGGTGGCAACCTGCGTTTCCGCTGACACGACATCAATCGGCGCTAAGATGCCCTGCGCTACCTGACGATTGTTGCTTTCGACCTGTGACCGCGCCTGCTTGACGGCATCAAGCTGCACCTGAAGATTGCGCAAGGCGAAGGTCAAATCCCAATACGACTGCTGCACCCTGGTGATGACATCAATCGCGCGCTGGCGAAACTGCGAATCGCTCAGGCTCAGGTTCTTTTTGGCAATGGCCAGTTGGCGGCGATTATTGTCTATCCGCAAGCCGCGCCAGAGCGGTTGAGTCAAGCTGAAGGTCAAAGCGGACGGAAAGGTAGGATTGAGCGAAGTGAAGGAGTTGTTGGTGGTTTGCCGCGTTGAGGTGAAGTCCATCTGATACGAACTGCCGAAGTATGGCGACGCTCCGCTCACCCGCGCGGTGTTGACAAAATCGGATTGCGTCAGCTTGCCGTCTACGCCGCCGCCAATCAGCGAGGCAACAGGCGAAGTCTGTCGCTGAAATCTGTTTTCCGTCGTGAGGCGCGGATCAAAAGCGCCCTGTGACGCTTTCAGCCCAAACCGCGCGATTTCCGTATCAATGCGCGAAGCATTGATGTCGCGGTTGTTTTCCAGTGCCAGCGCAATGGCGTCAAATAAGGTTAGTGGCTTTTGCTCCTGCGCATCCACGCCAACTCGTTCCCCTGGCGGCAGAGGCCGCACCGGAGCCTTATAATCCGGCGCAATCGGCGGCGGGTTCTGTGGCAGCGGCTGCGGCTTTGCTTCCGTCGCTTCCTGCGCAAGGGCAGGTTGTACGCTGAGCAGAGTTAGTGCCAGCAACAGGCTCAGCGCCAGCACTTGCCAGCGGTATAGTATGCTGAGCGGTAGCGAGTTGGTAATGGCACAGACCCGCGTCGCTACTGCTCCGGGTACTGCACCGCTGATCTTTATGATTTGGTCTTTCATCTGCTTACTTCTCCTTCGTGCTAGTCTCAATTGATCCTGATGCTGACGCGCTTCTCATTCCCGCCCACGCCTCAGCAAAACGGCGACGCACACCAGCGGTAATTTTGTTCCGGCGCTGTCTGAGTCTGTCCCACAATGGCAATTCGCCGAAGTCCTCAAAGAGTGAATAGAAGACCGGTACGGCCAACAGCGTCAGCAGCAAACAAAGCGACTGACCGCCGACCACCAGCACGCCGATAGAGCGATTGGTTCCCGATCCCGGCCCGCTGGAAACAACCAGCGGCATCATGCCCGCCACCAGCGCGATGGTCGTCATCAGAATCGGGCGCAGACGGTCGCGGTTCGCTTGAATGATGGCCTTGTAACGTTCCATGCCATGCTCCCGTAAACCGTTGGTGTGATCTATTTGCAGGATCGCGTTTTTCTTGACGATGCCGAACAGCAGCAGCAAGCCAAGACCTGAAAAGATATTGACGGTCTGCCCTGTTACCAACAGCGAAAGAATGCCGAACGGCACCGCGAGCGGCAGCGTCAACAGAATCGTCACCGGATGGATAAACGATTCAAACTGCGCGGCCAGTACGATGTACATAAAGATAAATGACAGACTGATCGCCAGCAGAAAGTAGTACGCCGACTTCCCCAGTTCTTTCGAGTTTCCGGCGACGGCTGATTGGTAGCCCGGTGCCAGCTTCATCTGTTTGACGAATTCATCCATCTGGCTGATGACGCCCTGTTGTGAACCGCCGGGTCGAACGTTGGCATAGAGCGTTACCTGCCGCTGGCGATTGAGGCGGTCAATGGCCGATGGACCAGTGCCCTTTTCCAGGCGCACCACTTGATCCAGCGTCACCAGGCCCGCCTTCACAGAGGGAATGACCATCTGCTTCAAGCCTTCCTCGCTGGCGCGATATTGGCTGGCGGCGCGCACGCGCACGTCATACTGATCAGTGCCTTGATTGAAGGTCGAAATCTTTTGCCCGGCGACCAGCGTATTCAATGCCTGCGAAATGTCGCCGACCCGCACGCCCAAATCGGCAGCACGGGCGCGGTCAATCTCCACCGCGATTTCCGGCTTGCCCAGGATCAGCGAACTGTCCACATCCACCGCGTCAGGAATCGTCTTCAGCTTCTTGAGCAGTTCGTCGGTGTACTCTGACAGCTTGTCGAGATCAGGCCCGTTGATGACGTATTGCACGTCCGCGTTACGTGCGCCGCCGCCACCTACGCCGGCGACCGGTTGCACACTGGTGCGCAGTTCCGCCGGATATTTTTTCAATAACTCGCGCGCCCGCGTCATCAACTGCTGCTGCGTCAGCGCGCGCTCTTCAATCGGCGCAAGCTTGACGTAAATCGAGGCCGTGTTGACCACCTGCGTGCTGCCGCCGCCAATGGTGTTCAGTGTGTCGTCCACGCCGGGCAATTGCCGCAGGTCTTCGGCGATGCGCTCAACCACAGTTTGCGTGGCCGCCAGCGTTGATCCTTCTGCCGCTCGCACACTGACCTGAAACTGCGATTGGTCATCCACCGGCACAAAGTTGACGCCGACCATCATAAAGAGCGGCACGATGCTGAGAACCACTACCGCGCACAAAGTGACGATGGCCCAGCGATGCGCCATTGACCACTTAAGCAGCCAGGTATAGGTGCGATCAATGGGTTTGTAGAAACGCGACTCTTTGGAACTTCCCCCGGCCTGATGTCCTGTTCCTGGTTTCTCTTCTTTGATGAGCTTTGAGGCCAGCATCGGGGTCAGCGTGAAGGAAACCAGCAGCGAAACGCCAATAGCAAAGGCTGCGGTCAATCCGAACGACGACATAAAGCGCCCGACAATGCCGCCCATGAATCCGACCGGCAGAAAGACGGCCATCAGGCTGAGCGTCACCGCCAACACCGCCAGCCCGATCTCCGCCGTGCCTTTGATCGCCGCCTCATACGGCGACATGCCTTTCTCTTCGATGTAGCGATAGATGTTCTCCAACACCACAATCGCGTCGTCAATCACGATGCCGACCATCAGCGTCAGCGCCAGCATCGTAATCATATTGAGCGTGTAGCCAACTGCCGCCATCAGTGCGAAAGTAGAAATAATGGAAGTCGGAATGGCGATGGCCGCAATCAACGTCGAACGCAAATTCCACAGGAAAATAAAAACGACGAGGAGGCGAGGAAGCCACCCAAGAATGAGATGTTCTTCGATTGAATGGAGCGACGCTTTGATAAAGACGGACTGATCGCTCACGACTTCGGTATGAAAGCCACTCGGCAAGGTAGGCGCAATCTCGGCCAGCCGCTCTTTGATCGCGTCGGCCACGGCCACGGTATTCTGTCCCGATTGTTTCGAGACGACGAGCGTCACTGCCGGTTGACCATTGAGCAACGCCGAGGTGCGCATCTCTTCGCCCGTGTCTTCGGCGCGGCCAATGTCGCGCAGCTTGACGACATAAGCCCCGCGTGTAGCGATGGCGATGTCGTTAAAATTTTCCGGGTCCGTGATGCGGCCTCTGGTGCGGACGGTCAATTCCTGCGTGCCTTCGTTCAAGCGACCGCCCGGCACTTCCTGATTTTGCGCGCGCACGGCATTGGCGACATCGTTGACCGTGATGTTGTAAGCGCGCATCCGTTCAGGATTCACCAGAATGTGAATCTCGCGCTCTCTGCCACCGACGATCTGCACCTGCCCGACGCCGTTAATGTTTTCGATGCGTTTCTTGATCTGCTTGTCAGCTATCTCGGTCACTTCGCGCAATGGGAGCGGAGCGGAAAGGGCGATTTGCAAAACGGGCGTAGCGTCCGGGTCGAGCTTCTGGACAACGGGCTGTTCCGCCGTTTCCGGCAAATCGTTGACGATCAGGTTGACCTTGTCCCGCACTTCCTGCGCAGCGACGTTGCCATCTTTGTCCAGCACGAAGGTGATGATGGTTGTCGAGACGCCTTCGACCGAAGTCGAGCGCAATTCGTCAATCCCGCTGATGGTGTTGACGGCGGCTTCAACCTTGTCGGAGATTTCGGTTTCGACTTCCTGCGGCGACGCGCCGGGATTGGTCACGGTGACGACAACCGTCGGCAAATCAATTTTGGGAAAGAGGTCAACGCCGAGCGAGAAGAAAGAAAAGCCTCCCGCGACCATCAGTGACACAATCAACATCGTCGCAAAGACCGGGCGGCGCACACATAATTCAGCTAGTTTCTGCATAGTTCATCTCCTGTCAGTTAGCGGCGCTCCACGGTCACACCATCAAAAAGCTTTGTCCAGATTGTTAGTGGCGACCACTTCGCCTTCCTCAACGCCGGAAACGATTCGCACCAGCTGCTCTTGCTGTTCGCCCGGTTGCACTACGCGCACTCGCGCTTTGCCATCCTTGATGACAAAGACGCGCGCGGAATTTGTTGCCGCATCCGTCACCACAGCGGAAGCCGGAACGAAGATGCCCTGACTGCCGCCTGGCCTATCAATCCGGGCGTTCGCAAACATGTTCGGGCGCAATTGAGTGTTCGCATTTGGTAACTCTACTTCGACGATGACTGAACGTGAGATCGCCTCAAGCGCAGGATTGATCGCCTTTACGCGGCCTGTGAATTGGCGGTCAGGATATGCGGCCACGCTGACGGAAACAGCCAAACCTTGACGCACGCGCCCGGCGTCGGCTTCCGGCAATTGCAACTGCAATTTGATCGGGCTGATGCGCTGGATCGTCGCAATCTTTGAGGAGGTCGTAACGAATTCGCCGACGGCGGCGGGGCGGTCGCTGATGTGCCCGGCAATCGGGGCTTTGATGACTGTGTCATTAACGGCTTTCTGCGCCAGGGCAACCTGTGCGCGTGACTGTGCCAGTGCGGCTTCCGCTGACGCGATGCCCTGATTGTTCAGGCGCGCCGTGTTACGGGTTACATCCCACTGCTGACGCGCAGCATTGGCCTGCGCCCGCGCTGACTCTGCCTGGGCGCGCTTTTGATCGTAGAGGCTGCGCGAGATGTCGCCGCTTTCGAGCACATTGGCATAGCGTTGTGCTTCGGCTTCGGCCAATCTCGCTTGCGCTTCTGCCGATTCGTAATTCTGTCGCGCGGCCAGCACTTCGGGCACTTCCTGCGCATTGAATTTTCCTTCAGGGCTTAATCCTAAGCGGGCTTGCGCTTGTCGCAAGCCGGCAGCCGCCTGTTGCTCGGCGGCCTGCGCCTGCTGCAACCGCAACCGCGCATCACGATCATCCAGCCGAGCGATAATCGCTCCTCGATTGACGAACGCGCCGACATTCACGGGTGTGGCGATCACCTGCCCGGCGGTTTCCGGCGCGACATCCGATAATTCATCGGCTACGAAGCTGCCCGTCACTTGAATGTAGTCCGGCATTTCCTGTGTGATGGCTGTCGCGGTCGAGACAGCCACCGAGGCCAGACGAGCATCCTCTTTGGGGGTAGCGGCTTTCGCGGCATCTGATTTCGACCTGTTGCAGCCAGTTAGCAGCAAGGCAGCGGCCAGTGCCGCAACCGCGAGTTGCTTGCGATAGGGAAATAAACTTTGCATAGGTTCTCTCATTTCTGTTTCTTGCTCCGGGCTTTGGTGGCTACGCTATGCCCGTTAGCAGCGCCGTTGCGCATTCCATCCAGGAACAATCCGGTGAAGTGCTCGACCGCTTGTTTGTCGCTGATTTGCAGCGCATCTGCGCCAAACAACATCGTCAGCAAGGCGTGATAGTTGAGTTGCGCCAGATAGGCATGGACGACGGCTTGTGGACTGCGGCGGCCAAACGCGCCTTCGCGCTGGCGCTGGCTAACGTAATCGCAGAGGAATTTATTCATCTGTTGCGTTCGCTTGGCGCGAAACTCCTGCGCCATCTCATGCGCTTCCAGCGCCGAATACAGCATCAGTCGCAGAAAGTCGGCGTTCTCCCGGTAATACTCCAGCGTCTTGGCGGCAATCGCGCGAAAGAGTGCCGTGTCATCACGACGTTCAGCGTGCCGACGCATCTCCTCAAAAAATTCACCCGCATCCACTTCATTCGCTTTGGCATCCAGGATGGCAGCATACAGTTCGTCTTTGTTGGTAAAATGTTGGAAGACGAGCGCCTCTGTGATTCCGGCGGCGCGGGCGATTTCTTTGGTCGTGGTGCCGCGAAATCCCTTTTGCGAAAAAATCTGAATCGCTGTCTGAATCAATTGCGCGCGGCGCTCTTCACTCGACAGACGGCTTTTTTGTCCGACTGGCGGCGCTCCCTCAGTTGCTTTAACTCGTTTTCCTGGCACTGGCTTCTCCTTGTCTGCTGATAAATGATTTAGTAAGTGCTTACTAAACTGCTAAACAAAACTAAGTAAGCACTTACTAAGTAAGAGTACCGTCCGGCATTCTTCTTGTCAACCCAGTGAGAGCCTGAAGGGAAAATTCATGATCGGCGCGGCCACGAGATAATCCAGCTAAAGCGGATACTCTAACGCCTGTGTGCGACGAGACGCCGGAAAACAAAGAGGGTTATTTGCAGACGCTTGATTTAGGAGTAGGTATGAAATCAAGGCTTCAAGCTTCCCTATTTTGTCTCGGTGGTGACGCCATTGCTTCGCATACGCACATCAAGCGCGGGCATTTCAACCAGATGCACGGTCATCGAAGCCATGCCCACCTTATTGTCGGTTTCGTCTATTTCTTCGAGGATGCGTGTGAAAAGCTGATCTTTGGTCATCCGGCGCTTCTTGAAATCCACCACATAGCGCACCGTATATTCCAGCCAATTGTCGTTGGCAACCAGCGTCACACCGGGTCTGACGGTCGCCTCTTCGACCATATAATTTTGCACCATCTTCCGCCACGCTTCGCGTGCTTGCTGTTCGTAATCGCCCACCACTTCCTTCGCCACGTTCTCCAGAATTTGTTTCGCCAACTTGCGGTCGCTGCCGTATTTGATCGGGACGGTGATTTCATCCCACAGAAACGGAAAATCGCCGGAGTAGTTGAAGACCGCCTCTTTGAAGACAAAGCTATTGGCGATGCGCACAATGCGTCCGCTGTACAGATCGCCCTTGACCCATTCGCCGACCTCCATCAGCGTCGTGCGCAGAATGCTGATGTCAATTACATCGCCCTTGATGCCGCCCAGTTGCACGCGGTCGCCGATTTTGTAAAAGCCCGCGAACGAGACGGCGAACCATCCGGCGATGCTGGCAATCACTTCCTGCAAGGCGAAGGCAATGCCTGCGCCCGCCACACCGAACGCGACGGTCAAGCCACCCAGGCGATTGCTGTAGACATTGGCAATGACGAAGACGATCACCACATAGCTGAGAAACGTGACAAACTTGCGCGTGCGGTAACGAATCTCCGTGTCTTTGATGAAGCGCGACATTGAGCTTTTTACAAAGCGCGAAATCGTGATAACGATCAGCACGCCAATAATTGCCGCGACGAACTTGCCAATCGTCGGATCGAAAATCCAGGTATTGATGAAGTCTGTCATGTAATTCTCCGGGAATGAATTAAATGAATAGTAGGCTCGCCTACCAGCTTTAGCTGGGCTTTAGCTTAACCAGCGTAAAGCCCAGCTAAAGCTGATAGGCTTGTTGCCGAGTGTTTGCCTATATCCGAAAACTCATGATGATTGGAGGGCGGTTATGCTGGCTGCGGATGCAGCACTTCAATCGTTTCAAAGGGCATCGAAATCTTCGCGTCATCCAAGGCCACCTTAATGCGCTCGCGCAACTCCGCCTTGACCGAAACATGCTTCCGCGCATCATCCAGCCAGACGCGTAATTGCAGTCCGACAAAATAGTCACCCAAGGTTGTCACCAAAACGACCGGAGCGCGCTCGAATGAGGAAACGCTGGTCGGATGCCAACAACGACAGGATCACGTCGCGCGCCTTGCCGATGTCTTCATTGACGCCGATGGTCACGTCCACATCCAACCGCAGGTGCGGATACATCGTATAGCTCTTGATTTTATTGTTGATCAATTCTGAATTGGGAATACTGACTAACTTACCATCGGGGGTGACGATACGTGTGGTGCGCAGGGTAATCTCCTGCACCTTGCCATACTCGTCACTCGCCTCAATCAGGTCGCCGATGATGAAGGGTTTATCCCATAACAGAAAGATGCCCGCAATAATATTGGACAGGGTATCTTTGGCCGCGAAGCCCAACGAAAGGCCGATAATGCCGAGTCCCGCAATCACGGAGGTGACGTTGATTCCCACCTGCTGCAAAGCCGTGATGACCCCAAAAACCAGAATCGTATATTTCATTCCAATCAGCAGGAAGCTGGACACTGTTGGCTCCAGCCCGACGCGGGTTGCCACTTTGGTAACAATGACGTTCAGCACTCGGTAGATCAAATAAAAGACGCCAAAGACCACGAATGCCAAAATCAGATTGGGTGCTAGTTCAGCGGCCCTTTCTCCTATCTGGTTAAGATCAAATATCTGACGCAAACGCTCTAAAAACTTTTCCATTTATTAGCCTCCTAAAATGTACCGTAGACTGTCCAGTCGGCGGTAGCGTGCTTGAGATTGTGCGTTCCCACCAGGGGGGGGGTGTCAAGCGCAGACTGGACAATCTACGTTACGCGCATTAGCTAACATCGCCTGGCTCAGGCCTGTTCCCCAGCATTCGCCATCGGCGCAAATTGGTGAGATGCCGAATCGTAAGCCAGCACACGGCCTGTCTCGAATTCATAAACCCAGGCGTGCAATTTGAGTTGTCCGTCTTGCACTTTCGCCGCGATAGCCGGATAGGTGAGCAGATGATCGAGTTGCAGCAAGACGTTTTCGTTAATTGCGGCGTTGTACAAGGCTGACTCTGGGCAATCGGCATATTCTTCGCGGAGCGTCTGGCGCACAGCTTCCGCGTGTTTGAGCCAGTCGGCGACGCGCGGCAAGGTGACCAAACTTTCTGGTTGCAACAGCGCTTTCATCGCGCCGCAATGCGAATGCCCCATCACAATGATGTGCGTCACGCCCAGCACCTCAACGGCATATTCGATGGTTGCTGCCTCACCGCCATTGGGAGCGCCCTCCGGCGGCACGAGATTACCGGCGTTACGAATAATGAATAACTCGCCGGGTGGCGCATTCGTCAAAATGCCCGGCTGGATGCGCGAATCAGAACATGTAATCAGCAGCGTATCTGGTTGCTGCCCGTGCGCGAGGGCTTCAAATAATTCGCGGTTTTCCTGAAAAAAATAGTTTTGAAATTCGTGGACACCACGAACGAGGTTTTCCATGCGAATTACTCCTGTATTGTCTGTCCCGCCCATCACACCTTGGGCGTTTGGCAATATTTTTTCGCCCAGTCCGCCGCTGCCTGAATGGTGGGGAAAAGATGCCGTTCTGCGATTAAATCGGGAACGATGTTGATCGCTCTCAGCCGCGCTTCGGGGCGTTCCTGCAAGCCCGTCAGGACAACCTGAATCCCGCGCGTTTCCAGTTCGAGGATGGCGTCTTCGAGCGCAATCAGCCCCGATTGATCAATGAAGGGGACTTCCTCCATGCGCATAATGACGACTTTGACATCCGGCAGTTGGCTGACCAATTCGCGGAACTTGCTGATGAAGCCAAAGAAGAACGGGCCGGAAAGATGCTTGATAAAAATGTATTCGAAGTCTTTCTCCTCAAACAGCCCCTCTTCGTCCGGCAGCGCGGTTTCGCGCAGCAGTGTTTTTTCCAATTGCACGTCAGCCAGATCGCTCATCCGTTTCATGAAAACGAGCGAAGCCAGCACCAGTCCGATGCCCACCGCCTGCAACAGATCAACGACGACAGTGACGACCAGCACCAGCACCATAATGGCGGCGTCAGAGCGCGGAATCTTCAGCAAAGCACGCAAGCCTTTGAAATCAATGATGCTAATGCCAACTGTAATCAAAATGCCTGCCAGCACCGGCTTCGGGATGAAGGCAGTATACCGGCCCAGCCCCAGCAGGATCGCCAGCAGTAATAATCCGTGAATGATGCCGGAAAGGTTGGTCTTGCCACCGGAGCGAATGTTGACCACCGTGCGCATGGTCGCGCCCGCGCCCGGAATGCCTCCGATCAACGCCGCGCACATATTGCCCACCCCTTGCCCAATCAATTCCTGATTGCTGTCGTGCCGTGTGCGCGTCAGGTTATCAGCGACCACCGAGGTCAGCAGCGAATCAATCGCGCCCAGCGCGGCCAGCGTCATGGCCGGGCCAATAATTTGAAGCAGCGAATTGAGGCTCAGCGATTGAAACATCGTGAATTGCAATTCCGGCAAGCCGGTGGGAATCGCCCCAATGAGAGGGATGGATAATTTCAGCATGGCGGCCAGAACGGTAAATAAAACCAAGGCGACCAGCGCGCTGGGAATCGCTTTCGTCAGGCGCGGAAACAGATAAATGACCAGAATCGTCCCCACGCCCAGCCCGACGGCTTGCCAGTTGAGCGCGCTCAGCGGCGTGGCAAAATTGGTGAAGACTGCCGGGATGGAATTCGGTGCGGCGTGGCCGAGCAGCGGATAAATTTGCAGCAGCAGGATAATCACACCAATCCCGCTCATAAACCCCGAAATCACGGGATGCGGCATATACCGAATATAGCTGCCCACACCGAACACGCCGATCAACGCTTCAAAGATGCCTGCCATGAAAAACGTCAGCAGAATGATGCCGAGGGCGGCTTCCAGGCTGCCGCTTTGCGCGATGGCATTCGCCACGACTAGCGTAGAAACCACCGTCATCGGCCCGGTGGGGCCGCTCACTTGTTGCGGTGTGCCGCCGATAAAGGCGGAGACAATACCGATCATGATCGCGCCATACATCCCTGCCGTCGCGCCCATGCCCGATTGCACGCCGAACGCCAGCGCCAGCGGTAAGGCAACAATGCCGGCGGTCACGCCGCCCAATAGGTCCGATTTGAAGTGCTCAAAAGTAAGAATTTTTTTCATTGCTCTTATGTCAGGTAGTTAATGCTGTTTGGGAGAGTAGGAAGGGGCGACGATTGCCAGCTTTGCAGCAGTCCCCGCCGAATGAATTCGGCTTTTGCCCGGCGCGTAATGTCGCTTTGCAAACGCGGCTCAAACCGATGATCGTAAACATACGCCTTCACCCGCAACCGTAAGAACGGCGACTTATCAAAGCCGTCTTGCACCAGCACCACGACTGATTTTGACAACAGGATGAACGGCGAACTGAAAGCTGCTTCGTAGCCGATTTCTTCCGCCACGACCGGATCAGTGTCAATCGGCAAATACAAGTCCGTCACCACCTGACAATCAGGCACGCCTGAATTCGCGTTCCACGCCTTGCCGGTCAGGATGTCGCTGTTGGGAATGGTCACGC
The DNA here is from genome assembly GCA_963794955.1 of uncultured Acidobacteriota bacterium. GTDB lineage: Bacteria > Acidobacteriota > Blastocatellia > RBC074 > RBC074 > JAFDVL01. Next base: position 238,985 of record CAWCGF010000015.1, read on the forward strand.
GCGTGTCATCGGGCGTGGTTAGTTTGGTGCTGCGCAACCCGATGTGATCAATCTCGCCATACGCATCGCCAATTTTCACGCGGTCACCGAGTTGATAGGGACGATCTGTCAGGATGATCAATCCGCCGATGAGGTTCTTGACTAAATCCTGTGCCCCTAAGCCGAGCGCGATGCCGACGGACGCAATCACCGCCAGCATCGTTTCCCGCGAAGGCGCGAAGACCGCGATCATCAAGAGTGCCCCCACCAGCCACAGCCCAAAGCGCAGCAGCGTTGCCAGCATCTTGAAGAAGAAGCGCGAACGGGGTACGCGTTGGCTCAGCACGTCCAGCGCCATGCCGGTCGCACGCACCAGCAACCAGGCACCTACTAGCATCAGAATGCCGTACAGGACTCTGACCAGCGACAACTGTCGCCAAAAGCTCACGGGCACTTCCGGCAGAGTCTGCAATAGCAATAAGCTCATGTTTTGCATCTTGTCTCCCCTACAACAAATTGCGACGATAAAGCGCCTCGTTGACCAGCCGCATCGCTTCAGGCCGCACGCGCAGGCCGGGGCGTCCCGGATCCGGTTCAATGATCTCGCGCGCCAACAGTTCATCCATTTGTGAACGGCTTGCCGTCAAACTCTTCTGAAAGATTGTGGCGTGTTCTTCTGGCGTGAGGCTGCCATGTTGTAACACCGCCATTAAGGTAAACAAATCGTCCAAATCCATTGCCTTGACGAGCGCAGAAAGATCAGCCGTCACCAGCGGTTTCAGATAGAGCGCGCCCGCCTGTACACGATCTATTTGCCCCAGCCAAATTTCAAACGCCGCGCGGAAAACGCCGCCCGATTCTTTGGCGAGCACATCAAAGAAAAGGGCTTCGGCATCACGCTCTTTATGCAACCGTTGCCACAAGCGCTCGCGATAGCTGGCAGGCGGTGGCGGGGCATCAAATTGCAACCGCAGCCCCGTCAGGTTATGGCGCAACATAATTGCCTGCCGCAAGTCATCACGCGCGGCGGTCGTCGCATTCAAGCGATGCGAAAAGCTTTGACCTAGCGCAGTGGCAGCATCCAGGAAATTGAAAGCCACCTGATTCGTAGCCACAATCCAAAGCGTAGTGGCACAGGTCGAAGTGATCAGCCGTTGCAAAGCACGCACGGCATTGAAATGCCCAATCTGTCGCAGAAAAATGCGCTCCAATTCTTCCAGGATGATAACTCGACGCCTTTCCAACAGAAACTTTTCCAGTTGTTGAGCATCTTCTACGCCGACCAGTTGCGCCAGAAATTCGGTGAGCTGCGTTTCATTCGTGATGCGCCCGTGGAATTCGCCGCGCAATACTTCTAACCCGTCCAGCGCATTCTTGACCGCGCAATTGAGCAAGCTGGTTTTGCCGCTGCCGCGGTGGCCCACGACCATAATTGAGGCGGGACGCCCTGCTTCCCAAAAGTTGCGTGCCGTAGCGATGGCGGCAATCTTCTCGGCGCGCCCCACCAGAAAACGCGGGTCTTCCACTGGCTCCGAGCGGAACAAACGGCGATAAATGGCGGGCAGTTCCTTGGCGTTCAGATCAACGGTGAATTCAGCGGGTAAGACCGCCCGCGTGACAATGCCGGAATCTTCGGTGGAGGGATCAGGTTTCCAGCCGATGGAAATCTGAAAAACCTGTACTCCGTGCTTTAATCCGGCGCTCAATCTTGCACGAGCCTCAGCTAACCATGCGGCAGTGTTTTGCACCCCCAGGGTGAGCGCGCGACGGAAGCCATGTCGCGCCAGAAAAGCGAATGCACCAAGCCTGTCTCGTTGTAACGCCTGCCGATTTTCATTGAAAACACGCGCCTGGGCTGCGGTAATCCGCGTGTTAAGAGCGGGATGTCGGTCACGGAGTTGACTGCGCGTGTATTCCAGCAAGGCAAGAGCATTCTGGCGGGCTTCCTTGGCAATTTGCGCATCAGCTTCGGCGGTAGCCGTCTCCTGGCTAAAGCTCACCACTTCGCGCGCCCGCTCAATTTCCTGAATGATCTGGCGATGCTCTGCTCCGCATTCTTCGGCGGTCTGCAATAGGGCTGGCCGTCCACTGTGGGCAAATGCCTGCCGGAACGTGGCGCGCGGCTGCAGCTTCCGCCATTTCACACGACGGGGCGCGGTGACCGTCAATTTTGGCAATATCTCACTTTCAATCGGCAATTGCGCCAACACCCGCTGCAATGCCGCATCGAGTTCCTGCAGCCGACTAGGGACAGGCACGACATCCGTCTGCGGCGGCGGAAACTCGCGCACGTTCTGGCTGTCACGCAACCAGGCAATCACCTCATCAAGTTCGCTAGCCAGGGCATTGCGTTCCTGCCTGAGGTCGTTGAGAGTTTTTTGCAGCAGCGTCAGACTTTGGTCTTCGCAACGCAGCAGCGCCTGTTCCAGCCGTAGCTCTGTCTCAACCGACTGTAATTGCCGCGCGGCATGTGCCAGACTTTCATTCCGCTGATGATTATTATCAGTGGACGTTTTACGCCGCCGCACGATGCCTGCAAGAATGCGCTGCGCAATCATCTGCTCACTGCGCACAGGCCATTCGCGCCACTGCACCAGCGACTTCGTAACCTGCTTCGTAAATACACCAATGGCATTTCGAAGGTCATTCCACTGGGTCTCAATGGCAGCCGCCGTTAATGGCTCACCGGTGGTGGCGGTATCAAGCTGCGCTCGTAACAATTCCCAGTTGAGCCGCAATTGCCGGAGGGAAAGCGCCAACGCGCGCAGATATTCGCCTTCGAGTTGCAACCGGGTGGGAATGAGGCGTTGGAGCGCATCATGCACAATGGCACGCCAGGCAATCTCCCGCTCTTTGTGCCGCCAGCGTGCCAGCCGCCGCGTCCAGCCGCCCGGCACAAATTCCTGCAACAACTCCGCCGCACTACTGCCGCTGGTGGATACCTGTTCGGGCATCAGGCGTATCAAATCAATGAGATTGCGGTCGTAATTGTCGAGCGCGGCAAGCGCGCGTTTGTAAGGGCGGCGGCGCTCCCATTGCGCCAACGTATCGTCGAATAATTGGCGGCGAAATTCCGCCCGTTCCTGCTGGTAACTCAGTAAATCCGGCCTTGCGATAACCGACGGTATCAAACTTTCGAGCCATTGCCGCTGTGCATCAAGCGTCGCCTGTTGCTCGCGCCAGCCCGCTTCTAATTCGACAAGCAAATGTTGCTGAGCATTGCCGAGCCGTTCGCGTAGCAGTGTCCACTGTTGTTCCAAATACACTTTCTCTAAATGGAGTCCTTGCATAGATATTCATTGTCTGCAACTCCGCCAACTGCCCGGTGTTGAGTTATTAACTTGCAAACTGCAATTGATGACTGGGCAATTTTGCTGCCGTGTCGGTGAACGTTTTCAGGACTTTAGGATAGCCATTAGCTTTCCACTTTGCGGTGCAACCGCTCGCTCAATAGTTTTTTTTGTCCCATGAATCCAGCCAGCCTTATTCGACGACGTTTTCCATCAGCATAGTATTTGGCACGGTAATCTGCCGCCCTTCGCTTTCAATAGCCGTCCCGACTGCGCCAATCTGTACCACCTTGCCCTTGATGCCTTGCACTTCGATTTCGCGTCCTTCAGGAAAATGTTCGCGCGTGAAAGCGCCCGCCAAAATATTGGCCACAACGGCACGACTGCCCAGTCCCAGCGCCAAGGCTAAAGCCAGTCCCAGCGAGATAATCAAGACAATGAAAATACTTGTTAAGATCGTTGTTTGGACACCCACTTGCGCCAGCGCCAAAATAATCACAACCAAGGACAGAAAGTATTGGACGAACGTCCCGACAGCGGAAGCGTATTCCAAATTGGCATTGCGAGCCGCCGCCGTGACCGAACCGGCCAGTAAGCGTGCCACGACCAACCCGATGAGAAAGAGCGCCACTGCTGCCAGCAGGTTCGGCAGGTACGAAACAAACTGCTCCACCAATTGCGAGATGTAAACCAATCGAAGCGTATTTAGGGCGGGGACCAGAAATAAAATTAGCAGCACCCAGTAGATCAAGCGCCCCAACAACCAGGCGGGCGAATGCCTGATGCCAAAATCTCGCAACATGGTGTCAAAGCCACGCCCCTGTAGGGCCTGATCCAGATGTAAGGCCTGCAATAACCGCCGCAATAACAACTCCGCCGTTTTAGCGAGTATCCAGCCAATTAGCAAGATCAGAACGGCGCTAATCAGATTCGGCAGAAACCCTGTCACCCGCTGAAAAACGTCGCTGAAAGCCGATTGCAAGGCAACCACGATGGTCTCAAAAATTCTTTGCATAATTTCCCCCGCCGGCAAAAAGCATGATGATCCATAAGCTATTTCGTGTCCGACTCAGTTTGCGGCACGTGTGGCTTACCGAAAAAGAGTCGGAGGAAGGTGTCGAGCACAATCCAAAAGGCAAAGGCCTGTCGCTCTATCAAATCGCGTCCCAGTTGCAGCACCCGCAATCGTTTGCGTAAGCGTGGTAAGGTATTGGCGGGTGCTTCAGCTTTCAATTCTTTGAGTTCTGACAGCGCATCATCTTTAAGTTCCATACGTTATGATTGCTCCTTAGTAAAGGTTTGCGGCGATTGATAGATTTTGCGGAACTCCTCACGCGCGCGCAGCAGCCGCATCTTTACTGCGCCCACGCCGATATTGAGAATGGTGCTGATTTCCACCAGTTCCAGTTCCATCACATATTTCATAATCAGGATCGAACGTTGTTCTTCATTCAATTGATTTAGTGCCTGCTGCATCTCATCGGAAAAGTCAGCGGACATTTTCGCCGCATCTGCAAGCTGTTTTGCGTCGGTATATTCAGCTATTCCCTGGCGCTCACGCTTCACCCGGGCTAGAAAATTCAGGCAATGATTATAGGCAATGCGGTAGACCCAGCTTGAAAAGGCTGATCGTTCTTCAAACTCTCGCACATTGAGAAACACTTTGGTAAAAACCTCCTGCGTGAGTTCCTCCGCCACCGAAGCTCTGCCCGCCAGGCGGTAACACAAGGTATAAACCATATTCTGATACCTGGTCACAAGCTGCTCGAAGGCGGTGTGCTGGTGGGGGAGTTCACGTTTACAACGCGCCACCAACTCCACATCGGTTGGCACAAGATTCATACGGTGATTTCTCTAAAGGAAACGTGCAAGTGCCTGCATTGTGCCACTGCATGATTCCGCCGTAAACCTGTTACCAAATATATTTGACCGATCCTAACCAGGAAAAGTCACACGCGTCTAAAATAATATCCGTACGATTTTTTGCAAGTTTTTACTTTCTCGCGTGACTTTTGGCAGCAAGCCACTGTCTTACTAAGTGAAGTAAACAATAACTGAGAGACGCGGATGACTTCGCGGGCAGTTCGTTACATGGCCCACCATCTATTCGTTCGCGTGGTCTTTAGAAAAACTGACTTATCAAAAAGGAGAATAGTTATGGCTAGTCAAGCAATGGTACAAAACCCAGTCGCATCGGCAACGGAATTAAAAACAGAGTTCGGACGCACCGCTATTGCGGATTCCGTCGTCGCCAAGATCGCCGGCATAGCCGCACGGGAAATTGAAGGCGTTTATGCGCTTTCGCCACAAGGTGTCGGCAGTTCAATTATGGGGCTGGCACAGAAGGTGACGGGCAGTGATATGCGCGGACACGGCGTGAGTGTTGAAGTCGGAACCCGCGAAGCGGCGGTTGATTTAAGTCTGGTCGTCCGTTATGGCGTCAGCATCCCAAAAGTCGCCGAAGCAGTGCGTCGCAACATCATTGATCGGCTGAAATCCATGGCGGGTCTGGAGGTCAAAGAGGTCAATGTAGACGTGACTGATCTCTACTTCCCGGACGATGACGCCGAAGTAATCAAGGAACGGCGAGTCGAGTAATGAGCGACTTTATCCCTTCCAACCAAACCCGCCCGTGGATTAACAACGATCTTAGCCAGGATGTGGCTTTGGCGCGGCAGCTTGTTGCCGCCGCGCAGCAGGTTTCCGGCATCGCTAAAATCAATGCTGATCCACGCACGGGCGTCGCCACGCACGGCCCCGGCGAGACGGTTTACGGAATTGGGGTGGCGCGGCAATCAAACGTATTGGCAAACATATTGGCAGACGACTTGGAACTGGAAATTGACATTCGATTGATCGTGACTTGCGGGCCTGAGGTGGCGCGTCTGGGACTCTCTGGCCTGGCCGACAAAGTGCGGAGCGCGATGAAAAAATGCCTGCGAACTGCGCACGTGGATGAGGCTGTCAAAATCAATGTGATGTTCGACGATTTGATCGAACAGACAAAAAAACGAAAGGGGAAGCGGTGAATTTATTTAATCGGATAACGGTGATTGTAATTGATCTAATGCTGTTGACAATCGCTGTCTGGTTGCTGTTAATTACAGCGCAGGTCATCATTCCTGAACAGCTTCTACTGCCGGTCTGGTTAATGGACTGGACCAACCGCATCGTCGCGGCCTCGGTCAGACTCAAAGTGTTGCTGGCGCTCATTGCCGCAGCTACTGTTTTGGTCGGGTTGATCCTGCTCTACTTTGAGTTGCGGCCAGCCCGCAAAACCGAGCATCAATTAACGATCCGGCAAGATATGTTGGGCGCGGTAACGGTATCAGCCCACTGTATTCGCCAGATCGTAAGCCGTGAAGCCGGCACGATTCCGGGCGTCCTGGAGGTCAAAGCCAGAGTCAAAGATCAGGCGGAAGGGCTGAAGATCCTCAGTCGCATCTCAGTTGATCCAAGCGCCAATATTGCAGAGTTGGGGCGGAGCTTGCAGGAGCGCGTCAAAGCCGCTGTGGAGCGCCTTCTGAGCCTGCCAGTAGCAGAGGTAAGCGTCCAGGCACAGATTGACCCGCTGCAAGGAAAACGGCGTGCGCGCCGCCAATTAGTGTAACGAAGGAAAGGAGCCATCTATATGCAAGAGCTATTGACAGGTCTGATCGCAAGGTTCGGTCCGATTCTTACAGCCATGGCGGCAGCGCTGTGTCTGATCCTGGGCATCATCATCATCATCAAACCGCAGGTACTGGCCTGGCTGGTCGGCATCGGATTGATGCTGGCTGCCGTGGCGCTGGTCGCGCAAATCCTGCTTGGCGCTGAGCGGTTTGAGAGGACATCTTTTTCGCGGCATCAATGAAAAACTAACGCCTGCCGCAGTTGGATAATAACTGGCTGGCCCAACCAACAAACTCAACTACCTGAATGGAAGGAATCAATTATGAAAAGTAATCACAAGTTTTCTCTAGCCGTTTTTCTCTTTATGTTTGTCTTTACAAACGCCATCGTACTGGGACAAAGCAAAAACAGTCGTCGTCTGAACGATGCCAAAAAGCAATCTGACAAAGCCGCAACGGTCTTTCGTCAGGTGATGGGTATCCCCGACAAAGCGATCCCGAAGACCGTCCTAAATGGGGCAGAATGTATCGCCGTCTTCCCACAAGTCCTCAAAGCCGGTTTCATTATTGGCGGTCGTGGCGGTCGTGGTGTAGTCAGTTGTCGCACCCCACAAGGATGGAGCGCCCCCGCTTATCTGAATTTGGCAGGGGGCAGTTTCGGGTTGCAGATCGGTGCCCAGTCTACCGACTTTGTCATGCTGTTTATGACGCAAGATGGGATTCACAGTCTGCTCTCGAACAAGTTTACGCTAGGTGGTGATGCGTCCGTAGCCGCGGGGCCTGTCGGGCGGCAAGCCGGCGCTTCGACGGATGTGAAACTGAACGCACAAATCCTTTCCTATTCACGCAGTCGTGGGCTGTTTGCTGGATTGGAATTGAAAGGCGTCGTGATTTCACCGGACAAAGATGATAATCAGAAAGTCTACGGAGACGAAATAACTACAGAGGAAGTGTTGCGGCAAAACCGACTGAAAGCGCCAGCGCAAGTCCGTGCCTTCCCTACCCTGCTGGGACGATATTCATCACGTAAAGCTAAAATGTAAGCTTGGTCAGCGAAAATGAATTCGCCCCTGCATCACTTATCAAATCAACGAAGGGATAAAATCAATGAAAACAAAAACACTACTAGTCCTCCTTATCGGCCTGACACTGGCGGTCAGTGGCATGGCGCTGGCACAAACGCCCGCAATCGTGCAACGCGCGGATTTGTCTGTTCCTTTTGGCACGGCTTCGGGCAAGCTGGTCCTGGTCGCAGATCAACTGGTCTTTGTGGATCAGGACAAATCCGAAGATTCCTTCTCCATCACACGCAGCGAGATTCAGGATCACAGCATCGAAGGCGACATGGTGACAGTACGCACTCGCCGCCCATTGCGCGTGCGCGGCGAGGAAAAGACGCAGTTCAGCTTCCGCCTGCGCGAAGGCTCATCCGAGGCCTTGAAAGTATGGGCAGCCTCGGCCTCAGCAACGACCGCGAGCAGTACGTCTAGAAGCACGTCCGGCAATGTCGAAACAGAACAATGGGTCTACAGTGCCAAACACCCACACACGGTCGCACGGGTTCCGTCGGGAAGCTGTACCGGGAAACTAATCATCTCGCGTGACCGGGTCGTCTATGAATCGCTCGAAGACCGCGAACATACGCGCCAATGGCCCCTCGCCGACATCAAAAAAGTCAAGCGCAGCAGTCCGTACAAGATTGAAATTGAACCGTTGACCGGAGACAAGTACACACTTGAACTCGAAGGCAAAGGGATTGACGTCAGCGTGCATAAGCAATTGATGAATTGGATTTCGCTGGCTCGGCAAAAGTAAGCAGAAAAGTCGAGAGGAGAATGAGTCCCTGTCTGCTGTCCCGCCCCATTCCCTCGGCGGGACAGCAGAGGCATTAGACGGACAGGCCAGAGAGGAGGTTTTATGGCAGACAGGTTGGCACAACAAAAGATGAGGTGGGAAGAAAACGACTTTCAGCAAAAAGAGCGGGCACTCATTGCACAAATTCAACGACGTAAGGAACTCGCTGCCCTGACCGGGATTGTTAATGAAGAGATTCTGACCACCTTGCAGGAACTCGGCTATACCCGCGAAACGGTAAAATTATTACATCTGGTGCCGCTCGTCCAGGTCGCCTGGGCGAGCGGCAGCGTGACGCCCAGCGAGCGTGTGCTGGCGCTGCGCTTGGGTGAAGCGCGGGGCATAGAGAAAGCTAGCCTGGCCTGGGAGCAATTGATCAACTGGCTCGACGAACGTCCTTCCGACGAATTCTTCCTAACGACATTGCGTATCATTCGTCACCTGCTGGAATTTCAAACCGTGAACGAGAGCGTGGCAGGCAGGACGGATTTAATCAGTCACTGCATACGCATCGCCACGACCTCCGGCGATTTCCTGGGGATCGGTAGTAAAATTTCCGAAGGCGAGCAGGCAGCACTTGATCAAATCGTCGAAGAACTGACCATCCGCAACCCTGAAGCGGTGTGCCGGGTAGTCGAGGAAAGCTGAGGGCCGATAACAGGCCGCTATGTTTCCGAATGCTATCTTTGCTCGCGAGAGGGTGACGTTGAGCAATTGCATCAGTAAACGACAGCCAAGCTCAGATGGAGTAGGATTGTGATCTATTGAAGATGGAAAAAAACTATGAAACTTTCACGCAAAGCACGCTTCCTGATCGCGGCAGTTTTACTGCTGGTTGCGTTTCTCAGTGGCTTCATCCCGCAGTATCTAAAGAGCCGTGAAGCTACGGCGCAGGCGCTCCAGGCGCAAACGCAATTGGCTGCGGCACAGGCACAATTACGGCTGGCAACGTTGCAAAACAATTTGGGCATGATTTTGGTCGAAGTGGAGCAGAATAACTTTCAGACTGCGAAAGAACGCTCGACGCGCTTCTTCGATGAGCTGCGACAAACCATTGCCTTGACGCGCGATGACGGACAGAAACAGCGCTTGACGACCTTGCTGAATCATCGCGATGAAGTCACGTCAGATTTGACGACGCTAAATGCAGAGACGGCTGTCAAACTCCGGTCGCTGTATCTGAATTTCTCGCCTGGGGCAACGGTTGAGCAACCGCCGCAGTAACAAATGGACGAATCATCCTTCGTCTCTGCGCCTGTCCTTTCTACTTCATCGTGGCACACCCATTGCACTAATAATTGCCAAGAGGCTTTACAAGACTGTTGCCTTCGCGCATTGTGTGGCTGATTGCCTCTCGGGAGTGTGGCAAAGTCCCAAAATGCAACGGAAGCGAGAAGCCCAACCCGAAAAAAACATTTAGACAAAGGAAAAATAAATGAACCTAAAAAATAAAATTCAACTCAACTTGGTGGCGGTAATCCTGGTCACCATGGCCGTTGGCCTGAGCCTGGTTGTCATGGCACAGACACCAACGCTTGTGCGCCGCGCTGAATTGGCAGTACCCTTTGGTACGGTTACCGGCAGGCTGGTGGTGGTAGCCGATTATCTGGTCTTCGTGGATGAAGACCGGGCAGAAGATTCCTTCACCATTGCGCGCAGCGAAATTAAAGACCTCAAGGCCGAAGGAGAGGCTATAAAAGTTGAAACAACGCGTGCGATTCGTGATCGTTCAGGCGAGCGCACAAGCTTCAGCTTCCGGTTGCGTGACGGGTCGAGCGAGGCACTGGTTTTGTGGGCCGGCACAAAGTCTACCGCGTCAACTAGCACCTTTGCCAATACGGGCATTAACGAAGCGGGCGAGCAATGGATTTACAACGCGAAACATCCGCACTCCCTGGCGCTCGTACCATCGGGTAGTTGCACCGGCAAATTGATTGTCAATCAGGAGCGCGTCGTTTATGAATCAGTGGAAGACCGCGAACATACGCGCCAATGGCCCCTCATTGACATCAAAAAAATCAAACGGAAAAGCCCCTACAAAATTGAAATCGAGGCGTTCAACCGTGAGAAGTATACGCTGGAATTAGAAGGACAAGGAATGGACATTGGCGTCTTCAAGAAGCTGCAAAACTGGATTTCGCTCGCTCGCTCGCGGCGCTAAGCAAAGGAGTTTACTTATTATGTCACAACAATTTGCCTGGGATGAATTGCGAAAATCACGCGAGGCCGCATGGTTTCAGCAAAAGGAACAGGAACTCGTCGAAAAACTCCGGCAACGTACCGATCAGCACACTCAGCGTGTTGCCATTGGCGAGGCCATTGGCATCAGGGATGAAGAGATTCTGACTACCTTGCAGGAACTCGGCTATGCCCGCGAAACCGTTGAGCTACTATATCAAGTGCCGCTCGTGCAGGTCGCGTGGGCCAGCGGCGACGTCACCGTGCGCGAACGTGAATGGGTGCTGAAGCTGGCGGAGTTACGCGGGGTTTCCCCAGAGAGCCGGGCCTATCAGCAACTGTGTGATTGGTTGGAGCGGCGTCCGTCGGAAGAGTTCTTTCAGACGTCGTTGCGCATCATTGGCTATCTGTTCGATACCTTGTCAGAAAAAGAACGCCTTACTGCCCGCGTCAATCTGGTCAATTTCTGCACCCGGATCGCCGTGATTTCCGGCGGCTTTCTGGGGATTGGCAGCAGAATTTGCGAAGGCGAGCAAGAGGCGCTGGATCAGATCGTCGCCGAACTAAGTCAACGTAATCCTGAAGCGGTGCAGCAATATGCTGTAAGCTTCGAAGCCTGAATTAGAGGTAACGCGCTTGGCTAACGCGCCTGTTGCAATAAGCAATGGGAGCGGTTGCGCAATCGCCCTCTTGCCTTGCCGGGCGCGCACAGCAACTTTGACAGCGAAGGTTGCCAGCGCGCCAAGCTCAAACACACGACCGGCTATACTGCTGGCAGGCGCTGTGCAAAGGGACTTTGATCTGACCCACTTGCCACGGCGGTATCACCGGGGAGTCAAAGACGAATTTCGTCAGAAGGTCAAGAGTAAATATGAAATCCGTTCAGCAATTACTAGATGAACTTGCTTCATTCAAACCGACAACTTTTCCAGTCGTCAGTCTCTATCTCGACGCACGGTCAGGCGCGCAGGGACGCGATAATTTCGAGAGTTTTGTGCGCAGTCAGTTCAAGGCTGTGGCGCAGACCTATCCCGAAGGCTCGCCGGAACGCGAGAGCATCGAAAGCGATGTCAAACGTATTGGTGCATACCTGGAGCAGGAGCTAGAGTCATCCACCAATGGCGTCGCGGTGTTCGCCTGCGCGGCAGAAAATGGCTTCTTCGAGGCGATTCAACTGGAGACTTCGTTTGATGAACACCAACTGTATGTCTACCACCAACCGCATCTCTTTCTACTGGCTCGTCTGGCCGATCAATATCGGCGCTACGCCGCGCTGGTCGCTGATACAAACGCGGCGCGGCTGTTTGTCTTTGCGTTGGGTACAACGCAGAGCAGTGCAACCATTGAGGGTGAAAAAACCAACCGCACGGAGCGGGGCGGCTGGTCGCAGGCACGTTATCAGCGGCGCACGGAGAATTACCATGTGCATCATGCGAAGGAGGTCATCGCAAAGCTGGATGAGGTGGTCAGCGCGGAGCAGATTGACCGCATCGTTATGGCTGGAGATGCCGTGATTGTGCCGCTGTTGAAAGCGCAATTACCCAAGCATCTCGCGGAAAAAGTGATTGATGTTTTAAGCCTGGACATTCGCACGCCGGAACATGAAATCCTTGCCGCCACGCTGGAAGCAACCCGCGAACACGACCTTAAAGACGACGCAGAGAAAGTGCAACGCCTGCTCGACGAATACCGCGCGGGCGGACTGGCCGCCGTCGGTCCACAAGATACGTTAGTGGCGCTGACCAATGGACAAGGTGATGAGCTAGTCATTAGCGCCGGCCTTGAGGAATTTCATCTTGCGGAAGAGGAGGTCAACCAAATGATGGCACCCCAGGCCCCTTTGTCGGAAGACACAAGCAGCGTTGACCGCCGCCAAGTGCTGATGGCCGATGCGTTGGTGACGCGCGCGCATCAGACGGGCGCGCGCATCAGCTTCATTGAGGATCAATCGCTGTTGGCCGCAGTGGGTGGTGTGGGCGTGCTGCTGCGTTATCGGGTCTAATTGGAACGCGCACCGGGAAAACCATAAAGTAGCGCAATTTGCCATTGTCTGAAGGGCGTAATGTTGACAGTGGTGCGTCAGGACGATGCTGGCGCACCACCATCAGTACTTTTTCCGTCCAACGAAACGCCTAGCAAGCGAAGAAAGAGCGAAGAAGGAGCTAATCACAATGTCACAGCAGACTGAAAAATGCCAACACACCCCTTGCCAGTGCGAGGCGCGCCGAGATACGGGCTTTTGCAGTGAAGCCTGCCAACGTGCTGCGCTCAAACGCGCCACCATCTGCCGCTGTCGGCATGTGCGGTGCAAAGGAAAATTGAGTTGATCCTCTTGGCCGCATGACAGGCCGGAGCGGGTGGCGCAGAGGGGAAAAGGCCGGTTACCTGCGGCGGGAAAGCGCCTCGGCGAAAGCCGACTAACCAGGAGCATTAGCACCTGGTAGTGACTGCAAAACTGGATTTCCATCTCCCGCGTGCGACGCTAATTGTAGGAGGTCACATGTATGTCACAACCATTAACCTGGGATGAATTGCATCAGGCGCACGAACCCGCCTGGTTTCGACAAAAGGAACAGGAGTTGGTCGAACTACTGCGACAACGCTTTGTGCATCGGCTCCCGCGCGTGACCATTGGTGAGGCGGTTGGCTTGCAGGATGAAGAGGTGCTGCGGGCGTTGCAGGAAATTGGCTATAGCCGCGCCATGATTGAGTTGTTTTATCAAATTCCGCTGGTACAGGTGGCGTGGGCGAGCGGGAACGTGACAGCACAGGAACGTGAATGGGTTCTTAAGTTGTCGGGATTGCGTGGGGCAGAGAGTGACCGCCCCGCTTACCAGCAACTCTGCGACTGGTTGGACCATCGCCCTTCCGATGAATTCTTTCACACATCGCTGCGGATTATCAGCTACCTGCTGGATGCGCTGCCGGAAAGTGAGCGCGGAGCGGCACAGCGCAATCTGGTTAATTTCTGTAGGCAGATTGCCATTGTTTCAGGTGGCTTTCTCGGCCTTGGCAACAATGTTTGTGAAGGTGAGCAAGAAGCACTGGATAAAATCGTCAGGGAACTCAATCAGCGCAATCCTGAAGCGGTGCGCAGGGTAGTCAAAGAATTAGCACCTCAAAGGTCCACATAAAGCGATGGTTGAGGATTGAGAACAACTTTGCAATTTGCGTGGAGGGAATAATTTTGACGGCGGTGCGCCACGATCAGCCACATTTTTCCCGTCCAACGAATGGTATAGCGAGCTAAACAGAACATAACCGAGGCGCGCTGAGGCAGCGGCAGAGCCGCGAACACTGTCTGCGAGTCAAGACCCGGCGCGTAATCGGAGGTGTGTGTCCGCACGTGAACAGCGAAGCCAAGAAGAAGCTCGTGTAGGCCTTTTTCATTGATGCGGTCTCTTCAATGCTGAAAATAAGGAGAAACGTATGCAATTCGATCCTGAGCTTTGGACGCGCTCGTTGCGCGAAATTGTCTCGATTCTGGTGGCATGGCTACCACGGTTAGCTGGCGCGTTGGTCTGGCTGGGGTTGGGCTGGGTGATCGCGTGGCTGGCGCAATTCATTCTGGCGGGGCTATTGCGCCGCATCGGACTGGACAAGTTGCTGGAACGCGCGGGCGCGGCTCAGTTTCTGACTACGGCTGGATTTAATCCATCGGTGTCGAAACTGATTGCGCGGCTGGTTTATTGGCTCGTGCTGCTGGTTTTTGTCCTGGCGGCGACTGAAAGCCTGGGGATGAGTCGTGTAGTCGAGACGCTGGGGGGGATGGTTGGCTATTTACCCAATGTGCTCGCGGCGGTCTTGATCCTACTGTTTGGCGGGCTGATGGCGCGGGTCGTGGGCGACGCGGTGGGTGGCTTGACCACTCGGGCTGGTGTCGGCACAGGCCCCGTGCTCGGTCAGTTGGTGCGCTATGCGCTACTGGCTTTCGTTATCATTCTGGCGTTGGAACAGTTGAAGGTGCAGACCACACTATTGACGGCGGCGGCCATCGCCATTATTGCAGCGACGGCCCTGACACTGGCATTGGCGTTCGGCCTGGGCAACCGCGAACTAGCGCATAACATTCTGGCCGGATTCCACGCGAAAGAAGCATTCAAGGTCGGGCAGCAAGTGGAGATCAAAAACCATATAGGTCGTTTAGTCAGTATCGGCACGGTCAAGACCGTGATCGAAACTGCTGATGGTCTGCTCTCGCTGCCCAATTCCGTTCTGACCGATGAGAATGTCACCATCTTCATTGACCGGGCAGACCGCACGGAGGCCTAATGTCAGCAGAACAAGCAGAACATATTGTGGCTGCCGATTTTGTCGCCGGTCGTCTGCCTCCGGCAGGATACCGCGCCGCGCAAGAACATCAGTTGCATTGCGAACCATGCCGCGCGGCCATCGCCGCCGCGCAAACCGTGTACGGGCAGCAGCAAGCCACTGATCTGGCCACGACACTACTCAACTTCACCATGCGGACGATCTTAGGCGGGGCCAAAATGCTGGCACCTTCCTTACGGCTGCTGCCGCAAAGACCTGCTATCGAGGAGCAAGCGTCCGGCGAAGACACGCCGGTCTTTGAACCGCTGCGCGTCTTGCTGCCGCGGGTTGCCACTGGCTTGCCGGGGCTACTCGGACGCTTCGGGGCGGTCTTGGCGCTGACCGTGGGCGTATTGCTGTTGCCTACGCCAGCGGGGCTGTCGGCGGAAGGTCATCGGGCGTTGGCCGTTTTTGTTTTCACCGCTGGCGTACTGGCGCTGGAGCCGGTTTCCTTGCCCATCGCCGCGTTGATGGTGCCGGTTGCGCAGGTCGTGCTCAATGTCGGCACTACGCCGGTGGTTTTTGAGCCGTTCTCGCGTCCGGTGGTCTTCCTAATTCTGGCCAGTTTGTTTCTGGCCGAAGCCTTGCGCAAGCAAGGCCTGACGCGGCGGTTGGCGCTGATGACGCTGGTAGCGTCGGGGGGAGCCGTGCCGCTCCTGCTGCTGGGGTTGATGGGAGTGGCGGCGGTCTTATCCATGTGGGTCGAGAATACGGCTACCGCCGCTGTGTTGATTCCGGTGGCGCTGACGATTTCGCGTCAGGTTCCCGATCCTGAAAAGGCGCGGCCTTTGCTGGTGTTGCTCGTGCTGGGCATTGCTTATAGCGCCAGTCTGGGCGGCATGGTGACGGTAATGGGCGCGGCCTCCAATGCAGTGGCCTCCGGGTTCCTGGCTGAGATTCGCCCCTGGACGTTTTTTGACTGGATGCGTTATGGGCTGCCTGCCTTTCTGCTGATCTTTCCGCTGACGTGGTGGGTCTTGTTAAAGCTGGTGCGGGTGGATGTGCAGCAGATTGATATTGAACCGGTGCGCCAACGAGTCGCCAAGCTTGGCCCGATGGGTTCCGCTGAACGCGAAGTGCTGCTGACACTGGTCGGCGCGGCGCTGTTGTGGATTGGCGGCGCGTGGATTGAACCGGCGCTAGGGTTACCGCCGACGCTGCTGTCAGCGGCGATGGTAGCGGTCATGGCCATTGCATATCTGGCGATTCGCAAGCTCCTCAACTGGGAAGATGTGAAGGGCGTGAGTTGGGGCATCTTTTTCATCATCGGCGCGGGGCTTTCGCTGGGCGAAGCGCTGAGCCGCACGGGCGCGACCGCCTGGTTCGCCACGATTCTCAAGCCGCTGGTCGTCGGGCCACCGCTGGTGATCAGTATGTTGCTGCTGGTGTTTCTTTCGGCACTGCTGACAAACATCATGAACAACACGACCATCGCAGCGGTGTTTGTGCCGATTCTGATTAGCGTGGCGAAATCCGACCCCAATTTCAATGCCGTGCAACTGGTGCTGCCGGTGACGCTGGCGACGACGTTCGGGTATTCGCTGCCATCTGCCTCTGGGCGCATGGCGCTGATTGCGGCCAGCGGCATCATTGAACGCACGGACATGATGCGCAATGGCATCATCATGACGCTGATCAGCGCGCCCGTGCTGGCTTTATTCTTTTATGCGCTGGCCGTGCTGGGCTGGGTGTAAACCGCCGCAAACGAAGGAGTGCAAGCTATGCGAATCTTAGTAGTTGGAGCAGGCCGCATCGGGGCCAAGGTGCTGGAACAGCTAAAGAAGAATCCCGCCGTGACAGTACTCACGCTTGATCCGCGCGACAATCCTTATGCGCTTGAGCAGGGGATCATTGATGCAGTGGATTTCCGCGAATCGCTCACGCCGCTCAACTTGAAATATGTACTGGAAAAGGCACAGCCGGACTTGATCCTCTTGGCGAGAGCGACGGAAGACCTGGGGCTGGGCAATGTGCTCGGCATGGACCTGCTCTCTGAATCGCTCAGCCAGGAATTGACCGAAATCTGCGAGCTGCCGATTATCAAAGTGGCCCGCAATTGAAGTGGTTAATAACCTGCTATCAGCAAATAGGTAGTGATAAAAAGGTAAGTTTTTGTCGCGTAGCGACAGACCATTCCCGTCGTTGAAACGACGAGCTAAATTCGGGTTGCCGCTAACACGGCTGCAAACCACAGCAGTACCTTTTCCTTGCTACCACCAAACACCATCCTGAGAGGAAAGGGATTTACTATGAACTTTGAGATTATTCTGGTGCTCGTCGTCGCGCTCTGTGCGGTGGTGCTGTTTGCCACGGAAAAGCTTTCAGTGGACCTGATCGCCTTGCTGATTATGGGGACCTTCCTGATTTTCGGCATCGTCTCACCCGCCGAAGGCATTGCCGGCTTCAGCAATAAAGCGACCGTGACGGTGGCGGCGATGTTTGTCATCAGCGCGGGTCTCTTCAAAACCGGCGCGGTTAGCTACTTGGGTAAGTTTACCTCCGACCTCTTCAAACGGAATTATTGGCTCGGCATGATTTCGGTGATGATCGCCGTCGGTTTTTTTTCGGCGTTCATCAACAACACGCCCATCGTCGCGGTGTTTATTCCGGTGCTGCTCGGTGTGGCGAAAGAGATCAAAGCCAGCGCCTCGAAGCTGCTGATGCCGATGTCCTTCGCCTCCATGTTCGGCGGTACCTGTTCGTTGATTGGCACTTCGACCAACATCCTCGTTAGCTCCATCGCGGAAGAAAGAGGGCAGCCCGCGTTCTCGATGTTTGAAGTTGCGCCGCTCGGCCTGGTAATGTTCGGCGTGGGCATGCTGTATATGCTGTTGATTGGTATCCGTCTCATTCCTGACCGCCGCGCCGAAAGCGATTTGATGGAAAGCTACCAAATGCAGGAATACATCGCCGAGGTCGTGCTGTTGGAAAACGCCCCCTCCGTTGGGCACATGGTCAAAGACGCGCCCATTGCCAAAGACATTGAGATCATCATCATTGGGGTGCAGCGTGGCGACGAAGTGTTTGCCGTGCCGCCGCCTGATCTGGTCTTGCAGGCGGGTGATGTGTTGCGGGTCAGTTGCAACTGGGAAGAGTTCAACCAGCTTCAGGCGCGCGAGGGTGTGCTCTTCAAACCACAATACAAATGGCATGATCAGGACGTTGAGACGAAAGAGGTCAAGTTGGTCGAGGCGATTGTCGCACCGAGTTCCGAATTTGTGGGCAGGTCTGTGGCCGGACAATCGTTGGAGGATTTGCAGTTCTATGAAAAGTTTGGCGCGGCGGTTTTGGCCATCCGGCATCGCGGCAAATTACTGCGCGAAAAAATTGCCGACGCGAAATTGGATCCAGGCGATTCGCTGCTGATGGAAGTCAGAACTGACCGCTACAATCAACTGCGGCAAAACACTTCTTTCATCATTATTTCGGAAGTTGAACAACTCGCCTATCGCAAAAACAAATTAATTCTTGCTCTTTTGATTGTTGCGGGTGTAGTGCTGACGGCGACGCTGAGCATCCTGCCCATTGTCGTGGGTGCGATTATTGGTGCAGTGCTACTCGTCCTGACGGGTTGCATGACGATGGAGGACGCCTACGAGGCGATCCAGTGGCGCATCATTTTTTTGTTGGCGGGCGTCTTGAGTCTGGAAGCCGCGATGGAACACAGCGGCGCGGCTCCCTTGATCTCTTCAAACATTATTGCCACGGTCGGCATTTGGGGGCCGGTCGCCTTGCTTTCAGCGTTCTATCTGATGACCTTTGTGTTCACCGAAATCATGTCGAATAGCGCCACGGCTGCGTTGCTGACGCCAGTTGCTATCGCCACGGCTAAGGCGATGCAAGTCAGTCCGCGCCCGTTTCTGGTCGCCGTTATGTTCGCGGCTTCGGCCAGCTTCATGACGCCCGTCGGCTATCAGACGAACACGCTGATCTACGGCCCTGGACAATACAAATTCGCTGACTTTTTGCGAGTTGGGACGCCACTGAATTTGCTCTTCTGGATCATCGCCACTATTTTAATACCGTATTTCTGGCCGTTTTGAAGCGAAGAAAGAGGCGATCATGGCAAATGCATTTGACCAACTGAGCAAGGGCAATGAGGTCAGTTACTGCCAACAACAGGAACTGAGCGAACAAATCCGCCGCCGCCAGATTTTGGAGGCCGAGCGTGAGGAGTTAGGCGAAGTCATGGGTGTGGCAGATGAAGAAATACTGGCGACGTTACAAGAGTTGGGGTACACGCGCGAGACGGTGCGGCTATTGTATCTGGTGCCGCTGCTGCAGGCGGCCTGGGCGAGCGGCAGCGTTACTGCACGCGAGCGCGAGTTGGTGCTGGAAGCCGCTGCTTCGTGCAGCGTCACGACAGGCAGCCGCACCCATCAGCAATTGACCGCCTGGCTTAACGAAGCCCCGGAACAGGAGTTTTTTGCTCAGACGTTGCGCGTGATTCGTGACATCACCGCGCTGCTGCCATCCGAAAAGCGTGCGGCTGGCAGGCAAAGTCTGATCGCTCTTTGCACCAATGTTGCTACTGCTTCCGGCGGTATTCTGGGCTTTGGCAACAAGATTTCTGAGGGCGAACAACAGGCCCTTAATCAAATCGTCGAGGAGTTGACCACACGCAATCCAGCCGCCGTACAACACGTCATCGCAGCAGCCGAGGAGTCCACTTGAATCAGCAAACCATCGCCACCCTAACATTGAATCCTGCGCTGGATAAAAGTGCGCAGATTGATCACGTTGTCCCTGAACACAAATTGCGCTGCCATTCGCTGCGCCATGAACCCGGCGGCGGTGGCTTGAATGTGTCGCGCGCCATTCGCAAACTGGGCGGGCAATCATTAGCCCTCTATACCTGTGGCGGCCCGCCGGGTGCAATCCTGCAACAGTTACTGGAAGACGAAGGCATTGTTCAGTGTGCGCTGCCGATGCAAGGCTGGACGCGCGAAAGTTTTGCCGTTTTAGAAGAGAGCACGAGCCAGCAATATCGCTTCAGCCTGCCGGGACCGCAGATGCAGGAAAGCGAATGGAAACAAGCACTGGCACAATTGGCGACGCTGACGCCGCGCCCAGACTGGCTGGTCGCCAGCGGCAGCCTGCCGCTCGGCCTGCCGGACGACTTTTACGCGCAAGTGGCGCGTCTGGGGAAAGACCTGGGAATGCGAGTCATCGTGGATACTTCCGGCCCGGCATTGCACGCGATGGTTGAGGCTGAAGCCTTTCTGCTCAAACCAAATTTACGCGAATTGCGCCAATTGATGGGGCAACCGCTGGACGAAGAGGCTGCGCAAGAAGACGCGCTACAGAAACTCATCCAGGCGGGACATGCACAGGCGGTAGTACTTTCGCTGGGCAGCGCTGGCGTGTTGCTGGCAACGAAAGAGGGTTGCCAGCGATTACGTTCCCCCATCGTTCCCATCGTCAGCAAGATAGGCGCGGGCGACAGCCTCGTTGCGGGACTTACCCTCGCCCTGGCGCGCGGCTGGCCCCTGGTCGAAGCCGTAGGTTATGGGGTGGCCGCCAGTGCTGCTTGCGTGATGACGCCGGGTACCGGACTTTGTCGTTTAGCTGACGCCGAACGTCTGTATCAGCGTATTTGTAACGCCTCAGGCTGATCCGGCGAATGTGCAAACGACCGGATGAGGCTGCCGGAATTGCGTTCTTTTTGCTCTTCGCTTAGCCTGCAAGGCGAGGAGGAATTCCGATGACTACGCCTGCTACAAAAAAGATTCTCACGATTGGCAATGACGCGTTCGTCACGCGACTGCTCGGTGAGGTGGCAATAAATTACGGGGATCAATTGCACTGTGAAACCGTGAGTGATTCGGCTGTCTGCCTGCAACGAATCAAAGACGTGAGTTATGACTTGATCCTGACGGATACACATACTAATGGCGCTGACGATGTGGCACTGTTGCGGCAAATACGACACTTCAGCCCTCACACAAAAGTCATCGTGCTGGCTTCAGCTAGTACGCCCGCAGATGTAATTGAGGCAATGCTGGAACACGCCTTCAGTTTCTTTTCTGTGCCTTTTGATCCCCATGAAATTGCGGAGATGATGACGAAGGCCCTTGACCTGCCAGAGTGGGATGACGGCATCGAAGTTCTGTCTGCGCTGCCGCACTGGATCACGCTGCGCGTGAAATGTCGGTTGCTGACCGCCAGCCGCGTGGTTCGGTTTTTACGCGAGATGCACACCGAATTGTCGCTGGAAATCCGCGAGCGTATCGGAACCGCTTTTCGTGAAATGCTGCTGAATGCTATCGAACACGGCGGCAAATTCGACCCACAGCAAACCATCAAAGTTTCCTGCGTCGTTTCGGCGCAAGCCTTGGTCTATCACATCGAAGACCCGGGCACGGGTTTCTCTTTCGACAGCCTTCCACAAGCCGCGATTTCCAACCCGTCAGATGACCCAACCCTGCATATTCTCTATCGCTTACAGCAAGGAGTTCGCCCCGGCGGCTTCGGCATTATGATGACGAAGGATATGGTGGATGAGTTGTTTTATAACGAAAAAGGCAATGAAGTATTGCTCATCAAACATCGCCTTTAGTCCTTTGGCGAGGTGTCTGTCGGCAACATAATCTCACTTGCCGGGTCAAGCTGGCCGGCCATCAACTTCAGCAAATCGTTGCGCGCAATTATTCCCACCGGAACACGACCACGCACCACGGGGAGGCGCGTGACGTGTCGTTTGAGCATTTTATTCACAGCGGCATCTATGCTTTCCTCCTCCGTTACTGTGACCACGGGCGAACGCATAATATCCGCCGCTTTCATGCTGCGTGCCTTTTCATACATGGGTTCCATTTGTTCACCATCAATCCATTGCCCGAAGAGTCTGGGGGCGCGCAGGCGCGTAAAAGGCACCCAGGCTTCCTGCGTCGCAAAATCGCTGTCGGAGATAATGCCGCATAATTCTCCCTGGGCATTGACGACGGGCACGCCCCAGACTTTATGATCAAGCATCGTTTGGGCTACAGCTTCTAATGTGTCGGTGTCCCGCACGGTCACGACAGGTTGCTTCATAATGTCACGAACTTTCATTTTGCATTCCTCCACAATTGGGAAGTTGGCGGCCTCAGTTGGCGTCAAGCCGCCACCGCCAATCGTTTGCGTTTACGCGTCGGAACAGGAGCTAAAGGAATTCGTTTTTCCTGTATCTTTTTGACGGCTTGGCGGCGCACAGGTACGGTGAGCACACGGCAGCGGGCATACCGTACAACTTTTTCGGCGACTGAGCCAAACGATATCCGCTTCCAGCCTGTCCAGCCGTGCGTGGTAATGACGATCATGTCTATTTGCCGATCCGCCGCCAGGCTCACGATCTCCAGAGGCCTGGGTCCCCCGCGCCGATTATATACGACGTGTTAATGCCGCGCTCATTCAACTCGCCGGTCATTTCCTGGAATTTCTTTTCAGCATTACGTCGCGGGATTTCATACAGTTCCGGTGATAATGACAAGTAACCTGCGGCGTCCGTACTTAAGGGGATTCCACTGTAAACGATGTGAGCCAAACAGAGTTCAGCATCAAAATGCGAAGCGTATTTGATAGCCTCCTGTAGCCCTTTCAACGAAGCCTCGCTGAAATCTATCGGACATAAAATTTTTCTGACCTTCAATGACATTAACTTTCCTTTCTTTGGTAATACGTAATCCTGCTCCTACGAAATCGGC
Source organism: uncultured Acidobacteriota bacterium (assembly GCA_963794955.1). Lineage (GTDB taxonomy): Bacteria > Acidobacteriota > Blastocatellia > RBC074 > RBC074 > JAFDVL01. The sequence continues at coordinate 261,893 of CAWCGF010000015.1, forward strand.
GTGATGGGCAAGAAGTCATCGGGTACTTGTGTTTCTTCATCGCGGAAGAGCCGCACCAGGAACGGCGGCGCAATCAGGGTCGTCGCCACTGCCATCACCAACACCACGCCATAGGCTTCATTGCTGACGGCGGCCAAACCCAAACCAATTTGCGCGACGACGATGCCGACTTCACCGCGCGGCACCATCCCCATTCCGACTTGCAGCGCGCGTTTAGCACCCAATGAATAAGCGCCTAGCCCGCAACCGATGAGCTTGGACAAGACGGCGAGCAAGGTCACGATGACGGCCAACACAATGACTTCGGAATGCAGGAAAACTTCCAGCTTCAGTTGCATCCCGATGCTGGTCAAAAAAAACGGCAGCAAAAACTCGGTTACCGCTTCGGCCTGCACCGGCATATCCGTACCTTCCGCTGCTTCAGACAAGGCCATCCCCGCTAAAAACGCGCCAATGATCGCCGCCACACCAATCCACGTTGCAACGAAGGCTAAGACCAAACAGAGAGCAAAGCCAAAGACGAGCCACGATTGCCCGACTCGCAATTTCTCGACCCGATGCCGCACTTTGTTGACCGTACGTGCGCCGATCAGCGCTACCACTAACGTGAAGCCGACTGCCATTGCCGCTGTCATCGCAATGTGCGTGTAATTGACGGAACCTTTGGCCATGCTGCTGACCACGGCCAAAATTAGTAATCCCAGCACGTCGTCAATCACGGCTGCCCCCAGAATAATGCGGCTCACCTGAAGGTTGATCAGCCCCATCTGCCCCAGCACGCGGGCAGTAATACCGACTGAAGTCGCTACCATCGCGGCACCGACAAAGATGGCTTCGATGCCGGGTCGTCCCCACCATGTCATTAGCAGCCAGCCACTGATGAACGGCACGATAACGCCTAGTACGGCAACTAATAACGCACGACCGCCAACGCGAAAAATGTCGGAAGGTTTCGTTTCCAACCCAACCAGAAACAACAAGAAGATGACGCCCAACTCCGCTAACGCAGCCGTCAAATCATTGGGCGTGACCAACCCCAGTACGCTGGGGCCAATCACGATGCCGGCGAGGATTTCGCCTGCGACGGCGGGTTGTTTGAGACGCTCGAAGATTTCGGCGGCGAATTTCGCGCTGACAAACATCACCAGCAATGACAAAAACATGCCAGCGTGTCCTGCATCTGTGACCAGCGCCAGGGCTGGAAAAATAGCTTCTGTTAGAAGCATCTATTTTGCACTCCTTCTCTCCTGGTTTACAGAGCCATGCAACAAATGATTGTGAGACTCATTGTGAATAGGAGCAAATACCGAGCCACACTTTGAGGGTGAAATTCGGAGCGAATCATACGGGGAGGGACATAGCAATGTGGCAATCGGCGACAAGGAGAGGAAAAAAGCTACACATCCCCAATAATACCTTCCGCGCGATATTCATCTAATTTGCGATAGAGCGTTTTGCGATCCAGGGCCAGAATTTCCGCAGCCCGTTTTTTATTGCCTTCCGTGCGCCGCAGGATTTCCAGAATGTATTCGCGCTCTATTTCACGTAACGTCAGGTTTTGTGCGCTGGCACGAACAACCAGAGCGGAAGCATCGCCTTTGGTTCGCACCCGTTCGGGCAAGTTCTCGGCGGTAATCACTCCGCCGCGCGCAAAAGCAATAGCACGCTCAATCGCGTTTTCCAATTCGCGCACGTTACCCGGCCAGGCATACGCGGTCAAAATCGCCAAGGCTTCCTGTGACATCGTCAGCGGCGGTTTCGCAGCAGCCGCCGCATTTTTGGCGATAAAATGTTCGACCAACAGCGGAATATCAAAGGCGTGTTCGCGCAGTGCGGGCACGGGCAGGCGAATCACATTGAGCCGCCAGAACAAGTCTTCGCGGAAACGTCCGGCCTGCATTTCTTCTTCCAAATTGCGATTGGTGGCGGCGACAACGCGCACCTCCACATGCTTTTCTGCATTGGAGCCAACGCGTCGTATGGTGCCTTCCTGCAACGTGCGCAAAATTTTGGGCTGCATCGGCAAAGGCAATTCACCAATCTCATCCAGAAAGATTGTCCCTCTATCCGCCGCTTCAAATAATCCCGCGCGCGGCGCACGAGCGCCCGTGAACGATCCGCCCATGTGACCAAAAAGTTCGGATTCAATCAGGTCGGAGGGAATGGCCGCACAATTGACCGGAACGAATGGCCCCTTCCTGCCAGACATATCGTGGACAGCACGCGCCACCAGTTCTTTGCCCGTTCCTGATTCGCCCATAATCAACACCGTGCTAAGGCTTTCCGCAGCCAGGGCAATCATCTCAAACAGCTTTTGCATCGGAGCCGAAGCGCCAATAATCCGGGCGGGAGCCGCGGGCGTTGCGTAGCGTAAACGCGCCTGCTCGCGGTGCGGTGCGCTTTGTTCCAGTGCCTCTTCAACCACCTGCAACAGGTCATCGTTTTTGAAGGGCTTCACCAGGTATTGAAACGCCCCTGCTTTCACCATCTCGACCGCTTGTTCGACCGAACCAAACGCCGTGATCACAATGACTGGAGTTTCCGGGCGGCGTTGGCGCACGATGCCGAGCAATTCATCGCCTTTCATTTCCGGCATCATCACATCAGTAATCACTAGATCAATCATTTCATCTGGACGTAAAATTTGCGCTTGCGCCGCGCGCCCGTTGGCTGCCGCGACAAGATTGAACCCGGCATCCTCCAGCAGCTCGGCGATCATTTCGCGCATATCGGCGTTGTCTTCAGCGATGAGAATTCGTTCTTTCATTGAGGTGCTCCTGCCTTTTGCGGCGTGTGCGCGGGGCTGGTTACCGCCGCCGCTATAACCTTTGGCAACCAGACAAGGAAAGTCGCGCCCCCTTCTGGTTGATTTTCGGCCTTGATCCAACCGCCGTGCTCTTCGATGATGCGATGCGAAACGGCTAGTCCTAATCCTGTCCCCTGGCCAATTTCTTTGGTCGTAAAGAAGGGATCAAAGATTTGCGGTAAATGTTCCGGCGCAATCCCAGCGCCTGTATCCGTAACGCGTAAGGCGATAAAGGTACGACCGTCTTTCTCTTGTTCGTCTTGCAGCGTAGCAATATCCAGGTTGCCGCCGTTCGGCATGGCGTGGAGAGCATTGAGACAAAGATTCAGCAGCACTTGATGCAAGAGATTTCGATCTCCCTCTACCTGTATCTCATCGCTCGTGGTGAGGCGAATCCTGATCTTGTTGGCGTTGGCATCCGGTTGAATTAAATCCACAACCCCATCAATCAATTGCTTCAGCCTGATGGCTTCATGCCGGAGATGAAAAGGGCGAGCCAGCGTTAAGAGTTGCCGCACAATACGAGCAATGGCGTCGGCCTGCTCATCAATGATTTGCAGCCATCGGTCGCGGCGTTCCGATGTCGCATCCTCACGCTTACGCAACATGTCCACGCGTCCTTTGATGACATTGAGCGGCGCCCCCATTTCGTGCGCAATGCCCGCCGCCAGGCGTCCGACAGTCGCTAGTCTTTCGCTCTGTTTGAGGCTCCGTTCCAAGGCAAGCTGTTCTTCAGCGGCGCTGATCACTTTCTGCCGCTGCTCGATCAGATGCGCGGCCATCTGATTAAATTCGAGCGCCAGCCGCGCAATTTCTCCCCCCCCACCAGGAACGACGACACGATAGTTGAGGTCGCCTTCGCTGAAGGCAATTGTTCCAGTGAGCAGATCATTGATCGGTCGCAAGACGCTGAACCGAGTCACCACCAAGACGACCAGAATCGTGGCGACGAATAACGCCAGCGTTAACATGGCGATGTCCCGGCGCGCATGCGCGACATCTGACTGAATAAAAGAAAGCGGTTGAGAAATCTGAAAGGCCCCACGTCGTTGTTTATCCAGTTGGACAGGCATCAGAATCGAGAAGAGATCATCTCCTTGCGCCAATTCAACTGTTTCACCGGATTGCAGGACACGCTGAATTTCTGGCGGATGACGAAGTAGCTCTGAGGCCGATGGATTCGAGAGCATCAGCACCTGCCCCTGTTCATTGAAAAGAATTACGCTAAAGACTTTGGGATTTTCGCTCAAGTGGTCAATCAGTTTCTGCGCCTGGGTTGACTGACCCGCGGCATAAACGTCCTGCAAGGCAATTTGTAGTGTGATGGCATGGGCGCGCAATTCACCGCGCAAGGCACTTTCCAGGATACTCGTCCGTTGCCGCAGGGAAAAATAGCCGCCCAGGCTCATGATTGCGCCAACCACAAGTGTTAATAATAGAATAAGCTTGGTTGCTGTCCGCAATCGTTCTCCTCTATTGAGTATAACAGCCGAGTGCTTCTTCCCTTCAATTGCCACGCACACAGCCTGACCACCTACCCGTGGTTTCGCCGCCTAACAATCTGTCCCATACTTGTGATTGCAGTCTAACTGGTGAATGGCTTGACGGTCAATTTGGGGAGGGCCAATGGAAGCGGCGAGGAATTATAGCCAGCCGCAAGCAGGGAATGTTAGCTTGCGGCTGGGAAAAGGCAAATTGATTACCCCCTCACGAGAAATCAGACTTGCCCTATTGAGCGATCTACGAGCGGATGGAATTAAAAGTGAGACCCCATGAAGAGCGGCGTCCGAAGATTCTTATTGCACCCATTATCGCAAAATCTTCGACCACAACTCAGCAGGATAGATTCCGTATCTCACCCCAAGTTAAGAAACCCATCCTATAGCAGGTCAAGGCAAGCTTTTATCGCCCTCAAAAATCGCCCGTCTTACTTGGCGTCTCACTATTAATTCCATCCGCTGTCCCAAATAGGAGTGCAAGCCGCGTACCAGTAATTAAACCACCTGTAGAGAAGCGATATGTTGATTTCAAGGCTTTTCCGCGCTGTCACAATGGGGCTTTCTGCCACACAATGTGGAAGATTCCCACATGCTAAAGTGATCTCGCCCTTTCCTTAACCAAGCAAACCAAGTCGCAATACCCAATAAAAAGGCTTTCTCGCCTATTCTTCACGCAAGCCTTTAGCACGGTACACTAATTGCCCTATCTATAAGAGGAGTATTTTGTCAGGGCTATTGACCTGCCTGCCGAAGGAGAATTTCTCAATGAGTAATGAAACAAAACCCAGAAAACAATTTTATCAACGGCTGCTGCGGTGGATTCATCGCTGCCCACAATGCCGAGAAAACTCGTTATTGTTGGGCGCGAAACAAGGCACAATCCATATTTGTCGGTCGTGTCGTCACCGCTTCACCATTAGCCAGCAGACGCAGGTCTGGGACATAAAACAGGAACAGGCAATGGACAATGACCCTGCTGACAGATGGCCAATCGCGGCCTAACCATCACGGATACTTGCCTGTCATATCAAGCGCAGCAGTCAAAAGGAGAGGAAACATGACTCAAACCAAGCTGAATGCTGTGGAGCTGCCGATGGCGAGGAGAAAACCAAATCGTAAGATAGCAGAATTCTAACAGCACAGCCGGAAGAACCTGCGTATGGCCGAACCCCCAGGCCGCCAGACTGGAAGCAAACTGGAAGCAAGAAGTACCGAAAATTCTGACGCAAGTTGCAATCATTCACTACTGAGCAACGAGAATCGGACACAAAGCCTGGCGCAACATCACATCCGCATTCGAGCCAAATAGTCCGCGTGGTTTACTGTCGTCATGCGCGCCGATGCAAAGCAAATCCACCTGCTGTTGATTGGCATAAGCCAGAATTTCCGCTGCGGGCTTCCCCATCCGAATTTCCCTTTTTACTACACATCTCGACTCATGCCCTGCCGGGAGTTCCTTCATCAGTTCACGTTCGAGATCGGCCAGCACGCCTTGGCCGATAGTGCCCAGACCGGACTCGTAATCCAGATCAAGATATGTGTCGGGGGCAACAACGTGCAGGAGATGCAATTCCGCCTGATACAGTTGTGCCAGCGCCAGCCCCCAGGCGAACGCCACCCGTGAGCAAGCGGAAAAATCGTGCGCGACCAGCACACTCCGGGGTGCAAAGAATGCGTCTTTTTCACGTGCCTCTTCTTGCGGGTGTGTCACGAACACCGCGCAAGGGGCTGCGCGGCAAACAGCTTCTGCCACCGAACCGAGCAACGCAGCCGCCAGAGGGCGTCGCCGCGATTGCATCACCACCAAATCAATCTGCTGTTCTGCCGCCGCGCCTGTAATCGCGTCAGCCGCATCATTGCCATGAACAATCACCACTTCAACTTGCAGTTCAGGGTTTGCATTTAGCAGGTAGGGAGCGATCATTTCCGCTAGCTTGGCAAGGATTTCTGTTGCCTCCATTGGTAAAACCGCTCCGGGAAAGTGACACACGACCAACTTGGCGTGATAGGCTTGTGCCAACGCCACGGCGTAGCGCAAGGCAGCGGCGGAGTCGGGGACTAAATCAAGTGGGCAAAGGATACGTGCAAGCCTAATCATTGAGATGCTCCTGTTCGTGGAATAGGGTTGGGCCTGTCAGTTTGCTCATCGAGCAAACTGTTAACGATTTTGGCCCAGGCCGCCGGGCCATTTACAGGGAGCCAATCAGTGCTACCGTTCATTACCAGCGCGTTAGGTTTACGCAACAAAAAAGCACGCTCAACCACCCGCAGCAACGGCAAATCGTTAGCACTGTCGCCCAGGCCAACGGTCATAATCTCACCAAATTTCTGTTGGAACAATTCGACTAATCCTGCTGCTGCCATTCCTTTGTCGCTGTAAATGGCAGAGACCGTGTAGAAGCGGCTACCTTTTGTGGCGACGAGGCCGACCTTGTGCAAGGCTGCATTCAACATGTCAATTTCATCTGTTGTGAATTCGCCAATCAGCGTTTCGCTATATTCCCGATTTTGCGCACGCTCCGCCGCTTCTGCCTCCAAACCCGTCCAGTCACATAATTCTTTCAATGACAATTCCGCATAGCCACGAAACGCGAGTTGAAGTTCCGCGCGAATATGCTTGAGGGCGTCTCTGATGAAGCTGACAGGAACGCCGAGTTCAATCACCTCATCCTTTTCGGCAGACGAAAGCTTGGTAGAAAAATAGCCTGCGGGGATAACGATGGCCGCGCCATTTTCTACGATAATTGGTGCCCGAAGCCCCATCTGCTGTTGGTAATACTGCTGCTCGCTGCGGGTCTTGGACGAACAGAAAATGAGCGGAATTGCCCGCGCCTGAACGCGACGAAGCGCCGCTTCGGCAGGCTGGAAAGAGTAAGTTTCCAATTCCAACAAAGTTCCATCAAGGTCTGTAAAAATCACCAGTTGCTTATTCATGTTCCCAGTTTCTGCACTTTCTTTTGTGGAATGGTGTCGGCGCGATTTTCGGTTTCTATAATTTTCGCCACATTCGTTGTTGCGGTGGGAGTAACTCGCCCAGGCGACTCAAGCCACGAGACATAAGGCTGCCCTGCAATCGTGTCGGCGAACTGATCAAGCTTGATGCGGTCAAGCGAGGGATACGTTCGCACTGGCGGTGGCGTCTCACGCTTGCCAATCACTTTGCGTCGGCGCAGTTCGTGGAGGATTTCTTTCTTGAGTGTTTCGGGACAAGTGAACGATTGATAAATTACGCCGAGCGAAGCCTGCATCATTTCGTGAATATGCTCTTCCCCTTTGGAAATATCATGCAGATGCGGATTGCGTGATTCAATCTGAAAAATCTCGACGCCATCTTTCATCATGTCGGGATAGGGGCTGACGTTTAGCCCGCCGAATTTCTCCAGTAGGTTGACGAAGTGGTTGGTCTCTACGGCATAACCAGCTGCATAATTCAGCCGCATGGCCAATTCCATACTGAGCGCGTGTTCGCCCGCATTGCCCGTTCGGATGACTTCAGTTTCAAAGCCTGTGCGGTAGTTAATCAAGCGGTTCAGATATTCGTTCGTCAGTACCGAGGCACGACCGTAACGAGAGAAATAGAGTTGTGAATCTACCACTTTCGGTTTGCTGTGCCAGAGCATGCGCACCATTGCACCAGCCGATTTACTCAGCGCAAACCCGGTGGCGTAAGCGCGCACATATTCCAGCACAGAACCCGGAATGAAATTGTCCACATCAATAAACCCGACGTATTTTTTGCCTGCCAACCGCGCCAGCATTAAGCCCAGCATCATCCCTTCAGCTTTGCCATTGCGAATCAAACCGTCATCATCCAGCAACTCTTCATAACCAGCCGCCGCAAAGGCTTGTGCTGCCACCGGGTCTTTTTGATGGACAATAGACAGTTCCTTTTTGGTAAACGTGCGAAAACTGTCAATCGCGTTCACTTCCATGTTGAAGCGGTCAACCGGCTCGCGCGGGCTGTTGGAAACGACGATAACCTGACAGGCGTGGGGAATCGCAAACAGTACGCCTTCCAACAAGCGCAGTCGTTCCGCTTTCATCGGAATGATGATCGCCATCTGTTTTTCGATCTCGTTGAGCGTTTCGTAGGGAACTTGTCGGATGACAAATTGTAGTTCGTATGGCAACTGGTCGGCACTTAAGCCCGCATCCAGTTCGTACACTTTTTGCACGCCATAAAACATGTTTCCGCCAAAACGTTGGACTTCTCTGGGGAGTTCAATGCGCATAAGTTTTCCTTATTCTTTCTCGTGCTGCTGCTTTTGCAGCAAGCCCGCATAATAATGCAGCAGGTATTCACCCGCGCGTTTCTTGGTCCGCGACCAGCTCATCGCCTCGCCGATTTCTTCCAGTTCATCCTCAATCCGCAGTTGATCGTAAAGCTGTTGGTTAAGCAGTTCCGAGATGCGCGCCTCGTTGCCTTGCCGCGTCAGAGTTGCCACTTCTATATCCACACCGCGCCAGACAAACACGCCGTCAATGCCGAAACCTTGATAAATTTGCGGCGCTTGTCCGATTTGCCCAAAGTTGTCGAGCATCCAACCCGCCTTCATCACAGGGCCAAACTTGTTGGCGACTTTGTGACCGATGAGCAGATTGCGCACCAGCGCTTCCCCGCTGACCAACCCCCAATCCGGTTGCAAATACGCCGGGCCAATCAACAAGCGCCCCTCTTTGGCAAAGCGGCTGATTTGCTTTTCGTAATACTCAACTTCATCAGCCGATAACTGGCTAAGGCAGTCTTCGATGATGGCGGTTTGTCCATCCAGCACAAAGCGGTACTGCGGCTCGCGCTCCAGCATCGTGAAGACATTGGCGAAAAATGGCGGCAACCAGCGATTGGTGTAGCGCGCCGTAAAGATCCATTCCCGATCCCAATGGTTATGGGAAATCAAATGAATGGTCAAAGGGTTCTGCATCTTGTTGTTCATTATTCCTGCCAATCTTTAGTGGGACTCCAAAAATAGACTTCGGCAATGACCGTGCCATGCCTGCCAGCTTTGGCCAGGGATTTGCAGTGTTTCGTCCAAAGCTTGTTGTTTCCATAGGATTTGCCCTCGTGCTTGCCTGATTTCAGATAGAACCGATTATCTGCTTGTCTGGTTCACCATGTGGCTTTCTGCTCCGCTGTGTGGAATTCTGCCACCCGCGCACCTGCTGTTATCGAGGATGCATGTCTTACCGCTGCAAAGAGGACTTTTACCCACTTCAGAAATAACAACCACATTCAAGATTGGGATTCACCCTTCGGCGCGCTCCTTGCGCTAAGTGATGAAGAGCGAAAGCTAGGGTTAGATCAAGACCGACTGCCCATTGAGAGGTAAAAACGTTGGTCGGTGCGTCCAGCAGTCGTGGCATTGAGATGCAAAAGACCGGCAACAGCAAAGCGCCGGTTGAGAAAGTCTTTGGGGTTTACACGCACCAGGAAGGTTTCCCGAATTTTATGTCGCATAGGCGCGAAGTCATTGATTGTGGCCAAGGCCGTGATCACGAGGAAAGTTGATGGGCCGGTTTGTTACAATCCCGGCTCAGTCATTTTTTGCAAATCAAGCGAACTGAGTTCTTCGTTTGAGATCAATTTCCTTTCCCGTGCTATTTCACGCACAGATCGCCCGGTGCGATGCGCTTCCTTGGAAATTGCAGCGGCTTGGTCATAACCGATCCGGGGTGCCAGGGCTGTGGCAAAGGCCAGGTCATGTTCGGCGTTTTGCTGGCAGCGCCCATGATTTGCCGCCAGTCCGGCAATACATCGCTCAGCGAAAACCTGACTCACAGTGGAAAGCAGATGGATGGATTGCAACAGATCGAAGCCGAGTACAGGCATCATCGTATTCAATTCAAAGTTGCCACTAGCTCCGCAAATGCTGATGGTCGTGTCATTGCCGATGACCTGTGCGGCGACCATCAGCACGACTTCGCAAAGCACCGGATTTACTTTGCCGGGCATGATCGAACTGCCCGGCTGCAAGGCAGGCAGCACGAGTTCTGCCAGTCCGGTGTGTGGCCCTGATCCCATCCAGCGGATGTCGTTGGCGATCTTCATCAAGCTGCAAGCCAGTGTTTTGAGTGCGCCGGAAACCTCAACACAGGCGTCACGCGCTCCTTGCGCCTCGAAATGGTTGTTTGCTTCGCGGAAAGGAAGATTCGTAACAGCGTTCAGTGCCGCGATCACTCTGCCCGGAAATTCAGGACGGCGATTGATTCCGGTGCCAACAGCAGTCCCGCCGATGGCGAGTTCCAGCAGCGCATGGCGTGCGTGCGCGATGCGTTCATAACCTTTCATTATCTGCTCGGCATAACCGCCAAACTCCTGTCCCAATCGCACTGGCGTCGCATCCATCAGGTGCGTTCGGCCCGCTTTCAAAATCGCATCGAATTCACTCGTTTTTTGGCTGAGCGCGGCGTGCAGGCTTGTGAGCGCGGGCAGCAACTCCTCCGTAATGGCAGTGGCGGCGGCTAGATGAATCGCCGTCGGTATCACATCGTTTGATGATTGCGATAGGTTGACGTGGTCGTTGGGATGGACAGTTTTGGCACCACGGTCCTCGTGTAGAAGCTCTGCGGCGCGATTGGCAATCACTTCATTGGCGTTCATGTTAGTTGAAGTACCACTGCCCGTCTGGAAAATATCCACCACAAATTCGCTGTCCCAGCGGCCTTCCGCCACTTCAGCCGCCGCCGCTACAATCGCGTTGCCAAGGCCCGGCTCAAGCTCACCCAGTTCCAAGTTGACGCGCGCACAAGCCTGCTTGAGTAGCCCCAGTGCATAAATAAACCGCCGGGGAAAGACCAGTCCGCTGATCGGAAAGTTCAGTATGGCGCGCGCTGTCTGCGCGCCATAATAAGCCCCTGCGGGAACTTGCATCTCTCCTAGTGAATCGTACTCCATTCGGTAATTCGTCATAACACTTGCGCGCTGCTCGTGGCAGGCATTAACAGGCGATAACGGGAAAGGGTAGGGGTGGGATTGTTGACTGCCTGAAAGCAGTGCCCCACCTTCATTTTCCCAACGCAACTCACTTTCGCTTTTGATTGGTGCTGTCATTCTTCCTTTCAAGCCCGCGCCACTACTTGCTGCAGGCGGTTCTCGCGGATTGTCTTGTAGGTGCGCACAACATCCTCCACCTCATTCACTACTGGCAGTACGCCACAGTCGTATTCCCACATCATTGAAGCGGCGGCGACCAGATTGGTTTTAAGCCCACAGGACTTAACATCGCTGGTCATTCTATTTTGTACGTTCATTTTCAAACTCCTTTGCTGAAAGCCAAAACCACCGCCATCAATTCGTGAAGGCCATCGGCATCAGCATGATTATTAACAATTAGTACTCTTTACAAGGGCAAGTGAAGTGCCAGGCAAGAAGGAGGCTACTTTTGTAGTAGGCGTGACAGTAATTGACGGAGCAGGCGGCGCAAAACCATCCAAAACTCTAGAAAAGGCTCAAGCGCCACTGCTATGCCGGAACAATATCTGGAATGGATGATCGGAGGGTGAGAGGCTTGCTAAAACTTCTCGGCATACTGATTGTGGCTTTACTCAGGTTGGCAGTTGAAGAGAGACTACGCAATGAGAGATGATATTTACTCACCGCGTGCGTGATAGTACCCAAACCGGAGGGAGCATAGCGAAAAAATGCGCATCGTGAGTAAGTTGATTCGGTTCAGACGATCATCAAACAAGAGGACACCCCATGAAGATTTTATTAGCTGTTGATGGCTCTACTTATAGTTTTACGGCGGCAGAGTTGATTGCCAGCCGTCCCTGGCCGCCGGGCAGCGCGGTCAGAATTCTCCATGTAGTTAAACTACCGTTTACGCCGACGGCGGAGACCAAGGCGTTGCCCAACAGTGGTTATTCGCAGATGGAGAGAACTGCGATGGAAGAGGCACATGATGCAGTAGACGCAGCACTGGCACTCATCAGAACGGGCAATGCAACGCGCGAGGCGTCGCTTGAACTCACCTCCGAAATTATCCTGGGGCAGCCACAGGAAACACTTATTGCGGAGGCTGACCGGTGGGGTGCCGATCTGATTATACTTGGCTCGCGCGGGTTGGGCGGCTTCAAACGGTTCCTGCTGGGTTCTGTCTCCACGGCAGTGGCCACGCACGCGCATTGCTCGGTCGAGATCGCGCGCGCCGACGAAGCGCATCCGGTCAGGAAAACGCACTTGAAAATCCTGCTGGCCGTTGACGGATCAGAGGGAAGCGACGCCGCAGTCAAGGCCGTGCTGGCGCGTCCCTGGCCGGAAGGCAGCACGGTGAAGATCATCGGTGCAGCGGAATTACCCAAACCGCCCAGGCCAGACTTGTGGGCGCTGCCTCAGAACTATTTCGAGGAGTGGGAAAAAATCATGGCGGATCAGGCGCGCGCGGCAGTGGAGAAAGCGGCAGCGCAATTTGCAGGCAAGGAAATGACAGTGCTGCCAGAAGTCATCAAAGGCCCTGCGCGGGCTGTGATTCTCAATGAAGCCGAAAGCTGGGGCGCTGATTTGATTGTGCTGGGTTCGCGCGGGGTGGGCGGCTTTGAGCGGTTGCTGCTCGGCTCGGTATCGCACGCCGTAGTAACGCACGCACAATGTTGCGTCAAAGTCGTGCGCGAGCATCAGACAAACGCCAGCCTCTCCTCTTGATTATGTCATTGTCATTGGCATTGCCCATAGTCTTGCCTTGCGAACTTTACGAAAGAGAGGATTTTATTTGACTCAGGCACTAATCGGTCTACGCGCTATTTTCTTGCCTCCGAGCGCAAAGGCCTACGCGCTCACCGCTTCACATGGATTCATCGCTGCAAATGCGGGAACCGTCGTCGTGGGTTACGGCGCTGACTGATGGGTAAAGAAAAGGTGATGGCCAAGGACAGGCTAACCGCTCAATACCAATAGGGGCACTTTGCCACTTGGTAGGCCCCAACGCCACAGAGCAGTTGCTTCAATCTCATCAAACCAATTCATTCTCGCTGTTTTCTGAGGCACAACAGTTGCTCTGCTATAGCTTTTAAGAAAAAGGATTTTCTTAAAAGCTATAGTTCTGACAATAGAATTGTTTTTTACTACAAAAATGAAAGTGCCACCGCGCGATCTGAAATCACCTTTACTAAGTGACTGTTGGAAAGTTCATGGCACTTTTATGCTTTTGTGGGGCAGGTTATCAACCTGCCAGGCCCTTTCCGACCGTAACTCTGGCAGGCTGATAACCTGCCCCACCATAAACCGGAATCGCCACAACGGTGCTTGGCGTTGCTAGGGCTGTTGCCGCGTTACAGTGATCCACGCGCAGCATTGTCTTTCTTACGGTGTCCATTGGTCAGTTGGTCTTCGCCTATCCGGCTCGGCACATAGGAGCGCGGCCTGATCACAAGCTGGTTTGGTTTGGTTGTCCGGCGCGGTGGCGCTCAGTTGGACAGTTGCAGTGCCGATTGAAAATGTGAAAAATAACTTCGCGTTACTGCGTCACACTGAACTGGTCGAACTGGAAGCCGATGACGGCCTTATTCTCACATAGCCACACTCTGGCGGCAAAGATCGCAGAATTTCTTCAGCCTCAGAACTGACTCAAAATCTGGGCAGAATGATCGCAGATGCCTCATTTCCATCTCGCCACTCAGGGTGGGAGAAATCTCGGTACTATCCAGTCCGATGAGGTAAAATGCCACATAGCGTAGAACAACTCCTCACTCAGCCCGGTCACTTTCCTCTCTACATGCCAAAAATCCCAGCTTTTCCCCCTCTTTCTTCGGCACGCCTATTGCACTATCTATCGTGTGAAGGAAAACCAAGGTTGAGACGGAAAGGAGAAAGTTATGTTCACAACCGGAGATTTCGCTGCATACTCACAAATCCTCCCACCCCTTGATCAGGGGGTCACCGATGAAACGCTCCAGCAACAACTTATCGTTCAGATTCACGAAACCTGTGGGCTGCTGATGCAGCTTAATGGTTTGAAGGTATGCGAGATCAATGTTGCCGTCACCAACGGGCACGCCATTCTGAGTGGCAGGGTGGAATGCAGTCGCCTGCGGCGGCTGGCCGAAAGCATTGCCCGATTTATGCCTGATGTTGTTAGCGTCACCAGCCACATTCGGATTGCCGGAGAACGACCTACAGCTCCCACTGAACGCTTAACATTCCAGGCGAGTTCACTGGCCTAGATGATAGCGGAGAGATCGCCCTAACACTACAGCCTCCAGCCCACGGAAGTGCTATCAAACCGGGTAGAGACTTCGCATTAGCCCCACTACGCATCCCAAAACAAAAGGAAACACTATGATGAATTTAAACCGAAATGTATTACAGACACTGATGAATCAACACGGGGAATGGGGCGTGTCAATTTACTTGCCGACACATCGCAACAATCTGGAAGTGCGGCAGGACGCGCTGCGGTTGAAGAACCTCTTGCGCGAGGCCGAGACGCAATTGCAAAGCCTGGGGATGCCCGAAGACAAGTTGCGCAAGATGCTGCGTCCCGCGCGGGAATTGCTGGTACAAAACTCTTTTTGGCAACATCAACGCGAGGGCTTGGCGTTGTTTCTGACGGAAGAAATTTATCAATGGTTCGCCTTGCCGATACACTTCCCGGAACTCTGTGTCGTGACGGAACGCTTCCACCTAAAGCCCTTACTTCGGTGGTTAACCAGTGATGGCTCTTTTCATCTGCTGACACTGAGTCAGAAGCACATGCGATTGTATGAAGGCACACGTTACAGCTTGACCGATATTACGCCGGAAGAAATGCCGCAAGGCCTGGCGGAAGCAGGAGGCGAGGAGGAAGTGCAAGCACAACTTCAGTTTCGCGCCAGCGCCCCTGCTGTCAGTGGGCGGCGAGCTGAGGCGTTACACGGGCACAGCACGGCGACGGATGAAAACAAACATCGTTTAGTACGATACTTTCAGCAAAGTAATACCCATCTACATGGGCTGCTTAAAGAGGGGAACTGCCCCTTGGTCGTGGCAAGCGTTGAGTACCTGCAACCAATCTATCGTGAAGCCAGTCACTGGTCGCAGCTTTTGCCGGAGGGGATACACGGCAATCCTGAACGAATCACCCAGGACGAATTGCGCAAAGAGGCGTGGGCGTTAGTCCATCCACATTATCTGGGGATTCGTCAACAAGCGATAGAATTATATCAGCAGTTGTGTGGCACGGGGCGGACAACAGACCAAGTGAGTGAAACTGTAACAGCGGCTTCGCATGGCAGAATTGACACGTTATTCGTCCCGGTCGGTATGCATCGCTGGGGCCACTTTGATGAGGCAGAAGGTTCGCTGGTGATGCACCCTGACGCACAACCCGGCGCGGAGGATTTGCTTGACCTTGCCGCCTTAACAACCCTGTCGAATGGTGGTCGTGTGTTTGTCGTACAACCAGAACAGATGCCGAACGGCGCTCAGGTCGCAGCGATTTATCGGTATTGAATTTAGAGTGGCCAAAAGATGGGGATCAGCCAAAGCGACAGCACTGCTAACAGCAAATCAAGGACGATCCCCATTGTTACAAAGTCGCGGAAACGATACCCGCCCGGCCCGTAAATCATCAGGCTGGTTTGATAGCCAATTGGCATAGCGAAGGCCGCCGAAGCGCCAAACGTCACGGCCACTAATAAAGACATCGGATTGATGTCCATTTGCTGCGCCGCAGAAAGCGCTAAGGGGCCAAGCAACGCCACGGTTCCACTGTTGGACATCAATTCGGAGATGATAACGGCAACCACAAAAAAGCCGATTAACACCAGATACGGCCCCGTCACACCCGTCATTCCGGCTAACCCTTTGGCCAGCAGCGCCGTGATCCCTGTTTTCTCCAAAGCGATACCGAGCGCCAATGAACCAGCCAGTAAGAACACCAATCCTAAATCAATAGCTTGGTAGGCTTCACGCGGACGCAAACAACGGGTCAGCATCAGCACGGCGCAACCCGCTGTCGCCGCTGTCACAATTGGCAATAGCCCGAAGGCGACTGCCCCCACCACGGCAATGACGGTAATCAGCGTAATCAGCAAGCCGCGGGGGCGCTGTTCGGGGTGCTCTAACTTGCTAATCATGACAAAGCCAGGCGTCTCACCCAATTCCTGCAACGCTTCCAGCGTTCCTTCGACCACTAATACATCGCCCGCCCGCAGAGGTGTGGTGGAAGGCCGTTCATTCAGGCTGCCGCGTCGCCGCAAAGCCAACACAACCGTGTGGTATTGATCTGCAAACCGTACATCTTTAAGCGTCTGTCCAATCAGGCCGGAAGTCGTCAGAACGACGATTTCAACAAGGAGTAATTTCTTGGCCTCCGCCTTCGCTGTGTGACTAGCAGGGGAGGCAGGGTCTGAACCAACGTCGGGTGACTCTCCTGCATTGAGAGTTTCGACGGCAATCGGAAACGCGCTCGGTCCATCTTCCGGGCGATGCAATTCCATCCCTATTTCATTACCCAATTTCAGGACATGTTCCAGCGAGCCACGCACGCGTATCGCGTCATGGAACTGATAGACCAGCCCTGCGGCGGAGAGATCAAGCGATTTTCCGCCTCGGTTCACGCCCACCAAATCTAAATCCAGATCGCGCAGCAGCTTCGTGGCGGAAATTTGTCGTCCAATCCACTCAGAACTATGTTGTACGATAATTTCACCCAGGTATCGTTTGGCGCTTTCAAATGGATCCGCGTCGCCATTTTTGTTATGGGGTAAAAATAGCCGCCCGATGAACAACATATAGGCAAAGCTAACCGCCACCATCGGCAAACCGATCTTCCCCAACTCAAACATGGAAAAGCCAGGCAAGCCCTGTTGCAGCGCGAATTCGTGCGCGACCAGATTGGTCGAAGTGCCGACGAGCGTACACATGCCGCCTATCGTCGCCGCATGCGACATCGGCATCAAAATGCGTCCGGGGCTGGCTCCCGTGCGGCGACAAACCTCTAACACAACGGGAATAAAAATCGCCACGGCGGCGGTGTTGTTGATGAACGCGGAAATGAATGCGATCACCACCATCAACACGACCGTCAATAGTATTTCAGACTTTCCCAATGGAGTCAGTAAGCGCCGCGCGACGATAGTCAAAACTCCGCTGTGTTCAATGGCGGCAGAAAGCACCAACACGGCGGCCACTGAAACTGTTGCGGCATGACTGAAGCCGGAAAAGGCTTCGGCAGGCGTGAGAATACCCGTCAACAGCAAAGCCAAAATGATCAGCAATGAAGTTACATCCGGCGCAAGTTTTTCGCGGATAAAGCTGTACACCGCACTGAGTAGAATCAGTATCGTAACCACGCTTCGGATCGTTTCCGCGTTATAGGAAAGTCTCATATTGCTTCAAAGGAAGATGTCACCTGTGCTTCGCGCATCATAATTACACGATACTTCCAGGAAGTAATCGGCGCGCCTGCCTGCATTGCGTTCGCGGCTCCTTCTCAAGGGTTGAGGTTATGGCTCCGTTTCGCTGCGCGGGGTTGAGGACAAGAATTCCACCTCACTACTACGAATATGCAAATCGCGTTGGGGAAACGGAATTTCAATGCCGTGTTGATTAAGTTTGTCATACACCGCAAAGTTTAGATCGCTGATGAATTGCCCTTTGCGATCAACCAGGCTCGTGTTCCAGACCAATAATTCAAAGTTAAGGCTGCTGTCTCCAAATCCTCTGAACCAAACTTTCGCGGGCGGATCAGCTAGCACATTTTTATTTTCAGCAGCGACTTCGCGCAGCAATCGCTCGACCACTCGCGCATCAGTGCCGTAAGCAACTCCGATAGGAATATGGAAGCGCACACGAGCATCATTGTATTTCCAGTTGACGATGTTCTCTGTGATGAAGCGTGAGTTAGGAACAATGATTGAAATATTGTCATTGGTCAAGACGGTGGTGCTGCGCGCGCCAACTTCTTTGACTTCGCCATCTACATTACCGACCTCGATGCGATCACCCGCTTTGATCGGGCGCTCAAATAAAATAATCAGCCCGCTGATGAAATTGTTGGCGATGTTCTGCAACCCGAACCCGATGCCGACGCCGACGGCACCCGCGATCACATTGAGCGTAGTCAGGTTAACGCCGACGGTTTGCAGCGCGACCACTAAGCCAATGAGTAAGACAAGATAGCGCGTGATGGAAGCAACCGCCTGCCGCGCCCCAATTTCCATGCGCGTCCTGACCAACACTTTATCCACCAGCCACACCCGTAACCTGCCGGCAAACCAATACAGCAGGATTAACAGCGACAGGAAATACAGCAGCGTCCACAGCGTAATGCGTGTTTCTCCCAAATGTAAAAGTGGCACTTCCAGCCACGCTTTGATGCCTTCCAGCCAAACTTGTAGTTGTTGCATGCTCTTCCTCTTCTCTTTCTATTTACGTTTTCGCTGCTATTGGCAGCAGTCGAATTAGCACGATACGACGCGCTTCTCTGCCCTGCGCTGTGGTGATTCTGTCCGCTGGCAGCCCGGTTTTTTCCAGGAGCGATTTACGTACTACCTGGGCACGTGCTTCGGCAATCGCCGCTTGTTCGTTCGCCGCTGCATTGCCCGTGATTTCAGCCCGCAATGTTGGTTGCTGTTTGAGTAGTTGCGATACCTGTTCAAGTAAGGCCGGCGCGGCAGTAACGAACTCGCTTCTGTTGCGGCGGAATTCCACCGGGCCAACCGTCGCCGGAAGTCTTTCAAAACTGACCTGTGTTGCCGGCACAGCCAGGCGGGCGCGGATTTCCTGCTCAAGCAAGGCTTGGGCATCCGGTTCAATTTCGCGTTCGCCCAAATAGCTCAGGACAACTTGCGTTTGGTTATTGATGCCGGTGACAACGCGATACCCTAGCATTTGCGCGGCGGGCGGCAACCGCAAGCCTTGCAGTGCGGTGTTAACGCCTTGCCAGAAATTGGCGCGCAACTCCGCGACCGTAGCCGGGGCTGGTTTCGCCAGCTCCTGTCTGGCCTTGATCGAAAGCAAGGCTGCCGCAGTTGGTACCTCAAGCAGTTGAAATTGAATAGAACTGACAGCACGACCGAGCCGCTCCGCCAGTAGTCGGGTATACTCGGTCTTTTCCGCTTCCGTGTAAGGCTGAGCGTCGAACACCCGCAGATTTAAGCGCAGTTGATCGTCGGTATCAGACACCGAGACGCTATCGAGAAAGGAGCGCGCTTCTCCGTTAGCAAGCTTCTCGAAATACTGTTGCCAAACTTGCGTGGCCGCGCGTCGAATGCGGTTTTCTTCCTGCTGTTGTTTGACCTCACCACGCAACTGGCTGAGCGTACGGGTAAGTGGAATTACCAGCAAGGACAGAGCTATCAGAATCATTAGCAGGCGACTCCACAATCCGCCAATGTTGCGCAGCCGGTCTGACAAGTGAAAGCGCATCAGAAGATAGCGAGTGAACACACTTTCCCGATCCGTTCTGCGCCATTCCCGCACTTTATTGCGCGCTTCCTGCGTATCAATGTGTAAGGCCAAAAACACCAGCATCGCCGTAAAAGTAATCGCCACCAGATTCGTGAGGAACAGCAGGCCACCACCACCCGCAATGCGCCAACCTTCCGTACCATTTTGGCTGAAAGCGATGCCGGCCCCGTACCCGACTACGCACAACGGAGGCATTAACGCCACAGCAATCGCTACGCCGGGAATGGATGTCACCACGCCTTTGACTTCACGCGAGATGGCAATGGAACCAATAGCACCAGAAAAGAGCGCGACCGCCAGATCAAGTGTGGTGGGCCGTGTACGCCCGGCAATTTCCGCAGTCATTTCCCGAAAAGGCGATAACCAGACCAACATCATTGCAAAGATAATGGCTGTTAGACTACTGATGGCAAGCGAGACGAAGCCACGAATACCGAGAATCAAATCGCCAGGCGGCAATTGCTAAGCCACCCGCCAGGATCGGCCCCATTAAGGGCGAAATCAACATGGCCCCAATGATGACGGCAGGACTGTTGAGCACTAGCCCCAACGTAGCAATCCCCGCAGCAAACAGAAGCTGCAACCAGTAACTTGGGTCACGCAGCGTGGCGGCTTTTGACAATTCCAAATAAATTTCTTCGCGCCGCTCGGCTCGCACTCCGAGGCTGATTGCGAGTTTTTCTCGCAGGTCATTAAAGCGCGTCTCTAACTGCCTATGCCCACTGGTGAGCAAGTCTGTCGGTTGCTTCATAAGCAATCCTTTCCTGAAAAAAAGAGAGGTGTATTCTAAGCATTGATGACGTTCGGCAAACTATACTTTCCCCAATGATAGAGCGCAACCAGTATGCCACGATACAGGGTCTGGGAGAAAAGGACGAGAGCTTGGCGATGATTGCAAGCCGTGCGGCGCGTTGCGCAAAACTCAGGAGACCAGCGACGATGAATAGCGGTTCTGACTGATGCGTTAGGCCACAGCAAGTGCTGACATGCGACAAGGTTTAAATTGGGTGAAGTGGAAAGAAACGACCGCAGAGGCAGGCGAATTCTTCATCCGCGGCATTACTGCCGTTTATACTCGCGGAATCAGTTGAAGAGATGGTTTGATAACTTATACAAGATGTCATCGCCAGGCTGAAACGAATTTAGCTCACGTTGTTGGACTGACAAGTGAAACAGGTCTGACCCCACGCCCCAACTGCTTCAAGCGCTTCTTCGATTTCCACTTGTTTCTGGATGGAGCGGGTAGACCCAGTCGCAAGACATACGGATCGCAACACCGTTGGCAGCAAAGTCCCTTCCCTGCCGCCTACTCATATCTGAGCGCAATCATCGGGTCTATTTTCGTCGCCCGCCGCGCCGGAAGCCAGCAGGCCAGCAACGCTACGCCTACCAACAACCCGCTGATGACCAAAAAGATCAGGGGGTCGGTCGTGCTAACGCTAAACAAGAGCGATTTGAGCAGGCGGGTCGCGGCCCACGCGCCTATCAAGCCCAGCCCGAGGCCAAGCAAAGCCAGCTTCAAGCCCTGCCCCATCACTAAGCGCAGCACATCCCGGAGTTGCGCACCGAGCGCCATCCGAATCCCGATTTCGCGCGCGCGCTGGGCAACGAGATATGACATCACACCATACACACCCACGCCTGCCAACGTCATGGCCAGGACGGCAAACAAGCTCAGCAACAGCATATTGAAGCGGCGTTCGGCAAACGATTCCGCCATCACTTCGGTCATCGTTAAGACTTTGGTCAGCGGCAGTTGCGGGTCAATTTTCCAAACCGCCGTTTTAACCGCTGCTGTCAAAGCCCCTGATGCTTGTGACCCGCGCACAACCACTGTCATCCAACGTTTCCACTCGCGGCCTGATTGGGCGTAGGGCGAATACAGCGCAGGTTCTTCCGGCGTGTCCAAGCCAAAATGCTGCACATCGCCGACCACGCCGACAATCGTAAGCCAGTTGATTTGCTCGTCGCGCGCCCACCGCACGCGTTTGCCGAGCGGATTTTCCTGGGGGAAATAGCGCTTCACCAGCGCTTCGTTGGCGATGCCGACCAGGGGTGCGGAGGCGTCGTCATGCGGCGTAAATTCGCGTCCGGCACGCAACGGGATTTGCATCACTTGGAAGTAATCGCCTTCGATGCTGCGCGTTTCGACGCTTGGCTCTTCGCCCTGCGACAACGTCCAGCCTTCGCGCGTGAAATCGTGATTCAGCGAATCGCCACTCAGCGGCAATTCGCTGACCAAGGCGGCCTGCACGTTCGGCACTGCATTGACTTCCGCCAACATCGCTTGCCGATACTGCGCTTGTTTGGGAATTTCTTTGTACCGCTTATCCGGCAGGGTTATCCGCATCGTCACCAATTGCTCAGGATTAAAGCCGGGCTGGACAGAGCGCAAATGCCAGAAGCTTTTGATGAGCAGTCCCGCGCCCACCAGCAATAAAAATGCCATTGCCATTTCAAAGACAATCAGCGCACTACCTATCCGATGCCGCGTCGCACTGACACCGCCGCGCTCGCCTTCCTTCAGCGCCTCGCTTACGTTAACCCGCGTGGCCGACCAGGCGGGCGCGAGACCAAACAAAATGCCTGTCAACACGGATAGGAACAGCGCAAAGCCCAACACGCGCGCGTCCAGACTAATCGCCTCCAGGCGCGGCAGATTTTCCGGCTTGAGTGCGAGCAGCAAATCCACGCCCCATTGCGCAAAAAGCAACCCTACCAACCCGCCCAGCAACGACAGCAAAACCGATTCGGTCAGAATTTGCTGCATCACGCGGCGCTGCCCTGCGCCCAATGCCACGCGTACGGTCATTTCCTGTTGCCGCGCTGCACCGCGCACTAACAACAGATTGGCATAGTTGGCACACGCAATCAGCAACACCAAGCCAACCGCGCCAAACAATACCCAAAGCGTTGTGGTGGTATCGCCAACGACGCGGTCAAGCAAGGGCAAAAGAATCGTCCGCCGATTTTTATTTTCCCCTGGATACGCATCAGCCAGCCGTTTGTCCAACACCTGAATTTCGGCCTGCGCCTGCTGCAATGTAACCTCCGGTTTCAAGCGGTAATATGTGTGCAGGAAATGCACGCCGCGATAGGCCGCTGCGGCTGCATTCGTAACCTGAATCGGCACCCACAGTTTGGCATTGTCGCGCGGCGATTTGAATCCCGCTGGCATCACGCCCACCACCGTGAAGCCGTTTCCACTCAGCGGCAACATTTTGCCAATCACGTTGGGATCACGATTGAATAGCTGTTGCCACAACTCATCGCTCAGCACCGCCACCATTGCGCCACCGGGCTGGTTATCGTCATAGTTCAGCGTGCGTCCGAGCTTCGCTTTAATGCCCAGCGTAGCAAAGAATCCACCCGTGACATGGCCGACCATAATTTGCTGCGGCTCGCTGCCACCCGTGTAATCCAGTGGTTGTTGATTGATGCCGCCTACCTCGGTATACGACTGGCTCCACGCGCGCAGATCATTCAAATCCGGCACCGATTGATTGCTGCGGGCCGTAATCAATTGGGCGGGATTGTCATAGGGCAACGGCTTCAGCAACACAGCGTTGATGACACTGAAAATTGCCGTGTTTGCGCCGATTCCCAGCGCCAGGGTGATAACAGTCACCAAAGTAAAACCGGGGTTCTTCACCAATATTCGTGCGCCGTAGCGCAGGTCTTGTAAAAGCATAGTCATTTGTCCTTGGTCATTCGTCATTCGTCATTGGTGCAGATGACTGTGAGGTCAGTGACCAATGACCAATGACTATTCGTATCGAAGCGCATTCAGCGGGTCTACCTTTGTCGCCCGCCGGGCGGGAATCCAACACGCCAGCAGCGCGACCACTGTCAGCAGTAACGCGAGGGCGGTAAACGTCAGCGGGTCGGTCGCGCTCACGCCAAACAACAGCTTCGCCATCAAACGGGTCAACGCGAGCGCCGTCAGCACCCCTATGCCAACGCCGAGCAGCGCCAGCTTCATGCCTTGCCCGACCAGCAGTTTGAGCACATCGCGGCGGCCCGCGCCCAGCGCCATGCGCAACCCGACTTCATGAGTGCGTTGTGTGACCGAATATGACATCACGCCGTACAGCCCGATTGCCGCCAGCACCAATGCCAGCGCGGCGAACAGGCCCATCAGTTGCAAATTAAAACGCGGTTGCCAGAGCGTGTCAGCAACAACTTGTTCCATACTCACGACGCCGGAAACGGGCAGGTTGCGATCCAACTTTCTGACCATCTCTGGCACCGCCTTCGTCAAACTTTGCGGTTCGACTGAAGTACGAAGCACGAGCGTCATTGACGTGTTACGCCCAGCAGTGCCTCCATAAAAATCCGCTTCCTGCTGGAAAGGCAAATAGATTTCATTCGACGGCGCAGCCATCCAATTGTCCTGCTTCACATCCCTGACGACGCCAACCACGGTCAGCCATTGCAGTGTCTGTGAACTATCGCGCGGGTCGCCGAGCGTGAGGCGTTTGCCGAGCGGGTTTTCTGAGGGCCATTGCTGCCGGGCCAGCGTTTCGTTGACGATCACGACACG
This sequence comes from uncultured Acidobacteriota bacterium, assembly GCA_963794955.1. Classification (GTDB taxonomy): domain Bacteria; phylum Acidobacteriota; class Blastocatellia; order RBC074; family RBC074; genus JAFDVL01. Next base: position 286,126 of record CAWCGF010000015.1, read on the forward strand.
CGGCGCATCCGGCGTGTCGCGGTCATTGAACTCACGTCCCGCCCGCATCTGAATGCCCATCGTCTGAAAGTAATCCGGGCGCGCGACCCGAAAAGTCGCGCCTTCGCGCTGTCCAGGCGGCGGCAAAGGGCGGCCTTCAATTACAATTGCTCTCCCCCAGACATCGCCCGCCAGCGGCAGATGATTGATCGCGCTCACCACTTCAACACCCGGTATCGTTTTGAGTTGTTCCGTCAACTGCTGATAAAAGGTTTCGCGCGCCGGGCCGACGTATTGCGTTGCGCCGGCCAGCGAAACTGTTGCGGTCAGCAGGTTGCGCGGATTAAAGCCCGGATCAACGGCTTGCAGTTTTACGAAGCTGTTCATCAGCAAACCCGCGCCAATCAACAATACCAGCGACAACGCAAGTTCGGCGACGACCAGCATTTCGCGCCAGCGGGTGCGCCTGCTTGTCGTGCCGCGACCGCCTTCTTTGAGCACTTGATTTAACTCTGGTTTAGACGCCGCCAGCGCCGGAACCAGGCCAAACAGCACACTGGTCAACAACGCGACCGTGAAGGTGAAGAGCAAGGCCGTCGCATCAATTTCAATCTCGCTCACGCGCGGCAGGCGGACGCTGAAGCTGGTGCTATTGCCCGCCAATAGGCGCGTCAACCATGCGACGCCCCACACTGCCACCAAGCCGCCACCGCACGCGCCGCACAAGGCCAGTAATAAGCTTTCGGTCAGCATCTGCCGCAGGATGCGCCCACGGCTCGCGCCCAGCGCCGCCCGTACGGCCATCTCTTTTTGCCGCGCTGCCGCGCGCGCCAACAACAAGCACGCGACGTTCGCGCAAGCAATCAGCAAGACCATGCCGACCGTTACCAGCAAAATCAGCAAGGCCGGGCGCACGTTGCCGACGACCTTTTCATTTAATGGGTCTACCCGAATGTTGAGGCCGGTGTTGGCTTCCGGGTATGCTGCCGCAAGCTGCCTGTTCATCGCCTCTATTTCGGCTTGTGCCTGCGTCTGCGTTACGCCCGGTTTCAGTCGCGCAAAGACGCGCAAGGAATTCCCGCGTCGGCTGGTCGCACGTGGACGCAGATCAAGCGGTGTCCACATTTCAGCGCGCGTAGACCAGAACGGCGGAAATTGAAACGCTGGCGGCATCACGCCAACAACCGTGTAGCTTTCGCCACTCAACTGAACCTGCTTGCCCACGACCTCGGCCATGCCGCCGAACGAACGTTGCCAAAGTTTGTGGCTCAGCACCAGGACGCGATCTTTGCCGGGCTGAAAATCTTCGGCTTGCAACGTGCGCCCTAGCAGCGCAGGCACGCCGAGCAGGTCAAATAGCTCTTCGCCCATGCGCAATCCGCTGACTTGTTCCGGCGTGTCATTGCCTGTCAGCGCGCCGCCCCACGCCTCTGCCGCTGCCATCTGCGTGAAGCTTTGCCCATTAGCCTGAAAGTCCAAAAAATTAGCGGGGGACACCGGGAAGCGCCCTTCGTTTAGGAGCGTCACAATCCGCTCTGGCTCGCGGTACGCCAACGGGCGCAACAGGACGCCATTCACAACGCTAAAAATGGCCGTATTTGCGCCAATCCCCAGACTAAGCGTAATGATGGCAATTAACGTAAAGCCGGGATTCTTCAATAACATTCGCACGCCATAGCGCAAGTCTTGTAAAAGCATAGTCATTTATCCTTGGTCATTCGTCATTCGTCATTCGTCATTGGTTGTAGATGACGGTGAGGTCACTGACCAATGACTTCTGACTATTCGTACCGAAGTGCAATTATTGGATCAACCTTCGTCGCTCGTCGGGCTGGCAGCCAGCAGGCCAGTAACGCCACTATCGCCAGCAACAATGCCACCATGCTAAAGGTCACTGGATCGGTCGCGCTCACCCCAAACAACAAGCTTCTCATCAAGCGTGTCAAGGCCAGCGACGCTAACAACCCAAGCGCCAGGCCGAGGAAGACCAGCCGCATCCCCTGCCCAATCACCAGGCGCAGCACATCACCCAGTTGCGCCCCTAACGCCACGCGGATGCCAATCTCGTGCGTCCGTTGCATTACGGAGTAGGCGATTACGCTGTAAATGCCCAGCCCTGCCAGCAGCAGCGCCAGTCCGGCAAAGCTGGATACCAGCAGCATCGTGAAGCGGCGTGATGTGGTGGCTCCCGTAACCAATTGATCCATCGTAGCGACTTGATAAATGGGGATGTCTTTATCCACCGCCCTGACTTCATTGCGGATGGCAGCAATGACACCTGACGGTGCTGATCCCGTGCGGACAGCAAGTTGCATCATCGAATCCGCCCACTGCGCGTGTGGCACATAGGCTTGTATATCTGGCCCATCCTCCAATCCACGGTGCAACACATCAGGAACAATGCCGACAATTGTGCGCAATTCCCCCCCTGCTCCACCGAGCCGGACACGCTTGCCCAACGGGTCTTCGTTCGGCCAAAAGCGTTGCGCCGTAGTTTGGCTAATCAACACGACGAGCGGCGCATTCATACTGTCCTGTTCGGTGAAACCACGCCCGCGTAGCAGGCGGATCCGCATCGTACGCAAATAATCCGGGGAAATGCTGTAGCGTTCGACGCTTGGTGCCTCGGCGGGATTCGGGAGCGGTTTCGCTTCGATGTGAAATCCGCTGCGATCGCCATTGCCGGACAACGGCAGGTTGCTAACGATGCCAGCGGCTTCGACACCGGGCAGCGCCGACACGCGCTCCCCCACGGCTTGATAAAATTGCCGTACTGGCTCGGCATCGTCGTATTTCGTGCCTGCTGCCGGAATCATCATCGTGATCAGATTGCCGGTCTCAAAGCCCGGCTTCACGTTGAGCAATTGCACAAAGCTTTTGAGCAACAACCCCGCGCCCACCAACAGTAGCAACGCCAACCCGATTTCGCTCACGACCAGCAGGCTGCGCAAGCGGCTTCCGGCGGTTACGGTGCAATCATTGACTTTGAGTGCGAGTTGCAAATCCGGTTTCGAGGCTTGCCAGGCCGGAGCGAGACCAAACAGAATGGCAGTCAGCAACGAGACCGCTGCGGCAAATCCAAGCACGCGTCCGTCAATGGCTATTACTTGCATCTTCAGCATTGTTGCTGGTTTCAGCGCCAGCAGCACTTCTACGCCCCACACCGCCAGCACCAAGCCCACCGCTGCGCCCAAGCCCGCCAGCAATAAGCTCTCGACCAGCAATTGCCGAATGATCCTGCAGCGCCCCGCCCCCAATGCCGCACGCACGGCCATCTCTCTTGCCCGATCTGATACCCGCGCTAATAACAGGTTGGCGACGTTCGCACACGCAATCAGCAGCATCACGACGACCGCGATCAACAGCAGGTACAACGCGGGTCGAATCGCTTTGACGAACTCATTCTGCAAACCAAAAACCACAGCGGTCGGCACGGGATATTCCTGCGGATGTTCCTGCTGCAATGTCGCCGCAATCGCATTCATCTCCGCGCGTGTCTGCTCCAGCGAAACGCCGTCTTTCAGCCGACCGAATGCTTTTAAATGCTGACACGAACGGCACGCCCACGCCTGCGTTACGTCATAGCCGAGCGATGCCCACAGTTCCGCTTTCTGGTAAAAATTCGCTGCCAGCAAATCCTCGAACATCTGCGGCATCACACCAATCACCGTGAATGTTTGCCCGCTCAGCACAATCGGCTTGCCTACGACATTCGGATCAGCTTTGAATTGCCGCTGCCAGAGCGCGTGGCTAAGCATTACGACAAAGCGCGAATCGGGGCGAGTGTCTTCAAGGCGAAAGTCACGACCGAGCGCAGGTGCAACGCCCAACAGCTTGAAGTATTCCGGGGTCACGCGCAGCCCCTCGATGTTTTCCGGCTCGCCCTGCCCCGTCAACGTCCCACCCCAGGACCGAATCAGCGCGAGTTGGTCGAACGAACGTGCCCGCGCCTGCCAATCCACAAATGTGGCATAGCCCGTATTCCCAAACTCGCCATCATTGTCGTTGAGCGAAACAGCGACCAAGCGGTCCGCCTTTTGATATGGCAATGCTTGCAACAGCACGGCATTGACGGCGCTGAAAATCGCTGTCGTCGCCCCTATCCCCAGCGCCAACGTCAGCACCGCAATTAACGTAAAGCCGGGATTCTTCAATAACATTCGTGTGCCATAGCGCAGGTCTTGTAAGAGGGTTTGCATAAATCTCCAAAGGCAGATGCTGGATGCTAGAGTCTTCAAGAAAATGGTTTTCCGATCTCGTCCCAGCGGGACGTTTGCTAGTAGCCCGGCAATTCATTGCCGGGTACAGTTGCCGGGCGTCCCTCCGGGACAGTTTCAGAAAACTCGTTTTTCTTGACCTCGATAGAACAGCAAGTCAGTAGCTAGTATCTGGCTTGCTCAAAAAATATTGCGCTCAAAGAGCAATTCAGTACCGGCCTTTGACAATGACCGTTGTTTCTCTGGCACGACGGATCGCTGGTCGGGAGATAAACCACCTAGAGGGCGGGACGTAGCGTTTAGTAACGGGTCGGTGGCGGAAGACGAAGCCCAATCATTGGCGGGTCGGGATAAAGAATTTCCCTGTGTTGATTGGGCAGCCTTCGCTGATTTGCGGGACTGGGGAGACGCGGCGCGATCAAAGGTAACTACGGTACTTAATAGTGCGATCAGTATAAATATTAACTTCATCATAACAACCTGTAGCGCGTTGAGAGCGACTCATCGCTCAGCACAAGACACTAAAGCGATACTGCTTTCCTTCCGTTCCCATCGCTCCCCATAAAGCAATACGATTAAGCTAACAGGTGGTGAAGGCAGCAGAGAGAGTACGGAATACACGGAATGAACGGAACAGACAGAAACACGCCCCCATGCTGGGCCAAATTTCCAGTGTGTTTCGTCCTTTCCGTATGTTCCGTACTCTCGCCTTTCTTAGCTTAATCCCATTGCCCTATCAGGAGCAGTGGCACTGCACAAAAAACAAGCGCGGCACGTAGGAGCAAATTCATTTCCATTGGCGTCGCTCCCACAGTGTCTTATGAGTTTCCAAATCAAATCCCATACCATTCCCTCTCCAACGGCAAAGTCTACAGCGCAAGGAGCTTAGTGATAGGAAAGGAGGAATGGCCAAACAGGAATGTTCGCTAATGGGAACAATTTATCCCATCACCGGACAGCGGGGATGGTGAGTGTTGCGGGGAGGCAATCAGGCACTGCTTCCTCATCTCAGTTCATTCAGATCGCAACACAAGAAGTCTCCCCTGCTGCCTACTCATATCGGAGCGCAATCATCGGATCAACCTTGGTCGCCCGGCGCGCGGGTATCCAGCAGGCGACGATGGCGACGAACGTGAGCAGCAACGACACGCCCACGAATGTCAGGGGGTCGCCCGCCCTGACGCCATAGAGCAGGCTGGCGAGCAACCGCGTGAGGGCCAGGCCCGCAATAACTCCAACCCCCACGCCTGCGAGCGCGAGCGTCAAGCCTTGTCTCACCACGAGCCTTAACACGTCCGCTCGGCGCGCGCCGAGTGCCATCCGCACGCCGATCTCGCGCGTGCGCTGTGTAACGGTGTAATTCATCACGCCGTAAATCCCCACGCCCGCGAGTAGCAGGGCGAGCGCGGCAAATGCGCCGAGCAGCGTCGTATACAGGCGCGGTTCGGCGAGCGACTTGCCGAGCAACGCTTCCGCCGCGTCGAATTTCGCGGGCGGCTGCGTCTTGTCCACGGCCCAGATCGCGCGCTGCACTTCTTTCTGTACGGCTTCCGTGTCACCCGCCGCGCGCACAACGAGCGACGCGCCAAACCACGTTTGCTGTTGGAAAGGAACATAAATCTGCGGCGCAACCTTGCCGAGTTCGCCCTGGCTGATGTCCCTGACGACGCCCACCACCTCGCGTTTGACACGCCGGCCCAGGTAGTTGATGGAGATCATCTGACCAAGCGGGTCGGAGTCGGTGAAATATTGCCGCGCGAACGTCTCGTTGATGATTGCTACCGGTGCAGTGCCCGCGCGGTCGAGGTCAGTGAACTCACGCCCCGCCCGCACCTGCGCCCGCAGCACGCGGAAGTAATTCGCACTGATGGAGTCATAGAGCGCACGCGCGTCACTCGCCATTGGGCGACTTTCGAGATTGAAGGGAAAATACAAATAGGGGAACGCGAGGCCCGTCGAGATGGCGACCGCTTCGACGCCGGGCACAGCGGCGGTTTGCTCTTGCATGCGCCGGATGAATTCGACGCGCGCTGGTTCATCACGGTACTGTGCGGGTGAGACGCCGATGTTCGTGGCAACCACTTTGCGCGGGTCGAAGCCGAGTTCCGCTTGCTGGAGCCGCACGAAGCTTTGCACGAGCAGCGCCGCACCGACGAGCAGAATGAGCGCGAGCGCGACTTCCGCGACGACGAGCAAAGAGCGTGTGCGCTGCTGTTGTAATCCCTCGCCGCTTCGCCCCCCTTCTTTCAGCCATTCGTTCACGTCGGGGTGCGCTACCTGCCACGCGGGGATAAGGCCTAACACCAAGCCGACGAGCAGCGTCGCGCCCAACGTGAAGAGCAGCACGGCAGCGTCCAGGCGGACGTGCTCCTGAAGTTGCAGGTAGGAGTAATTTTCAGGCAGCAGTCCGACTAGAAAATCGCGCCCCCAAAGCGCGAGTAACAATCCAGCGATTCCCCCAACGAGTGAGAGCAACAGGCTTTCGCTGAGCAACTGCCGCACGATAGTCCACCGCGTCGCGCCGAGCGCCTGCCGGATAGCTAGCTCTTTGCGCCGCGCCGCCGCTCGCGCGAGCATCAGATTCACCACATTCGCGCACGCAATCAGCAGCACAAATCCGACCGCGCCGAGCAGCACGAGCAGCGATGATTTCACCTCACGCGTCATGCGCTCACGTAGCGGCGTCAGAAGCGCCGTCGTGTTCTTGTTCGAGTTCGGATACTGCGCTTCAAGGCGCGCAGCGATAGCCTTGATTTCGGCCTCGGCGCTTGCCCGCGTCTGCTCCGGCTTGATGAGGCCGATGACGTTGAAGTACCGCTCAGCGCGCAGCGTCATCTCGCCTGAATCGCGCGCAAACGGAATCCAGCATTCGGCATTGGTGGGGAAGTTGAACTCCGGCGGCATCACTCCGATGACAACCGTCCCCGTATCGCCCAGCGTCTTCCCAACGATGCCAGGATCGCCGCCGAAACGTCGCTGCCAAAGCTGGTGGCTAAGAATGATGGTGTTGGCCTGCGTCAGCCGCTCATCTTCGGAGCGAAAGGTGCGGCCCAGCAGTGGCGCTGCGCCAAAGGTTTGGAAAAAGTTTGCCGAAACGCGCACGCCGGGGAAAGTTTCAGGCGTCTCAATTCCGGTGAGTGTGAAGCTGCCGCCACTGTAGCCGGTCAGATACTCGAACGCCTTGCTCTCCGCCTGCCAATCCCAGAAGTCAGCAGGCGAAACCGCGCCAAACTGCTCCCGCCCTTTTGACTTATCACCCTCTTCAAGATAAACGAGGCGAGGCCGAGTTGAGATACGGTACCGGACGCAGCAGCACCGCATTTACAACGCTAAAAATCGCCGTATTCGCGCCGATGCCGAGCGCCAGCGTGACAACGGCAATCAACGTGAAGCCGGGATGCTTCAATAACATTCGTGCGCCATATCGTAGGTCTTGCCAGAGCGTATTCATCGTCTCTTCCTTTCGTTATTGCGGCAGGTAGCCCAGCGCCGCCAGAATCTGCTTTGTCAATTCAATCCGCCGATCACGAATCGCGGCGAAGTTCGCGGCCTCAAGGTTCGTGGCAAAAAAGTAAACGTTACCCTTTGCCTCCACATAACCGACAAACCAGCCGAGCGCTTTGCCGCCCGCGAGCGAACCGCCGCCGGTCTTCCCGCTCAGCGTGTAGCCGGGCGTCTTTTCCAGCACAAGGATGTCTTTGACAATACTCGTTGCACGCGCCGAGACCGGCAGCTTGCCGGTGTAAAACCGCCGCAGAAATTCAACCTGTTCGTCGGCAGAGATTTGCAGACTGCTATTGAGCCAGAAAGCCTGAAATAATTGCGGGCTATTCAGACCGCCGGAGATGTCCTGATTGCCATAGCCGAACGCCGTGACATACTTATTCATGCGTCGCTCACCAATCCGCTTGGCCAGTTCACGGTAATACCAAACGACAGAATACTTCAGCGCCGAACGTAGCGTCTGATCCTGTTTCCAATGCACAAACGGCGGTTCTGTCCAGCCGCTGGCCTCCGGGTAGTTGTTTGGCTCCCAGCGCATTAAATGTTCGGCATCGGCCAGGACGTTCGTTTCCAGTCCAATCAGCGAATTCGGAATCTTGAAGGTCGAAAAAGGACTGAACCGCTGGCGACAACGCGCTTCGTTGTGCCGCAAATAGCGGTTTTGCTTCAGGTCATACAGCACAAACGCGCCTTCCGTCTCCTTGAAGAAGCGGCGCAGGTCTTGCGCGTCGGCTGATAAGCTGGTGATCGTCAGAACCAGACACGCAAGCGCAAGCTGGAATGAAATGACTACGGGTTGAGAGATTCGTTGACGCATAGAATGTACAGCCGATCTTATTCACTCCTGAGCGCGATCAGCGGATCAACTCTGGTCGCCCGCCGTGCCGGAAGCCAGCAGGCCAGCAACGCTACAACGGTCAGCAGCAATGGGATCAAAGCGAAGGTCAGCGGGTCATGTGGCCGCACTTCAAACAACATGCTTTCCAGCCACCGTGCCAGCGCAAAAGCCGTCGCGAATCCGAGGATCACGCCCAGCAGCGTCAGCTTCAGTCCCTGCCAAACAACTAGACGCAAAATGTCCGCTGTCTGCGCGCCCAATGCCGTGCGGATGCCGATTTCATGTGTACGCTCGGCAACGTAGCGAGCGAGCAACCCAGCTAATCCGCTAGCCGCGAGTCCTAGCGCCGTCAGCGCAAACGCGCCCAACAACCACGCCAATGCCCGTTTCTCGAAGGAGTCTAGCTGTACGTTTTCCTGCATGGTTCTAACGTGGCGATCCAGTTGAATGGGTTGTTCAGGGTCGAGCGCCCAGATTTCACGCGGCAACGCGGCCTTCAGCGATTGTGCATCTCCGGCGGTACGCGCGATCAGGCTGAGATAACGCATCCGCGCTTCGTCCTGCTGCCAACCCAGAATGACGGATTGCTGTGCGAGAGGAATGTATATATCGAGCGGGACTTCACTGATTTCCAGGCGATTCGGATGGCGCACATCAGCGATCACACCAACAATAGTCAGCCAGGGTAAATTGCTGTTGCGTCCCCCAAATTTCAATTGACCACCGACTGCTTCGTTCTGGCCAAAGAACGTGCGCGCCAGTTTTTCGTTGACGACCGCTACACCCACTGCGCCCGCGCTATCGGCATTCGTGAACGCGCGCCCGCGTATTAACCGAATGCCGCGGGCGGCGAAATAATCTTCGGTCACGGCTGTGCTGAGAACGGCGGGGTCATCATTCCCCAACTGCGGCGTTGCGCCTGCTACCGTAAAACCCAGGCTGCCCTCCTCGCGCGGCGGCCCGTCGAAATTATGTGCTGTCGCCGCGTGCTGTACGCCGGGCAGACCTTGCACTCGTTGCAATATGCGAGTATTGAAATGTTCAGCATCGCTCGTACGGCGATATTTGTAGGCCGACAGGTTGAGCCACATTGTCACCGTGCCGTTGGGATCGAAGCCCAGATCAATGTGTTGCCAATTCCACACGCTGCGCAACAACAAGCCCGTGCCAACCAGCAGCACCAACGAAACCGCGACATTCCCTATGATCAAAGCATTGCGCAGATGATGGCTGCGACGGCTTTTCACCACCCCTTCTTTGAGTGATTGCTGCACGTCGGGGCGGGTGGTCTGCCACGCGGGAAACAAACCGGACAAGCATGCCGTCAGCACGGAAAGCGCCAGCGCGAACAACAACGCTGCGCCGTCTACCGCAAACCGCCAGCCATAATGCACCGGAATCATAATGTTCAGCCCTGCCACCAACCAGACCGCCAGCAATACGCCGAGCGCGCCGCCTCCCACCGCCAGCAGCAAGCTTTCGGTCAACAACTGTTGCAAGATACGCCCGCGCGTCGCACCGAGTGCCAGTCGCACGGCCATTTCTTTTTGCCGTTCGACACCGCGCGCCAACAGCAATCCGGCAACATTGGCGCAAGCGACTAGTAAGACCAACAAAACCGCGCCAAACAACAGCGCCCCTGTCTTCCTATATTCGCCACCATACCACTCGCGCAGGCTCACCACACGCACACCAATTGCACGGTTGGTGGCCGGATAACTTGCCGCCAACCCGCGCGCGATTCCCGCGAGTTCCGTTTGCGCTTGTGCCAGACTGGCCTCCGGTTTTAACCGCGCGAAGACCTGCAAATTGCGTGCGTCCCGATTCTGTACGTCATTGCTAGTACGTGCGGCCAATGGCAAAAACAGTTCCGCCCCGAACAAGTTAAAACTCGGCGGCAGCACGCCGATCACGTTGTAAACGTGGCTTTCAATCTTGATTGCTCGTCCCACAATTTCGGATGCACCGCCGAAACGCTGCTGCCATAACGCGTGGCTGAGGATAGCGACATTTGCATTCCCCGGCTGGTCTTCAGCAATGGAAAAAGTGCGTCCCATCGTGGGTTGCGCTTTGAGCAAGTCGAACAAATTGGCCGTGCTGTACAATGCACGCACGGGTTCGTTGCGTCCGCCTTCGCTCAATGCCAGCATCTCCAACAATTTAAACGCGGCGATCTGCGCAACACTCTGGCTGGCTGCCCGTAGGTCTTCTACATCAGGCATTGACGTGCCCATCAGTGTCTCGCCCGTTTGGGTATTGACCGCGCTAACCACCACCATCTGCCCCGCATCAGCCACAGGCAGCGGCGGATAAACGAGAGCCGAAACGATACTAAAAATCGCCGTATTTGCTCCAATGCCCAAGGCCAATGTCGAGCATGGCAATCAAGGCGAAGCCGGGATGCTTCCTCAACATCCGCGCGCCATAGCGCAGGTCTTGTATCAGTGTTTGCATAGATTCTCCTGAACCAGTGAATAGTGAACAGTTGCCAGACTGAATCGTAGCCCGCAGAAACTCATCCGATAGCGCATCCTCCCTGCTCTTCCCTGTTCACTCTCAACTGTTTGCTCTTCACTCATAACGAAGCGCAATCATCGGATCAACCTTCGTCGCCTGCCGCGCCGGAAGCCAGCACGCCAGCAGCGCGACCAACAGCAACAACCAGCAATGCGCGCAAACGTCAGTGGGTCGGTCGCGCTAACGCCAAACAGCAGGGCTTTCATTAACCGCGTCAAGGTAATTGAGGCAATCAAGCCGAGCAGCACACCCCAAAGCGTCAAGTGCATTCCCTGTCTGAGGATCAATTCCAGCACATTATTGCTTTGTGCGCCTAATGCAATGCGGATGCCGACTTCGTGCGTGCGCTGTGCGACGATGAACGACATCACGGCATAAATACCGGCCAGCGCCAACACCAGCGCGATCAGGGCAAAGATGCCGAGCATCCAGGTCAGCAAACGCTTCGGAGCGATTCGTTCATTAACGACCTGCTGCATCGGCCTGATATTGAAAACCGCGCGCGTTTTATCGAGCGTGGATAGTTCATTGCGCACGGCGGCAGCGAGTTGGGTCGGCTCGCCGCTCGTGCGAATCACCAAGTCCATACCGCCCCAGGCGCGTTGCGCGTGCGGCAGGTAAATGCCGGGTTCGTCCCGTTCGTCCAGGTCTTCGTTTTTGATATTCCCGACAACGCCGATGATTTCGAGCGGGACTTCTGTTTCACCGTAGAGTTGAAGCCGCTGCCCCATAGCCTCTGCGGCGGGGAAGAAGCGGGCCGCGAAGGCTTCGTTAACGAGAACGACCTTGGCAGCCTGCGCGTCGTCCCGGTCAGTAAACAGACGACCCCGGCGCAACGGTGTGCCGACAGCCTCGAAGTAATCCGGCGTTGCCGCGCGCAGGTCAACGTGTGGACGTCGCCCCGCCGGAGCTTCCGGCTGTCCAACGATGCGAAAGTTACTACTTGAACTGCTGCCGCCCATCGGCAGATGGCTAATGGCTCCGACCTTTACCACGCCGGGCAGCGCCGCAAGTCGTCCGAGAAATCGTTCATAGAAGCTGATGCGTTGCGCAGCTTCGGGATATTGTTCGCGTGGCAGCGAGACGTTCAAGGTCAGCACGTTTTGCGGATTGAATCCGAAATCGGCATTGAGTATGGTAATGAGGCTACGAATCATCAAGCCAGCGCCGATCAGCAACACCAGTGACATCGCGATTTCTGCCACGACGAGACTGCTGCGAAAGCGGTTGCGCACGCCCAGGCCGGAGGAACTACTGCTGCCTTCCTTGAGCGTTTCATTGAGATTCAATTTGGTTGCTTGCCATGCCGGGACAAGTCCGAACAATAACCCTGTCAGCACCGCAATAAGCAGCGTGTAGACCAGTGCTGCTGAGTTCATTTCCAGATGCTGCCAGCCGGGGATGAATTTCGTAAAGGTCGCTGGAATCCCATTGGCCAAAGCGGGAATGCTCCAGACCGACAACAATAATCCCAGTCCTCCGCCGAGCAACGCCAGCAGCAAGCTCTCCACCAACAGTTGCCGGATAATGCGCCAGCGTCCCGCGCCGAGTGCCAGCCGCAACGCGATCTCTTTTTGCCGCGTCGCTGCACGCGCCAGCAGCAGGTTCGCCACATTCACGCACGCAATCAACAGCAGAAACACGACGGAGCCAATCAGCGCGGGCACGGCTGCGCGCACACCGCGCGTAAAATGTTGATTGAGGGAAATCACATACAGGCTGCGCCCTGTATTGGTCTCTGGGTAAATCTGTTGCAACCGCGCCGCAATCGCCTGTAGATCACTCTCGGCTTGCGCTGGCGTCACCCCTGGGTTGAGCAATCCCATCACATCCAGATAATGGTTGCCGTGATCCTGTCGTTCTTGCGGGGTCAGCAGGAGCGGCGTCCAAATCTCGCCCAGATGGTAAGGGAAATTGAAATCCTGTGGCATCACACCCACGATGGTAACGTCGCGGTTATTGAGCTTGATGGTCCTGCCGATCAGATTCGGGTCTGCGCCAAAGCGGCGCTGCCATAAATCGTAATGGATTACTGCCACCTGTTCGCGGCCTGGCTGTCCGTCTTCCTGCAACAGCGTTCGTCCCAATGCAGCACTGACGCCGAGCGCCGTGAACATATCGGCGGAGACACGATACCCCGTAAACCGTTCCGGCTGGGTGCCCGCTGTAAGGTCAAACCAGGATTGCTGCATGGCAATCATTCGCTCGAAGCTACGATTCTGCGTCTGCCAATCGGTAAAGTTGCCAGGCGAAACTTCTGAGCGGTTGATGCTGCTGGCCAAGTCCGTCTCCCAGACCATCATTAGCCGATCTTGTTGGGCAAAAGCAAAGGGCCGCAGCACCAGCGCATCTACTGTGCTGAAGATAGTAACGGTCGCCCCAATCCCCAAGCCAAGCGTCAGCACGGCGATGCAGGTAAAGCCAGGATGCTTCAATAACATTCGGACGCCGTAGCGCAGGTCTTGTAAAAGCATAGTCATTTGTCCTTGGTCATTCGTCCTTGGTCATTGGTGCAGATGATTGTGAGGTCAATGACCAGTGATTAACGACTATTCGTACCGAAGCGCAACCAGCGGGTCTACCTTCGTCGCTCGTCGTGCTGGAATGACGCAGGCGAGGAAAGCAACTATCATCAGCAATACCGCGACTCCGGCAAAAGTCAGCGGGTCGGTGGCGCTGACGCCAAACAGCAGACTCTTCATCAAACGCATCAACCCGAACGCTCCGAGCAAGCCACCCACCGTTCCTACCAAGGCCAGCTTCATCCCCTGCCCTACCACCAGGCGCAGCACATCTCCGCGCCCAGCTCCGAGTGCCATGCGAATGCCGATTTCGTGTGTGCGCTGGGCAACTGTGTAGGCCATCACGCCGTAGATGCCGATGGCCGCAAGCAGTAACGCGACCGCGCCGAAAAGGCCGAGTAGCAGCGTGTAAACACGTGGTTCGCCTATCGAATTCCAGCGCACTTGCTCCAGCGTGCTGACCCGACTGAGCGGCAAATCACCGTCAAGCGCCTTCAGTTCGTGGCGTAGGGCAGTGACGTAACTCAGTGGATCGCCGCTCGTGCGTATCGCCAGATACATTGAACGCCACCACAAATTCTGTGCAAAGGGTGTGTACATGGTCACATCTGGCGCTTCGTTCAGCCCAGCGTATTTCACGTCTTCGACCACGCCGACAATTGTTGCCCACGATCCTTGTGCGTCGTAATCCCCGGTTTGCAGACGGCGGCCTACCGGGTCCTGGTTCGGGAAGTATTGCCGCGCCATCGTCTCATTGATGATGATGACTTCGGGGGCGTCTTGTTTATCAGCGTCGGTGAAGTCGCGGCCCGCTTGCAGGCGAATGCCGAGCGTGCGGAAGTACGCGGGGCTGACGAGCAATTGTTGGGCAAGGGGCGATGTTTGACCGGGTGAGGGCGGGCGGCCTTCCAGGGTAAAGGGGTTACGCATCACCAGCAGATTAGGCGGCAGCGCCATTGAAAGGCTGGCCGACTCGACACCCGGCAGCCCCTGTACGCGTTGCAATAATCGCTGATGAAAGGCCGCAACCTGACTGGCTTCGCGGTAGCGTACCTCCGGCAGCGTGATCTGCGCTGTCAGCACGTGGTCGGGATTGAAGCCCGCGTTGACGCGTTGCAGTTGCAGGAAGCTGTGAATCATCAGCCCCGCGCCGATCAGCAGCATCAGCGCGACGGCGAACTCGCCGATCACGAGCACGCTGCGCAAGCCGCGCCGCCCGCCACCTGTGCCACCAGCGCGCCCACCTTCTTTGAGCGTTGCATTCAAATCAAGCCGCGAGTTTTGCCACGCTGGAACAACGCTAAAAAAGATGCCGCTTGCCAGCGAAAGTAATACCGTAAAACCGAGCACGCGCGCATCAAGCCTGACTTCCCCCATGCGCGGTAAATTCTCCGGCATAGCGGACAAGATCAGATCAACGCCCCACAGCGCCAGCATCCAGCCCAGCGCACCGCCCGCGAGGGCGAGCAGCAGACTTTCGGTCAGCACCTGTCTGAGCAAGCGCCAACGCCCCGCGCCGAGCGCCGCGCGCACAGCCATCTCTTTTTCGCGTTCCGCCGCGCGCGCCAGCAAAAGGTTCGCTACATTGACCAAAGCAATCAGCAACACGAAGAGGACGGCGCTGAAAAGGACGAGTAAGGCCAGCCGCGCGTCGCCGATGATGGAATCCTTGAGTGGACTGGCTGTCACGGCTTTTGCCGACGTGCCGGGAAACTGGGTTTGCACCTGCGCGGCAATGCCGCTGAGTTCGCTTTGCGCCTGTGCGGCGCTGACGCTCGGCTTCAACCTGCCAACCACGTTCAAGTAATAGGGCGGACGATAGCGCGGCAGTTCAAGCTGCAATACAGCCCAGAATTCCGCCGTCCCCGTCAAGGCGAAACTGAAGTCAGGCGGCATTACGCCAATGACCGTATGACTCTCGCCATCGAGGGTGACAGCTTGGCCAATCACATTCGCGTCGGCGTTCAGGCGCTGCTGCCAGAAAGTATGACTGACAACGATAGCGCGTGCGGCTGCCGGGCGATCCTCTGCGGGCGCGAACGTGCGCCCCTGCGCAGCTTTGACTTGCAGCACATCGAAGAACTGCGCGGTCACCAGCGCGCCGGGCACTTGCTCCGGTATTTCACGCCCCGACAGACTGAAGCCATTGCCGGGCGCATAAAACGCGGCGAGAGCGGCAAAGCTCTGATTGCGCTCTTTGGCTGCCAGGAAATCCATCGCCCCGTACGCCCCACGCCCCTCTTTGACCTGTGGGTCAGCAAGCGACACGCGCAGCAATTGCTCCGGCTCCGGGTAGGGGAGCGGGCGCAGCAGCACCGCGTTAACAACGCTGAAAATCGCGCTGTTGGCACCAATGCCCAACGCCAGCGTCAAGATTGCAATCACCGTGAAGCCGGGTCGTTTGAGTAATATTTTTACGCCGTAGCGCACATCTCCCCAGATAGACATAGACACTCCTTTTTATCAACTTTATGGGCTATGCAGCCATTCATCGTCATAAGACAACCCTTGTGCCAGACGCAGCGCAGGACAAATAGCCTTTTGCTACTTTGACTTACGCGGAGCAGGAAAGGTAGAGCGGAAAGGGTAAGTGTTCGCTTCCGGGAAGGCGCTTTCCCAAAACCGAAACAGGGGCGCGTGGTGCCAAAGCTGGCTCTCTATAATTGATCCCGTGCCTGCCTTGACAACGGTTGTCTGCCTGCCAATAATGCAACCCACCTCACAAGCCGTCAGAGCTTGGATTCATCGCATTACTCGCGCTTCGTTTGAGGTTGATCTCCCCGCGGTCACCATTGAAAAGAGGGTTATTTTGTCATTTTCTGGAACTGCTATCACGTCCTCGGAAATTCCCGAACTTGCGCTGGCCCGACGCGGCAAAGTACGGGATGTTTATCGTGTCGACAACGAACGTTTGCTCATCGTGGCAACGGATCGCATCTCGGCGTTTGATTGTATTTTGCCGAATCCAATTCCACAGAAAGGCGCGGTACTCACACAAATTTCTCAATTCTGGTTTGAGAAATTCGCGCATCTGGTACCGAATCACCTGCTCGCGAGTCGCGTCAATGATTTTCCTGCCGCGCTTCGCGCTCAACTCTCCGCCGCTTCGCAAACCGTGCTGGACGGGCGCTCGATGCTGACGCGCGCCGCAGAAGTCGTGCCCTTCGAGTGTGTCGTGCGCGGGTACCTGGCCGGGTCGGGCTGGAAGGATTACCAGCGCACGGGAGAGATTTGCGGGCACGAGTTGCCCTCCGGCTTGCTGGAATCCGCGCAATTGCCGCACCCGATTTTCACGCCGGCGACCAAATCCGAAGCAGGACACGACATCAACGTTTCGATAACGGAAATGGCAGCGGTTTTAGGCACAGAGTTAACGGAAAAACTCGAACAATTGAGTTTGCAGATTTACCGCGAGGCCGCAGCCTACGCCCAAACGCGCGGCATAATTATTTGCGACACCAAGTTTGAATTTGGCATTTGCGACGGCGAGTTACTATGGATTGACGAAGCCCTGACCCCTGATTCCTCGCGCTTCTGGCCCTGGGATCAATACCGAGCGGGAGGCGCGCAGCCTTCGTTCGACAAACAATATGTGCGTGATTATTTAGAGACACTGGATTGGGATAAAACGCCTCCCGCCCCGGAATTGCCGCCGGAGGTGATCGCCCATACCAGCGCCAACTACCTGAAAGCTTATCGTTTACTTACCGGAAAAGAATTGGCCGATGATTTGGGTGAGTAGGAGAGGAACAGCCCATGAAAGACGAAATGGATCAACTCATTGATCGCATGATCAATGGCGGCATTCTCTTTGAAGAAGCCTCACATGAATTTGAAAAACAGTTCATCTTGAAAGTGCTCAGTCGGCATAACAATAATCTCTCCAAAGCGGCGCTGACGCTCGGCATTCACCGCAATACGCTGAGCAAGCGGATCGAACAATATCAAAATGGCAATGGCACGGCGCACCATCACAAGCCGAAGCCCACCAAGAAACGCAAAACCATCTCGTTACATGGCAAGAGCCGCTAACGCTTTATCTCATTTGCAAAATCTTTTCTTCGGCTTGCACTCTTTCCCCGCAAATTCGGGCCAGAGGGGCGCTCACTATTGCTGTCAGCAATGAGTCGCCGTATGCTCAGGCACGCGACAGCAAACCACACAAAAACAGGGAGGCGAACCGATGCCCGAATGGTTGCAAGAGGCCGTGCATAGTGATGGCGAAATATCTTTTTGGATACTGATTTTACGGTTGATGCTGGCGTTTGTGTGCGGGGCGCTGGTGGCGGGGATTTATCGGTGGACGCATCGCCGCGACGAAGTGCCTGCCCCTAGTTTTCTGACAACCCTGGTGCTAATGACCATTGTGATTGCGATGAGCACGCAAGTGATCGGCGACAATATTGCCCGCGCCTTCAGTCTGGTGGGGGCCTTATCCATCGTGCGCTTTCGCACCGTCGTGCAGGACACGCGCGACACGGTTTATGTCATCTTTGCGGTCGTCGTCGGGATGGCCGTCGGCGCTGGACATATTGCCGTGGCATTGGTGGGGATTATCATCACCGGCCTTGCCTCGCTGGTAATGCGCCCGCAAATCTTCGCGTGGGAATTGCCGAGCAAGGCGCTCCTGCTCACATTGCGCATCGGCTTTGGGCGCGATCCGAATGCCCTGTTCCCCGGCGTCTTCGAGCAATATCTTGAAACCTTCGATTTACGCGCTACGTCCACAGCTAAACAAGGCAATGCTTTGGCGATAGACTACCATATCCAACTCCGCCCCGGCATCTCACAAACCACTTTTGTGAGCGCCTTGAGCTTGCTGGAAGGTGTACAGAGTGTCGAGCTGCGACGCGGATAAAGATTTACATCTTTTACAAATTCTTTGCTTCGACTTGAGGATTCAAACCAAGAAGTCTGGCATATTCCCTGGTGAGTGCAATTGTGCATTCATTGTTCAGCAACCAAAAAAGTAGCTTGCTTGGAAACGGGAAAGAAAGACGTGAGAGCCCCGTTTTCAAGCAGGCTACTTTACTATTTACCCCACCCTCGGAGGCGAAACCGATGCGAACAACAAAACCCGTAGTATTTCTCTGCTTGTTGCTGGCGCTACTCTCAACAGCCTGGGCGCAAGACCCTAAGGTGGCGAAAGCCCACGACCTCATCAAACAAGCGCGGGAAGCAATTGGCGGCGAAGCGAACCTGAAAGCGATTCAGAGCCTTGTCGTCGAAGGCAAATTCAAAGGCGTAATGATGGGACGTCCCGCGCAAGGTGATCTCAAGATTGAAACGTTACTGCCGGATAAATACCTGCGCACGGCGAATCTGAATACTGGCATGAGCATTTTGCAATGTGTGAATGGCGAGCAAATCTGGACGGATCGCAAGATGCCGCAGATAGCTGCGGGCGGGGGTGATTTTGGTGGCGGGGGTGGCGGCGGGTTTGGTGGTGGCGGCGGCGGTGAAGGCGGCGGCGGGTTTGGCGGTGGTGGTGGCGGTGGCGGCGGCGGCGGATTTGGTGGTGGGGGTGGTGGTCGCGGCGGGGGCGGTCGCGGGGGCGGCGGGTTTGGCGGCGCGGGCGGTGGCCCGATGGGACGACCCGGTGGCGGTGGCGCGGGCGGCGATTTCATGAATAATCCGGCGATGCAACAGCAAGTCCGCAACGAATACAATCAACTGATGCTCGCCTGGTTGCTGACGCCCCCTACGAGTTTGCCGGTGGAATATCTATACGAACGCGATTTAGATGCGCAGGATGGCAAGGTTGAGGTGGTGCGTGTGACGGGGCCGGATAATTTCATTATGTGGCTGCTCATCCATCAGAAATCTCATCTTCCCGCAGGTTATATCTATCGTACTATGCCTCCGCAACGTCCCACAGGGGTGACCGATGCACGCGAAGTTACAGAGCCGAAGCCGATAGATGTGCAGGTATTCTTTGCGGATTACAAACCAGAAGGCAACATCCAACTGCCGCATCAAATCACCAAAACCAGCAACGGCCAGTTAATGGAAGAACTCAAAATCAACAAGGTCAAGTTCAACGAAAAACTCAAAGACAAGAAGTTTGAAAAGAAGAGCTAATGGAAGAGAAAGACACCGCAAACTTTCTAGTTTGCACTGCCTTTGAGAATACCAATCTTCCTGTTTCCCTAACCTGCCTTTTGCCAAGCGGGAGCGCCCCAACAATGAATCAAGTCCGGCGCTGACTTCGGTTTCGTATGCTTCCGGCAAGCGGCGCACGAGGCCAGCCTGTTATACCCAGCAGATTACACGCCGCCAAATGCGGAGAACCCACCATCCACCGGAACCACAATGCCAGTCACAAAAGCCGCAGCAGGCGAGAGCAACCACAGCACCGCGCCAAGCAAATCTTCCGGATTGCCAAAGCGCCCCATCGGCGTGTGCGCGATGATGCTTTCGCCGCGCGCCGTCAACGTGCCTTCGGCGGGGTTCGTCAGCAGCGAGCGGTTTTGTTCGGTGATGAAAAAGCCCGGCGCGACAGCATTCACCCGCAAGCGCGGCGAATACTCTTTGGCCAAATGCACCGCCAACCATTGCGTAAAACTATTGATGGCGGACTTGGCAGCAGAATAGCCAATTACGCGCGTCAGCGGGCGGATGGCGCTCATCGAAGAGATATTCAAAATCACGCCTTCGCCTCGTTCGACCATCGGCTTGGCAAAGATTTGGGTCGGTAACAACGAGCCGATAAAGTTCAAATCAAACACGTACCGCATCGCGTCTTCGGGCATATCGAAGAACGATAGATCAGGCCGGGTCGTCGCATTCGGGTTATTGCCGCCTGCACCATTGATTAAGCCATCAATGCGCCCAAATTCAGCGATGACGCGTTCCTTTGCCGCGTGCAAGCTATCCACTTGCAGCACATCGCCGGACACAATAATCGCCCGCCCCGATCCTTCCATCGTAGCCAGCACAGCCGCGCCTTTCGCTTCACTGCGCGCCAGGATTGCGACGTTCGCGCCGCAGCCAACCAGGGATTGCGCCATCACTCGGCACAAAATCCCGGTTCCGCCCGTTACGACAAAAGTCTGTCCCGTGAAATCATACATCCGGGTCACATCTGCCAGATTCATGCTTATCCTCCCATCGCCGCCGCTTCGTCGAAAGGCGCGAAATGTTTATTGAAATGGATTTCGAGTACACGATAGTACGCTTCTTCATCGCTGCGTAGCGTGGCAAAGAACGGCGCGCGGAAGTCAGAATGATGCAACACCGAACCGAACGTCACGTGCAGCACTTCGCGCGCGTGAAAATCGTCGAGCAAGCTCGTGAGTTGATCGTCCGCCAATTTCGTTTCGTCTACCATCTTCTCGACTTCAGCAGAGACGTGATACGAAGCGCGGTCCACAGCATAACGCTCACGCGCAAAAGCGACGATTTGGCGAAATAGCGTCGGATTCAAAATCCCAATTGCGCGCAAAGCTTCCAGGTAGCTGGTGCCAGCGGTTTTCAGATGCACCAACTCACCCGCGACTCTGGCCGCAATCGGGTAGACACTGAATTTATCGGAGCCGGAATGCAAACTCAGCTTATACGGGCCGAAGGTCTGCGACACAGCCAGATGCTCGGCAAAGGATTTCTCAAATTCGCCCAAATCACCGATGTAGTCCACACCCTTTTCAAACGTGCCGACATAGCGCGGCGCTAAACTCACCCACTTTACCCCAAGGCGTTTCAACTCGTGTGCGATGTAAATATGCTCGGCCAAGGTCGTGACGGTTTCGGTTTCGTCTACGCTCATTTCTAACTCGAAAGGTTTCTCGCCCATTACCTTTTCGAGATGGCGATACATCTTGACGGTGTGCGTGACAACGCGGCCATACTTCGCTGCCGCACGCAATAAATCTTCTTCGCTTAAAGTCACCGAGAACGAGCCGAGATCAATCGGATTGGTGCCAAGTTGTTGTTGCAAGGTTTCCCAGGTCGTAGCCAATTCCGCCCACGGCAAGGCAGCGACTTTCGGACGCAATACGTCAACGGGCGCGAAGTTCGCGTCGTTGTCCACATGTTCACCGGGATCAATCGTGTAGAAGGTGAAGCCTGCCGCCGCGCACGAATCAATATCATCTGTATTTTTCAAATGATCGGCATCCGCGCCAAAGCCCTCGCGCCAGCCTTCCTGAAAAATGCCCCATGTCGCGTCGTCCATCACTTCCTGCGGCGTGCGCCCGGTGCGGGCGTTTTCGCGGATAGATTGCTGCGGCAAAATCGGTGCCATCGTTGAGCGCCGAATCGCGCGCACGTGTCCCGGCGTAGCCAAGCCCAAACGATCTCCGCAACCAGCGGATTTGCGCAAGCCCAAGGTTTGCGGGTTAAGAAACGCAAACACGCGGCGCAACGCTTTTGCATTGGCAGGCGACGTTTCGCAAATTGTCAGCGTCAGTGTCTTGTCACCGATATTGGCCGTACTGGCCTTATCGCTGAACTGATGACTCAGCACGGATTCATCGGCCAGGATGCCCAGGTATTTCTGCTGGTCACGGCGTCCGAGAAAAAACAGCGTGTTCTCAATGGCAGCGAATGAAGCCGCGTAGATTTGCAGCCCGGAAAGATTGCTTAACTCTCCCGCAAAAGCTTGTGCATCACTCTCTGCCAGTGGCGGTGCCAATGCGGAGGTTTGCAAATAAGTTGTCATCGTTGTGATCATAATGAATTCCTTTGCTTTGATTTTTTTCTAGGAGCGCAGGCGGCTCGCCTGCTGAGAGTGTGTAAAACTGCGCTCGAACGCATCGCGCGGAAATCGCATTGTCTTCCGTGTATGCCCCGACAGGAAGTCATCTTCCACTCTCACTCCGACAACGACAGGCGCGCGTGCCTGCGCTCCCAGAATTATTAGTTCAGTACATCGGCTAGTATCGGCGATCTGTAGTTCGGGTGCAATCGCAGCCGACACTTGGGCCATTCAATTAGCGCGCCCACTCTTTCGCTTGTGCCAGGCTGGATAATCGCGGCTCAGCAGTTCTGCTGGCTGGTTGATATACCAGCGATAGCCATTGCGACGCTCATATTCAATTTCGGCGAGACTATTGATGATGCCATCGCGCCCGCAAAAGATCAGGCGATTCGTGCTCAACTCATAAAAGCGCGCCCACAGCGGAGCCGCATTCGCGTCCGGCACAACCACGCGGTCATACCCGTTCTGCAACGCCGCAGTGCGCTGCTCGACGACTTTGATGCCCGTTATTTTAACTGGTGATAACCAAGCCACAGCAGCTTTAATGGCAGCGACAACCGCAGGCGTGGGCGGCTCGATTTTCATCAGGAAGCGCACAATCCCAACGCTTATTGTCGTTTGATAGTTATTGCCCGGCGAACCGCTGCCAGCAAGAAAATGGGTTGGGTCCCATTTCGATTTTGTTACAACTTGTCATTGAAAAAGTCTGGAGGCGGAGTATACATCTCTCTTTCCTCTCTGTAAAATTCATAATCCTCACCAGGTGGATCGGTAATTCTGATGAGTGGCGAGGCGACTTCATGGACTTACATCAACTCAAAGTTTTTCATGCGGCAGTGAAAGCAGGCGGATTTACTCTGGCCAGCCGGAAATTGCATCTATCCCAATCCACCATCAGCCAGCACATCAAACAACTGGAAGAAGAATTGGGTTGTCCGCTTTTCATGCGGGTCGGCAAGCAGGTGTTGCCCACCGAAGCCGGGCAACTTTTGCGCGAACATTGCGAGCGGATTTTTCAAGACGTAAAAAATGCCGAGATGTCCATCCAGGAATTGACCGGCCTGCGCAAAGGCAAAGTACGGTTCGGCACGGGCGCGACCACTTTGATTTATCAATTGCCGCCTGTGCTCGAAAGCTATCAGGCGCTTTACCCTGAGGTGGAGTTGATCGTTGTCTCGGACATCAGCGAAGTCATTCGACAAGAGGTGCAAGCGCATCGGCTGGATTTAGGGTTAGTGATGCTGCCAGTGGAAGAAACGAATCTGCAAGTCGAACCGCTCTGTGCGGAAGAATTGCGTGTCGCCTTGCCCGCCCGCCATCCGTTGGCCCAGCGACGCACGTTACGCGTGAGCGATCTGAGCCAACTCCGCTTTATCCTGTACGAGCGCAAGACTGTGATGCGTCAGTTGATTGATAATTTCTTTGCTGAGCTAGGTGTCCAGCCACGCGTGGCAATGGTGATGGAAAATATCGAAGCGATCAAAAGCCTGATTGGCGCGGGACTGGGCGCTTCGGTGTTGCCCGTGCATGCGATTGGGAATGAGGCAGCAGACAAGAAAGTGCGCTTGATGCGCGTCGAAAAGACTCATCTGTATCGGCAACTCAGCCTGATTACACTCAAATCCAATTATATTCCGAATGCAGTACAGGAATTGGGGAAATTGATTCTGGCGGAGTTAGGAACGAAGTGTCATTAGTCAGTGGTCACTGGTAATAGATATGGAGTAAGGGACAAGCGACCAAGGACTAATGACCAATCTCAAACTTCCAAGACCACGGGGATAATCATCGGACGGCGACCAATTTCTTTTTGGATGTAGCGTTTGAGGTCGAGGCGGATTTTCTCCTTGATGACAGTCCAATCTACACGCTCCTCGTGCGAAGCCTTTGCTACCGTTTCACCCACGACGAGGCGTGCTTTTTGCAGGAAGCCATTATCTTCTGCAACTGCCAACCCGCGTTGCACGACTTCCGGTGGAGCTTCCATTTCGCCGGAGATTTTGTTGATGGCGACAATCGGCAACACGACGCCGTCATACGCCAGATGCTTGCGATCCCGAATCACCATGTCGTCAATGCGTCCCGAACGTGAGTCATCAATCAGCACGCGTCCCACGTGAATCTTTTCGTTGATGCGCCCGCCGAACTCATCCAGTTCGATCACATCACCGCTCTCGGCCAAGATGATGCGCTCTTTGGAGTGCCCCCAGGATTTTCCAGCGGCGGCGTGGCGATAGAGTTGGCGCGTTTCGCCGTGAATCGGGATCAGGAATTTCGGGCGTACCGCGTTGTACACAATCTGCAAATCACCCGCGCGCCCGTGTCCTGACACGTGAATGCGTGCGACGCTGCTGTCAATGACCATCGCGTCTTTCTTGAACATGTGATTCATCATCCGCGAAATCGAACGTTCGTTGCCGGGAATCTGACGCGCCGAAATCACGACCGTATCACCCGCGATAACACTCGCGTCACGATGCTGATCCACCGACATCCGTGGCAAAGCGGCCATCGGCTCCCCTTGCGAACCAGTCACCAACAAACACACCTCACTCGGCGAAAGCTTTTTGGCATCCTGCGGGCTAATCAACAAGCCCTTGGGCAAATCCAGGTAGCCCAGCCGTTCTGCCGTCTCGAAGTTACGCAACATGCTGCGCCCTACCAGCGCGATGTTCCGCCCATACTCCGCCGCCAGATCACAGATAATTTGCAAGCGATGAATGCTGGTCGCAAAGCACGAAACAATAACGCGCCCGGAAGCCTCATCAAAGATTTTTTGTAGCCCCGGAATCACGGCTTTCTCTGAACCCGTGCGACCATCGCGTTCGACGTTGGTCGAATCCGCCAGCAATGCCAGCACGCCTTTGTCGCCAATTTCGGTCAGCCGTTGCAAATCAATTGCGCGCCCCACGACTGGCGTTTCGTCCACTTTGAAATCGCCTGTATGAATTAACACGCCCACCGGCGTCGTGATCGCCAACGCTACGCAATCTATCAACGAATGCGAAACCTGAATAAACTCGATCCCAAAATTGCCCGTTTCAAAGCTTTCGCCGGGACTGATTTCGATCAGTTCGGTTTGTTCGAGCAAACTAAATTCGTGGAGTTTGTTTTCGACCAGACCAAAGGTGAAGCGCGTGCCATAGACCGGCACATTGATGAGTTGCAGGAGGAATGGCAGCGCCCCGATGTGATCTTCGTGCGCGTGCGTCAGGACGATAGCAGTGATTTCGTCGCGGTGGGCTTCGATGTAGCTGAAATCAGGGATGGCGATGTCTACGCCTAACAGGTCTTCATCGGGAAACATCATCCCGCAATCTACGATAATCATCTGACCGTCATAGCGAAACACGGTCATGTTCATTCCAAAGAACCCCAGGCCGCCGAGGGGGGTAATCTCTAATCTGCCAGTTGCCATAAACTTAAGTTACTCACCACTTTCAAAAAATAGTCGGCAAGTATAACCCAAAGCCCAGATTACACAACCAAAGTATTTGTCCCGGCAGGACATTAGACATTATTGGAATTAAGAGAACTGACCTGTAAACAGGCGTTAGAGTACCGACTTTAGTCGGGCTTTACGCTGGATAAGCACGAAAGCTCGACTAAAGTCGGCACTCTAACACTTGTCATCCATCTCTCGCCTATTTCCGATAATGTTTAGTCATCCACCTCACTCTTGCGACGGGCAGTTATTCGCCGACAAGCGGCAGCGCAGGTTTTTGCCACCCTCAAAGCAGGCCAGACACATTCAAAGCGGATTATTTTCACTTTATTTTTCTTCGTGTTGAAGATTGATTGACATGCCTTGCATTACCCTATAGGGTTCACACCGAACAGATTTATCGTTCCTCACGAATACCGGCAAAATATTTCACTTCTGACTTATGCGTGGCACTCCCGACATTGATGGGGAGGTGTTTTACCTGACTGGAAATCAGGCGTAGATGGCAATCTGTCGTCATTCCACCGAGCCTCACTGGGCAAGAGCGATCCCTCTCCATTAGTGTGGCTCTTCATCCATGCTTTAAGCCCTCTGCTACTCCCGATGAGGCGGTCGGCTGTAGGATGCAACAACAATTACCCCTTCCATCCGCCATGCCTTGTATAGGGACCAAAACCCGCTGTGGAACTGGCTGATGGTGATTCGCCAGAAACATTGCTCAGCACTTTATGACGAAGTACTAAGCCCCCTTAGGAAATCAATTATGCTTATTTCCCTCAAACGCACACATATACCCCAACAAAATCGAGGCCGCCGTTTATTGCGGCCCAAACGCGCTGTCCTGCTCACGTTCGCTGTGGCCTGCACACTCCTTGTCTGGATTGGCGCACAGCCACGCACCGGATACGCCATCACTAATGGCCTTGAAACCGTCCGTGGCTGGATGGGTTGGTCAGCCACAACAGTTTCGGCGACCAATACTTCCGCCACCCTGTTCGCAACCACTCCGATTGCCCCTTCTGCGGGCTTCGACACCGCGGTCAGGATCACTTTTGGTAAGATTGGGGATCAGACATTTACCGTGCCTGCCGGAGTGACGAGTGTCAATGTCAAAATGTGGGGTGGCGGTGGCGGTGGCGTAAACGTCAATTTCAACACCCCACGAGGCGGTGGTGGCGGTTATACCACAGCGAATTTGGCCGTCACGCCGGGCGAAAATTTGACGGTGATCGTCGGCCAGGGTGGAGTAAACAACTCTACTTTTGGCACTTATGGCGGCGGCGGAGCTGGCGGTACCAGCAGTAACTTGAGTTTCCTTGGTGGTTCCGGCGGCGGAAGATCGGCCATCCGCCGAAGCGTAACCGAACTATTGACGGCAGGCGGTGGCGGCGGCTCGTCACCGGGAGCACTTCAGCCCGATATTGTGGGGGGCGCGGGTGGCGGCGCGAATGGAGGCAACGGGGGTGGCGTCGCTTCCGGCTCTGGCGGCACACAAGCTGCTGGAGGCGCTAAGGCAGCCACAGTCAACATCAATGCAAATCCCCAACCAACCGATGGCAGCCAGTTTCAGGGTGGCATCGGCGGCGGTCTGGCGACGGGTGCTACGGAAGGTGGCGGTGGCGGTGGCGGCGGCTATTTCGGCGGCGGCGGCGGTGCACCGCAATTGCACAATGACGGTATCCCAAACGGTAGTGGCGGTGGCGGTTCTGGTTTCATCGGCGGGGCAGGCGTTAGTGGCGCCACGACCACTACCGCCACTGGCGCGACTCCGCCTAATCAAGCTGACGCGCAGTATGAAGCGGGCATTGGCGTGGGCGGCGCACTCAATACGAGCGGTGGTGACGGCCAAGTTATCATTCAGTGGTTGTCATTGTCATTCGCTGCGCCAAATCTGAATGTGCAAGCAGGCGGACGGCCAAACAATGCAGGCATTGGCGATCCGGCAGTGTGTCTCGATCCCAGCGGACTGGTCGGCATTGCTGCCACGCTTACCAACCCCAACAACGCCCCGCTCGCCGCCACCTTCACCGCCACTTTGCCAACTGGACTCACAGCGGTCGCAGGCACTTGTGTGGCCGATATCAATCCGGGCGGCTGCACTATCGTCGGCAATCAAATCCAATGGAATGGCATGCTCGCCGCCAATACAACTGTCACGATCATTTATCGCGCGCGCCTTGGCGCTGGGGTGGGACAAGTTGCAACGCTGTGCATTGACAATACCGGGACAGTCGGCGGAGTACCTGCGGCCTTGCAATATTGCTTCACCGTCAACTGTCCGCTGACCAACACGCGCGTCTCGGATCAGAAAGCCGGGTCGGTCGTTGTCTTCCCCTACTACACTTCGACCATCGGCGGTGGCAGTGATACGCGCATGACCATCTCCAACATTAGCTCTGCGGCCAGCAGCGTGGCCAATCAAGCATACGTGCATCTCTTCTTCATTGACGGTACAACGTGTCAGCAAGCCGATTTGTATTTATGCCTGACGCCTAATGCCAGTTTTTCGTTTAAGGCTTCGGAGTATGATCCCGGCAATACGGGCTACGTCATTGCCGTGGCGGTGGACAATCAGGGACTGCCGGTAAATAACAACGTGCTGATCGGCAATGCGTTTGTGAATACGCCGACCTTAGCCGACAACTACGGCGCAGAGAGCTTCTGGGCCAATGCGTTCTCTACTGGACTCTACACGCAAAGCGGCAACACGGCGACACTCTACTTTGATCATGTCGGCTACGATGCGGTGCCGAAACAATTCGCAGTGGAAATCCAAAGCCCACTGGATGCGGCGGGGCAACAGGTCGTCACGGCGATCGTTGAGCGGGGATTTGACGACGAGTACGTTGACTGGCGCGGCGCAGGTCGGGACCGGGCAAGCCTTCAACGAGAAGGAAGTCTTCGGCAGCTTCAATGCGTGGTTGATCGGCACCTGTCAGGCGCGTGGGACAATCTCAACCGCCAGCCCACGTGTGCCCAACGGTCTCGGCAATCTGATCAAGAACGGGCAAGCGGGATCGTTGAAGTTCAATGTTGGGGCCGCAGTCGGGTTATTGTTGACGCCACGCACAGCGACGTGGAAGGGCATTCGCACATTGCACAAAACGCAGACGGTGGCCACGACGCTAACGATCCCAATCTTTGTGCCCGTCTGCTAATGACAGGCACCTTAACAAGTTGTGTGTGAAGTCGCGCGAACGGTTAGTGTGGGCTTAGTAGCGCGAAGAAATAGTTTCTGAAGCTCGTAGCGCAAAGGGTTGGTTGCGTGATTATCATCTGCAAAAGCTCCTTATGATAATCACGCAACCAATCCCTCTGCGCTACATTTTTTTCACTACTGCTTTTTCACAGACACACCACCATTCGTCGTCATCAAGCGAATGGTCGCACCACCGCTGCCAAGGTCCGTGGAGAGGTTCTTTTCGAGCTTGCCTTGTACCGTGACGGGAATTCCTAAATTGAAACCGCCATTGACGGTGCCGGTTTCCAGGCGGGCGGAATAGTTTTCCGGGATGACCAGATTGACACCGCCATTGGTCGTCTTTACATCCATGCCTTCGCCTTCCCAACGATTACCGGAAAGTTTCACCGACAAGCCACCATTGCTCGTCCGTCCCTGGACTTTGCCACTGACTTCTTGCAGCGAAACGCCGCCATTCGTCGTCTCAAAACTTAGCTTGCCGCCGACGCCGTTGATGCTGATGCCGCCGTTGTGCGCCTTGAGGTCGAGGTCAGAACGACGCGGCACAAACACTTCATAGCTCACCGACCACCAGCTTTTATCGCGGCTTTGTGGCCCGTCGGCGTAGATGTTTGCGCCTGCGGTTTCGATGCGCACTTGATTGCCCAACGCGTGCGCTTCGGATTCGGTGGGAGCCTGCGCTTCGATCCTTGCGCGCACTAAAATGTCATTGCGATCCCAGCCTTTAACGCTGACGCCACCGTTCTGACGTCCATCTACCTTGACCATGCCGCTGGCCGCCAGGGGCAGTTCTTTGATTTCGCAATGGCGTTGCCCATCGCCACGTCCGCTCCAGTTGTTATCACAGGTCAGCCCGCGCTCTTGCCGCTGTGCCAATGCGGCACAACAAAAGCAAAGGATGGCGGTCAAGGTAAGCAAAACAGCACTCAAATTTTTCGTCATATAGTCTCCTTAAAGATAGAGCAAACTGGTCCGTTTGCTTGTGTTGCCACAACGCGCCGCTTACGGAAACATGAACAAACTGGCCCGTTTGCTCTACCTTTTCCTTACGTTTGCCTTGCGCATCGGCTCGTTGTCAGTCGTAAGGGTGAGTGAGAGGAGGGAGCAAAAGGTTTCAGCTATCAAATCGTATTTTTTCCGCCTTGCACGCGCTAGTAACCACAAGCTATGATCACTGGCCGCGATCAATGTTGATCCCTAATTGCACGAGGTATTATGTTGCGTCCCAAAACTCTTGGTGAATTGAAGGCCATGGGCTATCAGACCCGTTCCGTCAAAGATGAAGTCCGTCAGAATCTGATGACCAAACTCAAAGCTGGCGAGCCGCTATTTCCGGGCGTTGTCGGCTACGATGATTCCGTCATTCCGCAAATTATCAATGCCCTGTTAGCCAAGCATAATTTCATCCTGCTCGGCTTGCGTGGCCAGGCCAAAAGCCGCATCCTGCGTGCCTTAACCGACCTGCTGGATTTTGAAATCCCGGCCATCGCAGGTTCGGAAATCAACGATGATCCGCTCGCGCCTTTGAGCGCCTACGGCAAACATTTGATCCAGGAAAAAGGCGATGCTACGCCCATTGCCTGGGTGCCGCGCGATGCGCGCTACGTCGAAAAACTCGCCACGCCGGACGTCACGATAGCCGACATCATCGGCGATGTAGACCCGATCAAAGCGGCGCGCGGCGGACACATTCTCAGCGACGAATTGACGATTCATTTCGGATTGTTGCCCCGTGCGAATCGGGGGATTTTTGCCATTAACGAATTGCCGGATTTGGCGGCGAAGATTCAGGTCGGTCTCTTCAACATCCTGCAAGAAGGCGATGTGCAGATCAAAGGGTACCCGGTGCGGCTGCCACTCGACGTACTGCTCGTGTTTTCCGCCAATCCAGAAGATTACACGGCACGCGGCAAGATCATCACTCCGCTCAAAGACCGCATCGGTGCCGAAGTTCGCACGCACTATCCGGCGCAGGTAGCGCAAGGCATTGCCATCACCGAACAAGAAGCCTGGACGAATCGCAACCACGCCGATGCGCCGCGCGTTGCAGTGCCTTCGATCATCCGCGAAGTCGTGGAGCAAATCGCCTTTCAAGCCCGCGATGACAAGCGGTTGGATCAACGCTCCGGCGTCAGCCAACGCCTGCCGATTTCCGTGCTCGAAGCCGTCGTCTCTAATGCCGAACGGCGCGCACTGCTGAACAATGAGGCAATGGCGTCGCCGCGCATCGCGGACGTCTACGCCGCCGCGCCTGCGATGACCGGCAAGATCGAACTGGAATACGAAGGCGAGCAACTCGGCGCTGAGCGCATCGCCAACGAATTGATTCGCCGCGCGTGCAGCGAAGTGTTTGTCGCTCGCTACGTCCATATAGACGTACGCCAAGTCCTTGATTTCTTCGCGCAAGGCAAGCTGCTGATCCTCAACGAAATGGACAGCGACGCCAACGCCTTTGTGCAACTGGGCAAGGTCAAAGGGCTGGTCAATGCCGCCCGCAGCGGCAAAATTGAAGACGAAGAGACGAACACGCTAATCGTCGCCTGTGAATTGATTTTGGAGGGGCTGCACGCGCAAAAGAAAGTCGCCCGCAGCGCCGAGAAAGGCGAAGCCAGCTACAAACAAGCTCCATCCGAACGACAATCACGCAAAGATCGCACATTCGATGACTGGGGCGGTGGGCGCTTGAATTAAGGTGGAAGGATTGGCAGACGGGCGAGCAAAGAGTACAATCAAACCACCTCATTCAACCGATTGGTCAAATTGGTCAAAACCTATGATTGCTGAAGCTGTAAATTATTATGAGATTGTAGCGAAGCTCCCGGCTGATACTGTCGTGACTTTCCATAATGTCACCTGGGACGAGTATGAAGAATTACTAGCACAAGTTGGCGAAGCGAGTGGGTTGCGTATCAGCTACAACGACGGAACATTGAAAGTTATGTCTCTTTCATCTGAACACGAGAAATATGTCGACTTTATCAAATGTCTAGTCGCTCAGATTCGAGTAAGGCTGCGCATCAACATCCTATTCTTTGGTTCCGCTACCATGCGAAAGCACAAGAACATGAAAGGTAATGAACCGGATGCATGTTTCTATGTGCAGACAGCCGACGTGATTGGCAACCGTATCCACCTCGACTTTGCGGTAGACCCGCCGCCCGACGTGGTCGTTGAAGTAGATGTCCATCATCGTTCCGCCGAAAACGACCCGATTTATGCCGCGCTTGGTGTCTCAGAAATCTGGCGCTATGACGAAAGTGCAGTTACGATTCTGCACCTGCAACACGATGACTATGTCCAGGCAGAAACCAGCTGCGCCTTGCCAATGTTGACCACTCAAGTCTTGACCGAGTACCTTACACAAATGCGGCAGGATGGCGAATTCAAGGCAATTCTCGCGTTTGATGAATGGTTACAAATGCTGCCTCGATAAAGCCCTATTCGTGCCGCAAGGCAATCATCGGATCAACCTTCGTCGCGCGCCGCGCGGGCCAGTAACACGCCAGCAACGCCACCAACGTCAGCAACAACGCGGTTCCGACAAACGTGAGTGGATCAGTCGCGCTTACGCCCAGCAACAATGTCTTCATCACGCGGGTCAACGCCCAAGCGCCCCCCAAACCGATGACCACGCCTAGCAAGACGAGCTTCATTCCCTGACTGACGATCAGGCGTAGCACATCTTTGCCTTCCGCGCCGAGCGCCATCCGAATACCGATTTCGCGGATACGCTTCGACACGGAGTACGACATCACGCCGTACAAGCCAATCGCCGCGAGTGCGAGACCGAGCAAACCAAAGCTGCCGAGCACAGAGGCTGCAAGGCGCGCGGGCAACAACGGAAAGCTTAGATGTTCGACCATTGTTTTCGCGCTGGCAATGGGCAGGTTCGGATCCAGTTGCTGTAGCTCATTGCGCACGGCAGCCATCAGGCTTTGCTGCTCTGTAACCGCGCGCACGATCAGCGTAGAAGACCCCATGAAGGATTGCCAGAGCGGGCGATACACAAAGGGCCGCGAGTCTTCGCCTAAACTGGTGTATTTGCCGTCTTGCGCGACACCGATCACCTGGACAGGTTGCGCTTCGGCACCTCTGAGGCGGAACTGTTTGCCAAGCGGGTCTTGCCCCGGCCAAAAGCGGCGGGCAAAGGTTTCATTAACAATCACCACAAGCGGCACATCTTCGCTGTCCTGTATGGTGAAATCGCGCCCTTGCAACAAGCGCGTTCCCATTGCGCCAAAATAGCCGGGCGTAATGCGATTGGAATAGGCGCGCGGCGCACGAGCGTTGCGTTCCGGCAATTGCCCCTCGATAAAGACGGCTTCCGTGCCAATGTGCAAATCTACCGGGACGAGATCAGCAAGTCCCGCTTCCTGCACGCCGGGTAACGAACGCACACGCTCCAGCAAACGCTTTTGCAATTCTCTGATCTGCGTTTGTTGGTAGCCTTGCAAACGCAAGTCGAACGACAGCTCAATCGCGTTGTTTGGATTGAAACCAAGCTGGACCGTCTCGGCCTTTTGCAGTGCCCGCACCATCAAGCCGCCGCCGACTAACAGCACCAACGACAACGCCACCTGAAACACGATTAAGCTGTTTTTCAGCCACGAACGCTGCGGCGCGCCAACGGCAGCATCATCCTTGAGCGCGGTCAGCAAATCCGTTTTGGTCGTTTGCCAGGCAGGCAATAACCCGAATAGCACGCCGGTCAGGAGCGAAATCGCACCCGCGAACAACAGCACGCGATAAT
The DNA here is from genome assembly GCA_963794955.1 of uncultured Acidobacteriota bacterium. Taxonomy (GTDB): domain Bacteria; phylum Acidobacteriota; class Blastocatellia; order RBC074; family RBC074; genus JAFDVL01. The sequence goes on from CAWCGF010000015.1 coordinate 319,798, forward strand.
CCAGATGCAGATCAATTTGCAACGGCACATCAATCGGCGGCTTGAACTTGATCGCCAGGCCAATCAACCACCACGCCAGCGCCACACCCAACGCACCCGCGCCACACGCCAGCAAGATACTTTCGGTCAGCAATTGCCGGATCAGTTGAAAGCGGCTTGCGCCCAAGGCCAGCCGCACGGCAATTTCCTTACGGCGCTCTGTCGCCCGTGCCAACAACAGATTGGCCAGATTCGTGCAGGCCAGCAACAAAACCAAAAGCACTACCACCATCAACAGCCCAACAAATCCCAAGAGCGGCGCACGCATCATTCCGCCCATCCAGCCGGGCGTCGTTAATTTCACGCTCTTGCCTTCATTAAATTCAGGATATTCGCGTGCCAATTGCTGCGCCACTGCATCCAGCGCCGCCTGTGCCTGCGTGACGGTCACGCCAGGTTTGAGGCGGCCTTGCACAAAGACGTTTTCGACGCCGCGTTTGTCCAACCAATCATCGCCCGCTTCCAACGCTCCCTGCATCATCATCGGGAACCACAGTTCCGGCGCGGCGATGACTTCGGTTCCGTAAAATCCTGGTGGCGCGACGCCGATGATGGTGTAGCTGCCGCCATTTACAATGACGTTTTTGCCGAGGACAGCAGGGTTGCCGCCAAAGCGTTGTTGCCAGCATTGATGGCTCAGCATCACAATCGGATGCGCACCACGATTGCGATCATCGTCCGGTGTAAGCGCGCGTCCCAGCAACGGTTTCACCCCCAGCACGTCAAAGTAATTGCCGCTGACGGCATAGCCCCACAACCGTTCGTTGAGGCCATCGTGACTCAGGCTCACGGGCGCAAACCGATACGCAATTAGTCCAGCGAGCACCTCGTTGCGGTCGCGCATATCGCGGTAGTTGGGATACGAAAAGGTGGAGAACCGATTGTTCGTCTCGGCATTGGTGAGCGACACCAGTTGTTCCGGTTGCGCCACGGGCAGCGGACGAAACATCGCGGTATTCAGCAAACTAAAGATCGCCGTGTTTGCGCCGATGCCTAGCGCCAACGTCAGTACCGCTACCGCCGAAAAGCCTTTGTGCTTGCGCAGCATGCGTGCGCCATACCGTAAGTCCTGAATCATCTCATCCTCCCATCGGAGCGGTTGCAGCAAGAACGCATCCCAGCACGCACCAACGCTGCGCCGTAGTAAATCGAGTTTGTTGTTCCAATTGAGCTTGTCCCATTCGGCCAGCAGCAGTTCGCGGTAACGCAACTCCGCTTCCCATTCCTGCCGCCAATCGGCGCGCAAACGGCGCGGCACACTCAAGGCAATGAATCGAATCAACCAACGAATTAGCTTCAAATGCAACCTGTCTCTCTTCCCCATTCCGCCATCACTCATCTCTGAGTGCCACCATCGGATCAACCCGTGCGGCGCGGCGCGCAGGCAAATAGCCCGCCAGCGTGGCTATAATCAGCAGCAGCACCAGCGCCAGCGCAATCGTCAAGGGATCATTTGGCTGCAACTGAAATAGTAAAGCAGAAGCAGTCCGAGTCACGGCGAGCGATGCCAACAACCCAATACCAACACCAATCAACACGAGCATGAAAGCCTCACGTAACACCAACCAGAGCACATTGCCGCGTTGTGCGCCGAGCGCCATGCGAATGCCGATTTCATTGGTGCGCCGCGCGACAGCATAGGACAAGACACCGTACAAGCCGATGCACGCGAGCAGTAACGCAAGCAGACCGAAGAATGCGCCTAGCCGCGCGGTCAGTTTTTGTTGCACAAGCGAGCGGCCAATGTGATCGGACAAGCTAACGACCTCGTCTACAGGTAAGTTCGAATTCACTTCCCGAATGGCCCGCCGCACTTGCGGGACGATTGATTCCGGCGCACCGGCAAAACGAACCACAAAGTTACTCAAGGGGCCGCTGCCTTGCGCGTGGGAGTAATACGCCATGGGGCGCAACTCCTCTGACAGGCTCATCGCTTTGACATCTTTCACTACGCCGATAATTTCGATTTGACCGCTTGACTCAGGCCCGCGAATCCCAAAGCGCTTGCTGATGGGCGAAGTATTTGGGAAAAAACGTTGCGCCATCGCCTCGCTAATCACCGCTACTTTCTGCGACTTATCATTGTCTTGCGAGGTAAAGCCGCGCCCCAATACCAAGGGGATACCCATTGCAGCGAAATAGTCTGTGCCAACTTCATTGTTCCTGACGAATCGGTTGCGGTCATCCACAGGTGTTTGCTCTTGCGTGAACGCGGGGCCAGTCCAGAGTCCCTGATTGAAGATGATGAACGAAAATGCTGCCGCCTGCACGCCCGGCACAGTCTTCACTTTCTCCTCCACCGCGCGCATTACGTCCGCAAGCTGCGCGTCCTTGTAGCCGGTCGTCGCCGTATCAATTTTGAAGAGCATCACATTCTTGGTATTGAATCCAGTGGGCACGTTTTGCAGATTGATGAGCGTGCGGACGAACAGCCCCGCGCCCACCAGCAGCACCAGCGAGAGCGCCATCTGTCCCACCACCAACGCCTTGCCAAACGGACTTTGCGCCGAAGCCTGCATAGCCCCTTTTCCGCCTTTGAGGGAAGCGTTCGGTTCCATTCGGATGGCACGTAAAGCGGGAGCCAGGCCAAAGACCAGGGCAGAAAACAAAGACACACACAAGGTAAAGCTCAGGACGCGCACATTCGGTGTGACATCCAGTGGCAACGCCTCGGCACCACTCGAAGCCATGAAGACCAGCAATTGGCTGCCCCACCAGGCGAGCAATACGCCCGCCATGCCTCCCAGGGCGGCGAGCAGGATACTTTCGGTTAGTAATTGCCGCACCAATCGCAGGCGTCCCGCGCCCAGGGCCAAGCGCACGGCAAATTCCTTTTGCCGCGAGGTAGCGCGTGCCAGCAAGAGGTTGGCAATGTTCGCGCACGCAATCAACAACACCAGCCCGACAACCACCATCAGGATACGCAGCGAGAGCGAAAATTCCTGACGCAACTCCGATAACCCACGTCCCGCCGGCGTCAGGTCAATGCGGGCTTGTTGCATATCCCGCAGTCGCTCCGCCGCAGGCTGTGCGCCCGCCCAGTCCTGCAAATGCTGTTTGAAAAGCACATTGACGGCGGCATTGGCTTGTTCAGATCGCACGCCATCTTTCAAGCGCGCGATGAGATTCAGGTCTTGAAATTCCCGCTGCGCTCGCCCATTCCAATGTGTGGGAGGCATCTGGGCTTCCATCGCTAATGGCACCCACAAATCGGGAGCCTTTCCGACTGTCGTACCAAAAAATTCTTTCGCTCCAACGCCGATGATCGTGTACGTTGTCTTATCAATGGTGATGGTTTTGCCCACGGCCCGGGGATCAGCCCCCAAGCGGCGCTGCCACCAGGCATAGCTCACGACCGCGACCGGATGCCCGCCCGGATTTACATCATCGCCCTCTGAGAGCGTGCGCCCCAGGCTGGGCTTCACGCCGAGGACAGAAAAATAATTGCCCGAAACCAATTGCGCTTCCAGGCGCTCCGCTTCGCTCCCAGCTTCTGCGGTGTTGACCGTGCCATGGACGCTCCAGGGAATACTCAACAACGCGGCAATGTCAGAAAATACTTCACTCTGTTTGCGTGCTTCCTGATAAAACGGATAGGAGAACAAATCCCAACTCTTATTCGGGAAACCATTGGTCATCCCAATATCTTCGCCTTTACCAAAGAGCACCAATTTGTCTGGTTCCTGCACGGGCAGTGATTTGAGCAATACCGCATCCAGCAGACTGAAGATAGCCGTGTTCGCGCCAATGCCTAACGCGAGCGAGAGCACGGCAACAACCGTGAACATTTTGTGCGTTCGTAACATTCGTACGCCGTAGCGTAAATCTTGCCACATATCGTCCTCCCATCGTTGGGGTTGTAAGAGCAACGCATCCCAGCACGCACCGAGACTGCGCCGCAGCAAATCGAGTTTATTTCGCCAATTGAGCCGGTCCCACTCGGCCAGTAACAACTCACGGTAGCGTAATTCCGCCTCCCACTCCTGCCGCCAATCAAGGCGCAACCGATGCGGCACCAGCACGCCAATGAATTGAATTAACCACAGATGGGGCTTTAGTTGTGAAGTTGCACGATTCCGCATGCCACAAGCTGCCTTCCGCATTTACCTCATTCGTGCCGCAACGCGACGACCGGATCAACTTTCGTCGTTTTGTGTGCGGGGAAATAACAAGCCAACAGTGCGACCATGGCCAGCACTATTGTAACCAGCATAAATGTTACCGGGTCAGTGGCGCTCACGCCAAACAGAAGTTTTTCCATCAAGCGCGTCAAGAAAAAGGCTGCGCCCAAACCAAGCCCGATGCCCACGACAGCCAGCCACATCCCTTGCCCCACAATCATTTTTACGACATCCGCCGCACGTGCGCCGAGCGCCATGCGAATGCCGATTTCGTGTGTGCGTTGCGTGACGGTGTACGCCATCACGCCGTAAATCCCCACCGCCGCGAGCAACAAGGCCATTACCGCGAAGCCGCCGAGCAGCAGCAGATTGAACCGACGCGGCGCGACGGAATTGGCGATTAGGTCTTCCATCGTGCGAATGCTGGCGAGCGGCTGTGCAGCGTCTACTGACCAGACTTGCGTTTTGACTGCGGCGACAACGCTCAGCGGATCGCCCGCTGTGCGAAGCACAAGGTTATTGAAGTTGTTCGGGAATTGTGCGTACGGCCAATAAATCATCGGGCGCGTGTCAGCATCCAGACCATCGGCTTTGACATCGCCGACAATGCCGACCACTTCGCCGGTCAATGGATCGCCCCAATTCTTCATTGTCACATGCCGCCCGATAGGGCTTTCATTCGGCCAATACCGCCGCGCCATCTCTTCGTTGATAACCATCACGCGCGGCGCAGTTTCGGCATCGCGGTCAGTAAATGTCCGCCCCGCACGCAACGGGATCAGCAGCGTGCGAAAGTAATTCGCCTCCACGCTGCGAATGTCGGCAATCGGCTCGCGGTCGGCGTTCACAGGCGCTTGCCCTTCGATGACGAAGTTTGTTGCCGGGCCGCCGCTCATCGGCAACGTGGACGTTGTGCTTGCCGCCACCACACCGGGGATCGCAGCGACACGCTCCAACATTTGTCGGACAAACGCTATTGAGCGCGCGTTGTCGTTATACTTGGCAGTCGGCAATGTCACGTTGACTGTCAACACATTTGTCGGATCAAAGCCGCGCTTCACCTGCATCAATTTCACAAAGCTGTTGATGAGCAATCCCGCGCCAATCAATAGCACCAGTGTCAACGCGATTTCGGACACAACCAACGCCTGTCGCAAGCGTCCGCGCGAAGTCCCGACCGAACCGCGACCGCCCTCTTTCAGCGCCGCTTGCAATCCTTGCTTTGGTAATTGCAAAATCGGTGCGAGGCCGAACAACAAGCCGGTCAGCAGCGAAATCAACACCGCAAAGCCCAGCATCGTTGCATCCACAGTGACTTCATTGATGCGCGGGAAATTCGCGGGATCAAGCGTCGCAATCAGCTTCGTTCCCCACACGGCAAATAACACTCCGACCGCGCCGCCGAGGCCGGAGAGCAATACACTTTCGGTCAATAGTTGTCGCGCTAAGCGCAGCCGCCCCGCGCCAAGCGCCGTGCGAATCGCCATTTCTTTTTCGCGCGTGGCGGCTCGCGCGAGCAACAAATTTGCCACGTTCGCGCAGGCGATCAACAACAAAAATCCTACTGCGCCGAGCAATACCAACAAGGCAGGCCGGAGCGGCGCAACCAGGTTCGTCTGCAAGTTCACCGCATTGATTTTCAAGTTCGGATCAATGCCCGGATACTGCTTTTCAATGCGCGCGGCCATCGCAGCCAGTTCTGCTTTGGCCTGTTCCTGCGTCACCTGCGGCCTGAGCCGCGCGATGACTTGCAGCAAATGCGAGCGCCGATTGTCACGTAGGGACCCTGTCGCCCGCAGCGGAATCCACAATTTTGATTGCCCCGGAAACCCAAAAGTGGGTGGCATCACGCCGACAATCGTTGCACTGTTGCCGCTGACCTGAATCGTTTTGCCGATGATCGCTTCATCGCTGCCAAACCGGCTCTGCCACAGCGCGTGACTGAGCAGCACGACTTGCGAACTGTTCGGCTGATCTTCTTCTTTCGTGAACACGCGCCCGCGCATTGGCGTTGCGCCCAACGTCGCAAAGTAATGCGCTGACACCATCGTTCCCATCACCTGTTCCGGCTCGCTGTTATCGGTCAGAGTGGCAAACCAGAACCGCGAAGCCGCGATAGATTCCAGCGTCTCCGTCTGCTCGCCCAAATCGAGGAAGTTGGCATACGAAAAATTCGCGGTGGTTATTTCCGTGCCATTATGTGCTTCGCCAAGTCTGACGACGCGCTCCGCTTCCTGCAACGGCAGAGGCCGCAGCAGCACCGCATTGACTACACTAAAAATCAATGTCGTCGCACCAATGCCCAAGGCTAACGCCAGCACAGCGACGAAGGTAAAACTCGGCTGCGTGCGCAGTACACGAAGCCCCAATCGCAAATCCTGAATCATCTCGTCCTCCCAACGTTGGGGTTGCAACAACAACGCATCCCGGAACGCGCCCAGGCTGCGCCGCAGCAAGTCATATTTATTAGGCCAATCCAGCTTGTCCCACTCGGCCAGCATTAGTTCGCGGTAGCGCAATTCCGCCTCCCACTCCTGCCGCCAATCGGCGCGCAAGCGGCGCGGCACGATCACACCGATGACCTGGATCAGCCATAGATGCGGCTTAAGTTGTGCGCTGCTGGCATTCCGCATTTCGCCATCCACCTTTGACTCACTCGTGCCGCAATGCTACCAGCGGATCAACGCGCATGGCCCGGCGTGCGGGCAGATAGCAGGCCAGCAGGGCCACCGCCGCCAAGAGCAATGCGACTCCCAGGTAGGTCGCCGGATCAGCCGCGCTGACACCGAACAACAAGCCTTTCAACAAACGCGTGAGCGCCAACGCGCCCAACACGCCAAGCGTCAGGCCGGTCAGCGTCAGCCTGAGGCCTTGTTGCAGTATCAGCCGCAAGAGGTCGGCGGACTGCGCGCCGAGGGCCAGGCGTATGCCAAATTCGTGTTTGCGCTGATTCACGACATACGACATCACGCCGTAAATCCCTGTCGCGGCCAACAACAAGGCCAACATCGAGAGTAAGGCGAGCAGCCAGGTTGAGAAGCGATCCGGTGCGAGCGAACGGGCCAGCAGTTGTTCCATCGTCGCCAGATTGTGCGCGGGTTGCGCCGGGTCGAGCGCGCGCAACTCGTCCTTGACGGCTTGGGTCAATTGCGCTGGATCGGTGGTCGTGCGGATCACGACGTTCATCGGCAGATAGGCATTCTGCGCGTGCGGAATGAAAACTTCCGGGCGCGGGCGGCTGCGCAAGCCGTAATAGCTGATGCCGCGCGTGACGCCGACTACTTCATAAGCATAGTTGCCGCGGTTGTAATCAATCACCAGCCGTTGGCCGAGCGGGTCCTGGTTGGGCCAGACCTTGGCGGCCAGGCTTTCGTTGACGATGATCACAGCAGGCGTCTCGCGGCGATCCTGGTCAGTGAATTGCCGCCCTTTGAGCAAGGTCATGTTCATCGTTTTGAAATACCCCGGCGTCGCCATGCGGATGTCAACCTTGTCCGCTTCGCCGCCGGGTTCGGGGTCGCCCTCGCGCCAGTAGGGGCGATCAAAATCCACGCCGACATCGCTCATCGGCAGCGTCGAGATGGCACTGGCGGAGGCCACGCCGGGCAGCGCCTCCAGCCGGGCGATCAACTGGCGGTAATAATCCGCCGCCCGCCCGCGATAGGCTGCGCTGTTGAGCGTGATGTGCATGGTCAATAAATTTTTTGTGGCAAAGCCCGGATCGGTTTGCAGCAAATGCCTGAAGCTGCGGGTGAGCAACCCCGCGCCCGCCAGCAACACCAGCGTGACGGCAATCTCGGCGACGATCATCGTGCTGAGAAAGCGATGCTGAAATAGTCCCGTCATCCCGCCCGCGCCGCCTTCCTTGAGCGTCGCCGCCAATTCATGCCGCGTGCTTTTCAGGGCCGGCAGCAGGCCGAAGATGATTCCGGTCACGACCGAGGCGCACAGCGTGAAGAGCAACACACGGCCATCAATCGTGACCTGCTCGATGCGGGGAATATCGGCGGGCGCGAGCGCGAGCAGCACGTCGCGGAATATATATGTCAACGCCAAGCCCAGCGCGCCGCCGCCTAATGACAGCAGGGTGCTTTCAGTCAGGAGTTGCCGGATCAAGCGCCAACGTCCCGCACCGAGCGCCGTACGCAACGCCATTTCACGTTGCCGCGCTGCCGCGCGCGCCATCAGCAACCCGGCGACATTGGCGCAGGCGATCAGCAACACCAAACCGACCGCCGCAAACAGCCCCAGCAACGGCAGCCGCGTGGCGCCAACCACTTCGTCATAAAACGGCGTGAGGTGCAGCCGCCAGCCTTTATTGGTTTTGGGATGGCGTTCGGCCAGCCCGCTTGAGAATGAGTCAAGCTGCGCCTGGGCTTGTGCGCGCGTGACGCCGGTTTGCAGCCGCGCCAGCACGCTCAAAAAACGATGATCGCGCGGCGGCCCTTCCGGGAAGCGCGGCGGGCCATAACTGCCCGCCAGGTTCCAGGGTTCCCACAGATCAACCTTCAGGCTGGGCATGGCAAAGCCCGCGGGCAGCACGCCCAATACTTGCCATTCCTGTCCATTGATCGTGATCTTTTTGCCGACGAGCGCTGGATCAGCGCCGTAGCGCCGCCGCCACAAACTGTCGCTGATGACGACCACACGGTCGCCGCTCGCATATTGGCCGGCGCCGTCGTGGGATACCCCGGTGATTTCTCCCGGTTGAAAAACACGTCCCAGCGCGGCCCCCACACCCAGCGTCTGAAAGAATTCGACCGAGACCTGCGCTGAATTCACCTGCTCGGAGTCGTGCTCGCTTTGCAGCGTGCGGGCCGTTTCAAACCAGGCGGTGATCGAATGAAAAAGGGCCCGCTGTTCGCGCAGGTCAAGGTAATTGCCGGGCGAAGGCTGGTCGCGGTTTTTGCTCAACTCCCCATTTGCTTCCCAAACCATCATCAATTGGTCGGGATTGGCTATAAGGCAGCGGTTTGAGCAGCACCGCGTTGACCACGCTGAAAATCGCCGTATTCGCCCCGATGCCCAGCGCCAGCGCGAGCACGGCCACGGCAGTGAACGCTTTATGTTTGAGCAACATTCTGAAGCCAAACCGCAAATCCTGAATCATCTCGTCCTCCCAACGTTGGGGTTGCAACAACAACGCATCCCGGAACGCGCCCAGGCTGCGCCGCAACAAATCAAATTTATTTTGCCAATCCAGTCTTGTCCCACTCGGCCAGCATCAATTCGCGGTATTGCAGTTCTGCCTCCCACTCCTGCCGCCAGTCAGCGCGCAAACGGCGCGGCACAAGCACGCCGATAAATTGGATCAGCCGAAAATACGGTGTAGTGAATTTGCCTACATACGACTTCGGCATAATGAATTAACTGCGTGACGGTTTCGGTTCAGCCTCGCTGGCAACCATTGGTTGCTCTAGCACGCGATAGCGTTTGACCGCTTCGGCCAATGCCTCTTGTCCGATTTTCGTCAGTTCGTAATATTTGCGTGGTGGTCGTTGCTCTTCCTGCGCGATAGCGTGCTTTTCCCATTTGGAACGCACCAGGCCAGTCATCTCCAAGCGCCGGAGCGCCGGATAGACCGTGCCACTTGGCAAGCCTGTGATGTCCATAATGTCAAAGCCGTACTGATAGCCATTCGCTAATGCTTGTAAGATGACCGCCACCGAAAACGATAAATAACCTTTGCCCATGGGTCCCTCCAGAATCGTACAGAATGCTACTCTTATAGTTTACTACATAGGGTCTGTCAAGAGCCTTTTGTTTTGCTTGAAAAAACCGAGAATAAGGCAGCGAGAGATAAAGCGTGGGGGAAATAGTAGCAACCCAGGATTCCACTTACGCTTCATCCCGGGTTTTCATCTGGACGCCTTTTGCAGGCTGGATTTGGCATCAGATTAAAGCTTTGCCAGCACAACCGTTTCATCCTTTTCGCCCTGCTGGCCATTATGATGAACCGCGATGGTCATGGTTTTGCCGTCAGGCGAGAGGGTAATTTTCCGTGCGAACCCACCTGAATCATCCTTGAAATCAATTAATAAAACCTCACCGCTCCATTTGGCCAGGGCTTGCATGTTGCGCCCCATCACTTCCTGTGTGATGGCTTTGCCATCGGTCGTGTAGGTGGCAGTGAAGCTGCGTTCGCCATCAGCCGTACCAACCGTCAACGTTTCAGTGACGGCCCCTTCTTTTAATTCCAATTTGATCACAATGCTGGAAGGCCCGCCGCCATTTGCAAACTGTGATTTTTCAGGCACCATTTTCCAGGTACCCGTCCATTTGGCTTTGTCCTGTGCCGCAGCAGGAGAAAGACTGACAACGGTCAACAAGGCGACTGCCGCAAAGAATGTGCAGATTTTTGCTTTCATGTAGATACTCCTTTGGTGGAAATAAACCTATCGGCTTGCTCAACCGCGTACGACCTGCCGGGCCGATAGGTTCGGAGTATTTATGAAGGGTCTATTTTTCAGAAGCAAGCTTAACCGCCAACTCACAAGCCTCTTTCAAACTTCGCGTAAACGCTTTGCCTTGCCACGCTATGTCGAACGCCGTGCCATGATCTACAGACGTGCGGATGATGGGCAAACCTAACGTCACGTTGATGCCGCCTTCAAAATCCAGCAGCTTCATCGGAATGTGGCCTTGATCATGGTACATGCACACGATGGCGTCGTAGGCTTTGCCTTTGACGGTTTGGAAGAAAATCGTGTCGGGCGGGAACGGGCCATGTGCGTCTATGCCTTCGGCACGGGCGGCTTTGATGGCGGGTTGGATGGCGGTGAGGTCTTCGGTACCGAAAGAGCCGTTTTCGCCTGCGTGCGGATTCAATCCAGCGACGGCGATTTTGTTGCGCGGGCGCAATTTGGCAACGGCATCGTGGGTCAGGCGAATGATGTTCAGCACCTTTTCGGTCGTGACTTGTTCGAGCGCCTGCCGCAGCGAAATATGCGTCGAGACGTGCGTCACGATCAACTGCTCCGACGCCAGCATCATCGTGTAATTCTCTTCCCCGCAGAGTTCGGCGATGTATTCGGTATGGCCGCTGAAATTGGGTGCGGTCAGGCGGGTGGCTTCTTTGTTGATCGGCAGCGTCACCATCGCAGAAACCTGTTTTGCCAAGGCAAGACGCGTGGCGCGTTCGACATAAGCCAGCGCCGCCGCACCGGATTTTTTCGAGACTTGCCCGATGCGCAAATCGTTGGGCGTGAGCAAGGCGAGATCGTAAATATTCAGGACACCCGCTTGCCGTCCGGCTATATCAGAAATCCTATGCAAGTTCACTTCATAGCCGAGCGTTTCGTTGCACAGAGCAAGAACGCTGGCATCGCCAATGACGATGAAGTCGTCGGGCAATTCGTGCTGCGCAAAAGCTTTGAGAATAATTTCGGGGCCGACGCCGCTGCTGTCGCCCATCGTGATCGCAAGACACATTTTGTTCTTCCTCAACTACGTTCTGAAGCTGCCTGTATCTTGCGGGTTGAGACGGACAAAATCAATGATTCAATGGTGGTGTTGCTTACCAGCCTTCCCCCAATATCAGATTTATTGCCAGAGCAAACAGAGGGAACCTAAAAGGAAACTTTCACAGGCAAGATGTCATCCGCGCGCAGGACAGATTCCTGCTGAAAGGCCGCTTTGTAAAGACGGCGAATCTGTTCAATTTTCTCGCTGCTGCTGCGCCGCGTTTGCACCGGATAAAGCAGGATCAACACGGTCGAGCGTTCGCGCACGATAATGCCGTCGGCATTGCGGAATTGACCGTTGCCAGTCAACACGGTCAAGCCATCGGGAAAGCGTGGCGTGATTTCGGTGTTGAGAAAATACTGCCAATCGGCGTCGGTCACGACAGAACCGTCAGGTTTGGCACTGCCAAAAAAGAGTTCGGTGCGGATGAACTCTTCAAACTCGACGCGCCGATGTTTTTCCGCTTGTGCCTGCACAGCCCTGGTGACAGATTTGAGGGCTTTCGCGCGCCCTTTGGCGTAGCTTGCAGGGGCTATGGGTAAAGTCAGAATTAAGGTGATAAGCAGCAGGTTTTTCAGCCAGAACGAATTCATACAGAACCTCCATGGAATTTTTGGTTGTCAGGATTGAGGCTCCCTAGCCTCTTGACAACTACTCTATACACGGATGTCGGTCATTAGAAAAGAGCCTGGCCTAATGAGCAATATCTTCGGGCGGACGCGCCGCCAAAGTGCGAGCACGTACCGCACCCGATAAATCTGTTTTTTGCTACCGTTAACCGTGCTATATTGGGCTTGCTTGTCCCTGCTCGGCCCCTCCACCACTTCAGTTTTCATCCGTTTGAGGCAGTTATTTGCGCGGGCGTTGTGAGTCTTGGCTAAAACTGCTCCAGTGTTGCCCTAACTCCTTTCTAAGGGCGAACGGTCAAACTGACTGGCCTGCGCAAGAAAGACGAGACAACCTTAAGCCACGTTCCTTCTTCGCCCGTCTGGCAGAAGGGCACAGGAGTACATCGGTCAGTATGAAGCTGCTAATCCCCTACGAGTTCGCGCCTTCTTCAGAACAAAGGCCTGTTATCGCCTCGCATATTTCTGCAGCCCACTTGCAGATGGCGTTCAGTGCCGTTATTTATGAAGGATTACGGCCTTTTGCGCTAGGTATAGCCAGCCTCAACATTGTTTTTAGTGTGAGTTTTTTTCTGCTTCAGTCGCCGCCTGTGCGGGGGCCGTTGGCGACGCTGTCGGCGGGCACGGCGAGCTTGTTATTAGGTCTTGCATACGTGCTGAAACGCTGGCCGGTGCCGATGACCTATGCGAATCCTTTGGCCGGGGGCATCACTGGTCTGTGTTTGCTGAATTGTTTCCTCCGGTTGTATCTCGTTCCCGAACCGCAGCATACAACGAATGTTACAGTCATGATTATCGGGGCTGGCTGTATTTTTTTATGCTCGCGCTGGCTCACGCTGGTATTGACAGTTGCCGTAAGCGGCTGGGGAGCGATGGTCTGGCTCGCGCCGCCCTCTCCGCTCTGGCCCTATTTCGCCTTCGTCCAGCTTGGCGCGGTCGGGGTAGCGATCATCATCCATATCACACGCGTCCGCACGTTTCGTCGCCTGGAGTTGTTGCGGCTGCAAGATGAGCGCCAGAAGCAGCAATTGGAAGCAACCATGCTGGCCGCACAGCAGGGAGAAGAACGATTTCGTCAATTATCTGCTGCTACGATGGAGGGGATTGTCATCCACGAAAATGGCATCACGTTGGACGCGAACCAGGCACAAGCCAGGATTTGCCGTGCACATCTTACTGAAATTATTGGCCGCCCAATTTGGGATTTTATTGCGCCGGAATCGCACGCACTGGTGCAGGAAAAAATCCAGTCTGTTAACGAGCAACCTTATGAAGCCATAGGTCGGAGAATTGATGGTACGATGTTTCCGATGGAGGTCTGTGCCAAGGCCATTCCTTATCAAGGCCGCCTGGCACGGGTGGTTGCGATCCGCGATATTACCGAACGCAAACAACTTGAGGCGTTATTAGCCGGGGAAAAACGGGTCCTCGAAATGATTAGTTGCGGGGCCAGACTGGCGGACATCTTAGCGGTGCTAGCAGGCACGGTAGAGGCGCAAGGCGGGGAGGTTCTCTGTTCGATTCTGCTACTGGACACCAGCGGCACCCGATTACTGCACGGTGCGGCTCCCAGTCTGCCGGAAAGTTATTGCCAAGCCATAGATGGGGTAGTCATTGGGCCGAATGTCGGTTCGTGTGGCACTGCTGCCTATCGGCGCGCCGCTGTCGCCGTGGCAGATATTGCGGTTGATCCACTCTGGGCAGAGTTCCGTGCTTTGGCGCTCGGTCATGGCTTACGGGCGTGCTGGTCAAGTCCGATTCTAGCCACGAACGGTCAGGTGCTGGGCACCTTCGCCATCTACGCTCGTGAACCACGTAAGCCGATGCTCTGTGACTGGCAATTGATTGACCGTGCGACGCACTTGGCCAGCATTGCTATTGAGCGTACCCGCGCAGAAGGAGAGTTGCGAGAAAGCGAGAAACGCTATCGCCATGTCGTGGAACATAGTCAGGGACTAATCTGTACGCACGATCTGGAAGGCGTTTTACTATCGGTAAACCCCGCAGCAGCCCATAACCTCGGCTACCAACCAGAAGAGATGGTAGGAAATAATTTAGCGCACTTTCTTGCGCCTGCCGCGCGTCCATTCTTCAGTTCTTACTTAAAACGCGTCTCCCAGCATGCCACGGCTAGCGGCTTGCTAATGCTCCTGACCAAAACGGGCGAGGAACGCGTCTGGCTATATCACAACTCGTGCTATATGGAAGCTGGCAAGCAACCGTACGTCATTGGCCACGCACAAGACATCACCCAGCAGAAGCAAGTCGAGCAGGAGTTGCGGCGCGCCACCGAAGCCGCCGAAAAAGCCAATTGCGCCAAGAGCGAGTTTCTGGCCAATATGAGCCACGAAATCCGCACGCCGATGAATGGCATTCTGGGAATGACGGCGCTGGCACTGGATACGGAACTGACGGCAGAACAGGAGGAATGCCTCACGCTGGTGCAATCCTCTGCCGAAGCCTTACTCGACATCATTAACGACCTCTTGGATTTCTCCAAAATTGAAGCGGGCAAACTGGCCTTGGACTCGATTGATTTCAATCTCGCTACGTGCCTCAACGAAACGCTCAAGACCTTCGCCCTGACCACGCAGGAAAAAGGTTTGCTATTAAGCGGTCAAATCGCGCCGGAAATTCCGGTTGTCCTTATCGGTGATCCAGGACGCTTACGGCAAGTCGTGACGAACCTGGTAGGCAATGCCATCAAGTTTACGGCAGCCGGCGAGGTCGAAGTAAAAATCGAGTTGGAAGCGCAACACGACGATACGCGCTGCCTGCATTTCGCCGTCCGCGACACAGGCATCGGTATCGCCGCCGAACAGCAACGCGCTATCTTTGAAGCCTTCACCCAGGCGGATAGCTCTACCACGCGGCAATACGGCGGCACCGGTCTGGGCTTGACGATTTGTCAGCGGCTGGTCGCCCTTATGGGCGGACGTCTGTGGGTAGAGAGCGCCATTGGTCAAGGCAGTACCTTCCATTTTACCGCCCAGTTGCAGTGCCACCACGCACAGCAGGATGTGGTGGCGCAATCTCACAGCGGTTTTCAGTTAAATAAATAGCCCTCTCAATAACCAGTATTAGCATACAGTTCAGCTTGCAGTTCAGTTTGACTTGACGGTAGTTGAGCGCACAGCCAACGAAAGTTGGTACGCTACCGCCTGTCTACTTGCGTGTCTGAAAATCGCTATCAGCCTTTCAGCCGCTGACGGAATTGTCAGAACCACGCACTTCGGTCTAAGATCACGCGCAGGTTGTATCCATCATTCAAAGCTCGAACAGAAAACTATGAAAAAAAACTATTTGTTGTTGATCTCCCTGCTTGTCGCAATCGCGCCCTTTTGTGTAGCGCAAACCAAAGCTGTGCCGTTATGGAGTCGCTGGGAACGAACCTTTGTAGCCGACCCGAAAACGAATCCCGATCCTTCGATTGGGCTGCTCGTCCGGCTGACCGCGCCGAGCGGCAAACGCCACAAAGTCTCAGCCTTTTGGGATGGTGGCAATACGTGGCGCGTGCGCTTTATGCCAAATGAAGCAGGAACCTGGCGCTTTCACACGATTGCCTATCCTGATTATGCGGGCTTGAATGCGCAGCGCGGCTCGTTCGTGTGCCGCAAGACCAAAGATGCCAATCGCTTTCTCCAACACGGTGCGCTTCGTGTTGCCAAGGATGGCACACATCTGGAACACGCCGATGGCACGCCGTTCTTTTGGCTTGGCGATACGGCCTGGAATGGCGCGTTGCTGTCGCAGGAGGAAGATTGGCACACGTATCTGGAGGATCGCGTCGCCAAGAAATTTACCGCGATTCAGTTTGTCACGACGCAATGGCGTAGCGCACCAAGCAACCTGGAAGGCGAAGTCGCATTCACCGGCAAAGAGAAAATCCAAATCAATCCGGCCTTCTTCAAGCGCATGGATGAGCGCATTGATGCGCTCAATGCTAAAGGCTTGTTAGCCGTGCCTGTGTTGCTTTGGGCGATTAGGGGCGATGAAAATCCGGGTTGGTACTTGCCGGAAGATCAGGCGATTTTGCTAGAGAAATATTTGGTTGCCCGCTACGGCGCGCATCACGTCGTGTGGATTCCAGCGGGCGATACCACCTACCGCGAAGCCAATGGCGAGAAATGGCGGCGCATCAGTCGGGCGGTGTTTGACGGAACGAATCACGCGCCAATCGTAATGCACCCGCAAGGCATGCAATCGTACACTGAAATTTTCCGCCACGAAAAATGGTTGAGCATCATCGGCTACCAAAGCGGACACGGCGATGGTGACGCGGCGCTGAACTGGATTCACGCTGGCCCCATTTCACAAGAATGGAAGCGCACGCCTACACGTCCGTTCATCAATCTAGAACCGCCCTACGAAGACCATGTTGCTTATCAATCCAAGCAACGCCATACCGACTACACCGTACGCCGCGCCAGTTATTGGAGTTTGCTGAATGCGCCGACGGCAGGTTTAACTTATGGCGCACACGGCATCTGGAGTTGGGAAACCGAGCCGAAAGAACCTTTGCTGCACAAGGGCACAGGCATCGCCAAGCCGTGGTTTGAAGCAATGAAATTGCCGGGCAGCCAGCAGATGAAATACTTGCACGAGGTATTTGCTTCACTTCGCTGGTGGGAGCTTCGCCCTGCTCCTTCTTTGCTTGATGAACAAGCAAACGAGGCAGCGAAGTTTATTGCCGCGAGCAGAACTGTACGTGGCGATGCGGCGTTCGTGTATTTGCCGGTTGGGGGTGAGGTGATAATCAAGGCCACGGTCATTAAAGCAGAATGGTTCAACCCACGCACCGGACAACGACAAACGACGCAGCCGCAACAAGGCAAGTTTCGCGCACCCGATGCCCAGGATTGGGGATTGCTTTTAAGGTTGCGAAAATGAGCGATAAGCCTTACGACAAAGCGTTCAAATTTCTGGCAGAACAGGATGCCGAATCCTTGCTGATTTTGCTCGGTGCGATTCGTCCCGGTCAACACGTCACGATTGAGCGATTGCCCAATGAATAAGTGTGACAGCACGCTTGCCAGATCAACTTTATCGCGTGACATCCGCCCAGCAACCACGCATCATTCACGTCGAAGCGCAAACCGTTTACGATCCCAGCATTCCTACTCGCATGACCAACTACGCCCTGCGGCTGTGGCTCAAGTACGGGCTGCCAATTGACAGTTACGTGTTATTGCTGACGCGTCGTAATTTGCCGTCATCGGCTCCGACAGAAAACACCGTCAGGGCTGGCAGCTTGACGGTCAATTTGCAATTTCACCTCGTGCGCCTGTGGGATATTTCAGCGCGGCAGATGTTGAAGCTACAGCGGCAAAATCTGTTGCCATTTGTGCCGCTGATGAATGGCAACTTCCAAGCTACAGAACAGGGCGCAAACTTATTGGCGCAAATCTTGGATGAAGATAGCCAACGCGAACTGAGCCTCCATTTTCTGGTATTGGGGGGATTGCGTTATAATCCCGAAGAAATTCTCGACTTGATTGGAAGGAGCAGTATGATTCCGATAGAACAATTAAAAGAATCCAGTTTTTATCAGTACATCGTGAAAGAAGGCATGAAAGAAGGACGGGAGAAAGGGCTAAAGCTTGGCCTCAAACGCGGAGAGAAGAAAGGACGGCAACAGGGCTTGCAACAGGGCTTGCAACAGGGCTTGCAACAGGGCTTGCAACAGGCGCGCGAACGAATCGTTGAACTGTTCCAATTCATGGTGTCCCAAAAATTCCCAAGCATCAAACTCGGCACAGAGCTAGACAATATTCAGGACCTTGATGTCCTGCAACAGCTTTGTCTTGAAGTCACAACCACGAAGAGCGCCAAGACGCTACTGAAGAAAATCCAGCAAGCGGCAGCGAACGAAGACCGAGCCAAAAACAGCACAGACAAAAAGTAATTCGGCATGCAAACCAAATCAGCCAATCACACCTACAAACGCGGTGTCCAACGCGTGTTACTCATTACCCTGGCGCTCAATATTGCGGTTGTGATCGGCAAATTTATCGCGGGCTTTCTGGCGGGCAGCCTGAGTGTTATCAGCGATGCGGTACATTCCTCCGTAGATTCAATCAATAATATTGTCGGTTTAGTGGTAATGAAATACGCGACGGCGGAACCGGATGATGAACATCCGTATGGGCATGCCAAGTTTGAGACCCTGGCCGCCTTTGCGATTGCCGGATTTTTATTCGTCACCTGTTATCAAATCGGTGTCAGCGCCATTTCCCGGATTCTCAATCCGTCTGCGCATCCGCCGGAAATCAGCTACCTCACGATTGGCGTGATGATCGTCACGATCATCATCAATATTTTTGTGGCTGTCTATGAGCATCGTGAGGGCAAGCGATTGAAGAGCGAGTTTTTGATCGCAGATGCCGTTCACACCAAAAGCGACGTGTTGGTCAGTTGCTCTGTGTTGGCTGGCCTCTGGCTGGTCAAGCTTGGTTACTTTTGGCTTGATCCTGTTGTCGCCTTAGGCGTCGCCGTCGTAATTGCGTGGAATGGCTATAAGATTTTCAAAGCCACGGTTCCCGTATTAGTAGACGCTGCGCCGGTTCCACCTGACCAAATTGCAGAAATTGTAGCCAACGTGCCCGGCGTGCATTCCGCGCACGATATTCGCTCGCGCAATCAGGGCGGCGGCATGTTCATCGAAATGCACTTGCACGTGCAGCCCGACATTGAAGGCGATCACATCAAGACGCACGATTTGACCGAAGAGGTCGAACATCGTTTAGAAGAAGCGTTCGGCCAGGTGACCGCCACCATTCACGTCGAACCATTGTCCATGAACCAAGAACAATTTGCCGAAGCAAACGGCTAAGCCACTCAAATCCTATGAACGACTATCAATTCACTAAAATCCGTCAACAATTCGCCCGCGAAGCTATCGCAGACATCGAAGCAACCGTACACAACCAAGTCGCCGCCAAGCTGAAAATCGCGCCGGGCGCAAACATCGCTATCACGGTTGGCAGTCGTGGCGTTGCCAATATCGCACGCATCGCCAAAGCCACCGCCGATGCCGTCAAAGCCTGTGGCGGCGCGCCGTTCATCATCCCAGCGATGGGCAGTCACGGCGGCGCTACGGCGGAAGGACAGCGCGAAATCCTGGCGTCATACGGTGTGACGGAAGAGGCGATGGGATGCCCGATTCGCGCTACGATGGAGGTGGTGGAGATTGATAGCACGGGCTTGGAAATGAAAATTTTCATGGACAAGTACGGCTATGAATCCGATGGTGTGATCCTGCTGAATCGCATCAAGCCGCACACGGCGTTTCACGGCGAGTTTGAAAGCGGACTGGTGAAAATGAGCGTGATCGGGTTGGGCAAAGAACGACTGGCGAATGAGCTGCATCGCTTTGGCGTGTACGGCCTGAAAACGATTATGCCGCAAGCCGGGCGACGCATTTTGGAAACGGGCAAAATTGTGTTGGGCGTCGGCGTAGTCGAAAACGCCTACGATGAAACCGCCATTATTGAAGCGATGACGCCTGCCGAAATTCTGACGCGCGAACCGGAATTGCTGGCGACGGCGAAGCAATTGATGCCGAGCTTTCCGCTGGGCGAGATTGATCTCTTGATTGTGGATCAGATCGGCAAAAACATCAGTGGCTCCGGGATGGACCCGAACATCATCAGGACGCATGAAGATTCCTGGCGAAACGCCTGCCGAATTCCCGAAAATCAAAATCATCGTAATCACCGATATCACCGAACCTTCGCACGGCAACGCCTGCGGTATTGGGCTGGCGGATGTGACGACGCGTCGTTTGGCCGACAAGATTGATTGGGATGCGACCTACATGAATGGCATCACGAGCGGGTTTTACGAACACTTTATGTTGCCCATTGTTGCGCCAACTGACTTGCAAGCCTTTGAATGGGGCATCCGCGCCACGCACGATCCTTACCAGCCGAAAAAGATTGTCCGCATCACCGATACGTTGCACGTCAGCGAGATGTACGTGTCTGACGCGGCGTTGGCTGAAGTTAAAGAGCGCGTCGAAATCATTAGTGAACCGCAGCGTTTGTTTGATGCACAAGGATCGCTGATCGCGTTTTAGTGTAGAGCAAACTTTCGAGTTTGCTCATGTTCCTCAAACGCTTCCTCATTACGCCCAGAGCAAACTCGAAAGTTTGCTCTACATTTGACGATGGCCCCAGCCTTACTCATCATTGCCGATGACTTGACCGGCGCAAACGATACGGGCGTGCAATTCGCCAAACACGGATTGTGCGTCATCGTCAGCATTCAGCACGAACAATCGCTGGCCGATCTGGCAAACGATTGCCAGGTCTTAGTCGTCAACACCGAGTCACGCCACGTCAGCGCGGAAGAAGCGTTTGCGCGTGTCTACCAAACTGCCGAGCAAGGCGTGGCGCTAGGCATCCCAAAGTTCTATAAAAAAACCGATTCGACCTTGCGTGGCAACATTGGCACGGAACTCGCCGCGTTGCTGGCGGCCACGGGGGAGCGCGAATTGTACTTTGCTCCCGCCTATCCCAAGCTCAAGCGCACGACGCGTCAAGGCTTTCACTTTGTGGAGGGCGTGCCGCTTAGCCAATCGTCCTTTGCGAATGATGTGCTGAACCCGCTCCGCGACGATTTCATTCCGGCGATCATTGCGCAACAAACCAACTTTCCGATCATGCTGTTTGACGCAGAGCTAATCGAAACAGGCGCGCCCACGATTCATGTGCTGAATGCAGAAACGGATGAGGATTTGCGCGTCTGTGCCGACTTGCTCAGAGAAAAGAAACTGCTCGCGGGGTCGGCTGGCTGGGCAGAATTCTTGCCCGCAACGATGCGGTTGCCTTCCGCTTCCCTGCCCCTCCCCCCACTATCCTTGCCTCTGTTGGTAGTGAATGGCAGCTTGCACGAACAGTCTTTACGACAAGTCGCTCACGCCGCACAACACGGCTGGGTGGTGATCGAAGCGACTCCTACAACTTCCCCCACACAAGTCGTCGCCGCACTCGCCACCCACCAACGCGCCATT
The DNA here is from genome assembly GCA_963794955.1 of uncultured Acidobacteriota bacterium. Classification (GTDB taxonomy): domain Bacteria; phylum Acidobacteriota; class Blastocatellia; order RBC074; family RBC074; genus JAFDVL01. Next base: position 341,061 of record CAWCGF010000015.1, read on the forward strand.
CTTTCGACCTCACCGCAGCAGCAGCCTGACGAACTGTTTGCTCTCCGCTTAGCCAAGCTAGTACAGCAAGTGCTCGCGCAAATTCCCGTTCCCACCTTAGCCGTTTTTGGCGGTGACACGTTGGCGGCACTGGCTGCGGCGTGCGGCTGGAAAGCGTTTCGCCCGCAAGCGGAGGTCGTCCCTGGCATCCCATTGGTCGCGGTTTGTGGGCAAGATGCGTTGTGGGTTTTGACCAAAGCTGGTGGGTTTGGGGCAGAAGATCTGCTGGTGAAAATCAGTCCTCGCTGATGTTACTGCGACAGCCCTATACGCCGCCGCAAACCTTTGGTGAATTCCAGCGGTCGTTGCGGCTACGGCTGCACGCTTTTGATCGCGGGCTTTGACGATTGGGTGCGACTCGCGTATCTTGCCCCACCTTATCTCGCCAGCGTATACTCGCGCCCGTCTTGCACATTGGAAGTTTCTCTTTACCCACAGAGTTTCAGAAACAAATGGAGGCCACAGAGCATGCGAGTAGAACGCAGACGCAATCCCAAGCAAAAAAACGCGAAGAAGTTTCTCAATCGCTGTTGTGATCAGCGCCTCAGTGTTGTCACCTGGTTCGTTCTCGTCCTTGCGCTCCTGACAACAACACACGTGACACACGGTCAAGGGGCACTTCCCAGCGCACAGCAGGCACGGATAGACAGCGTTGTAGCGGACACGCTCAAAGCAACAGGCGCACCCGGCGCTTCGATAGCGGTCGTGTGGGAAGGCAAGATTGCTTATGAACGCGCGTATGGTTCGGGACGGCTGGAACCGCCGACACCTGCCGCAACCTCAATGCGCTACAGCATCGGTTCTGTCAGCAAGCAATTCACCGCGACGGCGTTGTTATTGCTCGCGGAAGAGAAACGATTGTCATTGGATGACAAGGTCAGCAAATGGCTGCCGAACCTCACGCGCGCGAACGAAGTCTCCATTCGCCAGCTTCTTTCAATGATGGCGGGCTATCAGGATTATTGGCCGCACGATTACGTCTTCACCGCGATGCGCCAACCGATTACCGCGCGAGCTTTGCTGGATCAGTGGGCACGCAAGCCGCTGGATTTCGATCCCGGCGCGAAGTGGCAGTACAGCAACACGAATTACATTATCGCCGGACTGATCGTCGAAAAGGCGAGCGGGATGAAGTTCTTTGATTTCCTGCGCAAGCGTGTGTTTCAGCCGCTTGGAATGACTTCGGTTCACGACGCCGACGAAGCGCCGCTGGGAGACAAAGACGCGCAAGGACATTTGCGCAACGCATTGGGGCCGCTGCGTCCGGCTCCCAAAGAAGCCAAAGGCTGGTTGTTCGCCGCGGGGCAACTGGCGATGACCGCGCATGATCTGGCCTTGTGGAATATTTCCGTCATTGATCAAAAAGTCCTGCAACCCGCGTCGTACCGCACGATGCAAACGACGGTCTTGCTCAACAACGGCACAGCGACCCGCTATGGGCTGGGCGTGAACGTCGGGATGGCAAACGGGCGACGATTGATTTCGCACGGCGGCGCAGTGTCCGGCTACTTGACCGCGAATCAGATTTACCCGGAGAACCGCGCGGCGATTGTCGTCTTCGTCAACGTCTATCCGGGCGCAGCCGGGCCGGATGGGCGAATCGCTGCCGGAATTGCGAACGTGCTTTTTGACTCCGACGACGCCGACACCACCAAAGCCGTCGAACAAGCGCGCCGCCTCTTCATCGAGTTGCAGCAAGGGAAAGTAGATCGCACCGCCTTTAGCGCCAACGCGAATGATTACTTTTCGGAACAGGTCGTGAACGATTTTGCGACCAGTCTCGGCCCGTTGGGAGCACCCACCAACATTGCGCCAACAGGCCAATCGCTGCGTGGTGGAATGATCATCCGTTCGTTTCAGATTCGTTGTGGCAGCCGAAGATTGTCGCTCAGCACGCAGACCTGGCCTGACGGCAAGATCGAACAGTTTATGGTGGAGCAGGCCGAGTAAGGCGATGAAACCAATGATTTTTATGCAGCGAAGAGAGCGTGATTTTGTCCCGAAGGGACGCCGGACATTAGCCGGGGATGGAGTGAGAATGCAATCCCCGGCTAATGTCCACTGTGCCTCCGGCACACAAGACTGAGGCCGAACCCCAATTAATTTATACCTCACTCCCCTAAACGCGCCGCGCCTGCGTCATCTGGTTTCTACGCCTATTATTCAAAGGCACTCCAGCTCCCACAGGGACGAAATTCAATAGCCCTGCGCAGCGCGCTGGGTCGCGGTACGCCATCCATTCAAGCCCACAGAAGAGGCGAAATAGTCATCTCGCCCTTGCAGGGCTGGTAATTCGTCTTTTCGTTCCCCAGCGCGCGGCGCTGGGCTATTGAGTTGCGCTCTTTCAGAGCTAAAAAACCGTCCTCTACTGATGTAGATACCGCCGACTTGTGCTCCCCATCGCTTCGCATTTTCATCCACAAAAATAATCATTGCATCCCGCTCCTGCGTGCGTATACTCGCGCCTGTCTCGCATATTTCAGCCGGAGGCCATCAGGGATGCTATCGAAGCCAAACGGGAACGAGGTATACTGATACCGTGCAATTTGACTGGGACCCGAACAAAGCGGCGAGCAATGAAACCAAACACGGAGTTTCTTTCGAGGAAGCCGCTACGGTGTTTGGCGACCCATTGTCAGACACGTTTGATGATCCTGACCATTCCTGGGAGGAGCGCCGATTTCTCATCATTGGCACATCGGCACTGGGTCGTCTCTTGTTAGTGTCGCACACGGACGATGGCGAAATCGTGCGCATCATCAGCGCGCGGGAACTCACGCGCAAAGAACGGAGATTTTATGAAGAAAACCAAGTCTGAACAGAGCGATGATTTGCGCCCGGAATATGATTTATCCCAATTGCAAGGACGCGTACGGGGGAAATATGCCCAGCGTTATCAGGCCGGGACAAACTTAGTCCGCCTGGAGCCAGACGTCGCCCGCGCTTTTCCTGATCCCAAAGCGGTGAATGAAGCCTTACGCTTACTGATCAAATTGGCACAAACACAAGTTGTTCAGCCGCAGTAGTTGGCCTGTCAAAACGACCTCACGAATTGTTCGCCCATGCTACGCCATTCGGAGCGCAAAATAATCATTGCATCCCGCCCCTGTGTGCATATACTCGCCGCGTGTCTCACACAATTCAGCCGGAGGCCATCGGGAATGCGAGCCTTGCACGCACACGATCAAGCCAAATGGAAAGGAGGAACTTGCTGGATAGTTGTGGGGAAAGGTATTTTGTGCAGTGATTGCAGGCAGAAGAGAGAAGCCGATGCTATTACGTCGATTGATGTGCCGTTATGCTTTAAGCGAATCATCCTCAAATTATTCGTCAAGCTGAGCTGGTCAAATATTTCGTACAGCAGCAACAACGATTCACAACATTGGGAAATCAGAAATGGATGCTGAAAAAATAATTAACCTCCCTCGAGAACACAAGAAAACATTTATTGCGTTACTTATTACAGCGTGAAGATAAAGAATTTCCCTGCGTATTCTCCACGCCTCGTGCAGACTGCAATAAACAAACAACATGTCACTTTATCCGATCCAGTACGTACCCAACTCGAAGCCTTTTTCGCCAAAGGCACGCTCCCTGTGCGGCAATTCAAACGCGCCACCGCCCTGCTCGAATTGGCGCGCGGCGAAACCTTACAAGCCGTCGCCACGACGCTCGGCATCGTTCAACACGATTGCGGTCTGGCGCGATAAGTATAAAGAACAAGGCTTAGCTTGTTTGCAAGAGGCACCGCGCGCGGGGCGCCCCATCGTATTTGACGGGACGCAACGCGCCCAAATCACGGCGCTGGCCTGTAGCAGCGCGCCTGCCGGACGCGCCGCGTGGAGCTTACGCTTGTTGGCCGACAAGGTCGTCGGTTGGGCTATGGCGACACGATTTCGCATACGCACGTGGGCAACATCTTAAAAAAAACGAAGTCAAGCCGCACCTGAAAAAGACCTGGTGCATCGGCGATCTGAACGCGGCGTTTCTGGCGCGGATGGAACATCTCTTGTGGTTATACGCCCAACCATATGATCCGCAACTGCCCGTCATTTGCTTTGATGAGCGTCCTTGCTTCCTCATTGGCGAACTGGTCGCGCCCTTTCATGATGGCCATTTGAAGAAAGAACATTATGCCTATGAAAAGCACGGCTCGTGTGCTTTGCTGGCCGCCATTGAACCGCTTACCGGGCAGCGCCTGGCCTTGGTCTTACCGCAACGCACCAAGAAAGAGTACACCGAATTTTGCCAAGCCTTGGTCGCCGCCTATCCTGCCGCCGTCAAACTGCACTTGGTGCAAGACAATTTGAACACGCATAATGCCAGTTCGTTTTATGAACATTTACCGGCGGAGGAAGCCTTCGCCCTGGCCCAGAAGTTCGAGTTTCATTACACGCCGAAGGCGGCCAGTTGGCTCAATATGATCGAAATCGAATTCTCGGCGCTGGCCCGCCAATGTCTCAACCGCCGGATTCCAACCCAGGAATTACTGCAAGAAGAAGTGCTGACGTTAGTCCAAGACGGAGCGAGAAGATAGAATCGACTGGCAATTTTCCATTGAGACCGCGCGCACGAAGCTGAACCGCCATTATGAGAAGGTCCATCCTGATAATATTAAGTATAAGAAAACTTAATTTACACTGTACTTATCGCTATTTACATTATCTCTCTTATGGTAGCGCGTTTATTCTTTTCTCAAGAAACTAAGGACATATTTCTCGATCAAATAAAGTCGGTTGCTTCCGCATTAATCACTGCTCTCTTTGGATTAGCAATAATTTTGCCCTTTCTCCCAAAAAAGCAGAAGGGGGAAATTGTTGAAATACCACCACAGTCAATCACAAAAGAATTTGAAAGCCTATTATTAACGGCAACCCGGTGGAGGTACAAAGGGAACTTCGGGCGATATTTACGAGGAAAGGTATTGCCCACGCTTGCGCCCCGAAGCAAAATATTCATGTAACCGCCTGCCTCATTGATCCCACAGACCAAACTCTCTGCGAGCAGCACGCTGAGTATAGAGGGAACATCAACGCAATTGACAAGGGGACAAAGTACAACGCAATGACTGTAGCCCTAGAAGTGGTGGTCACTTATCATTCTGGCCTCTTGGTACATAGCGAATAGGAAAATGGCCATTGACATATATCTAAGCAAAGCATTTGACCCAATTCGTGTAGACTCAAACGACCAAGCTATGATCCTTACTGTAGAAGATCGGAGAAGCCCCGCGCTGAAAATTACTAGTACTCACTTCACTTATAATCATTTCGAGCTTCAAATCAACACTGCGAGACGTCAAGGGCGAAAAATTGACCTAGGTAGCATGAGAAAGGGGATAGAGTTAGCAGAGATTAGTACATCGGATATTGAGTCCATCTTGAAAAGTGCGAACATGAGCCAACTCTGTAATGCCCTTGGTTTAGAGACAATTTTGGAAGCCTGCAAGAAATCGAAAAACCCATATGAAAACTGACGCCACTGACCATTTTGACTATCTGACTCAACACCTAAATACGCTATCTTGCGATTGCCAACCATTATGGCATCCACTTGGATTTGCTTCATGCGTGGTAAAAGAAGAAAGTAGCTTTACCCTTCGCGTTCACTATTGGCCTCGTCACGAACGAAGAACCAAAAATCCAGACTGGCCTATCCATACACATTCCTATCATCTCCAGCCTTGTGCTTGATGGGCAAGTCCAAGATATTCAGTATGAAACCGTCAAAGGAGAAAACTACTACGCCTATACCGTCAAGTATCACCAAGGAGACTCAGAAATCATAAGTTCAACTGAAACCACCTCAATTAGAGAGTCTGTCAATAAATTCAGACCCGCAGGCAGTCAATATGAAATTGAGAAGGGCGTGTTTCATCAAAGTTTTGTAGCCTTTGGTGAGAGTGCAACTACGTTTGTTGCACTTAGCGATTTTGGAGATGCTCCTCCGCTTATTTTGGGCCATCAAGGTAATTATAGCTACCCATATAATAGGACACACTTCGATAAGGAGACGTTTTGGGGTGAGGTAAGAAAAGCAATAAAAGCATTCAGCAAATTACCTGTTCCTATATCGGCTTAATAAAGAAAAGCCGATATAGAAACAAAAGTACCGAGAGGCAACTGTTACTCAGAGAAGTTATTTTCTCATCTCAATCCGCAACCGATTGATACGCCAGCACACGAAAGGCGGAGCCGTAATCCACGGAGTTCGGCAAAATCTGAATCATAAAAATGCCGATCATATCTTCCTGCGGATCAATCCAGAATTTCGTGCCTGCTGCGCCGCCCCAATTGAATTCGCCAACTGATCCCATCATCCCGGCTTCGCCCGGCGCTTTGCTGACGGCGAAAGCCCAGCCCGAACCCATTCCCCGTGGACATGCCGGGAATGCTGCCCAAATTATCGCTGCTCATCAGTTCGACGGTTTTGCGACTGAGCAAGCGGTTCCCTTCGTGCGTGCCTTTGTTCAGCAGCATCTGGCAAAAGCGCAGGTAATCGTACGTCGTCGAAACCAGCCCGCCACCACCGGACAACATGCCTTGTGCTTCCAGCATAGACGGCGCGGCATTCGGGAATTTCGCCAGACAATCGTCGCGTGTCGAGCAAATAGCGATGGGTTCAATGCCGCCTGCTTTGGTTGGTGTATAGAGTTTGGCAAACCGATTCTTTTTGCTGGCCGGAACAGTGAATCCTGTATCCACCATGCCGAGCGGCGTAAAGATGCGTTCCTGCAAAAATTGATCGAACGACTTACCTGACAAAACCTCAATCAAGCGCCCTTGCACGTCCACGGCAACGCTGTAATGCCAGCGCGTGCCCGGTTCGTACTGCAACGGCAACTTTGCCAGATCGCTGACGAAGGTGGCCAGCTTCGATTCCGAGAGGATACCCACCTTGCGATAGGCTTGATCCACCGGCGTGTCACCGAAGACGCCGTAGGTAAACCCAGCCGTATGCCGCAGCAAATCGCGTACGGTAATCATCCGTTTGGCGGGCACTGTCTTAAAAGTCATGGTACCTGTGTTTGGGTCTTTCTCTTCGACGCCGACGGTCATCTTCGCAAATTCCGGCAGGAACTTTGCAAGCGGATCGTTGAGCTGAAACTTGCCTTCTTCATACAGCATCATCAAGGCGACGCTGGTGATAGGTTTGGTCATGGAATAGATGCGATGAATCGTATCCATCCGCATCGGCGTTCCAGCCTCCATATCGGCATTGCCCCAGGTTTCCTGATAGGCGACTTTGCCGTGCCGGGCAATCAAGCCAATCGCGCCGGACATCTTTTTATTAGCGACGTGCTGGCTCATCACCGTGCGGATATTTGCCAGGCGGTTGCTGGAAAGTCCGACACTAGCGGGTGCGACAACCACCGGATCAACTTTGCTGGCACGTGTCGTCGTAGTTGGGGAAAAGGAAAATGCGGAGAGCAGCAGCAAAACCGGGAGCAGCAAAAGCAACTGACGTTTCATAAGTCCTCCTGAAGGGGTAAGGGCATTGAATTACGGTTCAGAGTTCACGTTTCAGCGTGCCAAAGTTCAGCCTGCCGCTTCTGGAAAAGCGATTTTATAGGTGCAGCGAAGAACACCAAGCGCACGAAGGGAAGAAGAGAGCTGGGGAGACAGGGAGTGAAGCAGTGGGGGAACAGGGTCAGATGTCTGGAAAAGCGCCATTTTCCTATAGGTGCAGACGCGCGCCACTTCGTGCAGGCTTCGTGGTGAAATCTTTTCTTGCAAGCAATAGGGATTGGCTGAGTAAAAGCGCAGGTGAGGTGTTGGGGCACTTCACCTGCTATCAGTCCGTCCGCTACTCACACAACGCAGCAGATGGAGGGGGAAATTAGCACACGGGCACAAAGATGGGGATCGTCAGCGTCGTCGCCACCGTCTGCGTCTTGTGCAAGGTGCGAATGCCGCGCCAGGGCGCTGTGCGGGGCGTCATAATCAATCCCACCGCGCCCATCACATTGAACTTCAAGTGGCCTGCTTGTCCTGTGGCGATCAGATTGCCAAGGCCATTGGGCACGCGCGGGAGGGCCGTGCTGATCGTTGCCCGTACCTGACACGAGCCTGTCAGCCAGCTACTAAAACTCACAAACTTTTCCTGCTCATTGAAAGCCAGCCCCGTCCCCACCTGGGCTGCCCCCACGAGCGGGCCAACGGTCATATCACCGATCAAGCCTGCGGTCACGATCTGTTGGCCGGGCGCATCAATCGGGCTTTGAATTTCTACGGCGAATTGTTTGGGCACGGCATCGTAACCGATTTGATCGAACCAGAGCGTAGCCGTATTGCCGCTCACCGTGGCCACGGCAAAAGAGTTGGCCCAGAAGCTTTCCGCCCCATAGTTATCGGCGAACTGGGGCGTGTTCACAAAGGCATTGCCAATCAGCACATTGTTCTGGATGGGCACGCCCTGCGCATTTACGGCGACCGCGATGACGTAGCCCGTGTTGCCGGGATCGTAGTCGGAGGCTTTGAAGGAGAAGCTAGCATTGGGCGTTAGGCACAAGAACAAATCAGCTTGTTGACAAGTGCTGCCATCAATCAGGAAGAGATGCACGTAGGCGATTGGGTTCACGGGTCTGCTGGCACAGCTAGTTCAGGAGCCGCCAAGAGGCCCTGTGGGGAGCGGTCCCGATATTGGAAATCGTCATTCGTGTATCGCTCGCGCCGCCAATGATCGAGGTGTAGTACGGAAAGACGAGCACGCTACCCGCCTTCTGATCCGAGACACGGGTGTTAATGACCGCCGGACAGTTCACGCTGAAGCAGTAAGGGCGGCGGATTCGTTGCACTCCGCCCGCTGACGCCGTGATTGTTGAATGCAAAGTTGCGTGCCTTGTGCCACCGCCGCCCCAATGCGGGCCCGGTAGATGATGTTACGGTTGTGTCCGGCATGCAGCATTCCGTTCCAACTGACTGAGCCGCCATTGGCTGCAATTGTGCAAGCCACCCGGATTCTCATCCGGCGGATCCACGACAGTGTGCAAGTCCTGCGACCGCCGTCAGACCCACCGGCAGAGTAGCCGTGAAGGTTGACGGCGAGTGCGCCAGGGTTGGGATTGGTGACAGTGGCCGTGATGCCAACTAATCCGCTCGGATCAAGACAGACGGCCGGGTCGGTAATAATTGCTCCGAGGGGTTGTCCACCCGCTGCAACTGTGAGATTGGGCGCGGAGTAGAGCACAGTGGTGACCGGCGCGCTACAGCCTGCGCTTGGTGTGTTCGCCGCTATGCAAGTAGTTGGGTCGGGTGCATTCTTTCCCCCGGTCGGGTCCACCGAGACTTTGTTCGTGATGTTCGCCAAATTCGTCGCCGTCAACGTGACACCAAGGCTGATGGTACTCGTCCCGCCGTTAGCGCCAATCGAGCTGCCGCTAAAGGTACAAGTGACCGTTGTCGGCCCTGTTCCCATGGTTGGTACACAGGCCCAGTTCGCTCCGGTCGCGCTGGTCAGATTCATTCCCGCCGGGATTGCGTCTTTAACCGTTGCAGTCGTGGCGTTCGCACCGCCGTTGTTGGTCACGGTGATCGTGTAGGTTGAATTCTGTCCTACGATGAGCGGTGGGGATGGCTGGCTCTTGCTGACCGCTAGATTAGGCCCAGCCGGAATGCTTGTGGTGACTGGCGTGCCACAGCCTGCGCTGTTCGCCGCCGTGCAATTGCTCGGCGTAGGAGGCGACGTCCCCCCGGTCGGGTCTACCGCGACTTTGTTGGTAACGCTGGTGCCGCCCAGACTGGCAGCGGGGTTGACGACAAGGTTGATTGTGCTGGTGCCGCCATTCGCCGTAATCGTGCCGCCGCTGAAGGTGCAAGTGATCGTGCCGACCGGAGACGTAGCGGACGAAGGGATACAAGCCCAGTTCGTGCCCGTCGCGCTGATTAGATCAAGTCCGACAGGGAGCGCGTCTTTAACCGTTGCAGTCGTGGCGTTGGCACCGCCGTTGTTGGTCACGGTGATCGTGTAGGTTGAATTCTGCCCTACGACAAGTGATGGCGACGGCTGGCTTTTGCTGACCGCCAGATTGGGAGAAGCTGGAATGTTCGAACTGACGGGCGCAGCGCAACCAGCGGGTGTGTTTGCGGCAGTACAATTGGTCGGTGTAGGAGGATTCATGCCGCCTGCCGGATCAACCGAAGCATAGTTGATGACTGTAGTGCCGCCTTGTGCCGCCGTCGGTCTGGTGACGAGGTTGATTGTGCTGGTGCCACCATTCGCTGTGATCGTGCCGCTGAAATTACACGTGATTGTGCCAACAGGCGAACTGCCCGATGACGGTACGCAAGTCCAGCCTGTGTCTGTCGCGCTGATAAGATCAAGGCCGATGGGCAGCGCGTCTTTGACAGTTGCGGTGGTAGCATTGGCACCGCCACTGTTGGTGACGGTCAGTGTGTAGGTGGAATTCTGTCCGACCACGAGAGAGGGAGACGGCGTGCTTTTTGTTATGGTCAGATTCGGCGAGGGGGCGCAAGTCGAAACCTCAGCCGTGGCTATTTTCGGGTCGAGTGTAGTGTTGATCGTGTTGGTATGCTTTTGGGTGTTGCTCGCGCAGGTGACCGTCGTCTGATAGCAGAATTGCACGGGCGTGTTGTTGGTGAAGGTTAGCGAGCCTTTGGGCGGCACGTTGTCATCCCAGGCTACTGTGTTGACAGGCGATTCGTCAATTTGCAAACGCAGCGTGCGAATTGAGGGTGAGATTGATGAGATGTCGAAGACACCCGTCGTGCCGATGGCTTCGGTTGGGCCAAAGACGGTTGTTCCTGTATTAGTATCAATTACCGAAACGAGCAGCGAAGTGAACTCAACACCCGGAGTCAGATTGATGTCGGTCAATAATCACTTTGTCCCACGTTGCAGCGACAGTCGTCGTCGAACCGCAATAGAAGCTGTCAATGTTGACGGTGGCAATTGTTGCGACGCGATTGGAAGGTGATACACCGGTAATCGGATTCCAGGAACTCAGTATAGCAGAGTCACCGTACGAGAAGACCGATACGCCAGTCGGTGCCCAGCCCATAAGGCTGTCCAGCACTGGCCGTGAAACCATTGTGTACCCGGCACCCGTGCAAGGCGATTGGGTGGCCCAATCAAAGCAACCAGTGCGTTCTGGTAGGCGTAAAGTGGGAAGAAGACGCGACTGCCGATATAGACGTCCGCATTGGCGTTGATTCCTACAGAATAAGGGTTATAAAGGCTACCGAGGCTGACTTCAGTCGGGTTGCTGCCATCGAGGTTATAACAGGTGGCGTCCGTAAGCCTCCCCACCACGCAGATGCCCGTGATCGCGCCACCTGCACTCAAACGCGGGAAGAGATTGTTGCGGTGTGTCCCGGTGGCCGTAGTGTTGACGACTGCGGGTAAGGCGGGCCAGCCTGTGCAAGTGGTGTTCGTTGCTACGTCAAAGCAAGTCAGCTTGCGCTCCCAATTCGTAATGTAAAGCTTCGAGCCTACGGCAAAGAGGTCGTCGCCATCATTGCTCCACGAACTGCCGGGACTGCCGAGCTTGATGCCCACATCAGGGGCCGGGCTATTCGATAGTGGGTCGCCAAGCTGCACCTGTACCGGGCGCTCAGCGTGCGCTGGGAGCTTCCCGCGCGCGACGCAGCCTGCTGCGGGTCAAAGCCAATGGTATCCAACGCGGCGGCCAATGCCTGCACCGCCGCCGGGGTTTTCGCCGAAAGTGGCTGTAGGCGTCCGGCCTGCGCGCGCCAGCCCACAAAACTAACGGTGAGGGTGAACAGCGCCAGCGTCAGCGCCAAAAGTCGAAGTTGTGAAAAGTAAGGAGTGTTGAATCGCATATAGTAACTTGTGTGAGTCTGTGAAGCTGTGCCCGTAGGTGACGGGGCATTTCCAGTGTTGGTTTGCCTAACGCACAATGAGGACCGTAATCATGGCGGCGACGCATGGCTATCAGGCCGAAGCCAACCAACAATACAACTGTATCAATCGGCTGGTTATTCCAGGCGAGAATCGTTCGCTATCGCAACTACACGAGTGTGACGCTCAAACTCAGAAGTAAAACATTTGCCGGTATTCGTGAGGAACGGAGAACTCGTTCGCGTCGCATTGTAGCCAGACAGCCGCACGAACGTCAAGACGAAAGCCCTTGCAATATAGAGCAAACTTGCGAGTTTGCTCCTGTTCCCCTAAGCGATCCTTCGTGACGACCAGAGCAAACTCGCAGGTTTGCTCTACATTTCAGAACAGGAAAAACAAAAAAGCCCGCGCTCAGGTTATTTGCCAAAGCGCGGGCGATGCTTGTGTCAGAATCACGCTCCTTCACAGGCGCGGTACTGTTTTAGAAAAGGAACTTAAGCGCCAATTGTCCGATGCGCGGATCATTCGTCAGACGTGGATCGCGGAAGCCAGCGCGTTGCGTCAGGCTCACGCCTGGGGTGTTCACGCCGTTGACGATGTACAGGTTTTCGTCGAAGGCCGTGTAATTCACGCGGTTGAGTAAATTGAAAAACTCCCCGATGAATTGCAGTCTCACGCGCTCTGTGAAGTAAAACGTCTTCGTGGCACGGAAATCCAGGCTGGCAAAATAGCCGATGCGATTGGAATTACGTGTCGTGCCCGGCGCACGATCCGAATTGCGGTTGCCGTCGTTATTCAAATCTACGGCACCCGCCAACCGCGACGAAAACGGCAGGTTGCTGGCGAGTTGGTAAATGCCGCTCACCTGCCAGCCGCCTATGATCACACGCGCGAGGTTATTACCTTTAAAGTAATCCAAATCCCACACCGCACTGGCGACGTAGCGATGGGGTGTATCCGCGTTGCCGCGCCCGCGTTCGTCACGCAGGTTAAGACTGTATTGCGCCTGCTTCGCATCATCACCCGCATTGCCTGTTACGACCGAGGTCGCATCCGGCGCGTCGTCCGTCACGCGTGACCAGGTGTAGGAAAAGAGCAGTTGATAATGCTGTGCAAACCGCTTGTTCAATTGCAGCGCCAGCGCGTTGTAACTGGAAACGCCATTGCTCTCGAATTCGCTGATGCGCCCAAAGCCCGCAATCGGGCGCGTCGGGCTGGTTGTGCCCGGATACCGGAAGAATGTCGGCACGATTCCACCAGCAATCGGGGTCGCCACCAACGGTTGTAAGTTGATGTCACGCGTGCGTTGCAAATGCCGTCCCCGCACGGTTAGGTAGGTCGCGCTGAACGCCATATCTTTCGTGATGCCGAGTTCCGCACCCGCACTGCCTTGATGCGTGTAGGGTTGCTGATAATTGCGCTCGAAGACGAACAGGTTGGGCGTCGCGGCGGCCCCACCGCGCGCGCGAATATCCGCCAACGAAGCAAACCGGAACGGATATACCAAATTGGTCGGATTCGTCAGCGTGAAGCTTTGCACATTGATGCCGTTGTTGGAATGCGCGGTGCCTAGTGCGATAGAAGGCGTGCGACCATAGAACAAGCCATAGCCCAGACGGATCACAAACCGATCACTATCCGTTGGCTTGTAAGCCAGTCCAAGGCGCGGGGCGATGTTGTTGTAATCGTTATGAGCGCGACTGGTATCAATGCCAGCCGCCGCTAATGATGCGGCAGGGTTCCGGGTGCCGCCCTGACTCATCGCCTGTGCATCGTAGCGCAGCCCCAAATTCAAATTCATTTTGTTGGAGACGCGCCAGTCGTCCTGCACAAAGAAGCTGTACTCATTGAAATCGGGATGCGTTTCCGCGCCCGTAGTGCCATCGCCAGCAAAAGCTTGCGTGAAACTGGCGACGACGTTGTTCGTGAAGTTGGCATAGCTCGTGAAGGTATAGCCTGCGCCGAAGAAGCCAGGAAAGAAGTTTTTGATTTTTTCAATGTTCACGTCTACGCCACCTTTAAGACTGTGTTTGCCGGTGATGTACGAGACGTTATCAATCAGTTGATATTTGCGTTCGGTCGTTTCGCGTGGGCTGAAATTGTTGCGCCCAATCGTCAGAGCCGTTGGGCCGCCCTGTTGAATAATCGCTTCGGGATTATCGGAGTTGGAAAGCCCCGGTTCGCGGTCACGTGCGATCTGGGTGCGGAATTCATTCAGCAACCGCGGGGAGAAGGCGGTGTTCAGGGTGACAGTAAACGTGTCAGTCGTCACCAGACTGTTGCCGCTGTGTTCCTGTGCATTCGTGGCACCGCCGTTTTCCAGATTCGTGCCCGTGAAATTTTGGCGGTTATAGCGTAGGTTCAAGCGATTGCCACTATCCAACTGCCAGTCCACTTTTCCTAGATAAACATCCTGGTTGAATTGCCGCACGTAGTTGTTCGCCAGGGGCAACAAGCGGTTGCGCCCGGCTACAGAAGCCGGGTCAGTAGCAATCGCAGGTGGCAGGATATTGACGAGGTTGGGTTGCGTGTTGCGTTGCCCGTCGTAATTGAAGAAGAAGAACGCGCGGTCTTTTTTGATCGGGCCGCCGAGGTTGCCGCCAAATTGATGGAAGTGATACGGCGGTTTGGAAGGGGCCGGAGTGAGCAACGTCCGTTGCGCCGCACCCGTGCCCGTCGTCGAAGCATTCAAGCGGTTCGCATTGAGCGCGCGATCCCGATAAAAATCAAATGCGACGCCGTGAAAATCATTCGTGCCCGATTTGGTAACGACATTGATGATGCCGCCCGCGGCGCGTCCGAATTCCGCCGAAAACGTGCTCGTATTGACCTGAAATTCCTGCACGGCATCCTGGCTGAATTGATACGGCGCACGGCCTGAACCGGTGCGCCCCAGGGATTGCCCGAAGAACATATTGTTGTTGTCTACGCCGTCAATCTGCACGCTATTGAGCGTGCCTTTTTGCCCGCCAAACGAAAGGTCGCCGCCACGCGGGTCACGCACAACGCCCGGCGTCAGCGTGACGAAATCCAGAAAGTTGCGACCATTGACCGGCAGTTCACGGACGGTGCGTTCTGTGACGGAACCACTGACATTCGTGCGCGTCGTTTCAACTATCGGCGCGGCATCAGTGATTTGCACCGTCTCCGTGATATTCACGCGCAGGCCTAAATCCACATTGAGCTTTTGCCCCACGTTCAGCGTAATGTTGCCATATCTGTTCTGGGCAAACCCCGGCGCAATGGCACTGATTTCGTAGGTGCCCGGCGGTAATAACGGTAAGCGATAAATGCCATCGGAATCGGTGGTAATCGTGCGCTCGAACCCGGTGTTGACGTTGCGCACTGTCACGGTGGCGTTGGGAACAACGGCGGCATTTGGGTCTGTCACTAAGCCTTCAATCGTCGCCGTCGCCGCTTGTTGTGCCAACGCCGTCAGGCTGCCGATGGCTAATAAAGTGATGAAGAGTATGAGGCGGCGCGAGCCGTGCGCCACCGCTGCATAAAGACAATTTTGTTGCATGAGCTTCTCCTTGAGATAAGGTCCAGAGGCCATAATACGTTCGATTAGGCGTCTCTGGATTTAGGGTTCAGTGAGTATCTCCAGCGTTGCTAGTCAAAGTTAGTTTGTTATGCTTAGTTTTGTATGATGTGCATGCTAATTTCGTATCAATTACGCGAACGTGATCTTACTGTATCGGGCTAAGGTTGGCAAATCTGGCGGTTCAGCCCTCAGCTCAGGCGCTCAGAGTTCACGCTTCCGCGTGTCTGCTTCAACAGCCGCAACCTGAAGGTTGAACTCTGAACTCAATTCCGCCAGCAACGCCTGCGCCTCCTGCAAATCCGCCGTGGCAAAGCCTTCGGTGAACCAGCCGTAAATCTCCGCCAGCATCTGCCGTGCTTCGGTGATCTTGCCCTGTCGTTGCCACAAGCGCGCGAGGCTCGTGGCGGCGCGCAGTTCCCACGACTTTCGCGCTTTGCTGTTGGGCAATCTCGATGGCGTGCTGAAAACAGGCTTCCGCTTCTGCCTCTGTTGCGCCATTGAGCAATAACAATTCTCCGCGCAGTCGTTGTAATTCGGCGTCGTAATAGCAATCCCGATTGCGCGCGGTCATCGCCAATGCTTCTTCTACGGTCGCCAGCGCCTCTGCGAATTGTCCCGCGCAAATGTAGGCTTCGGCTAACAGAGCAAGAAAATGTGTGAGGTTAATTTCTGCCCCGACCGCTTTGCATGTTCTGATCGTTTCACAAAGCTGCGAAATCCCTTCTTCAGGTCGCCCTTGTCTGGCAATCGCCCAGCCGCGTGCGCAGGATGTCCAAAGGATATTGTCGGCGATGTCTTTTTCCCGCGAGAGCGTAATCACCGCTTCAGCTTTTTTCTGGCAAGCCGCCTCTTCACGACGAAGCTGATGAATGAGGCAGCGAAGACCAGCGCAAAGCCCAACGTGCCGGGATTCGATTGGCGATCTGCCAATTCATAAGCCTGACGCACCTGATGAAGCGCTTGATCAGGGTATCCCTGAACCCATAAGTTACGCGCCCATTCGCTGGCGGCGCCAACACTCGGAGCCATCAGCGTCTGATATGGGAGGTTCTGCCCAGGACGATGAAGGCTGAGGCTTGCAGCAAAGTGTTGCTCCGCGTCGCTCAAGTTTCCCAGATGGTGCATTGTGATGCCTGAAAAACAATGAGCGAGTTCCAGCATAAATGAATCCCGCGCCGCTTCGGCAAGCTGAAGAAGCTGCCCGGCTAACTCACTCGCAGCCTCCATTTCAGCTCTGATCAGGTGATGTGACCACAGCCCGGTCAACACCTGAAAGAACTGCGGATTGCCAGTTTGCTGTTGACATAGTTCCCGCGCTCGACGATGCACTTCTCCTACTTCCGGGGCGGCCCAGAATGTAGTGGCAGCCAGCGACAGTCCAAGCGTAAGTTGCAGCGCCAATTCCTGCCGATCCCGCTCCGCGCTGGCAGGCAGGGTTTGCAAAACATTCAGGCCGCGTCGCGCCAGCGCAATGGCTTCGGCATTGGCGAAGACTTGCGCGGCCTGTTGCGCGCCGATAGCAAACTGTTCGGCGGCCTTCGCAAAATCGCGCGCAGACTCAAACAAATTTGCCAGTTCTCCGGCAACACTGTGGCTGTTGCGCGCCATAAAATCCCAGCAACGACTGTGCGACCGCCGCGCTCAGACTCGCCTTGCGTGTGACACGCAAAGCGCCATACAGCGCATTCTGATAGAGCACATGCACAAAGCGATACTTGAGCGTCAGCGTGCGATTCGGAAACTCCGCTTCACTCGTCAGCTTCACAAAGGCAAAGACCCGTTCCAGCTTTTCCAGCCGCTCTTCGACTTCGTCGGCATCCAGATTCAACACCTGCGCCACGACTGCCGAATCGAACTCGTAGCCCTGCACGCTCGCGGCGGTCAGCAGCTTGCGGTCGTCTTCGGCTGAGTTGCGCGATCTTGCGTTCAATCATCCCGCGCACTGATTCCGGCAACTCGCGTTCGATGTCGGGCAGCGTTTGCGCCAGCATCCACGCGCCACTCGTGTTGGCAATCACGCTGCGGTCACGCAGGTAACGAACGAGGTCTGACATAAATAAAGGGCTGCCTTCCGTCTTGGCATGAATCAGCGTGGGAAACTCCGGCGGGAACCGATGCTGCGGGAATTCCAGCGCGAGATACTGTTCAATTTCCGTTTGCGTCAGAAAATCCAGTTGAAGTTCATGGCACACGCCGCGCGCTTGCAAATCCGGCTTGAGTCTGTAAAAACGGATGTTTGCCAAGCAGCATATCCGAGGGCCGGTATGTCACGACGATTAGTACCCGCATTGTGTCGAACTTGCCCGCGAGGTACGCTAAGCAAGTCAATCGTCGAAACATCGGCCCAATGCAAATCGTCAAAGAAAATCACGAGCGGTTTGGCTTGCCCAATGGCTTGGAGGAAGGCCGCTAACTCGCGCTTCATGCGCTCCTGCGAAGCCGCTTTGACTTCCGTCAATAGCTTTTGCGTGGCAAGATCATTATCGCTAACAGAGGCGACTTGCGCATACCACGTCGGGGCAAGCTGACGCATGGTTGCGGCGATAGCACCCGGCTCGCTACCACTCGTGGTACCGTACCGGAGCAGTGACTCCAACGCTTCGAGCAAAGGCAAATAGGCTTCCGTCCCCGCTAATCGTTCGGAACAACGACCACGCGCAACGATGACAGACTTGTGCGCGGCCAGTTCCGCCAGAAAATCTTCGACCAGCGTCGTTTTGCCTATGCCGGGTTCGCCCGCTACGCATACTATTGAACCACGTCCTGTGCTGGCAACGGCAACAGCAGCACATAATTCAGCCCGCTCTTTTTCGCGTCCCACCGTGCGTCGCAGCCGAGCGACGCCTGGCATGGGCAGCATCACTGTTTCAGGCTCGACTTGCGACGATACACCTCCGCTGCTGTGCCGCTGTCGCGCGGTCAGTTCAAGCTCTAAACTCAAAGCTTTCAACTCGCGCTGCAAGTCTCTGGCGGATTGATAACGCTGCGCACGGTCTTTGCATAAAGCCTTGTTGAGGATTTGCCCTAACGCAGGAGCAATTGGCAGCGGCAGCGGATCACCATTCAGAATCGCCGCCAGCACATCCATATTCGTAGCGCCATCAAAGGGCGTGCATCCGGCGAGCATTTCATACAGCACGCTGCCGAGGCTGAAAATATCGCTACGGCCATCCACTTCCAGTCCGCGCGCTTGCTCCGGCGACATATAACGCACGGTGCCCATCACAACACCTACATCCGTGCGAAAGCTGTCAGGATCAGCATTGGCAGCACTCTTTTCTGTCACACGTGCCAAGCCGAAATCCAGCACTTTGACATAGCCATCAGGCCGCAGCATCACATTTTCCGGTTTGATGTCCCGATGCACGATACCCGCTTCGTGGGCGGCGGCGAGTGCATTGGCAATTTGCGCAACAATGTCGAGCGTAGTGGGCAAGGCGATGTTACCCCGCGCGATCACCTGGCGCAGCGTTTGCCCTTCGACAAACTCCGACGCGATAAAATGGCGGTCATCTTGTTGCCCGGTTTCATAAATTGTGAGGATATGCGGATGATTGAGCGCCGAAGCGGTGCGGGCTTCGCGCTCGAAGCGACGCACGCGGTCGTGTTCGCGCGTAAATTCGGTGAGCAGCAGTTTGAGCGCGACCTTGCGATGCAGTCGTGCATCTTCAGCCAACCAGACTTCGCCCATCCCACCTTTGCCTAACAGAGAAATTATCTTGTAATGGCCAATCGAGGAATAGTGAGCGGTCGGTAGTTGCGCGGTAGGTTGAGCTTCGGTTAATGACTGATGGACAGGGGCAGCGACGAGGTGATGGGCATTTTCTTCTATGGCCTTCCCCACAATAAAATTACCTGCTTGATCGTGGGCGGCGAGCAGCGACTCTACCTCGCTGCGCAATTCTTTATCATCGGCGCAGGCATGTGAGAGGAAGACATCTCGCGCAGTAGTGTCCAATTCCAGGGCGGCGTTAAAGAGCGATTCAATTTGTGGCCATTGGTCGGGACGCATGATTTTTATAAATCAGTTGGATAGCCACAAAGAACGCCGAGAACACAGAGTTATCTTCAGGCGCTGATATCTCAGGGATTACTGTAGCTAAATCAAGTACTGGACTGAAAACAGATTTAAGTTTGCTGCGATGTCAATTTAGCACATTCACCTTTAATCGTGAACGCAAGTTGCCCGCGCGATACACGCGGTGTGTCGCTTTCTGAAAATCAGCTTCGGTCGCATTGTAAATGTCCACAAACTTCTGCGGATTGCGATCTACCAGCGGGAACCAACTCGATTGAATCTGCACCATAATCCGATGGCCTTTTTGAAAGCGATGGTGGACATCCTGCAAAGTGAACGAAACCGTTGTCGGCTGATTCGGCACAAAGGCTTCCGGCTTTTCGTAGCTGTTGCGGAACTTGCCGCGCATCACATCGCCGCGCACCAGCATTTGATAGCCGCCAAGCTGAATTTCCTTCGGGTTCGGCTCGAAATTTGGCGTCTCGTTCGGCAGCACATCAATCAGCTTCACGACCCAATCCGCGTCGGTGCCCGTCGTCGCAACAAACAACTCCGCTTGCAATGGCCCGGCCAGCGTCACGTCAGTGGTCAGCACGTCTGATTCATACACCAGCACGTCAGGGCGCGCGGCGGCAAAGCGTTGGTCTTCGGTTTTGTAGGTCGTGTAGCCGCGCCGATTGCTGATCTGCGAATGGTACGGCACTGGCTTGTTCGGATCGCTGACGTATTCATCAAACGCTTCTTTGCCTGTGGGCGGCTCGAATGCGAGTTTGCCGCCTGCCTGCAAATAAAGCGATTTTTCCTGCGCGCCTTTGGGCGGCCAGTGTTCGTAGGTTTTCCACTCATTCGCGCCCGTCATGAACATTGTGGCTTCGGCCACATTCATCGTGCCTTTGTCTTTCAGGTAGAAATTGAAAAACGGTAGCTCAACATTTTCCTGATACCAGCGTGACGTGTTGGAGCCAAAGTTTATATTACCCAGCCCGGTAAATTCCGTCCGCGCCCAACAGCCGTGACACCACGGCCCCATCACCAATTTGTTTTGCAGCCCTGGATTTTGTTTTTCAATCGCCTGATACGTTTCGAGCGTGCCGTACAAGTCTTCGGCATCGTACCAACCCGCGACGACGAGCGTCGGCGTCTTGATGTTTTTCAGATGCGGCATCACGCGGCGCGCTTTCCAGAAATCATCGTATGTACCGTGCTTCATCAAGTCGTTCCAGAAGCCGATTTCGTTTTTGAAATATTTCTTGTTCGCATTCGAGAGCGGCCCCATCTCCAAAAAGAACTTATAGCCATCGGGTGTGCCGTGCTCGAAATTCGGCGGCCCCACGCTGGTCGGTTTGGGGCGCGGCACACCGATGCGCGCATAAAAATTGAACGAATCAATCAGGAACAACGCGCCGTGATGATGCCAGTCATCGCCAATGAACCAATCGCCCACCGGAGCCTGTGGCGAAGCGGCTTTCAGCGCCGGATGCGCGTCAATCACACCCATCGAAGTGTAAAAGCCAGGATATGAAATGCCCCATTGCCCTACGCGTCCGTTATGATTCGGCACGTTTTTCAGCAGCCATTCAATTGTGTCGTAGGTGTCGCTACTTTCGTCCACGTCCTTGCCCTTTTTCTGCGGATTGTAAGGCCGCGCATCTACGAATTCGCCTTCCGACATCCACCGCCCGCGCACATCCTGATAGACAAAAATATAGCCTTCGCGCGCCATCGCTGGCGAAGGGCCGACGGAGCTTTTGTACTCTTCGCCGTACGGCCCGGCACTGTACGGCGTGCGGCTGAGCATCAACGGATATTTTTGCGAACTGTCTTTTGGAGCGTAGACCACCGTGAACAGCTTCACGCCATCGCGCATCGGCACGAGATGTTCGGATTTGACATAATTCGCTTTGCCATCAAAAGCAACGGCTGGAGCTTGAGCATGAACAAGCGTCACGCCCAACAAGATTGCTACGTTGCACAAGAATAGGTTTAGTTTCATCGTGGATATTCCGTTTCTATATTTCGCCCGTTATTTCTCTGCGCCGCGCTGGACAAGGACTACGAAGCTGCGTAGGATGGCGGCCTCAGCAACATTTACGCTTTGTTTTTAGGGACGCGCAGCATTGTAGTGCAGCTTGCCAGGCAGGACAAAGCACAGCGAAAGCAACCGCAGTTTATTTGTGAGCCAAGGAGGATTGCCATGAATCTTGAAGTAACGACTTTAGCGCGGACGAAACGCAGTCTGGATAGCACGACCATAAACGAATTGCGCACCCGCGTGCGCGGTCGAGTCTTGACGGCTGCTGACGCCGAATATGACGCGACCAGACGGATTTGGAACGCGATGATTGATAAGCATCCGGCCCTGATTGTCCGTTGTGAAGGCGCGGCGGATGTGGGCGCAGCGGTGCGGTTTGCAGCAGCGCAGGAACTACTCGTATCCGTACGCGGTGGCGGGCATAACGTAGCGGGAACTGCCATCTGTGATGGCGGGTTGATGATTGATTTGTCGCCAATGAAGGGCATCCGCGTTGATCCTGTGACGTGCACGGCGTGGGCGCAGCCCGGCCTTTTGTGGCAAGACTTCGATCAGGAAACACAAGCGTACGGCCTCGCGGTCACTGGCGGCGTCGTGGGCGAGACGGGCATCGCAGGACTGACGCTGGGCGGCGGCGTGGGATGGCTGGTACGCAAGCACGGCCTGACTTGCGACAATTTACTCGCCGCCGATGTGGTCACAGCGGACGGCGAATTACGACACGCCAGCGCCGAAACCAACCCGGATTTGTTCTGGGCGATCCGTGGCGGCGGCGGCAATTTCGGCGTGGTTACGTCCTTCCAATATCAGCTTCACGAAGTGCCGATGATCCTGGGCGGCCTGGTGATCCATCCCCGCAGCGCGGCCCGCGACGTGCTGCGCTTCCAACGCGACTTTATTATGTCTGCGCCGGAAGAACTCACCTCGTACGTGGCGCTGCTCACGGCACCCGATGGAAATCAAGTGGCCGCCATAGCGTCGTGTTACTGCGGCGATCTGGCAGAAGGCGAACGAGTCTTAGCCCCGCTCCGTGCCTTCGGCGCGCCGTTGGTGGACGCGATGCAGCCCATGCCATATACCGGAATGCAAGGCTTGCTGGGACCATCTTTCCCCTGGCACAATCGGAACTATTGGAAATCAAGCTATCTGAATACGCTGCCGGACGCAGCCATAGATGCCATCGTCGAGCATGCTAATCTCTGCCCCTCGGCGTTATCTGCCGTCATTGTTGAATACTATGGCGGCGCGGTCAGTCGTGTAGCGCCAGACGCGACGGCCTTTTCGCACCGCGAAGCAAGCTTCAATGTCCTGTTTGTCGGGCAGTGGAAAGAGGCCACCGAAGACACGCGGCACGTGCAATGGGCGAGGGATTGTTGGGACGCCATCAATCCCTGGGCCAGTGGTGTATATATGAACGCGCTCAGCGAAGGGGAAGGCGCACAGACAGTGCGCGAAGCTTACGGCGCAAACTACGCGCGGCTGGCGGCGCTGAAAGCACAGTTTGATCCCAAGAACCTTTTTCAGATGAACCAGAACATTCCGCCCGCGACCTGAAGTAAAAAACAGGAGAACGGCCTTGAAATCAAGTGTTAGCGTACCGACTTCAGTCGGGGTTTCGTACTTACCCAGCGGAAAGCCCGACTGAAGTCGGTACGCTAACACTTGTGACCCGGCGTTCGCCTCCTTCCGATAAGGTCTCGCTAAGCGGTCACGACTTGCGCCTTCTTCACAAAATCAGGATCAATCTGGACGCCCAAACCCGGCCCGGTCGGCACTTTCAGCGTTCCATTTTCACTCTTGAGCGAAGATGTGTCAGAACTCACCGGCAACGTGTCTTCTTCGCCTTTGTATTCCTGATGCGCGCCGCAATTGGGCACGCATGAAGCGAAATGGGCAACGTACAAATACCCCAAGCCACCGCCGGACATATGCGGCGTGCAATCTTTGCCTGCGAGAGCCGCCATCCGCGCGACGCGAATCGAGCGCGTCAGCCCACCGAAATATAACAAATCGGGTTGAATGACTTGAGCGACATCGTTTTCGATGATGCGGCGAAAGCTGCGCATGCTGCTTTCCTGCTCGCCAAGCGCAATCGGAATTTTCAGCGCGTCAGCAATCTGTTTGGTTTCGTCGTAATAATCAAAGGGCACCGGCTCTTCAAAAAATGCGAGCTTGTATTCCTCCATCATCCGCCCAATCTTGATCGCCATCGGCACATCGTACGAACCATTTGCATCTGCATAAATCGCCATCTTGTCGCCAAAGGTTTTGCGGGTGAGCGGAATCATCGCGTGATCGCGTTTCGTCGAAGCGTCGTCATATTGCATGCGCGCGCCAAGCCGGAATTTAATCGCCTTCGCGCCTGTTTCACCCACGATTTTTTGCAGGTAGGCAATCTCTTGTTCTGGGGTGTTGCCGCGATTGCCACTGGCGCGATAGACGGGGATTTCACGCCGCACGACGCCGCCGAACAATGCACCTAGTGGTTTGTTTGCAACCTTGCCGAGCAAATCAAGCACAGCTACTTCCAGACTGGACACACAAACCCAAAATGGTAAGCCCTGCCATTTGTAATTGGAATCGCGCAGGTACACTTCGTGAATCAACGATTCCAACACGCGCGCGTCTTTGCCCACGAAGAAGGGGGCAACACGTTTGAGAAAGATGGGGTAGGTCGTCGCCAGCACCGAATCATGGGCGCTGCCAATTCCTTCTGCGCCATCGGTCGAACGCACACGGACGATAAAGTTCTTGCCATTTTTGAGCAAATCAATCGCGGCAATTTTGACAGGCTGCTTGATAAGATCAGCTTGCAGAACCGGGGTATGCATCGCCTTTTCCAGCTTTGCTGCAAGGTCGCTGTCTTTAGCATTGGTGCGGTTTGGCAATATGGCTAAGGGCGCGGCAACCGCACTGGCTTTGATAAAATCGCGTCGTTGTACCCCCATAGTTTTCTCGCTTTCTTGTTATTCACGGCTGGCGCAAGTGGCGATCCGCAAAATTCAAAAACTGCTGCCAGTCATAGTTTGTGATGTCGTGAACACCCGCGCGAATGTGATAGCCAATCGTGCTCATGACAGGTTGATGAAGGCCAGGCATTTGCTCTGCGAGCAGGCCATCTTTGCCCAGCAATTTATAGACGGGCGTGGCGGCTTGCGCAGATAAAAACTCACCGCGCGGGTCTGCCCATTGATCTTCTACAGCACTGGCGATGTACAACGGGCGCGGCGCAATCAACGCCAGGATTTCATGCTGATCTATCGGCAATTCGTGGACGCGGTCGTTGTAGGTTTTGTATTTGGCATTGAACCAATGCGGGAAGGCGGTATTGATGCGCGCGACCGTTTCACCGAAGTTGCGGCGTGCCAGTGCGGCTCCGCTCTCGCCGCTGTCGTTTGATACAACCAGTGCGAAGCGTTCGTCCTGCGCACCCGCCCACAGGGCCGCCTTGCCGTGCCGCGAATGCCCCATGATGGCAACGCGTTGGGCATCAATCTCGCTATTGCGTTCGAGGTAATCCATCACGCGGCTGAAGCCCCACGCCCACGCGCCAATGGCGTTCCAATCTTCGGTTTTGGTGAAATGGGGGATGATCGAATCCGGCCTGCCGTCCTTGTGATCGGGAAACAGGTCGCCGTAATAAAACGTCGCAACGGCATAGCCGCGCTGCACAATCATTTCAATGGGCCAGCGCCGCGCTTCCGTGCCCCGTGATTTTTCGGTGGCGCGATGGTTGATGATGCCGCTCTCTTTATTCTCGCGCATCCACGCGGCGGTCATCGTGATTTTTGGATCAGCCTGCACCGCGTGATTGCCGTTGTAATTCATCGCCACAAAGGCAGGCACGCGTCCCGTCTTTTTGTTCGGCACATACAACATCAAATTCAGCTTCGGCCCATCCGCTTTGGCGGTGAGGTGAATGCTAATTTCGCGCCGTGTTGCCAAGCCACCCAGCGCATTCGCATCGCGCATTTTCTCTGCAACACGAAGTGCGGGTTTCGCTGTCGGGGTTTGACCGTACACATGCACCGCAAATAAGCGTAACAGTTCCGCGCGCCGCTTCCGCCACTGCTGTGCAGTAGTGACTTTGCTGCCGTCATTCATCGTGAGCGGATCAGGCAACGTATACGCGCCGACTTTCGCTTCGTCATAGTTCGGGACGAAGGAGGGCTGCGCTTGAGCAAGCGACAGCGCAAGTAACAGCAAGGCACAGCGCGCCGTCTTCATTTCAAGGCCTCAGTTCCGGCTTTAGCAATGATGCCATCCTGTTGGCTCGTCACGCCGGAAACGCCAATCGCGCCGACGACTTTGCCATTCACAATAATCGGCAAGCCACCTTCAATCGCGATGATTTGATCACTTGCCAGGACGCGCAGTCCCGCGCCGCCCGCCGCGACTCCGTCTTCAAACACTTTCGTAGAGCGACGAAAAGCAGCGGCGGTAAATGCTTTGCGCTGCGCGACATTGAGGCTGCCAAGTTGCGTGTCATCCATGCGCTGCAACAAGACCGGATTCGTGCTGGAATCCACAATGACGATAAAAACGTTCCATTTGTTTTTGCGCGCTTCAGCTTCGGCGGCAGCGGCGACTTTCTTGGCTTGTTCCAGCGTAATGGCGGGGCCGTATGAAGGCGGCGCGTCTTGCGCGGTGATGGTGAGTTGAGTAATTAACAACACGGCAAAGAAGGCAAACGATAATCGTTTCATGGTTTCTCCTGAGATAATGTATAGCAAACTTTCCAGTTTGCGGCGGTCTTCACTTGCGATCCGCTCTCCGAGTCATCGCAAACTCGAAAGTTTGCTGTGCATTAGAAAGAGGTCGAAATAGTTTCGTTGAAGATGGTCGCGCCGTAGCTTACTACATCCCAAGGTTTTTGGGCATTCCTGCCAGGCCAACAAAATGGTTCTGATTTGATATTTTTGCAGCGACCGCGCAGAATTCGGCGCATGAACGCATTCACGCTTGGACAAAAACTCCCACCGTATCGTGTTATTGGCTATAACTACGCGGCAGACCACGACAATAAAATTCACAGCGATGAGGTGGCAGCGCAATTCGGATTCAAGGGCGGCTTGGTGCCGGGCGTCGGCGTCTATGCCTATCTAACGCATCCGGTCGTCGAAGCGTTTGGACTGGCCTGGTTGCAACGCGGCGCGATAACGGCAAAGTTTCTCAAGCCCGTGTATCACGGCGAAGCAGCGGTGGTGCAGGCCACCGTCAGCCAGACTGATCCACTCACACTCAGCCTTGCGCTTTGCAATTCTGAAGGAACCTTGTGTGCGGTCGGGGAAGCCTCGCTCCCACTAACGCCTCCCGCCCCTAATCCCGCAGCTTATCCACAGCGCAATTTGCCCGCGCACCGCCCGGCGGCAACTCTTGCCAATCTGCCCACAGGAACTGTGCTCGGCTCGCTGGAATGGTCATTAGATTTGGTCGCGCTCGCAGCGCAATTCCTACCCAAGGTGCGCGCGACGTTGCCGCTTTATTTTGGCGCGGAAGCTGTTTGCCATCCGGCCTTTTACCTCGCGCAAGCCAACGAAATTCTGATGGCGAACGTCAAGCTGGGGCCTTGGATTCATACAGGCAGCGACGTGCAACATTATGAATTACCACGCCCGGGCGAACGGCTTTCGCTCCGTGGCAGCGTTGCCGCCTCAGTGGCCAAGCGTGGTCACGAAATCGTTGCCTTAGAATTGGGATTGTTTGCGGAAGAGACAACCCTCATCGCCCGCCTTCGTCATACCGCAATCGTGCGCTTGCGTGAAGCTTAAAGATTTTGTCTAAAGTATTGCAAACCCGTTGCTCGCCTGTGCCTCTTTCCGTTCCTGATAAAAAATGCGTACGGATTATTTACTGCAACAAAAAAACTGCTGTCTAAACACTTGAGTTTGGCTATACTCTCAATCGTTACGTTTGAAGCCCCTACGCTGCCTTCCTAAAATAACCTACCCGGAGAAGGCAACGACATTTTCTCCCACAACCCATCTGATGTTCGAGAGAGACACAACCCTGTGACGACTAGACCTAAACATCCGCTGCCAGCCCAAATCTTCCAGTGGTCAGTGATCGCGGTGGGAGGACTCTATTGGCTGGGCAATCTGATCAGGCTTTTTGTGCGAGTTGATCGTGCTGAGTTACTGACAGTGGCGGCCTTTGCTTTGGCGGTCGTGGTGATCAGCCTCAAGCCCGTGCAGATTACGACGCCGGGGCTAAAGTTTGGCAACAAGAGTCAGCAATCTATCTCGCTCTCTGACGCGGTGACCTATCTGCTGCTGGTGCTGCACGGGCCTGCTGCCGCCGTTGTCGTCAGCGGTGTAGAGGGGTTTGTCGCCTCGTTTCGCAGCGTCCGGCGGCTCGGCAGCAATTTGTTCTCGCTGGCGATCCTGGCCTGCGCGTTTTGCGGCCTTAGCACAAGCTACGAAATGGTCATGCAGTTGCAGGGCTTAGTTCCGTACGCCGGGCTTAATCAAGCGGCGCTCAAATTGATTCTGCCGCTCTTTGCAGCCTCGGCTACGCACTTTCTGATCTGTAGTTCGCTACTGTCCATCATTCTCGGTTTGCGTTATCGCACTTCGATCTGGCGCTATTGGGTGGACAATCTCTTGTGGACGGCGATCACTTACTTCCCACTCTCGTTTCTTTCCGTCGTGGCCTATTACGGCGTGCAGCATTTCGGTTGGGTTGCCACACTCGCAGCGACGCCTGTGCTAATGCTGATCTACTTCTCCTACTCGCAGTACAACCAGAAGATGGAGGAGAAGATAAAACACATCGAAGAGATGAACCACTTGCAGCACTCGATTGTGCTGGCCCTGGCACAGGCGATTGACGCCAAGGATAACGCCAGTGAAGAACACGTCGAACGCGTGAAGATTTACGGGCGCGGATTGGCGCGGCTCTGTGGCTTGTCGGAAATGGAAACCCAAGCCATCGAAGCGGGCGCGATGTTACACGACATCGGCAAGCTGGCCGTTCCCGATTACATTCTCAACAACCCCGGCAAGCTGACGCGGGCCGAACAGGAGAAACTCAAGATTCACCCGATTGTCAGTGCGGAAATTCTGAGCCGGGTCAATTTCCCTTATCCAGTCATTCCCGTCGTGCGCCATCATCACGAGCGGTGGGACGGGCAAGGTTATCCAGATGGATTGAAGGGCAAAGACATTCCAGTGACCGCGCGCATCCTCAACCTCGCAGACAGCTACGACTCCTTGCGCGAAGGGCAGTTGCAGCAGAAAGCGATGGCGCGGCAACAGGCGATTAGCGTGTTGCAAGCCCAAGCTGGGACACAGTTCGATCCGCAAATGGTGGAACGGTTCATCGCGCACCTGCATGAATTCGAGGCAGAGATTGCCGCCTGCCAGCCAGAGGCGTATCAGATAATTCCCATACCAACGACGATAGCCGAGTCGGCAAAAACGGAAACCACGGCGACGCCTCCTTCCCCCCTGGAAAAAATCCGCGCCGCGCATCGGGAAGCCATGTTGCTCTACAAAATTGCGCATGCGATGGGCAGCAGCCTCTCCCTGCGCAGTGTTCTAACAGAGCTACTCACGCGAACGGCGAATCTTATTCCGGCGATGACCAGCGTAGTGTTATTGCAGGAAAAGGAGGGAGAGCAATTGCGGGTCGTGCAGGCCGTGGGCCGCGATGCAGCGGCGTTTCGTGAACAGCAAATGCCCTTAGGACAGGGCATCTCCGGCTGGGTCTTTGTGCATCAGGAGTCACTGTGCAACTCCGATCCACGCCTGGATTTCAACGCACTCCAATTGGAACTCAGCAATGACTATCGGTCTTCCCTGGTAGCCCCGCTGCTGAAAAACCAGCAGGTGTTAGGGGTGCTAGCACTGTACTCAGTCGAAACCGAGGCGTATTCCAGCGAACATACACGCATTCTGGAATCCATTGCGCGCCTAGCGGGCGACGCCATCGTCAATGCGCGCGACCACGAAGAAATGGAAACCACGGCGCTGACCGACCGTTTGACGGGCCTACCAAATCTGCGGGCGATCCTCAAGGAATTTGAGCGTGCCAGCAGCCAGGCGGCGCGCTTTAAACAACCGCTGTCGTTGCTGATGATGGACCTTGATGGCTTTAAGTCCATCAACGACAGGCTCGGCCACAAAATGGGAGATCGCTACCTTGAGGAAGTGGGACAGGTAATGCGCGCGCAGTTGCGCACCCACGAATTCCTGGGACGCTACGCCGGCGATGAGTTTGTAGCCATCCTGCCGAATACGTCGAAGGCCGGTGTCGCACCGCTACTGGAACGGCTGCGCATTGCGGTGACCACCCTCATTGTACAGGATGATAACGGGGCTGAGGCACGCGCAGGCGTCAGCATTGGCGTCGCCGAATTTGGGGTGGAGGGAACGACGCTCGAAGAATTGATGACGGCTTCCGACGCCGCCATGTATGCCGACAAAGCCAGGAAATCACATCATCGCCTCCACACTGTAGCAGCCACGGAAGCGACTGCCGCTGAGAAGGTGCTGCCGTTTCCCGTGCGCCAGAGCCGCACCAGTTAAGTCAGCACACTGACCGTCCGCTTTCTACATCATCAGCCTGCCTGGGCTGCGGCAGGTTGCCCCAGCGCGTGGCGCGCAAGGACAACCAGCCAGCCGAGCGGGCACGACCTACTTGTACCGTAGAGAAAAGGCGTTCGCCGAAAAACCTTTGATGACGGTGACCGTCGCTGTGTCTGTTGGATCAGGCACCCAGCCGTTGGGCGCTTCATCCACGTGAATTTTCGCATCCTTCTTGACCTTGACCTGATAACCGACGACGGAACCGAAAATATTTGCCCCTTTTTTGATGTCAACCTTCGAACCAGGCGCGTATAGCAGGCCGTAAAAGGTTCCCTTCTCAATTTTGACTCTACCGCCCTTCGTGTCCGCATCATCAACAAAGACGCTCTCATCTACGCCGTCGCCATCTTCATCGTCGTTCTCTACATCTATGTCATTCTTTTTGTCCGTATCGTCCTGGACGTTGAAGTGAATATCAGTGGGATGCACCAGCGAGGAAGGAATCATCTTGCCCTTGAATTTGAGGGACTTTTGAATATTGAACACGACTGGGCCATTAATAATAATTGTTGCGTCGTCATCTATTTTTAATTTTTGTAGGTTGTATTTTGTTATCACGCCTGGGGTACCCAGAATGATTGTGGTGTCTTTGTTAGTGCGAATCTCCTCGTAGGTTCCACCGGGAATCGTGAGGGTAGATTTGTCTTTTACATCTATCTTTTTGTAATTCCCGCTCGGCAGCGTGCCGGTGTAGTCTTTGGGAGTTGTATAATCAATGCTGCCCGTGGCGGGCGTCGGAATAGGGGCAACATCATAAAAGTCCAGCCAGGTCGCACCATAGGTTTTCTGCCCGGATAAGTCGCCCTTTTTCTCTTCCCGAATCGGATCGGTTTTATCGTTATCCGGGCCGCTATAGGTGGTCACAATCTGAGCATCACCTTTCACATTCGAGTCTTTCTTAACAAGAATGACGCCTTTTTTACCAAAGCCATTGGAATGCAGATCACCATTAGTACCCAAATTATGGCCTCCGACTTGACCGGTAAAAGATTTGGGTGGCAGATTAGCATCGTAAGCGCCAAGATCAGAGCGATAACTATCTATGAGCGCGTTGTCGTCTACGCGCAGAGCACCCCGAGCCAGCACGCCACTCGGGAAAGTGCGGCCAGCAGAAGAACCACTAATGGTTTGTGAGTACGGCACAGCACCAGCGCGCAGTTCTGCAACAATCGTTTTTTCTGCGCCGTCCGGCGTGCGCCCCGTCGCCGTCAATTGCCAGACAATTGCGCTCTGCGATTTGTCATCAGGCGGATTGAGGGCCACCAACATCGCCTTGACACTCCAAGTCCCTTCGGTTTCCGTCTGTGCATTCCCCAGGTCACGGGCAAAATTACTGACGA
Source organism: uncultured Acidobacteriota bacterium (assembly GCA_963794955.1). Taxonomy (GTDB): domain Bacteria; phylum Acidobacteriota; class Blastocatellia; order RBC074; family RBC074; genus JAFDVL01. Next base: position 372,442 of record CAWCGF010000015.1, read on the forward strand.
CCGTGCTGATCGTGCGCGAACCTGTTGCACCATAGACCACTGGGTAGCTGGCCGGATATGTATTTTCAGTGGCCACGGCGGAAAGCACAACATTCCGCACACGCCCGCTGGCATCGGTAATTTTCACCGATGTGGGAAGGGCGTCAAAAGGCGTTACTAAAGTAGTTGGGGCACTGTAGGCATAAGCGGTCGCACTGCCCTGAGGATCAACATAAGTCAGATATTGGGTCGCGGCATCGCCCGTGGCAACTTTCCGCATTGGCAGCACAAAGCGATCCGTTTGGGCCGGATCAGTGGTAAAGTTTTTGGCGAACCAGAGCGCCGATTTCTGGAGTCCCTTCTCCGCCAGATAATAAGCCCGTGTGGAAGACGTATGATATTTGCCCAAAGGCGCCTGGCTGCGGGTTGTCAGCAAAGCGGCCAGCAGAAGGGTGGAAAAAAGCATGGTCATCAAGAGCGCGATGCCCATCGCCGCCCCTTGCTCGTGGTGTGGGCCAGAGCGATATGAGGAAGGACAGTCCCTACTATTTTTCGCTTGTGCTTTTGTCTCAGTTGTTTTCATTGGATCACACGGCTTTTTGGGAAGTTTCAGCACTTGTGCCTACGAGAAAATTTCATCCCCGTGGGCGCACCTGCGTCGTTAGTTTGACCGTATCATAGGCCTTTGAGTGAAGTGACCGATTACGGTTTCGGGCGGTGAGCGTCACGTTGACGAGTGAGATGCTAGCCAAGCTGGCGGCGGTGGTCGTGTTGGTCACTTCATTCCCCGCAGAGTCATAGTATTTGAAGCTCAGCCCCCGTGTCCCGTCCGCTGCCAGAATGTTATTAGCGAGGTCCCCGGCTTCCGTCGCCGTTGCATCAACCTCCGGTGCTACACTGCGCGCCAGCGTTCCTTCGGAGGAAATGCTGTAAGTAATACACTGCACGACCGCAACCGCTGTCCCCGGGCCAAAACTGTTAATCGTGGTAGCCGCCGTTGATGGAATGGCCCACAGGTTGGTGACTCCGGTGCCGATAATAGTCGTCACCGTTAATTTATTGGTGCTCGCCTCAACGGCGGTGATCGTCGTGTAAGCCGCTGCGGTGGTATTGGCGTCTACTAATAGTACGCGCTGACCAACGGCAAAATTCGCGATAGGAGAAACCGTCAAATCGCCTGTGGCCACATTTACTGCAGTTGCCACCCCGGTAACTTTCGGAAACGTACCACGGATGGTCAGGCGAGTAGCCGAGGCAGAGGCAAAAGTCTGCTGTGTCGGGAAGCCTACCCCTGCGTTTCTGATCTCGCGCGACATCAGTTCAAAAGCGGCGCGCGCGTTCTGCATCGCTTCCGAAGTCTCGGCCTCGCTGCGCCCAAACATCTGGTTTTGCGTGGTGAGGGCAAAAATGCTGCCGATGACAATGCTCATCACCGCGATTGAAACCAGCATCTCGATCAGTGAATAACCGCGTTGTGATGGCTGGCGCTGCTGTGCTTTTCGCATAACGATTCTCTGCTCTGTTACTCAGGCTTAATAATATAGGTTTCCAGGATGACGGACTGCGCTGGCCCAAAGCCCCTGACCTGCGGTGTGACGCTGATGCGCACGAGCTTATAAGTCGGAGGGGTCGCGGGGTCCACCGTCACAGTTTGGGTGGCGACAAATGTCGGCGCAGGGCTGCTGCCGGTAATGGTTTCGCCCGTGGACGTGTAGTTTGTTGTCACTGGCGGATTCGAGGTCGCCGTCACTGTCAGGGTGTTGTAATCGCTTAGCGTCCGACCATACTTATTTTGCACTTCTTCAATAACTCTTTGGGCAATCGCCAGCCCTTGAAAGTTATTCCTGCCGTTCCTATTCATCCCGAAGGAGACGAGCATGCCTTGCGCCAAGCTCAACATTACAATCAAGAGAAAAGCCATCGCCAGCATGGTTTCAATCAGCGAGTAACCCGCCTCGTTTGTCCGTTGCCGCGTGCTTGATAAAAAGTAGAACTGAATCGCTTTCATGATGGTTGCCTGTCCTACGGGGTCAGGGTTGGAGTAACTTCAGTGAGACCGCTCCGATTAATGTCAATGCGCCGCCCCTGGCCGCGTTGATCGGTCAGGAGCAGGCGCAGAATCTGCGCCGATACTGTGCCATCTGCTTGCTGGAACGTAACGATCCCTTTATTTGAAAATATGATGTCGGGTAGTGGAGTAAGCGAAGCAGTTAAGGTTGCGGTTGGCATTGGTAGCCGTTGTGTTGAGGTATCTCTGAGGCTGGCATCGCTGATGCCATAAGTACCGCCACCAAAAGTGAAAATCAGTTCTCGATCCAGGGCAATGGCCCGCATGCGCACCAACCGGAGGCTGTTGGCCAACTGTTGGGCCTCCGCATTGAGGGTGTAGCCAGACATGGACTTCATGGCGTGATATACCGTAAAGGTAGAAATCACCATAATTATCCCGACGACAATTAACACCTCAAGCAGGCTAAACCCTTTTTCAGTACTTGCGGATTCTGACCGCTTAGGTTGCCTTGTTGACTGCACCATTCCAGCATCGTTGTACTGCAAATCATCCAAACATTTTCTGTCACACATAAATGACAATTTACGTTGCTTGGGTTGGCCTCTCATACCAACGACGATTATCCGCTAAACTACTGCAATGTCAGCACTTAAATGTAATAATTTTGTGTGCTACCCCTTAACATCCCCACCAAATACACAGTAACTAATTACTCCTTGGCAATTGGTATGCCTGATGGCACATAAATCCAAACTGGGAAGAGAGGATAGAAGGATAGCGTAACTATTTTGGTTCGTGTGTCCGCTCATTTCAACCGTTTCCTTGCCATATCTTCCAGGCATAAGCTATATAGCAATCCCTGACAATGACTGGCACTATGACTGACCGAAGATGTTGTTGGTGTGATAACTGGAAGGTTCAAGGCAAATAATCCGCTAACAGAAAGTTGCCAACGGTCAGTTGCAGTAGAGTGAGTCGGCTCTGGCTGAAGGACAACCTGCACTGATTCATTACTCAAAAACGCAAGCGGCAGCGCGACTCTGGGCGACAACACAGCGGGGATGCAGCCATAGCGCAAATTGCAACCATTGACCGAAAAGAGCCGTGCTATCCGCACGGCTCTTTTGTATTTAGTCGCCGTGCCGCCCGACAATGCGCCACACGTCTACGACTTTCTCGCCGCGTACGCAATACATTCGATCATACAAATTCACGTTCGGATCACAGTGCGGAATGATGAATTCCAAGCGGTCGCCCAGCTTCACTTCGCGGCTCGGATTCTCCAGCAAGATCGTGCCGTGCTCGTCGCTGCTGATCACTACCCGCGCGCCTGTCAGGTCTTTGAGGTTCGGACCAAATTTGCGATCCGTCGCAAACGATTTGATCCCCGCATCCGTCGTCGCGCGATCCGGGTGATTGCGGCTGATGACCGTCGCCATCACCGTCAGGGACGAAGCGAAATCATCGTAGAACTTGTCATTCGTTTGCCCGCCGATCATCTGATACTCGACATCCATAAACACGTAAGAGCCGCACTGCAATTCGGTTATCCCCGTGAACGCCGGATCAATGTTGTACGTCCCGGTGCTGCCACCTGAAAGAATTTCGAGCGGCAAGCCGCGCTGCTTGAGTTGGGTGAACGTTTCAATCGCAGGCAGCATCGCGTTGGAGGAATGTTGGCGGCGCGCCTCAAAGCCCGCGATGTGTGCGCTGCTGCCTGAATAGCAATGAAAGCCGCGCAACTTGAGGCTTGGCATTTTCATCAGCTTTTCGGCCAAGGCAATTGTGGGCGCGCCGCTGGCCACGCCGGTACGCTTGCCGCCGGGATCAACATCAATCAGCACATTCAACTTGAGCTTGGCGGCGGCTGCCGCATCATTGAGTTCCTGCGCGTGCGTAAGATTGTCCAGCACCACCATCGTGTCCGGCGCTTTGGGCAACAGCTTCAGCAAGCGCACAATCTTCGGACGCCCCACCAATTCTGATGTGATGAGCATGCCGCTGATACCGGCTGCCGCCATTGCCTCGGCTTCGCGGATCGTGGCCACACTCAAACCAATCGCTCCGGCTTTGCGTTGCCGCGCAGCAATCTCCGGGCATTTGTGCGATTTGCCGTGTGGGCGCAGGTTGAGCTTGGTGGCTTTGCAATGCGCCGCCATCTTATTGAGATTCGACTCAAAGGCATCCATGTCCAGCAGCAGACACGGGGTCGTCAAGTCGCTTTTAGTGAGATGCTGCTCGGCCTTCACACGGCCTTCGCTTTCGGCGTGCGAATAGCCGCTGCGGCTTTTGGGGAAGAGCAAAGACGGCGCGACTGTCACTGCCGCAAGGCTCAAACTATCTTGTAATAACTTACGACGCGATGTTTTCATATTCCTCCGATCTTGCATAAACCCGTTAGATTGCGAGGCTGCGAGACAGAGACTTCACGTGTCAGGCAAGCGTTCAATAAAGGACGGCGTAAACTAACCGGTTTGCGTTAGGACAACTACTTTGCCAATGGGCGGCGAATGGCGACGCCCGGTTTTACATTTTCAATCAGCTTCCCATCTTGCACAACGGCAACACCATTGACCAGCACGTGCGTGATCCCGGCGGAATACTGCGCCGGATTCTCAAACGTCGCTTGATCCACGACACGAGATGGATCAAACATAACGATGTCGGCATCGGCTCCAACCTTGAGCCGCCCTTTGTGGCGCATCATCGGCACGGACGCCGCCAGTCGCTCCGCCGGTAACAGGGACATTTTACGCAGCGCATCCATCAGCGGGATTGTCTTTTGCTCGCGCACGTAATATCCCAGCACGCGCGCAAACGTGCCCGCGCCGCGTGGATGGCCTTTGCCTTGATAAATCATCCCATCGCTCGCCACGATCACTTGCCCATTGCTCACCGCCAACTTGGAGATTTCTTCCGGGATCGAATGCCCGATCACCGAGCCACCTTGCTGGCGATATTTGGCAAAGGTTTCGGCGGTCAGGCGCTCGCCCGTTGCGACCCACTGCAAATCTTTGTACGTCATTCCTAATCGCTCCTGCCAGCCTTCGCCGTAGATCGCAGAGTCAAGATTCGTCTGTGTGGCCGTATACGGATACGCTTCGGTCGAAACGTCCAGCCCGCGCTGGCGCGTGCCTTCGACCATTTGCAAACACGTCGCGGTGTTGCGCAAACAAGTACTGGTCAAATGGACGACATGCAACGCTGCGCCTGTCGCAGCAGTATCGGCGAGGACTTCCTGCAAGGCTTCGAGCGCGCTGCCTGGTTCGACGCCGCCCGCGTGCCGCAGATGTACGAAATTCACGACTTTGCGCTCGGCAGCTAACCGAAAGAGATCGAACACTTCACGCCGCGTGGTTGTGGGCACGTAGTTAATGCCGAAGCCAATGCCCAGCGCGCCTTCGTCCAGGCCGCGTTTAATGAGGTCGGTGACTTGCTGGATTTGCTCCGGCGTCGCGCGGCGCGTGACCGCATTGTCGCGCGGCAGAAAATCGCCGGTATCGCCCAACACCTTCATCTTCACGGGAACGTGCCCGACGGTCGCGCCGAAGTTAACAAGCGATTTGCCGACGCGTTCGCTGTACCATTGCGCTACGGGCGACGCACCGACCTCCAATTCCAGTGCCGTCGTCACGCCATCCATCGCTTTGTAGCGATAATTTTCATCGGTCTGCCCGTGCGAATGCAGATCAATAAAGCCTGCGGTCACAACCAGGCCTTGAGCCTCAATCGTGCGCTTGCCTTTAAGGGGCGAGGCTGAAATCGCCGCGATGTGGTGGCCGCGAATGCCGATAAAGCGCACGGCATCCAGCTTCGATTCCGGGTCCATCACGCGACCATTGGCGATGACAATATCGAAGTCGCCGCGCTGGGCAATGACCACTGATGAGGCGATGAAAAGCAAAAATGCTGCGACCACAATCGTGCTGAACTGATGATGTTTGCTGTAATTCGTCATAATGGTTTGTTTAGCGGACACGTAGTCGCAAATAAATTTCCTACTACGTGTCCGTCAGCTTCCCTATTCGCTTTCGGCCTCGTACGGATAGCGACGGATTTCCTTCACTCATTCGCTCAGCGCCATTGTCAATGTCTCGCCCCAACCAAAGGGAATGAACGCCGCGCTTTTTTGATTGATCGCCTTATTAGCGCGCGCATAAAACTTCATAAACTGTTTGTTGCGCTCGGCGTATTCATACACCGTGATGACGAATTCCACATCTCCGCCGGGCTGATTTTTTTTGATGGAATAGTAGTGTAGCCGCGCCAACTCTTCGCTTTGATGCGCAGTAATGAAACCGGTATCTGCCATTGAGAGCCATCTCCTTCTGTGGTGTTGTGTGCGAATTACGTCGGTTCCGGTGCAAGCGACTGCCTGAGAACGACGTAAGCTGACCGTTTGTGCTACGAGTTTATTGCCTTAGATTCTTTCTCGGCACGCGCAGTGTAGCATTGCCAGGCGCTGATTGTCAGGCGACTGGCTCTTGGTGAGGACGATAGTCTGTGTAAAATAAGGTACAGCAAACTTTCCCGTTTGCTGTTGACTCATCAAGCAAATCGCTAGTGCATAGCGCAGCAACCTGAAAAGGTTGCTGTACCTTTCCCAAGGAGACTCCATGAACCGACGAAATTTTCTGGGCGAAACGCTGGCGGGCAGTGCCCTGCTGAGCGCCGCCCCGCGCGCCCAAACCCAAATGCGCGACAACGCCCAACAAGCCGAAATCGTCATCGAACGCGACCAACCCAACCAACCGCACAAAGGCAAAGTCCTCGCTGCCATTCAACCGCATTGCGATGACTTGCCGCTCTTCGCCGGCGGCACAATTCTCAAACTCATCCGCGAAGGCTACACCGGCATTCTGATTCGCACGAGTAATGACGAAATGGCGGGGCGCGGCCAGACCGTCGGCGAAGTCACGCTCAACAATGAACGCGATAACTTTGCCGTCGCACGACAATTGGGCTTACACAAGACGTTCGATCTGCATTATCGCAATCACGAATTCGACGCGGTCGCTGCGGCGGAGTTGCGGCATCGGCTGATCTTCATCTTTCGCGTAATGAAAGTGGATACGGTCTTTTGCTACGACCCGTGGGGGCATTACGAAGAAAACCCCGATCATTATGTGACGGCGCGCGCGGTCGAAGCGGCGTGTTGGATGGCAGGCGGCGCATGGGATTTGCCGGAACATTTCGAGGCGGGCTTGAAGCCACACGCCGTGCAGGAAAAATATTACTTTGCACGCGGCCCGCAACTCGTGAATCGGGTCGTAGACATCAGTTCCGTCTTCGATCAAAAAGTCGAAGTTAACGTCGCCAACGTCACGCAAGGCCCGGCAGGAGAAAACGGCGCTGCGCTGCGCCAACGCCTGGCTGCGCAAAAGCTGAAGCTCCCGCTTTTAGGCAATGATGACGCGACGGCGAATCGGCAATACATCAAACACATTGTGCTGCGTGAAGATGCGGAATTGGGCCAACGCTATGGGCTGAGCTATGCGGAACCGTTTCATTACATCGGCCCGAAACCCTCCATGCTGGACGCCTATATCAAGCAAAATGCGGTGCCGCTATAGCGCACGAAAAAGGAAATCAGCTACCGCAAGAGGGGAGACAGAAAAATGCTGGCGGTGAACTGCCTTTATTTTTCTGTCTCCCCTCTTGCGGTGAAAAGTTGAGAGCGTTATTTAATCCTCAATCCTTACTGGATGAAAATCTTGACCGTATTGGATGCCTTGCCATCAACATACAACACCACCTCCACCAAGCCTGCACCGGCCAGCGATTGCGGCAAAAGGATATTAACCTGATCCAGTCCGGCATATTCCGGTTGCGCCCCGGCATACACAACCTGCGCCTCCTGGCCGCCGACCCGCGCCCTGACGTTTTGCAAGGAAGTGCGATTGCGCCAACCGGTTCCGAACAACACCAAATACACTTCATCACTCGTCAAACTCGTGCTCGTATTCAGATTGATCGGTTGATAGTCATAGCTTTTTGTCACCGGGTTGTATTGTGCTGTTGGGGCAAAGGTCTGCGAACCATCCGGCGTTACCCGTTGAATCTGCCCTGCGGCCAACCCGTTACCAGACGCGTCTGCCGCAAACAAGCCAGGTGCAACCGTTTCCAGCAGGAACTTGCCCGCCGAGGTCTCAACGTCTTCCTTCACCACCGTCACCACCAACTCGCCTTCGGCCAAATCGGATGGCACCAGGAAGTTAATCTGTGTTTCCGACACATACAACAACGAAGCCCATTGCTCTTTGCCCTGACTGTCGCGCACCTTGACGCGCACGCCGCCTAATTGCGTGGGTAAAGGCTAGGCTACTGGCGCTTTCCACGCCGCTCGCCAGATTGGTGCCGAAGATCGAAGCAATGGTATCGCCCGCCAGCGATTGTCCGTCGTAGCTCGCCGCCTGCACCGTCGTCATCGGACGCGATTGCGTAATTGTCACTTCCTGCCCCGCGAAGGTGACTTTGCCCACGCGTATCCGGGCTTCGGTTTGCGGTGCGATTACCAGGGTGGTAACCCATTGTCCGTTGACGATGTCCGGGCTGTAGGTGTCAATCCAGGATGGCGCGAGTCCTACTGTCCAGAAACACCCGCCTCGCGCATCCAGCTTGACGACGACTTTTCCGCCCTGCGGTTCTACCAGAAATTCTTTCTGTGACAGAGTAAAGGTGCAATCGGCGGTCACCTGTTGCGCCAACACTGCTGAGGTGCTGCCGGTCGAAGTTTCATCACCCAGATAAACCGCCTTCAGTGCGTGCGCACCTTCAGACAATTCGTTCACCGTGAAACTCGCTCTACCATTCGCCAGCGTCGCTTTCCCTAAGGATTGCGCGCCGTCCAAGAATTCCACCTGGCCCTGGGGCTGGCTGGCGCTGCCTTTTACCTTCGCGGTCAACATCAGGCGCTGTCCGGTGGAAATCGGATTGGCAGCCGTGCTCAGTGTTATGAACGAGGTGGCCTTGCTGACTTCCTGTGTGAGTTCCTTCATCCCCACTTGATAGTTATTGTCGCCACCATAGCTGGCGCTAATCGTGTGCGAACCAAGCGCCAACGTCGAACTGGTGAAGCTCGCTTGTCCCGCCGCATTCAGGACGAAGGGCGACAGGCTCGTGCCATCCATCGTGAAGGTGATGGCCCCACCCGGTACGCCGCCAAACTGCGTCGTGGCCTGGGCGCTGGCAGTGAAAGTCACGGTTTGCCCCAACGCCGAAGGCGCTATGCTCGCCGTCAGGTTGAGCGTCGGTTGACTAGGCGTGATGGTCAGCGTGCCGAGCACATAGCTGATGGTGTAATCTGCATTCGTCACGCCACTTGCCACGATGGGATACGTCCCAACTGGACTGTTAGGCAAGGCCGTTGTCGTGAGGGTCGCGGTTCCTGCCGTGAGAGTCATCGTATCGCCGTTCACCAGTCCCGCGAAGCTGGCAGTCAAGGCCGGATTCGCCGTGCCATACACGCGCGTTTGCGATTCGGCAGTCACCGTCAAGGACGCAGGCGTGACGGTTAATTTGCCTGCGACGAAAGACAGTTCGTAGTTCGTCGCGCTCAGCGTGCCAGCCGTGATGCTAATGGGGTAATTACCAACGTGGCTGCCGCTGATAGCGGTTGTGGATAGGCTTGGCGCACCACTCACAACACTTGCATTTTCTTCATTGCTGAACCCGCTGATTTGGTACGTCAATGAGGGATTCGTGCCACCGTAAACTTTGGTCAGATCATCCGCCGTAACGATTAGCTCCGCTTTGCCAATCGTCAGGGTTCCCGGCACGAACGCGATCGTATAGTTGGCAGAACTCAAGCCTGCTAACGTGATTTCATATGTACCAACCGCGCTGCTACTGTTGGCCGTCGTGCTAAAGACCAACCTTCCGCTCAGCGTGTCCTCCCCAATCAAGCCATCATACGTGGCCGTGAAAGCTGGGTTCAGCGCACCATAAATCCTCGCTTTGTTCTCCGCCGTCACTGTCAGCAAAGCTTGGTTCACGCTCAGCGTTCCATTCACAAAACTTAGCTGATAATTGCTCGCAATCAACGTGCCGACCGCGGCTGTAATCGCGTAACTGCCTACCCCGCTCGCCGTGGTTGCCATAGTAGTGAGTTCCGGCTCCCCATTCAACACTGCTGCCGTTTCATTGTTAACGAAGCCAGAGTAGGTGTAAGTCAGTGCCGGATTATCGGCTCCATAGGTCTTCGTCTTGTCCGCTGCCGTAACGGTCAGCGTCGCTTTGCCAATCGTCAAGGTTCCCGGCACAAACGTGATCGTATAGTTGGCAGCACTCAAGCCTGTGGGCGTGATCGTATAGGCACCCACCGCACTGCTGCTGTTGGCCGTGGTATTGAAAGCCAGCGTTCCGCTTGGCGTATCCTGCCCAATCAAGCCCTCATACGTGGCGGTAAAAGTCGGATTTTCAGTGCCATAGACTCTTGTTTTGTTTTCCGCCGTCACCGTCAACACCGCAGAGGTTACTGTCAATACACCGTTATTGAGCGTCACTTCATAGTTACTCAGTTTGCTGCCGGGATCGCTCAGCGTCGGCGTAATTGCATAGCTGCCTACGCCGCTGGCCGCATTCACGGTGGTGGCATAACTCGCCGCGATGCTGTCATTATTGACGACTCCGGTGAGTGTCCCCGTCAGCGCGGGATTCGCCGTTCCATACACTTTGGTCTGATTGGCAGCCGCCACACTCAGCGGGACTTTGTTCACGCTCAGCATGCCGTCCACCAATTGCAGCGCGTAGTTCCCCGCGTTCAGCGTGCCTTGCGCGACCGTAATCGCATAATTGCCGACATTGCTCGTCGTCGTGGCGGTCGTCGTCAGCACGGGCGCACCTGTCAGGCCCGCTGCGGTGTCTCCGTTTACGAACCCGCTATAGCTCACGGTCAGGTCGGGATTCGCCGCGCCATAACTCCGTGCTTTGTTTTCGGCGGTTACAGTCAACGCCGCCGTCGTAACAGCGAGCGTACCGTCAGTAAAAGCAAAGTCATAGTTGGCGGCTGCCAGCGTTCCGGCTGCCGCTGTGATGGGATAGTTCCCTACCCCGCTCATTGTTGTCGCTGTCGTGGACAGCGCGGGCGAACCGCTCACCACATTGCTGGTTTCGCCATTGACGAAGCCTGCAAATGTGGCAGTCAGGGTTGGATTCGCGGCTCCGTACAAGCGCGTCTTGTTCTCTGCCGTCACCGTTATCGTAGCCTTGTTCACGCTCAGCGTTCCGTTGCTGAAGGTGAAGCTGTAGTTGCTGGCGCTCAAGCTGCCCGTCGCCGCTGTGATCAGGTAGCTGCCTACGCCGCTGGCTGTCGTTGCGGTGGTCGTCAAGTCAGACGCACCACTGAGTACGCTTGCCGTATCACTATTCACAAAGCCGCTGTAGCTGGCGGTGAACGTGGGATTTGCCGCGCCATACGTGCGGGCTTTGTTGTCCGCTGTGACCGTCAGCGTCGCTGGGGTCACGGTTCAGCGCGCCATTCACAAAGTGAATTGATAGTTGCTTGCTGCCAGTGTGCCGACCGCTGGTGTAATCGCATAGCTGCCGACGCCACTGGCTGTCGTTGCGGTTGTCGTCACACTCGGCGCGCCGCTTAACGCCGCCGCCGTTTCGTTATTGACGAAGCCGGAGTATGTGTATGTCAGCGCAGGATTAGCATCACCATAAGTCTTGGACTTATCGGCTGCTGTCACCGTCACCGTGGCTTTGCCAACCGTGAACGATTGGTCAACATTGGTCGCCGCGTTATAGCTTGCATCGCCTGCCTGCGCGGCGCGAATGGTTACGTTGCCTGCGCCTGTGATCGAGACGTTATTGTTATTGATCGTAGCCGGGCCGCTCACGACGCTAAAGCTGACGGCGAGTGTGGATGAAGCGGTCGCGCTCACCGCAAACGATTGATCGCCCCACGTCTTATTTGCAAGTGTGCCGAACGTGATCGTCTGATCCGCTTTGTTCATAGTTTGGGTCAGAGCGGAAGAAGTGGAACTGGCAAAAGTGCTGTCGCCAGCATATTGCGCCGTAAGGTTGTGCGATCCGACGCTTAACGTCAAAGTCGTCAGCGTCGCCTGACCGTTGCTAAGCGTACCCGTTCCCAAAGTCGTCGCGCCTTCCAGGAACGTCACAGTTCCCGTTGGCGTACCGCCTGAACCACTGACTGTTGCCGTCAGAGTCAGGCTTTGCCCAAAAACAGACGGATTGAGAGAAGACGCCAGCGTTGTCGTCGCCGTTCGCAATCCTACGGTCAGCGTCGCTGCGTTGGAAGTCGCGTTGCCGCAGAGGCCTGTCACGACGACATCATAACTCCCCGCATCGCCTGTGTTGACGGGATTGATTGTGTAACTGCTACTGGTTGCGTTGGGGATACTCGTCGTACCTTTGCGCCATTGATAACTCACCGCATTGCTCGCGCTGACCGAGAACGTCACGCTGTCGCCAACCGAAACACTTTGCGTCGCGGGATGCGTGCCAATGCTGACGGCGCTGCTCGCCACATTGATCGTCAGGTTTGCCGTCGCCGTCAGGCTGCCGCCATCGGTGACGGTCAAGACGACGGTATTCGCACCTGCCGCTGGCCGTACATCCGGCTGACGACATCGGCGGTGATGACGCCGTTGCGTTGACGATATTGCTGACGGTGATGCCAGTCGGAACCGTCGTGGCCGTGATGGTTAAGGAACCGATAGCGGTTTCCGTATCGCTAACGGTGGCAATCGTCGCATTGCTGGCGGCTTGCCCCTTGTGTGCGGGTAAGTGGGCTGCCTGCGGTGATCGTTGGTGCGGTGTTGCTGGTACAACTGTTCAACCGGACTGAGATCGTTATTACTGCTCTCGTTTATCGGCGGCGAAAGTCCAAGTTTACCATCGCCGTTGACATCGCCGAGTGCGACAAAGTTCATCAGGCCGCCGCTACGCTCACCTCGGTGGAGCCGGTAGAAGCCGCCTGCAGCCGTCGCCCAACCGAATCGAGACGCAATTGCTGCTGCTGTTGTTGGCGGCCGCGAGATCAAGTTTGCCGTCGCCATTGACATCGCCCAGCGCGGCGATACAGCTGGATCACTGCCGACGCTCACCTCGGTCGAGCCGGTAGAAGCCGCCTGCGCCGTCGCCCAGCCGGATTGTGACCGTATTGCTGTTGTAGTTAGTCGCAGCGAAATCGAATTTACCATCGCCGTTGACATCGCCAAGCGCAACAAAAACGCGGATTGCTGCCGACGCTGATTTCAGTGGAGCCAGAAAAGCCGCCTGCACCGTCACCCAACCGGATCGAGACGGTATTACTGTTGAAATTGGCCGCCGCGAGATCGAGACTTGCCATCCCCGTTGACATCGCCTAGCGCGACGGAATATCGGATTGCTGCCAATGCTGACAGTGGTGGAACCGGTAAAGCCGCCTGCACCATCGCCCAGCCGGATCGAGACGGTGTTGCTGCCGTTGTTGGCGGTACGGCGAGATCGAGCTTGCCATCGCCGTTAACATCTCCCAGCACCACGGAATACGGACTGCTGCCGACGCTGACTGTCGGTCGAGCCGGTAAAGCCGCCTGCACCATCGCCCAGCCGGATCGAGACGGTGTTACTGCCGATGTTGGCGCTAGCGAGATCGAGCTTGCCATCGCCGTTGACATCGCCCAGCGCGACGAAAGCCGGATTGCTGCCAACACTGACATCGGTGGAGCCGGAAAAACCGCCTGCACCATCGCCCAACCGGATCGAGACGGTGTTGCTGTGTAGGTTAGTCGCGGCAAAATCGAGCTTGCCATCGCCGTTGACATCGCCCTAGCGTGCAATGACCTGGAGGTAGCTGCCAACGCTGACAGTCGACGAGCTTGCTGAAGCTGGTGGTGGTGCAGGTCGTCGGATTACTGACCGTCAGCGTGAATGTCTTTGTAGCTGCTGCCACCGCTGCCAAACGCTTTGACTGTTACGGTGTAGCGCTCCGGCGGGTTGTGCATTCGTCACACTCACGACGCCCGTCATCGGATTAACGGCGAGCACAGCCGCTGAAACCCTGACGAGGCGATGGCCGTCGCATTGGTCGTGTTGGTCGGCAGCGGCGATCGGGCGTGACAGTGGTGCTGCTGCCTGCGGTGACACTGGTGGTAGAATAGTTGCCGAGCGTTGGGGCTGGCACTGGAACGTTGCTAACAGTGATGCCGTTGCCCGTCAGATCGGCCACAACCACTGCCGCCGCCGCGCCTGCTGCCCAGTCTTCCGCCGCCGCTAGGTTATAGGTTACGGAACCGATTGAAGAGGTTCCATTCTGATTGAGGCGCGTCAGCAACGCCGTCTTGTCCGTCGCGTTCAGCGCCACGGAAAAAGACGTTCCATTGGTGATCTCGACATTGGCGCTGGTCAGTGTGTAAGCCGTAGAGTCGCCGCTAATCGTCAGTTTCGAGACATCAATGTCATTTGTTGCGCCGCTCAGTTTCAGGAATCCGGTTCCGGTTACGACCAGAACGCCAGCTGCTCGCATCGTACGTTGCGCTGGTGATGGTCGGCACTGCGACATTGCTAACAGTGATGCCGTTACCGGTCAGATCAGCAGCGGATGAAGCGGTGGAGTCCCAGTTGGCTGCTGCTGCCAGATTGTACGTGGTGGCGCCCGTCGAGGAAGTCCCGTTTTTGTTGAGGATTTGATTGACTGCCGCCTCGTCGGTCGCGTTGAGCGTCACAGAAAAAGCGGTGGCGCTGCTGGCTGTGACGTTCGCGCTGGTCAGCGTGTAAGTCGTCCCACCCTCGCCCGTCAGGGTCAGCTTGCCAACCGCAATCGTGTCGCCCGTCGTCATGTTCGCCGCCGTCACTGCCAGGACGCCCGTGCTGGCGTTATACGTCGCGCTGGTAATCGTGGGTGGGACTGCCGAGGCCACGCCTGTCACCAGAATGTCGTCAATGTGACTCTGACCAGTGCTCGTTACGGGGGAACTGCCGTTCGCTCCAGTATTGGAGGTCATCATCATTTGCAGGTAAACCGTCGGTCTGATTTTCGCAGGCAGCAGGCAGACTGACATTACTCAGGGTGTTGAAAGTTGGCGGCAGAGCCAGTGGCAGCCCCGGCTTGCAGTGTGCCGCCTGAAACGTCTGTCCAGGTGGTTCCGTTCAGACTGTATTGCAGCTTAAAATCGCGCGGGCCCATAAAACTGGTGAAGCTTGTTGTCCCCGCCATTTTGCACGAAAATGTCAGCGTCGTGTAATTCGTCGTGCTGAAGTTGAACCGCCAGGCTTTGGTGTTCGCGCCATTATCCCAGCCATTCGCAAAAGCCCATTGTTGTCCTGTGCCATAGGCATCGGAAACTGTGATCGCACCCGTGCCAGGCGCGGTTACCGTGCGCACGCCAACATTGCCCGTAATGCCCTGATCTGCCGTTATTGTTGTCCAGTTGGCCCAGGTTAACCAGCCGACAATGTTGGTAGTCGTGGTCATTGCCATAGCTACTGGCGCACTGTTCGCGCCCGTTTTCAATCTGCTGGCCGGATTCAGTAGCGTATTGCGTGTGGGCGAATTCGACGTGATCCCCAGCGCCGCACGCACAGATGGCAAAGCAAAGGCGAGACCGCCCAAGACAAACAAACTAACGAAGAAGATCAAAGAAACGCGATTTTTTCCAAATGACATAATTACCTAAACAAAGGGCGGGAGAGAACGCAGGTAGGCTGCGCAGCAGAGGTCATATCTCGCCAAGGTTGCACTTTTTCGGTAGAGATAAATCCATTGCCTGTTACGGTCGCGGGGTCAGAGTGCCGAGCGCACAGGCATTGCCAACATTTTGGCTTTGTAATACGGCGTTATCGTAGATTGTTCGCGGGTTTTCGCAGTGGGAAAGGGACTACCAAACTAAAGGCTGGGGTTCTTAGCGTGTCAAAACTTCTCTTTTCCCATTCGCTCCTAACTCGTCATGAGCAGGAAAGTTCTTTTGGCCATTGCCTCACCTGCTGCTGAAAGCGACCGATGAAGCGCGGTCATCATACTGATTTTGCTTAATGACGCAAGCCAAAAGTTACAGCCCTACCGCAGATCACGTCAGGACGGGGCAAAGGCCAGTCGGTAAAGAAATTTCCAGTGCCCCTGCTGGCGCAATAGGTAACATAATCAGCAGCCGCACCAACAAAACGAAGAAGAGATTTTTTTGATTGGCGTTTTTTGAGCTTTGATCCCGCCTTACGTCATGAGAGGAGTGTGCAAACTCTCGGTGTTTTCTGTCAGAAGGTTAGTGTACCCTACAATCCCAGCGAGGTGAAAAATGAATGAGCCGTTATCGTCCGTGACAAACATTGCGAGTACGAATGTGCCGCAACCAAGACAAGGGTTTTATATTACCGGCGGAACGCTCCCCGGCTCCGCTCTTTCTTACGTGACCAGAGAGGCCGACCACCAACTGTACGAAGGGTTATGCCAGGGGCAATTCTGTTATGTCCTGACCTCGCGGCAAATGGGCAAGTCTTCGCTGATGATCCGCACGGCCACGCGATTGCGCGAGGCGGGCATTGGCGTAGCCGTATTAGACCTGACCTCCATTGGCCAAAATCTGACGGCGGAGCAATGGTACGACGGGCTGCTGAACCGACTTGGCCTACAGTTGCATCTCGAAGACGAACTCGAAGACTTCTGGCTGGCGCACGCGCGACTTGGCCCGCTGCAACGCTGGATGAATGCCATTCGGGAAATCGTCTTGCCACGCATCCCCGGTCGGCTGGTGATCTTCGTGGACGAGATTGACACCGTGCGCAGCCTGCCGTTTTCCACCGACGAATTCTTTGCCGGGATCAGAGAGTTTTACAACCGCCGCACGCAAGAGCCGGAACTGGAGCGACTAGCGTTTTGTTTATTGGGTGTCGCCGCGCCCTCCGATTTGATTCAGGATACGCGCACGACCCCTTTCAATATTGGGCGGCGCATCGAACTGCACGACTTTACGCCAGAGGAAGCAACTCCTCTAGTAGAGGGTTTGTGGCGCGAGGGGCAACAGGGAACAGCATTGCTGGAACGCGTCTTGTACTGGACGAACGGGCATCCCTACCTGACACAGCGGCTCTGCCAGGCGCTGGCTGAATATCCAAGTGTGCAGAATGTCAGTGGCGTAGATCGCAAATGTGCCGAGATGTTCCTGACGGAAGGCGCACAGACCAGGGACGATAATCTGTTGTTTGTGCGCGAGCGCATATTGCGCAGCGAGGTCGAGTTGTCCGGGTTGCTGACCTTGTATGAACAGACGTATCGGAGGCGTAAAGTAGCGAATGATGAGACCAGCCCGCTGGTGACAACGCTGCGACTGGCCGGCCTCACCCGCGTTGAGAACAGGTGCCTGAAAGTGCGCAATCGCATCTACGAACGCTCGTTTGATCTGGATTGGATTCGGGAGAATATGCCGGACGCTGAGTTGCGCCGTCAGCGCGCCGCTTATCGGCAGGGGTTATTGCGCGCCGGGAGCTTTGCCACCGTAATTCTGGTGGTAATCGCCTCTCTTGCCCTGATTGCCTGGCAACAACGTAATCGCGCCCAAGCGCAGGAGCAAATCAATTATCGGCAGCTTTACGCTTCACAAATGAGTTTGGCCGGGCAGGCCTGGGAATCAGCCAATCTTGATCGGATGGCAGAAATGCTGAATGCATTTCTCCCTCAACCAGGGCGGCCAGATTTACGTGGCCCTGAATGGTATCTGCTCTGGCACCTTGGTCACAACGATTCACCCGTAGTGCAGCATGATGATTTTGTTCGATTTGTTTTCTTTACGCCGGACGGAAAGAAGCTGATCTCGTCCAGCAGCGAGAGCGTAAAAATAACCGATATTGTTACCGGACGAGAACTGACCACGATCAATGGCCACCAGGGGAAAATTCTATCGGCAGATGTTTCTGACGATGGCAGCAAACTAGTCACTGGTGGAACCGATGGCTTGCTTAAATATTGGGAAATATCAACTGGCAAAGAGTTAAAGACGATAAGCCTGGATTCTCAATCGGTAATTCATGTGGACATCTCACCAGATGGAAATACCATAGCCACAACATCTGTAAGGCAGACGCAGGGACTTAGAGAGAGTACAGTCAAGCTTTGGGATGCGATGACTGGCAATGAGAAACTTACCCTACAGGGCCAATCGAAAATAGCCGGTAGTGTGCAATTTTCTCCTGATAGCAAACACTTAGTCGTGGCGAGCAATGACGGCTCTGTCAGAGTTTGCGATGCCCGAACCGGCGACATTTTGTTTTATCCAGAAAAAAAGCAAACGGACATGCCACTAATTCCGATAGCTGCCTCATTTTCCCCTGATGGCAGTAAATTGATAACTTTTGTAAGAAACAAGACACGTCTCATTGAGCTAGCCACAGGGAAAGAGGTCTTCTCACAGGAAGGAAGCATTCTTCGTGGAGGCAGTTCGCCAGATGGCAGCCAGATAGCCATTGGCATGTTTGATGGGACCATCAAATTAATTGATTGCTCAAGCGGAAAAGAGCTACAGGTTCTCAGAGGCCATAAGTCAATCGTCTATGCCGCAGCATACTCACCAGATGGTAAGAGGATGGCTACCGCAGGAAGTGATTACACAACGAAATTGTGGGATGTAATGACAGGTGGAGAATTAGCAACTCTCAAAGGGCATAGCAATCAAATAATAAATGTACTCTTTTCTCCTGATGGTAAATGGCTGGCCACTGGAAGCGCGGATAAGACGGCTCGTTTGTGGAATATGTCAGCAGATATAAAGCCCTTGTCTTTCCCAGGTTCTTTGGTCGAGTCTGTTACGAACTTCACGCCCGATGGTAAGAACCTAATCAGCATTAAGCTGGCTTATGATGGACCGTCGTCAGAAGTAAATATTTGGGATCTGTCATCTGGGCAAATGGTAGGAAGTTTCAATGATGGTATGAAGCAGTTATTTGATGTAGCGATCACACCAGATGGCCGGATACTTGCCACCGGCGAAAGCGATCCCGAAATGAATGGCAGAGTCAGATTTTGGGATGTAAAAACAGGAAAAATCCTTCGCACGATTAATGCTCACCCCAGAGATTGGGTTTATAAAGTAAAATTTTCTCACCAGGGCCAGAAGATGATTACTGTAGGCAATCACAACCCGGTGATAAAAATTTGGGATGTAGCGACAGAAAAAGAGCTATTTGTCCTGGATAATCAAAATGCCATTATTGAGACACTTGATGTCTCTCCAGATGACAAAACAATGGCAACCGGAGGCCATGACAAGGTTGTGAGATTATGGGACCTCAACACGGGGAAGGAACTTTATACATTCAAAGGACACGATGGCGTTATATCGGTTGCCAACTATTCCCCAGATGGTCGCATTTTGGCAACAGCAGGTGATGATCGCGTTGTCAAGCTATGGGATTTAGCAACCAAACAAGAAATCCGAATGCTAAAAGGTCATAGCGGGTTGATTACTTCGGTCGCTTTTTCTCCTGATGGCAGAAGGCTGGCAACTGGCAGCATGGACAGTACGGTCAAATTCTGGGACCTGGCAACTGGTCAGGAATTGCTGAGTATTGGCGGGCATAAATCGTTTACACAGACAGCATTTTCTGCTGATGGTGCCTGGCTTGCAACGAGCGGTGCCCAGGACAAAATAGTTAAGCTCTGGAGAATTACAACTGAAAAAGAAGTTTCCACTCAACGCTCACTAGAGAAAGTCGCCGCTAAATAAGTCCAAGGGGATTTGTTTTTTGCACAACGCATCCCAGTCTCCGTTAGAGTCTGATTATAAGGATAAATAGCGAACGGGGCCGCAAACAGGATGTTTGCGGTACAGATGTACAACAAACATCCTGTTTGTTGCCCCCCGCTCAAATCAATCTGCTTTCTGCAATAAATGGCCGACGCGTCAAAACGCCGGGGTGGATTAAACTATCCAGCCCCGGCATTTCTTCATTACCCCATTTATGGCTGAGGAACAAAAGAGATTGTCACTTAAAAGCTCAGTTTCAGCGCCACTTGCGTCGAACGTGGCCCGCCGACTTGATACAGCGGATTGAGACCGATGCCGGGATATTCCCCGCCGAGTCCTCGCCCCAGCATCCGCGTAGCCTGACCGAATCGCGGATCGGGCAGGAAATTATTGAAGCTGCTGTTCATCGTAAAATTCGGCTGATTGAAGAGATTGAAAAACTCCGCACGGAATTGCAGCTTGATGCGCTCGGTCAGGCTGAACTGGCGGCGCACAGCCAGATCGGTCTGCGAAAACCCAAAGTCCCGCAGCGCATTTCGTCCCAGCGTTCCCTGGCGTGGAGTTGAGGGGAAGGCAAAGGCCGCACGGTTGAGTTTGCGCCCTCCGGCTGCGTTCGGATCCGCGCTAAATACGGGCTGTCCCGGCACCAAATCAGGGCGGGAAGAGCCTCCGTAATCGGTGTAGACATCCAGTGGCGGCCCGGTTTGCAGGCGGAAGATCGGAGCCAGCGACCAATCCTTCAGCACAGCTTTTAGCATACCGCCTGAACGCAGTGCGGGGATTTCATACACCAGCGAAGCAACGAATGAATGCCGCACATCGAAATCCGATGAGCCTCGCTCCTGGCGTATCGGTATCTGTTGAGCCGCACCCAGCGCGGTCAATGGCAGGAGGTTTCGCGTACCGTCCGAGTTGTTATCAATTGCATGCGACCAGGTATGCGAGGCCAGCGCTTGTAAGCCCCGCGACAGGCGACGCTGATACTGCAGTTGCATGGCGTGATAATCCGAAGTCGAACGGTTCCGGCTGACTTGGACAACGTAAAAGTTCGGGTTGGCGGGGAATAAGGGATTGAATTCATCCCATATCAGCCTGTGCCCGGCTGAGCCGATGTAGGTTGCCGTCACCGTTTGCTGCGCTCCCAACGATTGCTCCATGGCCACATTCCATTGCATTGTGTAGGGCGGCTTGAATTCGCGCTCATACGCACGCACAATCCAGGGCGGTGCGCCGTCAAAGGAGAGCGGCTTCAAGGCCTTCAGGTCAAGGGGAAGCGCGACAAATCCTGGCGCAAACTGTAAGGCACGGAACGGTGAGTTAGCGTACATAGCAGCGCTCCCGGCAGCATCTGTCCCTAGATCATAATAAACACCAAAGCCGGCTCTGACTGTTCGCGCCCATCTCCCTTCTGCCAACTGATAAGCCAGTCCGACGCGCGGCGCGAAATTATCGCGCGTGGCGTTCGGATATGGGTTGCCAGTGCGATCAATCTTGATCGTGCTCGGATTATCGAAATCCGTTACGGTGTAAGGAAAACGATTATTTTTTTCAGAGGGCGGCGGGTTGTATTCCCAGCGTAGCCCATACGTCAGCGTCAGGCGCGGATTGATGCGCCAGGTGTCTTGGCTAAACAGTGACAGGTTGTTGAAGATCGGATAGAACGGCCCATCACTGGCAATCTGGTACGCCAAAACCTGCCCCGAACGCAAAAACGGAACACTGACCGCCGGATCATAATCAGGCACGTCAAACCGCAGATTGTATTTGGTGGGTTTATAAACCGGCGTCAACCGACGGTAATCCACCCCGAATTTCCAGTGATGCCTGCCTGCTGCGTAAGACAGGTTATTGACCAAATTGAATTGACGCTGCGCGGTATCAGAAAATCTGCCGACCGCGAGGAAAGGGCCAGGAAAGCCGATTTGAAAGGTAAAGAGCGAATCTGACGCTGATGCGAACGAAGGCAGCAGCGCGGTATCAGGCAACGGTTTTGCGCCGCCGAAATCATCTATCTCCAAGCTACCGACGTTGTCCGAACGACTCCAGTTCAGTCGAATTTCATTGTTCAGTCTGGGAGTGGGTGAATAGATCGCGCTCCCGGTCAAGGTCTTAGTCAGAAACCGCGTGGCATTGATGGTATTCAGCGAGCCTTCAATGCGATTGCGTGAAGAAGAAGGCGCGTAATTATACCGCCCCGACAGATGCAGGCGATCACTAACTTTGTGATCCAGCCGCAGACTTGTGGCATCCAGCGAGGAAGGATCAGAAAAGCTGGCGGAAAAAGGTGCCACACCCTGTCCGATGCCATTGGCATTGAGATATTCAGGGCCGTTTGGGCGCGGGAACATGTCCAGGAAGGATCGCATCGGAGCGGGCGCTTCCTGGCGCAAACTGAGCGAGGGCACAGTGGTCGTCAGAAACTGCGGCAAACGCAAACGCAGCCCTTCGTACGAAAAGAAAAAGAATGTGCGATCTTTCAGAATGGGGCCGCCCACCACACCTCCGAAATCGTTCTGTCGCATTGGCGGACGTGGGAGTCCTTTTTGATTGGCAAACCAATCATTGGCATCCAGCACATCATTGCGCAGGTAATTGAAGAGCGTTCCCTGGAACCGATTCGTTCCCGAACGGGTGACAAGTAAAACCTGCCCGCCGGGCATGCCGTCCGAACTCTGCCGCATAATTGGAAGTCTGTACACTAAACTCTTGCAGCGCATCTATCGAGACCAGATTATTTGTTCCGCCCAAAACGGAAACCGCCGGAACAGAGCCGTTGCCTTGCAAACTAAACCCTCCCCCCGTCATTCCGAAGTTGGCGCTCACACCATCAATTACAAAAGCATTGGCGTTTGCGCGCTGCCCATTCACGCTGAATTGCCCGCCCGTGCCGCCATTGCTGGTATTGACCATTACGACGCCAGGCGTGAGGCTGATGAGGGATTGAAAGCTGCGCCCGTTGAGGGGTAAATTCTCGACCATCCTGCGATCCACAACTGTATTTACACTTGCTGAACTGTCTACCAAGGGAACTTCATCGGTGATGGTAATCGTTTCTGCGATAGTGCCCGGCTTTAACTCTACCGTAAGCAAACGCGTGTCATTCACGTTCAGCACAATGTTGTGAAGCTCGACCTGAGCAAAGCCATCGCTCTGAACCATCACAGTGTATGTCCCCGGCGGCAGTAGCGACGCGTTGAAGTATCCTGTTGCGTTAGTCACAGTTTTGCGTTCCAGATCGGTCGCAATATTTAGCGCCCTGACCTCCGCGCCAAGAACCCTGCCCCCCTTTCCATCAGAGACAATGCCGCTGAGCGTGGCGGTGGCTGATTGGGCAAAGAGGGTTAGCGGGAACAGGCAAAGGATCAAGCATAGCGGCGCTATTGTTCGATACGGCATAATGGCCTCCTTCTTGGCAGAGTATAGTTGTCAGTTCTAAACATGGCGCACCCGCAAGCAGCGATGATCGGATGATTGGCTCATCAAAATTCATCCAATATCCTGCATCTGAGGTCTCGCTGAGAGCAGCTAGATCACGACGTTTTTGCAAAGTGATGCAGGCAGTGTATTGCCCGCGATCACTTCTTACAATGCGCCCTCGTTCTTTCTCCGAAAATCATCAGAAGGGTCCGTCATCCATTGGACATCGCAACAGAAGGCACACGGCAACGCAGCGTACTCGAAACAGCTCCTCCTAAAGCTTCCACTTGATAAGGCGAGAATCAGCGCCCCAGAACGCCATCCCAAAAGATTTTCTTGCGATGATTGCAAACGAAATCGAAATTGATCCGAATTGGTTTATGTGATCTCAGCAGCGAGATTACGACCGTGTGGCTAGTGTGCTGCGCCCCTTTGTGTTATTTTTTGCACTCAGCAAGAACCGATTCACACAGCAACGAGGGGAGTATGGTCATTCCTGCTGCCACAGACATTACCCAGTTATTATTGGCCTGGGGCGAGGGAGACGAAGCGGCGCTCGAAGCGTTAACGCCGCTGGTTTATAACGAACTCTATCGCCTCGCCAAAGGCTATATGCACGCCGAGCACGAGGGACATACACTGCAAACCACGGCGCTCATCAACGAAGCCTATCTGCGCTTAATTGATTGGAAGAATGTGCAGTGGCAAAACCGCTCGCATTTCTATGGCGTAGCGGCAAACTTGATGCGGCGCATCCTGGTGGATTGCGCGCGGTCGCGGAATTATGCCAAACGCGGTGGTGGCGCGCATCTGGTTGACTTAGACGAGGCAATGAATACGGCGCAAGAACTGAGCGCGGAGTTGGTCGCCCTGGATGACGCGCTCACGAGTTTGGAAGCCATTGATCCGCGTAAATGCCGCGTCGTGGAATTGCGCTTCTTTGGCGGTTTGAGCCAGGAAGAAATCGCCGAGGCGTTGCAGATTTCACCGCGCACCGTGCTGCGCGAATGGAATCTGGCGCGTGCCTGGCTCCACCGAGAACTCAGCGAATAATGGGAGCAACCGTCAGACTGAAAGGCCCTCCATGAAGCAGGAACTGTGGGAAAAGGTCAATGAATTGTACGATGCCGCGCTGGAATGCATTCCCAGCGAGCGAGCGGCATTCCTGGCTGAAGCTTGCGCTGGCAATGAAGAGTTGCGGCGTGAAATCGAGTCATTGCTCGCGGCCAGCGAAAGCGCCGGAATCCTTGATTCTCAGGCACTCGGCATTGCGGCGCAGGTCATAGCCGGTGAACAGAACAAAACTCTGAGAGGCCGAAAAATCGGGCATTTCAAAATCCTCACCGTGATCGGCTCCGGCGGTATGGGCGAAGTGTATGAAGCGCTGGATGTCAATTTGGGGCGCAAGGCAGCACTCAAATTATTACCACAGCAATACACCCTGGAGCCGGAACGAGTGGAGCGCTTCAAGCAGGAGGCGCGTGCCGCTTCTGCCTTGAATCATCCCAATATCATCACGATCTTTGAAATTGGCGAAATTGACGGCTTGCATTTCATCGCCACAGAATTGATTGCAGGGAAAACCTTGCGCCAGTTGATGGTACCTGAATCCATCAGACTCACCGCTACGCTCAACATCGGAATCCAGGTGGCGGCGGCCTTGGTGGAGGCACATGCTGCGGGCATTGTTCATCGTGACATCAAACCTGAAAACATCATGGTGCGCGCTGATGATTATGTAAAAGTGCTGGATTTCGGCTTGGCCAAGCTGACTGAAAATTATCTGGTGCAGAAAAGTCCGCGCGACAGCGAAGTTTCGACGCAAAAGAAAATCTATACCGATCCCGGACGGGTGATGGGAACGCCGCGCTATATGTCGCCCGAACACATAACAGGCCAGACGGTGGATGGACGCGCCGACATCTTCAGCCTGGGCGTAGTGCTGTATGAACTGGTAGCAGGACGCCCCCCATTTGAAGGCAAGTCTTCGGGCGAAATCGTGGCCGCCATCCTCAATTCCCATCCACTGCCGTTAGCTCGGTATGCGCGTGACGTGCCGCACGAATTGGAACGGATCATCAGCAAAGCGTTAGAAAAAGACCGCGAGCATCGTTATCAGGTCGTCAAAGACCTGTGGTTAGACCTTAAGTGCCTGGCGCTTGAACTCGAGATCGAAGCCAAGTTGAAACGAACAGGAGACCCGGCTTTCAATCGGTCGGGGGAAATCACGTTAACTTCGCCTTTCGTCTCGCCTGCCGCCCCTGCGTCCAGGCCAGCCGTACTCTCTTCCGTTGATTCTCAGGAACAGCTTGAACCAGTGGGCGGAGCCGTCCCGATTGGGTCTAAGTTTTATATCTTGCGGACAGCAGACGAAGGGTTTCGCGCTGCGTTGGCACGCCGGGACAGCAGCGTGCTGATCAAAGGAGCACGCCAGGTAGGCAAAACTTCGCTGCTGGCACGCGGCTTACAACAAGCGCGCGAAGCGGGCGCAAAAGTAGTCCTGACGGATTTCCAAAAACTCAGTTCCGAGCAATTGGCTACGCCAGACGCATTTTATCTGGCGTTAGCAGAAATCATTGCTGATCAACTCGACCTCAGCGTGTTGCCGGAAGAGGTCTGGAATTCCCGGCGTGGCCCCAGCCTGAATTTTGAGCGGTATCTGCGCCGTGAAGTGTTGGGCAAAATTCCTTTGCCTATCGTATGGGGATTGGATGAAGTAGATCGGCTCTTTACCTGTAATTTTGGCAGTGAAGTTTTTGGGTTATTCCGCTCCTGGCATAACGAACGCGCCCTTGATCCACAAGTGCTCTGGCAGCGCTTTACGTTGGCGATGGCGTATGCCACAGAAGCTCATTTATTCATCACCGACATGAATCAATCGCCGTTCAATGTGGGAACGCGCATCGCCCTCGGTGATTTTAATTTCGAGCAAGTCGCCGAACTCAACACCCGCTACGGCAGCCCGCTCAAAGATAAACCTGAAGTCGCGCGCTACGTTCGGTTAGTTGGTGGTCATCCATTTTTAGTCCGTTGTGGCTTGCACGAGATGGTAAGCCAGAAAATAGACCTGACTACGTTAGAAGCACGCGTCGTGCAGGATGAAGGCCCCTATGGCGATCACTTGCGCCGAATTCTCTTATCGCTTTCGCAAGACCATGCCTTGTCAGAAGTTGTCCGAGGCATCTTGCAAGGCAGTGCCCAACCAGATGCCGAAAGCTTCTACCGTTTGCGTAGCGCCGGGTTAATGATGGGGGAATCACCCCGCGATGTGCGACCTCGTTGCCAGTTGTATGCCAGCTATCTTGAGCAGCACCTGTTGTGACAGCCACTCAATCCTGCAGTAATTCCTTCAGCATCACAGGCGCGCCATTTTTCTTTTTGCTCACCTCCGCCGCTTCCATAAAGGCCATAATTTCTAACGTCTCTTCTGGCGAAATCGGCGGCACACCGGTTTGAAAAAACTTCACGATCTCCAGCACCAATTCACGATAGCTGGGTTTTGGTTCTTTGAGGATGACGGACTTGCTGCCAAAGGCAATCGCGCCGTACGTTTGCTTGCCGTCGCGAATGCCGCGAAACGTGCCGATGCGCCCGTCTTTCCAGCGTCCCGTGACAACATCTGCACCGTTGGTATGAGTACGCGTAATGCTTTCACAGCCCGTCCCCATCAGCGTGTACAACGTCTCGACGCCGTGAATGCCGTACCAAAATAAATCCGGATGATGCGGCTCAGTGGGTGAAGGACTGTAGGCAATGGCTCCGATCAAATCGCCAAGCGCAGGATTCTTTTTCAGCCCTTGAATGTCCGGCACGAAGCGCAAACTGGACGAACTGAAAAATGGCACGCCAGCCTCTTTTGCCAAGCGCACAATCTCTTTTGCATCGCGCAAACTGCCCGCAAATGGTTTGTCCAGAAACACTGGCCTTTTGGCTTTCAGAACAGGTTTGATTTGTTCCAGATGTGGTCGTCCGTCTACGCTTTCAATTAAGACGGCGTCTACTTTCTGGCACAGTTCTTCGATGGAGTTGACGAGTTCGACACCCCATTTTTCTTTGATCTCGGCAGCATATTTATCCACGCGAGTGCGGCTGGATTCGACATCGGGGCTGCCGCCTTTGAAAGCGGCAACCACGCGCGCGCCCGGCACATGATCGGGACGCGACGGATCGTTAAGCATTTGCGTGAAGGCCGGGACGTGCGACGTATCTGTACCAATAATGCCAAGTCTGATCGGTGGCTTGTCCTGCGCAAAGGCCGAGGACAGGAGCGATATAAACCAAACCAACATGAGATATTTTTTCATCGGTCGTTTCCTATTCTGAAAATGTAGAGCAAACTTTCAAGTTTGCTCCGGTCATATCAAGGTAGCACTTTGGGAACATGAGCAAACTCGAAAGTTTGCTCTACATTTTTCTACCGCATCCCACTCAACAAAACAAAGCCCGCCCAATGCACCGGATGCTTGTATTCAGCGGTCTGAAGCAGCTTGAGCGCCGCTTGTTGCAGCGCCTTCGCAGGCAGCACGCGTGCTTTCGCCTGCTGATGAAGCTCCGCCACCAATTCAGCATTCGCGGCTGACCAGTGGCTCAGCAACGTAGCGGAACTGCCTGCCACAGACGAAACCCACGAGACGCCGATAAAACCATTTCCCGACCGGCGCTCGACCGGCAAGACAGTCGTCTCCGGCAACGCCAGCAACGCCGCACGCCAATGCAAATTCGTCAGCCGCCACAACGGCAGCAAACCGGATTTCGGTTTTGTCGCATCAGCAGGTGATAAAGTCACAAACGAATACAACGGACGATAGTTA
Source organism: uncultured Acidobacteriota bacterium (assembly GCA_963794955.1). Lineage (GTDB taxonomy): Bacteria > Acidobacteriota > Blastocatellia > RBC074 > RBC074 > JAFDVL01. Next base: position 400,341 of record CAWCGF010000015.1, read on the forward strand.
TTGATGAGCGCAGGCGCAGCGAAATGCAATGTACTGGCCTGCAGTGGCAACGACGCTTCGTGCGCATTCTCGCCTAACAGCAATTTGCTGCGCGCCACGCCATAAATTTGCTGCAAGCGATGGGCTGTCTGTTCGGCATTGGCAACCGGCGCGAGCTTGAGTTTCTCCAACCGCGTCGCGTCTAGGCTGGCCGGGGCGAAAGCCAATAACGACGGGACTGGCGCAGGGGGTTGCACGCGCGCCAGTCGGGACATTTCACGCCACGCGCTGACCGATCCGGCCCAGTTGAGCGAGGCATCTTCGATCCAAAAACGATTGTCATTCGATTGCAATGCGGCAAACGGCAAAGCCCACAAAATCCCATCCGGCACAATCGTCAGCGTCGTTTTGCCCGCGAGTTGCTGCTGTGCAGGCTTTAGCAACCGTGCAAAGAGGTCGCGCGCTAAAGTCGCATAGCCCTCCTCTTGGCTCGTGATTTGTTGCCGAAATTGCAACACTTGTTCCGGCAACGTCGCAACATTCACATCCAGCTTGTAGGTATTCAACTCAATCAGTGTTTGCTTTGGCGCTCTGGTCAGCACAAACAGCAACACCTGATTTTCGGTCACGACGAATTCGAGGATGGCGCGGCGCGTGTCGCTGAGCAACGGATAAGCCTCTTCGGCTTTGATCGGTGCCGCTTCCCCGCGATAGACCTTGAGTTGCGGATGCCGCACGTACAACTGGTTTGTAAGCGTTGTCAGATCGGTGCGCGCCTTTTGCAATTGCTCTTTCAGCCGCCGCACAATGGTTTCGTCAGCGCCTTTGCGCTGCGCACGAGCCAGCCGCGCCGCTAAGGTCAGCGCTTCCCTTCTGAGCTGTTGTTCGCTTTCCGCTTCCGCCGCCGTCAAGGTTTTGGTGACGCGATTGCGCCCGCCTTGCAAGATGCCCCAGAGCACTTGCGCTCTGCTACGTTCGGCATAATTGAAGGCTTCGACCGGATTGTTTTCCTCGACCAGCAATTCGACTAAGCCCAGGTACGGTGCGGTTCGTTCGACGGCGGAATCGGTATCGTTGCCGCGCAAATTGGCACGCATCTTTTCAATCGTCGCCACGGCTTGCAACCACGCTTGTTTGGCTTTGTCCGTTTGCTGCAATCGCATTTGCGCGCGCCCGCTTTCAAACTGCGCGCGCCAGAGCGTGTCGTAGTTTTCGGCCTGTGTTGCGAGGGCGGCGGCGCGTTCGGAAAAGCGCAAAGCTTCAGGAAAATTGACTTCGGCATATCTCACTAATCCGATGCGATAGAGGGCCAGCGCCAGCAAGTTCTTATTGTTGATGGATTCAAAATGCTGGAGCGCTTTTTGATACGCCTCCATTGCAAACGGATAGCTGCGCTGGGCGAAATGTACCAGCCCAAGCGCCAACAAAACTTCGTGCGCTTCATCTATCTTCCCCGCTTCCGTCAACAAGTAACGCGCGTTCTGAAACGCTTCAAACGCGAGACGATAATTCTGGAGCCGGAAGTTCGCATTGCCGACGCTCTGCAACGCTTGTGCGATACCATCTTTATCACCCGCCGTCGCGTAGTGATTCAGGCTTTGGTAGTAATGATCCAGCGCTAGTTTATTTTCGCCTTGCACAAAATAGGCCAGGCCGATGCTGCTCAAGGATTCCGCCATCACAAGCGCCGTCTTGCTTTCCTTCGCCAGCGCAAAACTCTGCTGGTAGTTGTCAATGGCCTCCGCCAAATCGCCGAGTACGTATTGGCTGTTGCCAAGCCGCAACCACGTGTCGGCGATGCCGACTTGATCGCCCGCCTGTTGTTGAAGCTGTAAGGTTTGCCGATAGGATTCGAGCGCCTGTTCGTAATGCCCCAGCGCATACAGGCAATTTGAGATATTGCGTGTCGCAGCAAGGATGGCATTGCGATTCGGCGGTTGCGCAGCAGCGGCGAGCGCCTTTTTGAAAACGACGAGCGCCTCTTCGTATTCCTGCTGGGCATACAACGCTTCGCCATTATCAAGCAGGGTTTTCACGCCTGCGCCGTTGGTTTGGCTTTGGGCCAAGGATTGTTGGGCAGCTTCGTTTTCGCCGCTGGCCAATTGGCTGCTGGCGATGAAGCCTTGCACTTCGGCAGCCTCACGTTTGAGACCGAGCTTTTCGTATAACTCGAAGGCACGTTTGAAATATAGTTGGGCTTGCGCTGTTTCGCCGTTGTAGGTCAAGGCCAAGCCAACGTTTTGCACTGCAGAAGCGAGTTCGCGCTGATCGCCAAGGTCTTCGTAAATCTTCAGCGCGTTTTTATAGCAATGTGTTGCCGCTTCGTAGTGGGAAAGCAAATATGCTGTTGTGCCCAACCGCGATTCTGCCACGGCGATACCTTCGTGATACTTGATGAGTTGCGCAACCTTCAAGGCGAGATGAAAGACCTCTCCTGTTCGTTCGTTCGGCTTCGGATACATGAGACGGTCGCCATTGTGAATCAAGATGGCATGCACTTCTTTGGAAAGTTGCTCTCTGTGCGCGCGAAGTAGGGTTTCGCGCGCTTGGACAGTTTTGGCGTCAAGGAGTTCTTGCGCGATCTGGGCAGAATTGGTTTGGGAAAGGACGGGGAGGGAGAAGCTAAGAAGAAGGAGTACAGAACAAAAGGAAATAACGGAACCGCCAGAAAATACTCGATAATCATTGGCAAGGGCTTTTTGACCAGCAATCATTTTCCCTACTCGCATTGCCTTTCGCCTTCCGTAAATTCCGTTATTTCCGTCTGTTCCGTTTCTCTCTCTTCTTTCTTCCTACGCTAGAATCTTCTGCACGATTTCGCCGGAAACATTCGTCAGCCGCGCGTCCAAGCCTTGAAACTTCACCGTCATCCGCAGGTGATTGATGCCCAGCAAATGCAGCATCGTCGCGTGAAAATCGTGGACGCTGACCGGATTCTCAACTGCCGCATAACCGAGTTCATCCGTCGCGCCGTATGAGATACCGCCTTTGATGCCGCCACCTGCGAGCAGGTACGAAAAACCTTTGATGTGATGATCGCGCCCGTCGCCGCTTTGCGACATCGGCGTGCGCCCGAATTCCCCGCCCCAAATCACCAGTGTGTCATCGAGCATCCCGCGCTGCTTCAGGTCTTTAATTAGCGCCGCCGTAGCCTTGTCAGTTTCCTGTGCTTTAAAGGCAAAGTTACGTTTCAAACCGCTGTGATGATCCCAATCGCGATGATACAACTGAATGAACCGCACCCCACGTTCGGCCAATCGTCGCGCCAGTAAACAGTTCGACGCAAACGAACCATCGCCCGGTTGCGCGCCGTACATGTCCAATATCTGCGGCGACTCTTTGCTCATATCGGTCAAGTCCGGCACGCTGGTTTGCATCTTGAAGGCCATTTCGTACTGGGCAATACGCGTCAGGATTTCCGGGTCTTTGACGGCGTCGTATTCCAGCTTGTTGAGTTGATTGATGGCATCAATTGAATGGCTTTGTAGCTTGGCATTCAGGCCATTGGGATTATTGATGTACAGCACCGGATCGCCGATGGAGTTGAGTTTGACGCCTTGATATTTGCTCGGCAACAACCCGGCTGACCATTGGCGCGCCGCGATGGGTTGCATCTGCCCGCCCTTGCCCGACGACATCAGCACGACATAACCGGGCAGGTCTTCAGTCACGGCACCAAGGCCGTAGAGAATCCAGGACCCCATACTCGGACGCCCGGTCACAATTGATCCCGTATTCATCAACTGATGTGCCGGATCGTGATTGATCTGCTCGCCCCACATCGAACGAACGATGCAAATGTCATCCGCGACACTGCCAATCGCAGGCAGCATCTCACTGATTTCCTGCCCGGATTTGCCAAAGCGTTGGAAGCCGAATTGCGGGCCAAAGCAGTTGAGTTTTTGCCCCTGCAATTGCGCGATTTGCTGCCCTTTCGTAAACGATTCCGGCATCGGCTGGGCGTGCATTTTGGCGAGCGTCGGCTTGTAGTCGAATGTTTCCAAATGCGACGGCCCACCGGCTTGGTAGAGGAAAATAACGCGCTTGGCTTTCGCGGCGTGATGCAGCGGGCTGATGACGCCTTTTGATTGCGGAGTTTGGATTGCGGATGGCAGATTATTGTAGGCAAGAAGTTCTTGTCCAAACAGCGAATTTAGCGCGATTGCACCTAACCCAGTCAGGCTTTGGCTGAGAAATGTGCGGCGGGAAAGCGTATGTTGATTTGGTGTTGGTGAAGTCATTGTCATATCCCAGTTAATGGTATTTTTTCCGTGTATTCCGTTATTTCCGATTGTTCCGCGTTCTCGGTTCTAATTCCTCGTAATCGTCTCATGCAAATTCAAGATCGCGCGCGTGACGGTTGTCATCGCCGCCAGGTTCGCCCGCTTCAAATTCTTCGGCAAGGCCGTCTCGCCGACGTTGAGCAAAGCTTGCGCGGCTGGCGCGTCACGCTGAAACGCCGCCAGACTCTTGCGATACAAATCAGTCAGGACTCGAAGCTCTTTCGCCGTTGGCTTTCGACTCACGGTGCGCGCGAAAGCCCAATTGATTTGTGCTGTCAAACTCAGCCCGCCTTGCTGCAAAATGTTTTGCGCAAAGACGCGCGCGGCTTCGACGTAAATCGGATCGTTCAGCAACACCAACGCCTGCAACGGCGTGTTGGAATTGACGCGATTGACGGTGCATTCTTCGCGCGAGGGCGCATCGAAGGCCAATAAAGACGGATGTAGGAATGTGCGCTGCCAATGTGTGTACAAGCCACGCCGATACTGGTCTTCGCCCCGACTCGCCGCATAATCGCGCTTCGGAAAGTTCAGCGCGGCCAGATAGTTTTCCGGCTGCTTTGGTTTCACCGAAGGGCCACCGAATTTTTCGACTAACAAGCCGGACGCCGACAAGGCGATGTCGTGAACAACTTCGGCATCCACGCGATAGCGGCTTTGTCGTGCCAGCAAACGATTATCCGCGTCGCGTTCGTCAAGCTGTGGATTACTTAGACTGGCTTGCCGATAGGTGTGACTGGTGACAATAGTGCGAATCAAGTGCCTTACATCCCAACGATGAACGATAGACGATGAGCGATGAATAGAAGAATTCGCAACTTCGTTTTCATTCATCGTTCTGCGTTCTGCGTTCATAAATTCTGCTGCCAGCCAATCCAATAACTCCGCCTGCACAGGCCATTCCCCTTGCGAGCCGACATCGTCCAGTATCTTCGATAAGCCCGTGCCGAAAAACTGTCGCCATATCCGATTCACAAACACACGGGCGGTAAGCGGGTTGTCATTAGAAACCAGCCAATTTGCCAAATCCAGCCGTGTGGCACGTTGCCCACCCGTATCCAGCTTGCCTAAGAATGCCGGGATGGAAGGTTGCACAATTTCGCCGGATTCATCCATCCAATTGCCACGCGGCATCACGCGTGTTTCGCCGGGTTTGATTGTTTCGGTAGCAATGACTTGTGGAATGGAGGACTCCAGCAAATCGCGCTCCAATTGCAACTGGGCGATTTTGACCATCTGCGCCTGGAATTCTGGTGCCGCCCATTTGAAATGTTCCAGCACGATCTTTTGTTGCGCCTCGGTACGCTCAGGCTCCGGCAAGCGTAACGCGTCCCCAACATTATCCGGTAAACCATTGTGCCCAATCAGGCGCATCGGCGGCGTCGGCTTCAGCGGTTTGAGGCCGGGGTTATCGCTTTCCGGCCACGAATACTCCGCCGCCGAAAGCGCCAAACGGAAGCGGCCAATCGTAGCGCGCCGATAATCGGAGTCGTGCTTCAGATGCACGGTAATGGTCGCGTCGGCAGTGGTCTTCAGCTTATTGGCCAACCGCAGCGCAATGAAGGGCGTGCGCCCCATCCCGTAAGTTGTGCTCCACCCGGTTTTCGGATTGCCGTCAAGCACGCTCATCGCCGGATGTTCAGGGTCTTGTGCGGCAGCATCGGGCGTGACCAAGGTGAACGCCAGTTTTTGTGGCGGTTGTGCGCCAGCCGCGACTTCGGCGGCGACATCGGTGAGGACAAATTTCTCTGCGCCGCGCGCCACTTGATCACCGGGCAAATCACGATCCTTCACCAATTGCAGGCCCAGCGCCGTCCATTCGCCCGCGCCCGGCTTGAACGTCACAGTGTAGGTCTCATTGTCGGGATTTTTGCCACTGGCGACGATCAGCCCCTTGCCCGGCATTTTTACTACGCCAAGATACAACCCATCATCGCCATAGTTATATTCGACCGGCTCTTCGTGATAAATCGTGAGCGTCGCGCCGTTCGTCGTCTTGGCCGTTAGCGGTCGTTGGAAGTTCCAGGCCAATTTGCCGGCGTCATACCATGCCAGCATCCGCTTTTCCCACGCCGCCCGTTGTTCGGTTGCGCTATTGGCTTTTTCATCCAATTCAGCTTGCGCCCGCGTGATTAGTTCATTCAATTCTAGCAAGCGGCTTTTCTGCTCTGATGTAGCGAGCGACATCTTGCTGCCCCACGCGCCGCGCCCACGATCCGGCACCAAACCGGTTTCCTTGATGTCGGCAAAGAAGGCTTTCATCGCATAGAAATCTTTGGCCAGAAACGGATCGAATTTGTGATCGTGGCATTCCGCACATCCCATCGTCGAGCCGAGCCAAACGTTGCTGGTCGTGCGCACGCGATCCGCACCATACTTAGCTAGATATTCTTTTGGCTGCACACCACCTTCGGCAGAAACGCGATTCAGGCGATTATAGGTCGAAGCGATGCGTTGCTCTTGCGTAGCATTTGGTAATAAATCACCCGCAATCTGTTCGCGCGTGAATTCATCGAAGGGCTTGTTGTTGCGAAAGGCGCGCAAGATGTAATCCCGATACGGCCAGGTCGGATATGGATTGTCGCCGTGAAACCCGGCGGTGTCGGCATACCGTACGGCATCTAACCAGTGCATTGCTTGTTTTTCAGCATAACGTGGACTGGCCAGCAAGCGATCTACCAGACGTTCATACGACTCGTAGTTATTCACAAAAGCCGCGACTTCCTGTGGCGTCGGCGGCAAGCCGGTCAAATCGAGGGTCACGCGCCGAATCAGCGTGCGACGATCTGCTTCAGGCGCGGGCTGTAAACCTTCTTTGGCTAAGCGCGCTTGAATGAATGCATCAATCGGATGTTGGATGTTGGATGTTGGATGGATGAATGGAACAGTTGGGCGCTTGATGGGTTGATACGCCCAATGGCCTTCATAGACCGCGCCTTCGGCGACCCAGCGTTTGAGCAATTCTTTTTGCGGCGGCGTGAGGTCTTTATGCACGTCGGGCGGCGGCATCACTTCGTATTTGTCGGTGGCAAACACGCGGCGAATGATTTCGCTTTCGTCCGGTTTGCCGGGCACAATGGGCGTGATGCCGGACTTGGTTTTCTTCGTGGCTTCTTCGCGCAAATCAAGCCGCAGCCCGGCTTTGCGGGAGTTTTTATCCGGGCCGTGACACAGGAAACAGGTATCAGCCAGGATCGGGCGAATATCCCGATTAAAGCTGACAGTGTTTTGCATGGTCGCGGTGACGTTGCGCGCCGGAATGCAAGTGACGAGTGCCAAGGCAAGCGCGCTTAACAAAGAGAGGGCTTTCAGATGGAAACGTAGAGCGAATAATAGGTTCATGAATTTTCTTCTTTCGTTGATGCACACCAATCATAACGCCGTTGCGCCATTCGGCAAACTACCAAACCGTAGCGAGGCACTTTACAATGCGCAGAATCATGAAGAGTTAGTGATGGATGACAGGCGGCTCGCCTGTCAACACTCGGAAATGCTGAAACCCAGGATAGGCGAGCCGCCTGTCCTATATTTTATGAGCAGGAGTTTTCAATGCAACTGAAAGACAAAGTAGCGCTCGTCACAGGCGCGAGCAGTGGGATCGGCCATAGCATTGCTACGCGCTTTGCGGCGGAAGGCGCACACGTCATCATCAACTATCGCCCCGGCAGCCCACGCGAGGCACAAGCCGCCGCCGCGCTGGCAGCCAGCTTCACGCCCCAAGCCATCGCGGTCGCCGCGGATGTCAGCCAACGCGCCGAGGTTGAGCAAATGATGGAAGCCGCGCTCGCCGCCTTCGGACGGCTCGACATCGCCGTTTGCAATGCGGGCATCTGCCCCGAACAACCATTTTTAGAGATCACCGATGAACACTGGAAGCAGGTGCTTGACGTGAATTTGTACGGCGCATTTGTGGTCAGCCAACTGGCGGCGCGGCAAATGGTCAAGCAGGGGGCGGGCGGCAAAATCATTTTCACTTCGTCGGTTCACGAAGACATTCCATATCCGCACTACACAGCCTACTGCGCGTCAAAAGGCGGTTTGCGCCTGATGATGCGCAACATTGCGATTGAACTGTCGCCGCACAAAATCAACGTCAACAACATTGCGCCCGGCGCGATTGCAACGCCGATGAATCAAACCGTGCTGGACGATCCTGAAGAATTGCAAAAGGCGCTCCGCGAAATTCCCTGGGCACGCTTCGGATTGCCCGAAGAGGTTGCGGCAGTCGCCTTGTTTTTGGCGAGCACCGAGGCCTCGTATGTGACCGGCAGCACCTATTTTGTAGATGGTGGGTTGACGCATCAGGCCACCGCTTACTAAGCAACTCAGCGCCTCGCCTCATTGCAGATTGATTGGCAAGACGTATGCGCAAACTCGCCGCTGCCTGATACTGTCCCAGGGGAAATGGGCGAGGGTCAATTTCTACTGTACTTTCTCGCGCAAGCGCGGCACAGGCGTTGCGCCTGGTTCCATTCCCTCTCCCCCGCCAAACACCTCCTTGAACGCGCCAATGCTCGAGAGCAAACTGCTGGTTTCGACGGGCATGAAAATCACTTTGGAATTGTTGGATTTCGACATTTCACGCAGCGATTCGATGTACTTCATCATAATCATGTACTGCGCAGGATTGCCTTCTGTCAGACCTTCTGCGATGCGGCGCAGCGATTCGGATTCGGCAGTAGCGGCAGTCAAGCGAGCTTCGGCTGCGCCCTGCGCTTGTAGAATCGCGGATTGCTTTTCGCCTTCCGCCCGCATGATCGCGGATTGCTTTTCGCCTTCCGCCCGCGTGATCGCAGCCTGCTTTTCGCCATCGGCTTGCAGCACGGTCGCGCGGCGATTGCGTTCAGCAGTCATTTGCTTTTCCATCGTGATGCGCACGTCTTCGGGCGGGTTGATGTTTTTGAGTTCGACGCGCGTGATTTTGACGCCCCATTTATGCGTGGCTTCGTCGAGGATGACGCGCAAATTGCTGTTGATGGTGTCGCGCGAACTGAGCGCGTGGTCAAGGTCCATCGCGCCTATGACATTGCGCATGGCGGTAATCGTGAGCTGAATAGTGCCGCCGACCAGATCGTTGACTTCATAGACAGCTTTGATCGGATCAGTGACCTGCCAGAAAATAACCGAGTCCACCATAATCGTGACGTTGTCGCGGGTGATGACGGGCTGCGGTTGCAAATCGGTGAACTGCTCGCGCAGATCAATTTGTATCATGCCGGGTTTCCATCCCGACCAGGACACACTGCGCGGGCTTTCTAAAAATGGCGTGACAATATTCAAGCCGCCAATCGCCAGGCGATCATATTTGCCCAGCCGTTCAATAATCATCGCGGTCGCCTGCGGGATAATGCGAATCATCTTCGAGGCGATGAAAAACGCGATGAGCGCAAAGATTGCTAACGGAATCAAGTATTCGAACATAGGGGCTCCTTATTGTTTTAGTAACGAATGACGCGAGGGACGATACACATAAACTGTGTTGCCGTCTACGCGATCAATTTTCACGGATTCGCCAATTTGCAACGGCTCTTCGTCCGCCATCGGAATGGCTGTCCACACTGAGCCAAACGCCTTGATCGCAGCTTCATTGCGTGCGCCCTGACTTGGCTCGACGACAGAAACAATTTCACCAATCATTGACTCTATGCCCATTTTGAGAGTATTGCGTCGGGTCAGGTAGTTTTCAAAAATAGTCCGCGAACCAAGCACGAGCAAGATCGAAATGACAAGGAAGATAACGATTTGTAAGGGGAGACTGCTGATGCCCAGCAGGGCGGCAAGGGCCGCCACCGCCGCTCCAATGCCAAACCACAGCAAAAAGAAGCTCGTCGTAGCGACTTCGCCCGCCATCAATATTGCAGCAATCACAAGCCAGATAATCCACATAATGCTTCTATCCCAAATGATGGGGCGAGTATAAACCGAAAGTTACTTCTGCCCTATCCCTGCCGCAAAGAATTTGACATCTCTGTTACCAGCGATAAACTGACGGCACAATCATTCGTTGAGGAAATTATGAGTGCATTACTAGCCAAACGATTTTTCACCACTACCGAATATCATAAGCTGCTCGAAACGGGCTTCTTCACCGAAGACGACCGCGTGGAATTGATTGATGGAGAGATTATCGCTATGTCCCCGATTGGCTCCAAACAGGCTGGATGTGTGAATAAACTAAATAGAATTCTGAATCAAAAAGCCGGGCGCATTGCCATTGTCGCTACTCAAAATCCTGTTTGGCTCAATGAATATTCAGAACCACAGCCCGACATTGCGCTACTCAAACCACGCCCCGATTATTATACGACAAGCCATCCGACGCCGGAAGACACATTAGTCGCCATCGAAGTAGCGGATTCCACGCTGGAAGGAGATCGCCAAATCAAACTGCCCAAATATGCCTTGGCAGGTATTCCTGAAGCATGGCTCGTGGATTTAGTGAATGGTCGGATTGAGATATATGCGCTGCCGAATGAGGGTGTGTATCAGGAAATCAGAATCGTACTGCGCCATCAAAACGTTGTTTCCCGCACGCTGCCACAACTCAAAGTCAAAGCGTCTGACATCCTTGGCTAATAATTCGCTTCACTGTTTCGCCACCAGCGCAATTTTATGTTTCTGTGCCGCAGCTAACGTTTCTTCCCGATCAAAAATCAACGTCTTGTCCGCCGTCAATGACATCGCTGTGACGTGACAGGCTTGAACGTTTCTATCGTATTCAAGCCAATCACTGGCACATCAAAACGCATGTCCTGATTCGGCTTGGCGACTTTGATAACAGTCAGCGGACGACCGCGCACCAAATCTGCCGCGCGGCGAATCGTGGCGTCCGTGCCTTCCATCGCTTCCAGCGCAACGACCGCCTGATTCTTCACGACAATCGTTTGGCCGAGATCAAGACGCGCTAATTCCTGCGCCACGTGCAAGCCGTATTCGATGTCGGCGAGTTCATTTTTGTTCGGCTCACGTTTCGTGAGCGCGCCTTCACGCGCCAGCATGGGCTGCAAAAAGATAGTCGAATCAATCAGCATAATGCCTTCGCTGGCCAGTTCATCCGCGACCGCGCCAAGCAACGCATCCGTGTTGCGTCGCTTGAGGCGCGCAAGCATTTTTGCCATGCGCAAATCGGGCAGCGCGTTGAGCTTAAAAATCTGCACGTGCTTGACCTGTCCGGCCATCATCACGTGTGTTACGCCTGCCTGCTTGAAAAACTTGATGAGCTTGCCGAGTTGCCCGACACTGACCCAGGCGAGTGAATTGGCGAAGGATTCAATTGTGCGATCTGTCTCCTCACTGATGGCCGCAACGGCGAGTTCTACGCCTTGCGCGCGCGCACCTTCAAGCACCAGAAAGGGGAAGCGACCATTGCCTGCGATGAGTCCGTATTTCATCGGCTCACATCCCAGGTAAGATGAGGGCCAGCCAACAAAAGCGGAACGGCATTGAGAAGGTTACGCCCAAGAATCCTCCAGTCCTGTGCGAACAACAAAAATTGCCCGCGAAAGGTTCTTCCCTGGAACATAAGTGCCAAAACAGCTATTTCCGCTTTGCTACTGGGCATGGGAATCTTCTTCTATAACTTCGAGCATAAAACCCTTTGCTGGGGCGGGATTCATTAATCTGGGGCTAAAAATATGTGCCACTGCTGGCGCAGGCTCATTTGGGACAAAAATAAGAACTCTGGCCTTGTCTGGCAAGCGTACACTTGGTGAAAGTTTGATCTGCCCCGCGTTAACTACGCCTGCAAAAGCGATTAGGTTCATAATGTTTTCCTCCCTGTAATCCTAAAGGGAAAAGGCGCGAAGATTCAACCTTCACGCCTTTTCCGTATTACTTTGTGCCGAAGCGACAAAGCATTTTAGAACCGCAACTTCATCACAAATTCAATCTGACGTGGGTCATACGCATTTTGCGTGTAGGCCCCCCAAGTGTTTGCCACATCCTGCAACTGTCCGAGTTTCAGATTCAACGTCGGATTCGCCGTGATCGTCGCGGGAATCACCGTGCCGCCGAACGAGGTTTGCACGCCTGGACGGAAGGTGGTGTGGTTGAAAATATTCGTCGTTTGCGCGGCGAGTTCCAGCTTGAATTTCTCACCGATCCTGAATGATTTCTCCAACGACATATTGGCGTTCCACGCACCATTGGCGCGCAAATCGTTGAAGGTCGCTGCCGACGTACCATACCAGAAAAGATCAGGCACGACGGAACCATTCGGGGTCGTCACGATGCGGCCCTGGAAAGCGTCAATGTTATATTTCAGGAAGCAGCGATTGCACGGCATAATCACGCGCCCGCTCGGCAATGTGACTTGCGTTTTGCCGTCGTACCATTTTTGCAGATTCTTCGGCAATTCGATGTCTACGCCGGGCAAGCGATCAGGCAGGCCGTTGATCGAATTCGTGCCGCCGTTCGAGATCGGCTGTACGAAGCCGCTTGAAGCGGTAAATGAACCGCCAATGCGCCAGCCGCCTATCAACTTGTCGGCGATGCCGCCGCCCAAATTCAGCAGCTTGCCATCGCCAATCGGCAGTTCATAGATATACGAAGCCACGAACCGATGCGGGATGTCGTTGGTCGAAATCTTGCGATTTGTGCGCCAGGCTTCGGGGCGAATGTTGCTGAAGCCGTTTGTGCTGCCGCCATCCGAAAAGTTCTGATTGTTCGCCGCGTTGTAGCTGCTGAACTCGATCAACTTCGACCAGGTGTAATGCGCGTTGAATTGCAGCCCCTTACTGAATTGTCGCGTGACCTGCAATTGCAGGCCATGATAATCCGATTCGCCAACCGTATAGTGAATCGCATTACCATGATGCGGATAAGGCAGGAAGGTTTCAATGCGTGGAATCGTGCGGTTGCGAATGTTGCCCGCGCCGAACGGAATCAAATCGCCCGTCGCCGGTTGAAAAGGATTCGCAATCTGTTGCGTCGAAGGATTCACTGTGCCATTTGATGCGACATATTGGTTGCGCCAATCGGTCAAGACTGCCGGGTCCACGAATTGTGAGTTGTTCACGTTGATGAACGTCACTTGCAAGCGGCTGCCATGCGAGCCGATGTACCCCACCGAAGTCACCCAATCGTTGCCGAACTTTTTCTCCGCAATCAGATTCCATTGCTGCACGATGCCATTGCGGTAATTTTGCGGGAAGCGACGCACGAGGCCGCCATAAATGCCCGGATTCTTTTCATCCGCGCCAATCGGCAACACAATCGGACTGACCGCCAACGAATTGAACGGCCCGATCAAGGTACCGACAGGATTGGTTCCGTAAGGCGTCGTGGCGTTCCCCGGATTGAGTGAACTGGTCGCGGTCGCGGGCGAGAATGGCCCCGCGCCATAAAATCCTGGCCCATCGTTGTAACCGGTATTCGACGGAATATAGGTCAGACCGTAACCGCCGCGCAGCACCGTCGAATTTTGCAATTGCCACGCGAAGCCCAGACGCGGCCCAAAGTTATTCCACTCGGTCGGCCACATATTGCGGCGATCTACGTTGACGCCAGGGAAGATGATGCGCCCGGTTGTGCCGAACGGGTTTTTCTGATCCAGATCAAGCGCGCTGATGCGATTGAAACGCTCGGTCGGCCCCGGCTGCACGTCCCAACGCAAACCCAGATTGACCGTCAGATTGTCGCGCACCTTCCAATCGTTTTGCGTATAAAGCGCGCTGTATTTTTGCGCCAGTGCCAACCGCACAGCAAAGCCGGAACGCTCTTCCATAAAGCCCGCGCCGAGCGCAATCGAAGCCGGGCCGTAACCACCGAACGAAGCATCCGGCACGGTCAGCCCCGACGTCGAGCCGCTGGCATTAATGTTTTGCCGCGTGTATTCCGCGCCCGTCTGCACCTGAAACGGATCATGCGGGTCAGTGTAATTCGACAGCATCACGCGATAGGTTCCGCCGAACTTGTGCGTCCAACGCCCGCGCGTCCACGTCATACTGGCGTTGGCATCGGTATTGGTCTGGCGTTCGCGTTTATGAATAAATTGCCCGTCGTGCAATGGACTGAGTCCGCCGCCGGGAGCAAACGAAGGCGGCGCGCCGGGAATCACGCTCAAAGCCAGAATCTGGCTGGGAATTCCGAACACGCTGTAATCGAAATCGTCAAAAACATCCGCTTCGTTGTCACTCTGAATGCGATTCACGCCGATGCGCGCGTCAATCACAATGTTAGGCGTAACTGACCAGGTGTCGCCAATAGAAATGTAAGGGTTTTTGTCAGGTTGCTGATTACCCGCCATTTCGTTGCGGCTGTAAAACCGATTGTCCGGCCCCCACGAACGCGGCGTCACGATACGTCCCATCTGAATGCCGCCCGTGCCATAAAAATTATGTTTGCCCCAGTTCCAATCAACGCGCGAATTAATATTGTTTTTGCTGAACTGTTGCAACCCGCGATAGAAAAAGTTATTGCGATTAAACACATCTTCGGGCGTGCGATTGGGCAGCGGGTAAGCTTTTAAAAAAGCCAGACCTTGTTGATTCAATCGCGCCGCAGGTAGTGGCGACGTGCGAACGACGCCCCCTGCATCGGTGAAGGTCGGAAATTGCGCGCGCAAATACGAAGAGGTTGTGCCGATGCGCGTTGCATTGAACGGATCGAAAATCTTGATCGGCACAGCGCGTCCGCTGACGTTGACGAGCGTCTGACTGAAATCGCCGTTGCGCTCCGCCGCCGTCGGCACTGTTTTCAGAAAATCGTAATTGCGGTTGAACTCCAGCCCTTCATAACTCGCAAAGAAAAACGCCCGGTCGCGCAGAATGCGTCCGCCAAACGTGCCGCCGTAGGTGTGTGATTTGAACGGCCCGCGCGCGACGTTGCGTGCATTATCGGCAAAGTTATTGGCATTAAGTGCCTCATTGCGTATGCGCCAGAAACCAGAGCCGTGCCAATCGTTGCTGCCGCCTTTGGTGGTGAAGATGATGACGCCCTGTG
This sequence comes from uncultured Acidobacteriota bacterium, assembly GCA_963794955.1. Taxonomy (GTDB): domain Bacteria; phylum Acidobacteriota; class Blastocatellia; order RBC074; family RBC074; genus JAFDVL01. Next base: position 415,544 of record CAWCGF010000015.1, read on the forward strand.
CGCGTCCATATTCGGCGGTGTAGTTGTTGACGATGGTTTTGACTTCCTGTAACGATTCCTGATTCGGCAACACAGCGGCTTCGTTCCACGCCGAGCCTTGCACGCTGACGCCGTCCAGAATGATGTCGTTGGAGAAGGCCGAGCCGCCGTTGATGCTGATCGCCGAAGCCTGCCGCCGTCCGTCAATGCCGATACCGAAGCTGAAGGTATTTTGCGTGTTGTTGAAAGCGCCACGCGGAATCACGCCCGCCTGCAAGGTCGCGTATGCAAACGGATTGTGCGTGATATTCGGCAACACTTGCACGAGGCGTTCATTCACCTGCCCGCCGACAATGGCACTGGCTGTTTGCAACGATGCTGCGTCCGCCGTCACCGTGACCGTGTCGGTCGCGCCGCCTGCTTGCATGGTGATTTCGACCTTCACGGTTTGCGTGGTCGAAAGCGAAATACTTGTCCGGCTGGCTTTGGAAAACCCGGAGTTACTTTTTTCAATGTTCACCGTGTACATACCGGGCGCGAGATAAGGTACGGTAAAACTGCCGGACTCATCAGTCACGGTGGTGGTAGCAACGTTGGTTTCCTGATTGATCACAGTCACGGTCGCGCTGGGGATCACTGCGCCCGTGCTATCGGTGACAATTCCGGTAATGGTACTGGATTTAATTTGTGCCCAAGCGGTCAGGGTGAACAACAAACTTATCACAGCGACAAAAACCAAGTTGTTTTTGAGGAGGAATTTCCTTTTCTGCATGATGTATCTCCGTTGAGGGAAAGGCTGCTCTTCACGCAAGATCGTGGGTTAGCTTTTCTTCCACGCTTGAGCGATCACAGGTTTAATGATGGCGGTGAATTCTGTATATGCTGGTTCTTTGAAATGTAATTGATCGGGCAAATACAAATCCATCCGCGGTTTGCCGGACGCATCAAATAACGCAGGATTAACGTCAATAAATCTCAGTTGTTTATTTTTTGCGCAATACGTTCTGATCAGCGCGTTCGCTTCGTCTACTTGTGACCATTTGTTCATTTTTTGCGGCGCACGATTGATCGAGACATAAAAGATGCGTGTCTTCGGTAATTGTTGATGCACGCGCGCTACAAATTCTTTGAAATTCCCAGCAATGCTTTGTGGGGTGACATTAGCATTGATGTCGTTACTACCGCAATAATACACAATCATTTTTGGCTGATAAGGCAGCACAATTTTATCCATGTACGCCAGAATTTCGTGCGTCTGCGAACCACCGAAGGCGCGATTGAATACGGGCAGCGGGGCCATTTGCTTTGGCAGATTTTTCCAGAGCCGAAAGATGCTGCTGCCGACAAAGAGAATCGCCGCTTGCGGGGGCGGCTTTATTTGATCTGCTGTAAGAAACGCTTCGATTTGGTCAGCGAAGCGGATTTTTTGCAGTGCGGTTTGTTGCGCCGTGCTGTTCAGACCTGGCAGCGCGAAAAGCAAAGCCAGCGCGAAAAAGAGCTTTTTCATTTGGGGTTTCCTGCCTGCTTGATCGTAATGAGAAAAAGTTGCCGTGTTTTCGTTTCATCATCGGCAACGCCGCCCACTAGCAATTGCGTGCTGTTGCGGTTCCAATCAGGTGACGGATCAATTCGTAATTCGCCTGTGATGTAGCCTCCTTGATTGACAGCCTGTGGTGCGCGTCCACGCACCGTCCGACAAACGCAAGATGTTGTAGTAATTCTTGCCGCCCTTGCCGAAACCGTTGACGAACCATTGGCCATCCGGCGAAAGCGCAATGTCGCCGCCGGGATCAGGGATGATTTCCGTCGAACCAATTCTGCCGACAATTTTCTGTTGCTCCACGTCGAAGATAATCTGCTCTTTATTCACCGCGCCGATCATTCGTGTGCCGGACATCCATTCGGGATGCCCGCCGATGTGCATCGGGAGGGGGCGCAAATCGGAACCATCGGCTTTCATCGTAAACGGCACATCCAACCGCTTCTCGCGCACTTCAAAATCGCCGCGTACGAAAAAGAAAATGCGCCCGTTATCGCGGCTCCACAGCGTGTGATTGATGAACAGTGCCTTTTCGTCTACGTCAGGTCGCGTCGGTCGCAGCGCATCGGCAAGCTGCTTGAACGACACGAGCAACCGCTTTTCTTTCGTCTTGATGTTCACCTTGAAAATGCCATCGTTCGCGGGACGATCTTCGCGCGCCGACCAATCGCGCACGCCGGGATAGCCCGTCACCGGACGCAGACGCGCGAGCCGCCCATAGTTGATGCCGAGAAACCAACCGCCATTTTGCGCGACACCACCATTGCCAATCGCTCCGTCAGCAAACCGATATTCCGCGAGGCGCTTATTCTTCGCAATATCGAACAGCACACAGAACACCTCGTGCGTATTTGGATCACGATCATTGAAAAAGAACTGCGTTTCAGGCGCGGCGGGATTCCAATAAAACATCGTTCCCTGCTGAAAATTCCACGCGCGCGTGTGATCCACCACACGGGGGGCGTAATTATTCCGGGCATCAAGCAACACGACCTCTGCCGTCTCGCCGGGCTTCGGCATGCGGTCCTGAAAATCGCTGCGCAATGCCAGCACGTAACGCCCGCTACGATTCCAGGGAATTGTCCGCACGTGACCGATGTAGCCGAAGAACGTGTGTTTGGGGCCGAACGTTATCTGGCGAATCTCCGTGCTGAACTCAGCGGTAGGGCGGGCCTGCGCTAAGACGACGGACTGCATGCCGTACAGGAAAAGCACAAACAAAATGAACTGAACTTCTCTTTGGCTGTGGTTAGTTTTCATTTCTTCTTCGCTTGCAACAACAGCTTCATTGCCCGCACTGTTTTGGCATAACGCGGATCACTCGCCAGATTGGTAAATTCGCGCGGATCGCTGTTGTGATCGTAAAGCTCTATCCCTTTGCGCCCCGTGTCCCATTCGGTGTAGCGCCAGCGTTCGTTGCGTACGGATTTGCCCTCAATTTTTTCGCCGCCAACTTCGTGATAAACCATCGTGTAGGCGGCGTGCGGCCACGGATGCTTGGGTTGTTGCAACAATGGCGTGAGGCTCCGGCCTTCCAATCCTGACGGCAAAGGCAACTGGCAGAGCGTCGCCAGCGTGGGATATAAATCAAGCAATTCGACAACGCGCGAACTTGCCTTGCCCGCCGCTTGTTTGCTATTTGGCAGAGCGATAAGCAGCGGCGTGCGCGCCGATTGCTCAAACAACGTGAGCTTGGCCCACAAGCCGCCGTGATCGCCGAGGTGAAAGCCGTGATCGCTGAACAGCACGACAATCGTGTTGTCCCACAATTTCAACTCATCCAGTTTGTTGAGCAGCACGCCGACCTGCCTGTCCATATATGTAATCGCAGAGTAATACGCGGCAATCGCCTCGGCACGGGACGAAGGTTGTGGCGAGCCGAACAGTTCAGTCATCAACGCAACTGAAGGAATGTTGCGCAGCGGCAAGTCTGCTTGAAACTGAATGGTTTCTGCGCGGTAAAGAGAGAAATAAGGCTTCGGCACATTCCATGGCAAATGCGGTTTATTCAATCCGGCCGCGAGAAAGAATGGCTTTCCGGCCTTTGATTTTTCTTCCATCAACTGCGCAATCGCTTTGGCTGTGCGCGCATCGCGGGTTTGTGCTTCAGGTGTATCGAGCGGCGTCCAATCAGGCGTGCGCTGTCCCGAAGGATTCGCATAGCGTTTTTGGTGCATGGCGCGTTCCTGCGCGTCCGTGAATTCCACATTTTCCGAAACATCCCACGACAATTTATCGTCCCGGCCTTCGTGGTAGACCTTGCCATACCGGGCGGTGAAATAGCCGTTTTGTCGAAAGAGTTGCGGCAAAAAAATCGCATCCGGCATCGCCTTGCGTGGCGGCGTTTGCAATTCAAAGATGCCGGTTTGTTCTGGTCTGCGCCCGCTCAGAAACGAGGCGCGTGAAGGATTGCAGAGCGGGTATTGCACGTACGCTCGGTCAAAGCGAATGCCCCGCGCCGCGAGCCGGTCAATATTCGGCGATTTGACCTGTGAGTTGCCGTAACAGCCCAGGTCGTTATTCAGATCATCCACCGAGATGAACAACACATTCGGTTGGCGCGGTTGCGCAACCGCGAATGAGCAGAGCGTACCAGCAACAACGAGCAATGAAATATGTAGACTTATCCGCCTCTTCATTTCACTTTCGCCCCACGCCAGCCTTTTTCCCACTGCGCAGTTAGCTTCGCTACAAGCCCTGCATTCTTGGGTTCGTTGGCAATATTTACGTTTTCCAGCGGATCAGTTTGGTGATCGTATAGTTCAACCGCCTCAATTTTGGCAGGGGCGTCGCGCTCGACCCAGCGCGTGAAACGATAGCGTTCTGTGCGCATTGAATAGCCCATTAACCGCTGTCCCCGGTTGGGGCGTGGGTACTGGCTGAAGGCGGCGGTCTTCACGGATTTCGCTTTATTGTTCAGCAAGGGAACCAGACTTGTGCCTTCCAACTGACCGGGCAATGACAAGCCGCACAGTTCGGCCAGCGTCGGATAGACATCCACAAATTCGACGAGTGCCGCGTTGCTTGTACCAGCCGTTTTCAGACCAGGAGCGGAAATGATCAATGGCGCATTCGTGTCATTTTCAACGTTGCTGTGCTTGCACCACGCGCCATGTTCGCCTAGCTTCCAGCCGTGGTCGCCTAACAGCACAATGATGGTATTGTCGCGCAATTTCAGTCGGTCGAGTTCATCCAGCACTTTGCCGAGTTGCGCATCCATATAACTGATTGCCGCGTAGTAGCCGTGCTTGAGTTGCCGCGCCAGTTCATCGGGAATCGGCCCGGCGGGAATGCCTTGATACGCGCGCATCTCGCCGCCCGGCAACACGGCATATTCTGGCGCGTCTTTGGGCCGGAACGGATTCTGCGCCAGTTGTATTTTCGCTGGGTCGTACAAGTCCCAGTATTTTTTCGGCGCGACAAACGGCAGATGAGGTCTGATAAATCCGACTCCCAGCCAGAAAGGCTGATTCTTTTTGGCGATGTCGCGGAGCGCCGTAACAGCCATCTCGGCCAGTGCTCCGTCATGATAAGTATTATCCGGCACATCGGCACTTTCAAACGCAGGGCCTCTGATGCCCGGTCCGGTTTGCCCGCGACTCGCTTTCTGGCGCGCTTCGTTTTCCGGCAAACCGTAGGTGGCGACTTTGGGATTGCTCCACGGCACCGACCACGACGGCGCATCGTCGTAGCCGCCATGATAGAGCTTGCCCATGCCCTGCACGAAATAGCCGTTCTGTTTGAAATGCTGCGGCAGCGTCACCACCTCAGGAATCGCCGCGCGGAAATGCGTGACCAAATCCCAGACCTTTGTCGTGTCAGGTCGCGTGCCAGTCAAAAAGCTGGAACGCGAGGGCGAGCAAACCGCCTGCTGGACAAAGGCGCGGGTAAAGGTCACTCCTAGTTTCGCCAGCCGATCAAGGTTGGGCGAATAAATGTGCTTGCTGCCGTACGCGCCAAATTCAGGGCGTAAATCGTCTACGGCGATGAACAGGACATTCGGTTTGCGCGATTGAGCATTCACCAGTTGGCTGAAAACGGCCAAGCCAATGATGAACGTGATGAAAAGTCGGGGGATAAGTTTCATAATTTAGAAATGGGTGCGAAATAAATGCGCCAACTATATTCAAACAAAAAAATAAGCAGTCAAGTCCCCGCGTTGATTTTTCTATTTGAATATATAGCTTTCAAGAAAATGATCTTCCGAATTGAGTCCCGAAGGGACGCCGATAAAATAGCCCAGGGTGCAACCCTGGGAACCGGAAGTTTTTTTGCCCAAGCCCTGAAGGGGCGAGATAATCGCTGATTTTATTGTCTCTTATGTCGCCCTTTCAGGGCTGGCATCATTGCCTTCCCCATACCCAGGGTTGCACCCTGGGCTATCGTATTCCGCTCCGTTGGAGCTTTGTTCGGAAATTTCTTTTTCTTGAAAGTTATAGTTGGCATACGTGTTTCCTCAGGTTCCTTAATTCCTGCCCTTCGCTGCTACCAATAAATTTTCAAGCCGACCTGCATCTGGCGCGGGTCATTGACCTGATTGGTCACGACACCAAACGCATTGCTGTTCAGATTCGTGCTGCCCGTGCCGAAGACAGTCCGATTGAACAGATTAAAGACTTCCCAGCGAAAATCCATGCGCCAGCGTTCGGTAAAATTGAAGCTTTTCGCCACGCTGATATTTTCCGTCCGATTGGGAAAGGCGCGCACCTTCGGGTTGTAACGCGTCACGTTGCCGAAGGCATTGGGTTGGGTTGGAAAGACTGCCAGGTTCAGGAAGCGATCCACCGCCGGATCGAACTTGTCGCCTGCGAGCGGCGCCGCGCCAGTTGTCGTAACTCGTCACAGTCGGGCGCGTTTGGCTGTTGAAGATCGGTAGCGGGTTGTTGCGCGTCAGAGCGATGGGATAGCCGCTTGAGTATGCTTGAATCACGCCGATGCGCCAGCCGCCGATGACGTGCGAAGCAATGCCATCCTTCAACCAGCGACGGCCCGGGCCAAAGGGAATTTCGTAAATCGTGTTCAGCTTCAGCGAGTGCGTCTGGTCGAATTGGCCGATGGATTTTTCGGCGCGGCGATTGTACTGATCCTGCGCGCCTGCGCCGGTGAAGTAGGAATCGGAGTCGGTGAGGATCTTCGAGAACGTATAGTTCCACTGAAACAGCAAGCCGTTCGAGAAGCGCCGTTCGGCCTTGATGACCATCGCGTGATAGGACGAATGACCGCTCTTGTCGCCGCCCTGCGAGCCGGTCACGATGTTCAGGTATTGCGGGTACGGACGCAGCGCCTGCGCCACGGTGCGCACCTGCTGAATGCTGGCATTGGTGAATTGCGGGTAAGGCAACACAATGCCGTTGTCGCGCGCGAGTTGCGAATTGGCCTGCGCGACCAACAGCGCCCTGGCATTTGTAAAGCCAAGTTTGTTGACGAAGCCATCCCAGACAGCAGTCGGCACCTGGTTCAAATTGACGACGCCCGATTGCAGGTGTGCGCCGATGCTGGCGTTGTAGGCGATTTCAACCGTCGTAGAATTCGTCAACTGACGCTGCACCGAAGCTGTCCAGTAATAATTTTCCGGCGCGCGGGCGGCGTCTTCCAACTGCCAGAAATGCACGTCGGTGTTATTCGCAAAGCTCGGATCAATCTGCGGCGGCAGCGGGTACGACGGCAGGCCTTCATCCCAATTGTACAATTTGGTGATGCCCTGATTGCCGGTATTGAACACATACTGGCCGATAAAACCCGCGAAGTGGCCGGAGCCGCTGACGACGGTGACTTTCGAGAAAGAGCGCCCAAACGCTGCGCGCAACACCGTCTTCTCATCGGGCGAATACGCAATGCCGAGGCGCGGGCCAATGCCGCCGTACCAGCCCGGCACCAGACTGCGCGTGTTCTCGCGTCCGGGGCCGAACCCCGCAAAACGCAAAGCGCCGGGATAGTTGTTGACCTTCGGATTCGGTCGGGTGGGCGTGAAATCCGAATATTGATCATTCAGCGTGAATGGCGGTTTGGTGAATTCATAGCGCAGGCCGAGGTTGATCGTCAGCTTGCGGTTAATGCGCCAATCGTCCTGAAAATAGAAGCCGTAATACTGATATACCTGCGGCACGGAACGAATCGTTTCCGTGCGGCCAAAGGTGGCTTCGCCCAGCAGGAAGGAGGCGAACGAACTGCCGCTGGTGGCGCTGGTTGCGCCCGGCACGGAGGTCGTCAGGTAGCTGAATCCGGCGCGTCCGGCGATGTCCTGTTGGCCAAAGCCCGTCGCCCGCTGGCTCTGAAACGAAGTGCCCATTTTGAAATTGTGCTGGCCCATGCTGAGGCTGAAATCGTCCTTGAACGACCACAGCGGCTGTTCCGTCCCATTGTCAGCCGTGCCGCCCCAACCTGTGAACTCTGAGAATTCAACACCGGGGAAATTGGCGTTGCAATCCACCGACCCTTTGAAACACAGGCCAAAATCCTTGCCGACGTTGGGTGAGCGGCTGAACTTATAAAACTTATTGCCGCCGATAGAGAAGTTATTGATCGCTCGGTTCGAGATCGTCCAGTCATAATTCACGCGATAGGCCGACGTATTGAAAATCTGCACCTGCCCGCTCCACAGCGGCTGGGGCAAGCCTGGCGGGCCTGCCGCGCCGACTGTCTGGTTGAACTCGGTGAAATTCATAAAATAGCTGACGTGATGATTGGTCTTGACGGTCTGGTCGAACTTCAGGCTCCACTTGGTCTGTGGATTCAGAATCGTGCCGGAGTTGACGAGGTAGTTGTTACGCACGTAAGCCGACGTGCCCGGCGTTGCGCCGCGATTCGGCTTCACATCCTGCGCGAATTTCATGACCTGACGGCTGAACGCGCTAAAGCGATTTAGCGGAATCTGGTTGTTCGGGAATGGATCGCGGACAAAGCTCGTGCCGACCTGTCGGGTGGTGGCCGGGTCATAGATCGGAATCAGCTTGCCGCTCGCATCCACCCATTTCGAGAAATCGCCGTTATACATCTCTGGCGTCGGCACGCTCAGAATTGTGTCGTTGCTGCCCACGCGGTTGCGAAAGCCCTCAAAGGCGAAAAAGAAGAAAGTGCGGTTGCGCCCGTTGTAGCCGAGCGGCCCGAAGAATTTCTTCGGCAGCCAGACCGGGCCACCCACCGAGCCGCCGAAATCGTTCTGCTTATAGACCGACCTTTTCTGGGCAAAGAAGCCGCGCGCGTCGAGCGCATCGTTGCGCAGAAAGTTATAGAGCGAGCCGTGGATTTCATTCGTGCCACTCTTGGAAACAAAGGTCATCACGCCGCCGCCCGCCTGCCCGTACTCGGCTTTGAAACCATTGGTGTCAACGGTGAACTCCGTAATGGCTTCGACCGAAGGCGAGTTGTAAGCGATCTCCGCTGCATCCGCCGAGCGGTTCGTCGTGACCGAAACACCGTCCAGCGTGGCATCCCAGGCGGCGGCTTGCCCTCCGCCCAAGCTGAGCGTATTGCCGCGCCCTTTCGCTTCTGCCGCAATGCTGACCAGATCGAAGGGGCTACGTAACGCGCCGCCGACGACCAGCGGCAATTCGTCCACTAAACGGTTCTGCACCGAAGTCGAAATCTTGGCATTCTCGGTTTGCAATTGCGCCGCTGCAGGCGTGATCGAAATGACCTCGGTTAGCCCGCCAACTTCCAGGGAAACGTCCAATCGCAGGGCCGTCGCTGCTGCCACGACCACGTTGTTGGCCTGGAATTTCTTGAAGCCCGGCAGGCTGACCTGCACCTGATATACGCCCGGCGCAAGCGGCACGTTGTATTGCCCGCTGGAACTGCTGGTCGTGAGCTTAGTCATGTTCGTCGCCGTCGCCACAATCGTGATCTCCGCCCCAGCCAACACCGCGCCGCTCGGATCGGTAACGACGCCGGTAATGTTTCCCCAGTCAGATTGCGCCAGCAGGGGAACTGAAGCAAGAAGGCAAAAGAGCAGGAAGAAGAGTGTTTGTTGTCGCAATGATCGTTGCATGGTTCAACCTCCGATTTGTGGGTGATGGCTCCGCCAGGAGCCGTAGTTGTTTTTATTACTTCTAGCGGTTTTCAGATGTGCGAGTAAACAAGTGTTAGCGTACCAGCTTCGGCTAGATTTTATGTGCCGAAGTGTAAAGCCCGACTGAAGCCGATTCGCTAACACTTGCTGCTGAACGCTCTATTGGTTCAACTGACAATCGCTATAATCGGTCGTTTTATATTGTGGCAGTGGGAGAATTAGCCCAGCTCCCTTCACTTTGCCCTGCCTTTGATTCCCTGCTCGAACATGCGGTCGAGTGCTACGGGTCGCACATTTTGATACCGATCCAGCGCACCTTGCAACCGCTTCGCCGCAGCAGCGGCTTCGCCTGTGAGCGCGGTGGCGGGTAACGGTTCTTTTTCTTCCACATCGTTGCCAAGATCGAAGAACTCTCCTGTGCGATAGAGTTTGTAGCGGCGATCAAATGCACATTCGCGCACCATCATCGAAGTATTGGGAAGCTGTCGTGGTGAATACCACGAATAAACCCACTCGCGCGGCTGCCCTTTGCGCCCGCGCAGTTGCGGCAGAAAACTGCGGCCATCCAGTGTCAAACTTGATGAAGGCTTCGCCCCCGCTGCGTCCAACAACGTCGGCAAGAAATCAGTCGTGTCCACCAAATCAGCCTGCACCTTTCCCGCAACCACTTTGCCCGGCCAGTTGGCAATCAGCGGCACGTGCATTCCGTACGTGACCGTGGAACCTTTTGCTCCGACAACAACTTTATCGCCCGTCTTATCACGCATCAGAGATTTTGTCCCTCGCCCCGTGCCATTGTCGCCGACAAACAGAATTAACGTGTTGTTGCGAATCCCCAGTTCGTCCAGTTTCGTCATCAGCTTGCCGATCAGCTTATCCATATAACTCACCATCTCGCCAAAATGTTTGACGTTGCGGTTCACCTGCTCGCCAATCGCTTTCGGGTCCCAATCCGGGCTATCAGGCGTAGGCTGGTAAGGATCGTGTGTGAGCAACATGGAATAATAGAGAAAGAACGGCGCGGCTTTTTTGCGCGTGACGAAATCCAGTGCGTAATCGTTCAAGAGGTCGGGGCCATATTCGCCGTTGTTGTAATCCCGCTTGACGCCGTTGATTTCCAAGCCCGGATTTGCATAACGCGGCGGGCGGCGCGTGTGTTGCCAGAGGCAGTATTCATCGAAGCCCAGCTTTTGCGGCAATGTCAATTCCTGTCCAAGCTGCCATTTGCCCACCATGCCCGTCGCGTAGCCCGCCTGTTTGAGCAGATTGCCGAAGGTGACGATGTTTGGAGCCAGCGCGCCGAAATTCACGTAATTCCGCACATTGTATTGCCCGGTCATCAATTGCACGCGTGTCGGCGTGCAAAGCGGTTGCGCATAACAATGCGTGAAACGCGCGCCCGTCGCCGCCAGCTTATCGAGCGCGGGTGTTTTGTAACTGGTGCCGCCATTGGCACCAATCGTTTCATAGCCAAGGTCATCGGCCAGGATCAAGATGATATTGGGCTGGCGCGACTGTGCAGTGACAATTTGCACGGCGCAACCCAGGATAAGCAACAAGTGAAACCTACATCTCATGAGGGCAAAGCCTCCTCTCTAATAAGCGTCCGCTTTCACCAGGCGGATGATCTGATCCGCCCTACCACCACAAGCTACAACGATTATTTTTTGCGTGGCACCGGCAACGTCGAAGATGGCGGCGGTTGTCCATCAACTGTACGCGGCTCCATCAGTTCAATGCGCGTGCCGTCTGGATCGAAAAGGTTAAGCTGGCGGCGGCGATTGATCCCGGTGCGAATTTCCAGGGGGCGCGTGTGCGATTTGCGCGCGGGATTGGCCTCAATGCGCGCCAACGCTTTTTCAATGTCAGGGACTTCCAGGCAGATGTGATGCTGACTGCCCCGCGCCGTGGCAGCGGGCTGCTCAACATAAAGCATGTATTCAATATAATCCTCGCTCTGCGGCAAGCGCATATTGATCCATGAGACGGTTTTCGCCGTCGCGCTGCTGCCGCGCCAGAACTCTTTCAGCCCCAGCACGTCACCATAAAACTTCGTGGCCGCAGGCGCATCACCAACGATAATGCCCACGTGCATAATGCGGGTGGAGATGCGGCTATCGCTCAGGAACTTGCCCGCTTCGCGCCGCGTCCAGCCACTCGGTTCATACTGCGTCATCTCGACCGTATGACCTTCCGGGTCTTTGACATTGAAGCTGGTATTGCCAATGCGAACTTTGTTGACCTTGTCAGGCACCTTGACGCCCTGCGCGGCGAGATACTTGCGCAGGCCTTCGGCATCGTCTGTTGTAAAGGCAATGTGATTGAGCCGATCCTGGTCCGGCTTTAGGCCCGGAAAGACTTCAATATACTGATCTTCGTTGACCTTGAAGAACGTCATACTCAGCGACCCATCCGCGTTTTTGAGGTTGTATGGTTCCTGAAAGCCGAGCAGGTCGCGGTAAAAGGTACGGGATTTTTCAATGTCGCTGACATAAATCGCCATGTGCGCGACCCCCAATAAGCGCGGGCGTTGGGGCTGAATAGCCGCGAAAGCGACCAGCATGGAACAGAGGAACAGAAGCAAAATAGTTTTGATGAACATATAGTTTTTCTCAATAAACAGGTAGTTGCCGACGACGGGGGATTCAACGCATCCTTGAGATTTTTTGCTTAAGGATGGAGATTTGGATCATCCGTCAGTAATCCCTCCGACTGTGCGGCTTGATTTAGTTCCACATCCGCCGAAATCAGAGTGAGTGGGCCAATTCCTCTGACCGTCAGTTGCGCCTCGAAAGCCACAGCAAAGGCCAGTTGCATGGCATCGTAACCACGCAGTCTGTGCAATTCGGCTAGGTTCATCGCTTCTTCGATTCGTTGCACATTGACGGGAAGCACATCGAATTTCGCCTGGAAATCGCCGCGAAAGAGTTGAATGGCAGCGACAGCGTCCTGGGCGGAAGCCATCCCCATAGAGACTCTGCGCGCTAGGGCGGCGGTGATTTCAACGCCAGTAATTTGCGCGATAGTGATTTCGTTCGGCGGCGTTGCGTCAAGCAGGGATTCGACCCAATTGCTGCCGACTTCATTAACGTAATATTTGACCAGCGCGCTGCTGTCAAAAGCCGCCATCACCGTCGCTCCTCAATCAAGCATTCAGAAACCGGCTGGCCTTGCACCTCAATTCGTTTGTAAAGTCGCTGCTGGTCAGGCAGCAAAGGTTTTTTCGGCAATAACAATCCTTCCGCGCGCATTTGCTCGAACACGGCTTCTCGATGCGTTGTTTCGACTTCTTCCAGCAATTGGGCAATCGCTTCAGAAATCGTCGTGCCGCGCAACTGCGCCTGTTTTTGCAGGCGTTCGTAAACCTCGTCCGGCACATCTATCCTAGCGTTCATAGTCTTCCTCCAATATTCCAATTACTTCGCATCACTCGCCGTCTTGTATTTCTCTTTTTCCTTCTCGCGTTGTAGATAGGGAATGCCCTTCTCCATCCATTCCGGCTTGGGCGCGCCTTTCAATTCGTAATCAAAAAACTCCAGCATGCGCCGCGTATAATCCTTCTGATTTTGTCGCTTGCGCAAATTGTGCGGCTCGCCGTTGTAGCTGAACATATACACTTCTTTGTTCAAGCGTCGCAGCGCCAGGAAGAATTCAATGCCCTGATACCACGGCACGGCATCATCCGCATCATTGTGAATCATCAGCAAAGGCGTTTGCACGCGGTCGGCGCGAAAGACGGGGGAGTTTTCCAGATAGCGCATCGGGTATTCCCACAAACTGCCACCAATACGACTTTGCGTGTGTTCGTACTGGAATTGACGCGACAAGCCCGTGCCCCAGCGAATGCCACTGTAGGCACTGGTCATATTGGCTACCACAGCGCCGGGCGCGGCAGCTTTGAAGCGATTAGTCTGCGTGACCATGTATGCGATCTGATACCCGCCCCAACTGTGGCCTTGAATGCCGATGGCGTTTTCATTCACAAAGCCTTGATCTACGACGGCTTGCACGCCGGGCATCACGCATTTCATCGCGCTTTGACCAGGGTAGCCAATGTTGTAAACAATGTCGGGCATGAAGACGAGGTAGCCGTTGCTGGCATAGACGTAGCGATTGATCGAATTGGTCGGCGTCGGATGCGTGAAGTTGTGCAAGGTGTTCGAGAGTTTCTCGTAAATGTACACGATCATCGGATACTTCTTCTTCGGATCGAAATTTTCTGGCTTCACGAGAATGCCGCTAAGTGCCACACCATCCGTATTTCTGAACCGCACAAGTTCCGCTTTGCCCCAAGTAAATTTGTTCAGTTGCTCGCCTGCGTTGCTGACTTTCTTCAAGTCTTTGAGGCTTGCATTCGTCACCAGCAGATCAGGATATTCGTCAAGGCGTGAAGCGGTCAGGAGCAGCACATCCGCGTCTTTGGCTTTTGTTGGGTTGGTAAAATTCTTGGCCGCCCAGTGCAATTTTTCGGGCAAGCCACCATCCAGCTTGTCGCGATAAAAACCGGAATCGCGCGTCTCGATATTTTCGGCGCTCAGTAATAGCGGTTTCGCTGGATCAATGAACTTTTCTTCGCTGTCGAGCTTGGCATAGCGAAACTCGATTTTTTCTTTGCGCCCTACGCCATCGGTCAGATTCTTCGCGCTGCTGCCATCCGGCGCGACTTGCCAAATATCGAATTCATCGTAAAGCAACACATACTTGTCATCTTTGCTCCAACCCGCATTGCCGTAAGCCGGTGCAGTGCTGGGCGAATCGTGATCTTCGCGCCAGAAATTGACGCCGAGCTTGGTCGTTAGGTTTGTCATCCTGCCGTCAGGCACGGAAACCGTGTTCCAATCTTTGCCATCGAAGACCAAGCCATACTTGCCATTCGGCGACCACGTAACCCCGAATTGATTTTTCTTCAGCAATGGCTTGCGTGCGCCGTCCGTCGTGTTGACCAGATAGACATCCGAGTAATTCGTGTCTACGCCCACCAGGCGGCGATATTCGCGGTCATCCGTGCCAAGCGCCCACGGGCCTTTCTCCGCCGGGTTCAGACCATTCATCGTTTCATCGGCAAGCTGGACAAATTTCTTTTCTTTTAGGTGATAGACGGCGCGGTAGGAACGGTTGCGCTCCTGCCCGGCGCGCACTTTTTGCATCGGCTGGATGTAATCGTCTTGGTAATGCCACAGATCAACGCTCACTTTGTCCTCGCTATTGTTATCTGCCGCATTCGGGTCTTTTTCCGGTTCGGACGGAGGCGCAACGCCGAGGAACAGCTTGCTGCCATCCTGTGAAAAACTGAGATTCGCGTTGTCACTGAGGACAAAGCCAGCACGGAAGTTGGCCGTGGAGGTCGAGACAAGTTCGACGGCTTTGCCATTGCTGTTGCGCGCCCAGTAATAAAGCTTGAGCTTCGGTTGTTTGGCAGCGGCGTCATCGCGGTCGCTCGTAAACGCAAGTTGCGTTTGCGCTTCATTCCACGTAAGCCGGGCATATTTGCCTTTGCCTGCCAGCAATTCAACTGGCGCAGCGTCGTTGCCGGGCACGGCAACAAACACGCCGTTTAGTTCTTCCTTATGGGCGGAAACCGTGAAGACTAGCGCCTTCGCATCTTTGCTGAAGCTGTAATCCAACGCATTGGCGAACGTGCGTTCCGCGCCGGTCGTCAAATTGCGCAATACTAAATCGCTGCCGTATTCTTTCCGGTTGCCGCCCGGTCTGCCACCTGCCCCCGCACCTGCTCTGCCGCCGCCACGTTGTTGGTCTTCGGAATCCTCACCTGGTTTCGGCGCTTCGGCATCGGGCTTTTTCTCTTCGGGTTTGGCTTCAAGTTGATAGGCAATCCAGCCGGGGACATCTTCTGGCACCTGAAAGCTCTTGACCTTTTCAAGGCGCGTCACTTGGCCGTTGCTCAAATCCAGGATGCCAAGCGCATTTTTCGGCATCTCTTCCGGTTTCTTTTTGTCTTTTTTGGCTTGGTTGAGTTCGGCCCTGGTCGGCTCAATGGTAAAGAGGACAAAACGACTGTCAGCCGTGAAGAACGGGCGCACGGCACGATTCATCTGGCCGAACGCTGGCCCCGTTCCCGGCTCCGACGGATCAGGCGGCGGTTGCGGCGGACGATAGCCGCGATTGGTTTTCCATTCCGTCCCAGAAGCGAGGTTGCGCACAATGATTTCGCCATCGCCATCCTGTGCCACCAGCGCGTAAGCTACCCATTTGCCGTCCCGCGAAAGTTGCTGGGCTTGAATGGATTTCCACGCGTCGAAATCCTGCGGCGAGAACGGGCGTTTCATTTGGGCAAAAGCAGTGAAAGTGAAAAGCACTACGGCAGTGAACACCGAACTAAAGTGCGCGGGCTTACGTCTCATAGTCGGTTCCTCCTGAAAGACGGTTCATTTCTGATTGCGGATTTTGTCAGCGATTGATTAAGTACCGCAGGGATGATGATACATGAGCGGCGACTTGACAACTCCTGACGGCAAGATTGCAAGGATTTCGCCCATAGCAAAGTTGTGCGAACCCTCAGTTTGCATAACATTTTTTTCCTGGATGTGAGTATTATCACGGCGAGATTTCGCGTTATATGTAGGGGAATATCAAACCAAGGAGAAAACACGATGATTACTAACCCGCAATCCGGCACCAATGTTCACGAGGTTGCCGCCGGAATTTACCGTATCAACACGCCCGTGCCGGGCTTTTCATTCAATCAATATTTGATCCTGGACGAGGCACCGCTGCTCTTTCATACGGGGCCGCGCAAAATGTTTCCGCTTGTGCGCGAAGCGGTTGCCAACATAATGCCCGTCGAACGATTACGCTACGTGGGCTTTTCGCACGTTGAGGCTGACGAATGCGGTTCGCTCAATGAGTGGCTGGCAGTTGCACCAGAGGCAGTTCCAGTTTGTAGCGCCGTAGCGGCAATGGTTTCGATTACCGATATAGCGGATCGCCCGCCGCAAGGCTTAGCCGATGGCGAAGTGCTCTCGCTCGGCACGCATCAGGTGCAATGGTTCGACACACCGCATTTGCCGCATGGGTGGGAATGTGGTTATTTGCTGGAACAGCAAACCCGCACGTTGCTGTGCGGCGATCTTCTTACGCAACCAGGAAACGAACATCCCGCCGTGACAGAAGTCGATATTCTGGCACCGAGCGAAGCCTTTCGTCAGCAAATGGATTACTTTGCGCATACGCCCAAACAGGCGGATATGCTGGCGCGCTTAGCAGCGACCCAGCCGACGACGCTGGCCTGCATGCACGGCAGCGCGTGGCGCGGTGAGGGAGGAAAACTTTTGCAGGCACTAGCAGAAAGTCTGGGCAAAACAGGTGCATAAACCCAGTTGCTGAGCGCAACCTAACAGTCGCGTTTCTGCTATACCGCGAACGGTCATAATCGGGACATTTTCAACGCCAAGATTCAAAGGGGCAAAGGTTCAAAGAACAGCCATAGATTTAGGTGTTCCTTTGTCACTTTGTCCCTTTGCGGTAAAACCAGAGTTCAATTTATGCCCGTTCAAGGTACAGCCCAGTTTTCCAATCAATACAGGGCAAAGCGGTTATCTGACGAAGTTTGACAGCGGCTTTCGCCCTTTCAACAAGGAGAAAAACCATGAATGCCACAACAGAAATTGACGCCTTGAAAGCAAAACTAAAAGCCACCTGGAGCGCAGGCGACTTTGACAAAATCGCACAGACCTATGCCCTTGGCGCAGCCGACTTCATCGCACGACTGGCGCTGAAACCGGGGACACGCGTGTTGGATGTTGCCTGCGGCTCCGGCAATTTATCGTTCCCGGCAGCACAGGCTGGAGCTATCGTGACGGGCATAGACATCGCGCCCAACATGATCGCAACCGCCCGCGCCCGCGCTGCAACAGAAGGCGTAAAGATTCAATTCGACGAAGGCGATGCGGAGCAATTGCCCTACGAAGAGGCCTCCTTCGATGTCATCGTAAGCATGTTTGGCGCGATGTTTGCGCCGCGCCCGGAGTTGATCGTGGCTGAGTTGGCGCGCGTTTGTCGCTCCGGCGGACAGCTTGCCATGGCGAACTGGACGCCAGCGGGGTTCATCGGGCAAATGTTCAAGCGCACGGCCTCTCACGTGCCGCCGCCAGCGGGCATGCCGTCGCCTGTTCTTTGGGGCGATCAAACAACCGTCAGCGAGCGGTTACAGGAGCAATTCACTTCCTTGCAACTCACCCCTCGCAAGATGCCATTTACGATGAAAATGACGCCGCCGGAAGTGGTCGAATATTTTCGTCAGTGGTACGGCCCGACACAGCGCGCCTTCGCGGCACTCGACGAAGCGGGGCAAGCCGCTTTGCGCTACGACCTGGAGCAGTTGTGGGCGCAGCACAATCAGGCGACGGACGGCACGACACACGTTGAAGCCGAATATTTGGAAGTGCTAGCGCAGCGAAAATGAGGCCGCGATGAGCGGAAGTAAGGCTGCGCACGTAGGAGCAAATTTATTACTGCTCTGAAAACAACCAGCCAAAGCGAAGGAGTTCGCTCCGACGTGCGCAGCAGCGGGATTTTGTCCAGCAATAATCCGGTTGGCTTCGGCTGGCGGTTTGTGGCAAACTTCCCGCACGTTATGGCATCGCCCAATCCACAACCCGAAGAAGTCACGCGCCTATTGGTTGATTACAGTAAGGGCGATCAACAGGCGCTCGAACAACTTCTGCCGCTCGTTTACAATGAACTCCGCCGCCTGGCCGCAGGCTATTTGCGGCGCGAGCGCGAAGATCATACGTTGCAACCGACAGCACTTGTGCATGAAGCCTATTTGCGGCTGTTAGGACAAGACGTGGAATGGCAAAACCGCGCGCATTTCTTCGGTGTCGCAGCCAATATGATGCGGCGCATTCTGGTAGACCATGCCCGCCAACACCAGGCGGAAAAGCGCGGCAGCGGCGAAGTCAAAATTGCGCTGGATGAGGCTATCAATCTTTCCAGCGAACGCGCCACTGATCTCATCGCACTTGATGACGCTCTCACCGCGCTGGCCGCATTCGACCCACAGAAAAGCCGGATGATTGAATTGCGCTATTTCGCAGGGCTGTCGGTCGAAGAAACCGCACAAGTGCTGGGCATCAGCATTGCCACGTTTTCACGACAATGGAAAACCACTAAAGCTTGGCTTTATCGTGAGATCACCAAAACCGCCGCAGAACAATCGGAAGCCAATTAGCCCAATTAACTTGGTTTGGGGCCAAGCGTTTTGAGGTACGCAACGACCGCTGCGGCATCCTCATGCGACAGGCGATAAGTTGGCATCGGAGGGCGCGGTTGTCTTCCACCAGGTAAGGTGCCCGTCTCTAAAAACTTCACGGCGTCTGCTTCATTCAGGCTCGGTAATCCGGCAATGGCCGGAGCGGCGTTTGCCCAGACAGGCATTGGCACCGTCGGCGCAAAGCCAAGCGGGCTGCCCTGCAACTGACGCGCCTGATCGAATTCGCCTTTTTCATTGCGCGGGGAGTGACAATCGGCACACATGCCAATGTTATCTACAAGGTATTTTCCACGCGCCAGTTTTTGCGCCTGTGGATCGCTGGCCGCACAGCCCCAGGCCAGGGCAAGAGTGAAAACGAGACAAAACGACAAAATGATTCTTTTCATAGAAACTCCTTCTTCAGTATTCTTTTTACCCGTACATAAAATAACGCGTAAAATTGCTGGGAAAATTTCACGCGTAAAAAAATAATTGTGCCTGGGAGCTATCGTGAAGCGGAACAAGCCAAAGGCCTCTCTGACCTCTGCTGGACGGCCTACCGATTGTACTGCCGATGGAGACTGGCAATGACAGCGACGAGTTCCGCCGGTTCGACGGGTTTAGGCACGTGGTTCTGATAGCCCGCCGCTAAGGCCCGCACCCGATCTGCTGTCCGCGCATGAGCGGTGAGGGCAATGGCGGGGGTAGAGCGCCCCCGTTGGGCTTCCAGATCGCGCACCTGAATCATAAAAGAATAGCCATCTTCGCCGGGCATTTCGATGTCGCTGACAATCACATCAAATTGCGTTTCTGCGAGCGCCACCATCCCTTCTGCACTCGACTCCACTGTGACGACCGCTGCACCACTGCCGCTCAGCAGGCTTAAGAGCAAGTCGCGCGCATCCGGTTCGTCGTCCACAACCAACACGCGTATCCCTTCCAGGCGGATGCCATAATCAGCGGGCAGATCAATGGCCGCACTCGGTCGCAGCGGTTCGGTTTGTGAGTGCTCCGGCGGTGCGCCGCCCAGCGGCAAGTGAATCGTGAAGGTTGCTCCTTGTCCTTCGCCGGGGCTTTGGACACTTACTGTACCGCCGTGCAGTTCCGTCAAATGACGCACAATCGCCAAACCCAATCCCAATCCACCGTGCGGGCGTGTGATGGAGGAATCGGCCTGGCGAAAGCGGTCGAAAACGAATGGCAAAAATTCTGGCTTGATGCCCGCCCCCGTATCAGCAATCGTAATTTCGAGTTGAGAGTCAAGCTGCTCAAGTTGCACCAAAACCGAGCCATCGCGCGGCGTGAATTTGATAGCGTTCGAGAGCAAATTCCAGACGATTTGTTGCAACCGCTCCGCATCACCGATAACCATGACATTGCGGGTAGGTAAGACCGGGTAAAGACCAACGCCTTTGGCTCCCGCGGTCGGACGCACCACGTTGAGCGCAGCTTCGATAATCGCCACCAAATCTACGGGGTGCAGGTCAAGGCGCATTTTGCCGCTGATGATGCGGGAGACGTCGAGCAGGTCTTCGATCAGCCCGTTTTGCGAACGGGCGTTGCGCTCGATGGTTTCCAGGGCTTGCTGCGCTTTTTCGGCGGAGAGTTTGCCCGCCCGCAGCATTTTCGCCCAGCCCAGAATGCCGTTAAGCGGCGTGCGCAGTTCGTGCGAAACCGTGGCCAGAAAATCATCCTTGAGGCGATTGGCATCTTCCGCCTGCACTCGTGCCCGGCGCGCTTCGCCATACGCGCGGACGCTCGCCAACGCCAAATCAGCCGCGCTTGCCAGCGATTGCAGCAATTCCAGCTCGTAGACGCTGGCGCAGTGCGTTCGATCCCAATAAACCCCGATAGAGGCAACCGGCATGCTGGGGCCAACCGGCGTCATAACCAGGCTGCGGACAAACGTGGACGAATAGGCATCATGTGGAATGCGGTCATCTTGATAAATGTCCTCCAGCGCCACTTGCTTCTCTTCCCGAATCGCCCAGCCTGAAATGCAGCAATCGAGCGGAAATGACTGTCCTTTCCAAAGGGGTGCGATGGAGTCCTCATCCACATAATGCACCTGCTCCCCTTCGCGCAGCACGAAACTCGCGCCCTGCGCGCCCGTCAGGGCGCGGGCGGCGTGGCAAATAATAGCCGTCACTTCAGCCAGCTCGAAGGCCCCCACCAAGGCACGATTTGTTTCTGTAAGCTTCAACCCATCACGATAGCGGCGCTCGCGTTCCTCTTCGGCTTGTTTGCGTTCGGTGATGTCCACAAAAGCACTGATCGCGCCACGCACCTGTCCACGGTTATCGTGCAATGGCACGGCATGCCCATAGAGACTCCGTCGTTCGCCATTCGCAAACACAACCTCTTCCTCGAAATCGCGCACCTCAAGGCCTTGTGCCGCTAACTGTACAGGTAGTTCACTTGCCGGTAATTCCCGTCCGTCTTTGAATACTTTGAAATGCTGCGGTTTTTCTTCCGCCGGAGCAGACAATGATTGGTTGGCGTTGGCTGGCAGCCGCAACATTTCGTTGGCGGCGCGGTTGCCCTTGATTACCTTACACGCAGGATCATGCGCAAACCAAACTATGGCTGGCACAGCATTCATGAGAGCTTCCAACTCTTCGCTCCGGGCCCGCTCGCGCTCCTGATTGATGAGGAGCAAATCTTCCGCCCGTTTGCGCTCAGTAATATCCGCAATTACCGTCAATGCACATGGCTCGCCGCCAACCTCAATACATTCCGCCGAAAGAATGCCAACCAGTTCCTCGCCCGTTCGCGTGCGAAACCGATACTCGGCGTTGCGCACTTGCCCCTGCTCCTGGACAGTCTGTAGTTCTGCCTCTCGCTCCTGCGGTCGCGCCCAGACGCCGAGTTCCGCCGTGGTGCGGCCTATCGCTTCCTCGCGTGTGTAACCGGACAGATGGACAAACGTTTCGTTTACTTCCACCAGTTTTCCTGTTTTGAGCGAGGAGATGGTCACGACGAAGGGGCTGGCATTGAAGGCTTTAGCAAAGCGTTCTTCGCTCTCGCGCAGGGCTAATTCCGTACGCTTGCGCTGCGTAATATCCATCGTAGCGCCCAGCAGGCGAACCGGTCGTCCCTCGGCGCGTAAAACTTTGGCATTGGTGAACAACCAGATGATCTCGCCATCGGGTCGCAGCGCCCGGAATTCGAGTTCATACGGCGCATCCGTTGCAAGCGCCGCCTGGATCGCCTGCGCGACCCGTTCACGATCCGCGGGATAAACGAGTTCTGTAAATCCTTGCACAGTCGCCTGGAATGTTTTCGGGTTTACGCCGTGAATGGCATAAAGTGATTCTGTCCAGACAAGGTGATTCGTCGTAATGTCCCAATCCCACAGACCCAGCTTGCCCGTTTCCGTCGCCTGCTGCAATCGCTCTTCCCCGATACGCACTGCCTCCGCAGCCTGGCGGCGCACCTGAGTCAGGGATAAGGTTCCCTTGACGCGCGCGAGTAATTCACGTGCGCTGAATGGCTTAATGAGGTAATCATCCGCGCCGGAGTGCAATCCTTCGACGCGCGCTTCTTCGCCAGCGCGCGCTGAGAGCATAATGACGGGAAGCTCCGCCGTGCGAGTGTTTTCCCGCAATGCCTTGAGCAAGCCGAAGCCATCCAGGTTGGGCATCATGACATCTGTCAGCACGAGGTCAGGCCGCTTTTCGGCAATGACCCGCAGGGCTTCCTGGCCATCCGTAACGGCAACTACTTCGTACTCTGGCCGCAAAAGCCGCTGGATATAAGCACGCATGTCGGCATTGTCATCGGCCAGCACGATCCGGTTTTTAGGTGCTCCATCACGATGAGGCTGGGGCGCACTCAGGGATGGCGGCG
Organism: uncultured Acidobacteriota bacterium; assembly: GCA_963794955.1. GTDB lineage: Bacteria > Acidobacteriota > Blastocatellia > RBC074 > RBC074 > JAFDVL01. Next base: position 438,131 of record CAWCGF010000015.1, read on the forward strand.
CAGTGGACGACGCCACGGCACCATTAGCCGCCCCATTAACCTGGTGCGCGTCAGGCAGCCAGTGCAGCGATTCTTCCAGGAAGGGGGTCAGGCCAACCGCTGTAGAGGCCAGCGTCCGCTCGCCACCAAGATGTTCCGCGGGCAGGTGCGCGTGCCCCAGCGGAAGAGTGATAGTGAACGTACTTCCTTTGCCGAACACGCTGGCGACTTCGACGTTGCCACCGTGCAGCTTCGCCAGTTCCTGCACCAAAGCTAGTCCGATGCCGGTTCCTTCATGCGTGCGACTTTGAACGCCTTCTACGCGATGAAAACGCTTGAAGAGATTGGGCAATTCTGCCGCTGGGATGCCGACGCCCGTGTCTTGCACGGACAACGTAGCGGTGCCATTGGCAGCCCGAACGGAGACGCGAATTTCGCCTTCCAACGTATATTTGAACGCGTTCGAGATCAGATTGAGAACGATCTTCTCCCACATGTCCCGATCTACAAAAACCGGCTCTGGCAAAGGCGGGCAGTCAATGATAAGGCGCATCCCGGCCTTTTCGATGGCCGAACGGAACCCGCTGGCCAGTTCGGCAGTATAGGCCGCCAGGTCTACTGGCTCGTAGCTGGCCTGGGTGCGTCCAGCCTCAAGCCGAGAAAAGTCGAGCAGGGTATTTACGAGCTTCAATAATCGCTGTCCATTGCGTTGCGCAACGGTTAATAGCGCACGGCTTTCTGCCTGTTCCGCGACTTCCGGCTTCGTGGCAATCTCCTCCAGCGGCCCGAGCAACAGGGTCAGCGGCGTGCGCAATTCATGGCTCACGTTAGAGAAGAAAGTCGTCTTGGCACGATCTAATTCGGCCAGGGCCTCAGCGCGTTTCCGCTCTTCCGTCATAGGCGCGGGCATTCGATAACGCGGCGGCTACCTGTCCGGCTAACAAATCAATAAATCCTCGGTAATTTGTATCGAAAGGACGGTACGGGTTAATGGCAGCGATTAAAAACCCGGCGGGGTGCTCCTGCCCCTGTTGCGCAAGAGGAACCAGGACAGCCTGCCGCGCGGGTTTGTCCCAGGGGCCGCACGGCAGCGTGTCGAAGCGCGAAGGGAGGTCTGTTACCAGCGTAGTCCCCCCATTACGCAACATTTCCTGGACCGGCCATAGCGCCTCAGCAGCAGTCAGCGAGAGGACATGGGGGGCAAGATCATCACCGGGTTCAGCTCCCTGAACACAGGCTAAGTTTGCCGACTCTCGCTTGTCATCAATTAAATAGAGTAAGGCGAAAGGAAGGTCTTTGTCGTAAAGACCGAGTTGCTGACAAACTGCCGCGAAGAGTTCTTCTTCCGTCCTGGTTTCTGTCAATTCTGAGGCTAATTCGCGCAGCAAGGCCAGGCGGCGTTCGCCAATCACTCGTTCGGTTTCTTCCGTCACCACGCAAAGCATGCCGCCAATAGCGCCATCGTCGCGCGGAACCGGACTATAGGAGAAAGTATGATAGGTTTCTTCGGCATAACCGCTACGTTCGAGAAAGAGCAGGAGCGATTCGTCCCAGGTGGCGTTGCCGGTTTCCACCACCGATTCAGCGCGTGGCCCAATATCCTGCCAAATCTCGGCCCAAACCTTACGCGCGGAAGCGCCTAATACCCAGCTTTCTTTAAGCCCGACCGTAGGCAGATAAGCATCGTTGCAGAAAAAATAAAACTCCGGCCCCCAGCCCAACCACATCGCATAGCGCGAGGTGAGCATAATGCGCACCACGATCTTCAGGCTTTGGGGCCAATGTTCGGGCGGGCCGAGCGGATGCGCAGACCAATTAAAGGCACGAATGCGCGCGCCCATTTCACCACCACCAAGCAGAAAATCAGTCCTGGCTTTTCCGCCTACTATTTTCTCACTGCTCATTAACGTCTCCCGATCAAATGGTTTCCCTGCCTCGCGCGCTGATTATGAGGAACATTGCGTGAGGTGCAAGCGCGTCACTGTTGCCGGTCGCGTGCAATTTATTGGTGAAGGGAAATTAAGGGGGATATTCAACTATGAACCTCTGCCAGCTTGTGAGTAATTACAGCACTTGGGGACGCGGAGATTTTACTGCGATCCCGCGAAAATTGCGATACTTCTCTGCGCTCGTCATTTTTTTGTCGCCCGGCTCATGGGGACTTTCCACCGGTAAAGGTTTTGCCCGCTGTCACACGCCAGGAGAAAAATCGCGCGGACTGGCCAGGAACAGGGGTAGAAAAAAACAACTCTAATCATAGAATAGTTGTCTTTGGCTTGGTTTCGCTTATAATCCAGGCAAGTTGCCAACTACAAAAAAATGAAATTTTACGGTGGAGGACGCTGAGGGAATTGGAGGTTGCTTGAAGCTTACGGTCAGATTCACACAAGCGACTAAAATCATCTGAGAATTTTCATAATTCCGGTTTTTCACCTTTGGCGTTTTTTGCTTACGTTGTCATACGGCTCATTGCCTAGCAAATAAGGTTTCCAACATCGTGACTCATCAAGCTCAAAATCCTGTACAGGACACCAAAAAATCGGCACAGCAAGGGAAGGGCACCTCGGAAAAGGTTCCCTTTTGGCGCAAAGTATTCGGTCTGGGCCCGGCGCGTCCCATGGCGGAGCGGCTGGAAGAAAGCCTCCGCGAGAAATGGAAGTTCCCCGATGTCAGACCCCATCAAATCGAATCGCTGTTGGCACCCGAGGCAGATGAGAAGCTCCATTTTTTCCTGGATGGATATTATGCCAGTCGGTATCTCAAGCTGAAAAAGATTTATGGCCTGGCTTCACAAGGACGGCGCGGGCGCTTGGAAGATGACGATCTCGACCTGACCCTGCAATTCGGCCAGAAGCTGCTCAGCTATTACGATATGCTGAACGATGATGAGACGCGCCGCAACATTCCGCGCTATTTCGGCGGATATTATCGCGAAGGGAAAATCGGCACGGAAACGCTCGTCAATATTGCCTCGACCAACTGGCTGGGGCCATTCATGCGCAAGCAATTTGTGACCTATGCTGAGTTGCTGCACACGCGCTTCAATCTGCCACGACAAGTGTGCGGGCCGTTGCTGGCAAGTGTCGGCGATTCGCGCATGCTCAACAACATTCTTTATCGAAAATCGGGGCCGGAGGAATTTCTCCGACTGGCAGAGGTCATCGCCGCGCCCTTGCCGGAAGATAAGCGTAACGATGCGTTAGTCCCGGCGCTGGAGTTGCTGGTCTTAGCCACCAAACAAAAGGTTCCGGTGGCTGGCGTCGTCTCCTTTGTGCATCGGATGAAATTGCAGGCGGAACATTTTCGCCCGTTCACGGCTATCGTCTACACGCTCTGGGCGCACAATCACGACGTGGATATTAGCTGCCCTGTGTTTTCCGCGTATGTGAAAAAGGTCGTAGAAGAATTCGGCCCGGAGATTGACTTGCTGAAAGCGCCGTTGTTCGTCAATGCCTATTACGACTTCAAACACGATGGCGAGAAGCTGCGCATCTTTTTATCGCCGCAATACAGCGAGATGAAAGCCTACATTCGCCGCATCGGGGTGACGGTGCCATCCAATTTGTGGGGCATGGCACGCGTGGTCGTGCTGGCACAAAAATTTGACCGGGAAAAGGTGCCGCAGATCATGCGCCAACTCAATGAAGAAGTGACCTTGGCCGACCTGGTGTTCCTTAACGACATCTGCAATAACCCCGATGAAACCGCACTCTTGCTGAATCGTGAGAAGCTGCTGGCGCAAGTCGAAGGCATCAAAATCAAGCGTATCGTCAGGCGTCGCCGGAATGATCAGGTGGAGGACTTGAGCACGAGAATTGATCAGGCATCGGCCAATGGTTTCATTCGCATGCTGCGCCGCTTGACGGGGTTGCGTGATGACATCAAAGCCAACTATACCGAGGAAGCGGATTTCAGACGATTCAAGAACATCCAACTGCTGCAACTGCACATTCTGGAACGCTCCTTTGATTTTCCTGGCTTAGACGAATTATTGGGGTGGGAAGTCTCCAAAGACATTCATGACAATACGCGCGAAGGCGGCGGGTTCTTTGATTACGACCGCGACCTGGCGATGTTTGTTTCCGTGCCAGCGGAGCAGGAGTCTAATCGAAAATATAAAGCATCTATTGTTTCCCGTTCGGAAGCCGCGTGCGCCATTGGCCACTTCCACGCTTTGAAGATAGACACGGGCAGCTACGCCGGGCCGAGCGGCTGGCGTGGGGCGCAAGTCGGGGATATTGATAGCGCCGCCGAAGCGGACATCTGTTCCGTCATTGTCACGACGGTGGGTTATGCCAAAGACCAAGGCGGCGTGAAGGACAAAAGGAAAGTCGCAGTGGATATTGATTTCCTTTTTATTGACCGCGAGAACGGTGATCCGCTGATCCGAGATCGTGGCGTGCGCAATATTCCATACTTTACCAAGGATCAGATTCCACCAATTAGCAAACCTTCGCGGAAAGAAAAGAAACGGCGACGAATCGAAGATGCGCACTTCTGTCCGCCGATTGATTTACCCTGAGACATTTTGTTTTCACAAGTAGCAAGCTCCGAACCTCATTCAGCACTTCTTAGCAAGATGCCCTATGCAGTATTGTCTAACCTAAAGGATAGCTGGTCAGCACTAAAGTGATTTCATAATTTATTTTCAATTATGAACGTCAGAACTAAGCTCTTTGCGATTCTTTGGGTAGCCGGTATGGCGGGCGTGCTCTCCTTTTTACTGGTGGACATATCCGCCTTGCTGGCGCACTTGCCCGTGACGGCGGGAACAGAAATGCCCTTGCCGTTTCCCGTGGTACAACTTCTCAGCATCATTCAATCTACTGTTTTTCTTTCGCTGGCGGTGTTTGTGGGCTTCGTGTTTGCGCCCAAAGTCGGCCTGTCATCTCCGGTAGCAGAAGCGGCGGCAGGTGGCGGACGGCTCCTCTCTGCGCTCACTCCGCAAGTTGTTCCGGGCGTGCTTGGCGGTTTGGTGGGAGGCATTTCGATCCTTGCAACCTGGCTCTTGTGGAAACCATTTTTACCGCTGGAATTTATCACGCGCGCCGAAGAATTGAACCGATTCCTCCCGTTTTTGACGCGCCTGTTGTATGGCGGCATCACGGAAGAATTGCTGCTCAGGTGGGGAGTAATGTCGCTGCTGGTATGGGTGGGATGGCGGCTCTTTCAAAAAGGGGTGGGCAAACCACGGGCGATTTATTTTGTGAGTGCGATCCTTCTTTCCTCGGTTGTTTTTGGCCTGGCGCATCTGCCCATAGCGTCTGCCTTAGCGGTTACTTTCACCATACCGATAGTCTCCTACATCATCATCGCAAATTCGATATTCGGCCTGATTGCTGGTTTACTGTACTGGAAAAAAGGGCTGGAAGCGGCCATTATCGCGCACATGCTGGCGCACATCATCATTGTCACGGCAATGTATTTTGGAACCTGAGAGATAGCATTGTCACATCTCTGCCATTGCTGGTAGTGCAAGGAAAACGAATCGTTGCCACCCTTGAGATGCGGAGATTACGAGGCAGACTCATTAGCCTGTAGCGAATCGAGTAATGCCTCAAGTGCTTCCGGGTCAACGGGCTTGGTAAGATGGTAATCGAACCCCGCTGCTCGGGCGCGGCGGCGGTCTTCTTCCTGCCCGTAACCGCTGAGCGCGATGAGCCGCGCCTGTTTGAATTCTGGTTGCAGGCGCAGTTGCTCGGCCACCTCGTAGCCGTCCATCTTTGGCAAACCGATGTCACATAGGACAACCTGCGGACGGAATGCGCGGGCGACTTCCAACGCTTCCAGCCCATCCCCTGCCAGGCGCACTTCGTGACCGCCAAGTTCGAGCACAAACGCCATCATCTCCGCCGAATCTGCGTTATCTTCCACGACTAATACCCGCAACTTGCTCCGCACAAGCCCTGCGCTGGTACCCGAAGATTCTTCTGTACTCGTCGCGGTGACAGAAGATATTGTCGGCAGCCGCACGATAAATTCGCTGCCTTGATTGGGGCCGTCGCTGCGCGCTTCAACGCGCCCGCCGTGCAATTCGACCAGTTGCCGTACCAGCGTCAAACCGATGCCCAGCCCGCCCTGCGAACGGTCCAGCGAACGATCCGCCTGAGTAAAAAGGTCAAAGACGTGCGGTAACAAATCGGCGGATAATCCCGCTCCGTTATCGCGCACGCGAATGACAGACTGCCCGGCTTCCGCAGCAGCCTCGACGCGAATCTGCCCGCCTTCATCCGTGTACTTAGCCGCGTTATTCAGCAGGTTGCCAACAATTTGGACCAGCCGTGTCAGGTCACCTTCCACCTGCACCGGTTCGGGCGGGAGAACAACCGTTAGTTGATGGCGACGCGCATCAATCAGGGGGCGGCTCGTTTCGACCGCGCGGTTGATAATCACCTGTAACTCAAGCGGCTCCTGTGTAAGCCTGACCTTGCCCTGTGTGATGCGCGAGACATCGAGAAGGTCTTCGACAAGTCGCGTCAAGTGATGTGTTTGGCGCTCAATGACCGCGCGCGCTCGTTCCATACTGGCCTCCGCCGGACCGATCAGCTTAAGCACCTGAACCGCATTGCGGATGGGGGCGAGGGGGTTTCTGAGTTCGTGGGCGAGCATGGCGAGAAACTCGTCCTTGCGCCGATCAGTTTCGCGTAACGCCTCTTCCGCCTCGCGTTGTTTAGTTACGTCGGTGTTGGTTCCAAACCAACTAACAATTTTGCCTGTGGCGTCGGGGATCGGGATGGCGCGCGAAAGGAACCAACTGTAATTCCCGTCCTTGCCGCGCAACGGGAAAGTATCTTCCCACGCCTGGCCCGACGTGAGGCTATGCTGTAGGCTCGCAATCACGCGGTCGAGATGCTCCGGGTGGTGTACGGACTTCCACCCATCCCCTTGCATCTGCTCCCACGTGAAGCCCGTGTATTCATACCAGCGCTGGTTGTACCAGGTTGCGAAGCCAAGTTCGTCACATGTCCACGCAAGCTGCGACATGTTATTGGCGAGCATGCGAAAACGTTCTTCACTCTTACGCAAAGCTTCTTCAACCTGCTTGCGATTGGTGACGTCGTTGAAAAGAATAGCGACCTTTCTTTCCATTGGTTCGCCCACGCGAAACGCATAAACATCGTAATAGCGATGAAGTTGTTCGGCATGGTTATCAAAGCGGACAGATTCGCCCGTCAAAGCAATACGGCCATAAATCTCGAACCAATATTCTTCATGCAGCGGAGCAATGTCACGCATCCACTTGCCGACTGCATTTTCAATTCCCGTCTGCCGCTCAAACGCCGGGTTAACGACCAGAAATCGGTAGTCAAGCGGCCTTTCGTTTTCATCAAACAAAACTTCAATCGTGCAAAAGCCCTGATCAATGGATTCGAATAGCGTGCGATATTTTTCTTCCGACTCACGCAGTGACGCCTCATATATCTTACGGGCATTGATGTTGACGCTTGCCCCCAGCAACCCGATAGCCTGGCCCGTGGCGTCTAACCTTGGCTCCAGCATCAATTCATTGAATTCGCGGCTACCATCGGGAAGCCGCTTGATGACTTCAATGCGAGTTCCCTGCTTAGTGGCCAGCACCCCGCGTTTGGCACGGATCAAGGCCGCGGTGTTCTCAATGACCGGCTCGATCTCCTCATCCGTTCTCCCGACAACCTCTTCGACGGTGTAGCCAGTAAGGGGGCTACGCAACCACGCATAGCGGAGGTTTGCATCTTGCTGAAACAGCGTCACGCCCGTGGCCTTAGCCGTGAGGCGAAAACGCTCCTCGCTCTCGCGCAGGGTTTGCTCGGCGCGGGCGCGTTCCAAACGCGTCCAGATATGCGTGGTTAATTCGCAGACTAACTCGATTTCTTCCGGGTGCCAGTCACGAGCGGTCGAATCATATATGGCGAGCATAAACCGCCACTGCCCCTCTCTGACAAGTGGCACGCAAACGAAGGCAGCGACTTTATGCGCCAAGTAACTTTCGCCATCGGTGCGTGGATCAGCGTGCGCGTCGCGGACAATGAAAACTTCTCCCGCGCGTACTGCCCTTTGAAAATCGTCCGTGAGATATTCGGCTAAGCGATAGGTGCCGACCACACCCGGCACGTCACCGCGATGCCAGTCGTGCGTGACAATTGCCTCATCCGCCGCTTCATTGATTTCGATAAAGGCACAAAGCGAGAGATTGAGATGTGCGCCGATCTTTGCGCCGAGCACCTGCATCGTCTCTTCAACGCTGGTCAATTGCGCGAGGGTCTGACTAATTTCCGTAAGAAAGGCGCGGTTCGACTCCTGATGTTTGCGTTCGGTAATATCGCGGAAATTGATTAGCAACCAATTGGCCGCTGGATAAGCGCGAACGTCAACCCAGCGCTTCGAGACAGGCGCTTCAATTTCAAAGGCAACCGGGATGTGTTCGCGCAGCGCCCGCTCGAATTGCTCCTGGAACGCTGTCCCGATTCCGGCGGGTAACACCTCCCAAAGGTTGCGCCCGATGATGTTTTCGCGGCACAGGCTGAAGTATTCTTCGGCGCGGCGGTTGATGTAGGCAAAGCGGAATTCGGCATCAAGCGCGTAAAAAGCATCGGCGATATTTTCGAGGAGGGCGAAAGACTTTTCCTTTTCCGCCTCCACCTCGCGGCGCATCCGCGCCAGCGCAAGATGCGCCCCGATGCGCGCCTGCAGTTCGCGTGCCGAGAAGGGCTTGACCAGGTAGTCAGCCGCCCCCGCCTTTAATCCCTCAATGCGTGATTCCTCGCCCGCGCGCGCTGAAAGCAGAATCACGGGGATGGCCTTCAGGCGCTCGTCCGCCCGCAACTCGCGCAGCAGCCCGAAGCCGTCCAGAAACGGCATCATCACGTCGGCCAGCACCAGATCAGGCCGGTGTTCGCGCACTGCTCGCAAAGCCGCCGCGCCGTCATTGACCGCAATGACTTCGTACGCCTGGCTGAGCAGACGCCGAATATAGTTGCGCATATCGGCGTTGTCGTCGGCGAGCAGGATTCTGGGACAGGGCGACGAAGCTTCTGGGCGGTGGGGCGAAATCTTGGCTTCGACCTCAGTGCGTTCCGTAGGAATTGTCTCCCCGCCGTCTTCAGACAGCCAGCGCAACGTCTCTTCAACGTAGACCTTGCCCCGTAGTCCGGTCGAAGCGATCGTGCGTGCCGCTCCGATGCGATCAGCAGGTAGGTGGGCTTTGCCAAGTGGAATTGACACGGTGAAGGTAGTGCCGCAGTCAACCTCGCTTTCGACGCGCACCACACCACCGTGTAGCTTCACCAATTCCTGCACCAACGCCAGGCCGATGCCGGAACCTTCATAACTGCGCCCGCGCGCGCCCTTGACGCGGTGGAATCGCTCAAAAATGCGTGGCAATTCCGCGGCGGGAATGCCCGTACCGGTGTCGCTCACCACCAACTCAACCATCTCACCTGCCTGCTGCAGCGAAACCTCGATGTCGCCCGCGAAGGTGAACTTGAAGGCGTTCGAGATGAGATTCAAGACGATCTTTTCCCACATCTCCCCGTCAACGTAGACGGGTGGGCTGAGCGGCGGGCAGTTGACGACGAGCCGCAGCCCGGCGCGCTCGATGGCCGAGCGAAAGACGCTAGCGAGTTCCGCCGTGTACACCGCTAAGTCGCTAGGCTCATACGACGCCTGGATGCGCCCGGCCTCGATGCGCGAAAAATCCAGCAGCGTGTTGACCAGCTTGAGCAGGCGCAGAGAATTGCGATGCGCCACCTCCAGCCGCTCGCGGTCGGCGGCAGGCAATCCATTGGTTTGTGCCAGCATGTCTTCCAGCGGCCCCAGCATTAAAGTGAGCGGCGTGCGAAATTCGTGGCTGACATTGGAGAAGAAGGCAGTCTTGGCTTGGTCAATTTCAGCGAGGGCTTCGGCCCGCTTTCGTTCATCTTCATAAGCGCGGGCGTTACGGATGGCAGTTAAGGTCTGGTCGGCAGCGAGTTCGATGAAAGTCCTGTATCGCTCGTCGAGCGCGCGGCGTGGACTGATCCCTAAGACAATCAATCCATCGGGATGCTCCTGGCCGGGCCGCCTCATCGGAGTGACGACGGCTGTGTGCGTCGGTTCTGGATAAGGCCCGCCCGGTAACGCGCCAAACCGCAGTGCCAGATCCTCAACCACGCGTGCCTTGCGACTATGAGCAACCGCAGCGAGCGGCCAGCCATTGTCGCTATTGCTGGTGAGGTCAATGGTGGTTGGGCTTGCCACTGTTCCGCCGGGAAGCCCTACGGCAGCAGCCAAACGCGCCCAAGTGCCGTCGGGGTCAACGAGATAAAATAGTGAGAAGGGCGCATCAATCGGGTTTTCTCCTAATACCTCAGCCACACTTTTACAGGACTCCTCGACGGTTCTGGCCCCGGTTGGCCACTGCGCCAACTCACGCAAGGTGCGCAAACGGCGCTCGCCCTCGACGCGTTCGGTCGTCTCGGCTACGACTGCCAGCATTCCCCCGACGCCGCCCGACTCATCGCGGATGGGGGAGTAAGAAAGCGTAAAGTAACAGTTCTCCAAATAGCCGTAACGGTCAAGTGGGATCAGCATGTCGTCAAGCGCGACTGACTCGCCCTGCCGCGTGCTCTCAAATAGCGGCCCGATGAAGGGCCAGGCTTCGGGGAAGATCTCTTGGGCTGGCGCGCCGAGCGCCCCCGGATGTTTGCTCGCGCCGAGGACAGGACGGTAGCGGTCATTGTAGAAAAAGCGGAATTCCGGCCCCACGCAACCACCATCGCAAACCGGGAGGCAAGCATAATAGAGATGGCGGTGCGCAAGCTCTGCGGCCAGCTTTCCACCGGGCCGAGGGGCGTTTCCGCCCAGTCAATTGAGCGTATCAGTTCACCCATTTCACCGCCGCCCGCAAGGAAATCAAATGCAGCTTGGATTGGTTGTTGCTCTGATGATGTGGTCATGTGATCCCCTCGCCTGCAATCCGTGCTGTGGGAGTAGCGACAGCAAAGACGGCTCATTAGTCATGTTCCAGCTAAATAAACTAAGTAGGGGCTTACCAGCTTGGGGGAGGGAGCGGGTAAGGGTGACACAGTGTAACAAGAAAAAAATGTGGGGTGAAGAAATATGCGGCGACTGTACTTCTTTCGGCGTCTTATGACATCACTCACCAGAGGCTTTCCCCGCATCGCGCAGCAGCATCACATCATGCGCGCGCAAGCCGCGTGAAAACGCGAGACTGCCATTGCGTGCGATGTCGAACGAATAAATGACATCGTGCGCAGATTCCAGCAATTTCTTCGGCGCTCCGCCCGTGAGCGGTTGCCAGCACACGCTGGCCACACCGCTGCGAAAATCCAGGTAGGCAATGCCGCGCCCATCTGGCATCCAGCGTAACGCGCTACCGCCACTGGCATCGCTCTGTGGCACCTCGAATTGTTTGGTAGCGTCTCCGCCTTCAATCGGAATGAGCGCAATGCGCCAGGGCGCATTCGCGGCGTCCGCTTTGCTCCAATAAGCGATCCATTTGCCATCGGGCGAAATGGCCGGGCGCATCGAAAGGCCTGTCGTCAATCGCACCGCTTCCCCGCCGTCCAGCGGTCGTTTCCAGAGCGTCGTCTGTGTGCCCGCGCCAAAATGTTCATACACTACCCATTTACTATCGGGTGTCACACTCGGCCAATTGCTTTCTTCGTTACCGCTCGTCAAAGGAATCTGATTGCTGCCGTCCCGATTCATGCGCCAGACCTGCCAATTGCCGGATCGGTTAGAGTGAAAGACGATATATTTGCCATCGGGCGAAGCTTGGGGCGCATAGTTGCGACTTGCGCCAGCGGTGAGTTGGACTTGCTCGGTGCCGTTCGCCTGCCGCTCCCAAATATCGGCGCTGCCACTGGCATCGGACGCATACAGCACGCCGCCTTCTGGCGTCCACGACAAATCGAAATAGCGTCCCGCGCCCGTAGTGATTTGCGTCATGCGCGAGGTAAGACCTTGGGGAGCGACCCAAAGATTGATGAGAACTTGTCGTTGCACGGTCACCAGGGACTGCAAGCTGGCAGATAATCCGAGTCCTTTGTAATCGCTGAGGTCGTTCGTCAGCTTGCGCGCTTGTCCGTTAGCGATAGACCAGAGTTGCAGAAACGGGGACTCGGCATCCTGTGCTGACCAGAGGAAACTTTTACCATCCGGCAACCAGTTGATTTGATCAATCGCCATCCAGCGCCGCGCAGTCAGCAGCGGCGAGGCTGCGCCATCCTGCACCTCCACTTGCAGCGCTTGCATGAAAAACCCATTCGCATCGGCGGTTTCGATGACCACGGCAACAGACTGGCCATCCGGCGACCAGGCGGGGGCAGAGTTAATAGAAAAATGTTCAGGAAACTTGCGCGTCTGAATTTGTCGCTCCTGCGAACCATCCAGCGCGGCAATCAGCAAATCGTCTTCGCCTTGTTCGTCGTGATGACGCACGAAAGCAAATTGCTTACCATCCGGCGAAATGCCAATCGCGCTATCCACTTGTTCTTTGACGACACGGGCTGTTCCCCCCAGCGCCGGAACTTCATACAAAGCGCTTTTGTTGGTGGTGTTGTGGCGGGCAACAAAGCGCACATAGGCACCATCCGGCGTAAAGGAGAGGCCGCGATAGTCCCATTCTGCCGGCGGCATCAGACGAACGCTGCTAGCCACCCTGACTTGCCGCAACCATAAACTTTGCCGTCCCGCCTCGTCGGTCACATAGGCCACGTATTTGCCATCGGGTGAAATCGTCGCGATGACGGCATTGCCAGAAGTGGTGAGTTTCGTCGCCTGCGTGTTTTGGAAAGTGGCAATTGCCGGACGCGAATTGGTGTCGCGGGAAAGCCACAACAAGGCCACCGCGAAAACGAGCGAGAGGGCCAGGATAGCGACGCCCCAGCGCGAGCGCAGTAGCGTTGCGGCGGGCTGTTGGTGCAACACCATTGTGTCAACCACGGTAGCAGGATTTTCAGCAGCGGCAGCGCTGGCTTCGATCACCCCAGCTTGTTGCAGCAACATCTGGCAACGCGGATCGGTACGTAACGGCTCGAAGAATGGATCGTGGAGAAAATACAGCATCCACCAATCGCGCTGTGCCAAGCCCCTTTCGACCCATGTGAGCGCCTCGTCGCGGTCCCCCAATTCCTCATGGATCAAGGCAATGTAGTAAGGCGTCACATATCCGTCCGACACCGCTGCCAGCATTTGTTGGAGCAAGGCGCGTGCCTCATCCGACTTTTTCCTGCGGGCCTGCGTAAAAGCCAGTGGAACTTTCGCAATCGGATTTTCGGCGTTGGCTTTGATCAATAATTCAGCCGTGGCCTGTGCTTCTTCGTAATGTTGATACTGCGCCAGACTCATGGCTTTGCTAAACATTGACCAGAAGGAATGGGGGTCAAGTCGGATGGCGTGCTCAGCGGCTTGTAGCGAAGCGTCATGACGGTGAATCAGGTAAAGGCTAAAGCTTTGTAAGACATAAATCGCGGCTGATCCCGGATCAAGTTTTAAGGCACGCTCAATCACCGCATTCGCCTCCGTCAAGCGACCCGACGTAGCGAGAATATGCGCGTACCACTCCGCGACCTGCATCGAATTGGGGTTCAGTTCCAACGCGCGATTGATCAGGCGCAAACTTTCGTGGTGATCCCAATCCGCGCCCAGCGTAGCAAAGGCCAGCGCACCCCACGCTTCGGCTAAGGTTTCATCCAGATGTACCGCTTTTAGCGCCGCGTCTTTAGCCGCCGCAAAACATTCATCCGAAGGCAAAATACCGAAGGTCGCCAGGCGATTGTAATATTCCGCAATCCCGGCATACGGCGCAGCATAGGAAGGATCAAAACTGCTGGCTTCGTTGAAATACAGCAGCGCGTGCGCCAGGCTGTCCATCGTGTAGCTGTGCCAATAATACCGTCCTCGCAAATAAGCATCATACGCACGCGGATCATCGGTGCCGCGTCGCACCAACCGCGCGCGGTCTTCGCCCGTCAAGTGCGGGATGATCGCTTCGGCGACTTGCGCCGCGATGGAATCCTGCACGGCTAGAATGTCGGTGAGCTTTTCGTTAAATTGTGCTGCCCACAAAATCGCTTGTTCATGTAAGGCAATCAATTGCATCGTCACGCGCATCTGCTCGCCCGCCAGTTGCACCCGCCCATCCAGCAGATAATCCACTCCAAGTTCTTTACCGGCGGCAAAGGAATCGCTTCGGCCCCGACACAGCACAACACCGAGCTGGTAAGCCGCACGACCAGGCCGCGCATATTACTGAGCTGCGTTGTCAAAGCATCCGCAATCCCCACGCCGAGATAGCTGCTGTCTTCGTGTAATTGCTGGCGTGTGTGAATTACCTTCAGCGGCAGCACAGCAATAGAACGCGCCGTCGGCAGTTCCGTTAACCACTCGCGCGTATCCGGGCTTAGCTCCGGCGGCGGTGGCGGTGATTGCGTAGCGAGAACAGATATGCCAGCCAAATGTCGTCCGATATCTGCGGCCAATTCCGCCGCACTGGGATAACGCCGCTGGGGGTCTTTACTAAGGGCTTTGAGGATAATGTTGTCGAGATTGCCTGCCAACTCCAGGCGCAGTGATGCCGGCGTAGCAGAACGTTCTTCGGCGTAGTGCAGTTTCCCCACGTTGTGCGCAATCGAACTGGGACGCGTCGGCGCTTCCTCACAAATTACGCGCGCCATTTCGTGCGGCGCATGAGAACTGAGCCGATAGGGACGACGCCCGGTCAAGAGTTCATACAGCAACACGCCCAAGGAGTAAACATCACTACTGGGGGTCACGGGCAAGCCGCGCACTTGTTCGGGGCTGGCATATTCCGGCGTCATCAAGCGCACCGCCGTCGCCGTTTGCTCCACGGTGTCCGCCGCCCAGTCCGAGCCGAGCAGCTTCGCAATGCCAAAATCGAGCAGTTTCACCATGCCGACTTTGCCATCCGCTTTGTCACTAGGCGGAGGCACGACCAGAATGTTGCCGGGTTTGAGATCACGATGCACAATCTGTTTTTGATGGGCATACGACACCGCCGCGCAGACCTGTTGCACCAGGCGCAGCCGGTCAGTAACGGAGAGCTTGCGTTCATCACAATACCGATTCAACGGCTGGCCAGCGACATATTCCATCACGAAGTAGGGCAAGCCGTCGCTGGTCGAACCGCCATCCAGCAACGCCGCAATATGTGGATGATCGAGCGTCGCCAGAATTTGCCGCTCGCGGCGAAAGCGGCGCAAAATAAAATCGGTATCCATGCCACGCTTGACGATCTTGATCGCCACGCGCCGCTGAAACATATTGTCTGCTCGCGTGGCCAAATAGACCGCGCCCATGCCACCACGTCCGATTTCGCTTTCGATTCGGTAAGCGCCGATGCGTTTGCCAAGCAGAGAAGATAAAGAATCGTCCTGGGCCTGATTTACAGGAGGCAGGGGGGCAGTGGAAATGCTGGCGAGTAGGGGGTCTTCGATAAAGCTACCGGCTTGATCATAGGCGCGAATCAGCGTTTCCACCTCCCGGCGCAAGTCGGCATCACCGCGACAGGATGCAGCAATAAAGGCGGCACGTGCGTCTGGGGCTTTTTCCAGTGCCGCTTCCAGAATTTGCTCGACGATCTTCCAGCGTTCAGGGCGCATGCTGAATTACTCACAGGCGTAGGCGCTAAAATTCCTCTTCTTCACTACTCAATGTCCCGCTCCGAGCCAGGAACTTTTTTGGCCTGATTTCTTGGGCGCAGCCGTTGAGCCACGCGGGTCGGGATTATAGCAAAGGAAGGTAGCTTTTTCGCCCTGGCAGAAAAAAGAACAGGCTGGGCAAAGAACGAAAGCAGGAAAGACGAGCTGATAGCGGTGCGCAAATGCCTTGCCAACAAGAGTAAGAGTACCAACTTTAGTTGGGCGGTTGGGCTGAGGCGGGAACCCAATTAAAGCTGGTACTTTTACCCTTGTTATTTGTCGCTATGGTCAGTTGCAAGCGGTTTACTTGATATTGATCTTGACGATATTACTCAACCGCCCATCCACCGTGAGCACAACATCCACTTCGCCCCTGCCGATCAAGGTGCGCGGCAGTTTCACATTCACCTGATCCAACCCGATAAACTCGCCGTGCGCACCAGCGTATTCCACGGGCAACGTGGTCGCGCCGATAGTCGCAGTTACGGCGGCGAGGCCACTGCGAAAGCGGATGCTGCTGCCGTAAAGCAGGAGAAAAACGGTATCCGTGCTCAGGTCAAGCGGTTTCGTCACAAAGCGATTTTGCGCGGCATCATAGACCGCCACGGTTTCATAGCTTTGCGAATTGTCTTCCTTGATGCGCACGGCTTGTGCTGCCGCCGCACCACGCCCACTGGCATCCGCAGCAAACAGGCTTGGGGCAACCGGCGCAACTTGCAGCAGTCCACTGGCCACAATTGAACCACTTTGCCGAATTGTCACTGTGCCTTCGCCAAGCGCCGTTCCTGAGGGAATCTGATAGTTAATTTGGGTAGGCGAGACATACAGCAGCGGAGCTAATCGCTCTTTGCCCAGCACGTCTTTGACCGTGACGGTCACGCCTGCCAATGTCTCCGGCAAAGGGAGCACCGTGGCAGCGGCGGTCAGCGTCGAAAAATTCGTTCCGAACCCGGAGACAATGGATTCCGGCGCAACTGCTCCGATGGCATAGCTTGCGGCAGATACAGTGGCAAGGGCGGGAACCGTGCTGACTGCCGTCCCAAAGATGGTGATCTGAAAGGCAGGAGAAACCGCAACGCCCCCCACTGCGCTGGCATCGCTCACAAACCAGCGCCCAAACAAAGTGGCCCCCACTAATGCTGGATCGTTGGGAATCGTCAGACTCACCGAACCATAACCATTGCCTGCGCCGGTGCCCGACAACAGAACCGTGACGCGCGCCAGCGACGCCATGAGGGGAATCGTAGTGGTTGTGCCCGGGTCACGCTGGTCAATAACGAGGACGGCTTGCGCAGCACCGAGGGACTGCGAGACACCAACACTGAAGTCAGGGTTGCCGACCAGAGGCGGAGCAAGCGCCGTGACCTGTGGAATCTGCCCGCCCGTTCCGGCGGTTCCGCTGCCTGTAATACGCGGAACACGCACGGATTCCGCATATAGCATCGGGCGATCAAAGGGCGCAGTTTCTGCCGCCACTCGCGGATCGGTCAACGGACGTTTCAGGAAGGCAGCGAGGTCAGCTTTTTGTTGAGCGGTCAGATTACGCGGGCGGATGCGATTGCGCTCGATATTAGGCGCGTTGACATCGCCACCGCGATTGTAAAACTCCACTATATCTTCGAGCGTGGCAAAGCGCCCGTTGTGCATATACGGCGCGCGCAACTCCACATTGCGCAAACTCGGCGTCCGAAATTTGGCCCGGTCGTTCTGATTCCCCGTGACAACGAATTGCCCTTGATCCTCAGCAGCCGGACGAATCCCGGTGTTATGAAATTGGTTGTCGGTGAAGAGCAGCCCGCTGTGACACATGGCGCAATCATTTTGGTTGAAGAGTTGCTGCCCACGCGCTTCCTGGGGTGTTAGTGTTCCGGGGCCACCATCAATCGGTGCTTGATCGGAATACAGCGTGCGCTCATACGTGGCGATTGCCATTGCAATGCGAACCGGCGTCACGCCAGCCGAGCCAAAGGCTTCCGTAAAAAGTTCAGGATAGCCGCGACCATTGATCCAACTGGTGAGCGCCACCGGAACCGAAGGCGAGAGCACCAGCGGCCTGGAAAGACTGACACGTGTGGCCACATCATTCCAATCGCGCGTAGTGTGTCCCATTTCTGTCGCGTTCACGAACGGACCTAAGATTTGGCTTTCGAGCGCCGCGCCACCTGGCAGCACAATCTCATTCGTCAGCGGATCGCGGAAAACCTGGGTCGCGCGCCCATCCCAAAACAAAGAATTGGAGTAAGCTGCGTTAATGGTAGACATGGATCGTCGCCCTGTCACTTGCTCCTGCAAGCCAAAGCTGGCCGACCACTGAAGCGTGCCGTCAGCCAGATTAAGCGGCACGCCCAATGAGCCAACCACATCGTCTGCTGTGCCAAAAACCCCATCCAACCCAGGGTTGACGGAACGTGCCGCCTGGCTCACGGAACGCGCATCCGCCCCGCCGTTCGACGCAAAGTGGCAGGTGCCACAAGCAACGGTGCGTGTCGAGGAAAGCTGTTCATCCCAGAAAAGTGCCTTCCCTAAATTCGTTTTGGAGGCGGTTACAGGATTGCCCGGCGGTGCAGGCGGCGGAGTCAAGCGTGGCGGCTGACCGCTGACGGAAAATGAGGGCAGAAGCTGCATCACTGCGGCGCTCAATGGCAATAGACACAGCAACAGCAAAGACAATTTTAGTAGGCGCATCATTGTATCCTTTCCCTTCGTGGCAATGAGCCAGCGACTTAAGGATACAGATAATGCGTAAAGCAAATATGTAGGTGGACGGGAGAATTGTTAAGGGATTGTAAAGATTAGCCAACCAGGGACAACAGGCAGAAAAATGCGGGCAGGAAAAAAACGGCTAAGGCAGGGCACGTAGTAACCAATTTATTTACTGCCTTTCGGCAGCCAAGTAGCGAATAAATTTGCTACTACGTGCGGCTTATTACTTGATATTGATCGTCACCGTATTCGCCAATTTCGCATCAGCGCGAAAGATCACCTCGACATCGCCCCGCCCAATGAGCGTGCGCGGAATCAGCATATTCGCTTGATCCAGTCCGACATACTGCCCCTGCGCCCCGGCGAAAGAGAGATCAGCACTTGCCCCACCAATGGAGCAAACGACCGACGAGAGCGAGGTGCGGGAGCGGAAGCCCGTGCCGAAAAGGATCAGATAAACCTGATCGGTTTCGGCACCAAGGTCAAGCGGGACCGCAACAAACTTCTTCTGCATCGTATCGTATTGCGCCACGAATTCATAACTTTGGGTGCCGTCACCTTTCACTCGTTGAATTAGCGCCGCGGCAATCCCAGCGCCGTCCGAATTCGCGGAGAAAAGGCCAGCGGAGAAAAGGCCAGGCGCGACGCTTTCCACTGTGACGGTGCCCTGTGAGACAGTCGCCCCACTTTGTAGAGCCGTCAGCGTAGCGCTGCCGGTGCTGGTGCCGGACGGAATCTGGACGTTGAGTTGAGTCGGCGAAACATAGAATAGTGGCGCGTTCCGCGTAGTGCCTGCCGCATCACGAACGGTGACACTCGTCGTGTCTAAGATCGTCGGCAAAGGCAAGCTCGGCGCGGTATTCGTAGTAGAGGCAAGACCGTTTCCAAAGAGCGAGGCAATTCCCTCACTCGTCACCGCCCCGCCGGAGGCATAGCTCGCGCCCGAAACAGCCGAGAGCGAAGAAGTTGAGGCCGGTAAACCAGAGAGCGAAAGGTCGTAAGACGTGGTGTAACCGCCATTGCCGTCCGCCGTGAGGCTGAGCAAAAGCGTGCTGCCACCGCTTTGATAAATACCATCATTGCTGTTGCGCGTGTTCCGCGTGCCGCGCGCATTGTAAGGTGACTGCGTGAAAACCTGATCCGTCAGCGTATCGTCAAACATTACCTGCGAGGTGAATTCGCAAGTTTTCGTCGAGCCGGAAAACAGGCGCACTTTGTAGTGGATGTGGACGGTACGACCAGCATACCACCCCGGATAAATGGTCGTGAATTCGACCGCGCCATTGGCATCCGTCACCTGATAGCCGCGCAAGAATTTCTGTCCCAGGTTATTTGGGTTGCCCTGCCCGCTGACATCCGAATATCCGCCTGTCGCATCGGTATGCCAAATGTCCACGTAGGCTCCGACCAGGGGCGTACATGTGCCGCCGCTGGTGCGATAAACATTGAATTTGATCTTGAGCGGCACGCCTGCTTTGGTCGTGTTGTTCGAGGGGTCAGTGCGAATGTCAGAACGATTCAATTTTTCATCCACGAAAAAAGGGCCTTCAGTTAAAGCAGGGCGCGCCACACAGGACATTTCCGCAATCGGTTTCGTCACTTGCAGCGGTGAGGCTGCATATAAAACCGGGCGCACAATGCGCGTGAGCAGGTCTTCGTATCCGACTACCCCCGGCGTGTTCATAAGCCAGGGTAAGAGTCCGCTATTACTTCCTAATCCCAGCAGTGAAGCAGCTCCGGTTGCGCCCATTAATCGTAAGGTATCGCGCCTACTTAGTGAGGGATGAAGTAAGGGGTTCTTTGTCATAAGTGTCTCCTATCGCCGAAATAGCCTGGCGCAAGCATTCCAGGCCAGGGAATGCTTGCGCGACCATCGTAGTTTCAATTAAGGTCGGCCTGGCCCACGGCCTCCTCCCCCATGGCCAAAACCGCCCCCGCCAACCAGAGATTCAATGAAGCCTAGTACGCGTTCACTGCTGAGCTTTTGTACTAAATACTCCAACTGCCCGCCATTTTTGAGAATGGTGGTCACGTCCGTGCCAAACTTGGCGAGCGCCAGTAGCCGCGTATTGTTTTCCCCTGCGATCAGCCCTGCAATGATGCCTGCCTGTGTTTGCGCAGCAGCCGCATCCCCTGCCACCACAGCAGCGGCAAAGGCCGTTCGGGCATCAATCAAGGCATGATTTGGTTCGGTTGGTCGCGCGGCTTTGAAGGCGGTAATCAAAGTCGTGAGTTGTGTTTCCTGATCGGTCGTCAACGCGGACGCGCCCGCCTCTGTCAGCGCGCGCTTCAAAAAGCCCAGTGGATCGCGCCCTGACCGTTGTTGACTTGCGGCTACGGCGAGGTTTGCCAGCAAACTGCAAACCAGCAAAGCGGTGCCAAAGAGAATTCCAGATTTTTTGTTTAGGTACATCGTTACATCTCCTAAGTTATTTGGAGCAGCGCGTTGCCCTCGCTACTCCTATTGGTTTGAAAGGCAGACAAAGCTGCCGCCAGCAGCGAACATTCATCGCTGCCAAATGAGAGAAGTGACAGGCCGCCAACTTGGCGTCTTTCGTGCCTCCCCAGGCTAGCCCTTTTTCACGGCCTGCCACTCGGCTTTTCTCGTCTTTCAAGTGCCAGAAAAACGAGAAAATTGAAGATTGGTGGTGCTAATTTTGTCAGTCAGTGAGAGTCAATAAGCTCCAGGACATGAACATCATGATTGTCCAAACGAACAACAGCAGGATGAGTGGTTGATGACTGACTTCGCGTAACCGAAAGAAACTTTGCCGAATCGTTTTCATCGCGTTTTTGCCCTTCGTGATTCGCTTCCCTTCCTTCATTCCCAGCCAGGAGCGAATCTTTATTATTTTCAGTACAGAAATATTCTGCGCCTAAGCCGTTCGCTTGACGGCATTTTAATTCCTTCTCCTTGAGAGGGGGATGACGCTGTCAAAAAGAAAGACGCCGGAGCAAGCTCTCTGGTTCGTGAAAAATTTTCAACTTCATTATTTCCTGCCGCCAGAATGGTGGAAAGCGATAAAACCCGGCCACCTGCAACGAAATGAGCGAAAGCAGAACATCTTTGAGTACTATTTTCCTCTCCCAGCAAAACCGTATCGCAGTTCAGAATTCGTCGGTTCTGACAGTCAGCACCTTACGCGCGATCAAGTTACATGGGGGAACGGTGAGCGCGACAAACGCGCCGGAGCAAGGACTGGTTGTCCGCCTGCGCCTGCCGGGGACGGATGAGGAAAGAGTAAACCGTTAAGCAGGCACGGTTTTCCTGCTGGCTGAGCGCTCCTCACTGGCGGTAAATTACAGCGATTTCAGCTTGGCCTCTGAGGCTGGTCGAACACACCACTCAAGACTGTTGTAAGTTCCGCACCAGTGACAGCGCCTTGGCAATAATAGCTTCGTCAAAGCCAAAGCCAGGCAGCCAATGCGTGTTCGCGCGGGCGCGCCACCATGACCATTGCCGTTTGGCGTAGTGCCGCGTGTCGAGTTTCATTTGCTCGACCGCCGAGGCGAGCGTTCGCTTTCCCTGCAAATACTCGACGAACCGTTTGTAGCCGTGCGCGCCAAAGGCTTTGGCATCTGGTGGCACGCCTGCAGCCAGCAAGTTTTCGATCTCTTGCACCAAACCTTGCTCGATCATCAAATCAGCACGGCGATTGATCCGTTCGTAGAGTTCTTCGCGCGGCGGTTGTAGCACGAGGTAATGCAACCGCGCGGCTTCTGGCGTGAGGACTTCAGGGCTTTCGCTTTGCCATTCGGAGAACGGTTTGCCGGATGAAAAATACACTTCCAAAGCACGTGAGATACGCGACCAATCTTTCGGGGCATACCGCTGTGCGGTGGTGGCATCCACGCGCGCCAAGAGCTTGTGCAAATGCGCTGCGCCTTTGCGCTCCATCAATTTCAGCAAACGCGGACGCAGCGCTTCATCAATCTCTGGTGCAGTGAAAAACTGCGTCGTCAGCGCGCGCAAATAAAATCCGGTGCCGCCGACCAGGAAGGCGCGCTTGCCTCGTGCTTCAATCTCGGCGATAGTAGCGCGCGCCTGCGCCGCCCATTTGACGGCAGTGAAGTTTTCCGTGGGATCGGCAATATCAATCAGATGGTGCGGAATGCTGCGCTGTTCTGCCCAGGGAACTTTGGCCGTCGCGACGTAAAGGCCACGATAAACCTGCACCGAATCGCAATTGATAATTTCGCCGTTGCAGTGTTCGGCTAAGGCAATGCCCAGATCGCTTTTGCCCGAAGCCGTAGGCCCGACGATAGCGATAAGTGGTTCAGTATTCATTGCGGCAAATGTAGCCAACGATAACCGGCAATCAGGAGGAGCAGCCCCAGTAAGAACAAAGCTCCGAATTGTTGCCTGCGAGTCAGCATGTTTTCCTCTCGTTTCAAATGGAATCTGGCCACCAATCAACTGGCGCGCCTGATTGAAGAGAAAAAGCGCGCGGGTGTCAAGCTGCTTGACCTCACGGAAACAAATCCTACGCGGGCCGGCTTTACCTATCCGAGCGCCGCAATCCTGGCGGCGTTGACGCATCCGCAAGCCTTGCGATATGCCCCAAATCCGCGTGGACTAAGGACTGCCCGACAAGCTGTAGCAGATTATTATCAAACACAAGGCCAGCCAATTGACGCCGAGCGTATCTTTTTGACCGCCAGCACCAGCGAAGCCTATTCGTGGCTGTTTAAGTTGCTTGCTGATCACGGGGATGTGATATTGGTGCCGCAACCGAGCTATCCGCTCTTCGATTTTCTGGCCGCGCTCGAAGGCGTGGCATTGCAGCCCTACGAATTAATATATCGGCATCCACAAGGCTGGCGGATAGATTTCGATTCGTTAGCACAGGCGGTGACGCCGCGTACGCGTGCCATCATTATCGTCAACCCGAACAATCCGACTGGCTCCTACCTCAAGCAATTTGCGCAACTCGAAGCTTTTTGTCTGAAGCATCATTTGGCGCTGATCGTAGATGAAGTGTTCCGCGATTATTCGATCACGGATGACCTGGAGCAGGTGACGGCTTATGAGTCCACCGCGGCGCTGACCTTTGTGCTCAATGGCTTTTCCAAAATGCTGGCGCTGCCGCAGATGAAACTTGGTTGGATCATTCCCTTCGGAGCAGAAGATTTGCGACGGGAAGCCGAAACGCGCCTGGAATTGATCGCCGACACTTTTCTGTCGGTCAACACGCCCGTGCAATTAGCCGCGCCTGCCTGGCTGCAACTGCGAGCGGGCTTACAACAACAAATCCTGGCGCGTGTGCGAGATAATCTTCATTTTCTGCAGCAAGCGGTCGCCGGTTCAGCTTATCGGCTGCTCACGCTGGAAGGCGGCTGGAGTGCAGTCCTTGAAGTGCCGCGCTGGGCATCTGAAGAAGAAATGATGTTGCGCTTATTAGCAGAAGAGAACGTCCTGGTGCATCCAGGATATTTTTTTGATTTTGCGCGTGAGGCCTATTTTGTGGTGAGTTTGTTGCCCCCAACCGAGATTTTCCGCGCGGCGGCAGAGAAAATGATCGCGCCAATGACGCAATAAGGTTCGACTTTTGCCAAGGTAACTTGTTGCAATCGTTGCGAGTTGTTAGGAGTCAGAGACAGTTCAAGGCTCAACCTTTGACGCCTAAATAAATCCTAATGCGTGCCCCCCTACCATTACCCTATTTCTTCGCGTATAATGCCGCATCTTGTTTACTGCCAACTCTTGATATTTCATGTCACGCTCAATCTCATGCAATCAATTCAAGGTAGCGAGGAGAATTGACTAGCCATGATTGAGACTGTGTAAGATTGCTTTTCCGTCGAGCTGGCATCGGCACGTTCGTCACGCCGCCCGTTTAATCTTGGAGATAATGCATGCCCAAGCGCATTACCTGTTTGTTAAGTAGCTTTTTATTTCTTCTGTTTTCATTTTCAGTTTTTGCCCAGCAGCCCACGAGTCAGGATGTCTTGATTGAAGACATTGAATTTCGTGGCAATCGCCGTATCCCCAAAGACACGCTGCAATACAGCATCCAAACCAAAAAGGATGATCGTTATAACCCAGACCTGGTCAGGCGCGATTTTGAATCCATCCTGAACCTGGGATTTTTCGATCCGCTGCGCAGCAAAGTCTATGAAGCGGACGGGCCAAAGGGCGGCAAAATCATCATCTTCGAGGTTAAGGAATACCCCATCATTCGTGATCTGCAATATCGCGGCATGAAGTCCGTGACCGAAAGCGAGATGTTCACGAAGTATAAGGAACGGCGCGTTAGTGTCACGAAAGAAACGCAGTTCGATCCGGGCAAAATCAATGGCGCGCGCCTGGTGCTGCGCGAAGCATTAGCGGAAAAAGGCCATCCCGATGCGAAAGTAGACATTGAAATTGAGGAAATTAATCAAACTTCCATCGCCCTCATTTTCAACGTCGAGGAAGGGCCACGCGTTCGCATCAAAGAGATTTTGTTTACGGGTGCGGGCGATAAATTCACGCAACGCCGTTTGCGCGGTGCGATGAAAGTCGTCAAAGAATCCGGTCTCATCTCTTCCTTCCAATCAAAAGACATTTACTTCAAACCCAAACTGGAATACGACCTCGAAAACGTGCGACAGTTTCTCGGCTCAAAAGGCTACTTAAATGCCCGCCTCGGTGAACCGGAAGTGGTGCGTGAAGAAAAAGCCGTGAGCGGGTTCCCTATCATCAGCAAGAAAGGGCCGGGACTAAAAATTACGGTCCCCATCGAAGTCGGACGCCGCTATAAAATCAAATCCGTCAAAGAAGAAGGCGTGACATTGTTTCCGGCGGGCTATATCAGCCTGGCTTCCGGCTTGCGCGCGGGCGATTATGCGAACGCCGAAACCATTCGCAAAGGCATTTACGAAAAAGACGGCATCAAGGGTGCATACGGAGACCGCGGCTACATCAATGCTTCGGCGGAATTGGAGCCGGAATTCACCGACATTGGCACAGAAGATGGCGAAGTTGCCTTCACACTGCGGGTGGAAGAAGGCAAGCAATATACCCTGCGCCGCCTGGAATTCATCGGTAACACGAATACCCGTGATCGCGTGATGCGCCGCGAAATCGCCATCAACGAAGGCGATCCGTACAGCAAACGCTACTGGGATTTTTCGATCCAGCGGCTGAACCAGTTGGGATTGTTTGATGAAATCAAAGAAAAAGATGCCATCACCCGCACCAATGACCGAGATCAAACTGTAGACATTGATTTACAGGTCAAAGAGCGGGGCCGCCAATCCATTAACCTGAGCGGTGGTGTTTCAGGTTTTTACGGCAGCTTTTTCGGCTTGAGTTACTCGACCAATAATTTATTGGGCTACGGTGAAACCGTGGAATTCAGCCTGCAAGGCGGGAACCGTCAACAAATGTTCTCGGTCGGCTTTACGGAACCGTATTTCCTGGGCAAGAACATCAGCATGAGCGTGAATCTGTTCTTGTCAAAATATCAGTTCGTCGGCAATGGATTTTACTTCAATAACGCGGCGTTGTTGCAATCGTCTTTGTTCGGAACGTCTGGGTTGAATGCTGACACGCTATTTTCGCAAAGCACCGCCGGTGGAACGGTTAACTTTTCGGCCCCGTTCTTTGTGTTTGGGGCCAAACGCTTTCCCAAACTTTCGCGGTTTGCGCGATTAGGTTTGTCCTACACGCTCAGCACCAACAAAACCGAAGACCCGAAAGTCAACACCGATGCCGACCCAAAGAACGATATTCCGGTGACCTTCTCGCAGCCGAAGATTTTGACGAGCCGCATCTCGCCCTATTTTCTCTACAACACGCTCAATTCGTTTCTTGACCCCACGCGCGGAATGAGCTTCCAGGCTAACATGCAGTTATCCGGCGGCGTGTTGGGCGGTGACGTGAACGTGTTCTCGCCCACGGTGGATTTCAAATACTTCATTCCTGTTTTCAAGCGGAATAGCGAGAAACCGCACGTGATCGGCATGCGTTTCCTCGGACAACACGCGATGGCGTTTGGCAAGCGATTCGATTCCAACTCGCTGGCTTTTGTGGGTGGCGTACCGATTTATGAGCGGTTCTTCCTGGGTGGCGAGTACGACATTCGGGGCTATAACATTCGTTCAATTTCGCCAGTCGCCCGCATTGAGTCATTCCTATCAACTCGTAATGTCAAAGCGCAAATCACCGACCCGACCGACAGCAACCGGTTAATTGACGCGCCCGCTGGTTATGTGGCGAATAGCGTGCTGCGTCAATTTACCTACGAAGCGCCGGAAGGTGGCTGTACTGAAACGCCCTCGGCGAATTGCAACGTGGCCAAAAACCCGTCGTATGCCAATGGCTTCTTTACGCCTATTGGTGGCGATACGTCCCTGGTTTACAACCTGGAATATCGTGTCCCGATTATCAGCGCCTTGTCCGTGGCTGCGTTTGCCGATATCGGCACTGTTTTCAACCTGCGCAAATTTTCGGCGGATCAATTGACCGTCTCAAATTATCTCAATCAGGTGGTGGCCAGCGGCGTGCTGTTGAATCCGTCGGGACGAGTGGCAACGAGCGAAGAATTGGTGAATGCGGCACAACCAGGAGGCGGCACTCCGCCGGGCTTCCGCCCCGTCAGTTTCCTGGGCGATTCGCGCAGCTACGACATCGTTCGATTGTCGCAGAATACCGACAAAATCTTTTCGGACGTGCGGGCTTCACTAGGCGCGGAAATTCGCGTGCAAGTGCCGATGCTAAATGTCCCATTCCGGTTGATTTTCGCGTTCAACCCCAATGCCCGCACTGACCCCTTCGACCCGAAGACGTTATACCTGGAGCGGCGCACTGCGATTCGCTTTGCAGTGGGGCGAACTTTTTAATGTGGCGATTTTTTTTTGCGCCGTGGATAGGTTTTCCACCCGCTTTCGCTTCACAAATGCCCGGTAAAGTCCGATGATGTTTCTACGCCTGCGCCGACAGATTGAGAGGGCTATGGCATATTACTGATGGGAGAACCTAATTGTTATGAAGTATAAAGTGAATATTTTACTCGTTTTGGTGCTGTTCTCATCGCTCATGGCGACAGCGCTGGCACAAACCCCCACGCCCAGAGCAGGACAGGCTGCCGCTGCAACTACTGCGGCTAGTGCTGACCTCCCCAAGCCCAAAGTTGCGTTTGTCAACACAGCGGCCTTTCGGGAATTGATTAACGAATTGAAGCCTATTTACGAAAAACTGGGCGGCGAATTGACACCACGAGAAACCGAGTTAGCGTCCATCAAATCATCCATTGATGCCAAGCAGGAACAACTGGATAAAAATGGCGCGAAGCTGACGCCGGCACAAGCCCGCAAGGTACAAGAGGACGTCGAGCAATTGCGCAAAGAAGGACAGCGCAGACTGGAAGATTATCAAGAATTCGCGCAAAAACGCGAAGGCGAAGTGACCGGTGCCACCTATACCAAGATTATGGATTATCTGAACAAATATGTGGCGGAAAAAGGCATCACAATTGTGTTCAGTACGCTGCAAGTCGCCGAGGCCAACCTGATCGTTTATATGGATCCGAAGGCAGATGTCACTCAAGATTTTATCGCCAGTTACAATAAAGCCAATCCCGCCCCGCCACAGACGGCCAACGCACCAACTGCAGCAAAGCCGAAACCGTAACCTGAAGGGAGAGCAAACTTGCTAGTTTGCTCCGGTTTCTATCAAGCAACGCCTAGTGTTAGTACCAGCAAACTGAAAAGTTTGCGCTACATTTTTTAGAGGAGAAGACATGAAAAAGCTTTTGTTATCATTTACTTTACTGAGCTTGCTGGCGGCTGCCGCGCTGGCTCAAACCCCACGTCCTACCGGTGGCGCAAGCGCGCCGGCTGCCGCGCAGCCGCCTGCGGGTGGAACTGGGGCTGAAGGAAAAATTGCGATCATCAATTCGGCAGCATTTGACACCGAGATTGGTGAACTCAAAGTCAAATTTGAAGCGTTGGTGGGCGAATTAGAACCCCGGCGCAAAGCCATCGAAACCGATCAGGCAAAATACACTGAATTGAAGAACAACATTCAGACCAAAGGCGGCACCGTGACGCCACAAGTCCGCGAGCAATGGGTCGAGCAAGCCACTGAATTGGAAAAGAGCATTAAGCGGAAAATCGAAGATTATGAACCCGATGCACAAAAACGAGTAGCTGATGTGCGGCAACCCGTATACGAAAAAATCGGGAAAGCCCTCAATCAATATGCCGCTACCAAAGGCATTGTCATCGTGTTAGATGCGGCAGTCGCCCAGCAACAGGGCTTTTTGCTGTGGGCGATGCCAACCAGTGACATCACCACCGATTTCATCAAGGAATATAATAAGGCGAACCCTGCTCCGGCTGGCGCGCCTGCCAAACCGGCGAAGTAAGCAACCGGAATTCGACCGTGTGTAAGCAGTGAGCAGTACCCCTGGTGGATGGATTGCTCGCTGCTTTCTTTTAGCTAATGACCTTATATGAACTTTCCAATTTAATTGGGACAGAGTTGCAGGGCAACGGGGCGGTCGAAGTAACAGGCGTGGCCTCGTTGGGCGAAGCAACTGCCAGCGAAATCACTTTCGTCGCCGATGTCACCAAGCTGAGTTATTGGCTGGAACATATTGATGCCTTTGTCGCCGCCGCCTTTATCCTACCGGCCAAACTTGCCAACCACGAAGCACTAACGAACCAGCCGTTGCTAATCGCTAAAGACGCCAAGCTGGCTTTTGCGCGTGCAATTCAAGCCTTCTACGGCAAGCCGTACGAAAATCGGGGCGTGAGCGCAGAATTGCAAATCGGGGCTGGCTCAACGCTCGGCGCTGACTGTTCGATTCATCCGCGCGTCACGATTGGGCGGGATTGCATAGTTGGCAATCGCGTTACGTTGCATCCGAGTGTCGTGCTCGGTGATCGCGTGAAAGTGGGCGACGACACGGTAATTTTCCCGAATGTCTCAGTCTATGACGACACAGAAATCGGCGCGCGCTGCCGCTTGCACAGCGGAGTGGTCATCGGGGCCGACGGTTTCAGCTTTACACCGGATGAACAAGGCCAGCAATTCAAGCTATTGCAAGTCGGGCGTGTCGTGCTGGAAGATGACGTGGAAATCGGAGCTAACTGTTGCGTAGATCGCGCGGGCTTCGGTGAAACCCGGATTCGACGCGGCGCGAAATTCGACAACCTGATTCAGATCGGCCACAACTGTGACATTGGCGAAGATTCTGTCGTGGCTGCGTTGACGGGCTTTTCCGGCGGCGCGAAAGTCGGGCGCAACGTCATCATCGCCGGGCAAGTCGGCACAAATCAGCACATCACGATAGGAGATCGCGCCATCGTGACGGCGCGCACCGGCGTCACCAAAAGCGTCGAAGCCGGTAAGATCGTCGGCGGCTTGCCCGTGCAAGACCACATGAAATGGCGCAGACTCCAAGCCTTGATTGCCAAGTTGCCGGAATTATTTGCGCGCGTGAAAAACTTAGAACAAGAAGGTCGTCAGTAGGGCGTTGTTGTTTGGCGCTCCTTGCCAGGCTGCAACTCACCAATGACGAATGACCAATGACAATGGACATCCTGGAAATCCAATCCCTCATTCCGCACCGTTATCCGTTCCTGTTAATTGATCGTATTGTGGAACTTGAGCCGCTCAAGCGCATCGTCGCGATCAAGAACGTGACCATCAATGAGCCGTTTTTTCAAGGCCATTTCCCCGGCGCTCCCGTGATGCCCGGCGTATTGATTATCGAAGCGATGGCGCAGGCGGGCGCGGTTTTATTGTTTCGCGAAGTTCCCGACCGCGAAAATAAGCTGATGTATTTTGCTGCTATCGAAGAAGCGCGCTTTCGCAAACCGGTCACGCCCGGCGATCAATTGCGGCTGGAAATCGAGGTCATTAAATATCGCAGTGGCTATGGCAAATTGAGTGGGAAAGCGTATGTTGATGGTGCCGTTGTTTGCGAAGCTGTCGTCACCTCGGTCACAACCGATAAGCCCAAGACTGCCTGAAATCAAGAGGCAAAAGGCAAATATCAAAAGAGCGACACTTGAGCTAAGAAATTCCAATATGGCGCTGCTTCCGCATCCCACTTTTGCCTTTTGATTTCCCAACTATGCTTCACTCCACTGCCATCATTGATCCCACTGCTAAATTGGGCCACAACGTCGCCGTTGGGCCGTATTCTCTGATCGGAGCCAACGTCGTCATTCACGACGAAGTCGAAATCGCCGGGCATGTCGTCATCGAAGGGCCGTGCGAAATCGGCAGCGGGACGCGCATCTTTCCCTTTGCCTCCATCGGACAACCGCCACAGGATTTGAAATTCAGCGGCGAAGAAACGCGACTCGTAATTGGTGAGCGCAACGTGATTCGAGAATACGTGACGATGAATCGCGGCACGGCGGGCGGCGGCGGACTAACGTCGGTCGGCAATGACAATCTGTTTATGGCACAAGCCCACATCGCGCACGATAGTCACGTCGGTTCGCATTGCGTCTTTGCGAACGCTGGCACGTTGGCCGGACACGTCGAAGTCGCGGATCACGCAACTATCGGAGCCTACAGCGCGGTGCATCAATTCTGTCGCGTGGGAAGGTTTGCGTTTATCGGCGGGTTTTCAGTCGTGGTCAAAGATGCATTGCCGTATGCCCGCACTGTTGGCAACCACGCCAGTTGTTACGGTGCCAACACGATTGGCTTGCGGCGACAAGGCTTCAGCAACGAGGCGATTCGCTCCATCCAACATGCGTTTCATATCCTGCTCACCTCCAAGCTCAACACCTCGCAAGCTCTCGAACGCCTCAAAGCCGAAATGACAGGCATCCCGGAAATTGATTACCTGATTGATTTCATCGCTACCTCGCAGCGCGGCGTGGTCAAATAAATGTAGAGCAAACTTTCCAGTTTGCTCCTGTTCCCCTCAGCGCTCCCTTGTTGTCATCAGAGCAAACTGGAAAGTTTGCTCTACATTCAGGCTGGCAGAAAATAAAAGGTAATGCCCAGGATCGTGTACACCGCCAACAACAGCACGCCTTCCATCCAATTCGATTCGCCGTCCTGCACAATCAACGCCGCCACCGCCGCAGAAATCGCAATGGCAAGGACTTCCATCTGAGTGAACAACAAATCCATCGGGCCGTTGTTCACAAAATAGCTGATAAAAACCAGGACGGGCGCGACGAACAAGGCGATTTGCAAACTGGAGCCGATGGCAATGTTCAGGGCTAAATCCATTTTATTTTTCATGGCCATCAATATGGCGGTCGAATGCTCGGCAGCATTGCCAATAATCGCCACAAGGATGACGCCGACAAAGACTTCAGTCAGCCCGATGGCTTTCGAGGTGGCTTCGACTGCGCCCACCAGAAATTCGCTCATCACAGCCACCAGTGTCGTGGCAACCAGCAAAAGCGTGATGGATTTCCCACGGCTCCAACTGTGAGTGCCAAGCGCCTCTTCTTCATCGGCGGAGCGTTCCCCCGCTTTGCCAACGTAGAGATAGGCGTGCGTTTTCAGGGAAAAGATCAAACTCAGAATGTACACGATGAACAGTACGACGGCGATTTCCAGGCTCAGGTTCTGTTCTTTGACGTTCGGATGATCTTTGACCAGAAGATGAAAAATGGCCGGAATAATCAAGCCAACCGCTGATAACGCCAACAATGTTGCGCCCAGCCCGGCAGCAGTTTTATTGAATTTTTGGGTGGCATGCTCGGCCCCGCCTGCCAGCAGACTCAAGCCCAAGACCAGCAAAATATTGCCAATAATCGAACCCGTAATCGAAGCCTTGACGACTTCAAATAATCCCGCGCGTAAAGCCATCAACGCGATAATCAATTCCGCCGCGTTGCCGAAGGTCGCATTCAGCAGCCCGCCCACGCCTTCGCCAAGCGTTTCCGATAAATGCTCCGTCGCCTTGCCCATCAACCCAGCGAGCGGGATGATCGCAATGCACGAAGCCACAAAAATCGCTACTGGATTGGCGTGTTGCAATTCCAATCCCACGGCAACGGGAATAGCGAACAGCAAATAATTGAGAAAGTTTTTGGGCGCAAAAAATTCTTTGAACATAAGCAAAGAGGTCAAAAGTTTAGTCTGTTACAGGCTGCGACATTATAGGCAAATCCTGCGCATTAGCAATTCCAGATATCCTTTGCTAAGCTCTGCGTCCCTGATAAAAGTAACACTTGGCGCTTTGAAGGTAGAGTAAACTTTCCAGTTTGCTCAGGCTTTCGGGCTGCGTGCGTTGTTACAACAGATAGCGGTTTTCAGATGGGTGCGCCTGCGCCCTCGCAGGCTGGACGCGGCGGAAGTTAGCGAAGTAGAAAAGTAAGAGGTCAGATATTGATATTCACCACGAATCACACGATGAAAGACAGCGAGATAATCGCCCCTTTTCTACGCTCTTCTGCTTCGTGTTCTTCATGGTTTATTTTCTTGCGGTTGATAATAACGTGCTCTCCGAATCCTAAATGAATCATAGTTATTTAGTTAAAGGCTTACTCATTTCGCTGGTCTGCTGCGCAGTAGCCTCGACGAAAACACAGGCCCAAAGACAAAACTGGGTAGCCTCCTGGGCTGCTTCGGCGCACGGGCCGTATCCTTCAGGCAATCCTTCCGCGCAGCCCGTGCTGGACTTTGCCATCGAATCCGCCCAGACAGGCGCGAACGATCAGACCTTGCGCCTGATCATTCGCCCGGATTTGTGGGGAAAGCGTGGACGGCTGCGTTTCTCGAACGTGTTCGGTACACGTCCGGTGAAGTTCGACGATATTTTTGTTGGCCTGCAAAGCAGCGCTGGCAACATCATATCCGGCACGAACACGCGCGTCCTGTTTGGCGGCAAGCACAGCCTCACTATCGAACCAGGTCAGGTTGCTTACACTGATGCCGTCAACCTGTCCTTCGTAAAAAACGCAAACGATTCGTTGCTGAACGGACGCAAGCTCGCCGTCAGCTTTCATGTCACGGGGAACAGCGGGCCGATGACATGGCATGCGAAGGCGCTGCAAACTTCCTACTTGACCCCGCCACGCGCTGGCAGTCACAGCAAGGAAGAAAGCGACACGAACTTTCCTTACACAACGACTTCTTGGTATTTCCTTGATGCATTCGAGGTGATGGCCCCGGCGGAGACGGTGGTTGTCGCGTGCTTTGGCGATTCGATTACGGACGGGACGCTCTCGACACTCAACGGCGATGATCGCTGGCCGGATGTGTTGTCGCGCCGTTTGCACGCGGCGTATGGCAATCGCATTTCAGTCATCAATGCGGGCATTGGCGGCAATCAAATTGTCGGGCCAGAAAAATACTCCGCAACCGCACCCGTTCCCGGCGGCCCCTCGGCGTTAGATCGGCTGGAACGCGATGTGCTTAGTCTGCCCGGCGTCACGCACATCATCTGGCTGGAAGGCATCAACGATTTATCACGCGGTGCGAGTGCCGAAGCTGTCATCGCCGGGATGCGAGAGCTGGTGAAACGCGTACGCGCACGTAGCAAGATCAAAATCATTGGCGCGACGATTACGCCCAGCCTCGGCAGCAATGCGGCGGCTGGTACTGCCGCCATCAACGCAAGCCGCCAAATGATCAATCAATTTATTCGCACGAGCGGCACGTTTGACGGCGTCGCCGATTTCGATGCGGCAACCACCGACCCGCAAACAGGGGGCTTGCGGGCGGCCTTTCAACCCAATAGCACGATTGGCGGCGCGGGCGATAAGCTGCATCCGAATCGCGCAGGCTATCAGGCGATGGGCAACGCACTTGATCTGACATTGCTGGCACCGCAGCGGAGATAACCTTTATGTGCAGAAATATCAAACCGCTTTTCAATTTCGACCCGCCCGTCACCGATGACGAGATTCACGCAGCCTCGCTCCAATTCGTTCGCAAAGTGAGCGGCTTTGCCAAGCCATCCAAAGCCAATGAAGCGGTGTTTCTAGCTGCTGTGGATGAGATCGCTGCGATTTCCCACAAGCTGCTGCAGGCGCTGGAAACGCACGCGCCGCCGAAGAACCGTGCAGAAGAAACCGCCAAAGCGCGAGCGCGTTCTGTGCTGCGGTTTCGCGCCTAAACTTTCGCTCCGACTGGCAACCTTGCGCTTACCTTGCGGGTGAGATAAATAGAATTGTGATTTCCGAATAAAATCCAAATCTGGCGCAGGCAATGCCCTGCCACAAAAGGTACAGCAAACTTTCCAGTATGCTGTTGACGCGCAGGGCAGATTGCTAGTGAATACCACAGCCAACTGGAAAGTTTGCTGTACATTTTCAGAGGAGTAACCCCATGTACAAAAAGATTTGCTGGACGTTGATGTTTGCGACTGTTGCCTTAGGCATCGCATTTCAACTTGCGGCAGGCCAAGGACGCAATACAGCGAATCCCGAACTAATTGCCCAACGCCACGCGCTTGAAAACGAGTTGCAAGCTCTTGCAATTGTTGAGCGCAAGCTGATGATTCCGATGCGTGACGGCAAGCGCATGGCGGCAGACCTCTATCGCCCGAAAGACACAGCAAAGAAGTATCCAACGATCTTTGTGCGCACGCCCTATAACTTCAATTTCTGGGACGTACGCACGGGCGCACCGCGCGATATGAGCAGCATCATTGAGGCTGTCAAGCGCGGTTATGCCCACGTTACAATGAACGAACGTGGGCATTTTTTCTCAGAGGGCAATTACGACATCCTTGGCCCGCCGCTCACTGATGGCGATGACGCGCTGACCTGGATGGCAAAACAGTCTTGGTCAAATGGCAAAGTCGGTACAATTGGCTGCTCTTCGACAGCGGAATGGCAAATGGCCGTCGCCGCACAAGGCAATCCGGCGTTCGCGGCGATGATCCCGCAAGGCTTTGGCGCAGGGGTCGGGCGCGTCGGTGGCTACTACGAACAAGGCAATTGGTATCGCGGCGGCGCAGTGCAAATGCTGTTCATCGCGTGGATTTATGGAGAGCAGAATCAGGTGCGCCCGATGTTTCCGCCCAACACTTCGCAGGAAGATTTGATTCGCGCGTCGAAGTCGTTCGACCTCGCGCAACAACTCCCGCCCGTAGACTGGTCAAAGGCGCTGCGGCATTTACCTGTCAAAGACATCATCAAAGCCGTAGATGGGCCGAAGGGAATCTTCGCTGATGAAATGCCCGTAGCCACAGGCGGCGCGATGATTAAACGCGCACCAAACGATCCGGCCTGGTACAAAGGCGGACTGTGGCATGACGACATGAAAATCAACGTGCCCGGTTTCTGGTTTATGTCGTGGTACGACGTATCGGTCGGGCCAAATCTCGCGGCGTACAATCACGTGCGCAAAACAGCACGCCCTGACATCGCCAATCAACAATACGCCGTGATTGCGCCGACGCTGCATTGCGCTTATAAACGCGCGACCGAAAATACGGTGGTTGGTGAGCGCAGTATGGGCGATGCGCGCTTGAATTACGATGAACTGACCTACGGCTGGTTTGATCGCTTCTTGAAAGGCGAGCAAAACGGTTTACTCGAAAAGATGCCCAAAGTCCGCTACTTCACGATGGGCAGCAACAAGTGGCAAGCGTCCGAAACGTGGCCGCCCGTCGGCGCGCAACCGATGAAGCTTTATCTATCGAGCGGCGGCAAAGCGAATACGCTCAATGGCGACGGCGTGCTGAGCGCGGCGGCTCCTGCGACCGATAGCCCGGACAAGTTTGATTACGACCCGATGAATCCGGTGTCGTCTTATGGCGGCAATGTTTGCTGCACGGGCAACGCCGTGGCGGGCGGAGCATTCGATCAGCGCAAGATGGAAGAGCGCCCCGACATTTTGGTTTACAGCACCGAACCGCTGACCGAAGGCATCGAAGTCAGTGGCCCGATTGAAGTCACGTTATATGTTTCGTCGGACGCCAAAGACACCGATTTCACCGTCAAGTTGATTGACGTGTACCCCGACGGACGCGCCTACAATCTGGACGAAACGATTCAACGGATGCGCTATCGCAACGGCTACGACAAACCGCTGGTATGGATGGAAGCGGGCAAGGTTTACAAGGTAACGCTGCAACCGATGGTGACGAGCAATTTCTTCGAGGCCGGTCACCGCATTCGCCTGGAAGTGTCGAGCAGCAACTTCCCCCGCTTTGATCGCAACCTGAATACGGGCGGGAAGAATTACGACGAGACCAAAGGCGTGATCGCGCACAACGCCGTACATCATGCGCGGCAGTATCCGTCGGAGGTCAAGCTGACGGTGGTGAAGAAGTAGAGAGCAGGTTGCTGGTGAGTACGTCGGAAATGGATACGCACGTTTGTATCCTTCATCAGAGGTGCGTATGCTCTGTGCCGTAATAGTCAATGACGAAGGAGCATAAAAATGACAAGTTACGTTCAGGAGCCTAGGCTTTGGAAACAGGAGATAGCAACCTCATTCGATTCCAATGCCGAGGAAGTTATCTTACCAGGCGATTGTTTGCAGTCTTTGCAAACGCTCCCCAATGGCCTTGCCAAACTTATTATTACGTCCCCACCCTATAATCTCGGTAAGTCGTATGAAAAAGCGACTGACCTGAAAGAATACCTGAATAGGCTCAACCCAATTATCGAAGAACTCATTCGGG
The DNA here is from genome assembly GCA_963794955.1 of uncultured Acidobacteriota bacterium. Lineage (GTDB taxonomy): Bacteria > Acidobacteriota > Blastocatellia > RBC074 > RBC074 > JAFDVL01. The sequence continues at coordinate 475,005 of CAWCGF010000015.1, forward strand.
TTCTTTCCCCGGACGGGTCTTTGTGTTGGCAAGTTGGTAATTATGTTGAAGACGGAGAAGTCTTCCCGCTCGATATTTTTTATTACCAAATTTTTAAGAAACATCAGTTGAAGCTGCGGAATCGTATTATTTGGCATTTCGAGCATGGATTGCATGCCTCCAAGCGATTCTCAGGGCGCTACGAAACGCTTCTTTGGTTTACGAAAAATGATGCCTATACTTTCAATCTCGACCCTGTACGAATCCCTTCTAAATATCCAGGCAAAACGTACTTCAAGGGGGAAAAATATGGTCAACTCTCCGGCAACCCGCTAGGAAAAAACCCGTCCGATATATGGCGTATTGTGTTGCACGATTGGGAAACCGCGCTTTGGAACATTCCTAATGTAAAAGCTAATCATCCTGAGAAGACTATTCACCCTTGCCAATTTCCCATTGAGTTAGTTGAGCGATGCGTCTTGGCTCTGACGAACGAAAGGGATTGGGTACTTGATCCATTTTCCGGCGTTGGCTCAGCAATGTTGGCGGCGCTCAAGAACAATCGCCGGGCGATGGGATGCGAGAAGGAAGAAGCGTATGTCGAAATAGCCAAGCAGCGAATTGCTGATCTTTACTCAGGTAGATTAAATTACCGACAGCTTGGAAAACCAGTCTATCAACCAACCGGTCGAGAGAAGGTAGCGCAGATTCCTCTTGAATGGATAAAGGAAACGTAAAACGCATGAGAATCGCAGCGATGTATTCTTTCAATCGGGGTGAGGAAGAAGTAACCAGTCGTTACGCCCATCTGCTGCCAGAAATTAACGCAGCCATCAAAGCCGTAGATGCCTCGCAACACAAAACCAAACAGAGTAAAGAGAAGACAATGTCCGGCCAAATGCTGTTTAGCCCTGTCTCAATCAATTATGCTTTCAAAGCGGAGTTTGGGAAAAGCGGTTGGGTTCCGGTGAAAGTTTATTGCAACTATCCCACAACTTATTATCTGGCTGATTATGAAGTGAGAGCCAACCTGAAAGGCGCATTTCGGGAAATGGATTTTGTGAAAGAAAAGCTTGGCGTCGAAGTGCAGTTCGGCAAGTATTCTTTTATGGTTTATAACGTCTGCGCGAAAATGACAATCTTTCGCAATCTGGGTCACATTGATTGTGGAATCGAAATTGTTCCGGTCAAAACCTTCGCGCTCGAAATGTCGTCGGGTGTCTCCTATTTTGAGCAATTCGTGTGGGATTTAGAGAATCGCGGCGTAGCAGACATAGACATTCCGGTTCTTATTCTTGGCATAGACGCATAAAGATATGTCACTGCACTTCTACGATAGCGTCGCCGTCATCTACTAACAGCGTATCGGCCTGCAATTCGATAGCCAGCGCAAGGGCTTCGTGTTCGCCCTGCTGAATGTGACGTTGCGGCGTGAACAGCGACGTATCGGCTTGCCACACTTCGATCCAGCTTGGTGCTTGCTGAATCCATTGCACGACTTTAGGCGGCGTGTGCTGGCCTTGTAATTCGGCGAAGACGCGCTCTGGAATAATGATCTTGCCGTACTGGGCTGTGAGTATCGGCGCTTCTTCGATTTCGATCAGATAGCGCAAAGGTGTGGTGTCAGGACGATAATCATTGGGCATCGGGGCTTGGAGACTTAGCGAGCTTTCTTGAGTAGGGCGGCCATCGTAGCGCGCTCGCGTTCTAACTCTTCCATCGTGAAACTGTGATCGCGCACATCATTTGCTTTGAAGAACGCAAACAGTTCTTCACGATCTGCCAAGCCGAGCATTTCCTGTACCTGACGACTGGTGATCAGACCTGCTTCGTGCGCTTGGATGGCGGCGAGTTCTAGCAAGCGGCGTGGCAGCGGCGTGTTGGAGCCATTCTGAATGTCGGCGGCTACATCGTCGGGAATGAAGGCATTGAACGTGATCTCCATAATGTTACCTCGTGTGTAAGAATACCCCTCCACCTATTGCGCAATCAATGCGGGTTATTAAATATACATCATGCGCGGCGGTATCCATCGGAAGTAAAACTGACAGTGATAAAGAAATAGTCAGGCAAAGGAGACAGCCATGGCTTCGATAGACAAGCGATTCATCTCTGAGCGGTTTCCCCGCTCGTCGCAATACCATCCTGAGTGGATCAGCGCCAGCGCCAGCGGCGGGGCAAATTCTCTGTGGTTGACCGAATGGCTGGCCGAGGCACTGGAACTGCGGCCCGGCATGCGGGTGCTCGACCTGGGTTGCGGGCTGGCGGCCTCTTCGATCTTTCTGTGCCGCGAGTTCGGCGTGCAGGTGTGGGCGACCGACTTATGGTTCAACGCCTCGGACAACCTCCAGCGCATCCGGGATGCGGGTGTCGCGGACAGCGTGTTTCCAATTCACGCCGACGCCCGGTCATTGCCCTTCGCTGCTGAATTCTTTGATGCCGTAGTGAGTCTTGACTCCTTCGTGTATTACGGCACGGACGACCTGTACCTGAGTTATCTGGCCCGGTTCGTAAAGCCGGGCGGCCCGGTGGGCATCGCGGGCGCGGGGCTGATGCAGGAGATCGAAGGCCCGGTTCCCGATCATCTGTTGGCGTGGTGGGAACCGAGTCTCTGGTGTCTGCACTCGCCGGAATGGTGGCGGCGGCATTGGGAGCGCACCGGTATTGTGGCTGTCGAACGGGCAGACATCATGCCAGACGGGTGGCAGTTGTGGTTGGACTGGCAGCGAGCGATTTGCCCGGACAACAGCACAGAACTCCAGGCGGTGGAAGCCGATCACGGTCGCTACCTCGGCTATGTGCGCGTCGTTGGTCGGCGGACTACGGCGAAGCTGGATGAACCCATCGTGTCCGTCCCCACGCAGTACGCGAAGACCCCCTTGCTCCGTAGCGAGGTCAAGTTGCCTGAGAGGTAACTGCGTGGTTGCCCGCAACGGCGTACATCATTCGCGGCAGTATCCGTCGGAAATAAAGCTGATAGCGGTGAGGAATTATAAAGCACAAAAAGACGAGCTTCTTCACAGCGAGAGTGTTTTATGTTGGGACTACTTTCAGGACAACTTCGACTGGCTCCCTATGAGCCGAACTGGCCACTTCTTTTCCTCGCAGAAAAAGAGCGACTGTTTGCCAGTCTGGGAACCTATGTGCTCGACGTTCAGCATATCGGCAGCACGTCTATTCCGGGAATGCCTGCCAAGCCGATTTTTGACATCGGCGTTGCGGTAGTAAACTTTGAAGAAGCAGCGCGCTGTGTGCCACTGCTGGAGCAGCTTGGCTATAAATATAAAAGCGAGAATGGAATTCCGCGCCGCCATTATTTTGTCAAAGGCGAACCGCGCACACATCATCTGCACATGCTAGAAATAGACAGTGAGGAATGGAAAAGCCATTTGCGCTTTCGTGATTACTTGCGCACGAACCCGGCGAGCGCACAAGCGTATGCGAGCCTGAAACAAACACTGGCAACGCAATTTGCCGCTGACCGAGAAGCCTATCAGTGCGGCAAGGATGATTTCATCAAGGCCGTACTGTTTACTAAACCGTTTCGCAAGCAAGATGTGCTATCAGACAGCGGGATTGCCGACAATCTCAATCATCGCTGAGGAGTCGAATTGGAATGCACGCGAACCATCGCAGAGGGCAGTTCGTACTGTGATTTTCGGTTCCAGATTCCACCAACTGACAATACGCGCATACAATGAAGCCGCATTCCCAGATTTACAAAGGCCATGATGCAAATGAATAAATTCTATTTCCACAAACTTTGCCTCGCAATTGCGTTGGCCAGCACCTCCATCGTAACCAACGCCCAAACTGACGTGCAGCTTCCTGCCACGCCTTTGAAGTTCGGCGCGTTTGCGGCGCAGTTCAATGCGGACGGCACCTTCAAGCTGAACGGCACGGGCTGGCCTGCGATGGGCGGCAATTGGAAGATCAAGGGAGGCGAGATTGAAGTTGTCACAGCCAACGCGCCGAAGAATTGCGAAGGCGCAGGTCGCTATCGGGCGCGGGTCGAAGGCAAGCGCCTAAGTTTCGAGGTTGTCGCAGATGATTGCGTGCCGCGCCGGATGATTTTGCACGGCAGCACATGGTCGCCCGCCGAAGAAGCCAAAGTCATCGCAGCGCGCAACATCATGCACAAAGCCAGCGCGCGTCCGCCCAAAGCTCCTGAGAAAAGTAACGCGAAGGCCAACTGGCCTTCGTTTCGCGGCGCACAAGCCACAGGCGTGAGCGAAAAGCAAAACCTGCCCGACAAATGGGATGGCAGGACGGGCGAAAATATTCTTGTGGCATACGCCGATTCCCGGCCTCGCGCATTCCAGCCCCATCGTTTGGGGCAATCGCGTATTTGTCACGAGCGCGGTCAGCAGCGATCCAAAAGCTACGTTTCGCCCCGGTTTGTACGGCGATGGCGATGCTTCGGCAGATCGTTCACCACAGAAGTGGATGCTCTACGCGATTGACAAACGCACAGGCAAAATCCTGTGGGAGCGTGTCGCGCACGAAGGTGTGCCGCGCGAAAAGCGCCACATAAAATCCACCTACGCCAGTGCTACTCCCGCGACAGATGGGCGCATCGTGGTCGCGTGGTTCGGCTCGCAGGGCGTGTATGCTTATGACCTGAACGGGCGTTTGTTGTGGCAGGTGGATTTGGGCCGCTTGAATGCGGGCGCGTACGACATCCCGACGTACGAATGGGGCACAGCGAGTTCGCCAATCTTATGGAACAACCTCGTCATTCTGCAATGCGATACGCAGGATGATTCGTTCCTGCTCGCGCTTGATGCCGACACCGGCAAGCAAGTGTGGAAGACTGACCGCGATGAATTGCCTTCGTGGGGCACGCCGACGGTAGCAATGACTTCGGCGGGGCCGGAGTTAGTGACGAATGCATCGAACTTCATTCGCGGTTATGACCCGCGCACGGGCAAAGAATTGTGGAAGCTCGGTCGCAGTTCCAAGATTACCGCGCCAACGCCGCTTTTTGCTGACGACAAATTCATCATCGCCAGTGGCCGCGCGCCTGAACGCCCGATCTTCGTCGTGAAGGCCGGAGCACGCGGCGATCTGACGCTGCCCGAAGGAAAGAACGCGAGCGACGCCGTCGTGTGGAGCCGTAGCGGACGCGGTTCATATATGCCAACGCCGCTCGTGTATGACGGCATTGTATATGTGCTGGCCAACAACGGCTTGCTGGATGCGTATGATTTGAAAACCGGTGAAGAAGTTTATCGCCAACGCTTGTCACTCGTCGGCAGCGGTTTCAGCGCCTCGCCCGTAGCAGCAGACGGCAAACTGTATCTCTCCAACGAAGACGGCGACATGCTTGTTATCGCCGCAGGCCGCAAATACGCGCATCTCGGCACAAACACAATGGGCGAGTTGCTAATGGCGACACCTGCGTTGTCCGAAGGCGTGATCTATGTACGCTCGGCAAATAGTTTATTTGCCGTGGGACGTAAGCAGTAGCGATGAAAAAGATTCTCGTGATTGGTTCCGGCGGCGCGGGAAAATCTACGTTTGCGAAACGGCTGGGCGAGGTGCTGGGAATCAACGTGATCCATCTGGACAGGCTTTACTGGCAGCCGGGATGGATCGAACCACCAAAACCAGAATGGGCGGCAACTGTAGAGGAAATCTGCAATCGCGACGCCTGGATTATGGATGGCAATTATTCGGGGACACTGGAGCGACGGCTGGCGGCGTGTGATACGGTCATATTTCTTGATCTGCCGCCGCGTACGTGCGTGTGGCGCGTGCTCAAGCGGCTCGTGCGATACCGCAACACAACACGACTCGATATGGCCGAAGGATGTCACGAACATTTCAATCTGCAATTCCTGCTCTGGGTCTGGAACTATCGCAGGAGGACACGACCAAAGATCGTTAACCGGCTCAAGCGATGCGAGGGTAAGGTGAAAGTAATCTGGCTTCAGTCAGCGGCTGAGATAAATCAGTATTTGCGCAGGCAAGAGACAGCGACTCATGGAACGAGTGAATGAGCAAATCCGCGCCTGGAACGTCTTTGTCGAAAATACACGGGAAACACCAAGCTCCTTCATCGTGTTCGGCAAACGCGGCAATCAGCCTGTCGTACTCAAAGTGGCTCGCCAACCGGGAGATGAGTGGTGCTGCGGTGCGGTCTTGGAGGCGTTCGACGGAAGAGGCAGTGTACGAGCTTATGAATATATTGAAGGCGCAGTATTGCTCGAAAGACTGCATCCGGGGACTTCGCTTGCCGAAATAGCGTTGCGTGGTCGAGACGAGGAAGCAACAGAAATGCTGGCTGAAGTAATGCAGCAGATGTCTCATCCAATCTTACCATTGGGCGTATCATTGGAAGCGTTCCCTACAGTGCAAGACTGGGGTGAAGCATTTGGGCGCTATCTGGCGAGCGGCGATGAACAGATTCCACAGGGACTTGTCGAGCACGGGCAACAGTTGTATGCAGAACTGTGCGCATCGCAACAAAAGGTTGGTTTGTTGCACGGCGATCTTCAGCACTACAATGTTCTTTTTGATAATGAGCGCGGCTGGATAGCGATAGACCCCAAAGGCGTTGTTGGTGAGATTGAGTACGAAATCGGCGCAAGCCTGCGGAACCCCTATGAAAGACCGGAACTATTCTTGTCGCCTGCGACGATTGAGAAAAGACTCAGGCGCTATGAAGCCCGGCTGAAGCTGAATACAAACCGGGCGTTGCGCTGGGGGTTCACGCAGGCGGTGTTATCGGCCCTTTGGTTAGTTGAGGACGGATTCGCCGTTGATGCCAGTGCCCCTTCCGTCAAGTTAGCCGACACAATCCAGGCAATACTGGAATAACCTGGCGTGCGAGGGCGTGATGGTAGCTAACACAGTGCATTATGCTCGGCAATATCCGTCGGGGGATGAAGAAGTAGTCAGACGCCCATATGAGTATTCTTTCAGCACTACTGTTCTTCATACCACGCGTGGCCTTTCGTCGCGCTGTCAACAAACAGCTTGCCACATCGGCGCTGGCGGCTGAGGGCGCGCGTGTTTGGCAAAGGACCGTTCGCCTTCAGTTGGAGTTGCGGAAAACACGGCCATGGTATTCGTTCGGCCTAACCCTCTTCCTGCGTTATATGGAATGGGATAACGCGCTCTATCGCGCGCTGCAGGAACACGGCATGACGCAGGCGCAGGCGCGCCAGATTGTCGAGCAAATCAACTGGGAGATTTTCGGCGCAGGAACAGCGGCCTCGTTCGCACTCTCTCGCCTGCGCAGCCCGCACCGTCAGACAAGAGTCCAGTGGATTTTGGATTTGCTGTTTTTCGTGCTTTTTACCAAACCGTTTCGCAAGCAATCCGTTCCATCTGACCACGGCATTGCCTTCGATGTTGTGTCCTGCCCGGTGGCTGATTATTTCCATCAGCAAGGCATTCCCGAACTCACGCGCTATGCGGCCTGCAACCTCGATCATCGGATGGCTCAGGTTTGGGGCGTTTCATTGGAGCGTTCGCAAACTATTGGTGAAGGCCAGGCACATTGTGATTTTCGGTTCAGGATTACGCCGCTGGAAAAGGTGGACTCCAAATGAAGTGCAAGGATATTTACGCGCGATAGAGATGACCACCAAGACAAAATTGGAGGATTGATATGCCCATCACGGAAGCCGACTATTGCCGCCGGATTTGCGGGGCAAAATGTTGTTCCCTTTACACCGACCATCTGATCCCCTGCCCGAACTTAGCCGCCGACAATTCCTGCCGTATTTACGAGGAACGCTTTTGTGAAGAAGCGCCTGACATCGTGCAGGTGGGACGGTATCAGCATAAAGGCAAAACCAAGCCGTTCTTTTGCGGGCGGATTTTATCTATTGCTCACACCCTCCCTGACGAAATAACCAAGGGATGCTGCGTTATACACCCACATTTATTGGACAAATTTTGAGGCTGGGCGAACAATATCCAGACCTCATTCGTATCGGCGGACAGGAGACATCCAACTAAAGAATCGGAAAAAACCCTATGCCCCAAGCCTGCAAAATTCTATTCATTGGCAACAGCTTCACGGCGCGCAATGACGTACCCGGAATGATTGCGCAACTGGCCGCCGCGCGTGGCAAGCAACTCAATCATCGGCTGATTCAGGCGGGTGGCGCGTCGCTTCGCATGCATTGGAACAAAGGCGAGGCGCAACAGGCGATGCAGCAAACGCAATTTGATTACGTCGTCTTGCAGGAGCAAAGCACTTTGCCCCTCAAGAATGCGCTTCGTATGCACGAGAATATCCGGCTCTTCGATCAAGCGATCAAAGATACAGGAGCCAAGACTGCATTGTATTTGACGTGGGCCAGGCAAAACGCGCCAGAGACACAAGAGAAAATCACTAATGCCTACACGACCATCGGCGCAGAACTTGACGCAATGGTCGTTCCCGTCGGCATCGCCTGGCAGCAGTTCCTCCAACAACACAAACAGCCCATGTTGCACGACAAAGACCAGAGTCATCCCACAATTGCAGGTTCCTATCTGGCAGCCTGTGTGTTCTTTGCCGCTTTGTTTGGCGAGAATCCCACTGGTATTGCCTGCGATCAACTTCCGCAAACTGAGGCAGAGCGATTGCAACAGGTAGTGGCGAATTCATTCACCGGCTTGATTTGAAAGAGCGAATAAAAAGAGTTCAAGCTGTGCGCTTGGGCCAGGTTCGGCTTCTGTTCAATGGCGTGCCTGGATTCCCGCACAGATGTCAGCATTCGATACATATTCTAATCTTTACGCAACTGCGCCGACTCAAGTTTTCCTCAACCACTTTTCCCGATCATGCAGCCCTGGGATCAGGGCGCAAGGGTTTCGCCTGACGCCGACATCCTCCACTCAATTATTGCCTCCCCCTCTGAGGGCGTAGACGGCAGATAGGTAATCTGCCGCAGACACATTTCAATTTGTGGGAAAAAGGAGGACATTACAATGAAGAGAGATAATTCGCGCAGTCTCGGCCAGCGGATACGAACGATGGCTGTCGTGGTGGCACTGCTCGCTTTGACGTGGGGGATTGCCTACGATCCAAGCGTCGGGCCAGTTGACGCGACCAATTCGAAGGCAAAGAAACAAATCCCCAATAACCATCCGATGTGGAACCCCGGCGGAAAAGCCGCGACGTTCAGCACCCAAGGCTTTGTTGAGCTTACGGGTGAGTACTTCCAAGCCCAGGGCACGAATGGTCGAAGTTGCGCGTCCTGCCATATCCCGGAGGAGGCCTGGAGCATCACCCCCGGTACGCTGCAACACCTCTTTGACGAGACGGACGGCACACACCCGGTTTTCAATCTGCTCGACGCCAACAACCCGACCATGGACGTCGCTACGCCAGAGGCGCGTCTCGTCGCCTATAGCATGCTCCTGACCCGTGGTGTCTTCCGCCGGGGCGGCACTCCGCGGCCCAACTCCGAGTGGGAGCTAATTGCCGTAGACGACCCGCACGGTTATGCCAATCTCAACCGGCTCGTCCATTGGCGTCGCTCCATGCCGACGATCAACTTCACCGTTGGAAGTGCGACGATCAATTGGGACGGCGGTAACAGCATAGGAACAGATCCGCACGCCGGGCTTGTCAATCAGGCGACCCGCAACGTAACGGGCGGTCAGCAGGGCCAGCCAGCCACCACTGAGGTCATCGCCAACATCGTTGCTTTCGAGGAATCGCTGTCAACCGCGCAACTCATCGTGCCGGGAGCGGGACGACTCGACGCTGCGGGCGCGCAGGGCGGGCCGGAGGCGTTATCGGCCATGCCAAAGGTGAAAGGCCGGTTCGACCTCTTCGATGCCTGGGCCGGGCAGGGGAACCCCAAGCGGGCGCAGATCGCGCGTGGCCAGGAACTCTTCAATAACAGCAACGCTGGTGGACACAGTTGCCTTTCCTGCCACAACTCGGCGAACAACGGCACCAACTTTGAGAATCTCTTATTCGACATCCGAACGGCGTCAGCCGAGGCGCGTACCCCAGACTTGCCCTTGTACAGTTTTCGCAACAAGCTGACGGGCGAGACCCGTCAGTTGACCGATGCAGGTCGAGGGAATGTCACCGGGCTGTGGAAGGATTTGGGCCGCTTCAAGACGCCGTCGCTGCGCGCGCTGGCCGCACGTGCGCCGTACTTCCACAACGGAAGCGCCGCGACGCTCGAAGACGTGGTGCGCCACTACGAGGTTCACCTGGGCTTCTTTTTCACAGATGCTGAACGAACCGACCTGGTGGCCTTCATGAATGCCCTCTAAGGCATTACGGATTTCAAGATTTGTCTGGTGTGGAAGTGAGAATGGATGAGATGTTTGAGTTAGTATGAAAGATAGCAAAAGCAATCGCCAAGGCGCTGGCTAATGGCGAAAATCAACCCAAAGGAAGGATACAAAATGAAAATCTCGAAAGCAGATGTTCCTGAGAAGATTAATGTTCCCGGCGCAATTGCGCGTCAGGAGCTGAATTTCGGTGACGCGACCGGATATGGGAAAATGGCCGGGGAATATTTCTCTCTCAAAGCGGGAACCGACATCGCGCCTCTCTTAAAAGGCCTGGAGAACGATCTCTGTCAGGCTCCGCATTGGGGCTACTTGATGGAAGGAGAGGTCACGGTCACGTATGCTGATGGACAAGAAGAAGCTATCTCCGGCGGCGATCTCTTCTACTGGCCTCCGGGTCACACCGTAAAGGTCGGAAGCGACGCCGAAATAATTCTTTTCAGCCCGCAGACGGAGCATTGCAAGGTCGTTGACCATTTGCACAAGCAATTGGTCGGCTGAATTGCGAAATTCCCTTTCTTTTGAACAGTAAAGCCTAATAATAGGATGAAGCTGCCAATGCCCGCCTGATTGCCATTACCAGGTTACAGGCGGGCATTGGCGGCTTTCAACATCTAAATGGGGGCAGCTCAAGAGCAAAGGTTTGCGACTTAATCCACCGATAAGGACTTTTGCTCAATAAAATTCGCTATGCAGTTGAAGCATGAGTTATGGGAAGAGAAAGGAGGGGGAGAGTTAACCTTCTGCCTTGCTGGGCCGCGTGGTGACAATGCCCGAAGGCTCCTAAGCCCTGATGCCAAACTAATCTGGACTGTTGAAGCTGGGAGTCACTATGAGGCGATGACGGAGTATTACAAATTCATGGACTGGGGTGAATACTCGACAGATGAGACATGGGACATGCAACCATATCCAGAGGAGTGGTTTCAGAGATAACCGTACCTAACAAAAGCCTTCATCCGACAGCAAGTCAAGGGGGACATCCTCGTGCGCTTGGCCATTTTTGCCACTGGCAATTTAATTCTCGATCTGGCTATCGCCCTTTCCTTAAGGCGCTAACAACGGCTTCAATTTGTTCTATTGGCCTTTCCAACCGAAGATCATCATTATTTTCAAGATTTGCTCAGTACAGCATTTTCAAGATTTGCTCAATACATCCGAGTGAGATACCTTCTCAGTGCCGCTGCTGTCATCACTGTACCGGCATTTCTTAATCTGGGCCAAAGTTTTGATGGAGGAAACTATATTGAATCAGGAAATTCTCGTCAGGAATAATGTGAGAGTTTTTGGCAATGGCACACAGCCGATGCTCTTCGCTCATGGGTTCGGTTGCGACCAGAATATGTGGCGTCTTGTGACGACACAGGCTTTTGCGGAGGATTACCGCATTATCCTGTTCGATTATGTTGGTTCGGGGAAGTCTGACCTGCAGGCGTACAGCCCCTCACGCTATAGCAGCCTCGATGGCTATGCTCAGGATGTACTGAATATCTGTGCGGCCCTCGACCTGACAAACATCATCTTCGTTGGACACTCGGTGAGCAGTGTGATTGGAATGCTTGCCTCCTTTCGTGAACCGGAGCGGTTTGCGCGCCTGATCCTCATCGGCCCCTCCCCCTGTTACATCAATGATCCGCCCGATTACGTTGGAGGCTTCGAGCGCGCGGATATTGAAGGATTGCTCGACATGATGGATAAAAATTACATCGGCTGGGCAAGCTTTCTTGCCCCCGTCATCATGAAGAATCCTGGTCGGCCTGAATTGACACACGAATTGCAGGAAAGTTTCTGCTCGACCGACCCGAAGATTGCGCGCCGCTTCGCCGAGGCAACATTTTACTCCGATAACCGTAGCGATCTGCCAAAGGTGTCGGTGCCGTCGCTGATCCTCCAATGTTCCGACGATGCCATCGCCCCGCTTGCAGTAGGTGAATACCTTAACCATCACTTGCCGAGCAGCACGCTGCGCGTAATGGAGGCCAATGGTCATTGCCCCGCACATGAGCCACCCGGATGAAACCATACGAATGATGAAGGAGTACCTGACCGCTGGTCGAACAGGCTGAATCGCTTGTCTGTTCGCCGTCCTTATGCCGCCCTTATATGGATGATTTGCTGAATAGAGCGCCCTGTGGATTTCTGCAATTCGCCGACGATGGCACAATCCTGCTGGCCAATCTGACGGTGCTCGAACTGCTCGGGTATAAACCCGGCGAGTTGGAGGGGCGGCGCATTGAATCAATTCTTTCCCTTGCTGGCCGCATCTTCTATCAGACGCATTTCTTTCCACTGCTAAGACTGCACGCTGAGGCCGAAGAAATCTATCTTTCGCTGCGGTCCCGCAGTGGGGGCGAGGTGCCGATACTCCTGAATGCGGCGCGCCGCGAGCGCGAGGGAGGGGCGGTCAACGATTGCGTGTTCATCCCCATTCGTCAGCGCAATCAATATGAGGAGGAAATCCTCCGAGCAAAGAAAGCGGCGGAGGAGGCAACCCGAGCTAAGGACAATTTCCTGGCGCTGGTTTCCCATGATCTTCGCGCACCGCTCAACGCCATCCTGGGGTGGACGCGGATTCTGGGTACAAGAGGACTGGATGAAGTGGGAATCAAACGCGCGCTGGAAGTTATTGAGCGCAGTGTGAAGTCGCAAGGACAGCTTATTGAAGACATCTTAGATTCTTCCCGAATCATTTCCGGCAAGCTCCGCCTTGAAGTGAGGCGGGTAGAACCGGCAGAGGTGATTGAGGCAGCCCTTGATGTAGTTCGTCCTGCCGCCGATGCCAAAGGCGTTCGGCTACAATCCATTCTTGATCCGAA
>CAWCGF010000016.1:0-46558 GCA_963794955.1 uncultured Acidobacteriota bacterium
TTTGAGGTAGGCTATAATGTCGTCGAGGTAAAATTACTGCACTTTGGCGAAATTTAGGTACTTTTCCGTTATCCGGTCTACTCTCTTGAGGTACTTTGGGTAACACTCCTCCGTACCAGCCGAAAAGTATTTTTTCGCCAGTGTCGGAGGTGTTACCTGTGCGCGACATCTGGTTGACGAACGTGCGAAGCTCAATGGATAAAACGCTGCAACACAGCCGCTGGCTCAGCGCCTGCGTGTGCCATCTCCACAGCCGCTTTAAGCAAGGCTTCACTATGTTCGTCCCGATGCCGCCGGAGGAGGTCGCCGTAACATTTCACTTGGGTGTCGCGTTCGGTATGAAACCGTTGTTCGACATAAGCCCAAGCCAGATGCACTGCGACCACGTATTTGTCCGCGGCGGCGTAGCTCCAGCAACGAAAGTCCGCCAACCCAAGCTGTGTCTTGGTATAAAAGTTGACGACTTCACACGACCAACGACCCGTATAGCCCTGCAAGATGGCTGGCGGCTTGCAGGCCCGCGTACTGGCAAAGTACGCAGGGGCTTTTTGCCCCAGGTGCCGTTTTGAGATCAGAACGCAAACGTCAAAAGAGAGTTGCTCCAAACGTCCGTCGAGTTGCCGCACATAGTAACAACGTTCTTCCTGGTTGGCATTGGTCACACGCACGCGCGCGTGCCACTTGTGCTTCTCTTTGAGGTGTTGGTGGTCAAGCCGTTCACCGTTGAGCTTGCGGTTCGACTTCACGCCGCAGGTGAAATGCCACGACTGGCGGCGGACAAACTTGAGTAACTTAGCGGAAGCGTACCAACTGTCGAATTGGACGATGACGGTCCAATCCGGCGGCAAGTACGGCGCGAGGCGCAGTAACATCGCGCGGACAATATTATTTTTGCTTTGGTAACGAATCCGCTCCTGCGGCGCACGCTTACGATTCAACGCGCGTAAGGTACGCCGCCGCAAATACAAGCGCACGTCCAAAGTAACGACGATGGAACCGACACACAGGGTGCAGGCCACATAACAAAAAGCTTTTTGATAACGCGGACGTTGCGGCGTGCTATGCGCATGATCGTGATGCCAATCCACGACGTCGAGCCGCCAGGTCGCGTCCCCCTTGACGCCCAGCGAATCGTCGAAGTTGAGGTAGAGTTCTTTAGCTTGGCAACTTTTTTGCCCTTGCTCAAGGGCCCACGCGATTTGTGTTGGCAGTAACTCGGCGCGTACTGCATCAGGGTTCCAGGGACTAATGCGGAGAAAGTCCGCCCAGTTTGATTGATCCGTTGTCTCGACAAACAAGCGCTGCAGGGCGGCCAGCGTATGAGTGGTTTCACAGACCAGGAGGCCATCGCACAGCTCCTGTAAATGGGTCTTTTGCGGTTGGGACAAACTGCCGCAGAGCGGTGCCAGAAACGAGCCTAACTGGGGCGACGGGTGTAAAATGCGCGTGAGCATCGGGCGTCCTCCTGTTGGAACAAAGTAGATTGTCAAAAGACAGCCTACTCAGGAACGCCCGATGCGCAAAGTACACGGTGGAGTTCCGCGCCGCCACGGATTCGGATACCTTGTCAACTTTTGCGAAAAAGGCCGCTAAACACGCGGGTTTGAGCCGCCTGTTTTCGCCAATGTCCAGTAAAATTATGAGCGCAGTTCTCGAAGCAGAAAAATACCTATCGTCGTTGACGCGCGCAGAAAAAGCGCAAGTGCTGCAATGGATCGTGCGTGATTTAGGAGATTCCTTTCCTGGCATTGAAAGTACGGCTGGCGTTTGCGGGGGCGCGGCGCGAATTGTGCGCACACGTATTCCGATCTGGACGTTGGAACAGGCGCGGCGATTGGGCACAGGCGAAGCGGATTTACTCAAAGCGTTTCCTACTTTGCGCGCCGAGGATTTAGCCAATGCCTGGTCGTATGTGCGCTCTCATAGAGAAGAAATTGAGAAGGAAATCAGGGAAAACGAAGAAGCCTAAGCAATCGTCCACAAAAATAAGTGGTAGCTGAATATGCCTTCTTACAAATTCCAAATCGGACATCTCTGGCCAACCGTCTTTGTGTCGTTGCCTCCCTTCTGGCACCGTGCCATAATGCGCCTCTCCCAACGAGCTACACCTGAATTGAATCACAGATCAACCAACACGAGGAGGATGAGTATGTCCGAAAAGAAGATTATCGCGGTCGTAGGCGCGACCGGAGCGCAAGGAGGCGGATTAGTCCGCGCCATTCTGAATGACCCGAATGGTGGCTTTGCGGCGCGAGCCATCACCAGAGACGTGAATTCCGACAAAGCCAAAGCACTGGCCCAGCTTGGCGCAGAAGTGGTCGCCGCCAATACGCATGACGTTGACAGCCTCAAACGCGCCTTTGAGGGCGCGTATGGTGCCTATTGCGTGACGTTTTTCTGGGATCATTTTTCGCCGGAAAAAGAACAGGCCGAAGCACAGGCGATGGTGGAAGCGGCCAAGCACACGCATTTGCAGCATGTAATTTGGTCTACGCTGGAGGACACGCGGCAATGGATGCCGCTCGCGGACGAGCGGATGCCGACGTTGATGGACAAATACAAAGTGCCGCATTTTGATTCCAAAGGCGAGAGTAATCATCTCTTTACGGATGCAGGCTTGCCGACGACATTCCTGCTGACTTCGTTTTACTGGGACAACCTCATTCATTTTGGGATGGGGCCGAAAAAGGGCGAAGATGGCAATCTGGTCTTTGCGCTGCCAATGGGCGACAAGAAGTTGCCGGGCATTGCGGCGGAAGATATTGGCAAATGCGCGTACGGCGTCTTCAAGCGTGGCGATGACTTAATCGGGAAAACGATTGGTATCGCGGGCGAGCATCCGACCAGCGCACAGATGGCTGCCGGCTTGACGGAGGCGTTGGGGCAAAAAGTGAGCTACTACGCCGTGCCATTTGATGCGTATCGTGCTTTTGGCTTCCCCGGTGCCGAAGACCTGGGCAATATGTTTCAGTTCAAACACGATTTTGAAGAATACTTTTGCGGCGCGCGCGATTTGAATTTTTCCCGCAGTCTGAATCCTGAGTTGCAAACCTTTGCGGATTGGGCGAAGCAAAACAAAGACCGTATTCCCTTAGGATAAGGAATTCCTCTATGTCAAAGCGCGATTATGATGTGGTGCTGTACGGAGCTAGTGGCTTTACCGGCAAACAAACGGTTGCCTACTTTGCCAAGCACGCAGGGCAAATTCGCTGGGCTATCGCGGGACGAAATCGTGAGAAGTTGGGAGCCGTCAAAGCTCAAGTCGGCAGCGCAGCAAAAGATGCCGACGTGTTGGTCGCTGATGCGCAAGACCAGGCAGCGATAGATGCCATCGTGTCGCGCACGCGTGTGTTGCTCACTACCGCTGGCCCCTTTGCTTTGTATGGAACCAAGATCGTGGATGCTTGCGTTCGCTACAAAACGCATTACGTTGACATCACGGGGGAAACGGTTTGGGTCAAGGAATTGATTGACCGCTATCATCAACAGGCAGCGGCGGATGGCACGCGGATCATTCCCTTCTGCGGTTTTGATTCCATTCCGTCTGATTTGGGAACGTATCTGGTAGCACGGTTTATGCAGCGCGAAATGGGCGTCACGTGCAAACAGGTGAAAGCGTATTTTCAAATGGCAGGCGGTGTAAATGGCGGTACGTTGGCGACAGCGTTCAATATGGCGGAGAGCGGCCAAACAGCACAGGCACGCAACCCATTTTTGTTGAATCCACCGGGCGAGCATTCCGCCGCCGAGCAGCGACAAAATCAAGACCCCGGGACACCTCAATACGACGCCGACCTCGGCGCGTGGGTCGGGCCGTTTATTATGGGGCCGATCAACACGCGGGTCGTGCGGCGCAGCAACGCGTTATTCGGTCAATGGCAGGAAGGTTACGGCGCGGATTTCACGTATCAGGAATACATGAAATTTTCCGGGTCTTTGGGCTGGATGCCTGCTTTTGGGATGACATCAGGAACGGCATTGTTTGAGGCTGCCTTGCAAACGCCGCTGCGTTCACTGCTGAAATCCATGCTGCCCGCGCCGGGACAAGGGCCGTCGGAAAAGACGATGAATGAAGGCTACTTTCGTTGTGAGTTGCGAGGAACCGCGAGCGATGGGGGAAAAGTGCGCGGGGAAATCAGCGACAAAGGCGATCCGGGCAATCGCGCTACAGTGAAGTTTTTGTGCGAGTCGGCTTTGTGTTTAGCCGTAAACACCGACGAACTACCTGGTGGGACGACGCGTGGCGGCATCCTGACTCCAGCAACAGCACTGGGCGATGTGCTCGTGAACAGGTTGCGCCAAGCTGGAATGACACTTGAAGTCGCCACGCTGTAGCGTTAATCATCTATCGTCTGATTCAGTTTGTACGCTGCCCAGATGCCCACAAAACTGCCGATAAAGCTGCCGAAGAGGGACGAAAACGAAATCATATCCGCGCCCCACATTGTCGGCACATACCCGCCGACAATGGAGCCAAACAGCATTCCGATCCAGATTAGTTTTTTAAGATTCATGCGGTTTCTCGCTGGGGGCAAGTGACTGCATCATACTGCTTGGGCAGAAAGCACCGCAATTTTATTTTCAGCAGTAACTTCCGATTGAAAAGACACACCGAATAATAGAAACTCGCGCGCAATGAAAGCGATGCTGAAAAAGATTCTGGCCGCGCCATTTGTCTTGCTGGCCGCGATCTTCGTCCTGCTGGAAGATTGGCTGTGGGATGATCTGTTGCGACTAATGGCAGCGATTGGGCGCTTGCCTGTGTTTCGTCAGCTTGAAATGCTGATTGCCAGCTTACCACCGTATCTCTCTTTGGCAGTGTTTGCCATTCCCTCGTTATTGCTGATTCCCGTCAAACTTGCTGCGGTGTGGCTCATTGCACACGGCCAACAGATGTTAGGCGTCCTAATGGTCATTGGCGCAAAAGTCGTGGGCACCGCCTTGGTCGCACGCATTTATTCGCTGACACATGAAAAGCTGTTGCGCATCGGCTGGTTCGCGTGGTTGCACACACGCTTCGTTGCGTTCAAGGCCAAGGTCTATGCGTATCTCAAAGCGTCCAGCATTTATCAGGCTGTGCATACACAGTATTTGCAACTCAAAGCCCGTGTAAAAACCCTGGTTCAAGGCAAAGGCAAAGCATTTTGGCGCAAGCGATGGGACGCCGCGCGGCGACTCTCGCGCAAGTGGAAACAATCGGAACCATAATTACAAAGTGGAGATGCTCTCTTTGTGCGGGCGAAGTAATCGCCATACACGCCACCCTGAAATCACAATTGCCAGCGTCACCAGGAAGGCGATACCCCTTTTGATCCAACCAGATGTTTCTGTTTTCGGCGCATCACTTGTCGGTGTTCCAGCAGCTTTTTCGCCCCCAGTTCCCCCCACCATTCCTAATGTTACGGCTTTGCCATCGGCGGAAATTTTGCGTACGCGCGGGCCTTTGGCATTATTGTTCAAGAGTGAATTTTGATGTTCGAGTACGTAAATATCACCGTTAGCAACAGCCACACCCGTCGGTGCCCAGCCCCTTTCTGAAGGAAAAACCGAAAGCACTTGGCCCAGCGGCGAGATCTTCACCAGCTTACTACCACCAAAATTGGCGACGTAAATGTTTCCTTGCGCATCCAGCGTCAAGCCAAACAGATTCCCATCGCCTCTGCTCAAGAAGCGGGATTTCAAATCCGGTTTCATTTCCGGGCTGCCCCGAATGATCGTCGTAACTTTGCCATCAAGGGTGATCTTGCGGACAGAAACAATATCGGTTGCATACAGCGCGCCGTCTGGCCCCCAGGCTATGCCGCCGATGCTGGCGAACTTCGCCTCCTGGCCTTGGCCATCCGCCCACCCCCACCCATTGCCCGCAAGCGTCACCAGCTTTCCATCAGGCAGGCGTTTGATGATCAGCGAAGAGTCCTTCTTGTTGTTATTGCCTTGCCACTCGTACCGAGTGCCGTCTTTATCCTGCAGCAACCCAATTGGAAAACCGGGCGAAGGCGGCACAACATAGCTGACTTCGCCCACAGGCGTAGCCTTCCACATGTGAAAGCGCCAGCTATCATTAGACCAGCTATCATTAGAAGGGATATATTCCAAATGCTCGCCGTATAAATTGCCTTGTTCATCAAGCGCGACACGATGTGAATGCTTGTCCTTGACGAAGGGGGTAAGTTGCCCGTTTTCGATTTTCCAAACGGTGTTGTGCAACACATCGCCAAAATAGACGCGGCCTTGTTTGTCCACAACGAGCGTATTGCTGGGGTCAGCCTGCGCACGGGAGAACAATAAAATCAGTTGCGCGACGAGGAAGAGCAGGATGGTTAGCAATTTCATGGTGCCTCCGGGTTTATGAGTCAGTTCATTTGTACACAGGCATTAGACGATGGCAGTCGTTTTTTTCTTCCGCTTTTCCTGGCTGAGTTGATGAGCGGGTTGTGCTAGAATCTCGCGCTCATTCGATACCTTAAATTTGAAGTTTTATTTTTGATGAACCAACCCACCACTTCTGTCGCACCTGATTTCCCCGCCACCCAAACCACAAATCCGACTCATCTGGTGATTACCTACTACCTGGCGTTTATGGCGCTGGGACTGATGATGATGGCGCTCGGCACGACGCTGACAGAACTGGCGCAGCGGACGAATTCGGAGTTTCACGAAATCAGTTATTCCTTCATGTCGCGCTCGCTAGGCTTTATTCTCGGCTCGATCTTCGGCGGCAGAATTTACGATCACTTAAGCGGTCATAAAGTTTTGGCAGGTGCTTTGGCGGGAATGGCAACGCTCGCCGCTTTTGTGCCTGTCACACCGAATCTGAAAATTTTGATCGCCCTGTTTCTCGTGCAAGGACTGGTCGGCAGCCTGATCAATGTCGGCGGCAACACGTTGCTGATGTGGTCCCATCGTGGCAGCAATATCGGTGCCTTGTTGACCGGATTGCATTTTTCGTGGGGTTTAGGTTCTGCGGTCGCGCCACTGATTATTGAGCAGGTTGAACGCTCGACGGGTGATATTAACTGGGCATACTGGGCGTTATCACTCATGGCGCTGCCAGCCTGTATTTGCCTGTTGCGTTTGCCCAGCCCGGTGCATCCCTACGCGTCGGAGCGCGAGACAAAAGTGCCTGTCAATCTTTTATTGGCTGGACTGATCGCGTGTTTCTTTTTTCTCTACACCGGCTTTGAGGCCTCGATTATTAGCTGGATTCACACTTACACGATGAAGACGGGGTTGGGGGATAAAAGTGCGGCGTACAAATTAAATGCTGCGTTCCTGTTCACGTATACGTTTGGCCGTTTAATAGCGATTCCGATTGCCACAAGGTTTCGTCCGCGCACAATTTTGCTTTGCGACTTTACAGGCATCTTCCTGAGCGTGGCGGCCATTCTGGCGTGGCCTTCGTCAGTCAATGTATTGTGGATTGCGAGTTGCATTATGGGTCTTTCAATGGCCTCGGTGTTTCCGACAATGCTGTCGTTTGCCGAGCGTCGAATGTCGTTAAGCGGGAAGTTAACTGGCTATCTATTTTCGGCCTCCAGCGGCGGCTCAATGATTCTGCCGTTCATTGTCGGGCAATTTTTCGTTTCCCTCGGGCCGCAAGTGTTGTTTTATGTAGTTATCGCAGCCCTCATCATTGATGTCATGATTTTCACGGCGATGATGATGCTGTATCCTTCGCACACCAAAGCACAAGGATAGCTATGACACCTGAACAGAACCTCCGCCGTTTGCCTTCGATGGATGCGCTCTTGCGGCGCGACGAAGTGCAACGACTGATCGCGCAGCAAGGGCGTGACGCCGTCCGTGATCGTTTGCGCGAAGTGCTGGACGAAATGCGCGCGGAGTTTCGCCATGAACACCAAACACAAAGCACAAACGGGATAGCGAATCCAGAAGAACTTACACTTGCGCTCGAACAACGCCTGGCCAAATGTTTCATCCAGCGCCAGCAATCGCTCACGCAGCGCGTCATCAATGCGACGGGCGTTGTGCTGCACACGAATTTAGGCCGCTCTCCCTTGAGCCAGGCCGCACTGGCCGCCATCACCGAGGCTGCTAGTGGTTACTGCAATCTCGAATATGATTTGGCAACGGGTGCGCGTGGCAAACGCGGTTCTGGGTTGGAAGCGATGCTGCGCGATTTGCTCGGCTGTCAGGCTGTCGCCGTTGTCAATAACTGCGCCGCAGCGGTTTACCTGACGCTGAACACATTGGCCGAAGGCGGCGAAGTTTTGGTGTCACGCGGGGAGTTGATAGAAATCGGTGGTTCATTTCGATTGCCTGATGTAATTGCCAAATCCGGCGCGCGCATTCGTGAAGTCGGCACAACCAATCGCACTCGCTTGAGCGATTTTGCCGATGCCATCAACGAAAACACCAAAATCATTTTGCGCTCGCATCCGTCGAACTACCGCATCATAGGCTTCACCGAACGCCCCTCATTAGCGGAGTTGACAAGCCTGGCCGATGAACATGGCATTCCGTTCTTCGAAGATTTAGGCAGCGGCGCATTGCTTGATCTCAGCGCCATTGGCATTCACGATGAACCCACCGTCCAGCATTCGCTCAAAGCTGGCGTCCCCGTGGTTGCCTTCAGCGGTGACAAGCTGCTCGGTGGCCCGCAAGCCGGAATCATTCTCGGCCAAAAAGCCTTGCTTGAGCGCATCAAGCGCAATCCGATGATGCGTGCCTTTCGTGTGGACAAACTGATCTTCTCCGCCCTCGAAGCCACGCTCGCGGCTTATGCGAATGGCAAAGCATTGGCTGACGTTCCTGCGCTTGCGGCCTTGCACGCGACCAAAGATGAAATCGCCCGGCGCGCGCGCAGCTTTGTTCGCCGTGTGCACAACGAAAAGCTCAAGCTGCAATTGGTGGACGGCAATTCCGTCGTGGGTGGCGGCTCTGCGCCAGAAGCTACATTGCCAACGAAACTCATTAGCGTGACCAGCACAACCCTGAGCGCGACAGAGATGGAAGAACAGTTGCGCCATCAGGCACCACCGATCATCGCGCGGATTGAAGAAGATAACTTGCTGCTTGATTTGCGCACTGTCAGGAAACCTGAGGAAAAAGAATTAGCCGTAGCCTTAGAACGATTAGAGTAAAGCTTATGCCCCACCAACAAAAACAAGGTTTATATAGAATCGCAGTAATAGCCACGGTTGTATTCCTTTGCAGTCTCCCGCTCGCAGCGCAAACGGCAGGGCAAATTGCCAAAGACTACATTCCCAAGCTCGAAAAAAACCTGACCGAAAACATCGTGCCGTTCTGGTACAACAAAAGTATCGATCGGCAAAACGGCGGCTACACGATCAACTTCGGGCCGAATGGTGAAGCGCGCGGCCCCGGCACCAAGATGATCGTTTCGCAGGCACGCACAGTTTGGCTGTTTTCACGCCTGGCGCGGGCGGGTTACAAGCAGAAAGAATATCTGGATGCCGCGGAACATGGGTTTCGTTTCTTGCGTGACAAAATGTGGGATCAGAAAAATGGCGGTTTTTACTGGGAAGTGGACGCCACCGGCAAGCAGCAACTCAAGGCGAAAAAACATTTGTATGGGCAATCGTTCGCGCTCTATGCAATTTCGGAATACGCGCTGGCCAGTGGCAAAAAGGAACCGCTTGAGTTTGCGATTAAATTTTTCAATCTGCTCGAAGCCAAATCGCACGACAGTCAATACGGCGGCTACATCGAATTCTTCAATGAGGACTGGACGCCCGCGACAGAAGGCTCATACATGGGCGGAGGTGGGAACTTCAAGTTGATGAACACGCATCTGCATTTACTCGAAGCGATGACAACGTTTTATCGCGCGAGCAAATTGCCCTTAGCACGCCAACGCCTGATCGAACTCATCAATATTGAAAGCAACGCCGTCGTGCGCAAAGAACTCACAGCCTGCACTGACAAATACGACCGCGACTGGACACCACGCCTGGAAGGCGATTTCGCGCGCGTTTCGTATGGCCACGATATCGAAAATGTCTGGCTCCTGATGGATGCCTGCCAGGCAGTGGGATTGCCCGATTACCCGTTTGCCGATCTGTATCGCAAGTTGTGGGACTATTCGTTGAAATATGGTTACGACGCCGACAAAGGCGGCTTTTATGACAGCGGTGCATTCAACCAGGCCGCAGATCGCAAGAATAAAGTCTGGTGGGTCGAAGCCGAAGCCATTGTCAGCGCGCTTTATATGTATCGCCTGACGAAAGACCCCAAATACCTCGCCGTGTTCACGAAAACCTACGACTTCATCGAGCAATATCAAACCGACTGGAAAAACGGCGAATGGCACGACACCATCACCCCCGAAGGCACAACACGAGGCAATAAAGCCCAGCCCTGGAAAGCCGGTTATCACAATGGCAGGGCGATGATTGAATGCCTGGAGTTATTGCGGGCATTGAACAAATAGGGCAAATCTCTTCCTTGCGTGAGTAGGGGCTTTACGTGTAAGGCCTTTACTTGCACGCGCATTACTGCCACCAATCCCTCCCACCAAAGACCGCCCCCTACTTAAAAAAACTTCCCAGCATATTACACTTTTCTGCACTCCTTCCCGCATGTGATGACGAGGGCGAGAGAAATCCAACGACACGGTTTGGCACAAGCCGCCAGAGGTCAGTGAAAAGACTTACGCCGTCCTCGCCGCTCAACTTTGCAGGCAACCAGATCACTCTTGGCTCGTGCAGCAAGAGTTCGACCAAGCAATTGCAGCACCAGAAGGAGAATACAATGAAGACAGTCAAACAATTCACGCTACTGCTACGCTGCGCGCTACTGTCTGTCGCAGCAACCTTCGCACAAACTTCCAACCCAAGTTCCCAAGACATAACTATCGTCATCCAACCGGAACAAGTGCGTTGCACCTCGCAAAAAGCCATCCAGATGATGCAACTGCTCATCATGGTCATCGGTCTACTGATGATCTGTTGCCAGACAGCAACGCAAGCACAATCGCAAAACTTTCGTGCCGCGACAGCGACCTCTTACATCCAGCGCGGCAACGAATGGTTTGCCAAAGGCGAGTATGGCCAGGCGATTGCCGATTATGATCTCGCCATTGCGTCTGACCCAACCCATGCAGGCGCATATTACAATCGCGCCTCTGCGCGTTTTTACAAACACGATATTGATCGCGCACTCGCTGACTTTAACTATGCAATCCAACTTGATCCGCGCCTCGTGCAAGCTTGGGTTGATCGTGGCGGCCTGCGCTATCTCAAACGCGATGGGGATGGCGCTATTAGTGATTGCACGAGGGCAATTGAATTGGAACCGCGTCTGGCAAAGGCGTACGGAAATCGTGGCATTGCACGGATGCAGAAGAAAGATTTGACCGGCGCACTGGAGGACTTTGGTCGTGCGCTCAAACTAGATTCCAAGCTCGCCAAAACCTGGAGTGATCGCGGCGTCGTCAAATATCAAATGGGCGATTTCACAGGTGCGATTACCGATCACACGCAAGCCATTAAGCTCCAGCCCGACTTTGCGGAAGCGTATAGTGACCGGGGCGCAGCACGACTGGCCCAAGGAGATGTGGAGAGGGCCTTGTCCGATTGCATTCGCGGGCTTGCGTTAAATCCCGCATCGGACGTCGCATATTTCAATCGCGCGTTGATTTGGCGCGAACGCGGCGATTGGGCACGTGCCATCGCGGACTATAACCAGGTCATTGCCCTCGATCCTCATTTCACCGATGCATATTGCAACCGCGGTCTTGTGCGGTTGCGACAAGGTGATGAGGTCCCAGCACAGCGCGATTTCCAACAATGCCTGCTGATGAACCCAAATCTCAAAGCATCGCTCGAACAACTCATCAATACAGAGCAGATGAAGATGGCAAGTAATAAATGAATTCTTGTAGGCGTAGAGGCAAATAGATATGACCTTGCGCCCCATGGATAAATGATGGCCTCTTGCTTCTTACGAGGTAAAACCGACACGCCGCATTAGTTCTTGAAAGCGCGGTTCGGCACGAAGATTATCCCATCGCGTATCTATTTTGATAAAGGTGATTTGCACTTCGCGTTCCTGCAACGATTTTTCAAGATAATTCAGGGCTTCATTCGTTTCGCCCAAGCCGTTATAGATGATAGCGAAAGTGTACACCGGAACATGACGGTCAGCAGCCAATGATTTTAATTCTACTATTGTAGCGAGCGCCTTGGCGCGATTTCCTGATTTCGCCAGCGCATACCCCAATTGCATAATGGGTTCTGTACTGCCGACGGAAAGTTGTTTCGCCGTACTCAATTCGGCGATAGCTTCTGCATAGCGCCCTTGACGAAGATAGACGCGCCCTAGCATATTGTGCGCGCTCCAAAAATCAGGGCCAAGTGTGAGCGTTTTTTGCAGTCTGGTAATAGCTTCGTCGTTGCGCCCTGCAAACATTAAAAATTGACCTTCGAGCGCGTTAGTAATGAGCGTTAGCGGGTCGAGTTCTCTGGCCCATCTGCCTTCCACGATGGCTTCATCGTGTCGTCCCGCATTCGATAAAAAATGGGCATAACCGCGGTGCGCATCCGAATTATTGGGGCTGAGTTCGAGGGCGCGTTTGAATTCTTTTTCTGCTGCGCTCCAATCCCAATCAAAGAAAAATCCAGCCCATCCCAAAGCGGTGTGCGCCTCAGCCAATTGCGCGTCAAGTTCCAACGCCCGCCTGGCCAACGCTTTCACTTGGGGGAAAGCCTCTTTAGCAGGCACTGCATAACCGATGGGCAGTGTTCGATAAGCATCTGCCATTCCGGCGTAAGCGAGTGCATACCCTGGATCAGCATCAATCGCCTGTTGGTAAAATTTGATGGCTTGGCGCATTTCTGGTTCAGTTATTTTGAAATAGTGATACCGCCCGCGCAGATAAAATTCGTAAGCCTGGACATTTTGCGTGTAGCGTTTATCGAGTTGTTGCTGTTCAGAGTTGGTTAATTTCAGGCGCAGATTCTGGGCGACGGCTTGTGCAATTTCGTTTTGGGTGGCGATGATGTCAGCGGAAGTTTTGACGTACTGATTGCCCCAAATTTGCGTATCGTCGCTGGCATCAATCAAGCGAATATTGATGATGAGTTTGTCACCAAGTTGTTTGATGTCACCCGTAACCAACGCCTCCACGCCCAGTTGCGCCGCGATGTTGCGCGTATCGCTCTGATTGTTTTTAAACCGAAAGGCGGAATTTCTCGACATCACTTTCAACCCCGCAAGCTGCGATAGATTGTTGATGACGCTTTCGGTGATGCCGTCCGACAGATATTCGGCGTTCGCATCCTGGCTGGCATTAATGAACGGCAACACCGCCAGCGAGCTTTTGTTCCCTGCGACCAAAGTCGGTTTTCCTGCCCACAGGAAATAAGCGCCCAAACCAGTTGCGACAATCAGCAAAACAATTAACATCACCACTGCCATTGACAGGCGTGATGCGGGTTTCAAGCCCTTCCTTTCTGCTTCAGACTGAGCAACCGGCAGCGGGAATTCATCGGAAGGGGCGGGACGCAACTCTCGCGTCGGTTCCCCGTCAGATTCCAGGTGCTTCTTCATCTGTTGCAGGTCTCTTAATAAGTCTTGTGCCGTCGGCTGCCGCTCCGCGCGGTCTTTGCGCAATGTCTGCCCAATGATACGTTCCAGTTCCGGCGGCGCGGCGGGCGCAAGTGCGGTTAGCGACTGCGGCTCATCGCGTAAGATTGCGGCCATTGTCTCGCTTGCCGTTGCCCCTACAAAGGGAGACTGCCCCGCAATCATCTCGTAGAGCATGACGCCGAGGCTAAAGATGTCGGTGCGGGCATCCACCTTTTCGCCGCGTGCTTGTTCGGGTGACATGTAACGCGGCGTGCCCATCACGACGCCAGATTCGGTGAGGCTGGTAGTCGGGGGCATTACTTGAACGCCAACTCTGGGCGCGTCGGGTTCTATCAATTTGGCGAGTCCAAAATCCAATATCTTAACGTAGCCGTCTTTACGCACCATCACATTTTCCGGCTTAATGTCGCGGTGAATGATGCTGGCTTCGTGCGCGGCAACAAGTGCTTCGGCCATCTGCGTGGCAATTGTGAGCGCTTCTATTAACTGAACCTGTTTGTGAGGTGCGCTCGTCATGCGCTGGCGCAAAGTTTCGCCCTCGACATACTCCGTCACGATGTAATGTGTGCCTTCATTTTCCCCGATCTCATGAATCGTGAGGATATTCGGATGGTTCAGCGCTGAGGCGGCACGGGCTTCCTGGGCAAAGCGTCGCACGCGCCCGACATCTGTCGTGAAGCGAGCCGGTAGCAGTTTGATGGCAACTTTCCGAGGCAGGCGCGTATCGAGGGCCAGATAGACTTCCCCCATGCCACCGCGTCCGAGCAATTCTTGTAATTGGTAAGCGCCGAGTTGTTGCCCCGCCTGCAATTGCAGTGGCAGCGTCGGCTGTTCTTCGGCGATAGCTTGGGCGGCGAGTTCAAGCGCGGGTTGTTCGATGAAATTATTGGCCGTGTCATCGTAAGCGAGCAGCGCTGCAACCTTGCCACACAAGGATTCATCTCCGGCGCAGGCTTCATTGAGAAATGCGGCGCGCGTGGTCGGCTCGCATTCCAGCGCCGCGTGGTAAATGGCTTCGATTTGTTTCCAACGTTCAGCCTGCATCTGGCGCGCCTCCATCCAGCTTCATCCGCAGCCAGGATTTCGCCAAGCGCCAATCGCGCTTCACAGTTTCGATGGACACATCCAAGGCTAGCGCAATTTCAGCTTCCGTCAAACCGCCAAAGAAGCGCATTTCTACAACCTGACTTTTGCGCAAGTCCGCTTCAGCCAAGGCGCTCAGGGCTTCATCAATCGCCAGCAAATCTGCTTCCGGCTTCTGCGTCACCGTCAACGCCGCATCCAGGGAAACCTGTTGCGCGCCGCCGCCGCGTTTCTCATACCCACGCGCCCGCGCCGCATCCACCAGGATTTGCCGCATTAAGCGCGCCGAGACGCCAAAAAAATGCGCGCGATTTTTGATCTGTACTTGCTTAGCATCAATCAACCGCAAGTATGCCTCGTGGATCAGCGCCGTCGTTTCCAGCGTGTGCCCGGCTTGTTCTTTGCGCATGTAATGTTTGGCAAGTTGGCGTAACTCTTGATAAACCAAGGGAATCAAACGGTCGAGCGCCTTGCTGTTGCCTTCACTCCAGTCAAGCAGCAATTGCGTTACTTTGGTGACGACAGGCGTTGGCATAAAGTCTTTCGTGGGAGAGTGCCGACTGCATCAGTAAGGCCGCCATTGTAGCGACGCTGCCGCAAGTTTACCAGATGCAGCAACCACCTCTGAAAAAAAGTGACTGACGTAGCAATACGCGTTAGAGTACCAACTTTAGTTGGAGAGTAGCGCCGACAACGCAAAAGCCCAACTAAAGTTGGTACTCTAACGCTTGCGATCTGGGCGTCCCTTCACTTGGGGCGAAATCATTTATTGGCATTTAGCTTGGTCACGGGCTACAATGCCGCTCGCACTTGCCCTTTAATTGATTACCGTTTTCCCTACCTGACATTTATGCCGCGCATTGGAATTGAATTAAATAACGTTTGCAATTTGGATTGTGGTCACTGCTTTCGCGATATTTATCGGGGGGTGGGCGACAAAAGCAATTTGTTTTTTCCGCTGGAGTTGCTCGAAAAAATCCTGACCGAAGCCAAGCCGCTCGGCTATAAATACATCGCCATTACTGGCGGCGAACCGCCGATGCATCCGCAGTTTGGCGAGGCGCTGGAGATGATTGCGCAGCACGGCTACAAGTATCACTTCCTAACCAACGCGCGGAACTTTGCGAAGACACTGAAAGCCGTCACGCCCAAAGTGCGTCGCGCGCAACTGGCGAATATTTCGATCAGCGTGGATGGTGCAACCGAAGCCACGCACGACGGGATTCGCGGCAAAGGATCGTACCGCGAAGTGGTGTCGGCGATGGCGACATGTAAAGCGATGGGCATTACAACCGCGATGATTTCAACGATCAATCGTGCCAATCGGCATGAAATTGATCAGCTTGGCTTGCTCGGCGCGCATCTCGGCGTCGAGCGGCATATCTTCGTCCACCAGAATCCAACGCAGCATAATTTCAGCAATGATCTTGTCCTGCCGCTGAGCGAATGGCGTGGGGTGGAGCGCGATGTGACGCGGCTGCGTGGTGAATTCCGGCATGAGATCGAAATGGCGATGGGATTTTACACGGAGTATTATTTGCCGCGCTGTGCGCCGCTGACGATGGATGATCTGAACATTGATTACAAAGGTCGCTTAACGCTGTGCTGTCAAATCTCGAATTACCGTGACGGTGAGCATGACGGCGAAGATGTCGTGGCAGATTTGCGGCAAGTCAGCTTGCCCGTCGCGCTGTCCAGCCTGATGAAGCTTGTCCATCAAGTGCATCAGGAACGATTGGAAATAGCGTCTGATCCGGTACGACGAGAAGAATTGCACTACCCTTGTTTGGCGTGTCTGGAACGGTTTGGCAAATCCACCGAGAAAACCTCCATCGTGCAACTGCAAGGCTTGCAAGCGAAAGGATAAGCATGACGGACGCTTCCGACACCTCGCTTGCCAAAAAACTCGGCATCAAAGCCGGTTTCCGCATCACCTTCCTGAATGCACCTGACGGCTTTCGACAGTCGTTAAGCGAGCTTCCCGCCAACGTCAAAATCATCGGCGTGCAAAAGCCCCTCGACTTGATTGTCTACTTCCCAAAATCGCAGGAAGACCTGGAAAACAAATTCGCCAAACTTGCTGACAAGCTCTCGCCCGCCGGAATGCTCTGGATCGCGTGGCCAAAAAAAGCGGCCAAGGTGGAAACGGATCTGACCTTTGAGAGCGTGCAACAAACCTGCCTGGCCTTGGGACTCGTGGATAACAAAGTCTGCGCCATTGATGAGGTTTATACTGGCTTGCGGTTTGTGTATCGCCTAAAAGACCGCTAGGGCGGAAGCCCGACCGGGAGGGAGAATGCAGATAAACAGGCCCTCCCTCACGGTCGGACTTCCACCCCATCTCCCTCGTTTTGCCTTCCTTCATTTTTCTTCCGAATACTATTGCGGTTCCGCTCGCTCTTAATCAGTGGAGACCGAAAAAGAGCAAGCAATAAGCAGGAAACTCGTTGGGTGCTACGGCGCAGGCAGGCAACCGCGAGGCGCTCAAGTGGGCAATCGTTGGTGCCGCTGAGGGGCTATTCCTGCTGGTTTTTCTGCTGGCAATGGAACGTGGCAATCGCATGCAACTGCTCTTGCTGATTGCCCTGGTGGGCGGATACACCATCATTGTGCTGGGCTGGTCGTGTTAGGATTATATGGCAATCGCAACAGTCTGCGCCTGCGCAAGGCAATTGAATTACTTGAAGGACAAAAATGATTTATCGCATTCTCTTTCTTTTCCTGTTAAGCGGCTTTTTCGCTGCCACCTCGGCACAAGAAGCGTTGCCCCAAAAAATCAAAGGCGACTGGCAAGGCGTGCTGGATGTCGGCGCGGCAAAGCTACGGATTGTAGTGCATTTCACTGTAGAGGCGGACAATACCCTGCGCGGCACGATGGATAGCCCTGATCAAAACGCAGCCGGGCTGAAAATTGACACAATCACATTGGAAGGCCAGACGCTGAACTTTGTGATGAAAGCGATCGGAGCGTCCTATGAAGGAACGATAAATAGCGAGGCAAGCGAAATCACAGGCAAATTTACGCAAGGCGGCGTGACGTTCTCGCTGAATTTTAAGCGCGGAACGGCGGCGACGCTGGCCCCACCCAAACGACCGCAAACACCGACGAAGCCGTACCCGTACGACGACGAAGACATTACATTCGAAAACAAGGCCGCCAACCTCACCTTGGCAGGAACGTTGACGCTGCCGCGCACGAAAGCGCCCTTTCCGGCAGTTGTGTTGATTACGGGTTCCGGCCCGCAAGATCGCAATGAATCATTGCTGGGACATCAGCCATTTCTCGTGCTGGCCGATCACTTGACACGACAAGGCATCGCCGTGCTGCGGTTCGATGATCGCGGCACGGCGAAATCGAAGGGCAATTTTTCGGCAGCAACCAGCGAAGATTTTGCGACCGATGTGTTGGCAGGCATTGAATATTTGAAAACACGACAGGAAATCAATGCGAAGAAAATCGGGCTGATCGGTCACAGCGAAGGCGGGCTGATTGCACCAATGGTTGCCGTAAAAGCTGGGGATATCGCATTCATTGTACTAATGGCCGGGCCGGGCGTGACCGGGGAAGAAATCCTGTATGAGCAAAGCCGCCTGATGATACGTGCCGAAGGCGGAACGGAGGCGGACGCCGCTCGGAATCGCAAATTGCAGGAAAAACTATTTGCGGTGGTAAAGACTGAAACAGACCCCGCCACAGCCGAAAAGAAATTGCGCGAAGTCGCGGCGGCTTCGGTCGCCGAGATGAGTGAAGCACAAAAGAAAGCAGCGGACGCCAATCCAGGCGCGGTGATTGCCCAAGTCAAAGCCGTCAATACGCCTTGGTTCCGCTTTTTCTTAACGTATGATCCACGCACAGCGCTGCGCCAGCTCAAAATCCCCATGTTAGCGATCAATGGCGCTCTGGATTTGCAGGTGCCGTCGAAACAAAACCTGCCGGAAATTGCCAAGGCATTGAAAGCGGCGGGCAACAAAAAGTCGCAGACTGTCGAATTGCCGAAACTGAATCATCTGTTCCAAACGGCGAAAACAGGCGGATTTAGTGAATATGCCAAAATCGAAGAGACGATTTCTCCACTGGCTTTGACGCAAATGTCAGACTGGATTGCCAAACAAGCTGGCATAAAAAACCGGTAGTCGCGTTTATTGGCGCGGAATTTGGTAAACGCGATAACCCGCCTCATCAATCACCGCTTGATAGGTGGCGGCAAAAAATCCTTCGTCAGCATTGAGGTCGCCGTATTCAGCCGGCCCAACAATCACATAATCAATGCCATATTGCGCGAATAATTGCTGCGCCGCTGCGCCACCGCGATACATGGTTTTTACATCCTGCTCGCGGTCGGCAAATGGAATGCCGTGTGACCAGAGATGGCCAGGGTAGCCCATCAGCATTTGCCGGCCCGACAAGGCCAACACGGAATTGTGAATGGGAGCGGAGAGCACTAATGCGTGGGGCGGAACACGCTGTTTGATTAGTTCGGCAACTTTTAATTGCTCCGCCTCAAACAGCCGGAGGTTTTCAATCGGTGATAAGCCGCGCCACACATCCAGCACGCCTGACAGCGTGAGCGCGACGAATAACACCGCGCCTGCTATCGGCCAGAGAATCATCCGTCGCGTGCATAACTGCACCAGGAACGCGGCAACCAGCGGGCAAGACACCAGATACCAGTAGAGGAACACCTTGATATTGTCCCAGGGCCAGGGCGCGAGCAGTACGACATTCGGCACGATGAAACAGAGCAGAAACGGCGCGTAGAAACGGCGTGTACGTGCCTCGCGCCAGAGCAGCGAAACGGCCAGTAACACCAAAAACAAACCGAAATTGAGCGCGAGAAACTTCACGAAAGGCGCATCGCCCGCCGCCCAACCAAAATGTGGTTTAAAGAGTGAACTTTTCGTGCCCGTCCCACTCAGCCATAAGGCTTGCGGCAAAGCCAACACGCCTGCCGGAAGGAAAAACGCCAGCCAGTCCCACGAGAAAAACAACAAAGCCAGGGGGACGCTAACCATCATTATCGAGAAAAATCCGTGTGCATGCAGCAGTGGCAACAAGCCGGCGAGAAGGCCCGCTGAAAGTAGGTAGAGGCGACGCGGAGACAGGGGGACAGGAAGACGTGGAGCCAGGGCGGCGGACTCTCTTACAGCAACCGCCTTCGCCCACAAAATGACGATCATCGCAAAGACAGGAATGCCAAACGACAAAGATCGTTGCGGCACAATCAACGTGGTCAGCATATTGCCCCATTGCAAATGCAGTTCGTCATTTTTGGTATAGCTTGCAGGCAAATGCAGCAGGAAGTCCCACCAACTCGTTTCCGCTTTTTGCCAGTCACGCACGCAGTACACAAAACCCAAGCCGCCGCTTAGAAAAAACAGCACCGGAGCGATCCGCGCGGCCCAAATACTCTGCGTTAATTGCTCGGTAAGTAGCTCAATCAATCCGACTAAAGCTAAGGTCAAAATGAGGTTCGGAAGAAAAAAAGCTGCAGCCCAATTGGCTCCGGCCTTATGAAAGAAAGCGGCGAGGAAATCAATCAGGAAGGAATAGGTGAATTTCAAACCGTAAAAAATCGGATTGCGTGGTGGAAAGTTATCGCCCTCCGCAAACGAAGTGACCACGCTGAAGTGAAAGGCAAGATCACCATAGTTATTGGCGGGCGCAGTATGCAAGCCGTCCGCTTCGATCATAATCACGCGGCTAAAGAGCCAGCAGAAAAAGACCAGCCAGACAAAATAGGGGGCGACATCAAGGAGCCTTGGTTTTCTCTGGGTCTTCTCTATACCTCTGCCGTGCATTCGCAGCAAGATAATCCCTGCTATCACCCAAATAGCTGTCGTCACGCTAATTGTTACCCAGTTCAATCCTCCGATCAGCGCGCACAAGAAGCCCACCCACGACAAGCCAACCAAACCCATGACCGATCCGAAACACAATTGGGTTTTTAAGTTTGCTGGCGCAAAAATCAACCTCATCCACAAGATGCCAACCCCACAAGCGAGCAGTGTGAGGAGCAAAGATGGCAACAAGAAAAGTAAATTCTGCATCTGAAACGCGGAATAAATTTACAGCTATTTCACATCTAAAGATTGTAGCGGTCACGTATACCACAAGACAGCAGCGATTAGGCAAGCAAGTCGTGACAACTTCTCCAAACCTTCGTGAAGACTTACGTGGCCCAAATCGCTAAGCTTGCACAAATTAAGCGTGACCGATATAGTCATATATGAATCCTATCGCAACATCGGTAACTAAAGGAGAATGTTAATGAATTTGGATATTGTAGGAGACCGAGCAACAGATAGCGTAACCGTAAAATTAGAAGCCGAAGCCAACTTACCTACCGAATTTGGATGCTTCAAAATTGCCGGATTTCGCAGCACAAACAGTGATGAAGAATTCGTCGCTTTAATCAAAGGAAAGATTGACCCGGCCAAACCCACTCTCGTGCGCATTCACTCGCAATGCCTGACGGGCGATGTCTTCCATTCGCTGAAATGTGATTGTGGCCCGCAACTGAAACGCGCGATGGAACTGGTACAAGCCGAAGGCGCTGGCATCATCGTCTACCAGCAACAAGAAGGACGGGGCATCGGCATCATCAACAAAATCCGCGCCTACGCCTTGCAGGATCAAGGCGCAGACACCATCGAAGCCAACGTCAAACTTGGCTTTGCGATTGATGCGCGCGAATACAATCAATGCGCCGAAATTATCAAAGAACTGGGCGCACGTCGCATCCGCCTGATGTCGAATAATCCCGACAAGGTGCGCGCCTTGCGCAATGCTGGCCTGGAGGTCGTGGAGCGCGTCCCGCTGGAAGTAAAATCCAGTCCGCCAGCTTTTCGTTATTTGATGACGAAGAAAGAGCAGATGGGGCATCTGCTGCAACTCAATGGAATCTTTTGATTGCGGAAGGCGGATTTCAGATTGCGGATTAATTTCTTAGCTTTCATTCCGCAATCAACATTCGATAGACTGTCTCAATTGGCAATCCCACGACATTGGAATAACTGCCTTCGATGCGCTCGATAAAACGCGCGGCTAAGCCTTGGATTGCATACGCGCCCGCTTTATCCTCCGGCTCACCGCTGTTGGCATACCACTCTATTTCGGCCTCGCTCATCGCCGCAAATTTGACGCGTGTAGTGACAACTTCGGTTTTGATTTCGTTGTTGAGAACCAGGCTCACACCCGTCATAACTTCATGCCAGTTGCCGCTGAGCATTCGTAGCATTCGCATGGCATCGGCAAGATCAAAGGGTTTGCCAGTCGTTTCGTGGCCAATGACAACGGTTGTGTCAGCTCCTAAGACGATTTCGTCAGGTTGCGCGACCACCAGGGCTTTGGTGCGGGAAAGCCGCGCGACATACATGTCTGGAGCTTCGTCTGGGAATTGCGTTTCGTCCACATTGGCAACGCGAACGGTGAAGTTGATGCCCGCAGCGCACAATAACTCAGAACGACGCGGCGAAGCGGAAGCAAGAATGATTGTGGGGAGTGTCATAAACTGTAACTTGTAGCGGTGGTGCTTTTTGACTACACTTGTAAGCGCCCTATTCCACCACAGAGGTTATTACATGTCTAATCGGAAAAGAGCGTTGTCCCTGGCTATTGTCAGCATTTTTGTCGCGGCCACTCTGCTGTCTTATCTACCGCTCCAAAACACGGAGGCGCAAACGCCACAACCAGGACAAAATGATCGTGAAAAGCTGGCGAAAAATCCGCCGCCTTCCGGCACGCTGAAAGAACGTTTGGGCAAGGATGATGGCTATGCGATGACGTTATTTTTTTCCGCTGACATCGGTGGCAATTTGGAAGTTTGTGGCTGTCCGATTCGCCCGCTCGGTGGCATTGCGCGCAGGCTCGGTTACATCAACGCCTTTCGCCAGCGCAGCCCTGATGCCGCGACAATAATGGTGGATGCCGGACATATTTTCAGTGATGAAGTAGGCGAAAACGGCGAACTCAATGCCGATGCCAAGTTGATGAATGATTGGATTGTGCGCGCTAATGAGCAAATGGAGTTGGCGGTGGTGAACCTGGCGCATCGCGATTTAAAATATGCCGAGCGATTATTCGAGGCCAAAGCTGCGCTCAAGCCTGAACAATCTACGCTCATTTCCGCCAACATCAAAAAGCCGAACTTTAACCTCGCGCCCTACACAATCAAAACCATCACCGCCAAGCGCCTGAAGAAGCCTGTTCGCATTGCTTTCATCGGTTTAAGCGAATTGCCGCCTGATAACAAAAAGGAGGAGTTTGCCAAACAAGGCTTCAGGTTCGACGATCCGCTCGAAACAGCTAAAACCACCCTCGCGGAAATCAAAGATAAAGCTGACCTCAACATCGTTGTTGGCTATTTCAAGCCCGGCACGGCGAACAAACTAGCGATGCAAAACAACGACTTAGATTTGATTATTGCGTAC
The DNA here is from genome assembly GCA_963794955.1 of uncultured Acidobacteriota bacterium. Taxonomy (GTDB): domain Bacteria; phylum Acidobacteriota; class Blastocatellia; order RBC074; family RBC074; genus JAFDVL01. The sequence goes on from CAWCGF010000016.1 coordinate 23,086, forward strand.
GACGAACGGGGCTTCGTGCATGACCCCAAACAAGTTAATAACGCTTTGCTTTTGTATGCTTCACATCAATCCAAGTATTTGGGCGAACTGCGGTTTTATGCTGATGCCAGAGGCGAAATCGAAACCTTCACGAACCGCTATGTCGAACTCGACAGCGTGATTCCCGACGATCCGGCGCTGCTGGAAACGACGAAAAAAGCGCGAGCGGAAATCGGCGTCGTGCAACAACGAATGGCCGAAGAACTGGCCGCTGCGCATGCCGCGAAAGGCAATCAGGTTTCGGTTTACGCCACGTCGGAAACTTGTGCGAAATGCCATCAGGACGAATATGACAAATGGAAGCAGACACGCCATGCCCACGCCTTTGCAGCGCTCGAAACCAAGAACCGGGCGTTTGATAATGCGTGTGTCGGCTGTCATTCCGTCGGCTTCCAGAAACAGGGTTTTATCAATATCAAAGCCACTCCTGGCTTTGCGAACGTGCAATGCGAATCGTGTCACGGCCCCGGCGCAGAGCATGCGGCAAAGCCACAAAAAGGCTTATACAAAACGCCTGCGACGCCTTCGCTGTGCATTACGTGTCACGACCGTGAAAACAGCCCGGACTTTGTCTTCGACAAATATTGGCCGATGGTGGCACACGGCAAGAAGTAAAACGAAAGAAGCGTGGGGAGTTTTTTATGAATCCTGCAGAGCTTTCACCTGAATTACCCGATAAACTAACGGATACCGCTGCCGCCTTGTCAGCCGCTTATCCCGAACTCGAAAAACTCAAAGCGGCCAACGAAGCGTTGCGCGAACAGGGAAAAGAGTGGTTACTGAACACGCTCGAAAAAATCGGCGACGAAGTGAATCTCAACCTCGCGCCCCAACCCACACAAACTGAAACGCCTGCGACGCCTGCGCTACAAATCGGCAGTCAGGATTGGCAATTTGAAGTTGAGAAAAATGTGATGGTTGGCGAACGCCTGGGCCTGCGCCATCGCGGGCAAACCTTACTGGTCGAAGTGGGCTGGCCACGCCTGCCTGAGCATGGCGTCGTCCCTGATTTGGGTTTGGCGCGCGCGCGCGTGAGCCTGAGTCCGAACGTGATGATTGATCCCATCCTGCTAGACGAACTAACGCTCCGGCGCGACAAAGACGGCGCGGGCGTAGTCTGGTATGTGCTGGTAGATCACAGCCGCCGCGAACTTGTCACCGAAGAGAAACTGCGCACTTATCTACAACGGGCGCTGGCGGAATAGCAAGGCTGGAAAACGTATCAGCTTGACATGCTGCTGTTCAATGGCGGAAAATCGCTTCACCTTTTGTAGCGGCTTGATAAATTAGGAAAGACAAACTGGCCCTGGCAAAAAATCATATCAAGCTTTCCAGGTATTATGTTGTATTCGCTACCATTCCTTACGCAATTATCACTGCGGATAACGTATACTTCCTTGCGGATCAGGTAAGCTGAGGAGCAAGCTTCATCGGGTATATATCTTATGAGAAGAGCGTTCAGTTATTGGGTTGTCGGCTGCATCGTTAGTGCATGGCTATTATCTCCAGTTTCGCCTGGGTCTCAGTCGGTAGAGGCAGCAGCATCGCTCGCCTTGATTTCGGGCACTGTCAAAGACGACGCAGGCAAGCCCCTGGCAGGTGCCGCAGTGGCACTCTTCACGGCACAACCAGGCCAAATTATCGGTGGCAGTTTGCTGAAGAGCCTGACAACAGATGCGGAAGGTCGCTTCAAAGCAAATGTCTTGCCGGGCATGTACCGCTTGCGGGCCGCCGCCGATGGATTCCGCCCAACCTTCACGTTGATTAGCCTCGATACAACCAACAAAATCACGCATAACTTTGCGCTCAGACGCGTCGGATCAATTATCGAGAGTCGTGGTGACAAAGGCGATTATCGCTGGATCGGACGGAGTGTCCCGCGCAGCATTATGCATTATCAAGGCGAAGAGGATTACAAGGAAAATAGTCATCGCAGTAGTGTCGCTGAAGACACCGCTCCCAGACCACCGTCCACCGTTCATGGAATCGTACAATTTACCAACATAAAAGCAGGCGAGGTGAGTTTTGCGGGTGCCAATTTCGCGTTGTCTAGTTCGTTCGGCGATAACCTGGAAGTCGCCTTGCTGGGTCAAGGCGGACTTGGTAATGGCGCACCGCAACGGATCGCGGCGATTGCCTCCTTGCGACCGCACGCCAAACATCAGGTGACGGCGCTGGCAGGATTCGGACAAGCAATGGTGCGTGACCGCAATCAACTGCGCGCGCTAGATCAATTCTCTTTTGCGGCCACAGATTCCTGGCAGGTAGCAAAACCGCTGCTGCTGATTTACGGCTTCGACTACTCGACCTTCACCAACGCCTTTGGCAAAGGACGCGATAACGTGCTGCCGCGTTTTGCCGTGCAACTCACCCCCAATTCGCGCACGACTATACGGGCAGCGTTGACCCCAGGTACAGGTGAGTTACGGCAAACACAAGAAGGCTTAGCGACAGAAAATGTTCAGGCACGCTTTGAGTCCCAGTCGGCGGAAATCGCGATGGGCGGCGGGGCACCGATCATGGATCGTAGCCGTCGCTTTGAAGTGGGCTTTGAGCGAGTTCTGGGTGAAGATGGAGATTCTTCCATCGAAGCCGCAGCGTTCTACGACATGCTTTCTGGGCACGGCGTCGGCGTATTAGCCTTGCCGCTGGAAGCCTCACCAGAAACCCAAAAGGCCTTCCAACAAGTAGCGCGCCAGGTTGTCGCCATGAATGGCGCGGCGCGTGGCATGCGTGTCATGTATGCCAAACACTTGACCGAATATTTGACAGCCTCCGTGGGCTATAGTTTCGGGCAAGGGCAACGCTTTAATGAATTGGCATTGAATGAAGCGACGCCCGCCCAAATGTTTACTGGTAGTAATTTTCAAGTTGCCTCGGCCAAACTTGATCTCAACCTGACACACCGTACGGGAACCCGCGTTTCCACCATTGTACGCCTTTCGCCTTCTGCCATTGTATTTGCTATAGACCCCTTTGCCGGGCGGATGAGCGTGTATGACCCCAACTTGAGCATTTACATCACACAATTGCTACCCACTTTCGGCTTGCCGGTGAAGTGTCAAGCCTTGGTGGACGTGCGGAATTTGCTCAATCAAACCACTGGCGTGGAAAACGACCGCGCGCAACTGATTGCAGCACGCCTGCAACGCAGCGTGCGCGGCGCAATTTCCTTCCAATGGTAACTTCCAAAATCTCGGAAGCGGGTTCAGAAAAATGAAAACTCGCTCCGTTACTGATTGATTCTAGCCCTGGGTTGTTAATCTAAGTGTTTGAAAACATTGCTGAGTCACAGCAAAGCATGCTTGGAATATGAGTTGCTTGCGAAGCAAGGGGCTAGTCTAGCCATTTGGCACAAGGCCAAGCAGGGCTAAGAGAGTGAAAAGTACAATCGTGGGAACGGCAAAAACACAACCCAGCACTGTTCAGTTTACCACCCGCACATTGTTGCTGTTATTTGCGGCAATTTTAGCGTTGGTGGCTGGGATTTTTAATTTTCGTGACCGGATCACGCAAAAGCCGGTTCCGACAGATGGCGTGGTTTGGGTTGATAAGCCGGGGTGGGGCGTGGTGGCAGAGAGCGTTGAACCTGATAGCCCGGCGGATTTAGCAGGGGTTTATGCCGGGGATATTTTGGTGGGTATTAACGCCACCGGCTATTCGCAGGAAGACCCCGAAGAAGTCACTGAAGCTCGCTTCGTCCAACTCATCCTTGATCAAGTCAAAGAGCAGGTCAGCGATGCCCGCCCACTGAGTTATTACATTGTCCGCAAAAATTCCACGGGTGAGGCCACGATCCGCGAAGGAATCGCCGATTTACCGAGCCTGCAAACCCGGCCTACGCATCTGACGCGCGGCACTTATCTGGCCCTAATCGGCCTGATTTATCTGGGCATTGGGGTTTATGTGTTATTGCTGCAAGGACGCGCGCCCTATGTTCGGCATTTCTTCGTTATTTGCTTGTTGGCGTTCATGGCCGCGCATTTTTATAGTCCAACCGAAGAGTTGCGCGCGTCCTTCGACAAGTTCATTGATCTGGCAGACACCTTTGCTTTGATTTTACTTGGGCCGACCTTCGTACATTTTGCAGCGATCTACCCCAAACGCACGCATCTGTTTCAAGAGCGGCGCGGGGCGTCTTTCTTGTTGTATCTACCGAGTGCGTGCTTAATCTTGATCGAATTGTGGTTGCATTTTGAAAAATTGCGGCAACTGATTCTGCCCAACGGGCTATCGCTCAGCAACCTCAAATCTTTCCTGGAACGCGGCGAAGCATTGCTGTTTGCCGCAGCCATGCCGGTCAGTTGCGGGCTAATGATCCGCACGTTCCGTAGCGCGCGCTCGACCACCATTCGGCAACAACTTAAGTGGGTGCTCTGGGGCTTAGGCATTGCAGCGATTTCCTTTGGCGGTTTTTACGTGCCATCGCTGGTCGCCAATACATCGGGCACGGCGTTGTTCCAATCGTTGGCCATCGCGCCGTTGATTTTGATTCCGATTACGCTCGGCTATTCGATTGTGCGCTATCGGTTGATGGACGTGGATGTGGTGATGCGGCGGTCAGCGGCATATCTTGTAACCTATCTGGCAATTGCGTTGGTATTTGGCTCAGTCACGGCGCTAATCTACGAATTCCTACGCCCGCAACTGCCGCCTGAAGCAACGTTACTGATTGCAGCAATTTTGATGTCGGTCATCGCCATGCTCTTCACGCCCGTGAAGAATTGGATGCAAGAGCGGGTGGATCGCATGTTTTATGGCGAGAAGTACGATTACCGCATGACGTTGCAGGATTTCGGGCGGACGCTATCTTCGACCACAGATTTGGACGTGCTGTTGGATAATTTGGTGCAACGGCTCAAAGCCGTACTGGCGGTAAAACGGCTCGCTATTTTCGTCGAAGAACGGCAAGCGACCACCGGCTTCAAACTCGTGCGCGCCGAAGGCATTGAACGGGAGAATTACTTACCAGCAGAAATAATTGAGCGTATCCAGCTTGAGGGCAACATTGGCATTACGCGCGCGGGAGAACTAGAGGCGGAGGGGGAGGAAGCAGAGGAAACCTTACGTCGCCGCTTTTATTATTATGTTCCTTGTGTCGCGCGCACGCGTGTGGTGGCGGTCTTGGCGCTCGGACGGACGGTAGATGGCGCGTTGCTATCCTCAGAAGACCTTGATTTGCTGCATGCAATTTCAGGCTATATAGCCGTCGCTATCGAAAACGCGTCGCTACTGGAAGAACAGGAGCGGCGGGCCGATGAACTGGCGCAGCTTAAGGAATTCAACGAAAACATCATTGAATCCATCAACGTCGGGGTGATGACCGTCAACCTGCAAGGCCGCATTACGAACTGGAACAATGCACTGGAAGAGTTGTACGGCTTGCTGCGTGAACAAGCCGTGGGGAAACGGATTCCTGAAGTGTTTCCGGTAGGCATTGTGAACGCGCTGAAACAGTTTACGGAACGCACTGAAGTGCCTGAGCCAATCACTGTCTATAAGTTCCGCACACAGGCATTAGATGGGCGCGAGCTAACCCTGAATATTTCCCTCGCGCCCCTCCACAATAAAGCGGGCGAAGTGGAAGGAACACTAATTGCCATTGAAGATGTCACAGCGCGAGTGGGACTAGAGCAGCAATTACAGCAAAATGAAAAGCTTTCCTCCATTGGTTTGTTAGCGGCGGGCGTGGCGCACGAAGTCAATACGCCGCTCACCGGCATTTCGTCGTATGCGCAAATGTTGCTGCAACAAATGCCCGAAACTGATCCGCGCCATCAACTGTTGCAAAAAATTCATCGGCAAACGTCGCGCGCTTCCTCTATCGTCAATAACCTGCTGAATTTTGCGCGTGTCAGCGATGCGCGGTTTACTGACGTGGAGTTGCCGCGCGTCATTGACGACACCTTGCAATTGTTAGAGGCTCAACTCCGCAACACGAACATCGAAGTCGTTCGCCGTTATGCCGAATTCCTGCCGTCCGCTTTCGGCAATGCTCCCAAACTGCAACAAGTTTTCATGAATTTGATTCTGAATGCCCGCGATGCCATGCCGCACGGAGGACGGTTAGAAATTTCGGTGGCCAATGATGACCATGCGGCGATCCTGACGTTCCGCGACAACGGGATTGGTATCTCCGCCAGTAACTTAAGTAAAATTTACGACCCTTTCTTTACGACCAAGCAAATTGGGCAAGGAACAGGATTGGGGTTGGCTGTCAGCTTTGGCATCATTCAGGATCACGGGGGTCATATTCAAGTCGAAAGTCAGCCGGGGCAGGGCACCGCTTTCTACATTTCCATTCCCTTAGTTTCTGCCCGCCAACAGCTTGCGACCGCTAGTGACTAAGCCCTAGATATATTTTCAAATGGATTTTGAGCAGGAGTTACAAGCCCAAGTGCTAAAAGAGGAAGCCACATGCTGGTGGCGCAAGGCCTACGATGCGCAAATGGAAGGCCGCTTCGGCGAAGCCATCAACCTTTACACGCAATCCATTGAAATCTATCCGACAGCCGAGGCGTACACATTTCGCGGCTGGGCGAAGAGTTATCTCGGTCAACTTGACGAAGCCATTGAAGATTGCCAGCGGGCGATTAAGGTTGATCCTGAATTTGGCAACCCCTACAACGACATCGGTGCCTACCTGATCCAAAAAGGTGATGACTTTGGTGCCATTTCCTGGCTGGAAAAAGCACTTCGAGCCAAACGATACAAGTGTTATTTTTACGCGCATTTCAATCTGGGCCGGATTTACGAAAAGCACGGCGAGTTGATTCGCGCCTTGAATTGTTATAAAGCCGCCTACGACGAAAACCACCACTATACGCAAGCCCTCAAAGCCTTTCGGCGCTTACAAACCCAATTGAGCTAGCCCTTGATCACTTGTCATAGGTCGTTGGTCAGTTCTCCTTCTCTTCCCTCTTCTTCTTCCTGTCTCCCCGCGCGGGGCAATTTGTCAGACAATTATTACGGGAATGTGAAAGAGGTATCCGAAAATACAGCCCTCAGAGACCGTCTTCGGCGTGATGCCGATCAGTCTGGCGGTCCTTGCGCAACGAAACGCAAGTCTTACGAGTGGTTGTCTCTCCAGGCATTGTTACATAGCAAGTTAAGGGTTGGATGGAGAAAAAAAACGCGCCGACTTACCAAAGCCAAATCTATCAGTGGGCCGTCATTGCCTGCGGAGGAGTCGTGTGGCTAGGCTGCCTGGCACAGTTACTTCTCCAAACTTCCCCCTCAATCTTATTTGAGATTTCGCTCTTTGCTGTCGGTGTCGTCGCGGTCAGTTTCAAGCCGGTATATATCACCACACCAGGGAATTTCTTCACGCATAAACTCCAGATTTCGTTTTCACTTTCTGATCCTCTGACTTTTTTGATGCTTGTGCTTTACGGTCCGGCAGCCGCCGTCACAGTGGCGGGTTTGGATGGATTGATCGCCTCCATCCGCACGGTCAGACGATGGCAGAGCAATGTTTTTACCCTCGCGATGATCGCTCTTTCTATTTTCGGTGCGGCCTACACTTATGAAGCCATCATGCGCTATCAGAAAGTAGAAACAATTACCGGATTACAGCAGCCGGTGCTCAAGCTGATCCTGCCCTTGTTTGTGATGGCCGCAGTGTACTGCCTGATTAATAGCTGGACTGCCGCCATTTTGTTGGCGCTTCGTTATCGCCTGAACATCTGGCGGCAATGGGTGGACAATCACTTGTGGGTAAATATTATGTATTTCCCCCTCGTGATTCTGGCTATCATTCTTTATTACTGCCTACAACAGTTCGGGTGGTTCTCGGTCATTAGCGGAGTTCCGGCTTTGCTACTCATTTATTTTTCTTACGAACAGTACAATAAAAAGGTCGAAGACAAGATTCGCAAGATTGAGGAAATGAATGGGCTAAACCTGGCGGCAGTGCGATCACTGGCCTTAGCCATTGACGTTCGCAGCGGAGCGACCATAGGTCATGCAGAGCGCGTAAAAATTTATGTGCGGGGACTGTCCCGGCTCTTCAATCTTTCTGAGATAGAAACGCAGGCACTGGAAGCCGGAGCAATGTTGCGTGATGTCGGCATGCTGGCCGTGCCGGATCACATTCTGACCAAACCTGGGAAGCTGACTCCGGCGGAACTTGAGAAGATGAAAATGCACACGACGGTCGGGGCTGAAATCCTGAGCCAAGTGAATTTCCCTTATCCGGTCGTGCCCATCGTGCGCCATCATCACGAACGTTGGGATGGAGAAGGCTATCCTGATGGACTAAAAGGCGAGGAGATTCCGTTGACCGCGCGGATTCTGAGTGTGGCCGATTGTTTCGATGCGGCCCGCGAAACGCGCCATCACCGCCACGCGATGCCATTGGAGCGAGCGGTAACCTGGCTGCGTGAGAGTGCGGGAAAACATTTTGACCCACGTATTGTCGAGACTTTTATCAAGCACCTGCCAGAGTTTGAAGCAGAAATTGCAGCCTGGGCACAAAGCCGTCCGTCTGGGACACAAGCTAATGCGCAAAACGTTGCATCTGGCACCATCGCAGAAGCCTGCTATCAAGACCAACCGAGCGGTGATTATGCTAAAACACTCGCCCAGATTTCTGGCGCACATCGGGAAGTGGTGATGCTCTATGAATTGGCACAAACCGTCGGGCGAAGCCTCTCGCTGCAAGATACCTTGACTGTCCTGCTAACACGAATTAGTGAACTCGTTCCTGCTACCACCAGCGCCGTCTTCCTGAAAGAAAAAGAAAGCGACTCTCTCAAGGTCATTCAGTCTCTTGGCCAGTTTACGGAGGCCTTTCACCAACGCATTGTCCAAACAGGCAGAGGCAATGTGGGTTGGGTTTTTGCGAATCAGACCCCGATGCTGAACGTGAAACCGCAGCCAGATATGAAAGCCTTACAACTGCCCCGAGAAGTGAATTATCAAACGTCCTTAATTATCCCGCTCTCCAAAGAAAAGGAAATGCTGGGAACGCTGGCGCTTTACACGGCGGAGTTGGAACAATATTCGAGTGAGAATATCCGCCTCGTCGAAGCGGTGGCCCAATTAGCGGGCGACGCGATTGCCAATGCGTTGCATTACGAAGAAACGGAAGCTACGGCCTACACCGACCGATTGACAGGCTTGCCGAACCTGCGCGCCATCCTCCGTGCTTTTGATGCAGAAACGAATCGAGCCAGACGAACTCAGCAAACCTTTACTTTCCTCATGATGGACTTAGACGGCTTCAAGAAAATTAACGACACGCTCGGTCATCAGGTCGGTGATTTGTTCTTGAAAGAAATTTCCAAACAGATCAAAGCACACGTACGCACAACGGATTTTCTGGGGCGTTATGGAGGCGACGAGTTCGTGGCGATTCTGCCTAGCACTCAGCAACACGAAATCATCGAAATGATCGCACGCATTAAATATGCTGTAGATACGCACGCCGTCACGACCGAGGACGGCAGAATCGCGCGCGGCGGCATCAGCATCGGCGTGGCTGAATGTGATGGTAACGAAATCACTTTGGAAGAATTGATGTCGAAGGCGGATTCTGCCATGTATGCTGATAAGTCCGAGCGCAAACGCCGTCAGGCCATCTTGCAAAACAACGATCAGGTGATTCCCTTCCCGCTTCGCAAACCTGCCTAAGCTCCCCTTGGTTCACATCAAGCTCAAAGCAACTCTGACCGTGTTGCAATGGCCTTCCACCGTGTCGTTGAGGTCTTTGCCGTACCCGCCTCCCATCGTAGTCACAACGGGGATGCCGGCTTGGCGACAGGCGCTGATCACAAATTCATCGCGCCGTTTTAAACCTTCATGCGTAAGTTTGAGTTTGCCTAAACGATCCCGTTCGTGGGGGTCTACGCCCGCTTGATAGAACACGATATCGGGCTTGAAAGCAGGCAGGATTGACGGCACATACTGCGCGAGCAAGGTGAGATACTCCTCGTCACCCATTCCATCCGGCAAATTCACGTCCAGGCTGCTTCGTTCTTTGCGGAGCGGAAAGTTTTTCGCCCCATGCATGGAGAAAGTAAAAACACTTTCGTCCCGCTGAAAAATCGCCGCCGTGCCATTGCCTTGATGCACATCACAATCAATGATCGCCACGCGATGTGCCAAGCTATCCCGTTGCAAAACACGCGTCGCAATAGCTATGTCATTAAGCACGCAATAGCCTTCTCCATGATCGGGATAGGCGTGATGCGTGCCCCCCGCTAGATTGGAAGCAAGGCCATCCCGCAGAGCATTTTTTGCCGCTACCAAGGTGCCCTGAACCGAAGCCTGCGAACGATGCACCAGGCCGACTGACCAGGGAAAGCCAAGGCGGCGCACTTCCGCCGTTGTCAGGTTTCCGTGCTTGCAACGAAACCAATAATCACGGCTATGGACGAGCAAAATATCTTCATCGGTGGCCAGAGTTGGCTCAATCAAATGCCAATGTGTGAGGCTTCCTTCTTCCAGCAAACGGTTGCGGACGAGGCGATATTTTTGCATGGGGAAAGGGTGAGTGGGAATGAGTGGAACGAGATAGCGATCCGAGTAGCAAACCTTCATAAGTGCGTAAACTGAAAAGGCCAGCAGCCTTTCGTGACTGCTAGCCTGGTCATTTATGCGGAAACCCAAAAGATTACTTCTCTTTCTTTGCCGGTGCCGCTTTGAGATCGGGTTTCAGGAACGTTTCATACAACTCGCGCGGTATGGTCAAGCCTAATGAAACATCCTTGGCTTGCAGATTGAGTTTGATTTGATCCAGTAGTTTATTGAGCATTTCCATCATCGGGTCCTGATTGCCACCCAGCATCATTTTCCCTAACCCCAGGAGCGCCGCCAAAGACTCGTGCAGCTTGGTGGCATCTTCCGCAGAACCGGTTCGCAGCTTTGCATCCAGCAACAAACTCAAATTATCCGCTATATCCAAGGTACCGAGCACCATTTTAGTCACCGCCAGGTTTTTCAGAAACTCTTCGCCGGCGGCCATCTGACGCACACTGTCAGGAATGGTCACCGCCAGGCGAAATAATCCGGTGGGACTCGTTTCCCTCAACGCTGCCGACAAGTCGCTGCCGACATTACTTTCTGCAGTCGGGCTGCCCAGCAAGGCATCAATTACGACTTTGACTTCTGCTTCATCGCCAATGGCCACCCGCGCTTCGTCGAGTTGCACAAAAGCCGTTTTGTCCTTGAGCAAAGAAGCGCCCATATTACTGGTCATACCCGAAACACTACTCAACGCGGATTTCTCATCAGCGGCGGCTTTAGCACCAGCGGCAGGTTTGCCTTTTACCGGAGCCACTGGTTTGCCTTTGGCGGCGGTTTTCGCTTCCGCAGGCTTGGGCTTTTCCAAATACAATGTTTTTCCTTTGTAGGCAGTAGAGGTGGTATCCGCTATCATCTCCGCTGTCAATGGAAGTCCCTCTACGATCATTGCACCCGTCGTCACATCGCCAAAGAGATTCAAGCCAATCGTGAGCGTTTTGACCTTGTAAATATCCACTTTGGCTTTCGCCATCCCTTCGGTGAATTCCTTTTCAAATTTGGCAAATTGCTCAGGCCAGGCGTTTTTGATTTTGGGCAACAGGTCATTCACTAAGCGACCGACATCAATGACGGCCACCACATCCGATTTGGGAAGAATGGCAATCGAATCATCCGCAGCAATAACGGTGCGAACGGAAGCTACGGCTTTGGCCTTTGTTCCTGACGCATTGGCATTAGGGTTAATAGCGGCGGAGCTAACAACTAACAGTGCAGCAAGTATCCAACTGAACATTTTATGCATGACATTTTCCTAATAAGATGTAGAGCAAACTTTCCCGTTTGCTCAAGGCTTAGCAACGAATCCTTCACAGGAACAAGAGCAAACTAGAAAGTTTGCTCTACATTATTGCAATCGGGCGACGCGTTTCGTCTACGGCAACATAAACAACATCGGCTTCCATCACACGGACGCGCTCACCACTGCCGCCGTCACGGACAGCTTCGACGACAATATCCACCGTGACAGATGTTCGGCCCAGCTTTTGGGTGCGCGTGTAAAAGCTCACCAAATCACCAACAAAAACGGGCGCAATGAAATTCACGCCGTGCATCGCTACTGTGACGAACAATTTGTTCGCGTGCTTGCGCGCTTCGACGGCTCCAGCTAAATCAAGGTAACTCAGAATCACACCGCCGAAAATCGTGCCCGTATGATTGGTATCTTTCGGCATCATCGTCACGCGAATCGCTGGTTCACCAAGTTGCGCTTGTTCGTTTTCCATAAGGTTGCAAGATAGACAACACGGCTCCCTTCACCCGGCGCACTATGAACGATTCAGCTTGGGTTGTAAATCTTATTTTGCGTTAGAAACGATGGGGAGGATGAAACCCTTTGAGGCGCACGAGCACGCTGGAATCAAAGGAGGTCAGCAGCAAATGGCGTTTGTTGATGGGGTTGATGCCTTCGGGATAATACGTCAATTGATAGCGCTCGTTGCGCAACTCATCACAGATTTCCTTCACCGCTTGTTTGATGTCGCTGTCAACTGAATAGATTTTACCGCCGGTTCCAAGCGTCAATTGTTCCAGGCAATCAACGGGCTTCGGCGCATCTTTGCGCAAAGCGCCACGCGTACGGTCCCTGACCTGGATGGCATAGACAGTGATGTTTTCGTCTTGCAGCGTGCTGAAGATTTTATCGAATTTGACTTTGCTATCGCGGTCAAGCCCATCGCTGACCAGCACAATCACTCGCTTGGAATAACCGACCTGCGGGCGCAACACATCTTCCATCACCACATCCAACGCATCGAATAAACGCGGCGTATCCGTCTTACGCAACAGCGACAAAGTGTTCTGTAACTCTTCCGGCTTATCGGTGAACTCGGTCACGACTTCCGGTTTCATGTCATAGCCGATCACCATCACCTTGTCGCCTTCATAGATTTCAGGAGCAAAGGCCGCTGGCACCGAGGCCAGCTTTTTCACATCCGTTTGTAACGTTGCCGAGTTATCCAAAAGGACAACGATCCGGGCCGGGCTGGGATCAGGGGCAAGCGATTCGATCTTTTGAAAAATGCCATTGTCGTACAATTCGACTTTGTCCTTCGTCAGAATTTTCTCAGTTTCTTGCAGTTTGTTGCCTAGCAAAGGCCGTGGTTTGGCCTTATCTTCTGAAAACCGAACATTGACTGGCAGCACCGTTGTACGACGGGAAGACGCCACATTACGTCCCGCTTGTGCCAAGGCCAGATAGCTGCACGTTAAGAGAGTCAAAGCCACTAATGAAGATAAACCAACAGCGGTAGCAGAGAATTTGCCCTTCTTCGTGTCAATCAGTGGCGTCATAACAACATCCTTCCACGCTCAATCGCAGTCGCCACACGCGCACTACGCACGGGCGGAATAAAGACATTCAGGTGGCAGCGGTTTCAGTTTTCTTTTCCGGTTTAGTTTCGGCGGTTTCAGTTTTCTTTTCCGGTTTAGTTTCGGCGGTTTCAGTTTTCTTTTCCGGTTTAGTTTCAGTCGCCGTATCGGATTTCTTCTCTTCTTTCTTATCTGCTTTCTTCTCACCGCTGCGGCTATAATCTGTCACATACCAGCCGGAGCCTTTCAATTGAAAGCTCGTTTGCGAAAATTGCTTCTCCAGCTTGCCTTTGCATTGCGGGCAGCGGGTCAGCGGCTTATCGCTTAGCTTTTGTATTACTTCCAGGTGATGCCCGCATTTTGCGCAAGCATACTCGTAAATTGGCATGTAATGTGATCCTCCAAAGAACTAAAATTTCGGTCATCCATCTAGAATTTAGCATACTCACGTAGCCGATTTCCATTGGGAAGAAAAAATGAGGAAATGAGAAGGAGGAGAAGGGCGGTTAAGAGACAGAGAGAGTAGCTGGCTTGTTTCCCCACCCCCATCGCTCTTTCTCTCCATCTCTCTGCCCTACTGACATAAACTTACGAGCCGCTTTGCGCAATCACTTCCGCCAGCGTCTTGATCCCCAGTTCAATGCGTTCCGGCGTTTGATTAGAGAAGTTCAGGCGCAGGAAGTTTTGCGGTTTTTCATTGGCGAAGAAGGGCGCGCCAGGCACAAACGCAACTTTGGCCTGGATCGCCGCGGGCAGTAGTTGCGAAGTATTGAAATGGGGCGGCAATTCAACCCACAGGAACATTCCGCCTTCTGGTTTCGTCCAGCGCACATTCGCTGGAAAATATTGTCCTAAAGCCGCGAGCATCACACGACAGCGCTCGCCATATACGCCGCGCAATTTAGCAAGGTGCTGCGCTGCATCGTTTTCGGTCAGGTAATGGTGGACAGCAAATTGTGAGACGGTGTTGGTGTGCAAATCGGTCGCCTGCTTGGCAATCACGAGCTTGGCATAAATTTTCGGCTCGGCCACTAACCATGCGACGCGCAGTCCCGGCGTGATCGTTTTCGAGAACGTGCTCAAGTGAATCACCAAACCTTCTTCATCCAACGATTTGATCGGCGGCAACATTTCACCGCGATAGCGCAACTCGCCGTAAGGGTCGTCTTCGAGAATGCGCACGCCGTACTGCAAAGCCAGTTGCATCAGCCGTTTGCGGCGTTCAAGTCCGAGCGTGGTGCCAGAGGGGTTCTGGAAATTGGCCACAAGGTAAATGAATTTGATATCGGGGTTGGCGCGCAGTTGGCGCTCGGCATCCTCCACATCCATCCCTTCATCATCGCTGGCGACCGTGATGAAATTCGCTTCATACAACGAGAAAGCTTGCAGCGCCGCCAAATAGGTCGGGCGTTCGACCAGGATTTTGTCGCCCGCGTTAACCAAAACTTTTGCCAGTAAATCCAAACCTTGCTGCGAGCCGCTCGTGACCAAAATATTATTGGCTTCAGCGCGGATGCCTTTGGCTTGCATGCGCTGGGCAATCAATTCGCGCAAGGGAGCGTGTCCTTCCGTCGTGGAATACTGCAACGCGCGCGCGCCATCTATGGTGATCACGTGCCGAAACGCTTCCGCCATTGGCGCAGTGGGGAAGAACTCCGGCGCTGGCAAGCCGCCTGCAAAAGAAATGATTTCCGGCTTTTCGGTGACTTTTAGGATTTCGCGTACTGCTGAAGATTCTGCCGCATCAATGCGCCGCGAAAAATCGGGTAAGCGAAGAGAACTAAGGTTAGGAGCGGTCATGCTTGTTTCCTCATTTTTTTTATTTTCTTTGCTATCAGCGCCTCCGCTGCGGGCGGCGCAGGGGCAACGTGGGTGCTTTCTTTGAGTGTCGCCATCGCAATCGTGGTTTGTGTCCGTTCGACACCAGGAATTGAGCGAATGCGTGCAATTAAGGCATCCAAACTGCTCGTATTTTCCGTTTTGATTTTAAGCAGGTACGAATCGGCTCCGGCCACGCGATGGCATTCCTGTACTTCATCAATCGCAGTTATTTTACTCACAAACCCTTCGTGATAGCGCGGGTGATTCGTGAAGACACCGATGAACGCCGTGATGTCTTTGCCCAACATCTTCGCACACACCTGTGCGGCGTAGCCTTTGATAATGCCTTGTTCTTCGAGCTTGCGAATCCGTTCCGCCACAGCGGGTTGTGAAAGATTTACCGCCTGTGCCAGTTCCAGTTGCGAGGCACGACCACGCGTCTGTAATAATTCGCACAACTTATAATCTATCGAATCGAGCATTCATTCACCTATAAAAGCAAAGTTGTTTTCACAATATGCGTATGATAGAAACCGATGCCTGAAGAGTCAATCAGAACTCCAGTGGGGAGCAGAAACCGACAGAAGAAAAAGTATGGCAGAGAAAGTCTCTTAATAAACTCAATGATCTTGCTCCAAGCCATAAAAAGCCCTACTATTCTGGCGTCGCACCCCCGTGCCTTTCAAATCACGAATTCACTGGATTTGCTAAGTCCAATAGCATTGATTTGCTAGGCGCTGTCCTAGTATTCCTCACACTTATTCTCCCTATCGAAGGAGAGCAAGTAAACAAAATGATCTTTACCCTGGAGGTTTATGAAACTGAAACTATTACACATTATCTGTTTCTTATTGCTGGCTTTGGCAACTCCCGCCTTAGCTGACTCAATCACCCTTAAGTTCACCGGTCTCGCCATTACCAATCCGGGCGGTCAAACTGCAACGGGTAGCGTAATGGGAGGCGATCTAGTGGCCTCAAGTGGCCCGCTCATGCTCAAGACGCCAACTTCCGCCATTACAGTGTCGCTCGGACAAAACCCCTTCGATACAGTGTGGCTCTTAATTGCGCCGAACACGCCTCTCGCCTCGCTGAATGGCTACCAAATCAGTTTTGGGGTCGAAGTAAACGGCACGGCGGCTGGCACGGTGAATGCGACGTTGTCAGTCCGGCCTGATGGCATCGCAGTGGCGACGATTTTAAATCCGGCCCTGGTCTTCCAGGGACTGAATCGGTTTCTGCAATTGTCCTTTTTTATCTCGCCGAATCCGCTTGGTATCGGCCCTGGAAATTATGATGTGCAAGCTACTCTCTCCGAGGTGCCAGAACCCGAAACCGTAGTGTTGCTCGGCCTGGGGCTGTTGACGGGAGCGTTTTATCTGCGCCGTCGTAACCAGTTTGCTTGAAGTCGGCAGACTTAGCACCAAATGAGAGCCGCGTTTGAGTTCTTACCAACTCGGACGCGGCTATTTTTATTTGCCTGTTCCGCTTCACCTTTTGCCAACCGTTTTCTCAGTTGCAGCATTCGTCGTTCGTTGTGCTAAAATGTCAACCTTGATTTGAAAAACTACGAATGAGGAAACCAATGGCCACGATCAATTGCACGTGTTGTGGAAACAAAATGCCAGGAATGGCGGCGGCACCGTTCAGCAATATGCTGGGCAAACGAATTCACGAAAATGTTTGTCAGGGCTGCTGGAGCCAGTGGTTGGCGAAGCAAAATCAGCTTATCAATCATTTCGGCCTCAGCACCATCAACCCTGAACATCAGCAATTCTTAATTGAAAACATGAAAGCCTTTGTCTTCAATGAAGGCCAGTTACCGCAAGCGGAAATAGACACCTCCTTGGAAGGCACGATTAAGCATTAAACCTCTATGACAAACGAAAGCCAATTCGTAGGCATCCGCGCGGAAGACGACCAGGATATCCGGGTTGTGCATGATTTGCTGGCACCGCACGGCCACGCCGAAGAATCAAAAAGTCTTTGGGCCGAAGCGCGTTCGCTCATGCGCGATGTGTTCATTGCGATCTTGATTGCCACGTTTATCGTCTTTTTTCTCGTGCGGCCCGTGCGCGTCGAAGGCGAAAGCATGAAACCCAAGCTCCAAGATCGTGACCGCATTTTCGTCAACCAGATTGTCTATCCGCTGCGCGAATGGATTGGCGACAAACAACCGATTAAACGCGGTGACATTGTCGTGCTGTATTATCCGCGCGACCCATCGAAGTCTTATATCAAGCGCGTCATCGGCCTACCTGGTGAAGATGTGAATATTGAAGGCGGTAAGCTGTACATCAACGGCATCTTGCAAAACGAGCCGTATTTGCCACCTGAGGCCATCAACGAATATCATCGTCCACCCACGAATGAACATGTGGATGAGCATCATTACTTTGTGATGGGCGACAATCGGAATTACAGCAGCGACAGTCGTGATTGGAAGCTGGTGCCGGAAAAATACATCTACGGCAAAGCGATGTTCCGTTACTACTCGCCGATCAACTGGATAGCGAGCGTGGGCGGATTGGACTAATACCAATCTCAGATGTTCGAGTTGAGATTTGAGATTTAAAAGCGAAGAGGAATCCCCGAAGAAATGACTAAAGAAGCCATTCTTGCGCTAGAAGACGGGCGCATTTTTCGTGGCCGCGCCTGGGGCGCAAGCGGTGAAAGAACCGGCGAAGTTGTGTTCAATACTTCAATGACCGGGTATCAGGAAATTCTCACCGACCCATCTTATGCCGGACAAATTGTGACGATGACTTATCCGCTCATCGGTAATTACGGCGTCAATCCTGAAGACATTGAATCACGCCGCCCTTTTATTGAAGGCTTTGTCGTGCGCGAATGCTCGGAAGTCACGTCCAATTGGCGCGCGACGATGTCCTTGGACGAGTACCTCAAGCTTTACGGCATCGTTGGAATTTCTGACATTGACACGCGCGCGCTCGTGCGGCACATCCGTGAAAAAGGCGCGATGCGCGCGTGTCTTTCCTCTGTTGATCTCGACGAACAAAGCTTGATCGCCAAAGCCCAGGCCGCGCCTGCGATGCTGGGCCGCAACTTGGTAGACGAAGTAACTTGCGGCGATAGTTTTGAATGGTCGGAGAAAATAGATCGGCAAGGCGGAGAGAGATTGCCCCACGCGGAGCCAGATGAAACCGCCGTGCAGTTCACGCCCAACGAAGCCTTGGCCATGAGCGGCGCAATCAACACCGAACCGCTGCACGTGGTCGCGTATGATTTCGGCGTGAAGTATTACATCCTGCGCTATCTCGCTGCGCTGGGCTGTCGCGTCACTGTTGTTCCAGCGCGGACTTCTGCGGCTGACGTGGTGGCCTTAAATCCCGATGGCATTTTCTTATCCAACGGCCCCGGCGATCCGGCAGCACTACAGCCTATCGTAGACGAAATTAAAAACCTTTTCGGCACGATGCCAATGTTCGGCATTTGCTTAGGCCATCAACTTATCGGTGCGGCATTAGGTGGCAGCACATTCAAACTGAAGTTTGGTCATCGCGGCGGCAATCAACCGATTAAAAATATTCGCACGGGCAAAATCGAAATCGCTTCGCATAATCACGGCTTTGCCGTTGACCCAAATAGCTTGGATCAAAATGAAGTCGAGCTAACGCACTGGAACATCAACGACCAGACATTAGCTGGCTTGCGCCATCGCAAGCTGCCGATTTTCTCGGTACAATATCACCCAGAGGCCGGCCCCGGCCCACACGATTCATCTTATTTGTTTCACGAGTTCATCGCCGATATGAAGGCGTATCGCGATGGCGTGAAGCAGAAGGCACAAGTGCAAAGCTAAGTATTGTAGACAGAATGGAATGGACAGGATATACAAAACACGAAACTAATCCGGTCCAGCTTGTGAATCCTGTCTAAAACTTATGGCAGACATCACTCCCATCCAAACGCCCAACGCACCGCTCCCGGCAGGCCATTATTCGCAAGCCATCGTTCACAACGGCCTTGTTTATGTCGCCGGACAGCTTCCGATTGACCCCGTGACCGGAGAGAAGTTACAAGGCGCGATTGAAGAACAAACCGAACGCACGCTGCGCAATATCGAAGCCATTCTGCAAGCCGCCAACAGCGATTTGAGCCGGGTGCTGAAAATGACCGTCTACGTATCCGACATCAGCCAATGGGGCGCAGTGAATTCAGTCTATGCCCGCATACTAGGTGAGCATCGTCCGGCACGTGCTATCGTGCCTGTCAAAGAATTGCATTATGGATTTTTGATTGAGATTGATGCGATTGCTACGATAAATCCCTGAGCCTCACAAATCATCGAAATAAACCACGTGGGCACGCCGCCAGATGTTGGCAGGAATCGAACCGCGCGCCGAAGGGGTGATGAGAATTTTGTATTCGTCTTCATTCAAGGCAGGCATTCGTTCGGTTAGGCTGGTAGAGACAGGAACGCCAGGTGCTGGCGCGGCCTGCTTTTCCGCCTCTTTCTGGACTGGCAACGTCACGCGCGCCAGTTGTTTGAGCATGTCATAGCGGTGTTCGTTCTCGCGCCCAAAGCCGGAATTATAGTCGCCCAACAACAACCGAATCTCTGCGCCTTCATCCAAAAAATGGGTGAGCATGCTGGCAGCAAAGATGACGGCGCGCTCGAATTGGTCGTGGAATTTTTGGGGATCAATCAGTGGGTTGGAGTCGGTTGCTGGGGATGGAGGCAAACTAACCGTTGGCGCAACATCGAAGACATCCAGTGCAATCGTTAAGCGCCAGTCGTCATCGCGGGTAAATTCGCGCACCATCAGCTTGGCGGTTTTCGCCGTCGCTTTCCAATCGACAAAGCGCGGATGATCGTTCGGCATATATTGCCGGATGCCGTAGAGATCGCTGCCTCGGCCTTTAAGATTGCTTTCCATCTGCCCGTGGGTGAGCGGCAGCAGATGATAAAAATCATCCAGCGGCTGCGGGCGCGGATAGACGATGACTTCGCCATTGGCTTCGACAAAGCGTTTGCGCTCGACAAAGCCAAACGGAAAGCGGGTACGTAGCGTAAAGCCATTCACCGGATAGACACCGCGTTTGGCAAACGTGCGAGCGATGCGCGCCCTGGCTTTCGTGCGTGCGGGCAAGATCGGGAAATGAGCTAAGTCGCCCAATGAATAATTGGAGGGGGGATTCTTCACTTTCCGGCGCAACGACAGCCGATCTTTTTGCGCAGTCGCCGCGACGGTCAACGAAAATGAAGGGAAAAGCCGCTTTTGATTATTGACTGTGACTTCGAGCTGAGTAGGGTCGTCCGCAAAAATATGATCAGGAAATCGCAGCGAAACGCTGAGATTTCCGATGCCCACTCTTGAAGCTACGCCGGAAACAATCATCGTTGCCAGCAGCGTTGCCAGCACCATATACAGCAAATTATTTCCCGTGCTAATGGCCGCAATCGTGACGACCAAAATGAACGCGCAAAAAACCCAGCCCGCGTTCATCACATTCAAGGCCAGTCCCGATTGCAAATACTCCAGCCGCACGTTACGCGCCAGACGCGGAATTACATACACCATAATCCCCAGCGACAGTCCCAGTGCAATTTTGGAAGCCAGCGAGGCCAATTCGTAATCGCCCATTTGCCCCGCCGCCGCCGCGATCAAAGCCGCGCCGATAGCGCCCACAATCAGCAAGCCGGAGATGATGAGGAAGCGGACGAATTGTTTGTCGCGCAGGAAATTCATGGAGGAAGCAAAAGGCTTCAGATGAAAGCAAAAGGCAATTGCAAATTGCAAAGGTGGGATGCGGAAGCAAAACCTTTGCTGCTTTCTTAAATGAGTGCCGACCTTTTGCCTTTTGCTTTTCCCTAAATCGGGACAGGCACATTTTTCAATATCTCGGTCAGCACAGCATCGGCTTCTTCCCCCCGTCGCAGGCGGCTCGAATAACGCGAATTGACCAGGATACGATGGCCAAAGACGGGAGTGACCAGGCGTTTGATGTCATCGGCCAGGCAATAATCGCGGTCTTCGCTCAAGGCCAGCGCCTGCGCCGCACGATACAACGCCAACGAACCGCGCGGGCTGATCCCCAAATCCAGCAACTCTGAATCGCGCGTCGCGCTCACGATTTTCATCAAATAATCCACCAACGAATCATCCATTTTTACGCGCCGTGCTTCTTCCTGCAATTCCAGCACATCTTCGGCGCTCATCACGGGCCGCACATCATCCAGCGGATGCCCCAGCATTTGACTGCGCAAAATGCGTTTCTCGTTTTCGACGGAGGGGTATCCCATCCGAAGCCGCATCAGGAAACGATCCAGTTGCGATTCTGGTAGCGGGTAAGTGCCGTGATGCTCAATCGGGTTTTGCGTCGCAAGGACCAGAAAGGGGCGCGGCAATTCGTAGGTTTGATTTTCAATTGTGACGCGCCCTTCAGCCATCGCTTCCAGCAAACTGCTTTGGGTTTTGGGCGTGGTGCGGTTAATTTCATCGGCCAACACGACATTGGCGAAAATCGGCCCCGGTTGAAATTCAAAACGATTGGCTTGTTGATTGAAGATCGAAAGACCCAGAATATCCGAGGGCAACAAGTCGCTGGTGAATTGAATGCGTTGAAAACTGCCAGCCAAGGCGCGCGCAATTGTTTGTGCCAGCGTGGTTTTACCAACACCGGGCACATCTTCGAGCAGCAAATGCCCGCCCGCCAACAGCGCGACAACGGCCAGATGGACGGCTTCCTGTTTGCCCTGAATAACGGTTTCGATGGTGCGCTGCAACTCTCGCAGTCGTTCGGTGGTGGTGGTAATCGTCGTGGTTAGCAAGGCAACTCCGCTCAACGCCATAGATTGGAAAATTCAGGGGGCAAGCCATTCGCGCCATTCAAGCTGACCTGAACGCCCGGACGAATGTAGCACAATGTTGCGCCGCTTGTCAGTGGGCATTTTCGGAATTGGGGAGGATTTGCCGCCCAGATCAAACGAAACCTGACCGGAAATTTATCCGTAAGTAAGAAGTTAACGATGTACGACAGGCGACCCGCCTGTCCATGCTTAAAGAAGACGAAAACCTAAGACAGGCGACCCGCCTGTCATACATTTTCTGAGGAGTCTTATGTGCGGCAGATTCACACAACATCATACGATTGACGAGATTATCGAACGTTTTGCAGTGGCTTTGGTGGAACACGAGGCGGAACCGCGTTATAACATCGCACCAACTCAAACCGTCGCGGCCATCGTGCAAAACCACGAACGCGCAATGGTCGGCTTGCAATGGGGCTTGATTCCCTTCTGGGCCAAAGACCCCAAAATCGCCAGTCAACTCATCAACGCCCGCGCCGAAACGCTGGCAGAAAAGCCTTCCTTCAAACATGCGCTGGCCAAACGACGTTGCCTGATTCCCGCCGATGGCTTTTACGAATGGAAAAAGCAAAAAGGCGGCAGCCAGCCCTACTACATTCGTCGCCGCGATGGCGGGCTATTTGCGTTTGCAGGTTTGTGGGAAGAATGGAAAACGCCGGAAGGAGAGCCGCGCCAAAGCTGTACGATTATCACGACCGAACCAAATGAATTGATGTCTTCACTGCATCATCGCATGCCGGTGATTCTCAAACCTGCGCACGAAGCCGAATGGCTCGACCCGGCAGCGCATTATGTTCCGGCACTGACCCAGCTTTTGCAAACGTACCCGGACGGCGAATTAGAAGCAATCCCAGTTTCGCGCGCAGTGAATTCTCCAGCACAGGATGACGCTTCGCTCATTCAGTCAACTAAATTGTTTGCGTAATGCGGTAACGTATCGCTGATTCCTACCCACAAAATCTATGCTGAATGAAGAGACTTTAGGGGAGCAGGAATCAGCGGGTGCGAAGCAGGGAGCAGTGTTAATGAATCAAATATTCGCGCTCATACTCAGCCTTGAACACCGCGATTTGCTGTGCCTTTTGTTCATCATCCCATCCCAATTCATGCGCCATCAAATCCGCCACCGTCTCGACACAATCCAGCACCACCCCCAACATGGCAATGCGTGTGCGTCGCGCCAACACATCCGCCAGCGTGAGCGCCAATTCGTAACGCACTACATAAATCACTTCGGCAGCAACGTTTGGCAACCCTGCCACCAAAAGCTCGCGCAGGCGTTCGTCCGCGCGGATCAGTTCCAGCAGGCGCTCATACTCGGTGCCATAGCTACGCAGCAAATGAAGCGCGGTAGCGAGCGGCAGACGTTCGGATTGAGCTATTTGTTGTGCAGTGACTTCAATTTCGGCGCGCTTTCAGGAGAGGAAACTGGAACCAGTAAATCAGACA
>CAWCGF010000017.1:0-80196 GCA_963794955.1 uncultured Acidobacteriota bacterium
ACCCGCCAGCACAACCCCTGCAACACAGGTTGCGGCCCACTATGGACAAGTACCCTTGAGCTTTGAGGCCAATCATGGCCAAGCCAAGGAGCCGGTCAAGTTTTTGGCGCGCGGCACGGATGCGACGTTGTATTTGACCCCGCACGAAGCGGCGCTGGAAGTGCGCAGCAGCCAACCGACCACCGACCACCGCATTGGTGAAGATGAAGCTGCTCGGCGCAAAAGAACAACCACGCTTGCAGGGACAACAGGAATTGCCGGGCAAGAGCAGTTACTTCAGCGGGAAAGATGCAACGCAGTGGAAGACGAATATTCCCACCTACCGACAAGTAAAGTATAGCCAGGTGTACGACGGCATTGATTTGGTCTATTACGGCAATCAGCAACAACTTGAATATGACTTTATCGTGCAGCCGGGCGCTGATCCCAATGCCATCAAGTTTCGCCTGGAAGGAGCAGAGGAAATCGCCTTGAATGAAGCGGGCGATTTGGTGTTACAGACCACCGCAGGCGAGGTCAAACAGCACAAACCCGTGATCTACCAGGAAGTGGATGGCAAGCGACAAGAGATTGCAGGCAATTATGTAATGAAGGATGGCGAGGTCGGCTTTGCCGTAGGTGCGTATGATACCGTCGCAGCCGCTCGTGATTGATCCGGTGATTGTTTATGCCACGTTCTAGGCGGTGAATTGGGCTGGAAGCGTATCTCCACGGCTGATAAAGAGGGGACAGGCGCTATGTTTGCCGATGAAGCCATGGCCCGGCTGCGACGCCCGGCGCCTATGAAAACGGCAACGGGTTCTCGGTACTCAAATTCAATAAAACTGGCACGGCGCTTTGTACTGCTGTGACGATGGGCGGGAGCGATTTGATCGAGCGTATGGAATGGCAGTGGATGAGCAGGGCAATTGCTATCTACCGGGCGAGCTGTTTCTTCAACGTTTCCGACCACGCCAGGCGCTTTTCAAACGGATATGGATTTACTTGTGGAGCCTGCCGCAATGCTTTTGTGACCAAGATCAATCCTACAGGCAGCGCTCTTGTTTACTCTACCTTTCTAAAGGTGACGACTCATAGGAACCAAAGCGAATATCGGCGGGGGGATTACGGTGATGCGCAGGGCAATGCTTATGTGACGGGCTATACTAATGCAAAGACTTCCCAGACGACACCTGGCGCCTTTCAACCAAACTTGAACCTGATCAGGGTGCTCCGCGGAGATGCTTTCGTACCAAAGCTGAATTCCACAGCGGCACGGCTTTAGTTTATTCTACATTATTTCGGCGCTGGGGACAACGATGATCAGGGCAAAAACATTGCAGTGGACGCAGTAGGAAATGCTTATGTAGTTGGGTTGACAGGCAATGGTTTTGACGGTATCCATTGCAACTTACGGACAAGCGCCTTCCCAGTGACGCCCGGAGCCTATCAGACCCAGCCGATGTAAATACGGCGGGGCCTTTAGTGACGCAAATTTAACGATGCCGACGGGGAACTCGGCCCTTATTTACTCGACCATTATCGGTGCAGTGCCGGCAAGCGCGGATCCCATTGGCGTTAGTTGTAGATGGCAAGGGAATGTTCATCATTGCGAGGGCATACCGCATCCCTGATTATCCGACTACCCCAGGTGCATTCAAGACTACGTTTACGGCCCAGGATGGAAGCGCCTTTGTAACGAAATTGAATGCAACAGGCAGTGGGTTGGTCTATTCGACCTTTCTTGGTGGAAATTATAGAGGATATCATATCGGACTTGGGGTTGATCCTGAAGGGAACGCGACGATTGCGGGCGCACGGGACTCCTGATTTTCCACAAACTGGGATCGCCTGGAACGTTTCACTGAATCGACCTAGGTGGATTTGTGACCAAACTCAATGCCACTGGCAGTGCGTTGCATTCATTCTCAGTATTCCGATTGGTCACGCCTCAGACACGTTAGCGGTAGAGACAGCTGAGCGACTGTCTATCTTGAAGGTGGAGCTATCCCGCGCCTCTTTCAACCCACCCCAGGGGCCTATCAATCAACGGCAACCTGGCAGCACTTCGCTCACGAAAATCAGTCTGCCTAAATCGGCTGTGACGGTTTCTGCGGCGAACTACAGCGGCTCTCCCTTGCGAGTGAAGCGATTGTTTCTGCCTTTGGCACTGGCTTAGCTACGACAACACAAAGTGCGACGGCGCTTCCGCTTCCTAAAACGCTGGGCGGCACAACAATCAAGGTGAGAGACAGTGCGGGGATTGAACGTGATGCGGCGCTCTTTTTTGCTTCTTCTACGCAAATGAACTTTCAAATTCCGCCCGGCACCGCCAATGGCAACGCAACGATCACGATCACAGCGCAAGACGGGGCAATCTTCCTCTCGAATGTCGAGATTGCTAACGTAGTGCCAAGCGTTTTCTCTGCCGACACCACGGGCAAAGGCTTGGCCGCCGCACACGCGCAACGTGCAGGCGCTCTCACCTTCGAGCAGGTCGTGAAGTTCGACTTTACCAAAGGTCAATGGGTGGCGCTGCCGATTGATCTCGGCCCAGTGAGCGATCAGGTGTACTTAATCCTTTACGGCACTGGCATTCGGCTGCGCAGTAACCTGAGTAACGTCACGGCGACGATTGGCGGCACGCCTGCGACCAGTCAGCTACGCCGGCGCGCAAAATGATTTCGTCGGTTTGGATCAGGTCAATATGTTGATTCCGCGCAGTCTGATCGGACGCGGGATGGTGGATGTCGTGCTGAATGTGGACGGCAAAGCAGCGAATACGGTGAAGGTTTCCATCAAATGAAGACGGCCTGGGCGATGGTAACGCTCACGGCTCTGAGGGAGCAGAGCGCGCGCGATGTCCTCCCATTATTTTCTACACAGGTTGGAACGGTTTGCTGTCCCAGCGGGACATGGGAAATTAGCCGGGGGTAAAGGCGAAGCCGGAACCCCCGGAATAATCATCACCACCCGCAAGCCCTGAAAGGGCGTGAGACGGTGCCCGTCGTCCCAGGGCAATGGCATTGAATTAGCGGTAAAGTTCCTGTAAAGAACTATTTATGGCACAAAAAAAGAACAAACGCTCTTGTTGCAAATCCGCACCAGCTTGCAATGTCCGGTCGTGATTGCCGCGAGTCGGCAACGTCCGCAGGATTTCACCCGGCAACGCCTGCTCTGGTTTGGGCGGCTCTGTTTGGTCGTCTTGCGAGGTCATAAATTGTCCTTCCAGAATGCGCTCAATAAAGTCTTTCACGCGCTCGGTGACGTCTTTGGCGTCCCGACGCCCAGCGCTTACTCGCACGCGCGGCAGAAGCTCAAACCCGAAGTGTTTACGTATCTGCAGCGCAGTTTGTGCGCGGGCTTTTATCAACTCTATGAGGCCGACGAGCAAGTCCAGCGCTGGCGCGGGCATCGCTTGTTGGCCACCGACGGCACTTATTTGACCGTGCCCGACACGCCGCAGACGCGCGCGCACTATACGGTGCAGACCAATCAACACGCGGGGGCGGACTGTGTGCAAGCGCAGTGCGGCGTCTTGTACGACCTGCGCAACGACCTCGGTGTGCGCCTGCATTTGAGTGCGCGGCAAAGCGAAACGCGCGTCTTGCGCGACGACTTGTGGAGCGCGACGCAACCCGGAGACGTGGTGGTGTTGGATCGCGCCTATGCCAATTACAGCTTGTTGGCTTATGCCCAGGCGCAGCAGCGCCACCTCATCGTACGCCTGCCACGCGGGCGCTTCGCCGAATGCGAAGCCTTTTGGCAGAGTTCATTGCCGGAACAAATCGTCACGTTGGCGTTACCCAAAACGGCCTCGACGCGCGCCTTTGTGGCGCAGCAGCACTTGCCCACCACGATCCGCGTGCGCCTCGTGCGCGTGTTGCTCGCCAGCGGTGAAGTCGAAGTGCTGCTCACGACTTTGTGCGACGTGCAAGCCTATCCGGCCCGCGAATTCAAACAGGTCTACGGCGAACGCTGGGGCGAAGAAACGTTTTTTGACCGCTTCAAAAACATCTTTGAAGTCGAGCGTTTCAGCGGCACGACCGTGGCAGCGGTGGAGCAAGATATTGCCGGCCTCTTCTTTCTCATGACGTTGGAAAGCATCCTGACGAAACCGGAGCAAGCGGCGCTGGCACAGCAAGGGGTCGCGCGCGAAACCAAATATGTGCCGCAAGTGAATCGGGCGGAAAGCTATGTCGCGTTGCTGGATCGCGTCGTGCTGTTGCTCTTGTCGCCGCGCTGCGAAGACGGAGGTCTTAGCCGAATTGCACCATCTCTTTCGCAAGAATCCGACCTTGCAACGACCCGGTCGGCAGTTCATTCGGGGACCGCTAAATTATTCAAAGACCGTGCGTTACTTGAAGTACCGCAAAAAGGTCAGGGCTTAATTCAATGCCATTGTGAGACGGTGCCTCGTCTGTCGCCCTTTCAGGGCTTGTGTGACACGGGGCAAGAAACCGGGGGTTCTCGCTACCGCTCCACCCCCGGCTAATTTCCGCTGTGCCGCTGGCACAAATACTTGGATAGCAACTGATGACGACCAAGACCACCTCTACCAAAGATCGAAGTGCAGGAAAATCGTGGAAACCAGCGCGCTTTCGGAATTTGTATCTCTTGCCCCTGATGGCAGATTCACGGACGCCATTTCTTCTTCCTCACCGTCTTGTGCCAGCCGTGTTAGTTCGTTTGCCCCGCACCTTGATGGGAAACCTACGGATGTCGTCTATGAAGCGAAAATATTCTTTTTTACTCGTTACGCTTGCCCTCTTCCTACTGACGTTTTCGGTGCTGGCGCAGGTGGAAAACTGGACAACCTTCGTTCCGCTGCCCTTGCCGTGGCTGGCCCCTGCCCAACAGGCGACGCCGCGTCCGACACCAGCACCAACCGCCCTATCTCGCCCTCAACCGTACGAAGATTTCGACATTCGCGCCACGCATCAACGCTCGCTGGCAGTCGCTCCCACGGCAGGAACGAAGCGCAATCAGGCAAGCACCGAAGGTACGGCAAGCGCCCTTGAGCAGTGGCAGCAAGCACATCCCCAAGCCCGGCTGCGCTGGAGTTCGCTGACGGGTGCGCCCAGTCAGATCGTCGCGCAAACGGAAGCTTTGACGCCGCCGAGCGCGGAGGATGCCGAAGCGGTGGCGCGCCGCTTCCTGCAACAGGACTTATTTCAACTGGAAAACACCGCAGAGGCGTTGCGTGTGGCACGGCGCGACCAAACGGCGCATAACGGCATGACACATCTGACCTTGCAACAACAGGTCAACGGCATTGAAGTCTTCGGCGCACGAATGACAGTGCATCTGACGCGCGCGGGTGAAATCATCGCGGCGAATGGAGAATTGATTCCCAAAGCTATGACTGTTGCCAACAGTGCGCGCCCACAATTGGCGGCAACGACGGCATTAACACGGGCTACGGAAGCGGTGGGCGTGACAGTCAAGACGAGGCCCCGCACGACAGAAGCCGCGACAGGCACAGCGCAGCAGCAACGGTTTACGCGTACGACGGAACTCGCGCGCGAAGTGAATGCACGACTCGTCTACTTTCCGCTTGCCGCCGACAAGCTACAACTGGCATGGGAATTCGAGGTCTGGCCTGCCGATTCAGCCGATGCCTATTTGACGATCATTGATGCCGAGCGCGGCTCACTGCTCTATCGCCGCAACCTAACCTGCTACGAAGCACCGCACGGCCTGGTTTACACAGGCGATTCGCCGCGCCCCGAATCAATCCGCACACGAACAACTAAACCGCCGACTAGTCGAGCGCGAGGATGTGCCGTTTCGCCCTGCGCCCTTCAATGGCCACACTCTCTTTGCCTCGAATGACCGGCATTACGATTGGTGGGCTGGCAAGTCGGCAACGAGTTTGCGCGGCAACAATGTCGAGGCGCATCTGGATTTCATTCCCGATAACGTGCCCGACCTGCCGGAACTGGAAGTGCCGGACAGCAATTTCTCTTTCCCGCTTGATTTGACGAAAACGCCGGATACAGGCGGCAATCCCAAAGCGGCACAGGTGAATTTGTTTTACTGGACGAATCGCTTTCACGACATTTTGTATTCCTATGGCTTTACCGAGTCAGCGGGCAATTTCCAGACGGAGAATTTCGGCCTCGGCGGACAGGCAGGCGATGCGGTGCAGGCCGATGCGCAGGACACGAGCAGTGGCAATAATGCGAACTTCACGACGCCGCCCGATGGCCGCGCTGGACGCGTACAGATGTTTTTCTGGTCTATCCCATCCTCGCCGGTTATTTTGGACGGCAGCTTGGATCAAACCGTGATTCTGCACGAATTGACGCACGGCGTGAGCAATCGGTTGATCGGCAACGGTCTCGGTCTCGGTGGTATTCAGGCAAGCGGGATGGGTGAAGGCTGGTCGGATTATCTGGCGCTCGCGTTACTCAGTAAGGAAAGCGATCCCATTGGATGGAACGTATCTGATTGCGCAGTATGCGACGAATAATTATGTGAATGGTTTGCGCGATTTCCCTTACAGCACCGACATGAACGTCTCTCCCAAAACCTTTCGGTTTGTGCGCTTGCGTAATCCGTAACCGCATCCGGCAGGGAAATCTGGGCTGCGACACTCTGGGAGATGCGCGCCCTGCTCATCAAACAACTCGGTTTTCAGGTAGGACAGCAGCAAAGCATTCAACTCGTCCTTGACGGCATGAAGCTCACGCCCGTCGAGCCGACCTTTCTGGAAGCGCGCGATGCAATACTGCTCGCGGATCGGGTGAACAATAACGGCGCGAATCAATGTTTACTGTGGCAAGCCTTTGCCAAGCGCGGCATGGGCTACTCGGCCAGCACGGTAGAAGTAAATGACCGCAATGCGATTGAGTCCTTTGACGTGCCGCCCTATTGCAGCAACACCGCGACGCTCAAACTCGACAAGCCGAATTATGTGGACGGCGAAGTCGTGCAGATCACACTCGGCGACCGCAATGCGAGTGCGCCCGTACAGGTGCAGGTCAGCAGTTCGAGCAACCGGCGATCAGGAAGTTGTGGTGCTTTCGCCTGATGCGGTGAATCAAGGCAGCTACAAAGGTACGATTAAAATTGCTACGGGCAAAGCCAAAGCGAATGACGGTGTGTTGCAGGCGGCGGTGGAGGCCAAAGATGAAATCATCGTGCGCTATCAGGATGTGAAGAATGAGGCCGGGAATGCAGCGCAAGTGGAGACGAACGGCCAAAGTCGTGCGCGAGAAAGTGATCTTTGCCGACGAGGGCGAAAGCGGCAATCAGGGCTGGCTTGCCACCGGCACGTGGGCCTTGACGACTGAGCGCGCGGCTTCCGGCACGCACGCCTGGTCGGATAGTCCAAACAGTACCTACGCCAATTTAAGTAGCGCCACGCTGACTTCGCCGCTCTTTGATCTGCGCCATTTAAGCGAGATCAAGCTCCAGTTTGCGCACGCCTATGAATTCGAGAATCGCTATGATTACGGCGTGCTGGATTACTCAACGGATGACGGCGCATTGTGGAACTTTGCGGGCGCGTTCACCGGCACACAAGCCACCTTCACACAGGCCGAAGTCAAACTGCCAGGGTTGGATGGAGTGCAGCAGGCGCGCTTTCGCTTTCGCCTGTTTAGCGATCAGGCCATCACTGGCGACGGCTGGTTGCTGGATGATCTGCGGCTGGTCGGACGCTCTGCCGATCCGGGAGTCATTGCACCGGGCAGTAGTCACGCCCCCACACTTGCGAGTCTCAGCCCGGCGTATGGCGCATTGCAGGGCGGCACGCTCGTGACGATCACGGGCGCGAACTTTACCGACAGTGCCGACACGATTGTCACCTTCGATGGTATCACCGCCAGCAATATCAAAGTCATCAGCGACAACACGCTCACCGTCATCACCCCGCCGCACGCGGCAGGCGCGGTGGCAGTGCGGATTGTGAATCGCAAGGGCGGCTCGTCGCTCAATCAGGGCTTCACCTACTGGTCAGGCGAACCTCTCTTGAAACGTCCCACTGTCACGCGCATTGCGCCCAATTTCGGCTCGCTGCGAGGAGGTACGCTCGTGACCATCACCGGCAGCGACTTTACGCCTGCCACGACGCTTGCCTTTGGCAACAAACTGATGACGCCAATATTCATCAGCCCACAGGAACTGCGCGTCACGAGTCCGAGTAGTCCTGCAACCGGGGCGGTGCTGTTCTTTCTGAGCAACGGGAACTTTCTGAATGTGGTGGAGAACGCGTTCACCTACACTGCTCCCACCCCACCGCAGGTACAAGTCATCAGCCCGAACGGGGGCGAGGTGCTGTATGCAGGCAGCACGACAACCATTCGCTGGCGCTCCAGTGATAATCGCTTCGTCGCGCGGCATCGCCTGGCATTACTCAGCAATAATGGCACGGTACTAACAGAGCTTGCAGATGCTATCAGCGGGGAGCGGCAGGCGTATGCTCTGGACGCTGCCCTCTTCACTGCCTGTCGGAGCCACGCGTCTGCGCGTCACGGCCATTGATGACGAAGGCGCAGAAGCGCAAAGCGTTTCGAGTCAGCCCTTCACCATTGTGAAGCGGTGGCAACCCGGCACGCCGCTTCCCACGGCGCTCTGGCAATTTCCCGCTGTGACAGATGAGAAAAGTTTGTTTGCCCTTGGTGGGTTAACGGGGGGAGATGGTACACAAGTCACCACCCTCTCTCGCTTTGATCCAAACAACAACACCTGGGCGACACTGGCACCGATGAGGCGCGCTGTCAGCAGCAACGATGCCGTGTATCTCAACGGCAAAATCTATGTGCCGGGTGGGATGCTGCCCTCTGGCTTGGTCATCACAAACCATTATGCCTATGACATTGCCACAGACGCTTGGCAACAAGTTTTTGAACCGCCTACCTCAGTGGTTTATGCGGCCATTGTGGCCGACCCGACGCGAAATCGCTATTACCGGATCGGCGGACGAAATTCCGCCACTTCAACTATAATCAGCCCGGAAGTTCAGGTTTATGACGTGAAGACGAATCAGTGGACGGAACTCTCGCCCATCCCCGAACGACGCTTCGGTCACGAAGCGGTTATGGTGGACGGCAAGATTCTGGTGGCAGGCGGTGCCGAGCGTTTTGATCTGGGCAAGTACACTTGTTGGAAATACGATCCGGCGACGGATTTCTGGACGCAGATGGCATCCCTAAACAAAAAACGGCGCTTTGCCGCCTCTGCGCTCGGCACCGACGACAAAGGCAATCCGCTCTGGTTTCTCTTTGGCGGCGATGATCCCGATACGGGCATTCCGCTGGATGACGGCGAGGTCTATGACGTGCGCAATGATCGCTGGCTGCCGCTGGATGATTCTTTCCGCCTCGGCAAAGCTCGCACGCAGATGGCGAGCGTCACCCTGAATGGCAAGCTCTATGCAATGGGCGGCGCGGTGCTTTCGGACGACGGCAAAGCCTATGTCATCAGCCCGACTGGTCGAGACGCTCAATGTCAATAACACGACGCTTACCACGCCTGATCAACCGCCTGCACTCGCTGCACCGACGTCCGCTGTGGCCGTCGTCGGCAATGAAAGCAGCTTCGTCGTCACCGCGAATGATTTGAATTCCAGCGTGGCCCTGAATCTCAAGGCAGAAGGCTTGCCGAGCGGCGCAAGCTTCACTGTTAGCACCGAAACCAACAACAGCACGCGCGGCACCTTCCGCTGGACACCCAAGCCGGAAGACGCGGGCAAGACGTGGCCGCTTACCTTTACTGTCAGCGATGGACAGCTTGAAGACAGTCGCGTCGTGACCTTGCGCGCTGTCAATGCCGCGCCGCTCGCCGTCGTGAATGCCGCGAGTTATGCCGGTGGCGCAGTCGCTGCGGATTCCATCGCTACTGCCTTTGGCGCGAATCTCGCGCCGCGCATCGAAGCCGCCCAAGCGATTCCTTTGCCGCTCACGATGGCGGGCACTTCCGTGACGGTCAATGGCATCCCCGCGCCGCTGCTGTATGTTTCACCGGAGCAGATCAATTTTGTCGTTCCGGCCGAGCGTCGCAGCCCGGGATCAGCGACGGTGCTGGTGAGCAATGCGCTCGGCACGTTTTCGCTCGGTCATATTCCGATCACGGAAGTCGGCGCCTGCGATCTTCACCGCCAATGCCAACGGGGCAAGGGGCTGCCGCAGCGTTGGCGACTGCGGATGGCATCAACTATCAAGCCTCGCCCTTTACGTTGACCGTCAATGGCAAGCCAAATTATCTGCTCTTGTTTGGGACAGGCTTGCGCCGCGCGGCGAACGCCCAAGCGGAAGATGAAAATGGCATTGCCGAAAGCGTCACGGTGACCCTTGGCGGCGTGACGGCGAAGGTGCTGTACGCGGGCGCGCAAGGCCAATATCTGGGTCTTGATCAACTCAATATCGAATTGCCTGCGGGGTTAGCCGCGCAGTTAACAGTGGTGCCGAGCCGCATAGAAATTGTAGTAGCAGTAAATGGCCGGGAAGCGAATCGAACGCATGTGTGGCTGAAGAAGGAGGACTAACCCACACCTTACTCGTTTTGCTCGGACGGAAACGAAACGCGATCATAAACCTCTGCCAGGGACAATGTGCAGTGAATCGAAGTAATAGGCAGGCTACCGGATAGAGTGTTGACTCTGCTATAGCGCCACTCGCCCGTATCCAAGCGCGTGAAGTGTTCAATTAAGGGCTGGTTTTGCGCGACCAATAGATAATCGGTTAGCGTTGGATTCCAGGTTTGATACCGCTGAAACTTTTCACCGCGATCAAATTCCTCTGTAGTCGGCGAAAGAACCTCAATGATGAGGCGCGGATTGAGCTAAAATATCCTTGTGATGGTCATGCCAAAGGGGATCACCACAAACTACCACCAAATCTGGCAGCGAGTATAAGCCCTTTTTATTATAGAAAGGCTTCGGCTCTGGCCCACTACGAACTTTGGTGTCTTTGGTGAGCGCACGACAAGGTGTTTTTTTGAGTTGTGTGGAAATTTCACGCGCCAGATTCATCGTGATGTCGCCGTGTTCCAGGCTTTCCCCTGCCATCGCAAAAACGTGACCATCCAGGTATTCGTAGCGTTCCTCAGACGAACGGTCAAGCGCCAGATATTCATCCACGGTGTACAACAGCATTTCTTTTGGTAAGGCCATAGTTTCCTCCGCCCAAGCAGTATATCACCGCAGGTTTCTCAGCAGAGAGACGCAGTGGCATTTTCCAGGGAAAGCCGCGCCGCTGCGTCTCTTTGCGTTCCTTACTGTGGCTGTTTCACCACCCGCAGATACGGCTTAACGGTTGTCCAACCACCGGGGAATTTCTCTTTCGCGGCTTCATCAGATACGGCAGGCACGATGATGACATCTTCGCCTCGTTGCCAATTGACAGGCGTGGCGACTTGATGCTTGGCGGTCAATTGCAACGAATCAATCACGCGTAAAATCTCGGCAAAGTTGCGGCCCGTGCTGGCCGGATAGGTCAGCGTCAGCTTGATCTTCTTGTCTGGCCCGATGATAAACACCGAACGAACTGTGAAAGTGTCGCTGGCGTTCGGATGAATCATTTCATACAGGTCAGCGACTTTCTTATCAGGGTCGGCAATCATCGGAAAGTTCATCGTGCAGCTTTGCGTTTCCTCAATGTCTTTCGTCCAGCCCACGTGATCTTGTAGCGAATCCACGCTCAGGCCAATCACTTTGACATTGCGATTATCGAATTCGGGTTTGAGTTTGGCGGCAGCGCCCAGTTCGGTCGTGCAAACCGGGGTGTAATCACGCGGATGCGAAAACAACACGCCCCACCCGTTACCGAGCCATTCGTGAAAGTTAATGGTTCCTTCGGTGGTTTCTGCAGTGAAATTCGGTGCTTCATCTCCAATACGAATAGACATAGATTTGATCTCCTTCAGGTTGATTGAAATAGGGTCGAAAGGGAAGAAATAACGAGGGGGAAATGCTTAGCGACAACCACACGTCGCGCGGCAACAATGGGGGCAACAATGGGGGCAACAAGAACCATTTGTATTGTATTAATGCATCATCAAGGCGGGGATCATAAAGGAAGAATTTGGAGAAGTCCAGGGAAGGCCGGGGAAGTCTGGGGAAGTCGAAAAGCCTACGACTTTCCTAGCCTTTTCCAGACTTCCCTCAACTCTTTTTACTGGCAGGTTGGTACAGAGATGGGAATGTCCAGACTCACCGCCGATGCCAGTCCGCCTTGCGGTAAGTTATAGCCGCCTGCAAATCCTCGCGGCAGACGCGGCGTTCCGGAAAGATTGAGGGCCGCCCCAATGATCCCGATGTTGGCGTCCGACCAGAGCCGCAGCCAGCCGCTTTGTCCTGTATTGATGAAGGTATCCAGGCGGGTCGCCAAGCGCGGGAAATTGTTAGACAAGCTGCTGGAAATTTGCGGCGAGGCTTCACTAAACGTGAAATCCTGGGCGGCGCGATTGCTATTGTAAATCTTGCCCGCAATCGTTCCCAACGCGCCGACATTATTCACTAAACTGCCGCCGATCCGGGCCAGAATCAGGCGCGTGTCATTACTGTCCTTGAGACTGGGCAGGCTATCCAGTACCAGCAATTTGGGCAACCGTCCGTAATTGGTGCCGTCGAAGTTCAGCGTCGCAATGCTATTGCCCGCAGCGCAGGTAACTGGATTCGTCGCCAACGCCGCAACGGCCATCGCCCCTAAATTGGCGCTATGCCCAGAGTTGAGTTTGAGCGTCGCGCCGCCCGTCAGAAAATTAAAGTTGATCGGGCAGCCACTGGTTTTGTTCACCGCTACCGCGATGACATAGCCCGTCACATCAGGATCAGTTTCAGACATTAAGAAATTCGCTGTCTGATTAGGTAGCAGGCAAATAAACAAACTGAGTACGGTCGCAAATCTCCCATCAACAAAATATAACCGCACGGCTGTCTCCAATGTCTCGTGCGTGTTGGTGAGGCGAAGTTGGGTGTTTTGCAAGCCCGGCGCGCTAATGCTTGAGGTGTAATAACTATAGAGCAAAACCGAACCGACTCTTTGATCGCCAGCGGTTGCATCCGCCACCTGAAGGAAGCAACTGGTGCCGGAGGTGACATTGACCGTAAGCGTCGTGACGGCAGCAGCTCCCAGTGCATCAGTAACTCGCAACCCAATCGCATTGCTGCCAGCCACAGCCTGGCAAGAGGCGGTGATGACTGCGGACACCGTGCCGTTATTGTTCGTGAGGCTGGTAACGCTAAGGCCGGTGGGCACAGAAGTGGTGGTCACAACCAGGTTGCTCAGCGGCGTTTCAGCATCGCTGACCGTGGCAATCGTGACTGCCACCGCGCTCGCGCCCTGTTGCCGTGTGAGGGGAGACACCAGGACAATAGAAGGAGGCTGATTTCCGCCTTGATTGATAGTGAACGTTTGCCCGGCAATAATGAGCGTTCCAGTACGCGTAACGCCATCACTCGCGGCAACAGTAAAGTTGACAGTGCCATTGCCGGTACCGCTGCTCCCTGCTGTAATCATGACCCAGGACACATTACTCACTGCCGTCCAGGCACAACCCGCCACCGCGCTCACAGTAACGCTGCTGCTGCCACCATTCAGCGAAAATGCCTGGCTGGTGGCGCTTAGCATGTAGGTGCAACCTGTCGCTTGATTAACGGTGTAGGTTTGCCCGGCAATGGTGAGCGTGCCAGAACGCGCCGGGCCAGTATTGGCGGCGACATTGAAATTCACCGTGCCATTCCCGTTGCCGCTGCTGCCGGACGAAATCGTGAGCCAACTGTTACTCGCGTTCACGACGGCTGTCCAAGCACAATTCGCTGAGGTTGTGACATTGACGCTGCCGACAGCGCTACTGGAAGTAACACTCTGACTGGTGGCGCTGAGCGTAAACACGCAGCCGGAGCTTTGATTAATCGTCAAGGTTTGCCCGTTGACGGTAATCGTGCCCGTGCGCGCGGCTCCGCTGTTGGCGGCTACGGTATAGTTCACTGTGCCATTGCCCGTCCCACTCGCGCCACTGTTAATCGTGAGCCAGGCAACATTGCTGGTCGCCGTCCACGCACAACCCACCACGGTTGTAACATTCACGCTGTCTGTGCCACCCCCTATTACCACACTGCGTGTAGCCGCGCTTAAGGCATAAGTACAGCCGGAGCTTTGATTGACGGTGAAGGTTTGCTCGGCAATTGTGAGCGTGCCGGAACGCGCCGCGCCAGTATGGGCGGCGACATTGAAATTCACCGTGCCATTGCCGTTGCCGCTGCTGCCCGCAGTAATCGTGAGCCAACTGCTATTGCTGGCCGCCGTCCACGTGCAACCAGCAGCGGCAGTAACGTTCACGCTACTGCCACTCGCACCGGCAGCAGCATTTTGGCTGGCGGCAGAAAGCGTGAAAGTGCAATTGACGGAGCTTTGCGTGATGGTAAAGATGTTCCCGGCTATGACTATCGTGCCGGTGCGTCCCACGGTCGTGGCCTCCACCGTGTAATGCACCGCCCCGTTGCCTGTCCCTGTCGCACTCGTCACCTTGAGCCACGACGCGCTCGTCGTCGCCAGCCATTTGCACCCGCTCCCGCTCGTCACATTCACACTCCCCGTCCCGCCATTGCCCGGAAAATTCCGGCTCGTGCTCGATAACGTGTATTGACAACTCAGCGGCTCCGTCAACCCCAGCTCTCGACTTGCATCGCCGCATCCCAATCCGCGGTGAATTGCCACCAATTCGTCATGCGATCTATCTCAAAGCGCGTGATGGCATTGTTACGCCCCGCCAGCGCCTGCATCCAGTAGATGTACCACTGCCCTTCTGTCTTCCCCTCCGGCGTTTCCGGCCAAAGGTACGGCAGATTCCCCCAGGTCGCGTTATTCACAGCTTTGCGCAGGCCACGACCATCAGGAAACCAATCTTCAATATCGCTGTCCACTTCCGTCGCATTATTGAAATCGAGGTTGCTCGTACTGTTCGGCGGTCTGTCCGTCTTGCCACAACGACCCTGTAAGAAGCTGCCATCCAGCTCACGTCCCACAAACGCTTCCTGAAATAACACGTCATCGCGGTCTTGCAGCACATTGGCATAGGTCAACAACGCTTCCAGATGATGTCCGCGCGCGCGCGCCGCCAGGTTTTCTCCCTGGGCAAAGTTGAGTCCGAACACCGTGTAGCCCTTGGCATAGACCGGCAGGTCGTCATTCGTGCGCAAACTGTGGGAAATATCACCCGTCACGGCGCTGGCCATATTCGATTCATTCAACGCCAGGCGGCCATTGACATATTGCTCCAACCAGATTTCCTTCACCCCTTGCTGGGTGACGAGGTCTTCGGCATTGAAGCGTTGGAGGATTTGCTTGTAATCCGGGTAATACACGCCGCTTGTCGCCGTCGGCAACCCCGGCGGCAGGTCTTCGTAGACGTTGAGGATTTTCACCACGCGATAACCCAGCGACGGGGCCGTCCCAACAGCGGCGTAGCCGCGAAAGCGACTCCCTTCTTCCAACATGAATTTGAGTTTCTTCTCGACTTTGGTTTGCTTGGTGCGCAGGGCGTCCAGGGTAGAGGTATAGCCAGAGGCGGCGGCATCCACATTGATGCCATCTCTGGTGGGGAAGTAGCGCAGGATGGCGACCGGTATCTGATACAACGCCCCGCTGGCAGGTGTGCTCAGGTACGCGTCTATCGACTTCTTCCGCCACGGCTTTCTGGGGTGTCAACACATTGACTGTAATAACGGACTGCAGACCATTGAACGAGGCTGTAATCGTCGCAGTTCCTGGCGCGACGGCTTTGAGTCGGCCCGTCAAAGAATCAATCGTGGCAATGGCCGCGTTGGAAATGGCAATGCCTGCCACCTGCCACGGCAAGGTGACTGTTCCGACGGGAGTGCTCGCCGTGTACTTAAAATCCTGCCAATACGTCCAGCCGGGATACAGCTCAATCGTACTGACACTGGGCGTAAGCGTTGCACCGGTGATAGCGACGCTTTGCAGCATCCGCGAGGCAATTTCTTGCGCGGAGCGGGCGGCATCACTGATGTTCACATCGTCAATCGTTGCCAGCAACGGAAACCGCACCGCGTCACCGCCGATTTGAAAGGTTGGATTGAGTGTGCTGCTGATGGCCGGCAACGTGGCAAAGAACGAACGTTCTGACACCAAGGTGCCGTCCACATAAAGCCGGAGAAATTTTCCATTGTTACTCCACGACGCCGCCACGTGATGCCACTGGTTGGCTTGCCAATTCTCGATGCTGGTGAAGACATCCAGTTCCAAACTGCCGGTATCGTTCGCCCGATTAAGCGCCAGCCGCAAGTCATTTCCCTCTTTCCCCAGTATCATGTAGCCGTTGCTGGCACCATACCGCAGAATAGTGTGGTTCTGTCCATCATTGCCGCTCCAACTCGGTTTGAGCCATAACTCAATCGTGCCTTCCGTCGAGCTAAGATTCCCGTCGCTGGCGTACGTGAGCCGATTGCCCCGATCCATGTATCCTCCTTGCCCACTGACGCCCGTTTGAAAGGTGATACCGGTTCCTTGGACAGGGATTTCGCCTTGCTCGCCGTTGAGCGAATTTTCAAAGCGCAACGTCAGCAGTGTCGTTGTGGCTTGTAGTGGCGCGACAGGCGTGCCCACCCCGATAGACGCGAAGGATGCCGTTTCATACGCAAGCACAGAGAAAAGGCCTTTGCCCACGTAGCACAGCAACAAAAAAAGTATTACGATCAGACCGGAAAATTTACGGACGGATAGGAGGAAGTCACGAAACAACATGAGGCTAACTACTCCTCTGGGACCCAAGGTGGAAGTGCCATAGCGAACCATCACATGCGGCACTTGGCGCACATTGGGAATCGGTAAAAAATCACGGAAGAACCGCAAGCATCTAAGGCTGCCGGAGAGGGAGGAACTTGACGGCTTCGTGAGGATAGCGGCGGGATCAAGGCCGCAGTTTCATTGGTCAATCAATAGCGCAACCAAAAATTATGCCCGAAGCTACTTCTTGTCAAGCGCGATTTTTCCCGCGGGGCGTTGTGTCGCTGGCTACGCCCAGAGAAAAGCAGCCCGCACCATGTGAGGTACCCCGCCTTACTTCCGCGCCTATTGGCAGGTTGGCACGGAGATGGGAATCTCCAGACTTACGGCAGTGGACAAGGCACCGTGTTGTAAGTTATAGCCGCCTTCAAATGCTTTGGGGGTGCGCAGGTTAGCGGAAAAATTTATCACGCATCCGACTACTCCAATGTTGGCATCTGTCCAAAGCCGCAGCCAGCCGTTTTGTCCGGCGGGGATGAAGGTATCCAGCCGGGTGGCAAGTCGAGGAAAGTTGAGGGAAAAGCTGCTGGCAAATTGCGGAGTTCCGGCGCTAAACGTGAAATCCTGCGCCGTGCGATTGTTATTATAAATTTTGCCGGAGATGGTTCCCAGCGCGCCCGGCGCATTGACCAAGCTGCCCCCCACACGAGCCAGCGCCAACCGCGTATCATTGCCATCTTTCAAACTGGGCAGGTTATCCAACACCAGCAGCCTGGGCAACCGTCCGTA
This sequence comes from uncultured Acidobacteriota bacterium, assembly GCA_963794955.1. GTDB lineage: Bacteria > Acidobacteriota > Blastocatellia > RBC074 > RBC074 > JAFDVL01. The sequence continues at coordinate 17,463 of CAWCGF010000017.1, forward strand.
GTTGATCCCGTCGAAGTTCAGCGTCGCCAGGTTGCTGCCCGCCGTACAGGTGGTTGGATCCGTAGCTAAGGCCGCAATCCCCATCGCGGGTAAGTTCGCGGTGTGACCAGAACTGAGTTTGAGCGCCGCGCCACCCGTCAGAAAATTAAAATTGCTGGGGCAACCGCTGGTTTTGTTCACGGCCACTGCAATGACATAGCCCGTCACATCAGGGTCTGTTTCAGACATCAGAAAGCTGGCTGTTTGATTGGGCGGCAGGCAGATAAAGAGGCTGGTCACAGTCGAGAATTGCCCGTCAACAAAATATAACCGCACGGCTGTCTCTAAGGTTTCGTGCGTGTTGGTGAGGCGCAGTTGCGTATTTTGCAACGCGGGGGCGCTAATGCTTGAAGTGTAATAGCTATAGAGCAAAACCGAACCGACTCGTTGATCACTGCCAGAAGCCTCGGTTGTTTGGAGAAAGCAACTGAGGCTGGAAGTAACATTGACTGTCAGATTCGCCAGCGCGGAACCACCCAGTGCATCAGTAACTTTCAGGCCGATAGTATTGGCTCCCAGCGCGGCTAGACAAGAGGCTGTCACCACCGCTGATACCGTCCCGTTGGTGTTTGTCAACGCCGTCACGCTAATGCCCGCAGGAATAGCAGTGGTGGTGACAACTAAGTTGCCGAGCGCCGTCTCGGCATCATTGACAGTGGCAATCGTGACCGCAGCGGCAGCCGCGCTTTGTTGTCGCGGGAGAGCAGCAGCAGGAGTGATTGTCGGGGCGGCATTGGCAGCCTGATTGACGGTGAACGGTTGCCCGGCAATCGTGAGCGTGCCGGTGCGTGCGGTGCCATCGCTCGCTGCGACGGTAAAGTTCACCGTGCCATTGCCGCTGCCACTACTGCCGGAGTTAATAGTAATCCAGTTGTTACTGTTGACCACTGTCCACGGACATCCGCTGACGGTCGTCACGCCAACGCTGCCTTGCTCGCCACCCACAACGGCGCTTTTGTTCGTCGGATTGATGGCATACAGACAACCGGAACTCTGATTGACCATGAAGGTTTGCCCGCCCACGGAAATCGTTCCGGCCCGCGTGGGTCCAACATTCGCGGCCACAGAAAAGCTGACGGAACCATTCCCGCTGCCACTGCTCTGCGTGATCATAATCCAACCATCGTTGGTTGTAGCCGTCCAGTTACAGCCATTCGGAGCCGTAAGATTGAAACTCCCAGCCCCGCTACTGGCGCTGAAGCTCTGGCTACTTGTGCCCAGCGCGTACGTGCAGGAGGGCGGCGGCGCTAAGGCCCTTGATCCTGTAACAACCACACTGACGCCATCAAAGGAAGCCGAACCGATGAACGTCTTGCTGCCGGTCTCACCCGCAGGCGGAGTCACAAGGTATGTCAGCGTTCGGGCTGAATTATCAAAGAACGGCCCCCATTTCACCTTTTTATTGGTGCCATCAAAAGTCCCGCTCTGGCTAATATTCGAGACGACCCAACCCAAGGGCGGCGTATCTTCCACGGCGTAAACTTGGGTTGAAGCATCCGGCGTGATCACAAGCGTCACGGTGATTCCCAGCCCCGGCGTATAACTCGCCCCGCTAAAGCTGGCTATCGCGGTCCCGCCAGCAAGGGCAGGAATAGTTGCTTCTGCTGCTTCCGCAACAAAAGGCGCATCGTCTAATGCGGGATTTTCCACCTCGTCATACGCTTCCACACTCGGCCCCGATTCTTCCGCCGCGTACATTTGCGTGGCCGTATTCCACGCCTCATCCAACGCTGCCAGCATCCCCCATCCAGGTGTCTGAAGCGCCGTGTCGAAATTGGTTCTTACCCAACTCACAGCCACCGCCGAAGAACGCCTTGCGGCCCAGGGAAACGCCTCAGGTTGCAAGCTGGTCAGGCTGGCCCCGGCGGCGAAGGGCGGCGTCTTCGCCGCATCGTAGTGATAGACTTCGCCTACTTTCCAAATCAGTCCGGCATTTGTCAGATAGTTAATATCAATGGGGTTGGGCGGGCGGCTCCAGGTGGTACCGGCCTTCCAAGCTGCCCCGTAAGCCGTAAGCTCGTTAATTTCGATTTTGAGATTATCGTTCAGATCAGCCGGATGGCGGAACGTGCTCAACTCAATATCTAAGCTACCGCAAATCGCGCTGCTGACGCCGTTGACAGAGATCGCGCCATTGAACGTTTTCTTGCCAGTGGTTCCGACTGGCGGAGTTGCCGAGTACATCAGTGTGCGTTGTTGTGCATCGAAAAAAGGCCCCCATTTCACCTTGCCGTTGACGGCATCGAACTGGCCTCCGTTATCAATCCCTGACACAGTCCAACCAGAGGGAGGAATATCTTCGACCGCATAAGACTGGGTTCCTGAAACAGGCGAAGCTTGCACGGAAACCAGCGACGCCTGGCCGGGAACATACGCCGCCGGAAGCGTACGCTGAGCAACGCAAGTCGTCTGCGGCGCGTCTTGCGTGACCGTCAGGGATTGCCCCGCGACGGTCAGTGTGCCGGTGCGGATCGCCCCCGTGTTGGCCGCGACTGTAAAATTGACGGTGCCGTTGCCTGTGCCGCTGTTACCCGTATTGATCGTGATCCAGGCAGTATTGCTGGTGGCTGTCCAGGCGCAACCCGCGACGGTCGTGATCGTCAGACTGCCAGTACCGCCAGAAGCTGTGAAGTTCTGCGTAGCGGGCACAACCGAATAGGTGCAAGGCGTCGTGATGGTGAAGGTCAACGTGCCTGTCGTGCCGCCGCCCGGTGTCGGATTGAAAACTGTTACATTGGCGCTGCCCGCCCCCGCCACATCGGCGGCAGTAATGGCGGCGGTCAACTGCGTGCTGCTGCCAAAAGTAGTCGTTCGAGCATTCCCATTCCAACGCACCACCGCGCCGTTGACGAAATTGCTCCCTATTACCGTGAGAGTGAAAGCCGCATTGCCCGCAATGACGGAGCTTGGATTCAGGCTCGCAATCGTGGGCACAGGATTATTGATCGTGAAACTAGACGCGCCGGAAGTTCCGCCGACGGGTGTTGGATTGAAGACAGTCACATTAGCAGTGCCCGCCGCCGCAATATCCGCCGCCGTGATGCTGGCCGAAAGTTGCGTGCCGCTCACAAATGTCGTCACGCGATCATTGCCGTTCCAGCGCACGACGGAGTTCGCTACAAACCCTGTCCCATTAACTGACAAGGTGAAGGCGCTGCCGCCTAGCGTAGTGGAGTTTGGGGCAAGGCTGGTGATCGCAGGCACCGGATTATTGATTGCGAAGGTAAGTGCACCCGTGGTGCCTCCGCCCGGAGTGGGATTAAAAACCGTCACATCTGCAGTGCCAGCCGTGGCCAAATCCGCCGCCGGAATTGTCGCGGTTAGTTGAGTGGCGCTGACAAAGGTCGTTGTGCGATCACTGCCCTTCCAGCGAACTTTCGAGGTACCGACGAAATTCGTGCCGTTAACAGTTAAGGTAAATCCTGCGCTGAGCGTTGTCGCGGAAGTTTGGCTCAAGCTTGTGAGGGTCGGAGCCGGGTTATTAATCGTGAGGGTTTGTGCCCCGGATGTGCCGCCACCGGGCGTGGCGTTGACTGCGACCAGGCTCAACGTTCCGGCAGTAGCGATGTCTGCGGCAGTCAGATCAATCGTCAGTTTCGTACTGTTCACAAAGGTGGTGGTTCGATTCGACCCATTCACCTGCGCCACCGAAGTGGCCACGAACCCTGTGCCATTGAGCGCAAGCGCAAATCCCGCGCTGCCCGCTACAACCGAGTTAGGAGTTAAGCTGGCAAGGGTTGGCGCAGGATTGTTAATGGTAAAGTTGAGCGCGCTGGTGGTGCCCCCACCTGGCGCGGGATTGGTTACGGTGACACTGGCGGTGCCTGCGGTAGCAATATCTGCCGCTGTAATCGCAGTCTGCAATTGCGTGGCTCCGACAAATGTTGTAGTTCTGGCAGTGCCATTCCAATGCACAACCGAAGTGTTATTGAAATTCGTGCCATTGATCGTCAAGGTAAACGCCGCGCCACCCGCCGTCGCGGCATTCGGATTCAAGCTGGTCAGGGTTGGTACAGGATTGGCCCCGGCTTGCATCACTGTATACGTTTGCCCCCCAATCGTTAGTGTGCCGGTACGAGCCACAGTGCCATTGTTCGCGGTGATATTGAGACTAACGGTCCCATTGCTCGTGCCACTGTTTCCAGCAGAAATGGTGAGCCAGGAATCGTTGCTTGTGGCTGTCCACGCGCAGCCCGTGCCCGCACTGACGCTCACGCTGTCGGAGCCTGCGGCGGCGGACACACTGCGACTCGTGGGCGTCAACGTGAAGATACAGCCGGAGTCTTGATTGACGGTGAAGGTTTGCTCGGCAATCGTGAGCGTGCCGGAACGTGCTGCGCCAAGGTTAGCCGCGACAGTAAAATTCACCGTGCCATTGCCGTGCCACTGCTGCCCGCAGTAATCGTGAGCCAGGTGGCATTGCTCGTCGCCGTCCAGGGGCAATTCGTCTCCCCCGTGACAGTCACACTCACATCGCTGGTAGCGCTGTTGGCAGTAAAATTTCGACTGACGGGAGTAAGTGCGAACAGGCAAGGGCTTTGCGTGATGGTAAAGATGTTCCCGGCTATGACTATCGTGCCGGTGCGTCCCACGGTCGTGGCCTCCACCGTGTAATGCACCGCCCCGTTGCCTGTCCCTGTCGCACTCGTCACCTTGAGCCACGGCGCGCTCGTCGTCGCCAGCCATTTGCACCCGCTCCCGCTCGTCACATTCACACTCCCCGTCCCGCCATTGCCCGGAAAATTCCGGCTCGTGCTCGATAACGTGTATTGACAACTCAGCGGTTCCGTAGAGCCCCAGTCTGACTCTGCATCGCCGCATCCCAATCCGCCGTGAATTGCCACCAATTCGTCATGCGATCTATCTCAAAGCGCGTGATGGCATTGTTACGCCCCGCCAGCGCCTGCATCCAGTAGATGTACCACTGCCCTTCTGTCTTCCCCTCCGGCGTTTCCGGCCAAAGGTACGGCAGATTCCCCCAGGTCGCGTTATTCACAGCTTTGCGCAGGCCACGACCATCAGGAAACCAATCTTCAATATCGCTGTCCACTTCCGTCGCATTATTGAAATCGAAGTTGCTCGTACTGTTCGGCGGTCTGTCCGTCTTGCCACAACGACCCTGTAAGAAGCTGCCATCCAGCTCACGTCCCACAAACGCTTCCTGAAATAACACGTCATCGCGGTCTTGCAGCACATTGGCATAGGTCAACAACGCTTCCAGATGATGTCCGCGCGCGCGCGCCGCCAGGTTTTCTCCCTGGGCAAAGTTGAGTCCGAACACCGTGTAGCCCTTGGCATAGACCGGCAGGTCGTCATTCGTGCGCAAACTGTGGGAAATATCACCCGTCACGGCGCTGGCCATATTCGATTCATTCAGCGCAAGGCGGCCATTGACATATTGCTCCAACCAGATTTCCTTCACCCCTTGCTGGGTGACGAGGTCTTCGGCATTGAAGCGTTGGAGGATTTGCTTGTAATCCGGGTAATACACGCCGCTTGTCGCCGTCGGCAACCCCGGCGGCAGGTCTTCGTAGACGTTGAGGATTTTCACCACGCGATAACCCAGCGACGGGGCCGTCCCAACAGCGGCGTAGCCGCGAAAGCGACTGCCTTCTTCCAACATGAATTTGAGTTTCTTCTCGACTTTGGTTTGCTTGGTGCGCAGGGCGTCCAGGGTAGAGGTATAGCCAGAGGCTGCGGCATCCACATTGATGCCATCTCTGGTGGGGAAGTAGCGCAGGATGGCGACCGGTATCTGATACAACGCCCCGCTGGCAGGCGTGCTCAGGTACGCGTCTATCGACTTCTTCCGCCACGGCTTTCTGGGGTGTCAACACATTGACTGTGATAACGGACTGCAGACCATTGAACGAGGCTGTGATCGTAGCGTTGAGGCCTGGCGCGACTGCCTTAATCCTGCCAGTGACAGCATCTATCGTGGCAATGGCCGCGTTGGAACTCGTCAGCGTGCCAACCTGCCATGGCAAGGTCAAGGTGCCTATAGAAGTGACCGCCATATACCTAAAATCCTGCCAATACGTCCAGCCGGGATACAGCTCAATCGTACTGACATTCGGCGTGAGCGTGACACTATTGACGGTGATCCCAGCCAGCATCCGCGAGGCAATTTCTTGCGCGGAGCGGGCGGCATCGCTGATGTTCACATCGTCAATCGTTGCCAGTAGGGGAAATCGTATGGAGTCACCGCCGATTTGAAAGGTTGGATTGATCGTGCTGCTAATGGTCGGCAACGTGGCGAAGAACGAACGTTCTGACGCCAAAGTGCCGTCCACATAAAGCCGGAGAAATTTTCCATTGTTACTCCACGACGCCGCCACGTGATGCCACTGATCCGCCTGCCAATTCTCGATGCTGGTGAAGACATCTAATTCTAAACTACCATCCTCACTGGTTCGATTGAGCGCGAGTCGCAGGTTGGCACCTTCTTTGCCCAAGAGCATATAGCCGTTGCTGGTGCCATATCGCAGAATAGCGTGGTTCTGTCCATCATTGCCGCTCCAACTCGGTTTGAGCCATAACTCAATCGTGCCCTCCGTCGAGCTAAGATTCCCGTCACTCGGATAGGTCAGCCGGTTACCCCGATCCAAAAATAGCCCCTGTCCGCTAACGCCACCTTGAAATGCCACACTGGTTGCGACGACAGGGGCCTCGCCCTGCTCGCCATTGAGGGAAGAATTTTCAAAGCGCAATGCCAGCAGTGTGCTCGTAGCTTGCATTGCAACTGCCGCAGTTGCGGTACGAGAAACCGCAGCTAAGGGCGGCGCAACGTGGAGCGCCACTTTGGGCACAGCTTCATACGCAAGCACAGAAAAAAGGCTTTTGACAGCGAAGTACGAGAGCAAGGAACCGACGATGATGAGGGTCAGGCTAAGAGGTTTACAAAGGCGGAGAAGTAAAGAACGAAATACCATGAGGCAGCTCCTGAGAAATCCAATGGGTGAACATTACCCCGCGCAAAACGATGATGTGGGGCTAGTCGGAATAGCACACACCGCACATTGGAAATCGGCGAAAATCACTGAAGAACCGCAAGCTTCTGAGGCTGCCGGAGAGGGAGGAACTTGACGGCTCCGTGAGGACAGTGGCAGGCGTTGATGCCACCGTTTTATTGCTTATTCGATCATAAAGACTACGGCTAAAAGTATGCCTAAGCAGTAATCTTGTCAAGGCAGGTTTACGGCTGTCACAAAGTTTGCACGAGCGGCGTTTAGGTGTTGGCAGCCTTTGCCAACAAGAAAAACGATTCGCTGGGTGAACATTCTCGGATAAGTAAGCAAACCGTGCGCGGGCTGGTTGGCTTACCCTGTTTTCACAACCTCGCAACTTGCAGGAGAATGTTTATGACATACTCGCGGCCTCAGTCTGTGTTGTTCTCATTTGTTTTCGTGGCCTTGCTTTTGGCCTTGCTTAGCGTTCAGTTTTGGGCGCACGATTTGCCCCTCCGGCTCCACGAAAAGGCCTGTCGCCTGACGTTTGCAGAGGCCAAAACCAGCGCGTCCTTAGCCCTTGAAAATACGTCAGGCCGCCTCATCACAGCCCATTTCAACCTGGAGCTGCTCGACCCACAAAATCACGTGTGCGCGCGCCTCGAACGTGAGGGGCTGATCAAAGGCGGAAATGCCTCAATCAACTTTGAACTCACGCAGGTCGAAAATAAAACCCGACCGAGTGAACAGCTATGGTTGCGACTGCATTATGTGATCACGCCGCTCAAGCTTGCTGAAGCGGATGCTGCGTTGCCAACCCTGGAAGGCGTCATTTCTGCTTCGGAAATCACCCCGGAGATTTTCACGCTACAGGTTTTCGCGCCCGATCAGGCCACCGCTGGAACGCGCTATCAAACCCGTGTTCGCACGGCGCACCCGATTACCGGTAACCCGATTCGTGAGGTCAAAATCGCGGCGGAGGCTGCCATCGAAATTGACGACAAAGAACATAAGCTAACCGCGTCCGGCATCACAAATGAAGATGGATATGCTGTGCTCAGTTTTGCTTTGCCCAAAGACTTGGGCGAAGCCAACACCAGCCTCGAAATCGAGTTCACAGCCAAACGCGGCAGTCTGGAGCAAAAAGCCGACGCCAGCATTATCCTCACACAAACCGATAATTACATCGTCACGACTGACAAGCCGATTTATCAGCCGGGGCAAATAATTCACACGCGCGTGCTGCTGTTTGATGCCAGCCGTCAAGCGATCAGCAAGGCCGAACTGGACGCAGTGATTGAAGACGCCGAGGAACAAAAAATCTATCGCACGAAAATCACCACTTCCAACTTTGGCGTCGCTAGTTTTGATTGGAAAATTCCTGACAACACGCGGCTCGGCGACTATCGCATCAGCATTGGCAAACAATCACCCACGCGCATTTGTGGGCAGGCCAAAGTCAAAATCTCGCGTTACGATTTGCCGACGTTCGTCGTTAATGCCAGGCCAGATCGCGCGTATTACCTGCCTGACCAAAACGCTGAAGTCACAGTCAGAGCAGATTATCTTTTCGGTCAGCCCAGCACCCAGGGCAAAGTCAAAATCGTGCGCGAAAGCGAACGGACTTGGAATTCCCGCGAGCAAAAATACGACACGGAAGAAGGCGAAAAGTTTGAAGGCGAAACTGATGCAACCGGCAAATTCACCGCGAAAATCCCGCTCAAGGAACAGCACGACGATTTCGACAGCAGCGAATACAGCAAGTTCCGCGACCTGCATTTCGCCGCCTATTTTACGGACGCGACGACGGGGCGAACCGAGCAACGCCGCTTTGATCTGCGCCTCACGAAAGAACCAATTCACCTTTATCTGATCAATGACGCCCGTCAAGCAGAGAACTTCCCGCTCGAATTTTATATCACGGCTTCCTATGCTGATGGCGCGCCCGCGCAATGCGAAATCGCGCTACAGCAACGCTTTGACACAGACGAGCGAACGCTGCTGCGCACTATCAAAACCAATCGCTACGGTGTGGCCAAAGTGAGCGATTTACGCTTGCCGAATGCCGAAGATAGCACCGAGCTGGCGCTGACCGCGCGTGATGCAGATGGCAAAAGCGGCCAGCTAACCAAAACCATTTACCGCGACGCCAAACCGGTGATTCGCATCACGACAGACAAAGCATTGTATCGCGTCGGCCAGAACATCCAGGCAACGATCAAATCCAACCTTCCCACCACGCGACTTGTCTTTGAAGTGTTGCAGGGCAATCACGTGCTGCAGTCGCAAATGCTTGACCTAAAAGACGGACAGGCCAACATCACCTTGCCATACAAAGCTGCCTTCACAGACGAAGTAACGCTTGCCGCCTACGCTAATGTGATGGTGGATGAGAACGAGGAGGAGTTTGTCTATGGCGCGCGCACGGTGCTCTACCCACGTGATCGTGAATTGAAATTGGAGGTGAAGCTGCCGCGCACGGACTACAAACCCGGCGAAGAGGTCATGGCTGGCATTCAGGTGCGAATGCCGGATGGCCGCGTCGTGCCGAGCGCGCTTGGTGCAGTTGTAGTTGATACAGCGGTTGAAGAACGCGCCCGCACGGATGGCGAATTCGGCGGCGGTCATCGCTCCTACTACAATTACTTTTACGGCAACGACAACATCGCTGGGGTCACGCGCCGCGATCTGGATCAGCTTGACCTCAAACAGCCGATCCCTGACGAAATGAATTTGGTTGCGGAAATCCTGCTGCGTAATTACGGCAACAACATCACGCATCACATTGATTCCGATTATCGCAAACATCATCGCTCGCTTTTTTCGAGCCTCATCAATGCCCAGCTTCAACCCATGCGAGACGCGTTGGAAGCGAAATACAACCAGCAGGCAATTTACCCGCAAGACCTGGCCACGCTGCGGCGCATCTTGCGGTCGCACAGCATTGATCCTGAAGCCTTACTTGACCCGTGGGGCACGCCCTATCGCCTCAGTTTCCTGTCGGAACAAGACCGCGATCAGATGATCGTATTGTGCGCCGGAGCCGACAAGCAATTCCACACCAACGACGATTTCACCGTGCTGAATATTGCGCGGCATTATTTCAAATTCATCGGCGAAGCCATCAATCGCGCCGTTGTCAATTATCAAGCGCGCACGGGCGGTTACATCAACGATGCCGCCACGCTCAAGACGGAACTCAAGCGCACCGGGATTGATTTTGGCAACCTACGCGATCCGTGGGACACGCCGTATCAAATCACATTTCGCAAGGATTGGGATGGCTATCAATTGCTCGTCAAATCAGCGGGCAAGAACAGAAAATGGGAGGCCGATTTCGCGCCTGTCAGTGATGATACGCAAGTCTGGCGCGCGCCGCTTGATTTCGTCAGCGAAATGCGTTGGCGGATTGATGCAGCGCTGGCAGCATATTTCAAATCTACGAAAAAATTCCCCGGCGACGAAGTCAGTCTCCGTGCTGTGCTACAAAACGCGGGCATTGATTTTGACAAGCTCACTGATCCGTGGGGACACAATTACTACGCCCTATTCGCGCGGGATTCACGCTATGCAAATCGTGTCGAATTGCTGGATGTTGCCAAGCCCGGCGAGAAGCCGCAACAACGTACGGAAGTAACTCCGATCACGCAAACCGTAGCGACGATCACGCTACGCAGCGCAGGCGAAAACGGCAAAGAAGGCGATCACGACGATTTCAATGCCACGATCTTTTCACGCATCATCGCCGAACAAACCAGCCAAGCCAAAACGCCGGATAAGAAAGGCGACGTTGCGCTCAATGAAACTAAAGTGTCAGAAAACATCAAGCCGCCGGTCTCTCTCGCTTCCGCTACAGCAGGCGCTATCGCAGGCGTGGTCACGGATGCTAGTGGCGCAGTTATCTCGAATGTTTCGGTGAAGGCCACGAACCGAGAAACCCTATCGGTTTATACAACCAAGAGCAATGACGTAGGTGAGTGCCTGCTGAAGTATTTGCCGCCCGGCATTTATGACATTGATGTTGAGGCACAAGGGTTCAAGAAATTGCGGTATGTGGAGGTTCAGATTTCATCGTCGAACATCGTGCAACTAACGATGACGCTCGAAGTCGGCGCAGTCTCAGAAGCGGTGATGGTCACGGGCGGCGTTGAGGCGTTGCAAACCACCTCGGCTTCAATGGCATCCATTGTCACTTCGCGGCAAATCATGAACCTGCCCCTCAATGATCGCAAGGCAACCAACCTGCTGGCATTGCAGCCAGGCGTAGCGAAACAGAATGATATTTCGACGCCGCGTTTGCGGGAATATTTCCCCGAAACTCTGCTGTGGCAGCCGAATCTGGAAACCGACAAACAAGGCCGCGCGCAATTGAAATTCAAGCTGGCGGACAACATCACGACATGGAAGCTGTCGCTGATCGGCTCCACTGCCGATGGCCAAATCGGCATGCTGGAAAAAGAGATTCGCGCCTTTCAGCCGTTCTTTGTGGAACTTGATCCACCAAAAATTTTAACCGAAGGCGATGAGATTTCCTTGCCTGTCGTGCTGCGCAACTACCTCGACAAAACGCAAACCGTAGATTTGCAGTTCAAGCCGGAAAGCTGGTTCACATTGCTCAGCCCCGCGCGCAAACGCACCACAGTCAAACCGAACGATGCCACCAAGGAAACCTTCGATTTTCGCGCCGTGGCTTCGATTCAAGACGGCAAGCAACGCGTGACGGCGATTGGCTCCACCGTCAGCGATGCGATTGAAAAAGTCGTGAGCGTTCACCCGAATGGCGAAGAGTTAGCGAACACGGTGGCCCAGGTATTTAACGAAACTGGCCTGCTGGAAATCAACGTGCCTGCCGACGCGATCAAAGGTTCGGTGCGCGCTGAACTCAAAATCTATCCAAATCTGATGGCGCACGTAACTGAAGGCATCGAAGGCATTCTGAAACGACCTTACGGCTGCGGCGAGCAAACAATTTCTTCGACCTATCCAAATGTGATGGCGCTACGCCTGCTCAAGCGGAGCGGACAAGGCGAAGCGCCACGTGCGGCAGCGATTGCGGCAAAAGCACGCAAGCATGCGCAAGCGGGCTACGAACGATTGCTGGGCTATCGTGACACGAGCGGCGGCTTTACTTATTGGGGCAAAGGCGCGCCTGACCTTGCGCTCACGTCGTATGCGCTGCGCTTTCTGAATGATGCCAGCGAAGTTATTAAGGTGAACGACCATATTATTGACGAGGCGAGGACGTGGTTGCTCAAACAACAGACTGCCGATGGCTCTTGGGTCGCGCACAATTACTACAACAGCCAAGAGCATTCCCGCCAAACCGTCATGCAAACGGCGCTGATTGCGCGCACGTTGACGGCTGGCAACGTGTTGTCAAAAGAAGAGCAGAAGGCTTTGCACAAGGCGTTTGACTATCTCGCGCTCAAGCTGGTCGAGATTGATGAGCCGTATGCGATTGCGTTGTATGCCATCGCCGCACAACAAGCAGGCGATGAACCGCGCGCCAAATGGGCAGTTGCGCGGTTGCGCGCGACGACCAAAGAAGAAGCGGGCGGCAACTATTGGGCGCTCGAAACCAATACGCCGTTTTATGGTTGGGGCTTAGCTGGACGCATTGAGACAACAGCGTTGGCGATCAAAGCTTTGCAAGGTGACGCGGTGACACGGCGGGAAAGTGATCCGGTGATTGGCAAAGGTGTGTATTGGCTCTTGCGCAACAAAGATCGTTACGGCGTGTGGCTTTCGACGCAGGCGACCGTCAACGTGCTGGAGGCGTTTGTTGCGCTGGCTGCAAATGATGCGACGACCGCCGAAACCAAAGCCGAAGTCCTTGTAAATGGGCAACCCGCCAGCACGATCCTGCTGCCGCCAAGCAACCAACTCAGTAATCCGCTGGTGATTGACCTTACCCAACATCTGACGACAGGCAACAATCGCATCGAGATTAGACGCTCGGTCAATGCGGCGTTGGCTACCGCGCAGATCGTCGAAACGCATTATCTGCCCTGGTCAAAATCGCTAGCGACGCAAGCCGAAAACTTTAAGCCCGGCGGCGCGCGCGCGCTCCGGTTGGCAGTGAACTTCGACAAAATCGAAGCCAGAATCGGCGAGAACATCACGTGTAAAGTCGAAGCCGAGCGCGTCGGCTTCAGCGGCTACGGGATGATGCTGGCCGAAGTTGGGTTGCCGCCGGGCGCAGAGGTAGATCGCGCTTCGTTAGAATTAGCAGTAAAGAATGCAGGCTATGCAATCAATCATTACGATGTGCTGCCGGATCGCCTGATTTTTTATTTGTGGCCAAGTGCGGGAGGTTGCAAGTTTTCGTTTCAGTTCCGTTCACGTTTTGGAACAAAGGCGCAATCATCGGCGTCCATTCTCTATGACTACTACAATCCCGAAGCGCGCGCCGTCGTGGCTCCGACGCGGTTTGTAGTCCGGTAAATCAACATCGTTCTTTCTCGGAGGTACTATGAGAAAACAAATCGTGGCTCTCGGTCTCGTATTTTTTGCAGGCTTGCTCGCGCTGGCCTGTGTTTCCAACACTCAAGCCCGACGCGGCGATGCTGGCAATGGCTGGCAGAAACCTGCTTCGCAACCCATTCCCGCTGACTACAAATTCAGCGGGCCGTACACGCATAAAAACCTCACTGTCTTTCTCATTCACGGAGCAAACAAACACAATGGCAAAGTGCCACTCACCTTGCAGGAAGCAATGGCACAAAAGAAAGTGAAGGTCATTGAAACTGGTGATGTGAATCAATTGGCGATACAAAATGTCTCGAACGAAGAAGTCTTTGTACAATCCGGTGACATCGTCAAAGGCGGTCAACAGGATCGCGTGTTGGCGATGGATTTGATCGTGCCGCCGCGTTCCGGTCGCATTCCGATTGATTCGTTTTGTGTCGAGCAAGGACGCTGGCAACAGCGCGGACAGGAAGCGGTCGCCGCGTTTAGTTCATCCGATCAGATGCTTAATCACAAGGATTTGAAGATCGCGGCGATAGCTAAGAAATCACAGAGCGAAGTGTGGGGCAAAGTCGCGGAATCGCAGGATAAATTGGGCAAAAATGCGATGGCAGCGGCAACCCCGGCTCCGGTGGCAGGCGTAGCAGAGGGAAATTCTACGGCGCTAGTTGCGGCACCACGGGCAATGCGGATGGACGTGACTTCGGCGGCATCGCGTTCGAGCCTGCAATTGACACTTGAAAACAAAGTGGTAACCGAAACCGCTGATGAATATCTCAAAGCCTTGTCCTCCGCCATTGCGGGTAAGCAAGATGTGATCGGCTATGCGTTTGCGATCAATGGAAATATCAATGCTGCTGATGTCTATTCATCACACGCTTTGTTTATGAAGCTCTGGCCCAAGCTGCTCAAATCCAGTGCCGTCGAAGCAATTGCCGAATTCGATAAAGCCGAAAAAACCGAAACGGTGACCACCGATTCGGTGAAAGCATTTCTTGCTGAGGCAGAAACAGGCGCGGCAGAAGAAAAACAAGTCACGCCTCGCGTCGCCCTGGAAAAGCGCGAATCGGACAAGAACCTATTCTTTGAGACGCGTGATCGCAAAAACGGCGAGCAGTGGCTGCATCGGAATTATTTAAAGAAGTGAATCAAGAAAGAGCGACGGAGGGACCGCGAGAGAGAGCGAACAAAGGTTTGTTTCCCGCTGTCGCTCCTTCTCTCCTAAATCCCGCTGTGGATGTGCGTCCCGCACGAAGTGAGCGTGGCCTCACTCCTACTCCGTGTGTGTCTCAAATTACCTTACGGATTACACGTCCCGCCCTTCGCATCGAAAATCGTGCCCCAGGATTTGAAACAAAGATTTCCGTTGAAGTTTTCCGGGACGGTGGTCTCCAGGACTTTGCCTTTGATCGTTCCGATGCCTTCAATCAGCACGCTGATCGGCATGCCTTTGGCCGTGTTCCGAGGAATTATCAATGGTCTTGAGAAGCCCAGCGAAATAGCGGGCGTGGAGAGAGATTTCGCCATCGGCACCGGCGCTCCGCCAATCGTTTCGGTCATAAAATAAACAACCGTCATCTTGGCGACATATCCCGCCTGATTGTTGAAAATGATGCCTCGCTCCCCGGCAGGAATCTTTTCGCCTGTTACGATTGTTTTGATTTCGTCCCCCGCATCTTTATTCAATCCATCTGCGACCGTGGGAGCCAGTGTGGTTCCGCCGACCGTGAAGGCATACATGCCGACTCCTGGGAACGATTTCTTGAAGATTTGTTTTCCGGCCACCGCCCAGCACTCGACCTCAATATTGCGAGCGCCGATAGAGAGCGGAATTGTCGCCGCTCGACCACCCGCGTTCTGGATCTCTTCGGCTCGCTGAACCCCCTGAGCATCTGTCCATTTCACTTTCAATCCCATGACATAGCCGCCATTGTTCTTGATGGCGACAACGCCGCCTTTCTCCAAAACCTCTTTTCCGTCCGGGCGACCGCGAAAACCGCCAAAATCCTGCACCGCCCGAAAGAAAACTGCGGCAGAGGTCTCGTCGAGACTCCGGGATAAATCGGAGGAATTTTGTTTGCTAAGCATCAGCATGTCTTTCTTGAAAAGATAATCAGCGATGTCCTTTCCGGTTGAATCCCCGGTGGCATAATTGGGAAATCCTGCGAGTCCGAACGGGGCATCATAATTTACATCGTGCGCAAAACAAGCTTGTTGGAAAAAGGGTTTGTACCTCGGATTGCCGGGGCCTGAACATCCGTCGGAGTTCCCCTGTCCATTCTGTTTATATTTCAGCAATACACCGCCGTCCAGCGGGTTATAAATTGTCCGTGTAAATGGGTTTCCCCCCATCCACCGCCATTCACCTGGTTTCAGACTGTCCGCAACAAATGGATTGGAATCGTAGCTGGCCCGCACAAGCTCACCCGCACTCGCCAGTTTGCTTTTACACGTCGCAATACCTTTTTGCCAGTCATTATGAGTTTGAATCTGCGTCTGAAAGCAGGTGATTGTGGTGCTGGGATTGGTTGTGCCTTGACAGAGACTGCGAAGATTATCCGCGCCCCACGCCCTGCTGCCTGCCTGATTCCAGGCGACCTTGCCCTGCACTGCATTCATGCATTGCTGCTCCAGCGGAGTTTGCGCCAGCGCACCGACCTGGATAAAAAATAAGGTCAGCGTCAGTACAACAATGATTGCGATTGGATTCCTGATACCTTGACTTACGGTCAGGAAGTGATTGCTTGCTCTTTCGTTTCGTTCGAGTTTCATAAATTGAATTCCTCCAGTATGCAAAAGCTACGCTCCTGCTCAAGTAAGGTTGCTGGAGCGCAGCCAGTCAAAGTGAATTAGGGGGACAAGATCATGCAAGACAGCGCATTCTTTTGAGAACTGATGGGGAAGACGCAAAAATAGTCATCTCTTTTCGCCCCGCTACTAACGGTTCCCGGTAACCACATACGGGCTGGCGCTACCGGAACTGTTACATAGCGCGTCGGAATCCCAGTTCCCCTGCGTCTTTTCCCAGGTGCCTGTACTCCCGCAAGAGAACGCGAGGTCGCTCCACCAGACCCGATTACACTTAGGAAAGACATAGTTGTTATATGCGCCGCCAGGAATCTTAATGACCTGCCCTTCGCGTCCCTGGGGAAGTCGGAACTCGACCCAGGAGCGCTCACTGACGGAGCGGAAGACGCGCGAGCTGCATACTTTGATACCTGCTCTTTCTACCAGTTCATTGTTGTTGACGACTGGGCGATTATTTACAGCGGGTCTTTCTACCGCCGTCACCGTCGCGATCTTCCAGATATTGAAGGACGAATCAATTCCCCATTTCGTCCCGTCAGGTTCCACCGCATACTCAAGGTATCTATCCGCCAACCCTGTAGTGTCCTTTGCGGCGAGCCAGGAAGTCGGCGATTCTCGGACAAATTTCTTACCGTCATGATCCACAATGAGAAATTGATCGGGGTTCGGTGTGAAGATCACGTGTTTGGCGTTGATTGCGATCAGGGTTGTCCACCCGGAACCAGTCCAGCGGGCGACCTGTCCATTATTCTCGGTAATCCAGACCTCGTCGCTGTTTGAAATGGCAATATCCACCGGGGTTGCGCCATTTGGCCCCGGCATCAGTTGCCACACGTTATTGACGCGGCGGTAAATCTTTCCGGTCGAATTAACGACCCAGGGGATGCCTGACTTTTCTACGGCGATACGTCTTGCGGCTCCATCCACCTTGGTCCAGCTTGCTCCCGCCAGCTTATGGATTTCGTAGTCATTCCCAACCGTACCCGTGCCGATGATCCAAACCTGACCGTTTTTGGCATCAATATCTCTGGCTGCCCCCGGCATTTTGGTTTGCGAAGGGTAACTCATGAGGTCGTTTTTACAGGCCGCAATGCCACGTTGCCAATCATTATGGGCTTGAATCTCTCGCTGAAAGCAGGCAATCGTTACGTTCGGGTTGGTGGTGTGTTGACAGAGTTTCCGCAGATTCCCTTCGACTCCAATGCTTGTCGCCTGCCTGATTATAAGCAACCTTGCCTTGTACCGCATTAAAACAAGCCTGTTCCTGCGGTGTCGGCGCAGTTTGCGCCTGCGTCTGGCCCGGTAGAAATAAAAATGCCAGGGTCAGCACAACGATGGTTGCGATTGGATTCCTGATCGCTTGACTTCCGGTCAGGAAGTGACGAATTGTGCTTTCGGTTCGTTCGCGTTTCATAAGTTCAGTTCCTCACTTGTGATAGTTTTCAAGCAAAAATTCTCGCAGGCGACGGTAGCGCAACCAGCCATGGTTGCGAGGCCCGGAGAGCGAATGCTTTCAACCGAAGGAATGGCGAGTTGAGCAACGCAACCATGGCTGGTTGCGCTACTCCTGCTGAGGCGACTACTTCGCCTTGATCTTCCAGACGGCAAGGGATGAATCAATCGCCCATTGCGTTCCGTCAGCCGTGTCAAAGACATTTTCGATGTAACCCGCCGCGATAGAGAGGCAATCCCGAAGCGGGAGCGGCACGCTGCCCGGCCCCGCACATGCTATGGTTGGGACGTCACCCTGGTAGAGTTCGACATAATCCTTTTTTGCGGCGGTGGTAATAAGCATCAAGTCATAAGTCAATGCCATAAGTCTCAAGGCATTCTTCGGGCTATCGGGTTCTTCTTTGAAGGTCTTCATATCCCATGAATTCATCACTCTTCCGTCCTCCAGGATAACCCAGAGTTTTCCTGACTTATCGAACGCAAGATCAACCGCTTTCTTCTCGGTGGCAACCGGCATCCAGTTGGCACCGACCAATTGCTTGACGACTCCAGCACTATCAACCACCCAGGGAATCCCTGCTGGCGTTACGGCCACGCGCACACCTCCGCCCGGCGGGACTTGCACCCAACCGGCATTGACTAATTTCCAAAGCCCATAACCGCCCGCTACGGCATTGGAACCGATCACATACACCACCCCATTTTTGGCATCTATATCTCTGGCCGTTCCGGGAAGTTTTACCGCACTTGGATTCGGTGCTGGATTCGGATTCGGTGCAGGCGGATTCGATGCCGGTTTAGCTTTGCAGGCAGTGAGAGCGCGGCTCCAATCGTTATGGCTGCGAATCTCGTTTTGAAAACATGAGATCGTTGCGCTCGGGTTGGTTGTGCCGGAACAGAGGGCGCGCAGGTTCCCAACGTCCCAGGTTTTGTCGCCCCTTTGATTCCACGCTACTTTGCCCTGCACCGCATCGAAGCATTGCTTTTCGAGCGCGGTCTGCGCCGTGGCTGTCGTTTGGATCATGAAGATTGCCAAAACGGTAATGGCATTCATGGCTACTTTCATTATCGTTTCTTCGCATTTCATAAGTTTGACTCCTCCGGTGTAAGTGAATTCAGCGCAGCGGTCAGGTTCCTGCGTGAAGTAAGGTTCGTAACGCTTCCAGATTTTCTTTCAGCACAAATGCCGTCGCGCCGACTTCTGCTGCGACGCGGCGCGTGCGGGCATCGCCGTAATCCGTGACCATACAAATCTGCGCATTCGGATAGCTGGCTTTGATTTGCCGACTCGCCGTGAATCCATCCACGCGCCGCATTTGAATATCCATCAAGACCCAGTGAGGGAGATCGTGTTGATATGCTGCGAAAGCTTCGTCGCCGTCTTCGCATTCGGTGATGGCGTCGGCAAATTCGCCCACCATCTCCCGAATCATCGCGCGCATTAGAGGGTTATCTTCAACGATCAGGATGTTCATTGTGGGCCTAATTGTCGTGGATTTATGGGCGGCTGAAAATCCGTGCAACTACGGTTTTTTCTCCGTAGTTCTACGGATGGAGAGGTTTGAACAGATATGGTACGACGAGCGGTAGCGAGATGGTCGTGCGGTCACCCGGTCGCTACCGCTCGCGGTAGCGTACCGATTCGTCCGCTCTCTTTTACTCTGCTAATCGGTCTACATTTTCAGCGGCAAACTTCATCAATGCGTGGCGACCTTTGAGGTCGAATTTTTCGCTGATGTTCAGACGATGCTGCTCGACGGTGCGCACGCCCATGAAAAGTTCGGCGGCGATTTCTTTGTTGGTTTTGTAGACCGCAATCAGTTTTAGGACTTTGCGTTCGGTGGGCGTCAACTGCTCGAACAACGAAGTTTTGGCAGGAGTCGTTTGCGCCTGACGAATTCGTTTGAGCAGGAAGCTTGTCAGTTGCGGACTGATAAATTCCTCTCCGCTCGTGACTGCGTTGATGCAATCAATCACTTCTTCGGCGGCGCTGTCTTTGACGAGGAAGCCTTTCACGCCCAAATCCAGCGCGGCGTTCAGGAACTGTTCGTCCTTGTGCATCGTCAGGAAAATAAAGTTTAGCGCCACACCTTTTTCACGCAAAGCAGTCAGCACTTCAAAGCCACTCGCCTTTGGCATATCAATATCCAATAACGCAACATCGGCCTGACAATGCAGCAACCGCTCAATCGCTTCCGCGCCATCTTTCGCTTCGCTGACGACCTCCATATTCAGTTCGAGGGCGATCAGTTGCCGCAAGCCGCCGCGAAAAATCGGATGATCGTCGGCGATGAAGATTTTGATTTTGTCCATCATTCCTTGTCCCTGGGAATTTTCACAGTCACCGTCGTTCCTTTGCCTGCTTCGGATGAAATCGAATGCGTGCCGCCAAGCATACGAATGCGTTCTGCTAGTCCGATCAAACCGAAGCCGCCTGCTAGTTGCTGGTTGTCATTGTTGACTGAAAATCCGCGTCCGTTATCTTGAATCCGCGCCGCGACTTCGGTTTCGGTTTGCACGATGTTGATTTCGACGGCAGTCGCCTCGGCGTGCTTGATGATGTTGTTCAGGCATTCCTGAATCACGCGATAAAACAATACTTCGTCATCTTTGGAGAAGACCTCGTCAAATAACGCCACGCGCGCGTTGATTTCCAGTCCTGTCGCCTCGCGGATTTTTTCGAGCATCGCTTCGATGGATTCGCGCAAGCCTAACCGTTCGAGATGATACGGGCGCAGGTTGTAAGCAATGCCACGCACTTCTTCCAATGCCTGCCCCGTAGCTTTGGAAATTTCGTCGAGTTGCGTTGCGACTCGCTCGCTATCATTCGCCAGTCGTTTGCCGATGATCGTGCGATTTTTGATGACCAGCAAACTTTGCCCTAGCCCATCGTGCAATTCGGCGGCAATGCGTTTGCGCTCGGCTTCCTGCGAAGTAATAAGCTGCTGGGCGAATTGCGTCCTGGCTTCGTTAATTGCATGCAAGCGACTGATTCGATAGCGCACATAGCCTCCCATCAGCCCTGTTATGGCGAACCCGTAAAGCAAATAGGCCCACCAGCGATGCCAGGGCGGGGTGGAAACATTGACCTGCACGGCCAATTGGTTTTCGTGCCAGCGCCCCGTCTCGTCCGTCGCCTTGACGCGTAGTGTGTACTGTCCACCGGGTAGATTCGTGTACGTTGCCGTGCGTTTCGCGCCGCCAATAATCCAGTCCTGATCGTACCCCTCAAGCTTCCAGGCATACTGCGCTTTTTGTGGCTGCGCCAAACCGAGTGCCGCAAAATCAAACGACAACAGATCGTCCTGCCAGGAAAAAGCGAGCGACGCCAATCGGCTGACGTCAGGCTCAAACTGAAAGGTTTGCTCAAACTTGCGAATTTCGGTCAGGACTACACTGATGGGCGCGGCTCGTTCCTGTAAGGCGTCGGGCTGAAAGCGCAACAAACCTTTCAGCGTACCGAAGAACATTTCTCCGCTGCGCGCGCGTAGTGCTGCGTGATCGCTGAAACGATTGCTCGGCAAACCATCACCGACATCATAAACGCGCATCAAGCCTGTCTGGGCATCGAATCTGGCCAGCCCTTTGTCGGTGCCGATCCATAATCGCCCCTGCGCATCTTCCTGCAATGAATTGCTGGCATTATCCGGTAGTCCTTCACGGGTCGTGTAATTCGTGAAGTTTTCTGTCTGCGGCTCGAATCGGCTCAGCCCGTTGGCCGTGGCCACCCAAACGCGCCCCTGGTGATCTACTAACAAATCGGCGACTTGATTATCAATGAGACTCCGTGGATCGGCAGCCTGGTGACGATAATTCGTCCAGCGATCCGTCGCGGGATCGTAGCGCAAAACGCCGCCAAACCGCATGCCCAGCCAGAGCCGCCCATCATGATCTTCGCGTATGGCTATGGCTGTGTCCTTGTTGACCCAGGGCGGCAATCCGGCGGGCTGAAAAGGCACAAAGCTATCCGTCGCCGCGTCGTATTGTTGCAAGCCGCCGAGCCAGGAACTGACCAGCAGCCGCCCACGCTTGTCCTCATAGATTGCGAAGACCGCCCACTTACGCCCCTCAGAAATGAGGGAATACCTTTTGAAGCTTTGCCGGGACGGAAGGTATAAATTCAATTCGTTGTAGTTGCCGCTGATCCAGATGCGCCCAGCGCTATCCTGATAAATTACGGTGATACTGGTTTCGCTCAAACTGTCGGCGCGCGCCGGGTCGTGCCGATAAACTGCGTTGCGCCCGCTCGCCGGATCAAAATGCACCAGCCCCTTAGTCGTGCCCATCCAGAATTGCCCGGCGCGGTCTTCTAAACAAGCTTGCACGGCATCTTCCCTCAACGCATCCGTGCTGAGTGCGGGATGCGTGGTCACGAAGTTCGCCGAGAAACGGTCATATTTGCATAATCCCTGCACGGTCCCAATCCAGACCACGCCTGTTCGATCTTCCCACAGGCCATGCACGCTGTCATTGGGCAAACTGCGCGGATTCTGGTGCTCCTTGCGGTAGTGAATGAAACTGTCGGTCGCAGGATCAAACCTGTCCAATCCGCCTTCGTCAAAGCCCACCCACAGCATGCCCTGACTGTCTGCCAGCAAAGATAAGACTCTGTTTGATCCCAGGCTGGTGGGCTGGCCGGGTTGGTGGCGATAGGTTTTGAAGCTGTCCGTTGTGCGATCATACCGATATATGCCCCCGCCCAAACTGCCGAGCCAGAGATAACCTGCCCGATCTTCAACCATCGTAATGATCTGGTTGACACCGATCACATGTGGCTTCATTCGGTGCAGGCGTTCGGTGAATGAAGCGTCGCGTGGCTGGATCGAACTGTTCCAGTCCCTTGTAGGTCGCCAACCAGAGATTACCATCGCGGTCTTGCAAACCTCGATAGACAATATCGTCGCGCAAACTATCTGGATTGTTGGGATCGTGGCGATAATGTGTGAAGTTGCCCGTCGCCGGATTCAGCACGTTGGCCCCGCCCAGCCGGGAGCCGATCCAAATTTGGCCCGCCCGATCTTCCCACATTCCGCGTAATGTGTTGTGGCTCAAACTCGCCGGATTTTTCGGATCGTGGCGATAGTGGATGAAGCCATTGATTTGCGGGTCATACCGATCCAGCCCGCCATCATCCAGACTGATCCAGAGCCGTCCCGCGCGATCCACAAACAACCCATAAATTTCGTTGCGCCCCAACGACGCCGGGTTTTGCGGGTCGTGGACATACGGGACAAACCGGTAGCCGTCGTAGCGGAATAGGCCCGACATCGTCCCCAACCAGAGAAAGCCCTGCTGATCCTGCACAATGTCGTTGATGTCAACTTCGGAAATGATTTGATCCGTGGTGATCCGCTGAAGATTCTGTGCAGACGCGGTTGTAAAGCCGAGCAAGAACAGCGTCCACACGAGCGCCGCAAGCAACTGAACCTTTTGTCGGTCGCAACAAATCATAAGCCTCTTTAGTTAGGCGGAATCTTAACCAGCAGGATTTTCACTGACGCAGTGGTTTCATGTGTTCTTGCTATCCTCCAGCCTGCCCAACAACGCACATCAATCTGCCAACATATCGTTCGTGTCCGCGCTCTTGGCGATAGCTGAAAAACAAGTCGTTGCGCGCGACGGTGCAGAGCGCACTGTCGTAGATATTTTCGGCGCGCACACCTGCGTCAATCAATTGCTGTGCGTTGCAGCGGTTCAAATCAAGATGGCCTTTGCCATTCGGTTGTTCGTTGGAAATCAGGTCGTCGGCAGAGCGAAACTTGTGGCGAAATTGGGCGAGCACTTCGGGGCCGACTTCAAAGTTGGTGGCGCAAATCGAGGGGCCGAGTGCGACAAGCAAATCTTCGGGCCGCGAATCGTAAACATGTTGCATCTGCTCAACCGTACGCACAGCAATCTGCGCATACGTTCCGCGCCAACCTGCATGTACGGCGGCAAACGCGCGCGCGCGCTCATCCACAATCACAATCGGCATACAGTCGGCGGTTTGAATGCCCAGCAGCAAGGCTGAGAGGTTTGCCGTCAACGCATCGCCGGGTTGTGGCTCGCGCAATGCATCTTCGTGATTTTCTATCGAGCGCACATCCGCAGAATGTATTTGTCGCGCCGTGACGAGTGGCCAGTTTTCTGCGCCCACCGCACTCTTGAAGTGTTCACGATTCATCACAATTCGCTCGCGCTGCTCAGCGCTGAAATGTCCGAGCGTGAATTCGTTCGGTTGATGCTTTTCCTTCGTGATGCGTGTGCTGAACGCATTGATGAAGCCTGCGCGTTCGATGGGTTCACAGACGAGATAGGTAAGCCCGTTGGTTTGACGAAAGACAAAATTGTTCATAGCTCAGTTAGATTGCGCTTCGCGTGCGCCTGTGCTTCACTTTGCGACATTCATTTCAGAAATTCAAGGAGCATTCTTGTGGACAGAGAAACGATCACATACGAACAATTCACCAAAGTCATTGACCATTCGTTGTTGCAGCCGCACTTGACCGAAGCCGATGTTATTGCGGGCTGCGAAATCGCCAGGCAATACGATGCCGCTTCCGTTTGTGTGAAACCGTATCATGTCAACTTGGCGAAGGGCTTGCTCGCAGGCACGAGCGTAGTCGTCTCGACCGTCGTTGGTTTTCCGCACGGCAATTCGACGATTGCCACGAAACTTGCCGAAGCGAAAGAAGCGTTGGAGAATGGTGCGACCGAACTCGATATGGTCATCAACTATGGCGCATTGCGTTCGGGGCAGGTGGATTACGTCGCGCAAGAAGTCAAAGCCATTTGCAATCTTGCGCATTCATACAACGCGAAAGTCAAAGTGATCTTCGAGAACGCGCATCTGACCGACGAACAGAAAATCGCGGCTTGTAAATTGTGCGACGAAGCCAATGCCGATTGGGTCAAAACCTCGACGGGCTTTGCGCCGACGGGCGCGACGATTACCGACATCCAACTGATGCGCGCGAACGTCAGCGACAAAGTGCAGGTCAAAGCCGCACACGGCATTCGCACGCTTGCCGCTGCGCTGGAAATGATAGACGTCGGCGTGACGCGCATCGGCGCAACAGCAACAATTGCGATGTGCGAAGACTTCAAAAAATGGCGCGCTGGCGAATTGCAAATTGAAAAGGCCGAGCCTGCGGGTGGTTATTAAATTGAAACCACGGAGAACACGCAGCGCACGGAGTTTTTTAGATAGGATTGACAAGATTTTCTGCAAGATTGACAAGTGCTTTCTTGTAAATCCTGTTCCCAATCTTGTGCCTCCTGTCTTGCTTTTCTCCGTGAACTCCGTGGTTAATCCTCAACTATGAGCAATCCCAAAACACTGCAAGTATCTTGCGCACAAATGCACTGGGCCAAAGACCTGGAATTCAATTTGCGCGTCACGCTCAAATACATTCAAGCCGCTGCCGAATACGGCAGCCGTGTTGTGCTGTTTCCCGAAGCGAATTTGACGAGCTACTACTTCCCGTATCTCAGCAAACTTGCGCCTGCGGTTATTCAGGAGGCGTTGCAGCAGGTGCAAGCCGCCGCCGCTGCAAACAACATTTGGGTGATCGTCGGGACGATTCAGCCTACGCCGAATAAGTTTCTGAACCTGATGCACGTCATCAATCCAAAGGGCGAAATCGTGCATGAATACGCGAAGGTGAATATGGCTGGGCGCGACGAAATGAAATATTGTCGCGGTGGCAACAAGCTTTCGCTGTTTGAGCTTGACGGCATTCTTTGCACGATGGTGATTTGCCGCGATGGTCGGCACCCCGAACTCTATCGCATTCCAGCGATGGCGGGCGCGCAGATTCTCTTTCAGCCCTCGTGTAGCTCGGACGAAATCGAAGCCGTCACCTGGAAGCGCACATCAGGTCGTGCCCAACAACCCGTCGGGCCGAACTCGAAAATCTTCCACTGCGTAGCCAACACGATTGGCGAATCACCGGATGGCAAACAAACCTCCAGCGGTTCATCCTTCATTCGGGAACCGAATGGCATCCCATTGGCAGAAGCCGGGTTTTATCAGGAAGAAATGATTACAGCAGTGCTGGATTTGTCGCGTGCAGATCGGTCGTATGTGTTGGATAGCCTGAAGAATCCGCCGTTTCTGGCGGCGTATTGGCAAGAGATGATTGAAGAAGTGAAACGGCGAGCGAATGAAAAGCCGGAATAAAAGCCATGAAATCAGTCCTGGTAGAAATCGCTATTGTATTTGTGTTGCTGGTCGTCAATGGCATCTTTTCGATGTCTGAATTAGCGCTTATCTCTGTACGCAAAGCCCGCTTGCAACGGCGCGCCGAACAGGGCGATACCAAAGCTCGTGCGGCGCTGGAATTGGCGGAACAGCCCAATGATTTTCTGGCTACGGTGCAAGTCGGCATTACCTTGGTGGGCATTTTAGCTGGCGCGTTTGGGGGCGCGGCGTTGTCGGAAAAGCTGGCCGTTCCGCTCAAACAGTATCCGTCCCTGGAACCGTATGCTGACAACCTCGCGTTTGCTTTGGTTGTGGTAGCCATTACGTATTTTTCGCTGGTCATCGGTGAATTAGTTCCGAAGCAATTGGCGCTGAATCACGCTGAAGCGATTGCACGGGCGGTGGCGAATCCGATGCGCTGGCTGGCCAAAATCTGTTCGCCAGCCGTGCGCTTGCTCAGCGGCTCGACGGACGCAATTCTCAAACTGCTTGGCATCAAGCCTTCTGATGAACCACAAGTCACCGAAGATGAGGTGAAAATCATGGTGCGCCAAGGCGCGCAATCTGGCATCTTTGAAGAAGCCGAACGCCACATGGTCGAGAACATTTTTCACATGAGCGATCAGCGGGTTCGAGTCTTGATGACGCCCCGCCGTAATGTTGCCTTTCTTGACCTCAACGATGCGCCCGAAGAAATTCTTCGCACCTTGAAAGACACCAGCTATTCACGCTATTTGGTGTGCCGCGGGGGGCTGGATAATGTCGTCGGGATGGTGCGCGCGAAAGATTTGCTGAAAGCCCAACTGGAAAACAATCTCGACCTTCCCTCCTTAATGCGGCAGCCGTTGTTTGTGCCTGAATCTATGCCCGCATTGAAGGTGCTGGAAAACTTCAAGAAGACGGGAACGCATATTGCCATCGTGATGGACGAATATGGCGGCACGCTGGGGTTAATCACCCATCACGACATTCTCGAAGAGATTGCGGGCGACATCATGCTGATTGACGAACCGGATTATCAACCCATTCAGCAACGTGAAGACGGTTCATGGGTACTGGATGGCTCGCTGTCTGTTCACGATGTCAAAGAAGCGTTGGAGTTGACGAAGTTGTTTGGAGAAGAGCGCGGTGAATATCATACTTTAGGTGGCTTTGTGATGTATAAACTGGGACGTATCCCAAAAGAAGCTGATAGCTTCGAATCCGGCGGACTGCGCTTTGAAATTATTGATATGGATCAACGCCGCGTGGACAAAGTGTTAGTGCGACGTGCGGAGGAATAAGAACATCCGCTATTAACCATTAAATAGAAGATCAACCAACTGAATCCTTAACGAACCGTTGTCACAAAGCGGGTTTCAATTTCCTGATAGCGTTGCGAGCTGTCTTTCCAGGCGGGTGAGGTGCGCGGCATAAAGTTTTGCGGTTCGATATTCGCAGCCACGTGCTGACGCGCTTCCGCCAGCGAGGCGAACCGGCCTGCCGCAACTGCCTGCACCAGCACATTCCCCAACACCGTCGCTTCCACCGGCCCCGCCAACACAGGCTTGTTTGTCGCATTGGCTGTCGCTTGATTCAAGTACGAGTTCTGTGATCCACCGCCGACGATTTGCACACCGTTGATCGGTTTTCCAGTTAACGCTTCAATCGTGCGAATGACCGAGGCATACCGCAGTGCCAAGGAATCGAGAATCGCTTTCGTCATTGCTACGGGATTATCATCAATGTCTTGCCCGGTTTCGGCGAGTTGTGCCTTGAGCGCGGCGGTCATACTGGCGGGATTGAACAGTCGTTCATCATCAGGAAAAATCAAGGCGGGGAAATCTGCACGCGCCGCAACGTCGCGGAGTAATACTTCATAATCCACCGTCAAGCCGCGCTGTTGCCATTCCTTGCGACAGGATTCCAGTACCCACAATCCCATCACGTTTTTCAGAAACCGAATCGTGCCAAAAGCACCGCCCTCGTTCGTAAAGTTGTGTAGCGCGGTTTCGGCATTGATGAGCGGCGCAGGCAGTTCGACACCGACGAGCGACCACGTGCCGGAGGAAATGTACGCCCAATCCGCTTGCAAAGGCGCACCCGCAACAGCACTACCCGTGTCATGCGTGGCGGGAGCAATAACTTTTACATCATGCAGTTCTAATTCCTGTGCGACTTCAGACTTGAGGTGTCCGACTTCCGCGCCTGCGGGGATAATGTCGGTGAATAAATGGGCGGGCAAATTCAATTGCTTGATGATGGAGTCGTCCCACGAACGAGTGTCAGCATTCACAAGCTGCATGGTCGTGGCGTTTGTGTATTCAGTGCGGGCGTTTCCAGTCAGCAAAAAGTTGACGAGGTCCGGCACCAGCAACAGCTTGTCGGCATTGATGGCAAAGCCTTCCTGCGCGTGGGCATAAAGCTGAAGGAGTGTATTTAAGGCGATAAACTGAATGCCGGTGCGAGCATAAATTTCCTCACGCGGCATCTGGGCAAAGATGGGTTGCAACACGTTGGCAGTCCGTTCATCGCGATAACAAATCGGGTCTTCAATCAAAGCTCCATTGACATCAAGCAAACCGTAATCCACGGCCCAACTGTCTACGCCCAGGCTGTGAACCGGGCGTCCAAGTTCATTGGCACGTTTTGCTGCCGCTTGTAACCCAGCTTTGATTTCAGTAAAGATGTGCGCAAAATCCCAACGCAAATGCCCATTCAAACGGCGCGGCGGATATTGGAACCGCCGAACTTCTTCCAGCAACAATTCATTCGCCCCTACGCCTGCCAGGAAAACACGCCCGCTGCCAGCACCGAGGTCTATTGCGATGTAAAGAGAAGTAGTCGTCATTGGTCACTTGTCATTGGTCACTTGTCATTGATTTTAGGGTGGTACCGTCTCTAAGCCAATGACCAATGACGAATTATACGATTCCCGCCGACACGCCAATCTGCGCCGGACGCTCTTCGGCTTTTCGCTCGCGATAGCCGCTCGTACGATAGGTTGTCAGCGGATCAATCGCGCCCCCCGCGCGCATGCGCGCCATTGCAATGATCGGTGCTACATCCAGTGTGAAAGCTTGCTTGAGTGTCGTCAGCGCGGCCATCGCATCACATTTGTCCTGTGCCTCCGAAAGCGCCGCCCGATCCACCAGGCGCGCTTGCACATAAGCGCGCTGCAATTCAACCGCGCTCATCATCAGCGATTCAATTGGGTCAGTAACATTGTGCGATTGATCGAGCATATAAGCGGGATTGAAATCCGCTGTGCCGTCGGTTTCCGCATCTACGAGTTCATTAAAAACGAGGAAGAGCTGGAACGGCTTGATGGAACCCGCGTCCAAATCGTCATCGCCATATTTGCTGTCGTTGAAATGGAAGCCACCGAGTTTGCCGACTTGAATCAGGCGCGCCACAATCATTTCGATGTTGACGTTCGGCGCGTGATGGCCGAGGTCAACCAGGCATTGCGCCTGCGGCCCTAATTGCATTGCGCAGTAATAACTCGTCCCCCAATCGTTGATGACGGTAGAGTAAAACGCGGGTTCATACATCTTGTGTTCTGTAAACAAGCGCCAATCGTCCGGCAACGCATTGTAAATTTCGCGCATGCTTTCCAGATAGCGTTCCAGCGCACGGCGAAAATGCTGCTGTCCCGGAAAATTCCCGCCATCGCCAATCCAAACTGTATGCGCTTTGGAGCCGAGTTTCTTCCCGATTTCGATGCACTCGATATTATGCTCAATCGCCTGTTCACGCACCGCGCGGTCGGGATGCGTAAGGCTGCCAAATTTGTACGAGAGCTTTTGACTGGCCTGATCCTGAAAGGTGTTCGAGTTCATCGCATCAAAGCCCAGGCCGAGCGAAGAAGCGTATGCGCGCAGGTCATTGGCATCTTGTGGTTTGTCCCACGGAATATGCAAGGACACGCTCGGCGTCGCACGTACAAGGTGGTTGATGGTTGCGCAATCCTCCAGCTTCTCGTAAATCCCACGCGGTTCGCCGACACCGGGAAAGCGGGCAAAGCGCGTTCCGCCCGTGCCAACTCCCCACGAAGGCACGGCGACTTGAAATGATTGCGCCTGCGCTGTGACCTCTTCAATGTTGACGCCGCGCCGTTGCAATTGTTTGCCGAGATGTTCGTAGTCTTCTTCCAGCCAGGCTTTTGCCTTTTGGTTTTGTTCGGCTATAAAGTTGTCGTTGATTTCAAAATGTGTCGTCATCATTTCATCCCTATTATTAAAGTGAGGGTCTAACGCAAAGGGGCAAAGAAGCAAAGTGACAAGGATTAAGAACAAGTTTTTTGCCTCTTTGCCCCTTTGCTCCTTTGCGTTGAGATTCTTTCATCATCTTAAAAATCCATCCTGCAATCCGCCATCTACCGGAATGACATGGCCGGTCGTTTTGCCCAGGCGTTTTGTCACCAGCAGGAAAATCGCTTCGGCCTGATCGTCTGGTTCGATGGCAGTTTGCGTCAGCGTGCGCTTGGCATAAAAATTCGCCAGCTTACCGCGCAACTCTTCGGTGTCATCGTCCTCGCTAAATTCAAGCTTATATTTCGCCAGCGAAGCAATCACGCGATCACGCGGGAACATCGTGCTGCCTTTGACAACCGTTGCCGGGGCCACAGCATTCACGCGCACAAGCGGCGCAAGTTCAATCGCCAATTCGCGTACCAAATGATTGGCCGCCGCCTTGCTCGTGTCATAAGCCAGACTTCCCTTCTTCGCTACAACAGCGTTGGCGCTGGTTGTCAGCACAATGTTGGCAGGCAAGCCTTGACGCTTGAAAACTTTGTTCGCTTCGTCGGCCACGATGTACGCGCCAGTAACGTTGATGGCAAAGGTTTTATCCCACAGGCGATCTTCAATGTAGCCCGCCTTGTCAGGCGGAACAAAAATTCCCGCCGTCACGACGACCGCATCAATTCCGCCGTACGCAAGCAACGCATCTGCAAACATTTTTTGCACGCTGGCACGATCTGTGATGTTGCACGCCAGACCAATCGCCGGGCCGCAATTGCTGATGCCGGTACCTGCAACGCCGATGCCTGCGCCATATTTGGCGATGATTTCTTCGCGGTTTCTTTGTGCGGACTTGCTTCGTCCAGATCTACACAAACGATGTGCGCGCCTTCCTTGACCAAACGATGCGCCGTCGCCTTGCCGATGCCTGCCCCTGCGCCAATCACAGCGATGACCTGGCGATCCAATTCTTTTTCGGCGGCATTCGTCGCAGCTTCGCTTCTTCGAGCAACCAGTATTCGATGTCGAAGGCTTCCTGCTCGATCCATCGCTTCATATTCGTCAATCGCTTCCGCGCCGCGCATCACTTCAATCGCGCAGTTATAAAATTCGGCCGTCACGCGCGATTCGCTTTTGTTTTTGCCCAACGCGATCATGCCGATGCCGGGAATCAGAACGACGGTCGGATTCGCGTCGCGCATCGCGGGCGAATCGGGATGTTTGCAGCGGTCGTAATATGCCGCGTAATCTTTGCGATATTGCACGAGGCCAGTCTCGATCAATGTTTGCAGGGCTTCGAGGTCGCCGCTCGCGGGATTCCAATTCAACGAACAGCGGTTTGATCTTCGTGCGCAAAAAGTGATCAGGACACGACGTGCCGAGTTCTGCAAGGCGCGGCGCCGTCTACGCTGTTCACAAAGCGCAGCATTTTCGGATCGTCCTGCACCGTTCCCACCATGCGCTTTGTTCGACGAAAGTTGGCCGCGCAGCCAGGGCAACAAATCTACGAGAATTTTCTGGCGCTCGGCTGCAGGCAACGCCTGATGTTTTTGTCCGCCGAAGGTTTGTTCGCCCTTGTCTTTCGCTTCGATGTAACGCGCCGCCGTGTCAATGATTTCCAGCGCGGTTTCATAACAGGTCTTGTCGTTATTCGCCCACGATGACATGCCGTGATGACCAAGCACGATGCCTTTGGCCTTTGGGTTATCGTTAATCAGTTGCTCAATTATTCAGCCCAATATCAAAGCCCGGTCGTTGCCACGGAATATACAAAACTTCATCGCCGAAAATTTCTTTCGTCAAGCGTTCCTGATTCACCGAAGCGGCGATCGCGATGACCGCGTTCGGGTGCAAATGGTCTACGTGTTTGAAACGGCACGAAGCGTGTGCAATGGCGTATCAATCGAACAGGCGCGCGGATTCAGATTGTAGACGCAATGATTGTACATCGGCATCATCGCGTCTTCGATGTCGGTTTTCGCCCCTTTTGCGGGATGATTCACATACAGCGGCTTCATCGCACGAACTTTGTCGAGATAGAGCGATGCAAAGCCATCGCGCTTCGCCGTACGCAAATCGCCGCCGGAGCCTTTGATCCACAAGACTTCGACAGCTTCACCCGTGAGCGGGTCTTGTTCCATCAGCTTCGCTGAAGTATTGCCGCCGCCCGTATTCGTCAGCGTCAAATCATCGCCGAGCCGGTTAGAGCGATAGACGAGACGATCTACGCCGGATAGTTTGTCGGCTTCTTCGTCGTTCCAAAGATATTGCACGTATTGATAGGATTCCTGCTTACTCATGTTGCCTCAGGGTTAATGACGATTTGTAGGGTTTGTTGTAGCGCAGTAACGACTGCTTAGTCATCATAGTATGGAGATTGTCTTTTGTCTTCTGCACGGCAAAGTATCTTGCTAATTTGGCGGCGAGGGGCATGCTCGCGCGACAGGCTCACGCAACCTCAAAGCTTGCGCTATCACCAGGGCAGCAAACCCATTTGTTGTTTGCCCAGATCAGATAAATCGGCGAGCGTTGCGCGATTTTTGAAATCTACTTCGTAATCTTCAGCCGCAAAATCCGGCGAACTTTGACCAACTAAAAAACTTGCTGCTTGCTTCGCTAAAAACCGTGCATTCTTTGCGCACCACGGCGCAGCGCCAAGATAAATCACATTGCTGTAATCACGGCCCCGGTGTTCATTTTCTACGGCATGAATCACATCTGGATGCCACCAAACCGTATCACCGGGTTCGACGACAGGAAGGCTGACTTCAGCTTCTAACAAAAGCCGATGCCATTGGGCATTGGCGGCGAGTGCGCGCCCGGCGGCAGCGCCGCATAAATCATCTGGCGCGACATCAGGTTGTAACGCGCGCAAAAGCATCCACGCCATGCCGCGCGCAATCGGGATCAAGCGCAACGTTCCATCGCCCGGCCCCTGCCTCGTCAGCGCCGTCCAACCCTGAAACGTGCGAAACATACTGCACACGGCGGGCGAGGGGATTTCCTCGGTTTGCGTGCGTCCCTCTGCCCGAAATGGATCATAAGCGGTTAGGTCACCGAATAAAACCTCATGATAGACGCGCTGAAAGCTGGGATCGCACCAACGTTCGATGGAGCCGCCATCGCAGTGCGCCGAAAGGCCAAGCGATTTGTCGCCCGGTTCGCGGCGACGCACACGGTCGGCATAGTTGCATTGCCGCTCTGGATCGAATTCCGGCGTGCCATCCGCCCACGTATAATCCCACAGACGATTCAACCAACTTCGCGTCACCGCCAGGTTTTCGTGTTGGCGCGCCGCCATCTGTGGTTTTGACCAGTACAAGCCGAAAATCTGTGGTCGCCCTGCAGCAAGCCCGCTAAAATATTGATCCAGTCCGGCTTTGTCTTTGGCCTTGTCATAATAATTATTGTCAGGCCACTGTATAATAGCGCGCGTACTTCGCTGCGGACGACTATAGGGCGATCAACAGCGCGCATCTTTGCGCAACTTGAAATCAACTGCAGGTGTTCTGCTGCGCATAAGCCGCTTGCTGGTGTATAATGGCATCAACGAGATATTTGACGCGCACAAACACGCGCAATAACTTCAGTAACGTGAGTAACGCATTGATGCGCAACAGTTGTCGACAGCTTCACCTGTTCTTGTTGTTGCGACTCCGGCGTCCTTCGGCTTGCCTGTCTTTTTCGGTCGCTTCGCGCGCAGCTTTTTCCGCTCTGAGCGCGCTTTTTCGGCGCCGCGCACGTTTGCCGGCAGCATGGCGCGCGTCATGGGGTCAATATAACGGCCTATCGCATCATTCCATTCCATCGCTTGCTGCCGAGTAAAGACGCCGCGAATCACGACACAACCGCGTCGCCGAATTCGATCTTTTTGCGCGGCGCTGATCGCATCCAACCACAAATCTTGGAAGGCAATTTGTGGCACGGCATCCAGGCCTTCGGTTTTCACTGCCGCCACTTCATCCGCCAGCCATTCATCTAAACGCGCCATTCGCCCAGCACAATCGGGGATCTGTGCCAACAGTGCAGCTTTGGCATCTATTACGCCTTGTTTCGGGTTGTTCATCCAAACTTGCATAATTCTACACAGGGCTTAATTCCGCCCTCTTTTCAATATCAACAAACCTGCATAACTTGCAAACCAAGGATTGCACCCAGCTTCTCAATTTTATTGGCGACGTGTCCGACGCCAATTGCGCAATAATGCGCGGGGCCAGCCTTTGACCATTCATTCAGAAACGCTTTTGCGCCCAGCGAAAATTGATAACGACTGTTCGTATTGCCAATTTGTAACACAGGGCCAGACACAAATGCACCTTCCGCCGTCAGCAATATCAACGTCCCGTCGCCGCGTTGCACAACTGAAAGTAGTGTAACCGGGCCGTGTTTAACAGTCATTTGAATGGACAAGCCCTGGCCCGGTTTGCCCGTGGATACGCGCCAGCGGCAGCAAATCCCTGCCGATCAGCGACAGTCCTGGCACGCTGGCCTGCGAGGGCGCAGGCGTACCACATGGCGCGCATTCCAGGGCTTCATCGTGGCGGGATAGGCTCAGCTTTTTGTTTGGTTGCCTCTGGACGCGAAAAGTTTGCGCCACCAGAGGATTGCAATTTCTGATTACGCAGCCGTTGATATTCGGCGAAGGCCTTTTGTTGCTCTGCCGCATTGCTCAAGGCGCGATAGGCCTGCGCGAGTTGAAACCAGGTGACTTCGTTGTTGGCGTTCAGGGCAATGGCCTTGCGCAGCGGCGGCAATGCCTGATCGGGTTTGCGCAAGGAAACCAGGGTGCGTCCCTGTGCCACCAACGCCTCTTCAAAATCGGGATAATGTTTGACCGCGAGGGAAAACAGGTCGAAGGCACGCTCAAAGCGGGCCGCCTTGCGATGTAGTTCGCCGGCTTCGTAGGCTGCGTTTGCATTCGTGGGGTCGAGTTGTAGTTCCTGCTCGAATTCTTGCAAGGCATCGGCCTCAGCCTTGACATCCTGAGCCGCACGCGCCAATTGCACACGCCCCAGGCGGAAGTGAATGCCAGGATGATTGGGATTCAGTTTCAGCACTTCTCGATAAGCGCCGAGCGCCGAATCCAGATGTCCCTGACTTTCGTGCGCTTCGCCCGCCGCCAATTGCAGCCAGAGCGAATCGGGCGCAACCTGCGAGAGCTTCACCGCTGACAGATACGCATAGTTCGCAAACAAGCGGCTGGCGTGATAAAGAATTTCGGGGTCTTTCGGATACACTTTGGTCAATTCCAGCGCGACTTCAACGGCGTTGTCGTCCTGTTGCAAACCAATGTAAGCACGTTGCAATTGCAACCCGCTGGAACGACGCAAGGCCGCGTCTTTGCTTTGCTTGAAGCCTTTTTGTAAGGCGGGAATGGCCTCTTGAAATTGGCGAAATTCAGACAGTGACATGCCAACAGCACATCAAGATTCGGCAAGGTCGGTTTCAGTTTCAGGGCTTGTCGTAACGCCGAAGTAGCCGGTGCAAATTTGCCCGCTTGATAATAAATCAGTCCCAACCGGGCGTGGATTTCGGCGATGTTCGGCGCGAGTTCACGCAGCTTCTCGTACGCCTGCGCCGCCTCGTCGTAACGCTGTTCGGCCAGGGCTTTTTCGCCTGCCTGCGCATATCGTTGCATTACGGCATCATTGCCTTGTTGCGCCAGCCCACAGACCGACCAAAGGCAGAGCAAAATCCAGATTCTTAGCAGCATTTGTTTCTCCTTGCAGAAAGACCCGTCAGATCATTGTGATCTGACGGGAATTTTCTTCAAGCTTACACCTTGCTACCTCACCAAACCAACTTCGCACCAAGCTGGTTGATGCGTGCGGCGCGGGTACTTAAAATCTGCCCAACCCGCGAATCTGCCACACTACGAACTGGCACACCCCATTGGGTGTGGTTGAAGGCATTGAACGACTCAAAGCGGAATTGGAAGCTCAATTTCTCCGTAAAGGTGAAATTCTTGAACAATCCCGTGTCCCAGTTGTGAATGCCAGGAGCGCGCAAAATGCCACGACCCGATGTGCCAAGGAATCCTGCGGCAGGTTGGCGGAAGGCGGATTTATCAAACCATTGCTGCTTGCGTTTTGAGCAGTCTGGGGGTTCCGACCAGATCGGCTCGATTCGTACCAAAGGTATCGTTCAAGCCACCGACATCCTGCGCGGTGATGGACATCGGGAAGCCGCGTTGGAACGTTGCAAAACCGTTCACCTGCCGCCGCCAATCAAGACATCAACCGCTTGTGCATATCGCCGCCAAATTTCTTCCCTCGTCCGACAGGCAGTTCGTACACAAAACTGCTGACTAAGCGGTGATCTACGTCGAACTCCGAACGTCCGCGGTCACGACGAATATCACTGTTGTCCAGGAAGCCCTGCCATCCGGCGACATCGTTCCCGATACCAGCGGCAGCAGATTTATTGTCAATACTCTTGGCCCAGGTATAAACCATCGTAAAGAGCAATGAATTGCTGCGATGTTCTACTTTGGCATTGAACGCGTTATAGCTAGAGTTCCCTGACCAATCGCTATCAATGTAGGTAGCGAAGTTGACAAAGGGTCTTCGCGCCAAGACAGGACAATCGCCCTGAGTTGGGTTGGCGGCGCAGAGCGCAGGATTGGAAGGCTTCCGGGCCTGAGCAATTTGACGCCGCATCAGCAAGTGCGTCCCTTTGGAACCGATGTAGTTCAGTTCAAGGGTGGTGTTGGTAGTGAGCGAACGCTGGACGCCGAGTGACCATTGCTGGACATACGGGTTTTTGGGTTCCGGCGACATGCTCACTGCGAGGAACGTGTTGGCGGCAGGAGTCGCCACTGGCTGACCAGCGAAATTCGGGAACAATTGATTCGTGGTCAGCAGGTTGGATTGCCCTATACTTTGGATATAGTTCCCACGGCTCACATACGGGAAGATGTCAGCCGCTCCGTCAATTTCGCGCCCTTCGGCGGAATCGAAAAAGATGCCATAACCGCCACGCACCACCGTCTTATCGCCACTGAACGGACGGAAGGCAAAGCCCAATCGCGGTGCAAAGACTTTCTTCGGTGAATCAGCAGGATTGCGACGACCAGCAAATTTGTAATAGCTCTGATCGCCAACGATTCCTTTATCCACCAAAGTCTTGTCTGCCACGAGCAATCCACCGCGCGGATTCGACAAATCACGCCAGCCCATGCGGTCGTTGGTTTCAGACGGGATCGTGCGGAAGTCGTAGCGCAATCCAAGGTTCAAGGTCAGACGTGAATTGACTTTCCAATCGTCCTGAAAATAAGGCGCAAGGTAAAAGAAGTTGAATTCACGCGGATTGCCAGTTTTGCCCGCGACGCTGAAGCCTGCCGGTTGGAAGACGCTCGCGCCGGAGAAGTAACCCAGTAAAAAGTCCGCAATCGCATGATCGCGGGTCGTATTGCCAGTGAAAAAGCCGCTGAACGTGAACTGACCGAGGAAGTCATTCGCCAAATCGCGTTGCAGTGACCATTTGCGAATGTTCGCGCCGAAGTTCATCGTGTGACGACCACGAATCCAGGTTGTCGTATTGCTGATGTCTATCATCGGCTGATTACTGGATTGAAAATCATTCACCGCGCTGCCGCCGCCGGAAAGTCCCGCACCGACGCCGCCAAAACCAACTGCTGGATAGGAACGCTGAATGTCCGGCAGCCCAGTAAAGACGCCCGTTAACTGCAATGGATCAATATCGGATTGCGGCGCGGTTGCACCGTGTTGGACGGCCAGCGCCTCAACATAGCCAAAACGGAATTGATTCACCAGATTTGAACTGAAGGGAATCGTATGCGAAACCTGCCAGTTCTTGGTCTTCTGGACAAAGAACACATCGCCGAGTTCGGTCGTGTTTCCAATGGCCGTGTTCGTGTAATCAGATTGCGTGTAACGACCAAACACTGTCCCCAAGCGACCCAGTTGCTGATCACCACGCAGTGTGTATTGTTTTTGATCCAGGGGTAAATTCCGCTGCCGAATATAATTGCCGCCCGTACCTGTAAAATTGGGCGCGGGGAAAAACTTCGCCGTGGCAAGTCGCGCCAGACGCGAGAAACGGTTCGCGGGAATCGTGTTGTTGGCAAACGGCTGTCCCGTCAACGGGTCAGTGATCGTCGAGGTGAACCGCCCCGCTAATTGATCGGGCGTTGGGACAATCAGCAAGTCCGCGATGCCTCTGATTTGCTTGAACTTTTCATAGTTCACCAGCCAGAACGACTTGTTACGTCCGTCGTACACCTTCGGAATCCACACCGGGCCGCCTGCGACGAACCCATATTGGTGTTGCCGCAGCTTGGGTTTTCTGATGGGATTCGTCGGAGTGCTTCTTGCATTATTAAAGTACGTGTTCGCATCGAACGCATCGTTGCGTCCAAACCAAAAGGCCGCTCCATGCAAGTCATTTGTCCCCGTCTTGCTGACGATGTTGACCTGATTGGCGCTGAAGCCGTATTCCGCCGAATACGTTCCGGTTTGTTCTTTGAACTCCTGAATGGCATCAATGGATAAAATCGCCGCCGGTGTTCCCAGGGCGGTATCGGTGTTCGAGGTACCATCAATCAGGTAGTTATTTGAGGTCGGACGCGCGCCGTTGATGCTGATGGCATTGCCAGCGCCCTGCCGCATGCCGCCTTGCTCGCCACTGGTTTCGACCGTACCGCCGTTCAGAAACAACAGCGACAAAAAATTGCGCCCGTTGAGCGGCAATTGCGTGACTTGCTTTTGCGTGACGGTTTGTCCCATCGAAGCCGTTTCGGTGTCGAGCGTGATGGCCGCAGACTGAATATCAATCGTCGCGGTGACATCGCCGACTTTTAGATCGAAATCTGCGCGGGCAATTTTATCTACGGTGAGGGGGATGTTGGTTTGTTTCGAGGTATTGAAGCCGGGCTGTACGACGGACACGGTATACATCCCGACGGGCAACAGCGGGAAGACGTAGCTGCCATCTTCGTTGGAGGTGGTTTCGCGCGTAAAGCCGTTGGCCTGATTGGTCGCGATCACTTTGGTTTTGGCCAGGACCGCGCCGCTCGCGTCCTTGACCGTCCCGGTGATCTGGCCAGTCGCTGTTTGTGCCATGGCACTGCCGACTGTTCCCAGCAGCAAAGCCAGCACCACACCGAGCCATAGTCCTTGTTGTTTTCTCATTACAATGTCTCCTTAGCAAAATCCCGTGGAGGCTTTCCAGGGGCATTAACTTTGGGTTGTGAATGATCTGCGCGCGGCATTACCGGCAGACAGACCAAGGCGAAGCGTTTTTTCAACCGCGCACTCGTTTTGACTTGTTGTCCTGGTGGGAGGAAACGATGCGAATCGTGGCAAAACTTCAAACGAGGGCTTCATCCCAGCTTTCTCTCATACTGGCGACCCGCCAGCGGAATCGTTCGTCACTAACCACCCACAGGTGATTTAGGGTTGCGAGAAATTGCTCAGGCAGGCAAGCGCCACTCAAGGCGATTGCAGAAGGCCGAAAAAGATTAGATTCCCGTTTGTATTTCTAACGCATGTACCGCGTTGTTAGATTGTTAGCGTCAATGATAATTCCCAGCCCTTACACCATAGAGGGGGGAGTCATCTAAAGCAAGCGGGAAAACCCATTAGTACCCATATTCCACGATACGGAACAAGAAATGCTAAGTCTTAACGACTTAGCAAAATTTATTGCCTGTCAATCTCTGCAAAATATTCCGCATAACGGAACACCTGTAAGCGCAATATAATTCACAGCAGTCAAAGCGATCTCTTTAGTATATCCCGCTACAAGCAGCACGCTGAAGCATAAACGCTGAGCCTTAAGGTAATACCATCGCTCTCACGCGTTTTAATCAGTCTGGGCAGGATAAATCAGGCTCACGTTTTTGGGCGTGATGAGTTGGTGCTTCACAAACAGCGAGGCGGGCGCGGGTTTTTGCTGCAGGATAGCAAGGGCGAGCGGAATCAATTCCTCGCCATAACGTTCGGGGAAATAGGCGACCGAGCCGATCAATCGCGTGTTAGAGCGGCGCAGTTCTTCGCGGGCATCGCGGGTCGCGTTCTGCCCCATCACAGCACATAAGTGACTGCGCCCGGCTTCTTCAAACGCCCGCAAAGCTCCCAGCGCACTGGGGTCATTGACTGCCGCAATCAGCGTTCGTTTGGCAGTCGTGCGCCGCAAGTAACGACGCACAACATCCAGACTCTTTTCAAATTCGCCCTTGCCATCTAAATGCGTTATAAGTCGCGTATTGATGCCCGGCAACGCTTCACTCAGACCTGCGACCGTGCCGGTGATGCGCAATTGGGGCAGCGAGCCAGCAATGGGAAGTTCCAACAACAAAACGGCTTCCACCTGTCCGTCCCAATGCTCTTTGGCCCAACGTCCCAGGGCTTGGCCGCCAATCACTCCGGCGCGATAGTTATCAGCGCCGAAATACGTCGCACCGGGATGCGGGATTTCAATGGCAATGACGGGAATATTGGCTTCGATGAATTTGGACGAGATAATGGGCGCCACGTGTTCGTAGGTCTGAAATTCCAGCACGAGGTTCACGCCTTCTTTAATCAGCAGATCGGCATTGCGCAGCGCCATTTTGGGGCTGTAGCGGTTGTCCACAGCAATCAGGTGGATATGCTCTCTGGCGGCGGCATGGTGGAGGCTTTGACTGACATCGCGGGAAAACTCTCCCTCGGTTGTCTGTGCCGCAAAGCCTAGCGTCACCGAGGCGCGCGCTAAGGGCTGGAGGCAACTGCGATAGGCTCCGCGGCTGAGTTGTTCAATCATCCCGCCTTTGACCAGGCTTTGCAGCAGGCGAAAGCACGTGGTTTTGCTCAGACTGGTACGCGCGACCAATTGACTCAGGGTTAAGACTTCTTCGCTGACCTGAAAAGCCTGTAAGAGCCGACAGGCTCGCACTACGGCTTCAACGGTTGCTGGGGTTTTGCTCATTTTAGTCACTCTGGGTACATTCAAAGTTGATGCGCGTCAGGATACTATTGCGTAGGCAAAAAAGTCATGCGACGCAACACGGGCAGAGTTGCCGGCTGGCGGAGACAAACAAAATGAGTTTCATTCACTTACAACAGCATCATCTTGAATACGTCCGTCTGGTGTCAGCGCAGCCGCGCGTTGGCGCAGCCCCCATCGTATTTCTGCACGAAGGGCTGGGTTCAGTTGCGTTGTGGCGCGACTTCCCGCAACGAGTCGCTGATGCCACTGGCAGTGAGGCACTTGTATATTCGCGTTATGGCTACGGCAACTCCGACCCCTTGCGGGAGGATCGTTCGATATGTTTTTTGCACGAGGAGGCACTGCAAACATTGCCGGAGTTGCTGGATCAGCTAAACATCCACGAGCCGATTTTGTTTGGTCACAGCGATGGCGGTTCCATTGCTCTGATTCACGCGGGCAGCGGCCTGCGTCCTGTCGGCGGAGCCATTGTGCTGGCACCGCACGTGATGGTAGAAGACTTTGGGCTGGCCAGCATTCGACAAACACGTGAGAACTATCTGACGACGAACCTGCGACAAAAACTTGCGCGTTACCACGCTAATCCTGACTCGGCGTTTTGGGGCTGGAATGATATTTGGCTGCACCCGGATTTTCGGGCTTGGAATATCGAGGAATACTTGCCGCAGATTGCTTGTCCAGTGCTTGCCATCCAGGGCGAAGACGATGAATATGGCACGTTGGAACAGATTGACCGCATCGCCGCACAAGCGCCCAACGTTGAATTACTGAAATTACCCCATTGCGGTCATTCGCCGCACCGTGATCAACCGGAAGCTATCATTCAGGCAACGGTACGGTTTGTAAATCGCTTAGCCAGGAGCAACGAACCTTTATGAAACATCTGCTATCGCGCAAAGTGCTGCGCTTCACCAAATCCATCATCCGCGATATGTCGCGTCAGGCCATCCAAAGCGGCGCGGTCAATCTATCGCAGGGCTTTCCTGATTTTCCGACTTCGGACGAAATCAAACGGGCCGCCAAAGCCGCGATTGACGCCGATCACAATCAATACACGATCACGTGGGGAACGAAGCGGCTACGCGACGCCATCGCTGAAAAAACGCGTTGGAGTGTTGGTCTCGACTTCGATCCTGAACGGGAAATCGTCGTAACGGTGGGTTCGACCGAAGCGATGATTGCGACATTGCTCGCGATCATTAATCCAGGCGATGAGGTGATTGTGTTTGAGCCGTTTTTTGAGAACTACAATCCTGACACGATTTTGACCGAAGCGACGATTCGGCATGTCACGCTGCACGCGCCTGATTGGTATTTCGACCGTGACGAATTGCGCGGCGACCTTCAACGAAAAAACCAAAGCGATCATTATCAATACGCCGCACAATCCCACCGGCAAAGTCTTCACACGTGACGAACTGCGATTCATCGCCGACCTGTGCATCGAACATGACGCACTGGCTATCACGGATGAAATCTACGAACACATCTGGTATCCCGATCCTGCGCGTGACATCGCGCATGTGCCGATGGCGACGTTGGAGGGGATGCGCGACCGCACGGTGACGATCAATAGCATGTCAAAAACTTATGAAGTGACAGGGTGGCGCGTCGGCTTTGCGCTCGCGCATCCTGATTTGATGGATGGCATTCGGCAAGTGCATGACTTTTTGAGCGTGTGCGCGACCGCGCCTTTGCAGGAAGCAAGCGTCACTGCGCTTGGCTTACCCCGTGAGTACTATCAGCACTTGCAAGCCGCGTATCTGAAGCGCAGAAACTTTCTGGTTGGTGCGTTGGAAGAAAGCGGCTTCAAATGTCATACGCCCGATGGCGCGTATTACATTATGGCGGACATTTCGAGCTTTGGTTTTAAGAATGATTTTGCGTTTGCCAACTATTTGATTCGTGACATCGGCGTCGCCGTCGTCCCTGGCAGCAGTTTTTATCGGCATCCCGAACTCGGCGCGCAACTGGTGCGCTTCTGTTATTGCAAACGCGATGAAACGTTGCAAGCTGCGGCAGAGCGGTTGCAGAAGTTGAAGCAAGGTTAGCCAGAAAATCGCAAATTTGCGATTTGAAATTTGCGATTACTTGGCCTTCGCCACCTGGACACGCGTGCCTTCGCGCAGGGTATCGGAGGGATTTGTGATGATGGATTCATCGCCTTGCAACCCGCCAATCACTTCAATCTCTTTGCCATAATCCCGTCCGACTTCGATCTTTTGCACGTGGACAGTTTGATCGGGGCGTAAGGTCAGCACCTGTGTTCCTTCGGCATTTGCCACCAGCGCAGTGGCCGGAATCACGACTGCGTCTTGCGAAGATGGCAGCGCGAATTTCACTTGCGCATACATTCCCGGCAGCAGTTGTTGGGCGGGATTCGGCACGCGCACTTCCACCATCAACGTCCGCGTCGCCGGATCAATCGAATGCGACGTGCCAATCACGCTGCCGGTAAAAACTTTTTGCGGTAACTCCTTCACTTGTACTTCCACAGTTAAGCCTTTTTGCATTGCGGCAACGTAAGTTTGCGGGACGTTGATGAAGACACGAATCGTATCCATTTTGGCAATGCGATACAGGCCATTCCCCGTGGGCGTAGCGCCGTTCGCACTGATGAGCACGCCGACTTCGATGTTGCGCGCGGTGATGATGCCGTCATAGGGCGCAACGACCTTTTGGAACGAGTGCATTTCCACGAACCGCTGCACGTTGGCCTGGCGCGCTTTGAAGCCAGCCGATTTGGAGTCAATGGCGGATTGGTGCGCTTTGATGGCCGCCTGCCGCGCGCGAATGGTGGCCTGGGCTGCTTCAAGATCGGCCTGGCGCGCATCGTAAATGGCTTGCTTGTCGTCAGTGTCTTGCTGCGAGATGATGCCTTGCCCAGTCAATGTTTTCGAGCGTTCCAGATTCACGCGCGCGAGTTCCAGATTCGTGCGCGCCTGTTTGAGCGCCGCTTCGGACTGTTGTAATTCGGCTTCTGCTTGTCCCAATTCAGAGCGCGTTTGTGTGACCGTCTGTTCGGCTTCGTTTGCTTCCTGCCGCGCTTCGCCCAATTGCTGATCGGATTCTGGCGCAGCGATTTCGGCGAGCAACTGCCCGGCTTTCACTGGCTGCCCCATGCCCGCCAACCAGCGTCGCACATATCCACCGTGTCGCGCATAAATGATTGTTTCCTGAATCGCCTGCGTAGTGGCGGGCAAGATCAATTCATTCGTCGCCTCCGCCTTGTGCGGTGTAGCAATGATTACGGTTGGCAACGCCTGTTGCTGATCCTGCGCCAGTGCAGACAATTCGCCTTGCCGTTTCAGGCGTGGAAGGATACCCGCGATCAGCAAGACGAGCAGGAACAAGAGCGCGCCAACCAACGCGGTCTTGCGGCCTTTTCCTGCTGGGGCAGAGGTTAAGGGCGGTTTTCCTCCGTGCGGTGGGGAGGCTGTTTTCTCCGGTCGCTCTGTGGGTAACAAACTTACGCTCACGAATAAACTCGCTTTCTTTAGTTTGAAATGGCAACTCCGCTGCCGCTTAATCGGCAGGAGTCAGCGCATAATCTCCATCGCTTTCCGGCTCAAACTGTCGCACCGA
The DNA here is from genome assembly GCA_963794955.1 of uncultured Acidobacteriota bacterium. Classification (GTDB taxonomy): domain Bacteria; phylum Acidobacteriota; class Blastocatellia; order RBC074; family RBC074; genus JAFDVL01. The sequence continues at coordinate 62,117 of CAWCGF010000017.1, forward strand.
TTTACGGCGTAAGACACTGTAGACGACCGGCACAAAAAATAAGGTAGCAAACGTCGCCACAATCAGACCGCCAATCACGGCGCGACCCAGCGGCGCATTTTGCTCGCCCCCTTCGCCTAAGCCGACTGCCATCGGCAGCATGCCAATAATCATTGCCAAGGCCGTCATCAATACGGGGCGTAAACGTGTATACCCGGCGGCCAGCGCAGCGGTTACAGCATCCTTTCCTTCCAACCGTTGATCGTTGGCGAAAGTGACGAGCAAAATGCTGTTCGCGGTTGCGACACCGACGCACATAATCGCGCCCATCAAACTCGGCACGCTGATCGTTGTTTGCGTAACGAACAGCATCCACAAAATACCGGAAAGCGCGCCCGGCAAAGCGGTGAGGATGATGAACGGGTCAAGCCAGGATTGAAAGTTGACGACCATCAAAAAATAAACCAATAGAATCGCAAAGAGTAATCCGAACCCCAGGCCCACAAACGAAGAGCGCATGCTTTCAACTTGCCCGCGCATCACAATCGTGGTGCCGCGCGGTAACGTCGGCTGCATGTCGGCAATAACGCGGTCAATGTCGCGCGCGACCCCGCCGAGGTCACGGCCTTGCACATTGGCATATACATCAAAGGTCGGTTGCACGTTGTAATGGTTGACGACGGCCATTGCCTGGTCATGTTCGACCGTGGCCAGATTGCTGAGCAGTTGCGGAGTCGCCAGCCCATTCGCCGTGATCGGCGTGTGAGTGATCGCTTCCACTGAATCCATCTTGTACTGCGGTGTTTGCACGGCGACGAAATAGCTGACGCCATTTTCGGGATTGAGCCAGAAGTTAGGCGCGGTCTGAAAGCTGGAACTGAGCGACGTCAGCAACGAACCGGCGACGTCGCGCTGTGTGATGCCAACCTGTCCGGCGCGCGTGCGGTCTACGTTTATTCGTAATTCGGGCGTGTCCATCACCTGATGCAAATGCACGTCTGCCGCGCCGGGAAGCTGGGCGATGCGCTGTTCAAGCTGGCGTGCGATGCCGTAATTCACTTTGAGGTCGCGTCCGACAACCTGCACATCAATGGGCGCGGGCAAGCCGAAGTTAAGAATCTGATTGACAATGTCTGCCGGTTGAAAGAAGAACGTCATTTGCGGAAATTGGCGCGGCAATTCGCGGCGCAATTGCTTCACGTATTCCGGCGTCGGGCGATGGTTTTCGTGCAACGCGACGAGAATTTCTCCGTCTGCCAGACTCACCGTCGTGCTATCGGAATAGGCAAGGTTAATGCCGACCGAGGGCAATCCGATGTTGTCGAGAATCAAGCGCAATTCTTCGGGCGGCACGATACGGCGGATGGCGGCCTCGACTTCGCCAAATAATCGTTCGGTTTCTTCGATCCGCGTTCCGGCTGGCGCGCGCACATGCAAACGAAACTGTCCGGCATCCACGGAGGGGAAGAAGTCTTCGCCGATAAAGCCCAGAAAGATGGAAGAGCCGAGACAAAAAATGAGAAACAGGGAAACCACGGTGCGCCGATGCGAGAGCGCCCAGGAGAGTGCCCCGTGATAGCGTTCGCGCAAATGTTCAAACCGATGATTGAAGCTATTGTGAAACCGTCCGATCACACTTGACGAGGCGGCATAAAATTCGCCCTCCGCGTCGAATTGCTTCGCTTCGTCGCGCAGCAAATACAACACCATCGTGGGAATCAGCGTGCGCGAGAGAAAGTACGACGCCATCATGGCAAACACAACCGCAAGCGCGAGCGGCGTGAACATGGATTTTGCTGCCCCTGTCAGAAAGATCACTGGCACAAAGACGATGCAGATGGCCAGGGTCGAAACGAAAGCCGGCACCGCAATCTGTTGCGCGCCATCGAGAATCGCCTGCCGCAACGGCTTGCCTTGTCCGAGGTTACGATGAATGTTTTCAATTTCGACCGTAGCATCGTCCACCAGAATGCCAACGGCGAGCGCCAGGCCGCCCAGCGTCATCACATTCAGCGTTTGCCCCAGCAAATTCAGCACAATCACAGAACAAAGGATCGAGAGCGGAATGGAAATCGTGACGATCAGCGTGCTGCGCCAACTACCTAAAAAAAGTAGAATCATCGCGGCGGTCAAACAGGCAGCAATAAGCGCCTCGAACATCACGCCATTGATTGCCGCACGCACAAAGACCGATTGATCAAAGAGCAAATTGACCTGCAATTCTTTCGGCAGCGTCGCCAGAATATTCGGTAACCGCTCTTTCACCCGGCTGACAATATCCAGCGTCGAAGCACCACCACCTTTCAGAATGGTCAGCAACGCTGAGCGCCGTCCGTCCTGGCGCACGATGTTTTGTTGTACCGAAGAGCCGTCACGCACCTGCGCGACATCTCGTAAATAGATTGTCGTATTACCGACTTGTTTAATGGGCAAATCGTTGAGCGCCAGGACAGAGTCGGGACTGCTGTTGAGCCGCACGTTGTATTCGCGTGTGCCCAGCTTGGCGGTGCCGGCGGGCAGGATCAGGTTTTGCGCATTGATTGCATTACTGACATCGGTCGCCGAGAGGCCTTTCGCAAAGAGCGCCGGGCCGTCAATGTCCACCATAATCTGGCGCGGCTTGCCACCGTAGGGCACGGGCAGAGATGCGCCTTGCACTGTTGCCAATTGCGTGCGGATGAAGTTTTGGCTGTAATCGTAAAGCTGTTGTTCGCTGAGCGAATCACTGCTGATACTTGCTTGCAGGATGGGCACGTTCGAGACGTTATAGCGCACGATGAACGGCGCGGTCGTGCCGGGCGGAAAGATGCGCAAAATAGATTGCGACATGGCGGTGATTTGCGCGGTTGCGGCTTCAATCTTCGCCCCGGGATGAAAGTACACTCGAATGATCGCCACACCATTGAGTGATTGCGATTCGATATGTTCGATGTCGTTTACCGTCGTCGTCAGGCCCCGTTCGCTGGAAGTGACGATGCGTTTTTCCATCTCTTCTGCCGAGATGCCGCTATAGGTCCAAATCACAGAAACGACCGGAATATCAATTTCCGGAAAAATATCCGTCGCCATGCGATTCACTGTTACCCCACCCAAAATCGCAATGAGCAAGGCCATGACTACAAAAGTGTAAGGGCGCCGCAGCGCCAGTCGTACAATCCACATAGGTTTCAGATGTACAGCAAACTTTCCCGTTTGCTGAGAGGGTTCGGAGCAAGCGCGTGATGGAAGCAGCAGCAAAGGGGAAAGTTTGCTGTACAGTTACTTGAGCGCGAAATTCTCTCCGTGCCGAGAGACTCGCCCCTCGGTTTCCAGCTTTTCCAGATGCGCTTGCACGGAAAGCTCGGCCAGACGATGACGTGAGAGAGGAACATCAGTGTAAATCAATTTCACCAATTCAGGAATAGACTGCACCTCTGTCGCCAATGCCGCGACGATCTTGGTTTCGCGTTCCTGCCGATGAGCCAGGTAATAATCAATGATTTGATGCACCTGCGACTGGGCCGGGCCGTGCGCGGGGAAGAGCGCCGTCAATCGTGGCAATTCTTTCATTCGTTGTAGTGAAGCCAGATAGTCCAGCATATTACCTTCGGGCGGCGCGATGACGGCGGTTCCCAGGCCCAGGATGCAATCGCCTGTCAGCAAGCTGCCAGTGCGTTCTTCATAAAAACTCAAATGCCCGCGCGCGTGTCCCGGCGACCACAAAGCGCGCAACCGCCACGTCAAATCAGGATCAAATTCGCCGCCGCTGAGTTCGATAAGGTCGTCGTCTTCAATGAAGCGATCTATCGGAATGCTGTCGGCAAGCGCTTCCGCTGTCAGCCGATGTGCGGCGACAGGCACCTTGAATTTATCGCGTAGGTGATTGACGCCACCGATGTGATCGGGATGCAAATGCGTGATAATGACTTCCCGCAGGCGGCGTCCTTCGCGCAGCAAGGCTACCAGCACGTTGTCCAAAATCTGCTGCTCTTCTGGATAAGGCGAGCCGGGATCAATCACGACCAACTCTGCGCCGCCAATGATGTAACAATTTGTGTGCGTGGCAGGCGGCAAGGTTGGCGTGCGCAAGGGGCACATCATAAAGCCACGCCGAAATTCATAGGGGAAAGGCGATTCTGTTTCAAGCGCGGTTCGCAGCCGATCCACAAAGCCAGCCAGCCCGCGCACCATCTCCTGAAGCGGGCGCAACACAGGCGGCGCAATTAGAACCTCACCACTGCGCCAACGTGCAATGGCTTCGTTTGGGCGTAGCCACTCGCCGCTTTCCAGTTCGCCGGGAATGATGTGCGCTTGCTGCGCGCCGTCTCGACAATCCGGCACCCAAGCCGTGAAGAAAAATGTATTGAATCGCTTCGGCACCGATGGGGGCGTCACCCAACGTGGCGCTTCGGTCAGTATCGCAGCATCAATCGTCAGCTTTTCGCGCGCGAGCAAATCCGCAAACGAAACACGATCCGCAAGCAATTCTTCGCGCAGTTCCGTAAGGCGTGCGACGGTCAAGGCCTCGACGCCCCGCACGACAAGCAAGCCCGTTTCTTCAAAGACTTCACGCACAGCCGCCACACGCGCGGCAGCCAACTCACGTTCTTCACAGTTCAGCACGCGCACCAGATAATCGCCCGCTTCAAATTGGCCGCCTGGATAAGCGTACCAACCGCCCTGAAACGTGAGGCACGGCGAGCGTCTAACCCAAAACAATTTGGGGTCTGCCGGATCAGAGAACAAAATCATCGCGGCGGCATCTTTGGGAACAACGACGCTGGGCGCGTCGGCTGGTTGACTCATAAAATCCCTAAAATGTACGACAGGCTGCCAGCCTGTCAGGATATGTGATTGTAAGCGACAGACTGCCAGCCTGTCGTACATCTCAGAACGACCGAATATAGTGTGCTCCTTGTCCTGACACAAGCGGTGCTTTTTGTTTCGCCCTTTCGGCCCTGGCTCGTCTTGCGTTTTCAGGGCTGGAAAGCCAGACTCTAGGCGTCACTTATGCAACATCATCTGCTTCGCACAATGCTGATTTCGCTCCTGACTGCTACGGCTTTTCTGCCTCTGCTCAACATGACGAATCTCATCCCAAACTCGCCCCGCCCGCGCGCCCGCGAACTCGGCCTTGCACCCGGCGTTTTCCCTCCTGGTAAACTCAATGCCATCACGGATGTGCAGGGCGTAAAAGTCGGTCATGTCACGCTGATCGAAGGCGAACAAATTCGCACCGGCGTGACCGCGATCCTGCCGCACGGTGGCAACATTTTTCAGGACAAGGTTGCAGGCGCAGTCTATGTCGGCAACGCGTTTGGCAAGCTTGCAGGCTCCACTCAAGTCAACGAACTCGGCACGATTGAAACGCCGATTATTCTGACGAATACGTTGAGCGTTGCGGCGGGGATCGAGGGCGTGGTGAGCTACACGCTTGCGCAACCGGGTAACGAACAAGTCTTTTCTGTGAATGCGCTGGTCGGCGAAACAAATGACTCCGCGCTGAATGACATTCGTGGCAGGCACATCAAAAGTGAGCACGTAATTGAGGCGATCAAGAAAGCTGCGGCAGGCGCTGTCGTGGAAGGTTCCGTCGGCGCAGGCACAGGCACAACATGCTTTGGCTGGAAAGGCGGCATCGGCACGTCGTCGCGTAAATTGCCGGAGCGATTTGGCAGTTATACTTTGGGAGTATTGGTGCAAACCAATTTTGGCGGCATCCTGACAATGGGCGGTGCGCCGGTTGGCAAAGAGCTGGGGCGCTATGCGTTTGCTCCCGCCGGATCCAATGGCAATGGCGACGGCTCGTGCATGATTGTCGTGGCCACCGATGCGCCGCTGGACGCACGCGATCTGCGACGGCTCGCCGCGCGGGCGTTGTTTGGGCTGGCGCGTACTGGCTCATCGTACAGCAATGGCAGTGGTGATTTTGCGATAGCGTTTTCGACTGCGCCGGAGATGCGCGCTAAACACGGCGACGCCAATGCGCGAGCAAGAAAGATGCTGCCACCTGATGCCACTTCGCCGCTCTTTGAAGCCGCGCTTGAAGCCACGGAAGAGGCGGTCTACAACTCGCTGCTGCAAGCGACGACGATCAGCACGCGCAACCGCACCATTGAAGCGATTTCGATTGAGCGCGTGAAAGACGTGCTAACCAAATATGGCATCAAAGCCAGCAAATGACTTCCTTCTCGGCTCTCGCTTTATTCTCCGTTGGCAAAGCGACTGGCAGAAAATGTGGGCAAAAACAATTTCTCTTTTACTGCCCACATTGCCTGCCAGTTCGACTGCCAACCAGATCAATTTATTCTCAGCCGAAAGCTAAACTGCATGCTCGCCATGTTCGCCGGTACGAATACGAATGGCGTCTTCGACATTGAATACGAAAATCTTGCCATCACCGAATTTGCCCGTGCGCGCAGTTTTGCGGATGGCCTCGACCGCGCCGTCGGCAACTTCATCATCAATTACAACTTCGATTTTGATTTTGGGGATGAATTCAATTTTATATTCGCTGCCTCGATACACTTCGGTGTGGCCTTTCTGCCGTCCAAAGCCTTTGACTTCGCTGATGGTCATCCCTTGCACGCCCAAGGTTTGCAGCGCATCTTTGACGGATTCGAGCAGATGCGGGCGGATAATTGCTTCAATTTTCTTCATAAATTTCTCCTGGTAAATCACGAACCAACCACGTTGTCTACAGAACGAACGGTGCTGGCCATTGAGCCGTAACTCGCATCCAACGGTCCGCTGCCGGTCCCGCTATCCAGATCAAGGTTGTAGCCTTCTTCGCCATGTTGTGACAAATCCATTCCTTGAATTTCCTCTTCACCGCTAATGCGCAAACCCACCAGTTTGTCCACGACGAACAGGATCACGAGCGACCCGATCATACCCATTGCTGCGCCAATTACAGCCCCGATCAATTGATTCATGACCTGTTTGCCATTGCCTTCTAACAAACCGCTCGGCAACACCTTACCGCTGGCATCTTTGAAGACCGCATTGACCGCGCTGTTCGCAAACACACCACAAAGAATTGCGCCGGTAAACCCGCTGATGCCATGCACGCCAAAGGCATCCAGCGAATCGTCGTAGCCCAAGCGCTTCTTCAATTCCGTCACCGCAAAGAAACATAGAGTTCCCGCGATGAAGCCAATGATCAGCGCGGACATCGGCGTGACAAAGCCGGCGGTTTGCGTGATGCCTGCTAAGCCTGCGACCGCGCCTGAAATCGCGCCCAACACGGTGGGTTTGCCCGAACGCCACCATTCCATCAACAACCAACTCACGGTGGCCGCCGCCGCCCCAAAATGCGTCGTCACAAACGCATTTGTGGCGATGCCATTCGAGGCCAGCGCGCTGCCGGCATTGAAGCCGAACCAACCGACCCACAGCGTACATGCGCCGACGACCGCAAGTACGAGGTTATGCGGCATAAACGGCATCTTGGGATATCCGGCGCGCTTGCCCAAATAAAGCGCACATACCAGCGCCGAACAACCCGATGAAATATGCACAACCGTGCCACCCGCAAAATCCAGCACCGGGAAGGTGCCGCCGAGCGTGGCATTCAGAAAGCCACCATCGCCCCACACCATGTGCGCTAGGGGAAAGTAAACGACCAGCGTCCACAGCGTGCAAAACAACAGCATCCCCGTGAATTTCATCCGTTCAGCCACCGCGCCTGTAATCAAGGCAGGCGTGATGATGGCAAACATTAGTTGATAAATCATGAACGTCTGATGCGGAATCGTTGGCGCATAACCGGAAGGCGCGCTGCCGACACCATTCATAAACAGATAGTCTAATCCGCCAATGAACGGCGTGCCTTTCGCAAACGCCAGGCTATAGCCAACTAGCGCCCACAGCACCGTAATCACCGCCATCATGATAAAGCTTTGCATCATCGTGGCCAGCACGTTTTTGCGTCGTACCAAGCCACCGTAAAACAGCGCCAGCCCCGGCCCCGTCATCATCAACACTAAAGCCGATGACACCAGCATCCAGGCATTGTCGCCCGCCATTTGCGCGCTCGCCGCTGCTTGCTGGGCGGCGGCATTCGCCTTTTCCAGCGCGGCGATTTTTTCTTCCAGGGTGGGAGTAACAGTTTGTGCCAGCGCTCCTGAACCAAGTGCCAGCAAAGATAGTAATGTGCCTGAAAGCAGGCTCCGTCCGTCAGGGAGATTCATAGTTGATGGTTCCTTTGCCAATGTAATTTTAGTTTTTTACCCAATGAGAGGATTTAACACTTGCCAGGGATCATACACATCTTGACGGGAGGCGGGAAGAGTGGGCGGAGCGAAATCATCAAATTTGACGATCCGAGTTTTCTTTTAGGCGTCGTGATGAACGTGATGCTGCGTGGAGGTGAGCCACTGCTGACGTTCCGTTCGCAAAAACGATAGCAGCAATGGCAAACTCGCTAAACTTCCGGCTGAGTGGAAAACCATTGGAAGCGCAAATCGCTGCCCGGTTCCGCGCATTTATGCGGCCCCGACTGCGTCAGATATAGCGATGTCCCAGGCAACCACCGCAAAAAATATAACGCGAGTTCGTGCTGTTTTTTCCGGCGTAGGCAGAGAAATTCCCCACCTTGTACAGCAAGCGAACGACTTCGATTTCCGGCGCGAGTTCTTCTCGGATTTCGCGTAGGAGCGTTTGTGCGGCGGCCTGCCCCAGTTAGATTCTGCCACCAGGCAACGTCCAAAAACCATCACCGTCGGACTGATGCAACAGCACACGATTGCCATGGATGGCAATGCCTACCGCACGAAAATTAAAGCACTGAGTACCTTGATCGAATCGAATCATAGCTGCCGATAAAAGTGACCCAGGCTAATTATTTGGTAGCTACAAAATCGGCACGAATATCTTTGAGGAACGGTAATTTTTCGCGGTAACTCAGCAAGTCTGACAAGCTCAAATCCGCGCTAATCACGCTTTCGCCGCTACCGGCTTCCACCAACGTGTTGCCTTGCGGATCAATGATCAGACAGCCTCCTGCGTGTTCCAGCTTCGGGTCCCAGCCGCAGCGATTGACGCCGACAATGTAGGCTTCGTTTTCAATCGCGCGCGCATGCAACAACTTCACCCAATGATGATGCCGCACGTTCGGCCAACTGGCGATGACGATAATTAAATTCGCCCCCCGCACTGCCGCGACGCGAAAGGCTTCGGGAAAACGCAGGTCATAACAGATAAACGGCGCGACCACGAACTCCTGACATTGAAACGTCACGACGCCTTCGCCTTTGACATAGGCAGCTAACTCGCCGCCGAGCGTAAAGGGATGCAGCTTGCAATAGCGTGCCAATTCACTACCATCCGGGCGAAACGTGACAGATTCGTTGCGGCCTTTGCCACTCGCATCGGTGGTCACAATTCCGGCCATCAAATACACGCCGTAAGCTTGGGCGGTTTGCGACAGGAAGTTGTACGACTCATTCGTGGCGCTGTCGGTAATGGCAGGGGCATTCATGCTGAAGCCCGAAGCAAACATTTCGGGCAAGACAACGAGCGAATCTTTTTTCGGCTGGGCAGCGTCGAGCAACCTGCTGACTTTGTCATGATTAGCTTGCTTGTTTTCCCACACACAATCGAGTTGTACACAAACGACGTTCATAATTAAGCTCCAAGTATTGATTTGAGACCTTGTACTAATCGCCCCATGCCTTCGGCGACCGTTTCTTTTTGCAATGCGCCGTACGCCACGCGCAAGTAGCATCCATCATCCATCCCAAAGGCATCGCCCGGAATGGCTGCGACACGATGTTCACGCACTAATCGCTCAACCAAGGCCAGCGGCTTCATTTTCGTATCCAGGCGTAGCAGGAAATAAAACGCCCCATCCGCAGGCGGCACTTCGCAAAAGGATTTTGTCAGCGCGAGTTCGTGCTGCACCAGCGCACGAACTTGCGCCAAGCCGCGCAAATGCTCACGGCAATACGCTGCACCAACCTGCATTGCCCCTACGGCGACAAATTGCGAAATTACTGCCGGGCAAATCAAAATAGTATCCTGAATTTTTCTAACTGCGGTGAAGAGGCGTTTGGGAATCACCATAAACCCGATGCGCCAACTCGCAAACCCGTAGGCTTTCGAGAGCGAATAGAGTGAAATCGTATGCTCGTTGCCGTCGGCAATCGAGGCAGATGAAAAATGCCGGGCATCATCGTAAACAAAGTAATCGTACGCTTCATCGCTGATGTGGTAGATACCGTGCTGGCGACAAATTTCGTTCACGGCGCGAAGCGAGGCTTCCGAGTAAACCGCACCCGTCGGATTGTTGGGCGAAACCGTTACAATCGCACGTGTCTTGCTGGTGATCGCGGCTTCCAGCGCCTCCGGTTGCAACTGATAATTTTCATCCGTCGGCACGAGCACAGGGCGGCAACTCGCCATCGTAATCGCCATTTCATGATTGAAGTAATACGGCAGCGGCAAAATCACTTCATCGCCTGGATCAGTAATTGCCAGCACCGCATTTATAAATGCCATATTGCCACCCGCTGTCACGACAATGCGACTGCGTTCGTCAACGGTAACGTCATTATCCTGCTTGAGCTTTTTTGCAACCTCATCCAGCAATGACGGTATGCCTTGCACCAGTTGATATTTATGCAATTGTGGATCGCCGAGAAACATATTGATGGCGTCAAAAGCCTGCGGCGGCGGGCCATAATGCACGACGCCCTGGCCGAGCGAAATCGTGCCGGGATGCTCTCGAATCAATTCGCCAACGACCGGAATTATCGGCGCTTGCACTTGTTCCATGCGATTTGCGAGTGTGGGAATCATCGCCAGAGTTTTTAGCAGGTCGGATTTACTTTGTCCAATTTCAGGAGGCTTTCTGCTACACTGCCGAGCGTGGTTGTAGAGCAAACTTTCCAGTTTGCTCCCGCTTTCAGAAAGCGCCCCTAATCAAACCATCAGCAAACTGGAAAGTTTGCTCTACATTTTTTGTAGGAGTCCGTCGCATGAAAAATTGCCTCACCATTCTTTCACTGCTGCTTGCCTTGACCGCAGGCGCTTTGGCACAGGATAAAGCGCCCAGGCTAGTGGTCGAAACCGCTGAGCACAATTTCGGCAAAGTTAAAGAAGGCGTCAAAGTCTCGCATACCTTTACCTTAAAAAACGAAGGCACCGCCGACTTGTTGATTGAAGGCGTCGCGCCAAGCTGAGGCTGTACCGCGAGTGACTTTGACAAAGTCATCCCGCCTGGTCAGGTGGGCAAAATCACACTGTCAGTTCTTCCTTCCGGCAAAGGTGTACACGAGAAATACGCCCTCGTGTCAACTAATGATCAGAAGCTGCGCGATTTTCGCCTCAGTTTCAAATTTGAAACGTTTGTGCCGCGCGGCTACCGCGTCGGATCGTATCTGTTCGACCCCAGCAATGAGGTGGGCGGCGAACTCGTGCCGGGCCAAAGCTACGAAAACCAGGTGGGGATTTATAACGACAGCGGCAGGCTGGTAGAAATCAAAAAAATGGTGGCGAATAGCCCCAGCTTCACCGTCTATCTCGATACAGTTGAGCCAGGCAAAGCTTTTATCTTGCGCATCAAGAGCACGGATAAACTTGCCATCGGTGCCAATAAATTATTCATCAAATTGCTGACCGATGATCCCAAGCAAGACACGTTAGAAGTAACGGTCATAGTGAACGTCGCGGGCGCACAGACACCAGACATCGCACCCGCTGTGACAAAACCTGAGAGCAAAAAGCCAACCCCAAAAACTCGTAAAACAAAGAAGAAGGCCTGAGCAAAAGCGGTTGCTTGGTGCCTCTCTCGAACTGACCAATAACCAATGACCAATGACCAATGACCAATGACGATTCTACTGCCTTGACTCCCCTGCCCTGACCCGCCTACCCTCTCGGTCTATGTTTGCAGAAGTCGCGGTTCCCCTCTACGTTCATCAAACGTTCACGTATGCCTTGCCTGAGAGTTTCGCGCTCAATACGCAGTTGGGCTGCCGCGTGCTGGTGCCGTTCGGCAAACAACTGTTGACCGGCTATGTCGTTGGATTGCATCAATCCCTGGAAGAAGCGGGCGTGGATGGCGCAGCAACTGACATCAAATCGGTCGAAGAGCTATTTGATACCGAACCGCTCGTCACGCCGGAACTACTTGCACTCACAAAATGGATTGCCGATTATTATTTCGCGCCGTGGGGAGAAACGATCAAAGCCTGCCTGCCCGCAGGCATCAATGCCGAAGCCGAAACCATGCTTTCGCTAACGACCAACGCGCGCGATGTCTTGGCCAATTTGCCAGCCAAACTAACGACCAAATTACAAGCCCTGCAATTCATCGCCGCGCACCTGGACGAAAATGGGGCGCTAAACTCGCGCCTGCTCATCAAAGAATTCGACAAAGCCAAGGCGGGAGCATTGATCCGCGAACTGGAAAAATCCGGCTACCTCATCGTTACGCGCCAAATGCAGGACGCGACTGTCAAGCCGAAGAAGCAACAGGCAGTGCGATTACTTGATGGAGAGACAGAGCGACAGAGCGACGCGGAGGGGAACAGTACCCGGAGCGGTAGCGACGGGGTAAAAGAAAAGCCGCTCAATGAGCAGCAGGAACGTGTGATCAAAACACTGCTCGAAGCGCCCGAACCGCTTGGTCTCACGCAACTCACTGAAGCCGCTGATGTCAGCACATCAGTCATCAAAACGCTGGAAAAACGTGGCTTCGTCGAAGTTTTCGTGCGCGAAGTGCGCCGCGATCCGCTCGCCCATCTCAAAAATCTAAACGCTGATGAATTGGAGTTGATGCCACAACAACAAACCGCGCTCGACGCGATCATAGCGGCATTGGCTGGCAACAAGTATTGCGCCTTTCTCCTGCACGGCGTCACGGGCAGCGGCAAGACTGAAGTCTACATTCGTGCGATGCGCACCACGTTAGCACAAGGCAAAACCGCGCTGATGCTGGTGCCGGAAATTTCGCTCACACCGATGTTCGCGCGTCGCCTGTCTGCGCATTTCGGCGATGCCGTAGCGATTTTGCACTCTTCGCTTTCCGACGGCGAACGCCTCGACGAATGGAATCGTATGCGCTCCGGCGAAGCACGCATTTGCATTGGCGCGCGTTCCGGCGTCTTTGCCCCGCTCGAAAACCTCGGCCTGCTCATCGTGGACGAAGAACACGAAGCTGCGTACAAGCAAGATGCCGAACCGCGCTATCACGGACGCGACACCGCCATCGTACGCGCCCTGAAAGCCAATGCCGTCGTCGTGCTCGGCAGCGCCACACCTTCGATGGAATCGTTTCACAACGCGCACACAGGCAAGTACACCTATTTGCAAATGGACGAGCGCGTCAGCGGTCGCCCGCTCGCTCCGGTCGAAGTCGTAGATATGCGTGAGGTATTCTCGCGTCACGGCAAGCAACAAATTTTCTCCGATGAAATGAAAGCCGCGATTGCTGAAAATCACGAACGTGGCAAACAAACGCTGGTGTTGCTGAATCGGCGCGGCTTTTCGTCCTTCCTGCTCTGTCGCAGTTGTGGCCATAAATCGCATTGTCCGAATTGCGATGTCGCGCTGACATTTCACAAATCCGAAGCGCGTCTGGTGTGCCATTACTGCGGGCATCAACAACGCATTCCCCGCGCCTGCGAAGCCTGTTCCGGCGTGTTCATTCACTACGTTGGCGAAGGCACCGAACAAATCGAAGCGTTGCTGAAAGAGATGTATCCCGAAATGCGCATCTCGCGGTTGGACCGCGACACCACGCGGCGGCGCGGAGCCTTTGAAAAGCTGCTTGGCGAATTCGCCATCGGCGAAATTGATTTGATGGTCGGCACGCAAATGATCGCCAAAGGCCACGACTTTCATAACGTCACCCTCGTCTGTGTCATCAGCGTAGATGCAGGCTTAGCCATTCCCGACTTCCGCTCCGCCGAACGCACGTTTCAATTGCTGACCCAGGTCGCAGGCCGCGCCGGACGCGGCGAAGACCGAGGCCGCGTGCTCTTGCAAAGCTATCACCCGGAGCATTACGCGTTGGAGTACGCGCAAACGCAGATCTACGAAAAGTTCTACGAACACGAGATTCACTTTCGCCAGCAAATGCGCTACCCGCCGTTTGTCGCGTTAATTAACGTGCTGATTCATCACTCAGAATTTGCCAAAGCCACCACCGTCGCCGCCGAATTCGCCCGCCTGCTGAAAGCCGCCGACAAAGAACAGGCCTTGCGCATTTTAGGCCCCGCGCCCGCCCCACTCGCCCGCATCAAAGGCGAGCATCGGTTGCAGGTGTTGATTAAGACGAAGAACCGAAGAGTGGCGCGGGAAGCGTTGGACGCGGCGATGCTGGCGTTGAAAGAACAGGCGTGGGATTTGCGGATGCTGAATGTCGAAGTTGATCCGGTGAGTTTGATGTAAATAAGGGAGGATGGTACATTTTACCTGCACTTGGTTGCAGTAATTTTCCATTAACCAGCCGCGCCTCACCTGCCCAATGAGCGTAATTAGGAACCTGTTTCCTTCAGGCTATTCAAATTCAAAGGTTATGCTCATGCAGTCAAAAAAACCGCCAGTAACTGACAATTTACCAGCAAGACCCATAGAGACTCTTAAGCCAGCATCATTAACATTTGAAGACCAACGACAGATACTTTATTCATCGTTATTACGATATTCCCCTGAAACTTCGAAATTAAGGGAACAGGCTATTGATCGTGTGGTGCTTGGAGCTTTAATTGAAAGCACAAAAGATCAGCCATTTCGAATTGGGAAAATTCAGGAAAACCTAAACTTTAGCGAGGCTGCCCCCAAAGTTCGTATAGAACTGATTCAAGAATCTGTTTTCAGACTTATTGAGCAGAAAAAAGTTGAGGAAACTGATTTAAATAAACGCCACGCATATTTCTTAGCTGATAAGGGCTTAAAGGACATAAGCAACATTACATTCTCTATAGAAAATTTATTTCAGACGGTGCTGAGAAAACTCCTCAAGGATACTGAGCATCACTTCTCATATGAAGAAGGGGCAGAAGTTTGCCGAAAATTCATATTTGAATGCTTTTCACGCTTTGGAAGTGTGATTGCCAGATCAGTTGCCGGGAATTTGAGCAATGACAATCTTCTTAATTTGACGGATACTGAGAGCGCATTCACATCAGCAATTAAGGGGAAAAATCTCTCGACTGAGGCGGTACTCTCACTCAAAGCAAGATGTCAGTCTTTTCTGAAAAGTTCCAATCCTGATTCAGAAAAGCTGAAATTTCATGTGACTCAAGGATACTATTTCACACAATTACTGGATTTGAAAATAGTCCAATTAACCCTCTTGCAGATCAAACTTTTGCTAACTCAGTATTTTATCTCGACACCAACGTTTTGCTTATCGGAATACTTTATCTTGACGATCAAGTCGCATTATTCGATGAGCTAGTCAATGTCGCACATCGAATTGGAGTAGAACTTCGTGTCACTAGAGCTACTATCAATGAAGCAAGACGTGTTGCAGCGAGTCGTTCGGAATTAATAACGAAAATAATAAAGAAAATTCCTGAAGAACTGATTCATCATACGGATGACCAGTTTATCATTGCCTTTTTACACGCACGCGAGAGTCGTCCTTCACTTACACCAGAGGAATTTCTAGAACCCTTTGAGCAGTTAGCTGAGCCTTTGCGAAACACAGTGGAAAATACATATTGATGAACGCTCGGAAGATGATGTTATCTATTGACCCGAGGTGCCGTTGTTGCTTCTACAGTGAACGAAATCGCACTACAAACACGAGGTTATAGGAAATCTGAGGTTGTTCTTGATCATGATCTCTGCCACTACTTTATTATCCAAGATGAGCGATCTCAAAACCCCAAAACCTGGTTTCTTACCCGTGACCGTTCGTTAACAGAAGCCGCAACAAAACTGGCCAAACTTAGAGAGACCATTTACCTTTTACCTAATGGGATTTCTTCATAGTATTTCTCCATTTCTAACGACCCCAAAAGAAGAACATTCGTTTGTCGATGTGTTTTCAACACTTCTTTCTGAGAGATATTTCCAGACAGTCCCATATTCGATGCTAGTGAACTAGCTTTAATGGCTGAAGTTCATGAAGACGTAATGTAACGCCCTCCGAATCAAATACTAATGGCGTTTGATTACATAAAGAAAAAAACTTTAGAAGGGCGTCCTTATAAACAGTCTGATATACCGGCTGTCTCACTAGAACTAAGAAAATTCCTTACTTCAAGTAAAGACGAGCAAAAACAAGCTCTTGAGCAAGAAAATAGTCGGCTCGCTGCCAAGCTTGAAATGGAGAGGCGAAAGCACGAAGAAACCCAATCAAATTGTGCAAAGTCAGCAAAGCGAGAATGCGACTCTTCGCGCTCGACTTGATGAATTACAACAATCCGACGCTGAAAAACAAAAGCAGATTAAGGAAATCGGCCAAGAGATGGTTAATTATCAACAGCAAATGCAGGAAAACAAATATGATCAGAAAGTACGATCTTTGCGCATTCAACAGTATGTCGCAACGATTGCGGGAGGAAGCGTACTTTTTTACGAAGGAAAGATATTCCAAACCATTATTGAACAATTTTCACTTCTTGCCGATTCAAAGATTATCTGCTGGTAATCATTGGATTGGTTGGAGCACTTGCCATTTTAGTACCTGTCTTCAGATTTATTTATATAAAGCGTTGGCAACCGGAACGTAAACATGTAGTTTTTCGGAGTTCTGGTAATTGCCATCTTATTTTTCTCGAAAGTAGTGAGTGATAACACAATCAGTCCCGTCCCACATGTAAGTAGTTGATACACAACAGGTTCTTTGAAGAGCGATAAGTTAGAGGTCAGATTAGGGGGCGAATCCTCCCTGCATCAGGTACACTGACGCGGCTCAAAAACTAACTACAGGAGGATTCGCTGTATGCAGTCTACCATAACGGAATCACTGACCGTAGTCTCTCTCGTCTTGCGTGCTGTGGCCCAGGTTGCTACGGCGCAGGTCTTTGCCCGCGATCCCTATGAGTCGCGCCGCACCGCTTTGCCAGGGCCGCGTTTGCTGGCCGCGCTGGTTTTGTACCAGTTCACCAAAGATCCTTCGCAGGCCGGCTTGCGGCGCGTCGTGGACGAGTCTCCCGCGGCCCAGGAAATGCTGGGCGGAACGCTCGCCCGTAACACCCTGGCCAACGCTTTACAACAGCGCGACCTCGATCAGATGATTGCGGCCTGGCAGTTGGTGCTGGCGCAGTACCGTCCGTTCCTGTCCCGCGCTGGCAAAAAGTTCGCCCGCATTGCGGCGGTCGATGCCAGCTTGCTCAAGCTCTCGCTGGCGGCCTTTGATTGGGCGCGCTATCGGCAAAAAACCGGCGCGGCAAAGATCACTTGTGTCTTCGAATGGGTGCGTGGCGTGCCGCAACAATTCGTCTTTAGCGCCGCCGGGAAAGCGCACGATCTGGTCGCCGCCCAGCAACTCAAGTGGTCAGCAAATTGGACTTATCTGTTTGATCGTGGTTACTTTTCGTTCCCCTTTCTGACCACCATCATCAACGCCGGGTCGCATTTTGTGATCCGGCTCAAAGTCGGCGTGAGTTATCAGATCGTGCAACGCCACGTGCTGCCAAGCGTCAACTTGCCCGCCGGGATCAAGGCTTTGACCAGCGATTGGACCGTGCGTTTGCCGGGCTGGGAACCGGACTTGCTGCTGCGCCTGGTCAGTTATCAGTTGACCGATGGCAAGCTGATCCGTGTGCTCACGACGCGCCACGAGCTGAGCGCTTTGTCCGTCGCCCAGTTATACAAAGAACGCTGGACGATTGAAAACTGGTGGCGCTGGTTGAAGCGCATCTACAAAGTCAAAGAACCGTTGGGGCGCAGTGCCAACGCCTTGCCGCTGCAAATCGTCGCCGCGTTTGTGACGGATTTGGTCTTGCGGGCCTTCAAACACAGTGGCGGCTTTCGCGGCAGACTCTATGAGTTTGTCACTTTATGCCGTGACTTGGCGCTGGCACCGTTGGCACCATTAAAGACTTTGTGCAAAGTGTTCTTAACTGCTGCCACGCTCCTTGAGATACCTTTAACTGACTCTCCACTAATCACTTGAGAGTACCTTTTTTACTATTTTCTCATATGGGAGGGAACTGACT
>CAWCGF010000018.1:0-35618 GCA_963794955.1 uncultured Acidobacteriota bacterium
TGACACTGGCTGCCCCGGCTTCGGTTGAACCCGCGCCCGTTTCCCCGCCACTCGTTTCGTTGTCATTCCAACGTTGCGTCTGGCCTGCGCCGACACTCGGCGCTGCGCCCACCGCCACCGCCAGACAATCAATCGCCATGCCGCCCGCTTCACTGGTCGCGTTCACGCTCGGCGCGGTACTCGTACCCGACGCCGAAACATAGCTGCCCATCGGCGGGCTTGATGTACCCCGGAAAAACTCACCGCACCGGCCACCGCTGAACCTGTCGTGCCGCTGAACGTCACCACCACGTTATTTGCACCCGTGGCTGGGGCGACCAGATAAAACAGCGTCGTGCGGTCTCCATCCGAACCGTTCAGCGTACCGGCCGACGTCATACTCACGCCGTTATAAGTCACGCCCGAAACCGTCGCGCTGCGAGCATAAGTTCGACACCCACACGACCAGCAACCGATTGCTCCCCGTGCAAGTATGGCTCACGGTCAGGCTCGTGCTCGAGCCGCCCGGATTGACGCTGCGTCATACGCGACTGCCATATTTGTCCTTTGTCACTTGTCCTTTGTCACTTGTCACTTGCCAATGACCAATGACCAATGACTAATGACCAATGACTAAACCTCCACGTAAACCAATTCACCGCCGACTGCGACCGCGGCTGACAGATTCAGATTCAAGAGCGTGTTGCTGCTGGTCTCAAACCAGCCGACCGGATTGTACGGCGCGCAAATCCCGCCGCCTGCTGCCGCGATGTACTTCAGCCCGGTCAAATCCGTGCCCCCGGCTCCATCTTGAAACTTGGCATTCACCGCTCCATTGCCGATGAAGTTATAGGCCAGCACGCGGTATTTTCTTGCTCGACACCGCACTAACCAAAGTGTTGTTGCCGGAGGAGGACGCCGCGATTTTCGCAAACTTCGGCGTCAGCGCCGTCGTGCCGTTATAAATCGTATCGGTCGAATGCACCGACGCGACTTTGCCAATCAGGTTTGTTCCGGCAGCCAGGGCAATTCCGGTCAGCAAGGCTTTCAACCGATCCAGCACCGTGTTTGCGGTCGGACTGGCCTGGACTTCGCCGAGCCGTGTCACCAGCGGATCATCTGCCGCCACCGTGATGCGTGGCGTGTTCGCCGCCACGTTGCCCGCCCCGGCTGTGATGCCCGCTTGCCCCGCAATCAAATTCACTTTCGCCCGGTCGGATTCGTCCCAATCATCCAGCGACGGCCAGCGACGTTTCTGCATTGGCCAATGACGCGTTGGCCGTGCTCTGATTCGCTGCCGTGGCCGCGCCCGACGGTAACGCACTGGACGCCACGACGACCGCGCCCGTGTTCACTGCCGTGATCTTGCCATCAATCGAAGCCAGGCTTGTGTTGCCCGTGTCCTGTTTCGTCGCCGTCGCCACGCCTGACACGCTCACCGGCACCGCCGTTGCCCTTAGCTCCGCATCCGTCAAGCCACCGCCACCACCACCGCCACTGGCTTCGTAAAAGTCCGCGCCATCGGTCAATCGCACGGGCAAATAGTCATTTCCGGCAGGACTCGCAGGCCGCACATTCAGCACGCCGGCCAGCAACGTGCGCAACCGTTTCAGAATGGCGATGACTGAACCATCGCCCGCCGCTTCCGCGTCCGTCGTCGCGCCTTGATTCGTATCCAGGCTGGCCAGACTACTATTGCCCGTGTCCTGCTTCGTCGCTGTTGCCACGCCCTGACACCGTCACCGGCACAGCCGTTGCCCTTAGCTCCGCATCCGTCAGCCCTTCACTGCCGCCGCCACTGATGATCGCCACCGGCACCGGCGCATCACTCTCGTTCTGCACTTCCACCGCCTGCAACTGCGCCGGATTCGCTTTTTTGAATGCCATAATTCCTCCGGTGGCTGGTGGCTGGTCACTGGTGGCTGGTTAGCTACGCGACAGCTACCAACCACCAACCACCAACCACCAGCCACCTAACTGGGCCTCGTTTGGCCATACGTCTTCAGCGCATCGAGCGCGACTTTGCGTTCGATCGGTACGACTTCGCCCGGCGTCACGGCGCGCCCCAGGCCCAGATCAATGCCCCGGTCAATCATTTCCGCTTGCACCCGCTCAGCCTCCGTTTTTCGTTGATCGTCGGGATTTTGTTCAGGAAGGTGGGCGTCGTGATCGCGCCGCCCAACCACAGCGGCAACCAGATCGCCGCGATGCGCCGAAAGTCTTCTTCGGAAATGACCTCAATCAGCGCTTCACCCGCCAGCGTGTTCAGGGCACTGCCTGTCCATTGGTTATACAACGCCATGGCGCGCCCAATCAGATCAGTGAACCCGCTGGCCCATTCTTCGGTTTCGGTTTCCGCAATCTGCACGAAAGCGTTGCTCATATCTTCGGCAGTCGCGCGATTCGACACCAATTCCGCAAAGCCGAACCAATGCGGCGGCACTGAGGTGTGACCCGAAATGATCTTGGCCAATGTCACCACTTCTTCGGTCAGCGCCGTATACGACCCATAGCCCATTTGCACCATCATCGCTTCGCCTGAGCCGGCCAGCGGCGTGCCCATTTTCCAACCGCTCGTCGTCAGGTAATCGCGGAACGTCTCGGCATCGTCTTCATTGTCAAAACGGAAATAAGGCGTGGGATTCGAGGCAGCTTTGTTCGCGGTTTTCAAACGGATCAAGGCATCATCCAAATCCTCGATCTTGTCGAGGATACCGGCAAAGAGCGGCGTCCCAATCATCGAAGTCAGCCGCGTATTGAACTTCATGAACGCGCTGCGCTCCGGTCGGATTTCGTGCTCGCGAGGACGCTCGATGCGCTCAATCTGCGTGTAATCATTGGCTGCCGCGACGACTTCATAGCGCGTGTCCCACCAGGAGAGGAACCGCACGCGGGGGATTTGTCAGCGTGCGGTTGCAGCACGAGCAACACCTGCCCCTCAAAGGCGCGCTCGCGGGCAAGCTGCCGAATGAACGCCAGCTTGATTTTGTTCACGAGAAAGAATTGCTTGATGAATTGTTGCTCCGCTTCGCCTTCCCAGTTCGTGCTCAGGCCCCGCCCCGCCGTAAACGCCGCCCGCGTTTCCAGAATGTTCGGCAGCAGGATATTGCCCTTGACGGCCAGCCCGCGATACTTGCGCAAGGTCTCATCCACCTGACTTTCGCGCGTGATGTATTTGTTGTTGGAATCCGACTGGTAGGCTTCTAACTGGAGCAGCAAATCGCCCAGTTGCTGAATGGACGCACCGCTGCCGAATTCGCGCACCTGCGCACGACGCGCGGAGCGACGGCTTATTTGATTGTGGCGTGAAGGAAAACTGAAAAGGGCCAATTCGCAAAGGGAGACTCCACCGGGGCACGGTGAATCGTCAGAATGATGAACGATGAAGGGAAAGTCAGAAGGTTGAACGATGAGCGATGAAGGAGAAATCAGAAGAAGTTTTCTGCTTGCCTGATTCCGCGCTCATCGTTCCGCGTTCATCATTCTGAGGAAGATACTGAATTCAGCGTTCAGCCTTCAGCCTTCATCGTTGCGAAGTGGTTGTCAAAGTGAGATGGCGGCAAGATACCCCCAAGCGGTAGGAATGTCAAAACCAAAAACCACTACCTGTGGTATAGTCTCCGGCGCAGAGTTAACGTCTGAGTGAGAGGAAAGCCCGCCGGTGCTTCGTTCCCGGCGGGCTTTTTATTTCAGCGTCGGCAACGCCAGGCGGGCGCGCGGCGCTTGGCAACGCAGGCTTCCTCCGCTAAGATGGCCTTTCAGCTTTGCCCCTGTATTTGGTAGCCAGACAATAAAGAGTCCGTTGCAGCCGTTTTTCTCGTCCCCGTAAGACACGCCCCCAGACGTCAACAGTCTGGCCGCAAGGGCAAGCCACCAGCGTGACAGAAACGCGCCTTCCGCTCGTGCCGGGCGGCTGGCGCGCGACGTCAGATTTCGCGATAGACCAATTCGCAGTTGGTCTAGGGAGAAACAATTGGTCTAGGGAGAAACAAGTTTCGCTATAGACCAACAGCGGCAACCCGTCTAATTACATGTTCGGCGTCAACAAATAACCAAGCCCCAAGCTGGAAAGTATGAAGACTCTCGACAATCAAATGCTGCAATGGGGGGCAATATTACGCGACGATCTAGGGATTTCCTTCGATGCGAGTATCCAACTTGCAACTACTATTTCTGCCAAAGTAGCCAGCCTTCCAGATGAAGCAAAACAACGAATCGCTGCAGCTTCGCCAATTCCTCTGCAGGACAGGTTAGATGAACTTATTGCGTTTCAGTCTTGGATGGATTATGCCCGAAAAATCAAAGGCAATCCCTCATTGACGAGAGCGCAGGTAATTACTCAAATTTATGTTTGTTTTGTTTATCTTGGGGGATCATGGTTTAAGGTACTCCGAAAAGAATCAGCTTCAGGGTCTACTACAAGGAAATGCTGTACATTTTTAACCGACAATCCAGTGAGGGCATTTCGTAATTCGGTTGCACATGCAAACTGGCGGTATAAATCTGACTTTTCGGGGATAGAGTTCTGGGCAAAGAAAGGCTCCGACCCAGACGAACAATTATCTCAATTTGAGGCTTCTGATAACGACTTAGCCTTCTGGCAAACGCTAGCTCGATGCACAGCATACGCGAGTATTCTAAGCCTGAAATAACATGATCACAGTTTTATTCAAAAAACGCCGAACATCAATTGCACCGTAGCCGCGCCAACAGGTGCTGTGGTTAATGCCACTGTCACAGGCGCGGCACGGTGAATATGGCGTTAGACGCTCATTGATAAACCTGGCTTATGGTCGAAGAAAGAGTTAAATGTAATACTTGTGAAAATAGGATTCTTCCAATAACGGCACAGCGCCATAACGGCTTGTGCAAGCCCTGTTTTAAACTCAATCGGTATTCTGAAATTGGCTTGACACAGTTTGGCCTTGCCTACGATCAGCTTTCGTCGCGCCCCAAATTGAAGACGAGTCGTTACCTGGATGATTGGCTGACCATAGATGGTGCCTTACCGCTCTATGCGGTTCGCCATGACGGCGACTGGTTGTATATCTATCAGAACAAGACAGGTGTCTGGCCCAATTTGCCAGACATTGAAAAAGTTCACGGATGGTGTCTCAATAAAATTGATAATTTTCGCAACAGTTTACTTCAAACAATGGCTCGTACCCCGAAAGAATCACAAGATCAACAACTGCTACTGAATTATGCAAGTAAGCTTGAAGCAGTGGTGCTACAGGCCGTAGAATTTATGAAACAACAAAACAAACCACTAGATTATTCGGGCCGCGTCTAACATCCATCGCACCGGAGTGCGCTCACGGGGCTTGGTAGTCACGACTACAGGCGCACCCGGTGAACGTGTCGTTAGAGTAACTTCGGCAGTGCCACACCAAACGCTCCACTCGTAAACGGAAACTTCAGATGCACCGGATAGCCCAGCGCCGCGCCCGGATGCGTGAGCGGCCCACGATAGCCCACCTTCGTGCATTACTTCCCACGTGCAACGCTCCAGATCCCGAATCAGCAATTTGCAATTCTTGTCCACGAACAAATGCCGTTGGCCGAGCGCATTCTTGATCTTCGCATTCACGGCATTGATGCGATTTTTGAGCGACGGATTGGCTGGGCGATTTTTCAGCTTGTAACCTGCCTCGCGCAAGATCGCGTGATCGCTGGTGCCAGTCGTTGTCGTTGACCACCAGCCGCATCGGGCACCAGCGGAATGTCCAACCCATAGCGCCGCTCGATCTCTTTGGCCAGTGATGGCGTGTCGCCACCCCTGATGTAAATCTCATCCAGCACGAACACATCCGCCGTCTCACTTCGAGCAGGTACGCATGCATCCCCGGATCAACGTTGAAATCAATCCCGATCAGTTGCTCACCCGCGCCAACGGCTGAATCGAACCTGTGTTGCCATCTCGATCAAAGTGCGGATAGCATTCGCCCTGGCACACGTTGATGAATTCGCCGCGAATTTGCTGCGCTACCATTTCCGGCGACATCACTTGCAGCAATGTGTCAACATAGCCTTCCGGCAGATTCTTGTTCTGCGACGTGTGCGACCGCACCATCCGCACGCGCGGATTGTCCGCCAGATCCGCTACCCAGTTGTAGCCATCAGGAGTCGTCGAGAGCCAGCCGCACAGATAATCACAGCACGTATCACGCAGCCGTTCATTCACCGCCCCGAACGCACCGTCGGGCATCGTCTTCGCTTCATCCAGCCAGAACCATCCGACTTCCGTGCCATCCCATTCCGAATAACGTTCAGCGGATCGGCACAGCACCTCGACCTGGTTCCACAGATATAGGACTTTCTTCTTCGCTGCCGATTCAGGCCGCACCGGATGCACCGGCACACCGTAGGCTCTTGCAAACCTTGTAGAGTGCCGTCAGCGTAGATTGCCAAAGCTGCGGATAGGTGTTGGCCGCAATGAAGCCGCGCGCGTTCGGATTGCGCGCGGCCATCTCCAACGCATAGTGCGCGCCCAGATGCGACTTGCCCGAGCCGACGCCCACCAATGAACGCGTTGAACTTGCAAAGCCGTTGATCGAAATTGCCGAGGAATTCCGCCTGCGGCTCACTCGGATCAAGCCGCGCCCGAATCGCTTCAGCCAGCGGAATCTGAATCGCACGCTTGCCCCTTCGCTTCACCCACACCAATCGCATATCTTCGCAGTCTCGCCGAACCGTTGCCGCGCCCGTCCGCTCCTGCAACTATTTCTTGCGAACCTTCTCCAATTCCATTAACCGCCGCTCGTGATCTTCCATCCGTGCCTCAATTCGTTTCAGCGTTTCGGTGTTTTGCTTCGCTGCTTCGAGCAACGGCTTCAAATCCGTGCTGACAAAATTTGTCACTTGCACCCCAAGCGAACAGCACCGCCAGTCCCACCGCCGCCCACGTTGCGCGCGGTCGTCTGGCTTCTCCCTGTCTCCCCTTCTCCCCGTCTCCCCTTCTCCCCGTCTCACGCTGTGTCCATTCCATCACTATCCTCCACCGGTTGCAGCCCCAACAATTGCAATTCCAGCGACCGCAACACCTGATCCACTTGTTCACTGCACGCCTCGCAATGGCCACACAGTTTCCAGATTTCGCCGAGCGCCTGATCTTTCGCCGCTTCCCGCTTCACCGCATCGCCAGCTTGCTCGAGCTTGGCTTCCGTGATCCGGTGCCCATCCAGCACGCCAGAAACCGCACCATCTTTTGCAGGCCGACTTTCTCAATCAGGCTCACGACTTTGGCAAAGCCATAATTGCGCACGAGCCGCGCCTGTTCGCTGGCCGTCAGTCGTTTCGGCATTTTGCAGCGCATCGAGGAAGGCGCGCCGTTCTTCGGTGTCTTTGGCCGGAGGCAGCAAATCAGCGCCGCGCCGGTTCACGTTGCCCGGTTGCCCGCCTCGTTTGCGCGTCGGCTTTTTCCCGCCGCCTCTGTCTCCCCCGTAAGGACTCGCCATCTCTACCCCTCACTGTCACCAGTTAACCCCTCACTTCACTTCCAGCCATTCCACCGTGCAAACGCAATGCGGATGGAATGGCGGATAGCCTACCGCTTCCACTGGCAACAATTCAACGGCTCACACGTTTTGCACGTGCCGGAATGCCGAATTGCTTCGGGATGATTCACCACGATCTTTGTTCCAGCGTTTCATACTCACGGCCGCTCCATCTGCACATTAATAATTTGTCTGTTCATCTTTGCGTCTTTGCTCCTTTGCACTCTTGGCGGTAAATTCCTCAAATTTGCTCCACCGCGGCTCGCGCCGCTTCTTCGTTCACGACCAGATAACAATGCAACGACGCCAAGCTTGAATGCCGTGACAGTTCCATCACAGTTCGCACATCCAAGCCCTTGATCCAAGCAGCCGCTGCACATAGAACTTTCTCAGACTGTGCGGGCTGATCTTCTTGCGAATACCAGCCTGATTTGCTAGTAACTTCACGCGCAACTGAATCGCCCTCGATGTCAGATGTTTGCCGTCATAGCCAGGAAAGAACCACGCGCCTTCATACCAACCCCGGAGCCAAATGTAATAGGCTTCCAACGAACCTTGCAGCTTTTCGGCCAACGGCAGCTTGCCGCCCTTGTTTCGTTTCGTGGCTTTGCGGTCAAGATGGAGAGTCGGCAACGCCAACCCTCCATCTATGCACCTGATCCACGCGCAAAGCCGATAGTTCTGACACCCGCAAGCCAGTCCAACCCATCAGTTCCAGCATCATCCTGTCTCTGATCGCTAAGGAACCCTGACGAGCCGCACTTGCCAGCAGCGCATCGCATTCGTCTTTCGTTAATGAATCTGCACCTTTCACCTTCACCCTCCTTTTGCAGAGAGCGGAAGTGGGGGAGAAGGGGAGAAAGGGAGTGGGGGAGACAAGACAGCTTCGCGCTCACAACTCGCTCTTTCTCCCCATCTCCCCATCTCCCCTTCTCCCCTTCTTCTTAGCTCGGCAACTCATCGCCCGGTTGCGCCGTCGCTTCCAGGAACTGATGACTTACCTCGTGGACTTGCCCCACATACTTGCGCAGCTTCCGCGCCTGCGCTGACTTCGGGTTTTTAATTGTGCTGGCCAAGATCGTCACCAGCGTTGACACCGCGAGTTTAATCACCATTTCATTCATCTGCTCACCCTTCCTTTCACCTTCGCAAAAACACCGTGATTGCGCACGGCTACGCATCGAAGCCCCATGCTTCAATCTCTTCGCACCGTTCCACGTCCGGCACTTGCATTGTTTTGGATCGCAGCACAAGCACGGGCAGGCCAAGACGCCCCGCTACATACCGCAGCACTCTGATTTGTGCTTCCGCGTCTTCTCGCAACTTCCACAGTTCATCCGTCACCTGAAGCAACACTAAAAGCTCTGTATCCTGCCACACCATTTCGCCATCCTTTCACCTTCCCGAACTATGTTATTTGCAATCAACTCCGCTTCAGGGCGCGGCATTGAGGGCAAATCCAATGCCAGAGCGCCTTTCGTCATTTGCACGCTACCAACTTCGCACTTTCCAATTCTGCGAAGTTCATCTCTTGCCCTGCCCCGCCTCGTTTCCGGCTCCCAGCCCAGCCCCGTTTCCCTTTTTGCACCGGGCAAAGGGCGCGGCATCCAGTACACTCACAAACCGTCATGACAAAATCCGCATGTCTTTTGTAGTGTCGTTGTTCCGATTCAAAATCTTTTCTGTCTGCTGTCTCGCCGTTTCTTCCGATTGTTCCGATTCAAAATCTTTCCGATTCAAAATCTTTTCGTTCTTCCGATTCAAAATCTTTCCGAATTCATTTCCGAATTCATTTCAAAATCTTCCGAATTCTTCCGAATTCTTTCCGAATTCTTTTTCAATGATCGAATGAATCTACCGCAACAACCGACCAACCCAGGTGGGTCAGGCTGTTATCTGATGAAAGATTGTGTGTGCCGAAATCCTTGCTTCCGAACTTCCGAACTTCCGAATTCATTTCCGAATTCATTTCAAAATCTTCCGAATTCATTTCCGAAATCATTTCCGCAATTCATTTCAAAATTCGATTCTCAAATTCATTTCCGAATTCTTTTTCAATGATCGAATGAATCCAGCGCAACAACCGACCAACCCAGGTGGGTCAGGCGGGTAGTGTGATGAAAAAATCTGTGTGGGAAAGTTCCCGGCTTCCGAGCTTTTGCTTCCGCTTCCGCTTCACAAAAGAAAAACTGTGGCTGTGGATTCTTTGCAAAATCACAGCCACAGTTGAGCGGCAAACTTATTCATTCATCCTGTTCTAGCAAACACATCATCACCCACCTTCCCGAAGCAAAGCAAAACACAACTTCATTTCAAAACAGAGGATAGGTTGCCAAAGCTGCCAAGCTTGCCAAGCTTGCCAAGCCCGCCATTACTGCACGAAATCAAGAATCTGCAATTCGTACGATTATGAGATAATGCGAACTGGATGCGCCCCTCACAACAAAGCGCAGGTGTTAATGAGCGACGAACAACTGAAAGTTACTGAAGCGTGGGAGTACTTCAAAAACAAAACTGGAGTAGAGATCGAGCGCCGCGCGTTCTTCTGGCTGGATCGAAGCGGGCTTTGTGAAAATCAATGGCTTGACGTACGAACTCGCCTCGAATCAAATCAATCACACGCACTTCATCAGCCGCGCCTCAATTGATCAAATCATCGAAGCACTCAAACCAGCGGGCAACAAATAACCCGCTTCGCCTCCAACCCAGCGGCGGGCAAAACTTCTGATTCTCAAACCGGATTCGGCGCGTGGCTTGCCCGCCGCTGGGTTTCCGGCTCCGCTCCGGTTGTGGCTCGGAACGGTTGCAGAGTCGGCTGTCGCTCCGCTCCGGTTCTGTTCGGCACTTGCTCTTTTTGCAGAAGCTATCGCGCTAACATTGTCGCCCTACTACCACTCTCCCCCACATTCTACCCTCCGCGTCAAACCTTCGGTCGCAAAGCCTCCCTGCGGTTCCTTCGCTTCGCTTCGGCCCTCACGGGTGACTGCTCCGGGTTTCCTGTGGGTGTTCGCGGTGGCGGGCTTCGCCACCGTTCGGTTGTTTCACTTTTTCACCTTGGGGGTTTGCTTATGTTGCGTTCATCGTCTGCTTTGTCCACGTCGGTTCTGTTCAATTACGGTTCGTCGGCTGTTTGCGGTCGGTGTTCTGGTTCCGGTGTCGGTTCCGGTTCGCTCGTTTCCGTTCGCGTGCCTTGTCGGTCGGGGTTTGCCCGTCCTGTTCCGGTCGTGGCTGGGTTTCCTCGCTTGCTCGGTTCGGCGGTGCCGTCGTTCCGGTCGTCGCTCCGCCGTTGCCGTCCTGGTGGGTTCGTCATCGTGGCGTTGGTTTGGTCGTGGTTGTGGGTTCTCGGCTGTGCCTTGTTCATCGCCGCGCTGGTTTGGTGGTCGGTGCTGGCCACCACCAAAACCCCGGTTTAATCCGGGGAGTCACGCAGACAGACAGAGCCAAGGAGCTGGAACAGCCAAGAGGCTAGATTAGCAGAAGGCATTCGTGTCAGATACCAAGAGCAAGAATTACCAACAAACCAAAACGCCAGACTTGTCATCCCCCTACGATGAATAGGGCAAGCCTGGCGTCCGGTGATTGCAATCGTTCCGCTGGTTTAAATGGTATCGAGAACACCTTGCCCAATTGTGAGCAATCTAACTCGGTAGCATTCAACCAACGCGGGCAAGTTTACTCTTGGTAGATACCAACGAGCAACCACAAATCCCACGGCAAAAAGTTACATGCAGCAGGCGCGGGCAATGCTGCAAAAAGCCTCCTGCCAAGGCTGCGGCCAGCCCCAAGCCAAACCACCGCAAGTCCCAACGCGGCGGACAGACGCCGCAACAGCCACAGCGGAAGGGGGGATTATGCGCAGATGCTGAAGAGTCCAAGGCGTCCGCTGCCGATTTGTTCGCTCCGCCCCCAACTTCATCCAAACTAACAAATGCAAAAATGAAATATCAAAAACAAAATCGTGAAACAGCGTCCGATTTTCTTTTTGACATTCCATTTTTGATTTGTTGGGTTCCCATCAAGGGGGGCTACGCTCTCTCGTGGATGCGCTGATCCAGGCTGACAATCCGGGCACCTAAGAGGGGGGCGGCAAAACGAGTTTCCACATCCTGCCGTCCGCCTCAGATCGCACTGGGCGGTAGGGAAAGAATCCCATATCTCATCCCACTACATCGCCTTGTCTCAACCTCTACGTCGGCGCGCATGCGATTCATGCTCACGCCATTTCCGCGGGCCTCGCCTGTGCAATACGGCTGCGAAAAAATGTAAGGCACTGCAAAATAATCTCCACAATTTGATCTATTTTGTGCTAGAATTAGAGCAATCAAGAACAATCCAGTTCTTGAAAAAACAGGAGATTCTTAAAATGCAAACACAAACAACGGCCAGCCCAGCCACCACGGGCAAACGCGGAATTCCCCTTTCACAAGAACTCTTTCGGCGCGCAATTGACAAGGCGCTCGCGCTCAAACCGCGCGTGCTCCACGTCGGCGCGCATTACGGCGTGATGATGTCTGATCAACGCTCCTGGGCCCACGTCAGCTTTTGCGCCTGGGATGGTCGCCTCTATGCCTCCTGCAATTGTCGCGCCCATACCATCGGCCATCACGGTGTGCCGATGCCCTGTTATCACATCGCGGCGGCGGCGCTCTCGAAAGGCGCAACGGCACTGCTCGCGGCAGATCGCGCGGTTGCGCCTGCGCCGGTCGCGCAGCCTTCCGGGCACACACACGCTTGCCCCTATTGCTGCGATTTGTACCCCTGCGACTGCCACCATCCAGAATATGACGATGTTGTCTGCGATGTGTGCGGCGCGCGTCCGCTTGATTGGGCGGCCAGCTTTGGCCAGGAAAAAAACTACTGGCAATAAATCACCCGGCACGGCCTCACCCCGTGCCAGAAAGGAGGAATCCACATGCGAGAAAATCACGAGCAAATGCACTGGCAACAGCTTTTACTTCAGGCTATTTCCCAACCCGGCCTTTTGCTTGAGGCGTATTCCGCCTTCTGGCAATACAGTTTCGGCAATCAATTATTGGCCTACTGCCAATGCCAAGCGCGCGGCCTGCGCCTTGGCCCGCTGGCTTCGTATCAGGCCTGGCAGCACAAAGGCCGCCAAGTCAGACGCGGCGAACGCGCGCTTGAACTTTGTATGCCGCTCACCCGCAAAGACAAAAACGACCCCGACAAAATCCACACCACGTTTGTCTTCAAGCGTCACTGGTTTGTCTTATCGCAAACCGACGGCGACGACCTCGCGCCCGCGCCCGTGCCCGCGTGGGACTATGCCACGGCTTTGCTCACGCTCCAGGTCGAGGAAGTGCCCTTCAGCGATCTGGATGGCAATAAGCAAGGCTATGCGCAGCGCCGCACGATTGCCGTCAATCCTCTGGCGCAGCTTCCGCACAAAACCCGCTTTCACGAACTGGCGCATGTGGTCTTAGGCCACACCGCCGAACTCGCTGAGATACACGACGGCGAGCACACACCGCGCAACTTGCGCGAAGTGGAAGCCGAAAGCACAGCCCTGATTTTGTGCGAAACGCTGGGGCTGGCAGGCGCGGTCTATTGTCGCGGCTACATTCAGGAATGGCTCCAAGGCGAGGAACTCCCCGCAGCTTCGGCGCGCAAAATCTTGCACGCCGCCGACACGATTCTGAAAGCCGGTCGCGCCCCGGAGGTAACCGTATGAGCCGCCCTGCTGTGACCGTCTACCTCCTGCATTTTGCGCAGCCTTACAAACATGCACGGCACTACTTAGGGAGTGCCGTGAACTTGGCCGCACGACTCGCCGAACACCGCAGCGGGCACGGCGGACGCTTATTGCAGGTTGTGCAGGAAGCCGGGATTGAGTGGGAAGTGGTGCGCACGTGGCAAGGCACGCGCGCCACCGAAGCCAAGTTCAAACGCGCCCGGCATAACGTGCGCCTCTGTCCGAAATGCCAGAGAGCATCACGTGCTTAATCGCCTGCGCTGGCGCTTCCTGCTCTGGCGCGCGTCGCTCCCCTGGCGGCTCTGGTCTCTGACCCGCACCGCGCGAAGGCGACGCGCCCGCCTTGCCGCCGTGCATCGCTGCTTTTGGGGCGCACACGGCTATCGCTATCGCCAGTTTCTCAACCAATTGTAACCACTTTCCTACTGGCACGTGCCGGAACAGGAACGCGCGAGCGTGGGCGACCGCTCCCACGTCTCGCGCGACATCAAGAAAGGAATCTATGCCTACGATCACCGACCACCTGGAACAATCGCGCGCGCATCAACAGCATGCCGACGCGGAACCGAGCCACCACTATCGGCAAGTCGTCAGTTATTTGCTCTGCGCACTCGAAAACCTAACCGAAGCCGTTGACCAACTCCATCAGCAGGTTAACGCGCTGCGCGCCAAAGCCAAGGAGAAATCGAGCATGACAACCATCGAAACGAAAACCGCATTTGCCGCCCAAGTGCCAGATCAATCCTTCGCCGACCTCCTGCGCACGTTGCACGAGCCGATTGCTGTCAACCTGATCAAATCGCGCGAAGGCTGGACGGATTTTTCCGGCCACAAACAAATGGTTGATTACGTCGAATGGCACACCGTGGCCGACATCCTCGACCGCCAGGCCCCGACATGGCAGCACACCATCAGGCAAATCACACAAATGCGCGAAACCGTCATCGTCATCGCGGCGCTCACTATTGAGGGAGTCACCCGCGAAGGCATCGGCACCGGCCCGGCCAACACGGAGACTGGCATCAAGAAAGCCGAGCACGATGCACTGAAGCGGGCGGCCATCAAATTCGGCATCGCGCGCGAGTTGTATCAACACGACCGCGCGCACGGCGGACAACAGCCCCAGCAGGCGCAGCCAATGCCTACGCATCCCGTCGCGCAATCAACCAGTGACTTGGCCACGCCCAAGCAACTCGGGCTTATTCAGCCGACTCTGCCGCGAATTGGAACTGGATGCCGAGCAGGAATTACAGGAAACACTGAAGCTTGATTGCACACTGGCCGAGCTTTCGCGCCGCGCCGCCTCCGGCTTCATAGACCACTTGCAGGCCTTGCGCCGGCCTTGAGTTCTGGGCGGCTGTGCCCGTGGCCCCGGCAAGCGCCGTCCGGTCATCCGCGACTGGTAATGTGGGTAGAACCGCAGCCGCCCGCCCTTTACCGAAGGTAGCGGCGAGTCCGAATTGGCTTCGTCCGCCTGCCTCACCCCAGCAACAGTTTTGATTATCTGCTTGAGATCGAAAGGAACCCGACTATGCAAAATCGAACGATTGACCCCCATAAACCCCACGCCACGCGGCAGGATTTAGCCGAGCACTTCAGCGTCAGTCTGCGTACAATTGATAAATGGCTGGCAGATCGGCTGATTCCCGCCTACAAGCGCGGCACCGCCGTCCGCTTTAAAATCGCCGAAGTAGAAGCCCACTTGCGCACCACGCAAAAGGCCGAGAGCAGCAGTTAGCCGCGCCCGGCCTCTTCACAGATTTGAACCAAATCGGTATTTTTATAGCACCTTTCACAGAGGAGAACCAAGCTATGCCAAACCACATCGGTCGGAAGTGGTACACCGATTTTCGCTTCAAGGGGCAGCGCATTCGCAAAGTCCTACCCGAAGCTCGCACAGCGGATCAGGCCAAGCGACTGGAAGCACGCCTGCGCGATCAATATTTCGAAGGCAGCTTCGGCGATCCAGCCGCCGCGACGGTCTTCATTGACTTCGCCGAAAAGGTTTGGCTCAAATGGAGCCGCGAGCATAAGAAAAGCTGGAAAGAGGATGTACGCAACCTCACGACCTTCCGCCGCTTCTTCGGCAAGCGTACCTTTGCCGAGATCAGCAGCATGCTGATTGAGAAATTCAAGCGCGAGCGCAAAGCCACACCGACGATTCGCGGCGAAGAACGCAAATGCTCAAGCGTCAACCGCGAACTCGAAGCTCTGGGCAAAATCTTTACCCTCGCCATGCAGCACAAAATCACCAATGAGAACCCGTGCAAACGCGTGAAGCACTTCATCGAGAACAACGCCCGCACTCGCTTCCTGCAACCCGATGAAGAAGCCCGGTTAATTGATGCCCTGCTCCTGAATCCCACCCTGACAACTATTGTCGTAATGGCGATCCACACCGGAATGCGGCGTGGCGAGATTCTGAAGCTCGAATGGCGTGACGTAGATTTTCAGGCCGGGCAAATTCACGTCCGTGACACCAAGACCGGCCACGATAGATTCATCCCCATCAACGCGAAAGTGCGCGCCGAACTGGAGAGCCTGCCCCGCGAGAAAGCCGCACGCTGGGTCTTTCCCGGATCCGGCAAAACCGGGCATCTGGTCGAGATCAAAAAAGCCTGGGCCACTGCCTTAAACCTGGCTGGCGTAGAGAACTTCAAGTTTCACGACCTGCGCCACACCGCAGGCTCCCGCCTCGCGGCAGTCGGCACGCACCCGATGGTAATGATGGAACTGTTAGGCCACCGGAATTTGCAAACGACGAAGCGCTACACCCACGCGACCGACGAAGCCAAACGCCAAGCCGTCGCCGCCCTCGAAAAATTCGCCCAACCAAGCACCACCGCCGAGGTAATCCCCTTCCGTCAATCAGGCTAAAATTAGGCTGTCAGAAAACTTTGGTCAAAAATACGTCAAAAGCCCGTCTGGAACACTGTCCAAACGGGCTTTAACTTGTTGAATTAAGTGGTGAGCCGTGCGGGACTCGAACCTGCGACCCACTGGTTAAAAGCCAGTTGCTCTACCGACTGAGCTAACGGCCCACTTGTCAAGGAAGCGAGATACTAGCAATCAAACCTCACTTCGTCAACCCGTCATCCCAGGGATTTTCTTACAGCAAGTTGAAGCTGAATTCCATCGACATCCGAACGCTCACCGCTTGACCATTTTTCATCGCGGGCGAAAAGCGAATCTTCTGCGCGGCTTTGATCGCCTCATCATTTAACCCATCTGGCAAGCCACGAATCACGCGAATACTGGTGACTTTGCCGTCCGCAGTAAAGACGGCGCTGACCAGCACGGTTCCCTGCACACGGTTCTGGCGGGCGGCTTCTGTGTAGCGCGCCTTCTCTTTGAAGGTGATGGTGGGCTTCATACTGGCTGTCGCCGTGAAGATACCACCGGAACCATCGCCGCCGGGGCCACCTCCAATTGACATATCGCCGCCACCTTTATTGCCACCGCGTCCCGGCCCTTGTCCGCCACCTTCTCCAGCTCCAAGGCCAGTACCTTTACCTGTGCCCAAGGACGGAGGCGCATCCGCACCGTTCGGGTCGCCGATCCTACCTGCCATTGCTTTCGACAAGGCGTCGTCGCCAATCGTGGTGGTCGGCACGACCAGGGAAGGATTCTTGATCGTAGGCGTGCGCAAACTGGGCGGCTGAATCTGCGGCAACTGGGTTATCTGCGGAGCCACGCCTTTGCTGACAGGAGCATTGGTATTTTGTCCACCGCCACCGCGCGCTTGTTCGATCTTCGGTTTGCTACCTCCAGTAAAGCCACCTTTGCCTTTCGGAATTTCCTTTACGATTTTTTCGACTGGCTTGTTTACTTTCGGCTCTTCGGCAAGCGTCGGTTCTAATAAACGATATTGCTCGGCTTTGGCCTCGACCACTCCACATTGCGAGGGAAACACCTGGCAGAACCACCGATCAGAGAAAAGGACAAAGACCAGCACCGCCAGCAACGGCACCCAGTTTGCCAATTCCAATCCGAGTTTGGGCAATGCCATGCCTTGACTGAATTTGCTAATGATGCGGCTGAGCAGAAAACCACGCACGGCATAACAGCCGACCAAATAGGCGCTCAAGGCAATACAGATTACATTGAACATCAGCGGCTTTCCTTTGCCCAGCGCGCCCAGCGCCTGGAAGCAAAGGTATAGCGTACCGTAGCCGACTAACGCCATCTCCGATCCGGCCAGCAGCATGTTGCGGCGGCGCAGATTGCTGCCGTCACCGCGCGCCAGTTCGATAAAGAACTGTTTCGGGTTACGCCGCAAATCCTGCCAGGCCAAACTGATTTCACGGACGATGCGTGAGGGGAGCGATTCGTCAGGGATCAGGACTTGAAAGCCCTGCGATCCGCCGGCAACAACTGGAGCAGCGCCGAACTTGATGTCTTTGATGTTTTGGAAGGACGCGAAAAGGCGGGAGAGTAAGTTGCCCGGCTCCGGCATCATCAAATTCAACCCGATGTCGGGGCGCGGAGCTATTTTCGCCGTACCGTTGGTGGTCACGCTGGTCGCAGCGCTCGTCGCCGCTGTTTTAGGGACGACACGAGCGGGCGGTTCATCAGCGGGCGGTTTAGCTTCAGGTACGGGCGGCACTGACGCTGCGCCAGGTTCAAAATCGCGTGGAGCAATATACGCGGCAGCGGTTTGTGTTTCAGGAATAGTAACCGAAGCTTCTTTGGCCACGGTCAGCGGCACAGAAACGGTCGCCACTTCAGGAATTGCTTCAGAAATAACAGACGCCGTCACCGGTTGGGAGCGCCGTGCAAATTCTTCGCCCGTGAGCAAACTATTGTTGTCTTGCGGGCAATATTTAAAACCGTCTGGATAGCTAGATTGACAAGTTGGACAAACTTTCATGTCTCACCTCTTCATTTTTTTAAATCTTAGACTTGCAAATACGCAAAAGCAAGAATCATCCCTTTTTTTAAGCCAGTGCTTAGGTGTTCGATTTATTTCATTGGTTGCCACTCCCAACGCAAACACCTAGCTGAAAATACAACCAATAAACGCCTCCCACATTATTTTTGTGACACGGCTTGTGCTTTTTTGTATTGCTCTAGTTTGCGATAGAGCGTTTTGCGTCCAATATTTAGCAGGCGCGCGGTTTTGGCTTTATCGCCATCGGTAAAAAGTAGCGTCTGCTCGATCATCATCTGCTCCACCTCCTCCATCGGCGTCGGAATGGCGATTTCAATATGACTGGCGCTGGCCAAATCCGAAACCTGGGCGCGGATAGCCTCTGGCAAATCCTGTTCCGTAATCATTCGCCCCGCCGCGACAATGACGGCGCGTTCGATGCAGTTTTCCAATTCGCGTACATTACCGGGCCAGGAATAATTCTTGAGCATCTGAATCGCGCGATCCGTAATTCCCATCACGCGCTTACCACTGCGTTGCTGGTAATACTCAATGAAATGCGCAGCCAGCGAGTAAATATCTTCTGCCCGTTCCTGCAATGACGGCAAATACACAGGATAGACGTTTAAGCGATAGAAGAGATCACGGCGAAATCGTCCGGCTTCGATTTCGGCTTCCAGGTTCTTGTTCGTTGCCGCTACGACGCGCACATCGGTTTTGATGACTTCATTGCCGCCAACACGAGTTAATTCGCCGTCCTGCAATACACGTAATAAACTCACTTGTGCGGTTAAACTCATCTCGCCGATTTCATCCAGAAAGAGCGTACCACCATTCGCTTCTTCAAATTTGCCCATCCTGCGGGCGCGCGCATCGGTGAACGCGCCGCGTTCGTGCCCGAACAATTCCGATTCCAACAACGAAGCTGGAATCGCACCACAATTGATTTTCACGAACGGCTTGGAGGCGCGCCGCGAATTGAATTGAATCAAGCTGGCGATCAATTCTTTGCCGGTGCCCGATTCGCCCTGAATCAGTACGGTTGTACTGCTGTCAGCGACGGACAAGGCCATTTCGATGGCGCGGCGGAGCTTGGGCGATGAGCCGATAATGCGTTCATTCGAACGCACGTCATTCAACTCGCGTTTGAGCCGTACGACTTCTGCCGCCAGCCGATCTTTCTCCAACGCAATGCCGACCTGACTCGAAATCCCACCGAGCAATTGGACATCATAATTGGAAAACTTGGCCGCTTCTTTCGACCAGACCAGCGCGAGAATGCCGAAAACATTGCCTTTGATCGTGATCGGCGCAATCAACGCCGATTCGCCTTTGATGATGTTGTGCAACACATAACGAGCCAGCGGTGAATCCTTGGGCGTCTCGAATTTGAGGATCGTCCCCTCTTCCATCACCTCACGCACGACCGGATGATCGGGCAAGCGCAACGAACGCGCTTCCCGAAAGCGAGCTTCAATGCTGCGGCGGGCGTCAAAGCCACGACGCGCGCGAATGGTATCAAAATGCAAATGCTCACCGGCAGTGTCGAGAATGGCGATGCAACCGTAATCCGCGCTGAGCAACTCCAACGCCTTATCAATCACGAAGTCTTTGATTTCATTGAAGTCGCTCCGCGTGTTGATGTCATTGGAAATTTCCAGCATCAACTTGGTCAGCGCGATTTCCTTCTCTTTCTCGGTATAAAGGTGCGTGTACTGGATTGCAATCGAAGTCTGCGCCGCCAGCCATTCCACCATTTTGATTTCCGAGCTTGTCCAATGATGTGGCTCTTCGGTGTAATGCAAGCCAATGACGCCCAGCAATTCATCCCGCGCAACAAACGGCGCAATCAACACCGAGCGAGTGCCAATTAATTGGCACGTCGTGCGTACCCAAAGTGGCAAATCTGACTTGGCGATGTCATCAATTGCGAAGTGACGAATCTGCGGCAGGCGGTTATAAATTGCATCTTTGGGCACGAAGGAATGCGGGATGTGAAAGCCTGCGCCCGCCTTGAGGTTTTCGCTCGCACGGTATTCGTAGCTAACGACAAAGCCGCCTTCTTTCGCGGGGGTAATGACCGTGCAACGATCTACGCCCAACTGTCGCCCCAGTTCATTCACCGTCGCCTGTAAAAAGCGATCCAGGTCAATAACGCTGTTGATTTCAGGATTGATCCGATTGACGAGCGCGTCACGCGCCTCGTACATTTCGATTAGTTCTGCCTGATTGATAGTGTTGAGTTCTTGCATCTTTTTAAGAGCTATTAGCTCTTAGCTTTTCGCCAGAAGATTGTAGAAGAGTCTTCCTCCAAGCTAACGGCTAAGGGCTAAGAGCTAATAGCTTTTCGGCCTAAGCCGAAATTGACGTCACCTGTCCGTAATCATGCGACAACACACGGAATTCTTTTTCTTGCTTTGGTTCAGGCAAACCCAAAACTGCATTCCAGGTTTTGATGACGCGCCAGCCGATGGTCACCTCCAACTCGCCTATCGTCATGTCATCCAGAAACTTTTGATCATGGTCGCGCCAGCAATCTTTGGGGATCAGCAAAAATTTGCCTTCAAAGTTGGTAGCAGCATTGACGAAGTCGCGCCCGGTTAACAAGCCCGCAACCGTCACACCTTTGCCGAAGAAAGTATTTTCAACGCCGACCGCTTTAAGCCGTGTGCCAAAGCGTTCATTCATTTCTTCGCAAGCCTGTTTGAGCATCGGGAAAAAGATTTCGCCTGTCGCAATCGTGCCATAAACGGCTTTGGCATCTTTTTCACTGAATTCGCCGCGCGCGCGCTTCTTATCCAGTTGCTTCATCCGTTTGGCGTGCTCTTCAAAAAATTGCCGTACCATCCCGACGCCGTCTTCAATTTGCGGATAGGAAGCATCTTCGGCTTCGTGCCCGCGAATGATGCGATAGTGCGAACGCGGTGGAATCGGGCGACCTGCGCGAATATAAAACTCATCGCCGAGAAACGCGAAGACGGTTCCGATTTTCTTGCGCAACTCCTGCTGAATTGGCGTGACGAGGTCAATGATCTCACCGCAATATTCGTCCGTGACGGGCGTCAAGCGGCTCCGATATTTGTGCCCATCCGTAATCCCGAGCGGCACAATCGCCGTCGAAACCAAACCGGGATGCAAGGCCGCTAAATCGTAGATTGTTTTGACCAGATATTGCCCGTCATTGATCGTCGGGCAAAGCACAACTTGCGCGTGAACTTCGATGCCGTGATCCGTGAAATGCTTGATTTGCGCCAGCACATCAACCCGCTTTTCATTGCCGAGCATGTAGGAGCGCAAATCCAAATCGGTTGTATGCACGGAAACGTATTGCGGGCTGAGTTTTTGTTCGATGACGCGTGTGATTTCATTCTTGCCCAGCGTCGTCAGCGTCGAGTAATTGCCGTACATAAACGAAAACCGCACGTCTTCGTCCCGTACCCAAAGCGATTCGCGCGAACCAACCGGATTTTGCTGAATGAAGCAAAAGACACAATCATTGCCGCACTGCCGTGGCATCATCGGCTCGAAATCAATGCCCCACGGTTCGGAGTCATCCTTCTCGACTTCGATTTCCCATTCTTCGCCGTCTGCCTTCACGACCTCAACCGTAAGCTCTTCTTCACCCGAAGTAAGAAACTTAAAATCCAACGCATCGCGCACGCGCTTGCCATTGATCGTCCACACGCGATCCCCAATTTCGAGGTCTAATTCTGCTGCCAGCGAATCCGGTTCGATGCCTATTACTTTGATACCTTTTGCCATTTGCTTACTTCGGCCACGCGCCGTCTTTCATTTCACGCAAGCTGAGTTTTTTAGGATCAACCACTACGTGCTTCACTTTTTTGCGATTCCACGTGTAGGTGATATGCACCAACCCGTCAGCCGTCTGAATGATTGCCGGATAAGAATATTCGGCTTCAGGCGGGCCGGGTTCTAACACCAAGGCCGCCTGCCAGGTTTTGCCATCGGCAGAAACCGCCACATTCAAAGGCGCACGATCTCCCCACTTGCCAGAGCGAGTTACAACGTGATTGTAGACCAGCAAATGTCGCCCATCCTTCAACGTGACGCCATCAATGCCCGAATTTGGATTCGGCAACGAAGTCGCGCTGAGCTTGCCCCAGGTTTTGCCGTTGTCGTCTGACCACGACTCGACAACCTTGCCTTGCTGACTGCGAAAAAGCGATTGCAGTTTGCCGCCTTGGTGAAAGAAAACGGTCGGCTGAATCACGCCGAATTCCTTGCCATCGTTGATGGGTTCGGTGCGTTGCCACGTTTTGCCGAGGTCGGAGGTGCGCTCAAAATGCGCGCGCCAGCCTTTATCTTCGGTGCTGGAAGGACAAAGCAAGTCGCCATTGGACAATTCAACCGGCTTATTTTTGATGGGGCCGGCAATGCCGTCGGGCAGACGCGCAGGCTTCGACCAGGTTTTGCCGCCATCCGTCGAAGTCGTGAGCATCCCCCACCATTTCGCGGGATCAGGGCCAACTTTGTAAAAGAGAAGGAGTGGCCCCTGCCTGGGTTGATGTAACACCGGATTCCAGGTCGGATAGCGTTTGGCAGGCGATTCGACGCCGTTAGCAACTTCGACCGGCGTTGTCCATTGCCCGTTTTCCAAGCGCGCCACCCAGATGCCGACATCAGGATGTTTTTCTTTCGTCCCGCCAAACCAGGCGGCGACTAAATGCCCGCGTGATTCAGCAATGGTTGAAGCGTGGCATTCGGGAAACGGCGCGGTTTCATAAATGAATTCGCTTTTGACGATGGCGAGATGGTTGCGCCAATAACGCCACGCAACCGATGAAGAGCCAAGCTGATGCGTAAGAGAGTTGAGGTTGGGTTGTGCATAATTTTCATGAAATGGATTGCCATAGCCCGGCGGGAACGAAGCGCGCAAGATGGCGGATATTCGTGGTGGCAACGATGAAATCGGCAACGCCTAACGTAGTCGCTTGCGCCGCAAGAATCATGTCGCCGTCAATGTTTTTATCATCTGCGGTCGGGTAGCCTTGTTGGCGAGCCTCGGCCCAAAATTGCGCGGCTTGCCGCATTGCGGCGGTGGTGATAGGGAGATATTCAACCGTCGTTAAGAAACCATCCAAGCGTAGCAACCCCTGCGCTCTTGTTCCCTCGCAGCAACTCGCGCCGGACTTCATAATCTGCGAGTTCGGGAACGATTACGCGAGCGCCACCTTGCGTCAACGTCTGCACCCAATGATTGCAAGCCATATTTAGAGGCAGAGCGTTTCGGGTTCGTGGCCAAGCCAAGCGGGCCGGAATCAAGCAAAACAACGCGGTTCACCAGCTTATTCCTTTCATTTCCTCAGGGAACAACTTACGGTCTGACAAACGATCCTCGTCCAAAACACGGATCAAGTATTCGCCTGTTTCCTTCTGTTCTTCCTCGTCTCCGTCATCAATCCACGATTGCAACAAGGCAACCGCTTTCTCACGTCGTTCCTGCTCTGCGGCTGAAGCCTGTTGACGCAAAACCTGATTGGCATACTCATCCGGTGACAATCCTTGTCGTACGGCTTCTCGCTGCACCAGTGTTTCTACTTCGGGGATTAAGGTTACAATCATAAACATCCTCCCTTTCAAATCAATTCCACAATCGGCGTATGCGTCAAGCCTTGCGATTCGGCGACCGCCGCATAGGTCAAGGCCCCGCAATACGTGTTCACGCCATTTTGCAGATTCTTATCCTTCGCAATCGCATCCTTGAAGCCTTTGTTTGCCAGCCGCAACGCGTACGGCAACGTTGCGTTCGTTAGGGCAAACGTAGAAGTGCGTGGCACCGCGCCGGGCATATTCGTGACGCAGTAATGCAGCACCTCGTCAACGTAATAAGTCGGATCACTATGCGTGGTCGGACGCGTGGTTTCGATGCAACCGCCTTGATCTACGGCGACATCTACGATCACCGCGCCTTTGTGCATCGTCTTGAGCATTTCGCGCGTGACCAATTTCGGAGCCGATGCGCCAGGAATCAACACGCCGCCGATGACCAAATCCGCATTCGCAATGGCTTCTTGGACGGTGTAGGGATTGGAAGCCAGCGTGCGAATCTTCGCGCCAAAGATGTCATCCAGATAGCGCAAGCGATCCAGATTTTGATCCAGCACATGGACGTTTGCGCCTAAGCCTACGGCCATCTTGAGCGCGTTTACGCCTACAACGCCACCGCCAATAATCACCGTTTTGGCGGGCAACACGCCTGGTACGCCGCCCATCAGCACGCCGCGCCCGCCTTCGGGTTTTTGCAGGTAATGTGCACCGATTTGCACCGACATGCGGCCTGCGACTTCGGACATCGGGCCAAGCAGAGGCAAGTGGCCATCATCATTCGTGATGGTTTCGTAGGCCACACCGATGACTTTGCGGGCGAGCATCACCTGCGTCAAATGCGGGTCAGGCGCAAGGTGCAAGTACGTGAACAAAATCTGGCCTTCACGCATTCGTTCGTATTCCGGCCCAACAGGTTCTTTGACTTTAACGATCATGTCCGCGCGTTCCCAGACCTCAGCAGCAGAAGCGACGATCTCGCCGCGCGCGCCACGATACTGCTCATCCGGGATGCCGCTGCCCTCGCCAGCATCGTGCTCAACCAAGATCGAGTGTCCGGCATCGTGTAAGGTTTTGACTCCAGCGGGCGTCAATCCGACACGTGATTCTTTGTCTTTGATTTCTTTTGGTAATCCGATAATCATTTCGTGAATCTTTCTGCTTGAAGCTTAGAATTGAAGCGGCATTTTACACGCTTTTTGCCCGTTTGTTGCATCAAGTGTAGTGATTTGATTATAGCCGCAAGATTTTATTGACGCCCTGCGGTCGCTTTTGTACATTGCCGCTCGTCAAAGAACAATGACGATTTCGCCCGCACGAATAACCCCTCTTACACCAACGCCCCTTCTTGGTTATGCCTTTCGCCGTGAAAAGGTGTGCGGTCATAGTTCGCCAGCCTAGCCCTCAGTAGTTGATGCTC
Source organism: uncultured Acidobacteriota bacterium (assembly GCA_963794955.1). Classification (GTDB taxonomy): domain Bacteria; phylum Acidobacteriota; class Blastocatellia; order RBC074; family RBC074; genus JAFDVL01. The sequence continues at coordinate 25,041 of CAWCGF010000018.1, forward strand.
TGTGTTGAGGCAAGCGCCTTGCAAATCATGTCTTCGGAGGATTTTATCGTGAAAAAGATGTCCACAATGATGCTTTCTGTGCTGAGTTTCTGTCTCTTTTCCCTGGGCGTTACGGCCCAATCTGTTGGCCCAGTTTGCGCGCCTAACTTTGGCGCTGCACAAAATGAATCCACCGTTGTCGGGGCTGTTCGCTCCGCTCTCATAGATTTTGATCGAGATGGAAAAACCGACTTGATAACAGTAGATAACAACGGCGTCCCCAGCACGCGGTTCAGAACGGAGAGTGGTTTTAGCGAGCCGGTCGTGAGCGATTACATGCAAGGCATCTATCACCCCACGGCCATCGCCATTGGCTACTTTGACGGAGATTACATTGAAGGGCAATTTGTGGTGAATCCCTATCCCGACATCGCTGTCGCCACGGCGGAAGGCGGGGTTTACTTGCTGACCTCAGACCCGTATGGCTACTACAGTTTTCGCGGCACGCCCGTGATGCAAGGCTTTTATGCGGCGCTTGCTGCGGTGGACTTCAATGAGGACGGGATGTCTGATCTGATAGCCGTGGATATAGCTGGCGGCGCAGTCACATTATTTAGTCAGGCCGACGGAAATTGGGGCGCGTTTGCTTACACGCCGACCACGGCTGCGGCCTATGCCACAGGCGAGGTTCCGCTTTCCGCCTCCGTGGGGTATTTCGATGGCATTTTGGAAAATGGGATTTTCTTCGTTAACGATGTACCTGACTTGGCTGTCGTGACCAGCCAGGGACGCGTGCTGCTGTATACGTCCGATGCGAGTGGCCATTTTAGCGTGCGGGAAACAAACTTTGGCGTGTTATTCGCCGAAGTGCAGGCCACCGATTTCAACCAAGACGGTCGCTCAGATTTGGTGGCCAAAGATGCAGCGGGAACCGTCTACGTACTGTTGCGCCTGGAAAATGGCGACTTTGACGCGCCGCATTCGATTGGCGATGAACAAGTAGCGTCATTGATTGGCACGCTAGACCTTAATGGCGACGGCACGCCAGACATCGTGACCACGGCAGGGGTGGACGCGCATTTTGCTTGGTTTGGCAGTAATGGAAGTAGTTGTTCGGGCGTAGCATAAAGAGTTTGTGGAGTTGGCACCAGGTAGCGAATGAATTCGCTACCTGGTGCCATTTAGCATTTCTGTATTCCCTCCCTGCCTAACCTATTTGGTGTCATCCTTTGAAGCATCAATTCTGGCCTGACAGTGCGCCTGCACGACTCCCATCAACTGCCCACAAGCCTGTGTTGCCACGCCCACTTCCTTGCAGCGTTGCACTGACCACTGCGTAGACTTGCCGAATTCCCCGCTGGCGGGAACACCCTGGCAAAACTCCGGTGTGCGGTTACTTTTGCCTAGGCAGCTTGCCAAGAACAGATTGACGGCCATCGTGTTTTGGAACGAGTTGTCTTTCTGGATTCGGCTGAGCGCTTCCTTCAAACAAGCACTGTCCGCTTTGTCCGAACCGAAAGCCGCGCCTTCCTCGGCGGATTGCCGCACGCCTTGCGACATCTGCTCCATCATTTGCTTGCCACTGCTGACATACCAATAAATTCCCAGCCCCACCACACCAGAGCAAAGCAACACGAGACAACCCACCACAATCAGGACGATTTTCAGATTCTTTGACATAGGTTTTCTGCCGTCGTTCGCAAGGCTGAAGTCATTAGCTGCATAATTACAGATTGCTTATTCCAGCCGATAAATATTGATGGAATAGCCGATGCGCGCAATCGGCTCCATTTTTTGTAAGCGTTGCAAAAACTCTTCGGTGCCGGGCAATCTATAAATCCGCAGATAGAGTCCCGTCAAATTCGAGACGCTAATTGCCACCAGCGAGCCTGAGGGAATTTGACTGAAGCGAATGAACTGCTTGTCCCGCGCTTTCTGCGAAAGAGGAAGGCTAAAGCCCGGCAACATTTCCGCATTGATTCCATAATACTGCGGCACGGCTGTCCCAAAGTACGATAAATAAAGCTCTCCTTCAGGATGCGCTCGGCGATATTCGCCTAAGGCTTTCAAGTCCTGCCCCCAATCAATGTTCGAATCCGCTAGGATGTTATAGCCGTGCTTGGGGCCTCCGGCGATTTCGTTGAAATAGCTGAGAAAGTGCGGATAGATCAATAATGTTCCGATGAGATTCCAAGCCAGCAAAACGCCGCAAAAGATCGCTTCCCGACTTGGTTTTGGCCATGAAAACCCCTGGGCAATCTTCGCGGCAAAGACAATGAGGAACGGGTAAATCGGCAACAGGTGACGATGCCCGATGTTGAGACTGGCGGTCAAAGCAATTAGCCAATAAAGCCCAGCGGGGATCAGTAACATCGCTTCGGTGACGAAGCCTGCCCCGTATTTCTTCCATACCACAAAGCCCAGGACAATAAACAAAATCAGCGGGATCGGAGTCTTGACGAAAAACGTAACGAGAAAGTAATACCACCACCCTGTGCCGGAAGCTTCTCCCAATAAGTAAGCGAGGCGATTTTCAGATGACTCAAGCATGACCAGAAAGCCGTAAATATAGGCCTCTGGCAACAGATGTAAGGTATGAGAAAGTTTGACAACTTCTGTCGTCAACTTCTCTTTGGCCCAATAATGCTGCCAATCAATCCGATTGGACACGGTCTCCTGCGGCGAAAGCTTGGCGTGAAATCCATAACTTGCCCAGATCACAGCCAGGCTCATCACTCCGGCGGCAACAATCAGCCCCAGCGCCAAAACAGCCTTTTCCTTGTAACTAGCCAATATGCGACCAGTGTTTCCAAGCAGGATTTGGCTTGGGTGTTGGGAAAAAACGAAAACCGTGCCCACCAGCAACAGCATCGGGAAAATAAGCAAACCGGAAAATTTCGTTATGAGGCAACCGCCTACTGCAAGGCCAAGCAGAAGCATATTCACAACCGTCAGCTTTTGCAGAGAGCGGAAGTAGCAGAAAACGCCCAGAAATAAAAAACTGGCCACTGGCAAGTCCGTTGTCACCAGTTGCGCGTGCGCCAGCACATCAGGGTTAATCACCCAAAGCGTAAGCGCAAGACAGCCCGCCTTCCATCCATAGAGACTTCGTGCGGCGAAAAAGAGCAGCAGCCCCATTACCGCCGCCAGTAAAACGCCTGGCGTCCGAGCCGCAAAGACTAAACGATCTGCATCATTCCAACTGTACAAATACTTCGCGCCAAACTCCCATTGCTCGCCTTTTTCCCAGGCGGCATCCGTTAACTCGACCTTTGGAGCAAGCAGTCGTTGTGCGAACCCAGCCAATAGTTTACTCAGCGGCGGATGTTCAGGGTTGAGGCGGAAGTCACCATACGCCACATAAGTATAGGCTGCCGGGATATGCGTGCCTTCGTCAAAGGTGGCATTTTTTTCCCGCATACTGGTGAAGGAAAGAAGCAGAAAAACCATGAGGAGGCAAACAACGATTCCTATCTCAAATGCCAGCTTATGGGGTTCGTTAATGGTGGCTAGGGGTTGAGCTTTATCCACCTTGCTTCTTGTCTGTTGGTCATTAGGCTGGTTCTTCATACAGATAGGCACCGGAAGACATTGTCAAAAGATCATTTTGAAATCTTTTGCTGTGGGTGGTTATCTTCTTTCTTTCTCCGCAATGACAGCTTTATCGCTTTAGAATGCCCGTCTACTGGCACAGGAATCTTAGCTGACTCTGACTCCCAGTCACGCTCGTACCGCTGTGCATAAATTAGATACTCTTGGCCTTGAAAGCATTGAATCGTAAAACGGCCCTGGCGATCAGTTTTAGCCTCTAAACCAAAAATCAAATCATCCAAATTCCGGGGATTAACAAGGTAAACATTTGCTTCCTTTGCAGGACGCCCATTAACGAAGACAACCCCATTGATGGTGCGCGGAAACAACCTCACAACTACACCTCAACTTCATCAATCTGCGCTTTTTGCAGCTTGCCGCTGTAATCCACATAAATTGATTTCCACTCCGAAAAGATGTCGAGAGAAGAAATCATCGCGCCTTCGCGGTGGCCATTACCGGTGGCTTTCGTGCCGCCAAACGGCAAATGAACCTCTGCGCCAATGGTCGCCGAGTTCACATAAAAAATCCCGGTGTGCATGCGCTCCATCGCGTGAAAGGCGCGATTCACATCCGCCGTGTAGATCGAAGCCGACAGGCCATATTTCACGCTATTGCCAATTTCAATCGCTTCGTCCAAACCGCTGCATGGGAATCACGCTGACGACCGGGCCAAAGATTTCTTCCTGGGCAATGCGCGCATTCGGCTGCACATCGGTGAAAATCGTCGGCTCAATGAAAAAGCCCTGTTTGTGCTTGCCGTTGTCGAGTTGCTTGCCGCCGAGCTGCAGTTTGGCATTCCTGCTGACCGATGGCAATGTAACCGAGAATCTTGTCTACCGCTTTTTGATTGATGACGGGGCCGACTTCGACCTTTTCATCAAGGCCATCGCCGACACGCAATGTCTTCGCACGCTCTGTCAATTTCTCAACAAATTTCTTGTAGATTTTTTTATGGACAACCAACCGCGAAGAAGCCGTGCAACGCTGTCCCGATGTGCCGAACGCGCCCCAAATTGCGCCTTCTGCCGCCAGATCAAGATCAGCGTCTTCCATAATCATAATCACGTTTTTGCCGCCCATTTCGAGCGAACAAATCTTGCCTGCACGCGCAGCCGTTTCGGCGACAGAGGTTCCGGTCGCGGTCGAACCAGTGAAGGAAACCAACCGCACTGCGTCATGCGAAGTTAGTGGCGCGCCCACGTCGGGGCCAGTACCGCAAACGATATTGACCACCCCGGGCGGCATCCCCGCTTCTTCTAAAACCTTGACCAAATTTATGGTTGAGAGCGGTGTATCTTCGGCAGGTTTGATGACGAGCGTGTTGCCGCAAATCAGGGCGGGCATCATCTTCCACGACGGAATCGCCATCGGAAAATTCCACGGTGTAATTAGTGAACAAAGGCCAATTGGTTGCCGCACGCACATCGCAAATTTGTGCGGCATTTCCGAGGGCGTGGTGTAGCCGTGCAGGCGTCTTCCCTCCCCTGCCGTGTAAAAAGTCATGTCAATCGCTTCCTGCACATCGCCGCGTGCTTCTTTCAGCACTTTGCCCATTTCGCGCGTCATGTCCTGTGCGAATTTTTCTTTGCGCTGCATTAGGATTTCGCCCGCACGATACAGGATTTCAGCCCGCTTCGGCGCGGGCACAGCCTTCCAACGCGGCAAGGCTTCCTGTGCGGCCTTGACTGCGGCCTCCACGTCTTCTGCCGTTGAAGCGGGAAAGCGTCCCACCACTTCGCGGGTGTCTGCCGGGTTGAGGTTATCCATCATTTGGCCATTGGCGGGTTTGACCCATTGACCACCGATGAAGTTTTTATACGTCTGAGTTTTTACTGCTGCTTTTGCCATACGCTGGATGATCTGAGAGTTGCGAGTTGCGAGTTGCGATTGTTAGAAAGTGGAGGGGCTTCAGTTGTTTGTGCGGTAGGGGCTTTGTGACACTGTAGGCAGTTGATTTTGGCATCGCGCCATTTGAGTGGATGCTTGCGCGCGGTTTCCAATTCACTCATCCTTTCGGGCACGTGGCATTTCAGGCAATCTTCACGTGATCTGGCGGTTTGATGTTCTGCTGGTTGCGCGGCCAAGTCGGGCACGCGTCCACGTGTCGAAAGAAAATACAACCCGCCAACGACAGCCAGCACAATCCCGACAAAAAGCGCATCGCGCGGTTTTATCTGCATGAAAAATCACTCGTGAAATCAGGCTCAGAAGCCAAATCTACAGCATCTCGTGCGTAATGAAGCAGCAATCTAACAGAGGCTTGTAGGGAGGTCAAACCGTCGGTAAGTTGTTTTTCGACTTCCCCTAGCTTCCCTAATCTTTCTCAGATTTACTCCCACTACCATCGCAACTTAATACCTGCGTGGGCGGAATGGGCGCGAATTTTCTCCAACACATCAATTGCCAAAGACAAGGCGCGGCGTCCGTCCGGCCCGCTCACAATCGGCGTCGTGTGGTTTTGTGCGGCAGTGATGAAGGCTTCGATTTCGGCCAGCAACGGTTCTCGCTGTGTGACGGCCAACGGCTGAGCCACAATCTCAGGCCGCAATGCGCCCGGCGGCGGCGGAACCAAACGACACATCAAAACCTGCTGATCGGCATAATCCAGCGAGTAGTATTCATTCGGCTGAAACACGCGCAATTTGCGCATGCGCTCGCCCGAAACGCGGCTAGCTGTGATGTTCGCCACGCAGCCATTGGCAAATTCCACCCGCGCATTGGCCAGATCAATTTGTGGCGTCAAAATCGGGATGCCGACAGCATCAACTTTGACGACTTCGCTCGGCACCAGCGAAGCAATAATGTCCAACTCATGCACCATCAAATCCATCACGACATCAATGTCGAGCGAACGCGGTGTGAAGATGCCCAGACGATGCGCCTCGAAGAAATACGGCTGCCGGATATGTTCGCGCATCAAGGCAAACGCCGGATTGAAACGTTCGATATGCCCGACCTGCAACGTCAACGCTTTTGCTGCGGCCAACGCGATCATCTCATCGGCTTCGGCAAGCGTACGCGCAATCGGCTTTTCGACCAGCACGTGAATGCCCGCTTGCAAACAGGCGCGCGTGATTTCGTGATGGTTGATCGTCGGCGTCGCAATGCTCACGGCTTCGACCGCATCCAGCAATTCGTGATAATCCTGCACAAAGCGCGTGTTGTGCTTTTCGGCAATCGCTTTGCCTGCTGCTTCGTTCGTATCGCAGACGGCGACTAATTCAACCTGCTCCAGCCCCGCATAAATTCGCGCGTGAGCCTGTCCTAAATGTCCTGTGCCGATAACGGCGACCTTCATTCGTGTAGACATCGTGTGATAACCTGCCGTTTAATTCTTGAGTTCAACTTTCCGACAGACTCTAATCCCGAATTTTGCATGGCGCAAATCATCAAATCCGAATCCCCCGATTTCAAACCTGGTTATTGTTTATTAGCCCTTGCGGTATTGTGCCTGGCGAGTTTCTTTTTTCGCCTCGGCGCATTGCCAATGATCGGGCCGGATGAGCCGCGCTATACCGAAATCGCGCGCGAAATGCAGGAGCGTGGCGATTGGATCACGCCACAGCTTGCAGGTATCTATTGGTTTGAAAAACCCGCGTTGACGTATTGGCTGGCCGCGCTCGGATTTCAAATCTTCGGGGGTTCGGAACTTGCGGCTCGCCTACCTATCGCGTTGTTTTCCACCTTCGGTGTGTTCTTGCTGTTCTGGTTCGGCCAGCGGTTGCGCTCGTCGCGCTTCGGCTATTTGAGCGCGATGGTGTTAGGTTCCAGCGGCATCTGGATTGGGTTCAGCCGCGCCGCGACATTTGACTTGCCGTTAGCCGTCTCGCTGACCATCGCGCTGCTGGCATTTTTCTTGTGGTTTCAGGAAAGGAAAGACTGGCTCTGGTATGCCTGCTGTTTCGGCATGGGACTGGCGATGTTGGCCAAGGGATTGGTCGGAATCGTGCTGCCTGGAGCGATCATCGGCCTGTTCTTATTGCTGACTCGCACGTTGCTTGCATTGCTCAAACGACCCAGATTATTGCTGCTCGGCGCTGGGATTTTTTTGCTGACCGCAGCGACCTGGTATCTGCCGATGTTCCTGCGACACGGGCAGGAATTCTGGCAGGAGTTTTTTGTTGCGCATCACTTTCAGCGGTTCCTGACCAATAAATTCAAGCATCCGCAACCGTTTTACTTTTTCACGATGGTGGCGATTCTTGGCTGCCTGCCGTGGTCACTCTTCTTCCTAACGGAAATCGGCGCGACGATCAAGCACTGGCGCGCCGTGCTGACGCAGCCAGAGCGTCGCTTATCGCTGTTTCTATGGCTTTGGATCATCGTGATTGTCGGCTTCTTTTCGCTTTCCACGTCCAAGCTGACAGGCTACATCCTGCCCGTATTCCCAGCGCTGGCGTTGCTGATGGGAGAAAAGTTGGAGCGTTGGTGGCAGCACAAGCCGCGCACGCTCTGGCGGTGGCTGCTATTACTGACCGCCCTGCTGCTGGCTGGCATCGGCATTGTGCTCAGCCTGCGCGTCGAAGACATTCCGTTGGCCGGCCCTTTACGGGGCTTGGCCTTAGCGGCGGCGCTGCTGTTCGTGGCGTTCGTCTGCATCTCGCTTTTGTTTGTGCGCAATGAGCGACTTGCCACGTTATTCCTGCCCTTTGGCCTGGCCTTCATCATTGTGACCGCCACCTTAACAGTGATGCCGGGCTACGGTTACACAGAATCCACCGCCCAAATATCAGAACAAGCTAAAGCCGTAGCGCAGCCCGGCGAGCGACTGGTGTTTTTCATCAACACCGATTTCAGTATGGATTTTTATGCGCCGGAATTGCCGCTGCGTGATGCGCGCGCTTATCCCTTGACGTTCATGAAGCCGAAGAAATCGCCGCGTTACTGCCCCGCAACCACACGAAAACCTCCTCGTCTTGTCGCCCAAACGCTGGCTCAAAGGGATCGAGGAAACGATGGGAGCAACAGCCGCTTCACGATCAACACGATTGGGCGCTCGTGCGGGTTACTGCTCGTAATTCACCTGCTCAATAGTCTTGCGCGTCTTGGCAACAACCTTCGTTTTTTGGGAGACACAGTTTCTTTTTCCGTTTCTCGTGTGCTTGCGCCGCTCAATGATTTGCTTGCCCGTCAAATAATTCGTGCTCGTCATTTCACTCTCGCCGGTCAGACGATCAAAATTATTGACATCTTGCCCAATCAGCCAAAATTGCTTGGCTTGCGGATCATAGCGAAAGCGGTACAACAGATCGGTAGCATTACGCGAACCGGAAAGCTGCGCAATAAGCAGCACGCCTTTTTCAATCTTTACATCTGCACCCGGCGTATCGCCCAGGCCGCCCAGCATTCCGCCGCAGCCTCCACACATCAGCAGCGTTCCCGCGACTGCCGCGCGGGTGTAGTGGCCCTCGGCGGTTTTGAAAAGGATCAGCAAGGCCCGATAGCGCGTCTGAAACTCATCGTCGCCCTTTTTAGGCAAGTCTTCGATCAGTTGTAACACTGCATCCGGGATTGCATCGCCATTCAAATCGCCGTGTTGTTCATCCTGTAACTTCCAGCCCTTGGGCACAAAGGCTTTCGTGCTGGCACCGCTCAGCGGCACGATCTTCGGATCAATGACTCTTTGGGTTTCCGGTGTCGGCGCTGCATTCAGCCACAAACTGGGAGATAAAATTAAGATAAGCATCGTTTTCCTTCCTCACCAATGAGGGCAAAAGTTATAATGCGCCTGCTTAAAAAAACAAAGGAGCTGTAGCATTTTGCGGATAACCATTATCTGTCATCCCCTTTCTCTCAAACGCTAACCCCTATGAACCGAAGACAATTTATTCACAACACAACTTTCGCAACCGTTGGAATGACGCTTACCCAAACAAACGAAGCTGCGGTCAAATGGCCAGTCGGGTGCTTCAATCGTCCCTGGACGAAGTGGAGCTATGACGAATGTCTGGATGGCATCAAAGCTGCTGGATATAAAGTCACAGGGCTGCTCACAGGCACGCGACAAGACCCGTTTACAGGCGCTGCAGCAACGCCGGAATATCTGGCCGCGCTCAAGCAGAAAATCGCGGCGCGCGGACTCAAAGCGAATATGACAGCGCTCCGTGTGCAGGCCAGCCAGCCCTTCGAGGTCGCACAAAAAGACCTGCGCAAGCAAATTGATAACGCGCAGTTTCTCAGCCTCGAATACCTGCTGACTTTTGGCGTAGACAGTCCGGCGCAATACGACAATTACTTCAAGCTGATGTCAGATGCCGCCGCCTATGCCAAAGAGCGTAAACTCAAGCTCGTGATGAAACCGCACGGTGGCGCGAGTGGCGCTTCAGACGAAATCGTGGCGGCGATCAAAAAGGTCGGTCATCCGAATTTCAAAATCTGGTACGACGCGGGCAATATTATTCACTACACGGGCAAAGACCCGGTTGAAGAATTGAAACCCATCGTGCAATACGTCACTGGTTTCTGCGCCAAAGATTGCGGCGCCGTCAAAGGCGACGTGATGATCCAATTCGGCACAGGCAAAGTGGATTTCAAAGCTGTGTTTGCCGCGCTCAAAGCCGGTGGATTCAAAGGCCCGGTTATGGTGGAATGCTGCACGATTGGGCAAACAGCAGCGGAAACTACGGCCAATGCCAAGGCGAATTATGAGTTTTTAGCCAAAGTCCTGGCTCAAATTTAATCGAACAGCAATCCGCGCTGAGCGTGCAAAAGTGCGACCAATCTTTAGTTCTAGCTCGAAACAACCTAACGTTGGAGGACACTATGCTCAGCTTGAAAGCGACATTGATTTGTTGTTTGCCAGGTTTTGTCTTGTTCAGTTTGGCGGTGAAACGGAAGCTGATGAGCGACAATTAGAAATATCGTGCATATTGAATCAAGTGAAAATGTTACTTTCTCGGTTCCGTTGCTCGTGTTGATTTTGATCAGAATAAATAAACAACGTCTTTAAATTCGGGACAATTACTCCCACCAAGTAACATTCATTATGATTCAATGCGGGTCTGA
>CAWCGF010000019.1:0-208536 GCA_963794955.1 uncultured Acidobacteriota bacterium
CGATTTCAAACCTGGTTATTGTTTATTAGCCCTTGCGGTATTGTGCCTGGCGAGTTTCTTTTTTCGCCTCGGCGCATTGCCAATGATCGGGCCAGATAGCCGCGCTATACCGAAATCGCGCGCGAAATGCAGGAGCGTGGCGATTGGATCACGCCACAGCTCGCAGGCATCCATTGGTTTGAAAAACCCGCGTTGACGTATTGGCTGGCCGCGCTCGGATTTCAAATCTTCGGGGGTTCGGAACTTGCGGCTCGCCTACCTATCGCGTTGTTTTCCACCTTCGGTGTGTTCTTGCTGTTCTGGTTCGGCCAGCGGTTGCGCTCGTCGCGCTTCGGCTATTTGAGCGCGATGGTGTTAGGTTCCAGCGGCATCTGGATTGGGTTCAGCCGCGCCGCGACATTTGACTTGCCGTTAGCCGTATCGCTGACCATCGCGCTCCTGGCATTTTTCTTGTGGTTTCAGGAAAGGAAAGACTGGCTCTGGTATGCCTGCTGTTTCGGCATGGGACTGGCGATGTTGGCCAAGGGATTGGTCGGAATCGTGCTGCCTGGAGCGATCATCGGCCTGTTCTTATTGCTGACTCGAACGTTGCTTGCATTGCTCAAACGACCCAGATTATTGCTGCTCGGCGCTGGGATTTTTTTGCTGACCGCAGCGACCTGGTATCTGCCGATGTTCCTGCGACATGGGCAGGATTCTGGCAAGAGTTTTTCGTTGCGCATCACTTTCAGCGGTTCCTGACTAATAAATTCAAGCATCCGCAACCGTTTTACTTTTTCACGATGGTGGCGATTCTTGGCTGCCTGCCGTGGTCACTCTTCTTCCTAACGGAAATCGGCGCGACGATCAAGCACTGGCGCGCCGTGCTGACGCAGCCAGAGCGTCGCTTATCGCTGTTTCTATGGCTTTGGATCATCGTGATTGTCGGCTTCTTTTCGCTTTCCACGTCCAAGCTGACAGGCTACATCCTGCCCGTATTCCCAGCGCTGGCGTTGCTGATGGGAGAAAAGTTGGAGCGTTGGTGGCAGCACAAGCCGCGCACGCTCTGGCGGTGGCTGCTATTACTGACCGCCCTGCTGCTGGCTGGCATCGGCATTGTGCTCAGCCTGCGCGTCGAAGACATTCCGTTGGCAGGCCCTTTACGGGGCTTGGCCTTAGCGGCGGCGCTGCTGTTCGTGGCGTTCGTCTGCATCTCGCTTTTGTTTGTGCGCAATGAGCGACTTGCCACGTTATTCCTGCCCTTTGGCCTGGCCTTCATCATTGTGACCGCCACCTTAACAGTGATGCCGGGCTACGGTTACACAGAATCCACCGCCCAAATATCAGAACAAGCTAAAGCCGCAGCGCAGCCCGGCGAGCGACTGGTGTTTTTCATCAACACCGATTTCAGTATGGATTTTTATGCGCCGGAATTGCCGCTGCGTGATGCGCGGGCGTATCCCTTGACGTTCATGAAGCCGGAAGAAATCGCCGCGTTACTGCCCCTGCAACCAACGAAAACGCTCCTCGTCCTTTCGCCCAAACGCTGGCTCAAAGGGATCGAAGAAACAATGGGAACAACAGCGCTGCACGAACAACATACCTGGGCGCTCGTGCGTGTTACGGCTCGTAATTCACCTGCTCAATAGTCTTGCGCGTCTTGGCAACAACCTTCATTTTTTGGGAGACGATAGTTTCTTTTTCCGATTTCTCGTCGTGCTTGCGCCGCTCAATGATTTGCTTGCCCGTCAAATAATTCGTGCTCGTCATTTCACTCTCGCCTGTCAGACGATCAAAATTATTGACATCTTGCCCAATGAGCCAAAATTGCTTGGCTTGCGGATCATAGCGAAAGCGGTACAACAGATCGGTAGCATTACGCGAACCGGAAAGCTGCGCAATAAGCAGCACGCCTTTTTCAATCTTCACATCTGCACCCGGCGTATCGCCCAGGCCGCCCAGCATTCCGCCGCAGCCTCCACACATCAGCAGCGTTCCCGCCACTGCCGCGCGGGTGTATTTGCCCTCGGCGGTTTTGAAAAGGATCAGCAAGGCCCGATAGCGCGTCTGAAACTCATCATCGCCCTTTTTAGGCAAGTCTTCGATCAGTTGTAACACTGCATCCGGGATTGCATCGCCATTCAAATCGCCCTGTTGTTCATCCTGCAACTTCCAGCCCTTGGGCACAAAGGCTTTCGTGCTGGCACCGCTCAGCGGCACGATCTTCGGATCAATGACTCTTTGGGTTTCCGGTGTCGGCGCTGCATTCAGCCACAAACTGGCAGATAAAATTAAGATAAGCATCGTTTTCCTTCCTCACCAATGAGGGCAAAAGTTATAATGCGCCTGCTTAAAAAAAACAAAGGAGCTGTAGCATTTTGCGGATAACCATTATCTGTCATCCCCTTTCTCTCAAACGCTAACCCCTATGAACCGAAGACAATTTATTCACAACACAACTTTCGCAACCGTTGGAATGACGCTTACCCAAACAAACGAAGCTGCGGTCAAATGGCCAGTCGGGTGCTTCAATCGTCCCTGGACGAAGTGGAGCTATGACGAATGTCTGGATGGCATCAAAGCTGCTGGATATAAAGTCACAGGGCTGCTCACAGGCACGCGACAAGACCCGTTTACAGGCGCTGCAGCAACGCCGGAATATCTGGCCGCGCTCAAGCAGAAAATCGCGGCGCGCGGACTCAAAGCGAATATGACAGCGCTCCGTGTGCAGGCCAGCCAGCCCTTCGAGGTCGCACAAAAAGACCTGCGCAAGCAAATTGATAACGCGCAGTTTCTCAGCCTCGAATACCTGCTGACTTTTGGCGTAGACAGTCCGGCGCAATACGACAATTACTTCAAGCTGATGTCAGATGCCGCCGCCTATGCCAAAGAGCGTAAACTCAAGCTCGTGATGAAACCCCACGGTGGCGCGAGTGGCGCTTCAGACGAAATCGTGGCGGCGATCAAAAAGGTCGGTCATCCGAATTTCAAAATCTGGTACGACGCGGGCAATATTATTCACTACACGGGCAAAGACCCGGTTGAAGAATTGAAACCCATCGTGCAATACGTCACCGGCTTCTGTGCCAAAGATTGCGGCACCGTCAAAGGCGACGTGATGATCCAATTCGGCACAGGCAAAGTGGATTTCAAAGCTGTGTTTGCCGCCCTCAAAGCCGGTGGATTCAAAGGCCCGGTTATGGTGGAATGCTGCACGATTGGGCAAACAGCAGCGGAAACTACGGCCAATGCCAAGGCGAATTATGAATTTTTAGCCAAAGTCCTGGCTCAAATTTAATCGAACAGCAATCCGCGCTGAGCGTGCAAAAGTGCGACCAATCTTTAGTTCTAGCTCGAAACAACCTAACGTTGGAGGACACTATGCTCAGCTTGAAAGCGACATTGATTTGTTGTTTGCCGGGTTTTGTTTTGTTCAGTTTGGCAGTGAAACGGAAGCTGATGAGCGACAATTAGAAATATCGTGCATATTGAATCAAGTGAAAATGTTACTTTCTCGGTTCCGTTGCTCGTGTTGATTTTGATCAGAATAAATAAACAACGTCTTTAAATTCGGGACAATTACTCCCACCAAGTAACATTCATTATGATTCAATGCGGGTCTGAAAGGTAATGAAATTTCGAGATCGAAGCGAAGCTGGAAAACAATTGGCGCTGAAATTGGCAGCCTATGCCGGCGATGCTAATGTCCTTGTCCTCGTCCTTCCGCGTGGCGGTGTGCGTGTCCTCAACGACGATGTAGTGAACTATTTGCACATCTCGGAGGGCGCAATTGAAAAGGCTACGCAAAGCGAGCAACGCGAATTGGAGCGGCGCGAACGGTTGTATCGCGGGAACCGCTCCAGTCCCGATCTACAAAGCAAAATGGTGATTTTAGTGGATGATGGTTTAGCCACAGGCGCAACAATGAGCGCGGCTGTGGTGCCCTTACGCAAACAGCATCCGGCACGCATAATCGTGGCCGCGCCCGTGGCCGTGCACACGACCTGCGAAGCGTTTGAAGCAATGGCTGATGATATTGTTTGCCTGTGTGATCGTACCTCCGAACCGTTTTATGCGGTTGGGTTATGGTACGATGACTTTCGACAAACAACTGACACTGAGGTGCGTGATCTCCTGGAACGAGCAAACACCTCGGCGGCACTCCATCATAATAGGCCGTTGGTGGCATAACACGATCTGAACTGGCAAGCGGCTGGCGCTGTCGGAGTAATTATGGGCGATCATAACGTCATTGCTGAATACGATGAACACGAAGCGAATCTGTTCATGAAAGCATTGCTTTCCGATCTGACGGCGCTGGAACAGTTAATAGCTGCCGGACGCATCGAACGTGGGGTGCGACGCATTGGCGCGGAGCAGGAAATGTTTTTGGTGGACAGCGCAATGCGCCCGAAATCCATCGCACCGGAATTGCTGGTCGCGCTGAACGACTCGCGGCTCACCACGGAAACCGGCAAGTTCAATCTGGAAGCTAATCTCTTGCCACAAGATTTTGGCGGACATTGCCTCAGTGCGATGGAGCAGGAAGCGCTGGATTTGGTTGATCTCGCGCGGCAAGGAGCCAGGAAGTTCGACGCTGACGTTTTGCTCACGGGCATTCTACCAACCCTGCGCCAGTCGGATTTGACTCTCGAAAATCTGACGCCGGAGGTGCGCTATCTCGAACTCAATCGTGTTATTCAGCAGTTACGCGGCGGCAACAATAACATCTATATCAAAGGCCTGGATGAACTGAACCTCACGCACGACAATATGATGCTGGAAGCGTGCTGCACCAGCTTTCAAGTGCATTATCAGGTCGGGGCCGAAGAGTTTGCTGCCCTGTATAATTTGGCCCAGGTCATCACGGCTCCGCTACTGGCGGTGGCGGTAAATTCGCCGTTGTTACTGGGGCATCGGCTGTGGCATGAGACGCGCATTCCGCTCTTTCAGCATTCGGTCGATGTCCGCTCGCAACTGCTCCAGCATCGTGGCCATCCGCCGCGCGTGAGCTTTGGCGAAGCGTGGGTGAAAGATTCGATTCTGGATATTTTCCGCGAAGAGATTGCACGCTTCCGTGTGGTGCTAACCAAAAAAATCGAAGAGGATTCGCTGGCGGTTTTGGCACGTGGCGAATTGCCACAGCTTGCTGCCTTGCGCTTGCACAATGGCACCATCTGGCGTTGGAATCGGCCTTGTTATGGCGTCAATGGCGGTGTCGCGCATCTGCGGATTGAAAACCGCGTGTTGCCCGCAGGCCCGTCAATATTGGATGAAATGGCGAATGCAGCGTTTTTCTTTGGCCTGATGACCGCTTTGCCGAAAGAGTATGGCGACGTGGCGCAGCGGATGTCGTTCGATGATGCCAAAGGCAATTTCTTTGCTGCGGCACGACATGGATTGAAAGCACAATTTACGTGGTTGAATGGCAACAGCATTCCGGTTTCAAAGTTGATTCTCGAAGAACTCTTGCCGTTAGCGCGGGCCGGATTGCAGCAAGCGAACATCGCAACCGAAGACAGCAAGCGGTATTTAGACGTGATCGAAGCGCGTGTGCAACACGATCAGAACGGCGCTTTCTGGACCTTGCGCTCGCTCGCGGCTATGGAAGGACAAGGGACACAAGAACAGCGCGATCAAGCCTTGGCGGCAGAAACGCTGGCACAACAACAAACCAATACGCCGGTTCATCGCTGGGCCTTGGGGACGCTGGCACAAGCGGCAGGCACGCCAAGCTGGGGGCAGAATTTTCAAACGGTCGGGCAATTCATGTCCACCGATTTGTTCACGGTGCGGCCCGATGATTTGGTGGACTTGGTTGCGTGCGTAATGGATTGGAAACACGTCCGTCATGTACCTGTCGAGGATGAGAAAGGCCAGTTGATCGGTTTGGTTTCGCATCGTGATTTGTTGCATCTGATGACGCGCGGGTCGGGAGGCAAAGACGGGGAACCGGTTCCCGCCAAAGCAATCATGCAACGTGACCCGATTACTGTCACACCGCAGACGCCCACACTCGCCGCGCTTAAATTGATGCGCCACCACAAGGTGGGATGCTTGCCCGTACTGGAAAATGAACGGCTCGTCGGCATCGTGACAGCGTATGACTTTCTGACACTGTCAGCCGAATTGATCGAAGCGCACTTGACGTCGTAAGCCCTGAGAATACGCGGGAAGCGCACGCTAAGGCGTTCGTGACAAACCAACTCCGATGGGAGCTACAGTCAATTTCCTGCAAACTATCGTTATGCCTCAAGCTTGCTGCACCGCTTGCACCAATTTTGCCAACGAAGCTTTCGCATCGCCGTACAACATCCCCGTATTTGGCTTGAAGAACAGCGGATTCTCGATGCCCGAAAACCCTCTGCCTTTGCCGCGCTTCAGCACGATGGTTTGTTTCGATTTGTCTACTTCGATGATTGGCATGCCCGGCAATCGGGCTTTTCGGATTGTCGCGCGCATCGGGATTCACCACGTCGTTTGCACCGATGACGATGGACACATCGGTCGCGCCCATTTCGGGATTGATTTGTTCGAGTTCGTAAAGTGACGAATACGGCACATTCGCTTCGGCGAGCAGCACGTTCATGTGTCCTGGCATACGACCCGCCACTGGGTGAATCGCATATTTGACGACTACGCCGCGATGCTCCAACGCTTCGGCCAATTCGCGGACGGTGTGCTGTGCTTGCGCGGTAGCTAAACCATAGCCGGGGACAATCACGACTTGGCGCGCGTAGGCCAGTTGCACGGCGACGTCTTCTACACCGACTTCGCGTTGCACACCTTCCATGGCCTGCTGTTCTTCAGACACGCCACCAAAAGCGCCGAACAACACATTTGTCATCGAACGATTCATCGCCTTACACATCAGAATCGAAAGGATGAAGCCAGAAAATCCATCCAGCGTGCCCGCGATAATCAGCACGTTGTTGTTCAGCGCAAAGCCTGTTGCAGCCGAAGCCAGGCCCGCATACGAATTCATCAACGACATCACAACCGGCATATCGGCTGAACCAATCGGCAGCACCATCAGCAGCCCAAACAGAAACGCCAGCCCCACCATCACATAAAACAGCATCGTGTTGTCAGGCGCGAAGATCAGATAAATGAAAATCCCAATCGTCACCGCAAACAACGCGATATTGAAAACGTTCTGGCCTTTGAAGGTAATCGGCGTGCCGCGCAACAACTCCTGCAACTTGGCAAAGGCGATGATGCTGCCAGCAACGGTCAGGCTGCCGAACAACACTTCAAAGCCGAGCGCCGTCATTTTGACTGCGCCCAGTTCGTGATCGCCGCGCGAGAATTCCGCAATGCCAACGAGCGTTGCAGCCAAAGCGCCGAATGCTAATGACAGCGCCTGCCGTTGCGGCAGTGCATTCATCGAAACCTTGAGCGCCATCACCGACCCAATCAGTGAGCCGATCAGTAAACCGACAATGATCCAGGTGTAGCTGACGATCTCGTGATGCAACAGCGTGCCGACAACAGCGACTAACATGCCCATCGCAGCCAGGTTCATGCCATTGCGCGCTGACTTTGGATGGCTCAGCCCTTTGAGTCCAAAAATGAAAAGAATCGAAGCGATGACGTAGGCAATCTCAATCAAGTATTTGGATTCCATCAGGAGTGCTTCTCCTCCTTCTTGTTTTTGGAATCACTCGGCAATTTGTCTTGGAACATCTTGAGCATGCGTTCAGTAATCATAAATCCGCCGACCACATTGATGGTTGCGGAAATCACAGCGATGACGCCCAGAATTGTGCTGAGCGTGCTGTGCTGCGCGCCGGCAGTCACGAGCGAGCCGACCAACGAAATGCCCGAAATCGCATTCGTCGCCGCCATCAACGGCGTATGCAACAGCGGCGGCACACGCGAGATGATTTGGTAGCCGAGAAATGCGGCTAAGAAAAAGACATACAAAGAAGAAATCAACATCTCAACACTCACAGAAAAACCTCCAGTTAGATATTGTGCAGGTGGTGAACAACAACGAAAGCGAGCGATGTATTTTCTCGATCAATCTTATTACTCTTTATGTCCTTCTTTTGCATCTGAAAGAGCCTTTTCTATAGAGCCAGAAGACTCATCGCTATATTCGTCAAGCCAATAAAGAAGCCTTTCAGCTATCTCAGAGGTCTCAAGTGATTTTATTAGATCGCTTTGTTTGGTTATGTTAGTTTTATCTGCATATCTAATAAATTTTCTCAAAGTGTTTCTAGTATCTCTAAGCAGCGTGAAATACTCAGCTTTTGTAGTCACCTCAATGCTTGAACCGTGAATTATTTTTGACCGAAGTTCATACACCCACAATGATTCTACTGGGTGTCGTATTGTCTCTTCGTATTGTAATTCTAATAAAGCCATGCGGTATGCAATGGCCTCACCCTTCCTCTTATCTGATTTGATTGTGAGCAAAGTTTCCATTGCTGTACACAAAGTAATAATCTTTAAGTCAGTATCAACTTCTTCAATTGATTTGCTAATCCAATAGATAGCTCTTTCAATTACCCCTTTTATTTTAGGGGCGAACCGTTCAGTGATAGTGAGTAGTTCTTGACCTTCTGAGAGGTAACTTTCTAGTCGGCTGTAATGTTCAAGAGGAATTGGCGATCTCTTTCTATACCAGGACACTCGCGCACTGTCTGGGCAATCCAATTTTCTATGCGCTACAAATTCCGATAAGCCAAAAAGAACATGTTCATCACTAAGAAATTCTTGCGCTGATGCAAAGGTTTGTAAGGCTCTTAATCTAAGATTCGTACGTCTTTTCGCCCTATTAACTACTTGTTTGGATTCATTCTCCATCTTCTTTGAGGACTAAGACCGTTTGATCTTTAAAGCTAGAGATGAGTTTTGACTCCCAGCCTCTTGATGGATCAATGCCCCAATGCTAATCAAATCTTGCTCGTTAAATCGTTTTATTGTACCTCCCCAGAAGTCAAGGGTAGTTGATTGAATATCAAAATTTATGAGCTTAAACATTACCTCATAAGTTTCTAACGGTTTACAAAGTAAGCTCAGAAAGTCACTTACTACACGCGTTAACTCAGAGGCATTTTTGTACGTCTGGCGATCAACAGCAACTTGGCAGGTTAAATGCCATAGCTTATCTTTTAATTCTTGATCGCTTAGATATTCTGTTTGCAGGTCTTTCCGAAGCTTATTGAATGTCGAATAAAAAAGATTACGCTCTTCATTTGTAAGAATTAGCGAAGGCAGCCCCGGCTCTCCCGATTTAGAATTTATTAAATCACTCGGGATCGTGCCTATCATACTTCCAAAAACATCAGCAGCACTTTGCGGTGCATTACTTTCTTGCATAATGCAACGAAGGAAACTCTTTAACTCTTTTACATGCGTCATCTCAGCTTCCTGAATATTGTAAATGTGCCTAACTATGATTTTGCCGCCAACGCCGCTTGAATGCGCGGATGTTTCGCTTCGCCTTGATGCACCGCACAGCTTGGCCCGACGATGTCGTCATTGAAATCTAAACTCAGCTCGCCTTCTTTAATCATCGGACTCAAAAACGCTGTTACGTTGCGCGAATACAATTGGCTCGCGTGGACGGGGACGGTTGCGGCTAGATTCAATGGACACATCACGATCACGCCATTTACGTCAACTGTTTCGCCGGGTTTGCTGGCAGAGCAATTGCCGCCCGTAGAGCCTGCGAGGTCTACGATCACGGAGCCACGTTTCATGGCGGCGACGGCTTCATCGGTGACGAGCAACGGCGCAGGTTTGCCAGGGACTTGGGCAGAAGTGATGAGGCAATCCACTTGCCGCGCGGTTTTGGCGATCAGGTCGCGGCTGCGTTGCATCACTTCTTCGCCCACCTCTTTCGCGTAGCCGCCTGCGTCCTCGGTTTGCAATCCGGCTAAATCCACGGCGAGGAATTTCGCACCGAGTGAGCGCACGGCTTCGCCTGCGGCAGCGCGAATGTCGAAGCCTTCGACCACTGCGCCGAGTCGCCGTGCAGTGGCAATCGCTTGTAGCCCGGCGACGCCTGCGCCGAGCACTAAGACTTTCGCGGGCGGGATGGTGCCTGCGGCGGTCGTGAGCATCGGGAACATGCGCGGCACGCGGTCTGCTGCCAGTAACACGGCTTTGTATCCGACGATTGTCGCCATTGAAGACAGCGCGTCCATCGCCTGTGCGCGTGTAGTGCGGGGAATCAGTTCAACCGAAAATGCCGTCAGTCCTTGTTCCATCATTGGCCGGAGCGCTTCTGGCTCATCCAATGGGCGCAGGAAGCCGATGACGACTGCGCCTTTTTTCAAGAGGGCAAGGTCCTCGTTCGGCGGACGATTGACAGCGACCAATACGTCGGTTGCAGCCAATAAAGACGGGCGATCTGACGAGATAGTTGCGCCTGCGGCTGCGTAATCGGCATCGCTCGCGGCGTCATTGCCTGCGTTGCTTTCGATAGCGACAGTGGCTTTCAGGGCGATCAGTTTTTTGACGGATTCGGGAATTAACGCGACGCGGGATTCGCCTGGTTGAGTTTCTTTGAGGACAGTAATTTGCATCCAGCTATCTCCGAGTTTCATCTACGAAGCCACACGAAGTGGCACGAAGTTTTTTGACAGGATGAACAAGATTGATTTCAGGATTAACAAGAAAAATTATCACTTGCGGTTGCTTGTTCATCTTGCGCAAAATCTTGTCAATCCTGTCTGAAATCTTCTTTGTGCTGCTTCGTGTGGCTTTGTGGAGCAGACGTTTTACACGAGCTGCGCGAACATTTCTTCGTTCGTCGCAAAACGAAAATATTCGAGACCGCGTTGTTCGGCAATCTCTTTTTCCATCGCTTCCAGCCGCTGCACGTCAGCGTAAGTCACAGTGCGCACGCCCCGTGTTTGCAGGGTTTCAGTCAACTCTGCAAGTTTTGCCGCAGTGTCTTTAGCCGAACCGTGCGCCGCCGTTTCCAAATAACGATTGACGACTGCGACGCCGCGCTCGCCGTCTTGTCGAGCTTTGCCAACCAAGCCGTCAGATGCTTGTCGTGACCAACCCATCACGAAGGTTCCGAGGATCACCGCACCTCCTATAGGATCGAAGGCTTGATAGCTTTCTGCGCCAGGATGTTCTGTGTCAGGCGTCGGGTTCGTGTAATAGCCGCCTTTGCCGTGCGGCAAACCCAAGCCTAAGTCAATGCTGTCGCCGACGGCAAAAATAATAGTGTCCGCTTCAATGTCAGCGAAAGTGCCAAGGCCGCGTGCGGAACAATCGTCGCCTTTCGCTACGAGTTCGGTATCCTCGACGCGTAGCGCGGAAGGACGTTCTTGGTTGTGGAGCACTTCGACGGGAGAAGACAGGAAGCGGAATTTTACTTTGGTCGGACTCTCGCCGTCTTTGCCTGGATCGTGGATGTATTTGGTGAGTGTTTGATATGTTGCTTCGATGTCTTCGCCGTGAGCTTCAAGGCGCGCCCTGATGCGTTCCAATTCCTGACGCAAATCTGCGGTGTCAATGTTAGCGGCGACGGATTTAATTTCCTGATCGGTGTAGGCGCGTTGCGCCGGGCCGCGTCGCGCGATGGCAATGACCTCAGCGACCTTCTTTTCGTGCGTGAGCCAATGCGCAATGTCTACCATCACATTGCCGATGCCGATGATGGCGACACGTTGACCGATCTGAAAATGCTGCTGACTAAATGGCGGCAGGTCGTTGTAGTGATAAACCAGGTCTTTGGCGTGATAGATGCCAGGGATTTGCTCGCCGGGAATGCCGAGGAACTTCGTGCCTTGCGCTCCTGCGGCTACAATGATGGCAGATGGATTCAGCAGCGCGCGCAGTTCGTCGAGCGTGATCTCAGCCGCTTGGCCGATGCGAACATTTCCGAGGTAATGGATGTGGGGATCGCTGAGAATCTTGCGGAACTGGGCGCGGATGCCTTCTTTCATCCGGTACTTGTTGAAGTAAATCCCATATTCCGCGAGGCCGCCGGGTTTAATATCACGATTCAAAAGCAGAACTTCGTGTCCGGCTTCTGCCAATTTGCGGGAACCGTAAATGCCTGCTGGTCCCGCGCCTACAACTACGACTAAATGTCCACTGCGCGCTTCCGTCATTATATTGGGTTTGGGTTGAGTGGACTCGTGATCGTCAGGTCAACGATCACGAGTGCGTAGGTCGGAATGATTCAGGCATCAGTGAATGTGACCATTGCCAGAACCGTTAGGTGCTTGCTCGCCATCTGGGCCAATGACCCAGGTTTCGCCACTGTGCAATAACTTTTCCAAACTGCCCGTGCCTTTATTGGCAACGGCGCGATCAATTTGATCTGTTACTAGATTTTCGTAGGTTGGACGTTCAATGGAACGGAACACACCCATCGGAACCGGGAATTCCGGGAACTCCATACGCCCTAAAATAAAGCCTAAGAACGGGTCTGGCGCGTATTCGTCGTGGACGAGCAAATCGCTTTCGGTCAGGCCGTTTTCGCCGAGCGTCACGACTTCCGGTTGCAGGCCATTCAGGCGAATTCCTTTGTTGCGTTCTTTGCCGAAAATTAACGGTTTGCCGTGTTCGATTTGAATCACGCGGTCTTCACGCACTTCGCGGTCAGAAAAGCCTTTGAAGGTGCCATCATTGAAGATGTTGCAGTTCTGATAGATCTCGACGAACGCCGAGCCTTTGTGCGCGGCCACGCGTTCGAGCGTTGCGGACAAATGCTTGGGATCGGTATCAATTGAACGGGCAACAAATGTCGCGCGCGACGCAAACGCCAGATAGAGCGGATTGATCGGCTGGTCAATGACGCCCATCGGCGCGGATTTGTTGATCTTGCCAAATTCCGAAGTCGGCGAATACTGCCCTTTCGTCAAGCCGTAAATCCGGTTGTTGAAGAGCAGAATTTTCAAATCCAGATTGCGCCTGAGCGCGTGCATAAAGTGGTTGCCGCCAATCGAAAGCGCGTCGCCGTCGCCCGTGATGACCCACACTTGCAAATCAGGATTTGCAATCTTCACGCCCGAAGCGATGGCCGGTGCGCGTCCGTGAATTGTGTGAAAGCCATACGTGTTCATGTAATACGGAAAACGACTGGAACAGCCGATGCCCGAAATGAACACGATCTTTTCTTTGGGAATGCCGAGTTCCGGCATCAGGCGTTGCACCTGCGCGAGAATCGAATAATCGCCGCAACCGGGACACCAGCGCACCTCCTGATCGGAGGTGAAATCTTTGCGCGTTAATTTGACCGCGCCATTTGTTGTTTGTCCGTTTTCACTCATTGTTTTTACCTTTGAATATTACGCAAATAAATCGTGCTACTGGCATAGCGCCAACCGGGAACAGCGGGTTCGGCATCCGCGATTTCGCCGCGCCGAAACAGTCGTGGGTTATCGGGATCGTCTGCGGAATAAGAGCGAATGATGACATCATCACTCAGCAAATCCACATCCCAAACGACCAATGTACCCGTCGCAAAATAATCATCTCGCTTGGCTGCCATCTCACGTTCCGCTTTGGGGCCGTAATCATTTTCGCTGCGAACCTCAACAGCGAAGACCGGCGAGCCTTGAATAAACTTCATTCCTGCCCGCGGCGAAGTGACGAAGGACACATCAGGATTCAAAAACTGCGGTGAGGTAGCGATACTTTGAAGCCCGTGTTATCCATTTTCGCGCGACCTACACCGGTTTGCCGTGCGTAATCACGCAGATGGGCGAAGACCTCGCCCGCCGCATCGCTTGGATCATCTCCGGTTGGGGGCATAAGTTACGATCCTTCCATTCACTATTTCGGCTTTGCCTTCTACTTCATACAATTCGTCAATGAGGGATTTCGTGAGTACAGCCATAGGATTACCTCGCTACTTCTCTAGATATTCCTTGATCTTATTCACCAGCGAAGACACTTTGAACGGCTTGCCTTTGACCTGCGTATAGCTGACCGCATCCACCAAAAACTTCGCGCGTACCAGCAACGACAACTGCCCCAAATTCAATTCGGGGATAATGACGGTCGCAAAGCCTTGCAGCACTTCGCCGAGGTTTTTCGGGAAGGGGTTCAAGTAGCGCAGATGCGCGCTCGACACCGAATGGCCTTGCTCTTGCAACTGCTCGACGGCGGTCGTGATCGCGCCGTGCGTGCCGCCCCAGCCCAGCACTAACACTTTGCCAGTCGGTGCGCCGAAGGTTTCCAGCAGCGGAATGTCGTTGGCAATCCGTTCGACTTTTTCCGCCCGCAAACGACACATGAAATCGTGGTTGTCGGGATCGTAGTTCACGTTGCCCGTGATGTGCTGCTTTTCGATGCCGCCGATACGATGCTCCAAGCCCGGTGTGCCTGGAATCGCCCACGGGCGTGCGAGTGTTTCTTCATCGCGGGAATACGGGAAAAATCCTTCGACTTCAGTGCGGAACTTGACTTCCATCTTGGGCAGGCTTGCGAGGGCAGGAATTTCCCACGGCTCCGAACCATTGGCCAGATAACCATCCGACAAGAAAAACGTCGGCACCATGTATTTCGTCGCAATACGCACCGCCTCAATGGCCATGTCAAAGCAATCGCCCGGCGTCGCGGGGGCGACAATCGCTACTGGTGATTCGCCATTGCGCCCGAACATGACCTGCAACAAATCCGCCTGCTCCGTTTTGGTCGGCAAGCCGGTCGAAGGCCCGCCGCGTTGCACGTTAATAATCACAATCGGCAATTCGGTCATCACGGCAAGGTTGATGAATTCGGATTTAAGCGCGACGCCGGGGCCGCTCGTACCGGTCAAGCCAATTTGGCCTGCGAACGAAGCGCCAATCGCAGCCCCAATCGCCGCAATTTCGTCTTCGGCCTGGAAGGTGCGAACACCAAAATTCTTGTGCTTGGAAAGTTCGTGCAAGATGTCGGAGGCTGGCGTGATCGGGTAGCTGCCATAAAACAATGGGCGTCCGGCCAATTGCGAAGCGGTAATGAAGCCTATCGCGGTTGCTTCGTTGCCCATGATGTTGCGATACTTGCCGGGTTTGATCTTGGCTTTGGCGACGTGATAGTGCGTCGTAAAAAGTTCGGTCGTGTCCGCATAGTTGAAGCCGGCCTTAAGCGCGAGTTTATTGGCTTCAGCGATTTCGGCGGACCGCACGGCGAACTTCTCATCAATCCACTTGATCGTTTGCTCCATCGGACGGTCGTAGAGCCAGTACATCAAGCCGAGCGAGTAGAAATTCTTGCAACGCTCCACCTGTTTGTGCGGTAGCCCAGAGCCTTCCAGCGCCTTCATCGTGTTCGATGTAATCGGCACTTTGAAGACGCGATAACCTGCGAGCGAACCATCCTCCAACGGATTGGTGGCGTAACCGGCTTTTTTTAAATTGCCCGCCACGAATTCATCAGTGTTAACAATCAGCATCCCGCCCGGTTCCAGGTCTTTGATATTGGTTTTCAGCGCCGCCGGATTCATCGCCACCAAAACGTTCGGCTCGTCACCGGGCGTACGAATATCGCGGCTGCTGAAGTTAAGCTGATAGCCGGACACGCCGGGCAGACTGCCCGCGGGTGCACGAATTTCGGCAGGGAAGTCGGGTAGCGTCGAGATGTCGTTGCCGATGATGGCTGACGTTGAGGTGAACTGTGATCCGGTGATTTGCATGCCGTCGCCTGAATCTCCGGCAAATCGTATCGTTACGGTTTCTACTTCTTCAGGCGGTCGGTGAGTTGATGGACTTTCAATTTCCAAATCTGACATTCACAAACTCCATTCAATTCAAAATGATTAGGGACTGGGCAAAGTATACCTTGTCAGGCGTGTTAGTTGTAAAGAGTTAACAGGTGCCATGTTGTTTCTGCGTCTGACAAAGATGGTGAATCGCCCACATTATTCGCTTTAACGGTAAACCCAAAATCGGCGTTACGATTTTTTTTGAAGCTGCCCGGCGACGGCTTCGGTAGCCTTTTTAATTGCTTCAGGATCGCCGAGATAAAAATGCCGCAGCGGTTTCAACTCGTCGTCCAGCTCATAAACCAGCGGAATGCCGGTTGGAATATTCAACCCGACGATTTCTTCATCCGAAACGTTGTCGAGATATTTAACCAACGCGCGCAAGCTGTTGCCGTGTGCCGCGATCAACACGCGCTGCCCCGATTTGACGACGGGCGCAATTGTTTCGTGCCAGTATGGCAAGAAGCGTTCGACCGTGTCTTTCAGACATTCTGTTAACGGTAATTCTGCGGAGGAAAGAGAAGCGTAGCGCGGGTCTTTGCCAGGAAACCTTGCGTCGTCCGGCGTGAGTGGCGGCGGTGGAATGTCGTAGCTGCGCCGCCAAATATTCGTTTGCTCCATTCCGTGTTGTTCGGCGGTCTCGGCTTTATTCAGGCCTTGCAGCGCGCCGTAATGCCGTTCGTTCAGCCGCCAGCTTTTATGCACGGGCAACCACAGCAAATCCATTTGCTCCAGCGCAAGGTTCATCGTTTTGATGGCGCGTTTGAGGACTGAGGTAAAGACGACATCAAAGACGTAGCCATCTTTTTTCATTTGCTGACCAGCAGCAAGGCCTTCCTGCACGCCTTTTTCGCTGAGGTCAACATCCGTCCAGCCGGTGAAACGATTTTCGCGGTTCCAATCACTTTCGCCGTGCCGCAGTAAGACAAGGGTTTTCATGTTTCAATAGCTCCTTTGGGTTGAGAAAAAGAGAATTGAACCACGAAACCAACTTACTTGGCAATCGAACGAATGGTTGTGAGCTTGCGGGACGCCAGCACCGAATGAATTTGCGCAATCCGCCCTTCGGCATCCAACTGACAAATCATTACCGTACGCGGCGCAAAGCCTGCCGGGAGATGGGGAATCTCGAAGACAAGTGCCGGAAGCCCGTTTAGCATCCGCCATTCGGAGCGGACTTCATAGGCTTTTGCGGCGGCGATTTGCAGCAGACGCGAGTGGAACAGCAAGACTTTTTCTCGCCCGACAATCGGCACTTTCGCGGCATGAAATTCGCCGCCGCCATCGCTCACCTGCCGCACGTTTTCGGCCAGCAAGGCTTCCGCTCCTGCCACATCGTGATTGATTAAGCAGCCTAAAAATTTTTGCATCGCCTGCCGCACTTGTTCCTGCAAGGCTTCGGTCAATGGGCGGCGCGCGCGGTCGTAGTCGTGAATTGCTTTGCGGGCACGATGCAACGTCGTTTTGACATTGGCTTCGCTCATTCCCAAGGCATCAGCCGTTTCCAGCACCGAATAATCAAATACCTCGCGCAACAACAACACGGCCCTTTGCGAGGGCGTCAAGGCTTCAAGCGCGAGCAAAAACGCGTAAGACACACTTTCAAGCAAGTCATAACGCGCGGCTGGATTGCCAGCGGCATCGGGCGGCTCAAAGGCAGGTGGCTCGGTTTCTGTTTCAACTGGCGAGGGTAGCCACATTCCCTCGTACGGTTGTCGCTTGCGCCGGCGCAGCAAGTCCCGACTCAGATTCACGGCAACGCGCACGAGCCACGGACGCCACGGTTCATCTGTGCGCGCGGGCGGCGTTTTCATCGCACGGACAAACGTTTCCTGCACCAAATCATCCGCGTCCGCCGCATTACCGGTCATGCGATAACACAAGCCCCATAAGAATCGCTCGTGCGCCGTAAAAGCCTCTTCGATTTGCAGTGTACTGGTCATAACTGTAATCATCGAATTCAAGCGTCAAGAAGGCAGGTTTTAGCCTGGCTTTATGCCTCGCCCGCGTACAACCAAGCGGAAACGTGTACTCTGAACACCTGGTTCAAACCGTTGCGGTTGCCTTCCGCGCCGGAGTTTGCATGATCAGTTCCGCCGCTGCTTTCGCGCTTGCAAAGCTGGCATCGGCCAGTTGTCCCTCGCTGCCGACCCAATCGCCAACGATATATAAACCAGCAAGGCCGGGAACGGCGGGACTTGGTCGCCTAGTCAAACCACCAGCCGTCACCAGCGCGTTCGTGACGGTCATCCGCGGTAAGAAGCGGCGCTCCACAACGAGTTCGCGCCAACCGGGTTGCAATAAATCAAATACCTGTTCCAACTCCTGCTCAATTGTTTGCGCCTTTTCGTTGGCGTTGGTCGGAAGATATTTCGCCACGTGAATCAGCGCGCCGTGGTGAGGCGCTAACTTCGCTGTCGCCGAATGCACCGAAAAATAATACGGCGCATCAATGCCTAAGCCAAAGCGCGCGTGCGGTTGTGGCAAGCGGGTCAACGCGACATCCAAACACGCGGCACGCACGGGGATAGCGGTCTTTGCGTAGTTGGTTAAGGCTTCATTGCCTTTGACCAACGTCGCGGCATCGGTCGGACTCATGGCAAGGATGACGGTCGAAGCTGCAAGGCTTTTGCCATTCGCCCAATGAATAGTGAATTTCTGTGCATCGCGTTCAATCGCAGTCACGCTCGCTTCTGTGTGGATCGTTGCCTCTGCTTGTGCAACGACTGCGCGCAAGCCATTCACCAGCGTTTGCCAACCGTGATCAAGGTAATAGACGCCCCCGTCGAGCGCCATTTGCAATTGCCGAATCGCTGCGCCCGCGCTTTGTCGTTTAGGATCATTCGCGTAGCTCGACACGCGAAACAAGGCCTGGACAAGATGTTGGACTTTGGGTTGCTGCACTGTTTGGTCAAGCCACTCGCGCACCGTCAAATGATCGCAGGCAGCAGCGTTGAGCTTGGGAAGATTTGCGAGCAATTTTGCCGCTTCCATTTTGGCGGGCAGGTTGAGCAGGCTAGTCGTCAGCAACGAAACCGCGCCGCCGGGCATCGTGTGCTTCCTGCCGCTAGCAATAGCGAACGCGCCGTCTGTGCCAGCGATTTTGCCGCTGAATTCGACCCCAAGGTCGCGCAGGATTTGGACACCTGCGCCTTTGCGGTAGAGCGCATGCGGCCCAAGGTTGAAGGCGAAACCGTGGTTGTCTTTGGTGCGCGCCCGCCCACCTAGAGATGATGATTTCTCCAATATTGTGACCGGTCGCCCAGCCCTTGCCAGATATGCTGCTGCGGTCAACCCTGCTAATCCGCCGCCGATGATTGCTGTGTCTGTCTTGCTCATAATGGCTTCCATTCAAATCCCTGTTTTCACTCAGCATCACGAACCAGGGAGCGAAAAAGTTACAACCCATAAAATAAATGATTCTTTTCCGCGCGCCGCCAAGCGCAACCTAGGCCTGTTCTGGCTTTTAGTTCTGTTGCGCTGAATCTTTAGCGGCTTGATGATGCACTTAAGGTGTTGGCAAGCGGCTTTAATTGTTGACAAATGTTTGTTGCTAAGGTAATAGCTGATCTGTATTAACATAGTTTAAGAAGTGATTTGATTGCCGAAAGGCGATTATGTTTTTACCGGCTTACAGACCTTCAGGCGCCAGTGCGAGGTTCTTCTCCTGTTTTCCCTGCCCGCTTTACCTTACAGGAGTGTGAGTTGGCGTTTGATACGTGAAGGTAAGTTGTGTCATCCCCACGGCTATTTGTGAGTCGAAAATCATTTGCTGTTGCGTGAAACCTACCTGGTTAATTATCTGTAGACTTGCCGGTCCCAGCCATTAACAATGCTAGGGGGAAGGGTGGACGAAGTGATGGTTGGTTGTTATTTGTGCTTTGCGGCAAATGAAAGGGAATAATGTCTAAAATTAGGAGAGCCTCCTTAACTATCAGGTTTTTGGTAACGACTTTAGTGTCTTTATCAATCGCCTTCCAATGTTTACCTCGACCCAATCTGGAAGCCCGACGACCAGCAGGTCGGTTGGTCAGTGCAGGCTGCCGCAACTCCGCCTAAGGCGCGATGGGCTGACAAAATACCCATTGATCTCGCCGCCATGATTGCCGCGCGTGGGAGTAAGCGGCAGCGGCAAGATGTGATTATCCAGTTTAATGCGCCACTGGCGGCGGAGCATTTGTCCTTACTTACCCGACGGAGAGCGGTAATCAAACATCGCTTTGGCGGTGGCGATACGGTTTTGGCGAGCGTGCCCCTGGCCCAGACTTGAGGAAATCGCGCAGCGATGCGCGGGTGCTTCAACTTACTCCTGATCGCAAGGTAAGCCCCAGTATGGACTCTGCCAAAATTCTGACGGGGGCGGGTGCGCTCAGAACAAGAAGCAAAAGCGTCTATGGTACAACGTATGCACCTGTAGACGGGACGGGCATCGGAATCGCTGTCATTGACTCCGGGGTAGGCCTTGGTCTTAGTGATAATGAATTTGACGCCGCCGATGGAAATTCCCGTGTCGCTCATTTTAAGGATTTCAGCACGAGATACTAATGTTCTTCCGTACAAGCCGTACGATGATTATGGGCATGGCACCGCCGTTGCCGGCGTGATTGCCGGGAATGGCTGGGCTTCTAAGCAGGTGGGACTTGATCGCTTGGAGTGGTATCCCGGTAACTATGGTGACTTCGATGGTGTGGCCCCCAATGCCAACATCATTGCTCTGCGGGCGACCAGAAAAGATGGCACAGGGACTATTAGCTCAGTCATCAAGGCGATTGATTATGCCATTTCGATCCAGGCCAAATACAACCTCCGTGTCCTCAACATAAGCCTGGGCGCGCCGGTGCTGCAAAGCTACAAGACCGACCCGTTATGTCAGGCCGCCGCGCGGGCCGTGAACGCGGGCATTGTAGTGGTGTGCGCGGCTGGCAATTATGGCCACAATGATGTCGTGATGAGCTACGATGAAAACCGTAAGCCGATTTACCAGACGGTCTACGGCAGCATCGTCAGCCCTGGCAACGACCCCAGCGTGATTACGGTTGGTGCCACTAAGAATCCGCGGGAAACTTTGCTGACGTGGCAAAATCCGATCTACTCCCCCAGATATTACGAAGACCCCGAATCCCTTACGCCGTTCTGACTTGGTTGTTACCCAGTATAGCTCTCGCGGCCCGACCCTGGTTGATGGGTTGGTTAAACCGGACGTGGTTGCTCCTGGCAATCAGATTATTACGACGGCAACGGCTGACACCTCAATGTTGTTGGATAAGACACTGCCCAACAATGTGTTGCCCCCTACTTCGTCTTTTGGGACCAGAAAAATTTACTGCCAGTTGTCAGGAACTTCATTTGCCGCTCCGGTCGTTGCGGGGATTGCCGCGTTGATGTTACAGGCCAATCCCAGTCTGACGCCTAGGCAAGTGAAGGTGCTGCTGATGTTTACTTCCCAGTCCGTGGACTCTGGGGGAGAACCGTGGAGGAATCGAGCCGATAGCTTGTTTTCGCAAGGGGCAGGACTGGTCAATGCTTATGGAGCAGTGCGCTTGGCGCAGAATGTCCGCATGGATGCAAGCTCGGCAAAAAGCGGTGAGCGATTATTGCTGACGGGGCGTACTCTCACCGGCTTAGCCCCCGACCTCTTGCTGACATTTAAAGACCCCGCGGGCAAATTATTGGAAAGGGCAGTTCTTTAATAGCGGCATCATTATGTCCGATGGGATCATTATGTCCGACGGGATCATTATGTCCGACGGGATCATTATGTCCGACGGGATCATTATGTCCGACGGGATCATTATGTCCGACGGGATTATTATGTCGGATAATACTCCCTGGCCGCAGGGGATTATTATGTCTGACAATACAGTGAACTCGACTTCCATTGCTATTTCCGGCAAGCCGACGTTCTCGCTGGAGAGTGGCGTTGGTTAATAATTTACGCACCAATACACGTAAGTTTTACACCGATGGTATTAATCGTTCGACTCGTCGTGCGTACGGGCGCTTCGTTTTCTCCTCACAGGGGCAAGTTACGTGGGGCAATTCCGTCCTTGATCCCGTCTCAATGGCTACGGGCCTGGTCCCGGTGGAGGATAAACTGCTCGGTGGAAATGACAGCACTCCGACCCGTGGCGTTAGTCTGATTACCACCGCGAGTCCTTACTACCCAAGACCCTAAGGTTTTGTGGTGCCGGGAAAGCGATAGTTCAATTGGCATCTATCGAACAAGCAGAAAACTTTGACCTCATCGCAGTTAACGCTTCTTCGTTCCTCATATGGATGGCACAGAGAAAAAAAGGCAGTTTCGGTTGTATTTGTGGTTGTTGATAACGCTGGGCGTTGTCCTCCTGATTTTTTCCGGCAGTCGGCTTGATCTACGTCATCTGGATGGGCGCTTCGTGCTAATCGCTGCTATCACCGTCGGGATCGGCTCGCGCCTGAACGTGAAGATTCCCCGTGTGAATGCGTGGGTTTCGATTTCCGATGCGTTTATTTTTCTTTCCTTTCTGCTCTTTGGTGGCGAGGCAACGATTCTTTTGGCGACGCTAGAGGCGTTTTATTCTTCGCTCAAATTCAATAAAACCAAACTCTTCCATTTTTACAATGCGGGTCTGATGGCTTGTTCCTGGTGGTTGACGGTGCATTCGCTGCAACTCATTTTTGGCCCGATCTCCACGCTGGTTGCAGCGCCGCTCTCCAGTCGCTACTTACTCTTTGTCGGCGCGATGGCGCTCCTTCAGTACACGGCGAATTCCAGTTTAATCGCACTCGGTTTAGGGCTGCGCTTTGGTCATCGGTTTTGGGAAACCTGGCAACAACATTTTATCTACACTTCCCTTACTTACCTGGTGGCAGCCTCAGCCGCAGGCGGTGTTGCCAAGCTGGTGGGGACCGCCGGCTTCTTTGCCTTTGTTGGGTTGGTGCCTGTCGCAGCCATCGTTTATTTAACCTATCGGACATACTACGACAAGGTCGAGGCGCAGCATCTTCAGATTGAGCAAGCCGAGTTGCATGTCGCCGAGTTGGAAGAACGCGAAGGCCGTTTTCGTAGTGCTTTCGATCACACCGCCGTTGGCATGGCGCTGGTCGAACCCACGGGCAATATCATGCAAGTGAATAGCGCCCTTTGTCAGATTACCGGTTATGAAGAAGCTGAGCTGTTAATGCTGAGCTATCATGCGCTGACGCATCCTTCCGAAATGGACAAGGTGCAGACACTGGTACCGCAACTCTTACGCAAACAACTCTCCTCCTTTCAATTCGATACGCAATACATCAATAAGAAAAACGAGACGATCTGGGTACATTTATGCGTCTCCTTTGCCCGCGATATAAATACTAAAGCGGATCGGTTGATCTTTCAGCTCCAGGACATTACGGATCGCAAGCGCGCCGAAGCCCGGTTGCAACACGATGCCTTGCATGATGCGATGACCGGATTGCCGAATCGTGTTCTTTTCATTACCCACCTCAAGCACGTTATTGATCGCGGCAAACGCAATCCAGAGCGGTTGTTTGCTGTGCTTTTTCTGGACTTGGACCGCTTCAAAATTATCAACGACAGTCTCGGACATTTGGCCGGCGATCAACTTCTGACGGAAGCGGCCAGTCGGTTACAAGGTTGCTTGCGCCTGGGCGATACCATCGCACGCTTGGGCGGCGATGAGTTTACTGTCTTACTGGAAGACCTCACCGGTTTGGAAGAAGCCACTCTGGTGGCGCAACGAATTCAAAGCGCTATTGCCCGCCCCTTCAATTTGCACGGGCAGCAGATTTTTACCACCGTCAGCATCGGCATTGCGCATGGCGGGCAAGGCTATGAACACGCCGAAGAAATGCTGCGCGATGCCGACACGGCGATGTATCGCGCCAAAGCTCAAGGCACCTCGGTTTGTGAAGTTTTTGATCACGGCATGCATTCCGCTGCGGTGGAACGATTGCGCTTGGAAACCGATTTACGCCGGGCGATTCTGCACCAGGAATTTGTCCTCAACTACCAGCCGATAGTGGAATTGGAAACCGGCATTTTACAGGGCTTTGAGGCACTGGTGCGATGGAATCATCCTGAGCGCGGTTTGATTCCTCCGGTCGAATTTATTCCTGTCGCCGAAGAAACCGGGCTGATTATGGGCCTGGGGGAATGGGTGCTAAAAGAAGCGTGCCAGCAGTTACAGATTTGGCAGAAGCTCTATCCTGAACGACCCTCTTTGCAAATGTGCATTAACCTCTCCGCCAAGCAATTTCTCCAAGCCGATTTAATCGGGCAAATCAAAAGCCTGCTGGCTAGCATCAACATAGACCCGCGCTCGCTGAAGCTGGAAATTACGGAAAGCACCGTCATGGAAAACGTGGACAAAGGGATCAGCCTGATGAAACAGATTCGCGCGTTGGGCATCAAGCTGAGCGTGGACGATTTTGGGACGGGCTACTCGTCGCTCAGCTACCTGCCGCATTTTCCGCTGGATACGTTGAAAATTGATCGCTCCTTTGTCACTCAGATGAGTGTGAACCGTGAGAACGTCGAAGTGGTGCGCGCGGTCATTGCCCTGGCCAACAGCTTGCAAATGGAGACGGTGGCGGAAGGCGTCGAAACGAATGCTCACTGGCGACAACTGCAAGCGTTAGGCTGCGGCTATGGACAAGGATATTTCTTCTCTGTGCCCGTGAATGCGGGATTGGCGGGTGATTTAATGAAGCACAATAAATTGTGGGACAGCCGCCTCGACTCAAAAGCCACTGCCGATTTACTGATGCGCAATGATTAGTGAGGGGGAATCTCCAAGAACGGCTGCGTGTGATTTGTCAGTTGTCCTTTCACCTTGGCTCGAAGCTCTGGCAGCAGCGCGTAGAGTGCATCGCCTGGGCATTGCGTCCCGGCACAGACGCGCCTGATTTTTGACGCATTCGCATCTCGGTGCCCGGCAATCCGGGGCAGGGTAAGACCCGTGCTCGCGTGATAGCTGGCTCCCACTGGCTCCAATTTTAGCTCAGCGGCCTTCTGTGCCAGCAGGCTTTGCAAACTTCGTTGTGCCTGTTCCGTAGGCGGCTCTGCCGTGAAGTTTCCCAACATCGCAATGCCGAGCGTGCCAGTGTTTGCGCAACTGAAGTGAATGCCCGCCGCGCGCTCGCCACCCGCGCGCCCTTCGTAAATTACACCGTTCGGATCAATCAAATAGTGATAGCCCAAATCGCGCCAGCTATTCGTAAACGCGTGAAAATTCCAAATCGTGCGAACGACCGCAGGCCAATCCTGGACGTCATTCGCTGTCGCGGTGTGATGCACAATCAAATGCTGCGCTTGGCCCGGTTGCCGCTTGGTTTGGAAGTTCGTCACGGGGCAATCCCATTCTGTGCGCCGCAGAAACATCGCCACTTTCAATTTGCTCAGCAGCGTCGGCAGCGTCGCGCCCGGACTGATGAAGCGAAGTTTGAGGGATTGCAGCAGCGGCGCACGGTGCATGACATCGCCTTCCATTTCAAGGCGGTACTGTATGAATTTACTATCAGGTGAAAAGAAAAATAACCCTGCTTGTGTGTGCGGATCGCCGTCCAGGCTGGAGCGTTGCCATTCACTCCACTGATGCTGCTCGGTGGCGGCGCGTGCGCTGATGGTGAGCTTGGCCT
The DNA here is from genome assembly GCA_963794955.1 of uncultured Acidobacteriota bacterium. GTDB lineage: Bacteria > Acidobacteriota > Blastocatellia > RBC074 > RBC074 > JAFDVL01. The sequence continues at coordinate 25,268 of CAWCGF010000019.1, forward strand.
CTGGGGCAATCACTGAACTCCATTTGGCCGACAGTGCCAGGAATGGAGCCGGATGCTCAAGCGTTACGACCAAGGGCTTGGAACTCAATTGCGCGCTGGCCAGTCTGTCGCCTATCGTCAAGCCGCGCGGCGTGAACTGGATATTTTGTTGTGCTTCCGTAAGCAGTGGTTGTGTGAAGTCAATTACAACTTCAGTTGTTCTGATAATAGGCAGCAAGACTTTAGTCACGCTTGGCAATGGTGTTGGCGTAAGTGCGGGCGCGGGCGATGTTGATTGCTTACAGTTGGACGCAACTGTAAGTAGGAAAGACAGAGAGGTGATGGCAAAGAGTTTATGCGGTTGGTATTGAAACGAGAACGCGAAGCTTTTCATTTCGATTGATCCTGTGACGCGACGATGAGGTAACCTCGGTGCATTTTGCTGCGCATTTTGTTTGCGATCAACTTCACAGAAGAGTAGCATTTGTTTTCCGCATCACAATTCCTTTTTACCTATTTTCGGAGGTCGCTTATGTCAGAACAAAATTCTCGTAGAACCTTTATCAAACAGGCAGGCGCGGTAGGCGCACTTACTGCTGCCTCGTACTCACGTGTTTTGGGCGCGAATGATCGCATCCAGATGGCCATCGTCGGTGCCGGCGGACGCGGGCGCAACGTGATGGAAAATTTCAATAAAATCGGCGCAGGCAAAGTCGAATACATTGCCATTGCCGAAGTCTATGAGCCGAATCAGGCGCAGGCCGCAAAGCTCTCACGCGAGGGCGCGAAAATCACAGTGGATTACCGCGATGTGCTGAATATGAAAGATGTCGTGGCGATTCACAATGCCACGCCTGATCACTGGCACATGCAAGTCGTGCTTGATTCCGTTGCGGCGGGCAAAGACGTGTACACCGAAAAGCCCTTCGCCCTAACGATTGAGCAAGGCGTGCGCATTGTCAAAGCCGTGCGCGGCACCAAGCAAATCGTGCAGGTCGGCATGCAACGCCGCAGTTCGGAAATGGTGCAAGGTGCGAAAAAGCTGATCGCCGACGGCGTGCTCGGCGAAATCGCCATTGCCCGTGCGCAGTGGTACTGGAATCGCCCGGTTGATCCGAATAAATGGAAGTTCAGAGGCAAGCTGGATTGGGAGCGGTTTCAAGGCCCGGCGAAAAAGCGTTTTGCCCAACCGGAACCTGCGCGCTTCTTCTCGTGGCGCAGCTTCTTTGATTACAACGGCGGTCACATGACCGATCAAGGCACGCATTTGATGGACGTAATTCAATGGCTCTGCAACGATGGCAAGCCGCCGAAATCCGCTGTCTGTCAGGGGATAAACACGATTCACACCCACGGCGACGTGCCCGACACATTCAGCGCCGTGTTTGAATATCCGAAGTTCATGGCGACGTGGACGCTGTGCTATGCCAACTCTTACGAAGATGCCTGGAAGATAACGCTTCAAGGCAAGAAAGCGACGATGGTTTTGGATGATGATGGCTACCGTGTGTACCCGGAAGTCTGGAAGCGTCCGAACATCCCGCCCGCGACGATTCACGAGTTCAAAGGCGGCATCCCCACCGACCCGCACGTAGCGAATTTCCTCGACTGCATTCGTTCGCGCAAAGAACCGAACGCGCCTGTCGAAGTGGGTCACAACGCCGTCACGGGGCCACATTTGGCGAACCTCGCGCTCAAGAGCAAATGCCGTGTGACGCTCAGCGAAGACGGCACGATTGCGAAGGCGTAGCAGTTTTCGCGACAGGCGAAAGCAGATCGAGGCTTGATCTCTTCCGCCTGTTTTGCCCTCCCTAGAACAACCTGTGAAAAGAACGTGTGCCTCGCGTCACAGGCGTCAAGAGTTCAAGCTTTAGCTTGTTTTTTCAGTGGGTATTTCCCACGGGAAACAAGCTAAAGCTTGAACTCTTGACGCCTCCTATTGAGCGTCTTCGTTATCTTCAAACCGATGTGACGACACAGGCACCCCAGGCTTGTCCTTCATCCCGCGCGTGCTACAATGCGCCTCAGCCAAGAGCAGTACAATTCAAAATCTCAGGAGACGCGTTCAATGTCAGGAAAACGGCGGGATCGTTGGGGGCAAACGGCTAGCTGTTTGGCCGTGCTGTTGTTGCTTGCCATTACGGGACATGCGCAAAGCAATGAAGTCTTCACGCTCACAGCGAACAGCTTGCAAGACGGCAAAGCGGTCGAACTCGACAAGCGGGGCTGGAAATATCAGCCGGACGACGATCCACGCTTTGCTGATCCGCAGTTCGATGATCGCGCGTGGGCGACGCTCACGGATTCCGCCAAACCCCAAGATAGTCCGAGCGGTTGGCACGGCATTGGTTGGTTCCGCTTGCATCTGCGTGTCGCGCCGGAATTGGCGAATGTGGCGTTGAATCTGGAAATGTCGCATCTCGGCGCGTCCGAGGTGTACGTCAACGGCAAGTTGATTCGGCGCTTCGGAGTCGTCGGCAAAACACTGGCGGAGGAGACGGCTTACAATCCTAACGCGCTGCCGCTGCTCGTCGTATTGCAGACCGGAACGGAACAGGTCATTGCCGTGCGGTACTCGAACCAGCAGGCGGCGGATGAAAGGTCATTTCTGGCAAGGTGGATGCGAGGCTGGGATTCCCCTTCTCCTTTTGGATGGGGTGGGATTGGTTTCAAGAGCCGGGTCAGAGTCTTTGACGCTGCGGCCAATCAGCGCACGATGGGTTATGGAGTGTGGCCGTTTTCTTTTGGTTTTCAGGCCACTCAGGCCACGGCGTTTCTCTCCTTCGGCATTCTTCACTTGCTCTTGTTCGCGTTCCTTGCACGCCAGCGAACCAATCTCTTTTATGGCCTTTTTCTGTTCGGCATTGGAATCAACACCTGCATTGGTGTCGTACTTCTATCGGCGCACTATGGGGTGACTGCATTTTATCTGCTGCATGGGTGGGCACTTTCTTTCACTTGGTTCGGCTCAATTGTCTCACTCATTGGTTTCTTACACAGCGCCTTCACAGCGAGACTGCCACGGCGAATGTGGTTATTTCTGGCGGGAGCCTTGTTAATGGTGTTGGGCAACACGATGTGGCAATTGAAATCCTGGGTCATACTTGCGAATCTCCTTACGGCAGTCTATGCGCTGGAAATCGTCAGAATTATGGTGGGCGCGATCTGGCGACAACTCCCTGGCGCAAGGATCGTTGGCGTAGGCCTGCTGCTGCTCTCTCTGACGCTGGCGCAGAGTTTCCTGACCACCCCCAACGTGCTGACGTATGGCCTGGGCATATTTGGGATGATCCTCGCCCTTTCGATCTACCTGGCGCGCGAATATGCCCGCACCAACGAACATCTCGCCGACCAGCTTGTGCAGGTCAAACAACTCTCCGCGAAAGAACTGGAACACGAGCGCCGCGAGGCAGAATTGACGTTGCAACACGAGCAGGAACAGGCCCGCCGCGCCCTGCTCGAAGTCGAACATGACCGCAAGGCCAAGGAACTGGAAGAAGCGCGTCAGTTGCAGCTTTCGTTATTGCCGAAGAAGGTGCCGAACCTGCCCGGCTTGGAAATTGCGGCGTACATGAAAACGGCGACGGAAGTGGGCGGCGATTACTACGATTTTCATGTCAGCGAAGATGGCACGTTGACGATTGCGGTGGGCGATGTGCTGGTGTTGTTGAGCGATGGCTTGCCGGAACGCTTCAATGCAAACAGCGAGATGTTGGGTGATGAAGCGGCGGTGCGCGTGTTGTACGAGGCTGCGCAGTTGTCGCCGTCAGAGATTATTCAGCGGTTGGTGCAGCGTGGAGATGATTGGGGTGGCGCGCGTCCGCAGGATGATGACGCAACGTTTGTGGTGGTGAAGATGAAATGATCCCTCTAGAAGCGCGAAGCTCTGGGAGCGCAGGCGTCCCTATCTACTTCGCCTCCGCCGCTGCTGCACCTTCCAGCTTCTTCAGCCGATAGCGCAATTGGTCGCGCGAAATATGCAGCAACTCTGCTGCGCGGGTTTGATTGCCGCTGCTGCGTTGCACGGCTTGTTCGACTAACGCCATCTCGACGGATTCCAGGTCTACGCCTTGCGGCGGCAGCATAAACGGATACGGCGAGGGCGCAGGTTCAGGTAAGGGCATGCTGCTGATCGGTATAGTTGTGGTTTCGTAGGTTTCGATGGTTTCCACCTGCGCCACTTGCGGGACCTGGCTGCCATCGCCTTCGACGCCGCGCGGCAACCACATCGTGGTAATCACATCGTTATCTTCCAAAATCATCACCCGCTCGATTACGTTGCGCAGTTCGCGCACATTGCCCGGCCACGCATATTGGCGAAAGATGCTGGCGACTTCAGGCGAAAGCCCGCGAATTTGTTTGCGCAAGGATTTATTGAATTGCTGTAAGTAATAATCCGCCAGCACCAGCACATCATCGCCGCGTTCGCGCAACGGCGGAATGTCAATCTGAATGACGGACAAGCGATAATACAGATCAAGCCGGAAACGGCCCGCCTCGCTTTCAGATTTCAAATCTCGATTGGAGGCAGCGATAATGCGCACGTCCAGCGCAATGTCTTTCAAACCGCCGACACGCCGAAACGCGCCTTCTTCCAAGACGCGCAACAGCTTCGCTTGCAAGCCGAGTTCGAGTTCGCCGATTTCGTCCAAGAAAATCGTGCCGCCTTCCGCTTGCTCGAACAATCCTTCTTTGCGGCCTTTCGCATCAGTGAACGCACCTTTCTCATAGCCGAACAATTCGCTTTCGATCAGCGTCGCCGGAATTGCCGCGCAGTTGATCGCAACAAATGGCCCTTCAGCACGGCGCGAAGAGTAGTGAATGGCTTTGGCCACGAGGTCTTTGCCCGTGCCGCTTTCGCCTTGCAACAGCACAGACGAGGCTTCGCTTTCGGCGACCTTGCGGGCGAGCGCCAGCATTTTTTGCATCGTGGGTGAGCGCCCGATGATTTGCTCGAAGTTAAATTGGTGCGTCTGCTCACGGCGCATGCGACTGACTTCTTTGCGCAGTCGCCCAGCCTCCAGCCCATTGCGAATCGTAACTTGCAGTTCGTTAAGGTTCGCCGGCTTGCCAATAAAATCATACGCGCCGCCGCGCAAGGCTGTGATCGTGTCTTCGACCATCACGTTGGCTGTAATCATGATGACGACGGCTTGTGGCTGTTTGCGCTTGATTTCGTTCAGCACGTCCAGCCCGGAGCCATCGGGCAAATTGATATCGAGCAAGACCGCCGTCGGGCGCTCTGTTTCAAACGAAAACAGTGCTCCGGCGACTGTGCCTGCTTCAATCGGTTCATAACCCCAGCCGCGCAACGCTTCGGTCAATGTCCAGCGCATCATGGGTTCATCATCAACAACAAGAATTTTTTCTTTTGCCATAGTGATTCCATTAGAGAGCAATTTGTTTGCCAAAGAAACGCGTGGCTATTTTCCGCTGTGCCCTGGCTTCGCACAAGCTGGGTGTGGAGCGGGTGGGGGAAAGTCCGCAGGTAGTGGGGAATATTTCGCAGTGCCTTACCTGATAATCAATACGCCCGCACTCGCAGATAGAAAAACAGTGCCACGCCAAAGAGGATCGCGGCGGCGAGCAGCCACCAATGTTGTGGTTTCAAACGAGGTTGTTTCATGGCTATCCTTTCAAATCGTGCTGCGGTTGGTTCCGCAACTTGAAAATCAGATACGTCAAAATCGCCCCAATAATGCTGCCCAGCAAGCCCCATTGCAGATCATTCGACGTGTCATGCAATGTCCAAATCCGCTGGCCGTGAAAGAACAGTTCATCCCACAGCTCAACGACTTCATAAAACCCGGAGAGAAAGAAATTGATCGTGACGGAAAAGAACGCGATCACGCCAAATGGTAGCACGTATTGAAATCTTTCGATCCCTGTGGCAAAGAGCCAGATCAGCACCGGCGCGCTCAGCATGGGAATGGTGAAATGCGCGAAGACATCGTAGGGAACAGGCTCCTTCATGGTTTGGTATAAGTGCAGAAAATTCCCAAATGCGTCAATCTCCACTGACAAGAATACGAAGAGCAAAATAAACCACGGCACGCTCAATTGATAGCGCCATTTGACATAGGTTCGGATCAGCCCCAGTAATAACAGGCTCAGTGTCGTGATTAGCCCAAACGATTGGTAAGGCAGATTAAGGGCTATAACGATGAAAATAAAAGTTAGAATCGGTAGCTCAAGATAGCTCAGCCAAGGGTAGGGAAGCTTGTATTGTGGAGAATGATGCTCCATAAGTCAGTGCAAAGCGGCAAATTTTGTGCCTAACTGTGGTATCTTCCCCGGCGGCGGGGATATTTCTGCAAAAATGAGTGCGAAGTTGCTTACTATTGTCAATTCGGCATACAGCTTGCCCCTCACTTGAGTGAGAAGGAAAGGTGAGGGAAAATACACATTGTCTGCCAAGGAGGAAATATGAAGATACTTTTAGCCGTTGATGGTTCAGATTGCAGCGATGCTGCCGTGAAGTCCGTGGCCAGTCGGCCTTGGCCTACGGGAACGGTCGTCAAAGTTTTCGCTGTGGTCGAGTTACCGTTTGTTCCGACGACGGAAACCTGGGCCTTACCTGATGGCTATTATGCTGAGTTGGAAAAAGCGCAATCGGAAAAAGCGCAAGCCGCTATTGATAATACCGTCAAGACATTGCGTGAAAGCCAGGGGCTAGTCTTTGAAATCCTCACGGATATGCACGTTGGACAAGCCCAAAGCTTAATTATTGACGAAGCCGAAAAATGGGGCGCTGATTTGATTGTGTTAGGGTCGCATGGGTATCGCGGGTTCAAACGCTTCTTGCTCGGCTCGGTTTCGCAAGCCGTGGCAGCGCACGCGAAATGCTCGGTAGAAATTGTGCGTAGTCGTGAGCTTGTAAAATAGTAAAAGGGGAGTGGGGGAGAAGAGGAGAAGGGGAGACAGAAAAACGCGCACCTGCGTTATCTCCCCTTCTCCTCTTCTCCCCCACTCCAACAAACAGGGCAAACAGGGAGGCATTATGGCTAATGTGCTTGTACTTGGCGGAGGCTTTGCGGGCGTGGTGGCAGCAGAATCGCTGGTCAAGCGCCTGGGCCACGAACATCAGATCACGTTGGTTTCTCGGCAGCGGGAGTTCATCTTTTACCCGGCGCTGGTGAAGTTAGCTTTCGGTCAGCTTGAGGTCAGCGATCTCACGTATGATTTACGCGAAGCGATGCTGGATCGCCGTGTCAAATTCATTGAAGCTGAAGTGGCCTATCCTGATCCCGATAACCAATGCGTTGTCATTCCGCACGGCGAAGTGCAGGGCAAGATTCCTTACGATTACCTTTTATTTGCCTTGGGGCGTCGCTTGGCGACGGAAGAGGTGCAAGGATTTTATGATCACGCTCATCACTTGCTCACGGTCAATGCCGCGCTGAAATTCCGCGAGGCGCTCAAGCATTTTCACGTTGGTCACGCTGTCATCGGTTATTGTCCTAATTCGCATTTAGCGGTGCCGGTGTACGAAACGGCGTTTGCCTTAGATCGGATGCTGAAAGCGCGCGGTGAGCGTCAGAACGTGAAGATCACTATCGTAGCGCCGGAAGATTTGGGTGGGCAATTGGGCGGCATCGAAGTTGCTCCGGCGTTGCAAAATGCGTTGCGTGATCATGACGTTGAATTCGTCCCTAACTTCTTCGTCAATCAGATTACCGACAACCAGATTGTAGATCGAGAAGGCGTTACCATCGCCTACGATTTGGCAATGCTCGTGCCGCCTTTTACCGGCTCTGGCGCAGCGCAATATACAGGCATGACAGATCCTAACGGTTACATCCGAGTTGATCGTCAAATGCGCGTCACCAGCACCCCTCACACGTATGCTGCAGGCGATTGCGTGAATTTTCTCGGGCCGAAAATGGGGCACATGGCAGTCTTGCAAGGAATGGTCGCCGCCGCCAACCTCGCTGCCGAAATTGAGGGACAGGAACCAATCGCACGGTACAATCACGAATTGATGTTAGTGATTGACGAGGGGGGGGAAGACTCGATTTATTTGCAAAAGCCACTGTGGGAAAAAGCCGACGCCACTGTGAAGCAAGGCCGTTTTTGGGGCTGGTCGAAACAGATACACCAGAAGTACTGGCAGAAGATTCATCAGTAAAAACAATGGGAGGCAGCGAGGATGATGCACTCACGAGTTGGCAAAAGGGAGACATCCGGTTCCGTCTACAAGGCAAGCGTCTTCAGGGAGAATGGCGGCTCTTCAAAATAAAAGGGCGCAAGGAGCAAGGGAAGCCGCTTTGGCTGTTGCAGAAAATCAAGGATGAATATACCCCCTTGCCGACCACACGGCGGAGATAGTCGCATGGTGAGGAGCAGTCTTAGCACTGCCGACTTATCAACGTAGGCGTCTACCGGTCATTTCGTAGTTAAGGAGTTTGTTAGGTTTATATGTTGTCTGAAATGGTTTTACTATTAGCCAAAGCCTGAATAGTTCATGCCAAAAAGCAATAAACCATTCAGGCTTTTTATCCTTCACGATATTATCTGCCGGTGGCCCACTTGACCGCCGCATCAAAGAGTGCGCGTCCCTGCGTGCTCCAGCTTGCCGATGAAGTGTCACCCATAAACAGCCCCACGCGCCGCGCCGGAGCCGTCAATCCCACCATTGTCGCCCCTTTCTCATAGCCAAAGATCGCGATTTTGTTCGCGTCATTGGTCAGGGTTGCGATGCGCGCCGCATTGGCATTTGGTCGGCCCCAGGAGAACGTGGACGCGGTCGTTGTTACCGTCACTTTGCCCGTCAAAGTGGCGGCCATCGGATGCGCCGCGTTAATAATATTCACCTGCGTTTGCCCCGTCGCTGCCCCACGATCCGCCGCTGCCGCATTCGTCATTCCCAGGTCATCAAACAAAGCGTTTTCCCAGGTTAAGACTGGGACGAGGGTAGTGCGGAATTTGGTCGTCACGTCGCCTGAATTGCTAGTGGAAGAGAGGACGACCAACCCTTTGTTCGTAGCGTCCGCCGTGGTTGAGGAGGCCGCCGCTTTCACTGTCACCGCGTAGCCCAAACTTTCGAGCCGCGTTTTGACCGCTGCATCGCCGCTGCCCAGCGTGGCATTGCCAACAACGAACAGCACGTAAGGGAACAGGCGTCCGGCGGGAATGCTCTGGCGCGCCTGCCCCGGATAGCTCCAGTCAAGTTTGGCAACTGCCTGCCCGCCATTGTCATAGTAATCCATGCGGATGTCATAGAACTGGCCTGCGGTCAGGTTGATTATGCCGTTATTGTCGGTGGCGGAGTGATCCGTAAAGTTATTGATAATGAGCTGATTGTTGACGTACAGGCGCACGCCATCATCGCTCCTGGTCGTGAAGGTATAGGCACCGGTGACGGGTGCCTGAACTTTCCCCGTCCAGCGCACACTGAAAGTGTCAGGACTGGTCAGCGCCGTCCCTGCGGGCGTCGTCGTCCCCCAATCGAAGTTTACTGTTGCATCGTGGCGCACCGTTCGCAGCGAGGTGAAATCTGTATTGTCATAATAGAAACCTGCCAAGCCAATGCCCGCACCGCCTCCGCCTCCCGCCGTAAAGTTGGCCGTGTAAGTGGCTGCCGTTGGGGGCGTCGTGATCGTATGCGTTTGCGCCCCGCCATCTGACCAGGATGTGAAATTCTGCTGTTGCCCCCCAGCATTCGTCTGAGATGGCGCGGTTACATTGAGTTGATAGCCATCCCACGAAACCACCGTTTGCGGCCCAGTCAACTGAACGTCATTGACCGTGACGCGCAAGCCCGTCGGGTTGGTAGCAAACGTGATGTTGACCTTACGCGGTTGGAAGTTTTGCACGACGGTATTCGATAACCCTTGCGAGTCAGTGGCCGTCAACCGGATTTCCAAAAAGCTGCCCGTCGCGGCATTCAGGTCTTCGGGTGCAGGTGCAGTGAACGTGATGTTATTGCCCGTAGTTGCTGCCAAGTAAGGATGTGTGTGGTCGTTGTTGTGATGCAGCAATACCTGCCACGTCAAGCGGCTGGCGGGCAGGGTGCCGTCTTGCGCATCGGTGGCCCCTCCGGTCAGCGTAATTGTCTCGCCCACGCGGAAAAGTTGCGAGGTGGTGGGTGCCGTAATCGTCGGCATCGGGGCTGTGTTGCCAACATCAATGCGCACGGTTGCCGTAGCTGAGCCGCCGCGCCCGTCACTGACCGTCACCACGGCATTGTAAGCTCCGGCCTGCGGATAGTTGTGGGTGGGCGTGGCCCCTGTACCCGTCGTGTTGTCGCCGAAATTCCAACTGAAGGTGAGGGGATCATTATCGGGGTCGCTGCTGCTGCGGGCATCAAATGCCACGTTGAGCGGCGCGGGGCCAGAGGTGGGATTGGCCGTTGCCACCGCCACAGGGACACGATTGGACGTAGCCGTGTAACGGATGCGACGGATTTGGCCGCCTCCCGCGTAAGTCGTGTAATACAGCGCCTGCGTCGTCTCATAAGGCCCGAAGGTCATCGCCACGGCGCTGCTGCTGCCGAGTCCGGTAACAAATTCGCTGGCGTTATAACCGCCACTGCCATTCGGCGTCAGCTTAAAAATCTTGCCACAGACGTATTCGCCAAACAGATACGCGCCATCGTATTGCGTCGGCCAAACACCGTTTGGGACAAATGCCCCGCCGGTGATCGAATTGCCCGCCACACCGCTGGCGCTGCAAGAGCCTGTATGCGGGTAATCAAAGATGGGATTGGTCATCCCGACAGGCGGTGCGCCGCAATTGGTGGTCGAACCGTTGGCACAATGGCCTTCGCGCACGTTCCAGCCGTAATCAGCGCCAGCTACCCCCTCGTCAATTTCTTCCCAGGCATTCTGGCCTACATCGTTAATGAAGAAACGCGTGGCCGCAGCGTTCGGATCAAAAGCGATGCGGAAGGGATTGCGTAATCCGGTCGCGTAAATTTCCTGACACCAATTCCCGGTCGTCGTGCTGCCCGTCACGTTGCAGCGTCCGCTGTTCGCGCCCTGAAACGGATTCGTCGCTGGAATTAAGCCATCGCGCGTGATGCGCAGAATTTTGCCGAGCAGGACGTGCCGATCACGCGCCGCATCGTTCGCGCCTGCGCCGCCGCTGTTGCCCGCATAATCTGCGCCGCCGTCTCCCACACTGATGTAGAGCAAACCGTCTTTGCCGAAGTGCAAATCGCCGCCATTATGGTTGCCATTGGGCGAGAGAATGTTATCAAGCAAGACCACTTCGCTGGCCAGGTTAGCGGTATTGTCAGCGCCCAGGGTGAAGCGCGCTACACGATTGACAGGGTTGCTGGTACCGGTCGGCTGTCCGGTCGGACAGGTATTGAATTTATTGAATGTGTAGAAAAGATAGATGAAGTTGTTCGTGGCAAATTCCGGGTCTACGGCAATGCCCAGCAAGCCGCGCTCACTGTTGGTGCAAAGCCGACTGGTGAGATTGAGTGCCGGGGTTGCGAGCAGCGCGCCATTTTGGTACACGCGCAATTGACCGCTTTGCGTGGTAATCAGCAAACGACCATCAGGCGTGAAAGCGAGCGAGGTAGGAGCCCCAATAGAGGTCACCACCACATCTTCAAAATCCTGTGGCACCACTGAGGCTGCCTGCACTGTTGTAATCTGGGAGGAGCGCAGCCAACTCCAGCCGATAAAAAAGACGAGTGCTAAACTAAGAATCAAAATTAAGTTTCGCATAAACTAATCTCCTTGAAAAAAGTGTCGCTACAAACTGCGCCTGTGGCGGCAGAATTATCTTCGCTGTAAAAATCCAACAATATGGAATGCACCCGAGATGAGGCACGTTGCTATCTCAAGCGATGAGTGGGAGCGCAAATCGCTGGGTGCTAAAAGGGGAATAAGTTCAAAGTGGGGAAATCAGTGAGGGCTGATTTTTGCGTCGGCTATTACGTCATCGTGTTGCAGGAGAGGCATAACGCAGCCGCTATTTATTTACCCGGCTTATATTAAGCCGCCCCAGGCAGTAACATTACCGCTTTCGTGCAGTCATGCCTTCCTAGTGTTTGAATTGTAGTGGACTTCTCCAAAGTTGTACAGCAGCACCGTGAACTGGGATTAGGTTCGTCCAAACTGCTATAATTGCAACTCTTTAAAAAAGGTGATCACCGTGCCAATGAAGACGCTTGACCATTCACACATTACCGAACCAGACTACCGGGTTCTGTTTGAAGAGAACCCGTTGCCGATGCTTATTTTTTCGCTGGAGACGCGCGCGTTTTTGGCTGTGAATGACGCGGCTGTCGCGCATTATGGATATGCCCGAGAAGAGTTTCTTGCGCTCAGCATCGAAGACATTCGCCCGGAAGAAGACCTCGGCAAATTGCAGGAGTTTCTTCAGCACGCCAAACCGCAGGTCGAAAAGGCTGGCGTCTGGCAACATCGCAAGAAAACCGGTGACCTTATTGACGTAGAGTTAACGGTCAAAGATTTGCGTTATGAAGAACACCACGCGCGCATCCTCATTGTGGAAGACATTACCGCTCAGCGCCGCGCACAACAGGCTTTGTTGACCAGCGACCATCGTCTCGCGGGCATTATCAATTCGGCGATGGATGGCATTATTACAGTGGATGAACAGCAAAATATTATTCTGTTCAATGCGGCGGCGGAAAAGGTCTTTGGCTATCCAGCCGCCGCTGTACTGGGGCAATCTTTGGATCGGTTAATTCCTGCGCGGTTTCGTCACGGACATCGCCAGCACATCGAAGACTTCAGCAAAACCCAGGTCACCAAACGAGCGATGGGCCGCTTAGGTGCGATTTACGGCGTTCGTTTCAGCGGCGAAGAATTTCCGATGGAAGCTTCGATCTCGCAGGTAGAAGCTGATGGGCAATGTTTTTTTACGGTCATCTTGCGGGACGTGACGGAAAAGAAACGGCTCGAAGCTCAGTTTCTGCGCGCGCAACGCATGGAAAGTATTGGCACGCTCGCCGGAGGCATTGCGCACGATCTCAATAACCTGCTGGCACCGATGCTGATGGTCGTGCAAATGCTGCAACTGAAATTCACCGATGAGCAAAGCCAGAAAATGCTGCAATTGTTGCGTGTTAATGCCGAGCGCGGGGCCGAAATGGTAAAGCAGATACTGTCGTTTGCGCGTGGCATCGAAGGCGAACGCCTGGCGATTCAGCCGCGCCATCTCATCAAAGAGATCATCAAAATTCTGCGCGAGACGTTGCCTAAATCTATCGAAATTGGTTTTTACATCAGCGAAGACTTGTGGCCGATGATGGGCGATGCGACGCAATTTCATCAGGTCTTGATGAACCTTTGCATCAATGCGCGCGACGCCATGCCGGATGGCGGCAAGTTGCATATTAGCGCAGAAAATAAAGTGCTGGATGAAACGTACGCGCAAATGATTCCTGGTGCCAAACCCGGACGTTATGTGGGCTTGACGATCAGTGACAACGGCATAGGCATTCCGGCGGGTAATTTGGGGCGCATCTTTGATCCGTTCTTTACGACGAAGGAAAAAGGCACAGGACTGGGACTCTCTACTGTGCAGGGCCTCGTCAAAGGACACGGCGGCTTTATCAATGTCTACAGTGAGGTCGGGAAGGGCACGCAGTTTAGAATTCACTTGCCCGCACTGGCAGCCGGTCAGGTCGAAAACGTCCCAATCATCAATCCTGATTTGCCGCCCGGCAACGGCGAATTGATTTTGGTCGTAGATGATGAACTGGCTATTCGGGAAGTGACGAAGGCGACCCTGGAAGCCTTCAACTATACGATTCTCACGGCGTCAGATGGCACAGAAGCCCTGGCTTTATACGCACAGCACGGCGATAAAATCAAAGTCGTGCTCACCGATATGATGATGCCATATTTGGATGGCCCGGCCACGATTCGCGCGTTGCAAAAGCTCAATCCTAACGTCAAGGTCATCGCCAGCAGTGGGCTGACCGATAATGGCAAAGCGGTGGAAGCCGGTGATCTGGGCGTGCAACACTTCCTGCCGAAACCCTACACCGCTGATAAGTTGCTGAAACTTCTCGCTGAAATTTTGTAAGCCGCAATGTCAAAGCATCAGGCGCATCCCGGCCACATCGTAAACTGAGTCCTGGGCCGACATCGAAGCGATACGACGGCGCGCCAGCGCGACTAATTCTGTCGGGCTGCAAGGCATCGCACGATATTTGGGCATAACACCGGCCAGGCTTGGCTCCAGCGCATCATGGGATCATCATCAACCAGCAGGATTTTTTTCTTAGTGCTCATGCTCCTGGCGATAGAGCAAAAGATATGCCGGGCAAGAGCACAGCCAAAGAAGCAAGCATAAGTGTAATTTTGCGCAAGCCTCGGGTTGCTGGTGCGGAAGACTACGCGGTTGCTAAAAAAATGAGATGACCTGAAACCTTTCAGTTTATTCGCTCACCTACCCAACGTGAAAAACGAAAACCACGTAATGAGCGGCACGGTCAGTGCGCCAGCAGAATTTCTTGTTTCCCCTACAGATGTTCTGTCAGCCAACTGGCAGGTTCGCCGCCCGCAATCTTCAAAATAGGGAGTGTACTTACCATGAATCGAAATCGTATGCGTGTCGCGCTTGTGCTTGTATGCCTGAGCTTTATTTCTGCCGTTGCCCTGGCCCAGGATTTCCAGAAATCGTATCGTCTTGCGCAGGGCAGCCGCGTGAGTGTGAAAAACATTTCGGGCGATGTCATTGTCAAAGGTTATGACGGTGAAGCCATTGTCGTGACGGGCATTAAAGAGGGGCGTGACCGCGATCAGGTCAGCATTGAGGACAACAGCGACGGCAGCCGGGTGGATGTGAAGGTTCGTTATCCTGAACGTTGCAACTGCAACGCCAGCGTGCGCTTTGAAGTGAAAGTGCCGCGGATGATCAGCCTCGACTACGACGCGTTTTCTTCCGTCAGTGGCAATGTCGAAGTCAGCGAGGCTATCGGCACCTTGCGCGCCAAATCTGTGAGCGGCGATGTCAGTGTCAAAGAAGTATCCGGTACGATCAGCGCCTCCTCTGTCAGTGGCGATGTGTCAATCGGAGAAGCCTCTGGCGCGGTCTCCGCTAAATCCACGAGTGGTAGTGTCAAAGTGGATTTGCTGCGGCTCGAAGGCTCAAATGCTAATCGCCTGGAGTTCGGTTCTGTCAGCGGTAACGTCGAAGTGAAGATGCCGGGCAGTCTGGGCGCAGAAGTGGAAATGTCTACGATGAGCGGGCATTTGGAAACCGACTTTCCGATCACGATTGAGAAACGCGAATTCGGCCCTGGTCGTTCCGCCCGTGGTCGCGTCGGCGATGGCGCGCGCGCCCTGAAATTATCTTCGGTCTCAGGCAATGTGTCCCTGCGCCGGAATTGAGCGCGTTTGATGGAGCCGGAAAGCGATTTGCTGAAGGGCGGCTATTTGGTCCTCCAGCCTCCAACAAGGCAACTCGCTTTCTGGCAAAAACAAAGACTTCTCCCCGCTTTTCATGTGATAAACGAAGCGCCAGCTTCGTCAGTTTTCACCACCGCCAGCCTTCTTGACTAACGCCATTGGGTGCCATATTATCCCCGCGAAACATGATGGCAATGTATCATCAATGTCTATTTTAATAGGTATTTAGCTCATCTTTGCTGGAAATCTTTGTTGCCCTTAAGCATAACTTTAAGTCTGTAAGTTTTCGACCTTTGAGGTCGTTTGCTTTTCCTTCACGAGTGTAAGGTGGAAGTTCCATTTTACTTTATGCTTGAAGCACGATTTATTAACAACCACTCAGTCAAAACTGATAAGCCTTTCCCCTAATCCAGGAGGATATTTTAATGAAACGAACGAGATTAGCAGGATGGAGGTTATCCGGCGTACTGTTCACACTTGTCCTAACCAGCGGGGTGTTAGCTCAAACACTTACTGGTCAGCTTTCGGGTGTGATCTCAGACCAAACGGGTGCCGTTATCCCGAATGCAAAAGTAACACTGACAAATCAATTATCTGGTGACATCCGACGGACGGTGAGCAATTCCGATGGCCTCTTTGCCATTGCTTCGGTTCCGACCGGCGAATACACCGTATCTATCGAAGCGCAGGGCTTCGCCAAATGGGAACGCACGGGTATCCGCGTGAGCGCAGGCGACCGCCGCAGCATTTCAGACATCGTGCTGGGGGCGACGGCCATTGCCGGTTCCGTAGATGTCAGCGCCGCGCCAGACAATCTGGCTCCGGTGGACAATGGCGCTAAAGAACTCACGCTGACCAATAAGCAAATCCAAAATCTTTCGCTCGTCGGACGTAATGCCGCCGAGTTGATCAAAGCACTTCCTGGCTTCACGCCGATTACCGGACTGGACAATCGCCCGGGTTACAACGGCGAAGCCATCGGCATCAATGGTAACGGCGACGGCGGCAAGCAAAGCCCGATTGGCAACTTCTCCGCCAACGGAACACGCGCCGAAGCGCTCGACATCGTGGCGGACGGTGCGCATATTTCCGACCCTGGCTGTAACTGCGCTACCCCGATCAATCCCAACCCGGATATGATTGAGGAGTTCAAGGTTTCCACCTCAAACTTCGGTGCGGATGTTTCCAAAGGCCCGATTGTCATCAACTTCATCAGTAAGGCAGGCGGGAAAGAATTTCACGGAGCCGCTTATAGCTACTTCCGCAGCTACAAATTGAACTCGAATGACTGGTCATTCAATAAAGCCGGACTCCAACGACCGGAAAACTTTTATGCGTTCCCCGGCGGAAATATCGGTGGCCCGGTGTTGCTGCCCTGGACGGACTTCAACAAGAACCGCGACAAACTCTTCTTCTTCGTCGGGTTTGAATACATGAAGCAGCGCCTGGATACGGGCATCATTCGCTCGCGCGTGCCCACAGCAGCGATGCGCACAGGGGATTTCAGCGATGCGGCGTATCTGGCCAAACTGAATACGAACCAACTCAATACCGTTCCGGCGGCCACTGCGGGCAATGGCTTAGCGGGACTGATTACAGGCGGGAGAATCGCTCCCAGTGCGATTGATAAAACAGGGCAAGTCCTAACGAGCTTGCTGCCCTTGCCGAATGCTGATCCGGGTGCGAACAACGGATACAATTACCTGCAGGCACTTACGCTGGATCAGAACATGAAGCAGACGTTGACGCGCATTGATTACAATATCAGCGACAACACGAAGCTTTATGCGCGCTACAACCTGCAAACCGAAGTTCAACCCTTCCCTATCGGTTTGTGGTGGCGCAACGGGAGTCAGGTGCCTTATCCGACTCCGGTGGTTGCCCCCAATCGTTCGGATTCTGTCAGTGCCAGTTTGACGCACGTCTTCACGCCGACGCTGACGAATGAAGTGGTTTTCGGGTACAGCTTCATTGACTTCCCGAATCAGTTCGAGGACCCGACGAAGGTCTCCAAGCAAGCGTTGGGCATTCCGTTCCAGGGCTTATTTAAAAACGGACTGCAGTTGATTCCGGCTGTCAGTCTGGCGTGGGGCGAAGGCGCACAAATGATTAACCCCGGCGGCTTCGATCCGATTCTGTTTGCCACCAAACATCTGGCCAACATCTCGGATAACGTCACGAAAGTGCAAGGCACACATACCTTGAAATTTGGCGCTTACTACGAACACGTCATCAACAATCAGCCGGGCAACGACTGGTCAAATGGCTTTGCGTTATTTGACGTAAACTCACATCCCAACAGCACGGGTAATGCATTTTCGGATCTGTTGCTTGGTCGCTTGAGGGATTATCAGGAATCCACCAAGAATGCGTTGCGCAACATCGCTTTCAATACGTTCGAGTTTTATGCCTCAGATAGCTGGAAAGTGAATCGTCGCCTAACACTCGATTTAGGCGCGCGCTTTTATCATCTGGGCAAATGGTATGATCGGCAAGGCAACGGCTTTGCCGTCTTTGACGCGTCGAAATACAACGCGGCGGATGCGGCAGCGGGTAAATTGCCGGGCGTGCTGTGGAACAAAATTGACAGCAGCGTGCCGCTCTCCGGCGCACCCACCAAACCGCTCTTTGCAGCGCCGCGTTTAGGCTTTGCCTACGATCTCTTTGGCACCGGCAAAACGGTTCTGCGTGGCGGCTACGGACGTTCGTATTTCCACGATGCGCAGCTCACCAGTGGGTTGGACATCGCGGCGGGCGTGCGAAGAGTTGGCAGCACCGGCGCGACCACCTTCAATGCCATCAATGCAAGGTATCCGAACGAAGCAGCCGCGCGAGCCGCTGCCGACTTAATTACCAGCTTTGAGGTGCTTGATCGCAATGATGACAAGCAACCGCATGTAGACAGCTACAGCTTCACGATTCAACAACGCCTCCCAGCCGCGTTGAACCTGGAAGTAGCTTATGTGGGAAATCGCAGCCGGGATCAGCTATTCACGCGCAATGCGAACCTGGTTCCGCTCGGTACAGCAGGTTGCCGCACGGCAGCGTTGGCAGGCCAGAACTGCGATCCTTTCCGGCCCTTCCGAGGTTATGGCGGAGTGAATGTGGTCAATCACATCGCCTACCAAAACTACAACTCTCTCCAAGCCGTGTTGAGTCGTCAGATTGGCAGAGTCAACTTCCTGGCTTCCTATACCTTCTCGAAAGCCTTGGGCATTCGCAACGGTGGCAACCAGGGATCACAAGCGGATGCGCTCGACCTGCGCGGGCACAGTTACGGCATTCTTGGCTATGACCGCACGCACGTTTTCAATGTGGCGTACACCATCGAGTTGCCGAAGTTTGCGCAGGAGTACATGAAAACGGACAGCAAGATCGCGCGCGGAGTTTTGGATGGCTGGATGTTGTCCGGCATCACGCAATTCGCCAGCGGCTTTCCGTTACAGGCCAGCAACGTCAACTTCCGCCTGAGCGGAGCGTTGGAACAAACCTGTGCCTTTGCCGCCTTGAATCCGGCCACAGCTTCTTTGTGTGCGGGTAAAGCAGCAACCGAAGTGGTTACAATTTACAATCCTGGCAACGTCGCTTCCGTGCTGGGCACACCTGATACGTCAGCGCAGCCGATTCTGACCTGCGACCCGCGCAAGGGATTGAGCGAAGATCAATTTGCAAACCTGAATTGCTTTGCGCCTCCGGCAGCAGGACAATCAGGGGTGTATATTTTCCCGTACCTCAAAGGTCCGGTTTATAACAACCACGATCTAACTTTGGCGAAGACGTTCGCGATTACAGAAACCAAGAAATTACAATTCCGAGTTTCGGCCAACAACTTCTTGAACCATCCGCTCAAGTCGTTGCAGGACGAAAACCTGAACTTGCAATTCCGCACCGATAATCCGAACTCCGCCAATCCGAAATTTGTTCCGACGGACTTTGCCAAAAACAACTTTGGGCGTTGGACGAATAACAAGTTTGGACGTCGCATCATCAACCTGGGCGTAAGATTCACCTTCTAAGCCCACGGTGATTAGCAACAATTAAAAAGGGCGCTGCTTGTCAGCGTCCTTTTTTTTCGTCAGTATATGAGGTCAGCAGGAAACGAAGCTTAGCAAGGAAGTCGCAACGCTAGTGAAGACGCTACAGATTCAACTTATAACATTGATTTGCGCGGGAATGCTTGCCGCAAACTCGCTGTACGCCCAACCCGCAAAACCATCAACCAACAATCCTGAACTTCACTTTGCGCGTGCCGTTCAGCTTCATCAAGCGGGCGATTTAGAAAACGCGATCAAGGAATATCAGGCCTTTCTGGCCGAGCGCCCGGAGCGCACCGATGCCCGCTCGAATCTGGGCGCGGCGCTCGCGCGGCTTGGTCGCTTTCAGGAGGCGATTGAACAATACAATCGCGCCTTATTGCTCGACTCTCGCAATCCTGGCATCCGCTTCAATCTGGCGGTCGCGTATTACAAATCAGCGCGCATTGTCCTGGCCTCGCAGGAACTCGAAAAGGTCATCGCCCTTCAGCCGGAAAACCCGAATGCAACGTTGCTGCTCGCGGATTGCTATTTGCAGATGGGCGAGTTCAAAAAAATCATCGCGTTGCTGTCGCCCTACGAAGTCAAATATCCGCAGGACAAAGCTATTGCCTATCTGCTGGGCACGGCATTGCTGCGCGATCAGCAGGTGGAAAAAGGCCAGCAACAAATCGAAAAGATTATGCGCGCGGGCGAATCGGCAGAGGCGCGCATGCTGGTAGGCACTACGCATTTGCTGTCGGCTGACTATGTCAACGCAATAAAGGAATTTGCGCTGGCAACCAAACTCAACCCGAAGCTGCCCACCGTGCATGCATATTACGGACGCGCGCTCACGATGACGGGCAACACGGATCAGGCGAAAGAGGAATTCCGGTTGGAGTTGGAAAACAATCCGAACGATTTCGATGCTAATCTGCAAATGGGAATCATTCTCAAGCAGGATCAAAACACTGACGAGGCGATGAACTATTTTCAGCGGGCCTTGCTCGTGCGTCCGGCGGAACCCAATGCGCGCTTTTACATTGCCAGCCTTCGTGTGGGCCAGGGCAAGGTGGCGGAAGCGTTGCCCGAACTTGAGCAACTGGTCAAAGATGCGCCGGATTTTGTGGAGGCGCACGTCATGCTGGCCATGGTGTACTATCGCCTCAAACGTAAGGCGGACGGAGATCGAGAGCAAGCCATCGTCAACAAGCTCAATGCCGAGCGCCAGGCCAAACAACCGGGCGTGCAGGAGAAACCGTAGTGAGTAACCCTCGGCAAAACAGAAGAAGCATACGACTGGGCCAAATGGTTTTGTGCTCCTTGATCGCATTTGTAATTCCCGTAACATTTGCCCAATCAGCGAAACGTCGCTCCGTTCCTGCTTCATCTTCATCTTTCGAGCAATTGACGAAACGCGCTCTGGAAGCCCGGCAAGCAGACACGCTGGACGAAGCGATCAAGCTGTATCAGCAGGCTGTGGAACAAAGGCCGAATTGGGGGGAAGGCTGGTGGGCGCTGGGAACAATGTATTATCAGCAGGATCGCTACAACGAAGGCCGTGACGCTTTCCAACGCTTGGTCGCGTTGGAACCCAAGGGCGGTGTCGGATGGGCGTTTCTGGGCCTCTGCGAATACCAACGCAAAGATTATCCAAACGCATTATTGCACCTGCAACGCGGGCGTGATCTGGGCTTGGGCAGCAATCAGGAGATTGCCAATGTGGCGCGCTACCACACGGCTATTTTGCTGAATCACTTTGGACAGTTTGAATTGTCGTATGTGGTTTTGCAGGAACTGGGAAAGTTCCAGAACGAAAGCCCAGCCCTCTTTGAAGCCTTCGGACTAATGATGCTGCGGTTGCCCTATTTGCCAGCAGAAACCCCAGCCGACAAGCGCGAAGTGGTGCTAAAAACCGGACGCGCAGCATATTTCATGGCGGCCAACAAACAGAAAGAAGCGGCGCAGGAATTTCAGGAATTGTTGGCAGCGTTCCCGCAAACGCCCGGCGTCCACTATGCCTATGGCCTCTTTTTTCTGCGCGATTCGCCTGATGAAGCCGTGCGCGAGTTCAAGCAGGAATTGCAGCTTTCGCCCAAGCACGTTTTTGCCCGGCTGCAAATTGCTTTTGAATTTCTCAAACGAGGCGAACCCGCTGCCGGATTGGTATATGCGGAAGAAGCCGTGCAGTTAGCGCCCGACCTTTTTGCCGCGCACAATGCTCTGGGGCGTATTTTGCTCGAAACGGGACAGACCGAACGTGCGATTAAAGAATTAGCACTTGGCGTCAAACAGGCTCCTAACAGCCCGGAAATGTATTTCGCGCTGGCCCGCGCATATACAAAAGCCGGGCGCAAAGTAGAGGCCGAAAAGGCGCGCAATGAGTTCACCCGGTTGGATAAAATTCGACGCGCGAAGAAAGAAAGTTTTGTGGGCGAGTCAACCGAAGAGAAAAAGCCGTAATGAATTCCACGCATCGCATTACTAAACTGCTGCTGCTGACGCTGGTGTTCGGCGCGGCGGCATTTTTCTGGAATCCGCTGAAATTGCTGAGCCAGTCAGCCGGAAAATCCTTTGCCCCGGCGATGGAATGGCGCGCCACGCACGCGCGTGCCGGGGCGAACTATGTTGGCAATCAGGCCTGCGCACAGTGTCATACGCAAACGGAAACGCAAGGCAAAACCCCAATGGGCAAAGCGCTGGAGCGGGGCGCGGAGTGTCGGATTCTCACCGCGAACCCAAAGCTGACCTTCAAAAGCGGGACTTATTCTTATTCCATCATTCGGCAGGGAACGCAAAGCATTTATTCCGTCACCGATGGAAAAGAAACGATATCGGTGCCGATCCTATATGCGTTTGGGCAAGGCAAAGCAGGACAAACGTATGTGATGATTCACAACGGCAAGTATTATGAGAGCCGCGTAAGCTTTTATAACGAAATCGCCGGCCTGGATTACACGCTGGGCGCGCCACGCGAGCCGGCAAAATCGCTCGCAGAAGCATTTGGACGGTTGATGGACTCATTGGATACCAAAGATTGTTTTAGCTGTCACGCCACGGCGGCGGTGAGCGAACGTCAGTTACAGCTTGATAAAATGACGCCCGGCATTACATGCGAGGGCTGTCACGGCGCGGGGGAGCAACATGTGGTTTTGATGAAGTCCAAGAACAAGGGAGCACCGCCTAACGACAAAGCGATTTTGAATCCGGGGCATTTCGATACCGAAGGGATTACGCAGTTTTGCGGCTCGTGCCATCGCACGTGGGAGCAGGTGCAATTGATGAAAGGCGCACGCGGCGTGGTGAACGTGCGGTTTCAGCCGTATCGGATGTTCAGCAGCAAATGTTATGACTTCGACGACAAGCGCATCAGTTGTACGGCGTGCCATAATCCGCATGAGGCGATGCCACAGGCCGTCACCTTCTATGACGCGAAATGTGCTGCTTGTCATCGAACGGCTTCCGCTACAAATGCCGAACGTAATGCGCTCTTATGCAAGAGCGGAAAGACGAGTAACTGCGTTTCGTGTCACATGCCACAGTATGAAATTCCAGGAGCGCATCACAAATTTACCGATCATCGGATTCGCATCGTCAAAGCCGGTGAAGTCTATCCTGATTGATGACTTGGAGAAGTTTTATGTTGAGAAACCGTTTCGGATTCGCTCATTTACTGGTCTGTGCCATCCTTTGTCCGACGCTGGCACAGACCACACAGCAGCCGCAACCAAAGCCGCCCGCGCAAGGCGAAGTACTGCGCATTGGGGCGGAAGAAGTATTGCTGGATTTAGTGGTGCGCGACAAGAAAGGCCGGGCGGTGCGCGATTTGAAGGCTGGTGATATTGAAATTTACGAAGACGGCGTCAAGCAGGAGATTTCTTCCTTTCGGTTGGTCAATCGGGACGCGCTAGTCGAAGGGGAAACTCCGACCGGCGCTCCGACCACTGCGCCGAAAACCGATGTTTCCAAAACGGTTGACCCCGCGCGTCAAATCAATCTGGTGTCGTTTGTGTTTGAGCGGCTCAGCCCGGATGGTCGTCGCAACGCGCGCATGGCAGCTATGGAATTTTTGAAGGAAGAATATGGTTCCAATGTGATGGTTGCCATCTTTGCGCTGGATCAGCGGCTGAGTGCGATTCAATCGTTCACCAGCAATCGGGAGCGAATTAAATCAGCCGTTGATCGCGTGATCGGAATGGCTCCGTCGTCCTTTGCCAGTGAATCACAAAAAATCCGCCAGGAATTGGAAAACTTCACGAAAGCAGATGCAACAGCCGCCCAATCTGCCGCTTCGGTCGGTCAAGGCGGCGCGAGCACGATAAATGGTGGAGCATTTGCAGATGCGAAGGCGGCGGAAGTAACACTCAATATTTTGCGCCTGGCCGACGATTCGGCCCGACAACAGCAAGGTCAAGCCTCAATCTTTTCGCTCCTTTCCTTAATCGAAGGGCAAAAAAAATTGCTGGGGCGCAAAACCGTAGTGTACTTTTCAGAAGGCTTGCAAGTTCCGCCGAATTTAAAGGATGCCTTTCAGACCACGATCAGCGCAGCCAATCGCGCCAATGTCAGTTTTTACGCGATGGACGCGCGCGGCTTACAAACCCAAAGCGATTTTGATTCGGCGAAAGAATCGCTGAATGCTGCGGTGACGGCGACGCAACGGCAACAACGCACGCGCGGGGGCGAAGCCGTGACGGTCGAACAGGTCAAAGCTTTTGATAATGCCGAAAGCGCGATCACCAAAAATACGCAAAACAATCTGGCTTCGCTGGCGGAAAGTACCGGCGGTGTGTTTGTGGCCAACACCAATGATTTTCGCACGCCGATGAAACGCGTGCTGGCCGAATTAACCTCCTACTATGAAGCCTCGTATAGCCCCACTGGAAAAGAACTGGATGGCAAGTTTCGTACGATTTCAGTAAAAGCGTTACGGCCCGACCTTGTGCTGCAAACACGCAGCGGCTACTTTGCCGTGCCGACCCTGGACGGTGCCGCGCAATTACTGCCTTACGAATTGCCCATGTTAGCGGCGCTGAGTGCCAAACCGCTGCCGCGCGACTTTGATTTTCGGCAACAGGTTTTGCATTTCGCAGATCGCCCCAGCGGCACGCAGGAAATGCTGGTGATGGAAGTGCCCTTGGCCAGCCTGACCTTTAAGGTGGATGAGGCAAGCAAGCTGTACAGCACGCATTGTTCCTTGTTGGCCTTGCTGAAAAACAGCGACGGACGCGTGGTGCAGAAGTTCAGCGAAGATTTCCCGCTGGATGGCCCGCTCACCCGGCTGGAAGCCTTGAAAAAAGGGAATCTTGTATTCAGTCGTGCCTTCGATGTGTTACCCGGTCGTTACACGTTGGAAACCGTTGCACACGACCGCGAAACCAATAAAAAATCGGTGCGTCGCTCCATTCTGCTGGTGGTGAATCGCGGTGAAAACCTGAAGATGAGTAGTGTGTCTGTCATTAAGCGGATTGATCCGATAGATCAATCCAGTTCCGGGGATGACAATCCATTGCGATTCCAAACCGGCAAAATCATTCCGAACTTAGGCGAGCCGATTAAAGCCGCAGTCGGCAGCGAATTGGGCATCTACACCGTCATTTATCCGCGCGCCGGAACGTCAGAGAAACCACAATTGATTCTGGAGGTGTTGCAGGATGGACAATCGGTGGCGCGCGGTCAGCTTGATTTGCCTGCCCCGGATAGAGAAGGCAAGATTCCCTATATCGCCCGCGTGCCACTGGATAATTTCAAAACGGCGGGCAATTACGAAATTCGTGTCATTGCGAAACAAGGCGCACAAGCCGTCGAAGAACATGCCTTCTTTACGATTGGGCAGTGAAAATAGGGATGCGGAAAGATGTACCGGGCGAGCAGTTGGCGATTAGCAAGAAAGCGTAAGGCGCGCGAGGCTCGTGAATTTGTGGGTGAGGTTGCCCTTAAGTTGTGCCGGGTTTCCCTTTGAGAAATCCCTCATAAGCTTTGCGGTCTTCCGGGGGCATCGCCGAGATTTTGATGCCGATTATAAATTTCCCTGTCTCTTTGTTGCGCTTATGCCAGAGCGGCACACCTTTTAACTGAATTCCCTTTTCGGGCAAGGCGAGTTCGAGTCTCGAGGGTTTTGTAAATCGCAGGATCCGCATTGTGGAAAATGTGTATCCCCTCAACGCTCATCGAATTGACTTCAAAGGAAAGCCCATTCCGACTCAAATCCACCGTCCGTGCTGCCACGCTCCGAGATTTGCCGAGCACCGCTCCTTTTTGCTGACAAACAATCGTAAAGCGTAAGGGTAACGAAATCGGCAGACGACGCGAAGTACGCCGATTCGCAAATGCCACCCGCACCAAATTAGAAAGCTTCGAACCGAGATTTTGACTGCTCATGATTTTCCCTTGCCTGGTTATTTTCTGTCGGGGAAGTAGGTTCCAGTCGTAACTGTAGCGGGCTGCCCGGCTTTATCTTCCGCCCGGATCAGGTTGGTTTGATCGGCATAAAAGCTCAGCTTCCCGGTCTTGCCATACGTCACCGGAACGGCGGTGACCGCAAAACTTTGCCCCTTCGTGTCCACTTGCACCGCAAAGCGATACCCATTGACAACCCCGTCGGTCAGTTCTTTGGCAACGCCGCCAAGTTTAATCAATTCGTCGAGCGGAGCATAGCGTTGCTTGGCTTTGAAATAGATCAATTCTGCGCCCAGAATTTCCTGCAACCATTCGTTGGCTTCGGCTTCGGAAACGCGCATGCGTTCATTAAAGAAATAATTGCGCCCCTGCCTGGTGAGTTCTTTTTGCGTGTCGCGATCACCGATAATCCATTGCCCCGCCACTTTCATCAGCGTGACTTCCTGGGACTGCGCTTCATTTGGTAGCTTGATGAAGACGACGGCTTTATCGTCGCTGATTTGTTCGCCGCGAATGTCTACGGTGGCGGGCAGGGAAGTCGCAAGCCGCTCAAAGTCCGGCTCCAGTTCGCGCAAATCGGCAGCGGATAAGCCGTCAATGGCTAGGCGATAAATCGAAAGATTAAATCCTTCTGCATATCGCTTGGCGTGCAAGAGTTCATAAAACTGCTTGACGACAAACGAAGGGGAACCCGCTTGGCTGTCTTGCGCGGTTAATCTATTGGCAGCGATCAGGCAAAGCGTAAAAGTAAGTATGCCGCTTGTTACTTTCTTCATCACGGTTCTTTCAAAGGGGCTGTATTGGCAAGGTGGGTTACGGATCAGGGCAAAGGAAGTCCGATTCCGTGGCTCGCGTATCCTAAAGGAATCAGTTGGCAAAGTAAAGCAATGGTTTTCTCACAAATCCGGTCGTTTTTGCCCGTCAAGCAAACTGGCCAGAAGGACTTTGGCGGCGCGTTCAGAAGCCTTTGCTACGCCCAGTTTTTCTTTTACTTCAGCCAAATCCTGTCTCGCTTGCGCCAGGCGGGCCGGGTCTTTGACCAGTGCCAGAATCTGCTGTGCCAGGTTCACACCCGTCAGCTTGCTTTGCAGTAATTCGGGCGCGATTTCGCGTCCGGCAATGAGGTTTGGCATCCCGACGAAGGGGACTTTGATGAACGGTGTGAAGAGTTTCCAATTCAATTCTGAAGCGCGATAACACACGATCAGCGGCGTGCCGATAATGGCGGTTTCGAGTGTTGCCGTGCCACTTGCTACGACCGCCAGATCAGCCGCTGCGACGGCGTTGTAGGTGTCGTTTTCCACGACTGCCAAATGGGGCAATGACGGTATGTTGGCTTGGGATCGGGTAATCGTTGGCGCGAGCGCGAGCACGAATTGCAGCGCCGGATTCGTTTGGCTTAATTCACGCGCAGCCTCCATCATCGGCGGCAAAATATAACTGACCTCTTTGCGCCGACTGCCCGGCAGCAACGCGACAATTGATCGTGTGGGATCAAGCTTGTGCTGCTGGCAAAACTCGTTCCGACTCGCCGTCACACGCACGCTGTCAAGCAGCGGGTGTCCGACATAATCCACTTGCACGCCATGTTGCTCGTAAAAGGCTTTTTCAAAGGGCAGAATCACCAGCATCCGCTCAACATCGCGCTTGATTTGCTGCACGCGATAACTGCGCCACGCCCAAACCTGTGGGCTGATGTAGTAAAACACGCGGTGGCCATCGCGCTTGAGTTTTTTCGCCAGGCGCAAATTGAACTCCGGCCAATCCACGAGAATCACGGCATCCGGCTGCCGCGAGTTTGCCGCCTCACGCAATTGCCGAAAGACGCGCAGGAATTTTGGCAAGGCTGCGGCGATTTCGAGCGCGCCCATAATCGCCAACTCGCGCACGTCCACTACGGTTTCGACTCCGGCGGCGCGCATTTCATCGCCACCGGAGCCGAAGAATTCAAATTGGATTTCGGGGCGCAGGGATTTCAGTGCCGCTCCTAAATGTGCCGCGTGTTTGTCGCCCGATGCTTCGCCAGCAACGAGCATCAAGCGGATTTGGGATTTGGGATTTGAGAGTTGATCTGACATCAATAGAGGTCTTTTTCACCCTCCGGTCTGGTGCGCCAGCGACGATGAATCCAGAGCCACTGATCGGGGTGACGGCGAATTACATTTTCCAGCGCCTTTGTGTAGCGTGCGGTATTCGCCACGATGTCATCTTTCTGATTGCCGGTGTTGATTGTTTCGATGGCAGGCTCAAAGCACAACCGATGAAGCTTTTTTTCGTCGTCCCAAAGCAGATAGCCTGGCAGGACGACCGCGCCGGTGCGCAATGCCAGCGTCGCTACGCCCGCCGTTGTACAAGCCGGAAGCCCGAAAAAATCTACGAACACGCCTTCTTCGCGGGCGCTATTCAAATCAGCCAAAATGCCCACGACGCCACCGGCCTTCAAGGTTTTCAGCACTTCACGCAAGCTGCCTTTTTTATCAATGCTGCGATTGCCAAAGCGCGCGCGATTCATTTCAGCCAGACGTTCGACGAGCGGATTGTCCACCCGCCGCGCCAGAAACGACATCGGGTAGCCGTAAATTGAATGCGCATACACCGACAATTCCCACGCCCCTATATGCCCGGTCAGCAAGATCACGCCGCGTCCTTGTGCAACGGCTTGGTGGTAGTTTTCCAGCCCTTCGTACACGACAACCGATTGGATGTTCACGCGGTTGAGTTTCGGAAACTGCGTAACTTCGCCGAGCGCGCGACCGAGATTGCGAAATGTGCCGCGTTCGATTTGGCTGCGCGCGTGCTTGTCCAGCGCGGGGAAGGCGAGTTGCAGATTGGCCTGCGCATGCCGACGCAGGTGTGGCAATACGAGTCGTGCGATTGCCCCCAGTCCTTTGCCAATCGCCAATGCCACCCGGCGAGGCAGGATGCGCAGTCCATTGAAAATGATCCACGCCACTGCGAATTCTATGTGGGTGCGCAGTACACCGCGTTGTTTGATCAGAGCAGTAGCGGGGCGTGCTGACGGCATTTCATTGTTTATGACTTCGTTTTGCAAGGGCTGAAACCTAGCACGCGCTTTGAGCGGCTGTCAATTTTTCTCCCCATCTTGACAGCCGCATCTGTGATCTGTAGTATGTCGGCTCTTATGGCAGGCACGTACTGTCAATGGTAGACGGTCTCCTTTACACGGAGAAGGTTGGGGGTTCGAGTCCCTCCGTGCCTACCAAATAAGTTGATTTCAAATGTGACACATTAGATTTGAATTTCTTTGAGAATGCGGAGTCGTAGTTCAGTTGGTTAGAACGCCGGCCTGTCACGTCGGAGGTCGCGGGTTCGAGTCCCGTCGGCTCCGCCATTTAATTATAAAGCGTTACTCATAAGTCTCCTTTTCATAAGCCGCTCGCTTCAATGTCGGGCGGCTTTTCTCTTGCAAGCGGCTAGCAGCTAATGGCTTGAAAACTTATGCTCCGAATTGAAGACGCGCTTGATTTGATCCTGACCCATACTCCGGCAGCGACGAACAACAAAGAAGAGGTTCCACTGGCCGACGCGCTGGGGCGTGTGTTGCGGCAAGATGTGATCTCCGATCTGGATATGCCGCCGTTTGATCGTGCCCGGATGGATGGTTACGCAGTGCGTTCGGTAGACATCGCCGCCGCGACGCCCGACAAACCTGCGCGTCTCAAAGAAATCGGCGAAGCCGCCGCCGGGCAAGCCTTCAGCAGCTTCGTTGGCGTCGGTGAAGCGGTGCGCATCATGACGGGCGCGCCAGTTCCTGCCGGAGCCGATGCCGTCCAAAAAATCGAAGTCATCAACGCCGCACATGGCTTGGTAGAAATCCAAGAGCCGACCAAAACCGGGCAGAACATTACGCCGCGCGGGGTCGAAGCCAAGGCGGGCAATTTAATGTTGTCCGCAGGTGCCATCATCTCGCCTGCCGCCACCGCTGTCCTGGCGAGTTTTGGCTATGCGATGGTTGAGGTCGCACATCGTCCCAAATTGGTGTTGCTCTCGACCGGCGATGAATTGGTAGAGGTTTGGGAAAAACCGCAGGCCGCGCAGATTCGCAACTCAAACACCTTTTCGCTGGCTGGTTATGCGCAGGCCGCTGGTGCAGAAGTGCTGCGCGCGGGCATTGTGCGCGACGACTTCACCGAGACGAAATTAGCCATTGCCGCCGCCGCCGCAATGGCTGATGTCGTAATGTTATCTGGCGGGGTTTCGATGGGCGATTACGATTTAGTCAAACCTGCGCTCAAAGAATTAGGGGCCGAAATCTTCGTCGAAAAAGTTGCGATGCATCCAGGCAAACCGACGGTTTTTGCCAAACTGGGCGAAACACTAATTTTCGGTTTGCCGGGCAATCCGGTTTCGGTCGCTGTGTCCTTTCACCTCTTTGCCCGCCCGGCGCTGCTCAAGATGCAAGGCGCGACGGACATCTATTTGCCACGCGTCTTTGCCTATGCCGCCAGCAATGTCAAAGGCGCGCCGCCACGCCGCAGCCACCAACCGGCACGGCTGGCGATTCGCAATGGCCTGGCCGAAGCCGAGCCGCTAAAATGGGCGGGTTCGTCCGATGTGGTAGCGTTTATGCAAGCCGATGCGCTGATTGTCGTGCCCGAAGATCACAAAGGTTATGAGGCGGGCGAGTTGGTCGAGGTCATTTTATTGAAGTAGCGAGATGAGCAACGAATTATCACACTTTGATTCCGAAGGTCGCATCACGATGGTAGATGTGAGCGCAAAGGCTACGACGACGCGCACGGCGGAGGCCAGTGGTTTTGTCACAATGTCGTCGGCCACGATTACGGCTATTCGGGAACGCCGCACGCCGAAAGGCGATCCGCTTGAGACGGCGCGACTCGCTGGGATTATGGGCGCGAAACGAACTGCCGAGTTAATCCCGCTTTGTCATTCACTCGCGCTCGCACACGCGGATGTGCAGATTGAATTGACTGCTGACGGCGCAAAAATTCTGGCGACGGCGACTACGACAGCGCAAACCGGCGTTGAAATGGAAGCCTTAACAGCGGTTTCAATCGCAGCCTTGACCCTCTACGATATGTGCAAGGCGATTGACCGTGAAATGACAATGGGCGAAATTCGCCTGGAACGAAAAGTCGGCGGAAAATCCGGCGAATGGAAGCGCAGCGCCTAATTGTGCCCCCCATGATCGAAGACAAAGCAGCCCTCAAAAAACTCGAAGAATCGCTCAGTGAAAATTATGGCTGGGCGATGCACCTTGGCACACGGGAAAAAATCACAGCGGCAATCCTCAAAAAATCTGCGCGACTCAAAGTTCCGCCCGATCAATATTGTGTGCTTGCCGCCGCCAGCAGCAGTGAATTGCTTTCCATTGTCGAGGAAGTTGCGGTCAGTGAAACCTTTTTTTTCCGTGAGCCGCAGCAATATGATTTTTTGCGCGCGACGGTGCTGCCGGAACTTTTTGATAATTTTGCTCAGCGGGAAACGATCTCACGTGATGATCGGTTGCGGATGTGGAGCGCGGCTTGTTCGACGGGCGAGGAGGCGTATTCACTGGCCATTGCCTGTAATCAGGTCAACCCCAAATGCAATTCGTCCAACGTCGAGGTGTTTGCGACAGATGTGCGCAATCGGGCATTGCTGGAAGCAAGTCGCGCCAAATACCGCTTGCCTGCGCTGCGCCGCTGCGACGACGAAACGCGCGAAAAGTATTTTGAGAATTTCTATAACCCGCCGGAAGCCCCGCTCGATAGCCGCTACACCGTCGTCGCGAATGCTCGTCGGCTGGTCATTTTTCGCCGCGCAAATTTGATGGATGGGATGTTTTGGAGAGGCGTGAGCAACCGCTTTGAATTGATTCTCTGTGCGAATGTGCCGATGTATTTGCACACGGCTGCACTGCGACAAATGATCGAACGGCTCAGTCGCTCCCTGCGCCCAGGCGGCTATCTCATGGTCGCGCCTGCTGAAACTTCGCTCGTGGAGCATCCCCGCCTGGAACCAATCGGCGAAGGCTTCTTTCAGAAACAATAAATCTGGTTTCGCGTCTCGTGTTCTGCCTTTCGTGTGAGGTTGCTCACGCGACGCAAAACTCGCAACGCAAACCTGATTTACTGCCTCGTTTGCAACGTAATTTCCAGCGCGCGCGCGGCGATGTCACGGGTGCGCGTGCTCCAGCCCATTTCTTCGCGGTTCTGTTCATAATCACGCAATACGCGTTCTTTTAGCTTCTCAATAAACGCTTCGGCATTGGGGGCTTCTTTGATCGCATCATCAACTTCACGGAAGGCATTGTTGATTGTAAGCAGCCAATTGGAGGCTGTGTATTCGGGGGTTCCGGGATCGTGGGTGAATTTTGCAGTGGGCATTAACGAGTCTCTCCTAATGGGGTAAGCAATTAGCTCTGAGCGAAAAGCTGATGGCTAATTGCTCATCGCTATTCTGTACCTAATAAAGTTTTTGCCATCGCGGCATACGTGGCTACCGCATTGGCCAACTCTGCTTTCGCAATAAACTCGTGCGGCGTGTGCGCGTTGTGAATTGAGCCGGGGCCAAACAAGAGCGGCGTGCCCCAGTTCGTCAGACACGGAATATCCGTTCCAAAGCGCATCACGGCTTGCGGGATGTCATCGCCGAGCGTGTGGCATTGCACGGGCACAATCGAAAAGCCGCGCTTGATCTCCGCACGGTTGCCAATGCGCTCGCAAATCAAACTGTATAATTCGTCGGGGTGCGTCACGGTGCGAAACATCAATTCACTGGCAGCAAAATCCGGCACAACATTCGCGCGGCGTCCGCCGGAAATGGTGCCGATGTTGTACGTCGTCGCGCCCAGCGTCGGGTCCGCCGGCCAGTCGGCGTGACGAATTTCGTTGAGCAAATCCAGCAGCTTCTCAATGGCGGATTCGCCGAATTCAGGATAGGCCGCGTGTGCTGTGCGGCCTTTCGTTTCAAGCACCAGGCGTAGCGCGCCTTTGGTCGCAATCGCCTGCTGGCTCTCCGTCGGCTCGCCATTAATTAAGAACCTGTTCTGGTTCGGCAATTCGTTCGCCTTAAGCGCACCATCGCTGCCGTCTTCTTCACCCACGACGTAGAGCATCCCAAAGTTATCTAAGCCTTCCGCGCGCATCTTTTTCGCGGCGAAAATCTGGGCTGCGATTACGCCTTTGGCATCACACGCACCGCGCCCGTAAATATTGTTTTCATCCTCGCTTGGCGGAATGTACGGCGGCACCGTGTCAAGGTGAGAAGAGAATGTCACCCGCGGCTCGCCGACTTTGGCGACGATATTGAAACAGTCATCGCGTACGGTTTGCGTCTCGACAGCGAATCCTTCGTGCGTCAAATAATCGCGCAACCAGCGGCAGCCTGCGCCTTCACTCCAAGTGGTCGAGTCAACTGCGATAAATTCGCGCGTAAATTGATTGATATCCATATTGTGATTAGTTCTGGTGGAAGCGAGATTATAGAGGGCGAGAGTTGAAAGGACAAATTTCGAGCTTGTTTTTACAGTTTTTGTTTTCACCCTTGAGCTTGCGGCGGCGGCACGTACAGCCGCAAATCTTCGCTCGTCAAAAGCTTCGTTGCAAAGATGATTTGCCCGGTGTGTTGTTGGAAATGGCCGACGACTTGATAAATCGCTTCGAGGACAGAAACCGTGCGATCTTGCGGCGTGATGCGCTCTACCAATCGTTCCGGCGTCACGGTTTCGATCACAGCGAGATTGTGACGGACAGTTTGCTGTAGGTGTTGGAGCAGCGCGGCGCGATCAGCATTGTCACGTGCAGCAAACTCTGCATCGCGCACGCGCACATCTTGCTCGCCGCCAAAGCCTGCGCCAATCCATTGCTGCATATTGCCGCACAAATGCAGGATCAAATTGCCAATAGCATTTTCGTTGTCGCTGCTGCGCTGCCAGATTTGCTCTTCGCTGAGCTTCGCCAAGCAAAGTGCGAGGTGCTGCTCCATTTGCCTGAGCTTGTTGACGGAGTGGGTAATGAAGAGAGTGGTCAATTCTGTGTTCATAGCTATCTCAAAAAATCTTCCAATTGCACCGACGCCTCGGTTTTATCGTCGCGGTATTTGATGATGATTGGCGTATATACCGACAAGCCCCAATCTTTCGCCGGGCCAACATTGATGGCGCGCGAACCAGCAACCACAACAGCCCCAGCGGGGATTTCGAGTGGCTGGTCTTCGGTGCGGCGATAGACTTCGCCGCGCACAGCATCGTACACCGGCGTGCCGCCCGTCAAAATTACGCCCGAAGCCAGAATCGCTTTTTCACGTACAATCGTGCCTTCGTAGACGCCGCAATTACCGCCGACCAACACTTCGTCTTCGATGATGACAGGCAACGCGCCAACGGGTTCGAGCACGCCGCCGATTTGCGCGGCGGCGGAGACGTGACACCGCTTGCCGACCTGCGCGCAAGAGCCAATCAGCGCGTGCGAATCCACCATCGTGCCATCGTCTACAAACGCGCCGACATTGATGTAAGCGGGCGGCATGATCGTCACGCCCCTGCCCAAATACGCGCCATCGCGCACGGATGAGCCGCCGGGTACGATACGCACGCCGTCATTCACGCCGATGGCCTTGAGTGGATAAGTTTCTTTGTCGAAGAAACGGAAGTTTTCGTTGATGGAACAATCCACTATGCCGCCCAGGCGAAAGCCGAGCAGGATGCCGCGCTTGACCCATTGATGCACCGTCCATTGACCAGAATTGTCACGGCTTGCAGCGCGCACTTCGCCGCGATTTAGGGCGGCTTTGAATTCCGTGAACGCAGCGAGCGCGACGGGTTTGTGGTCGGATAAAAGTTGCTCTACAGCCAGGGAAAAGAAGTGGTCAATTTGTTGTTCGAGTTCAGTCATGTAGAAATCAAAAGGCAAAAGGCAAATATCAAAAGGCAAAAGGTCGGTACTTTATTTTTACTTATTGCCTTCGGTCACTGCGAAAGGGAGAGGATGCTGAAATGAAAAATGCTTTGCTTCCGAATCCCACTTTTGATATTTGCCTTTTGCCTTTTGCCTTTTGATTTTTAGGTTAAGCCGCTTGCGCCGTAACTTGGAAAGGCGCGAGTACCTCTTGCAATTTCGCGCGGTTGGCATCGCTGATCGGCACCATCGGCAAGCGCATTGTCTCGCCAATCAAGCCTGCCGCTGTCATCGCGGCTTTGACAGGGGCCGGATTGCTTTCAATAAACATCGTCTTGAAGACAGGCGTCAATTCGCGTTGTAGCTTGCGCGCCTTATCCCATTCACCCGCCAAACACGCGTGTGAAAGATTACTAACTTCACGCGGCAGCAGATTGGACGCTACCGAAATTACCCCCACGCCGCCGAGCGCAATCGTTGGTAATGCGACACTATCATCACCCGCGAAGACGAGAAATGATTCATCCGTTGCCGCGATCACTTCGCCAATTTGTGAGATGTTGCCCGACGCTTCTTTCGTGCCGATGATGTTAGGAAGCTTTGCGATGCGCACCGTCGTCGGCGTTTCCATATTCACGACCGAGCGTCCGGGAATGTTGTAGAGAATGATCGGCAACGCGGTGTTTTCGGCAAGCGCGCGAAAATGCTGATACAGGCCTTCCTGCGTGGGTTTGTTGTAATACGGCACGACCGACAATATCCCATCTGCGCCCAGGTCAGTGAAGCGATGAATGCGTTCAATGATTTCGCGCGTGTTGTAGCCGCCTGCGCCCGCAATAATCGGCACGCGACCATTGGCCGCTTCCACACAGAGTTCGACGACACGCGCCTGTTCTTCTTCGCTCATCGTGACGCTTTCGCCCGTGGTGCCGCACGCGACGATGAAATCCACGCCGCCCGTAATTTGAAATTCGACTAGGCGTTTCAGTCCAAGATCGTCAATGGATTCGTCTTGGTTGAAGGGCGTGACAATCGCTGTGCCACAGCCGCGTAATTGAGTTAAGTCAGTCATAATTGCTCCTAACGGTAGCGAGATTCTTAGCCACAGATTACAGCGATTGACACCCGTAAATACTCTTCAATAATCCGCGTGAATCGCTGGAATCTGTAGCTATTTCTCTTCAAATAACAATTCAGGAAATTCGTAACAACCTTTGCGCCCGACAATCATTTCCGCTGCGATCACTGCGCCGACCGCAAAGCCTTGCCGCGAGCGTGCCGTGTGCGAAAAGTGAACGTGGTCGGCTTCCGAATCAAAGCCCACTTCGTGCATACCAGGCGCATATCCTGCGCGAATGCTTATTGAATGCGGCGTACGCTCGCCATAACTTTCGCGCATCAGCCGTTCGATCACAAACGCTGTGCCTGACGGCGCGTCCAGCTTGAATTTATGATGATGTTCGATAACGAACGGATCGTATTGATCGAACCGCGCAAACAATTCTGAGGCGTACCGAATCGTCTTAAAAAACAGATTCATGCCAATGGAAAAGTTTGCGCCCCACACGAGCGAACCATCGTGTTCGGCCACCAATTCCGTAACCGCGTCCAGTTTGTCGTACCAGCCCGTCGCGCCGACAACGGTTGGCACGCCTAATTCGATGAGCTTTTGAATGTTCGGCAACACGGCTTCGGGAATCGAGAAATCAATCGCGCAATCCGCGCCTGTCAGACTTTCTTTCGTCAGCCCCTTGCCGTTGTCGTTGTTGTCAATGTCGAATTTCGCCACGACTTTGTGACCGCGCGCGATGGCTGCCTGCTCCACCATTTTGCCCATTTTGCCGTAGCCGATGATTGCAATGTTCATAAAGAAAAAGGCCAACGAGTAGACGCTCGTTAGCCTTGATTTTGTTTGCTAAAAATCCAGGATCACGGTAGCGCTCCACCGCTGTTTCGGGCGGTGACAATTGGCAGGATTTGACCCGCACAACCAATCAGCAATCTTGCGAAGTGGGCTGCTGATTTCGGCGACGATTCCCTTTCGCTGCACTTCTTCAAGCCTTCGCGCTTTCCGTGCCAGCTACTCTTGAACGCCGCGCCTCTACTCGAAATTTCAAATATAACCGAAATGGCATTGTGCCGAACGCGCTACAGGGTGTCAAGTTGGCCTACTTCTTGATGAGCTTCTCAAATTCCTGTGCCGTTTGCCGCGACCAACCACTGATAACTTTTTCGACATTGCCTTTTTCATCCAGCAAAATTGAAAGCGGCACTGCCGGGTCTTCGACGGCGTAAAGTTGCCGCCCGCCTGCTTCGCCAATCACGGCGATGGGGTATGACACTTTGCGTTTCGTCAAAAACTCATTGACCAATTGAGAGCCTTTTTTGCCGTCTTCGTCCGTGTCAATGCTCAAGCCGATGAGGTTGATTTTATTGGCTTTTAGTTGCGGATACAGGCGATCTAGTTCCGGCATTTCCTTTAAACACGGAATGCACCAGGTCGCCCAAAGGTTCACGAGCGTTTTGTTGCCTTTCGTCAGCAATCCAGCCAACGGCGCTTTCGTGCCATCCAGCTTGTCAATCATCAAGGCCGGAAGCGGCTGACCTTTTTTGAGCTTCAGCGTCGCCAGCAACCGATCTTCTTTCGTCCATGGATCAGGTAATTTCGCTTTGGTTTCTTTGATGACTGCGAATTTGTCGTTGCCTTCCGTAACCGTGATGGAAGTATTCGCCGCGACGTTCTCGAAACGTTGTTGCTTGCCATTCGGCCACGTCACTTCGATATATTCCGCCCTTGCTTCTTTGCCCAAGCCGAACAACAAACGCGGATCGTTTTGCGAAATGAAACCGGAGCCGCCGGCCTTAATTTTCGTCTCGATGCCCGCCGCCGTTTTTACGCGCGCAACCGCGCCAAATGCGTCTTTGCCTGTGCTTGTGCCTTGCAATGTCACACGCAAAAAGTTGTTCGCGCTCCCGACATTGTTGCGAAACAGCAGATGGGATTGGCCTTGAATCGTCGTCGAAAACACATCTAAATCACCGTCGTTGTCGAAATCGGCGAACACACCCGCGCGCCCATCCGTGATCGAATCCATCCCGCTCAGGCCGGAAACTTCCAAGTATTTGACCTGGCCTTTGTCGTTCTTTCCTAAACTCAAAAACACCGGATCGCGTTCGTAGCCACTGAAGGAAAAGCCTTTGCCCATCAGCGAATTTTGATCTTCGCGCAGCACGCCTTTGTCTTTCTTGCCTGCACCGTTGTCGTGCGTCACAACTTGACGCCAGAACTGACTTCAGGTGTCGGCCATTGACTTGCCCGAAATAAAACCGTTCGGTGTGTAGAGGTCTTCCCAGCCGTCGTTGTCAAAATCAATAAACCCGCCGCCCCAGGCCCACATGCCCGACAATCCGCCCACGTCCGCCGTCACATCTTTGTAAAAACCATTGCCGAGATTCTCAAACAAGTTATTGCCCGCCGCTAACTTTTTCAGCACGTTGTTGCCCGCGTTTTGTGTCGGGAACAACCGATTCAAAATGCGATTGCCCGCCGTCGAAGACATATTTGTCGCATGCAAATCCAAGCGCCCATCGTTGTTGTAATCGCCAAACATCGCGCCCATTCCATTGCCCGGATCAAGGACGCCGCGCTTGCTTGCTTCGTCTTCAAAGTGATCGCCTTTGTTGATGTAGAGCGCCTTTTCGCCGAAGTCGTTGGCCACGTACAAATCCTGTTTGTTGTCGCCATTCACATCGCCAAAGATCGCGGCATAGCTCCAGCGGCGATCATCCACGCCCCATTTTTTGGCTTCATCTTTGAACTTGCCGTTGCCCTGATTGATGAAGAGCAAATTCTGTGTGCCGTTCGTCGCGCGAAACCACGAATCAGGCATCACCGTGCCGTATTTGTTGTATGACGAAACGTAAATATCCGGCAGCCCATCGCCGTTCACATCCGCGGCTGTCGCTGAAAAGCCATACGCTTCCGACGCAATGCCGACACCTGCTTCAAGCGAGACATCGCGGAATTCGAGTTTGCCATCTTGCTGCAACCGATTCTCAAACAGAATTTGTTGCCCCACTGTAGCGATGAACAAATCGGTGTCGCCATCGTTGTCGTAATCCAATGCCAATGGCCCTGCGCCGCTCAGCAAAAATTGCACGCCCGCCTGTTCCGACGCGTCAACGAATTTGCCTTTGCCATCGTTGAGGTACAAATAATTTCGCTCCGCTGCCGTTACAAACAAATCCAGCAAGCCATCATTGTTGAAGTCAGCCGCCGCTGCGCCATGCCAGATGAAGCCCGTGTTGCCGGGTTCGCCATACGCCGGGATTTTTGCGCCGAGTCCGGCGGCTTCGGCGACTTCAGAAAAGATGTCGGTCGTCGCAACCAGGCTATTCATCGGGTTGAGCGCGAACTCGGTGATGAGCCAGCGGCCTTCATCTTTGCTCAGGCTGTTCTTGATGCCGCATTCTTCTTTGGGATTTTTGCTGAGTTGAAAAATTGTGTCGGCAGTCGCGCGCACCCACACGCGTTGCCCTTTGGCATCGCGCCCGACAATGAAAAAGGCCACAAGAGATTTGGCAACGCGCGCCGTGTCGTCAAAGCTTGAAGCGCGCAGTTTGAAGCGCACATCTTCGATTTCGGAAAAGTTTGCTAAGAACGCCTCCCACTGTTTGGCGATAGCCGTGCGCTTGGTTGCCACCAGCGTTTTCGGCTCGAATTTCCAGCCGTGTTTCTGAATCCATTTTACTTCGGGGGTGGCTTCCGTCTTTTCCGCAGGCAGCGGCGTCGCTTTCGCGCCTTCGTCAAAGAATTCGGCAATCTTCGCCGTGTTCACATCACGCACCGCCACCGCCAATTCCAAAATGCCGTTGGCAATGTCTTCGGAACGATCTTCAAGGTCTTCAAGTTTGGCGCGATCTTCATACGGTTTCGGAGCCAGCGGCGGTTGTGTGATTGGTTGTTGTGCCTGTGTCAGGACAGGTGAAACCGTCATGACAAACGTCAACACCAGCGATGAGATGTTTCTATAACACATATTATTCCGTAGTCTTAAAAACTATACTGAAAGATCAAATTCACGCGGTTGTCGTGGCCCGACCGCTGGCCTTTATAATCCGTGCGCCAGCGCAAAAAATCAAAGCCGAGCATTAAGTTGCTGCTGGCATTGAAGCGCGTGCCAGCATAGGCGCTGCGGTTGCGTACACGTCCACCTATTCCCAAATCCCTGTCTTCTGGATCGTCAACCGTGAAGCCCGCGTGCAAAGCGTAGAAATGATTGGGCGACAACTTCAATTCTGTCCAGCCGCCTCGCGCCTGAATCTCGCGCCCGGTTGTCAGATTTACGGCTTGATTGATGCCGCCGCGAAAGTCGGTCAAATGCCCGCCGCGCCACGCTTCGCCGCGCCAATCCAGCTTTGCTGTCAGCGGCAGCACATAATCAAGCGCCGCTAGTTTCGGGTGAAACTCCATTAGCCCTGCAACCGGACGAATCGT
Source organism: uncultured Acidobacteriota bacterium (assembly GCA_963794955.1). Lineage (GTDB taxonomy): Bacteria > Acidobacteriota > Blastocatellia > RBC074 > RBC074 > JAFDVL01. The sequence continues at coordinate 65,361 of CAWCGF010000019.1, forward strand.
TTTTTCCCAGCCATACAAGCCACCCACTCCAATCGTCATCGGCTTGTCTTTCACCCATAACGAATGCGCGTAGGCAATGCGGCCTTCGATGTGCGGACGCCCCGACGTTTCGCCATCGCGGAAGCCGTCATTGTCCAAATCTTCAGCGTCCGATGATCCGGTCAATCCGATGCCGCCCTGTAAAAACAGAGTTCCGGCTCCGGCCTTTTGCTGCCACTCCGTTTTGATGAGCGGGCGCCGATCTCCCACATTCCCTGCCGCAAACATATCGCCGTGCTGATTCGGAATCGGCAACAACGGCGAGAGGATTTGCCAGTCCTGCCCGAGCACAATCGAAGCATGTTCCCAATTCAGCTTGAGCCAGGCGAACCGGATACGGGCATTGGCGCGTGATTCGGTGCCGAAGTTGCCAAAGAAATCCATTTCATAACGCCCGCTCAATTTCGCATCGCCGAGCTTCGCTATGCGCGACCCCGTGAAATCAATGCCGAGCCGTGTGAAGCGCGAAGTCATTGAGAAGTTTCCGGCCCCGGCCTGATTGCCGCTGGCATCCGGCGAAAGAATGAAGAGCGGGTTTTGCGGGTTATTGGGGCGCTGACTATCGGCAAACAAATCCAGCCGCAAAAAGCCATAAAGTTTGAGCTTGCTGCCGCCTGCCGCAACTTCATTCCACTTGACCGTTTCGGGTACAGCCGTAGCTTTCGCGGGTTCCGGCGGGGCCGCCTGCGGTTGTAGCTCCGGCGTATAAACCGCCTCCACTGCTTTGGCTTCCACTGAGGCGTATGTTTCCAGTTTGGCATTGATCGTTTGCAAGAGTTGCAATATCGCGTGATTTTGAGCTTCCAGCTCCGCGACGCGGCGCTTGAGCGCGGCGACTTCATCCACCAATTCACCAGATGGACTCGTCATCGTTTGGATGACGGTGGTAGTAGTTGACTGATCTTGTGCCTGGCCGGGAAAAAGCAGCCCGACGAGAAGAAGTAAGGCCGCTAGAAGAAAATGATTTTTCATACTGATTGGGAGTCGTAAAGATCGGAGGTTGACCGTGCTTGCTATGACAATCAATTGCTGGATGGTGCATGGCGTAGGTTAATTGAATGTTAATTTTCTGTAAAGCCGAACTCCGCGCTACCGCAGAAAATGGCGCTGACTGTTAGCGGCGCGGCGCTCCCATTGACAGTCAGCCGTACTGCTCATTAAATACGATAGCGCGCATCACCACTTGCTGAGGAACTAACAATGAACATGCCGGAACATTTGCCTTCATTCGATGAATTGCCACTCAAACCAGAGAACCCGCCTCGTTCAGCCTGGGGACTTTTCGGAGTTGACGATCAGGTTGGCACGCTAAACCTGCTCACACCGGAACGCGTCGCGGCGGCAGCCAAGCTGGTGCGAAGCGGTCAGGTGTTTGCGATGAATTGGGAATTGGAACAGCCGCATCCACCGCTCTTTTATCGGGAAACCATTCGTCACACAGTCAAGCGTCGCCGCAAGAACGTCTTCGATGACATCTACGATAACTTCAACACGCAATCTTCAACGCAATGGGATGGCTTGCGACACTATGGCCATCGGCTGTACGGTTTTTATAACGGTGTGACCGAAGAAGAGATCACGAATCAGGAAGGCTCGCCCAACGGGATTGAGCATTGGGCGCGACGCGGCATTGCCGGACGCGGCGTGTTGATTGATTATCCGCGCTTTGCGGAGCGCCACGGCATTCCCTTTGCGGCGGGCAAACAATCCCCCATCACTGCCGAGCAAATGCAGGCCGCCGCTGCGTGGCAAGGCGTAGAGTTTCAGGTTGGCGACATCTTGTTGCTGCGCACCGGCTGGATTGCGTGGTATCTCTCGCTCAACGCCGAAGAACGGTTTCGCCTCGCGCATCATGGCCCGCTGGAAATCGGCGGCCTAGCACCTTGCGACGATTCGTTGCGGTTCCTCTGGGACAATCACTTCGCTGCCATTGCTTCCGATTGTCCCGACTTTGAATGCTATCCGCCCACTGACCCCGAAGAGGGAATGATGCACAATACAATCATTGGTTTGTGGGGTATGCCGATTGGCGAGATGTTCGTCTTAGACGCGCTGGCGGAAGCGTGCGCGGCGGATCAGTGTTACGAGTTTTTCTTCACTTCTGCGCCACTTAACAAACGAGGCGGGGTGGCTTCCCCACCCAATGCGCTGGCGATCAAGTAACGCGTTTGTTAAAGCGGCATTCATCTGCAAATAATGCAAAGTGCAAAAAGCAGAATGCACAGTCTTTGATTGAGCATTCTGCCTTTTGCACTTTGCATTGTTCGCAAGAAAGACTTATCCGCCAACCCGTTTGACAATCGAACCGAGAATTCGTTTCAGCTCAACACTATCGTCGTAAATGGATTGAAACTGATGCGCGTCCAGGTAGTCGCTATCGTGCAATAGTTGTAGCCAGAATTGCGTTTCGCTGCACTTTTGCAAGGCCACACGCATTTCGCGCGCAAAGCCCACTCCGACTTCTGCTTCTTGCGAAGACTTGACGTGCGCTCCAACATCAGTGCCGGAATTGAGCAGCTTTTTGCTCATCACATATTCGTGTTTTTCGTCCGCCAGATATTTGTATAACCGCACAATTCGTAAGGCGAACGCGTAGGATTTTTCCAAGATCAGATTTGGTTTGTCGCTCATACTTCCCCCTTCAACTGAGGCTGGTATCGTCTGGATGTAATGACACCGTCGCCACTTTCGCCCTGCGTTGTGACATCGCAAAAATCAATGGCAACACAATCAGCACGGCAAAGGTAGAAGCCACCAACCCGCCAATCACCGCGCGACCGAGCGGCGCTGTTTGTTCGCCGCCTTCGCCCAACGCCAAGGCCATTGGCATCATTCCTGCAATCATTGCCAATGTGGTCATCAAAATAGGACGCATTCGTGTGCGCGCGCTTTCCAAGGCGGCGGCCAGCGCATCCTGATTTTGCTGGCGATAGTGCTCGGCAAACGTCACCAGCAAAATCGCGTTTGCCGAAGACACGCCAATCGCCATAATCCCACCCATAAACGATTGCACGTTGAGTGTCGTGCCCGTAAGCCACAGCGCAATCGCTACACCAGCTAACACGGCTGGAATAGAGGACAACGCGATGAGTGCTATCCGCAAGGACTGAAAATATCCAGCCAGCAAAAGAAAGATGGCGACGATGGCGAGGAGCAGGCCTGTGCCCAGGCTGGTCAATGTATTTTGTAGCGCAGGCACTTGCCCGCGCACATTCACGCTGACGCCGCGCGGCGCTTCGCCTGCACGTTTGATTGCTTCGTTGACAGCCGTCGCAACGCTACCTAAGTCCGCGCCCGCAATGTTGCCCGTAATCGTGAGCATCCGCGCCTGATTGTAGCGATCATATTGACCTTGCATCGTACCGTAGTTGAGACTGGCAACATCGCCAATCAAGGTTGTCGAGCCTTTGCCCGTAGCGTTGCTGGTGGCCGGCAGCGCTTGGATGTCTTCGATGGAAGCGATGCGCGCCTGCGGGATTTCAATCTGCACTTGATATGCGACACCGCTGGCCGGATCGCGCCAGTAATTCGGTTGCGTAAAACGACTCGATGATGTCGCGGCGACGAGCGAGCGCCCGATTTGCTCTACCGTAAGTCCTAATTGCCCAGCCCGCTCGCGGTCAATTTTGATGTCTACTGTCGGGTAATCAAGCGGCTGCGCGAATTGCAAATCACGCAGGCTGGTAATCTTTTTCATTTCCGCCAGCACTTTCTCTGCAAACGTGCGATTCGCCGCTAAATTCGGGCCGCTGAGCGCGACTTCGATGGGCGTCGGCGCGCCAAAATTCATGACTTGCGTGATGATGTCGCCAGCTTCAAATGAAAATGATGTAGTCGGAGCGACTTGCGGCAACTTGGCGCGCAGGCGTTCTTTGAATTCGGTCAGCTTAATGCCCGAACCGGAATTCAGTTTGACCAGCAAAATCGCTTCGTGCGGGCCGCTTGTCCATTGGTGAATCGTGTTCACCGGGTAACTCGGCGGTTGTGTGCCGACATAACCAATCGTGATTTCAACCTGCTGGTTCGCTTCCTCCCGAATCGCTTTCAGCACGTTGAGTGCAATGACTTCGGTGCGCTCAACACGCGTGCCAGTCGGAGCGCGGAGGCGCAAAGAAAAGGCCCCCGTGTCCACGTTTGGAAAAATATCCGTACCTAGCTTGCGACCAATAAAAACCAGTCCAATGACTGCCAGAAAAAGGTAACAGGCCAGCACCAGCCAGCGCAGTTTCATTAGTCCTTCCAACCAATGACCGAAGCGTTGCTGCAATCGGTCGAGCGGTTCCGCCTGCGCATCTGCGCGATGCTCTTTCAATAACCAAATGGACAGCACGGGCACGAGCGTGTTGGAAAGAAAGTACGACGCCAGCATGGCAAAACCGACGGCCAACGACAGCGGCACAAACAAAGCGCGCGAAACGCCTACCATCAAGAATGACGGCACAAACACAGCGAGAATTGCCAGCATTGCTAACAAGCGCGGCGTGATTGTTTCACGCGTGGCGGCCAGGACAGCATGTGCCTTGGCTTCGCCGCGCATCAGGTGGGTGTGGATGTTTTCGATGGCAACGGTGGATTCGTCTACCAGAATTCCTATCGCCAACGCCAAACCGCCGAGCGTCATAATATTGATGGTTTGTCCTGCCAGCCACAATCCGACTAACGCGGCGAGCAAGGCAATTGGAATTGTGATGATGACAATCAACGCGCTACGCACATCACGCAAAAACAGCAGTACCATCAGCCCCGTTAGGATTGCGCCTAGTGCGCCTTCGAGGGCTAAACCGCGCACCGAGTGTTTCACATACGTGGACTGGTCAAATTCAAAGCCAACTTTAATATCTTCAGGAATTAGCTTTTGAAAATTCGGCACTTCAGCTTTAACGCGATTGACAACCTCCAGCGTCGAAGCCTCCGCGCGTTTTGTGACGGGAATGTAAACCGTGCGGCGCTCGTTGATGAGTCCGTAGCCGGTCAGGATGTCGGAGCCAAGTTCGACGCGGCCAATGTCCCGCACAAAAACGGTTGCGCCACTGCCCGTGCGAATCGGCAAGGCAGCTAATTCGCTCGGATTGGAAACAATCGAATTGATCGGCGCGAGGCGTTGCAAATCGCCGATGCGTACATTTCCTGCGGGCAAAATCGTATTGCCGGAAGCAACGGCTTTGACGACTTCTTCAGGTGACATTTGATACTGTCGTAGCTTGTCAGGATCAGCGCGAATAATAACCGTGCGTTGATTGCCTCCAAACGGCGGCGGTGCCGAAACGCCCGGCAACGTCGAAAACACCGGGCGCACGCGAAACAAGGCCAAATCCGAAATCTCGCCCACATCGCGCGTTTCACTCGTAAACGTCAAATAGCCTACGGGTACGCTGCCCGCATCGTAGCGCACTACAAACGGCGCGACCGTCCCCGGTGGCATGAACGCGCGCGAGCGTTCGACATACGAGACAACCTGCGCCAACGCCTGACTCATATCCGTCCCTGGATGAAAGAAAATCTTGACCAGCCCTGCGCCCTGAATAGATTTCGACTCCACATGCTCTACGCCAGAGATATACAGAAAGTGATACTCATAGTAGTTCACCAAAAAACTTTCCATTTGCGCCGGGTCCATTCCGCCATACGGCTGCGCGACGTAAATCACGGGCAGGTTGAGATTCGGAAACGTGTCTATGGCCATTCGCGTCAGCGCCAGCCAGGACAGCAGCGCGATTCCGACAACAGCGACGACGATTGTGATTGGACGCCGTAAGGCGATATTGATGAGCCACATAGTTAGTTATAAATCAAAAGGCAAAAGGCAAATTTCAAAAGTGGGATTCGGAAGCAAAGCCATTTCTGAATTTCTTAAATCATCTTCCGCCCCTTTGCGATTTGCGATTTGCGATTTGCCTTTTGATTTCTGCTTTCAAACGCTATCGCTTCAGCAAAGCGAGAAACGGTTGCAATTCGCCATTTGCTTTCGCTTGTGCCAACAAGGCGCGCCACACGCTCAGCGTCGCTAACGCGCTCTCGACTTCGGCTTGCGCGACCAGGCGTTGGGCTTCGGCGACTTCGGTGACGGTAGCTAATTCGGCTTGATAACGCGCCCGAATGCGCAGTTCGGTTTCCTGCGCGGCTTTGAGTTGGAGCGGAGCGTTCGCTGCCAGTTTACGCGCGGCGTCAAGCATCACTTTGGCTCTCGCGTCTTCCGCTTTCAGGCGCTGCGCGGTTTGGTCATAACGCGCTTGTTCGGCGGTGTAGTTGAAAGTTTCGGCGCGCTTCTTTGCCCGCAAGGCAAAAATATCGGTGGGCGTAAAGCTCAGCGAAAGCCCGGTTGCCCAGTTCGCCGTATCAGGATAAAAGCCCCGCGTATATTTGATTTGCTTGTCGAGCAAAGCGCCACTGCCTCGCGCAAACAAAGCGGTTTGCCAGTTTAATTTTGGATAGTAACTGCGATCCAACACGTTGCGCCGAGCCAGAATTACATCCAACGAGGCTTGCTGAGCTAGCAGGAATGGATGGCGCGCAACAGCACTTGTCGCAGGCATAGAATCAGGCGGAAGCTCAAGCAAAGTTCCGGCGGCAATGCTCAAATTCGCCCCTGCCTGTCCGATGGCTTCGGCCAGCGTCGCGCGTGCGAGCGCGGCAGTTTGTTGCGTTTGGATCAATTGATTGCGGGCTGCGATCAGTTCAGCGTCTGTCCGCGAAGCATCCGCACCGGGCCGCAATTGATTTTCCACTAAGACGTGGACGGCATTGGAGAAAATTTCCATGCGTTCGACGTTCGCCTGCATAGCGCGCACGGCTTGTTCACTGGCAATCACGGCAAGAAACGCATCAGCAGCGGTGGCCGCAACGTCTAATCTGGTTACCGCGATTTGCGCTTGCGCTTGATTGCTGACGGAGCGCGCCAACTCAATACTGGCCTGGCGTTGCCCAAAATCCAGCGGCTCCCACGAAAGCAAAATGCCCGTCGCGCTGCCAAAGGCGCTCGCAAAGGAGCGGGTTCCGAGCGCCGGGCCGGGAATCGCGGGGATCGTGGCTTGCGGCAAGAGTAAGCCAAACACATTGTTCCGGCTGGCCAGATTTTGTTGCCAGAGAAAATCCACCTTGGGTTGCAGTAAAGCGCGGGCGAGGTCAACGCCAGAGGCGGCGGACGACGCTTGCGCTTGCACGGCGCGTAAAGCGGGATAATTTTGCAGCGCGGTTTCGACGGCAGTCGCTAATTGCAGTGGCGCAACGCTGGGCTCTTGCGCAAAGAGGCGTGAAGGAGCGATGAAGAGGCAGATAGACAAGAATCCGAGTAAGAGGCGTTTTTCCTTCAACGTCACAATCTCCTTAGTGTTTTTGCGGAAGCGGTAAATGAATCGCCCGAAGTCTACACTAGCTCTTTCAGATTACTCAAATGCTCGTCCTTGTTTTAGGAGGCGGTATTTTTGGATTTATCCTAACGCTTCCATTATCATCTGGCTTCTTCCTTCATTATGCGGTTGATCTCTCTTGGCAAGCCAGCAGCAATCTGGTCCCAATCATGTAGTGGCTTATGCGAGCAAAAAATAAATCAGCGTTTCTTTTCCTGGCAATCCTCAGCGCTAGTTTTGCGGCGTGCGGTAAACCAACGCCTGCGCCTGCTACGAATGCGTCCGCAGCAGCCGCGCCAACGACCCCGACCATTGCCGTCACTAAAGTTATAGCGCAGGAGCTTTCGCGCCATTTGCGCTTGCCCGGCGAATTACAATCCTATCAGGACGTCCAGCTTTATCCGAAAGTGCAAGGCTTCATCGCCTGGATCGGTGTGGATCGCGGCTCAGAAGTCAAAGCGGGACAAGTGCTGGTGCGGTTGACCGCACCTGAATTTGCCGCGCAACGTGGCGAAGCGGAGGCCAACACCCAGGTTTCTGTCGCGCAAAAGCTCGAAGCTGAATCGCGTGTGGCAGGCATTCGCGCCCAACGACTTGAAGCCGAAGCTAAACTCGCTGCCTCCACCGCAACTTATCAGCGCCTAAAAGCCGCGTCCGCCACGCCGGGCGTGATTGCGGGCAATGAACTCGAAAACGCGCAGCACACAATGGAGGCGGAGCAAGCGCGCGTACAGTTTTTTAAGGAAGCAGAAAAGTCCTTGGCCGCGCAGGTCAACGCGTTGGCAGAGGGCGAAAAAGCCACGCGCGCTGCTACTAAAACTGTGCAGGTCAATCAAAGTTATTTGCAAATTACTGCCCCCTTCGCTGGTGTTATCACAGAACGTTTCGCCCATCCTGGTGCCTTGGGGGGGACGACGCAACCAATTCTGCGCTTACAGCAAATCGTGCGGTTGCGTTTAGTCATCGCCGTGCCTGAAGCGGAACTCGCAGGGGTGGCGAAAGGCACACGCGTCGAATTTACAGTCCCGGCCTTTCCCGGCGAAACCTTTGCCGGAACCGTCGCCCGTATCGGCAAATCGCTTGATCCCAAAACGCGCACGATGCCAGTGGAATTGGAAGTAAATAATTCGACCCAAAAACTAGCGCCCGGTATGTTTCCGCAAGCCAATTGGCCGACTTCTCGCCCGCGCCCCTCATTGTTCGTTCCACTCTCAGCCGTTGCGACCACTACCGAACGCACGTTTGTCATCCGTGTCAGAGACGAGCTGGCTGAATGGGTAGATGTGAAGCGCGGCGCTTCCATCAATAAAGACGGGAAAGATTTAGTAGAGATTTTTGGTGAACTGGCCGAAGGCGATTCTGTGGCCGTGCGCGGCACGGATGAACTACGGGCTGGAACAAAAGTGCAAACAAAAGCAGCAGGGAAATAGCGGCAGCGGCTAAATCTGAGGCAATGAGCGTATTGATAACTATCAATTATTGGCTGTAATGTGAATTATGGCCAGGACCACTCCCGCAAAATGGACAGTCCTCTTGCCAATTTGCGGCAGGCAATTAAAGCCCCTCACTTCTATCTAAGTCATAATTATAGTTAGCTTTAACCCCAAGATTATCAACCAGATTTTTCACTCCTGATGGTGCCGCTTAACGGGGCGTCAGCGCCATTTATGCCAGAGCATTTTCCTTGACAAGAAATGTCACCTACCGTAGTATCCGACTCGCGTGTTAGACGCTGTTCAATGACAGTGTAATTGCCCCTTCTATGCTGGCGGCCTCAACCTCAAACTCTTCTTTTACGCCCTGCCCCTTAGGCGTCGTCGGAGTAAAAAAGCCAAATGTCAGGGAAACTAGGCGAAATCCTAATCCGTCAGAATCTGCTCTCCCACGACCAACTAAAAGAGGCGGTCGAATACCAGCGCCGCAATAATCTGGGGCTGAGCGCCAGCCTGGTGACCCTGGGGTTGGTTTCCGAACAGCAGATCACGTTGGCTTTAAGCAAGCAGTATGGGGTTCCGGCGATTGATTTTTCGGCGATTGAAATTGATGACGCCATAACCCGCTTAGTGCCGCGCGAAGTGGCGCAGAAATATTGTGTTGTGCCGATTGCACGACGAGGTGCGACGCTTACATTGGCGATGGCTGATCCGGCGAACGTCTACGCTATGGACGATATTAAATTCGTCACCGGCTTTAGCGTGGAACCGGTGGTGGCCTCGGAAATCGGTGTGCGCCAAGCCATTGAGCGGGGATATGGCAGTATGCGAGGCCTTGATTTGCATACGGGCAAAGAGGTCGCTGATCCGTTGCCAGAAGCCATTCTCAAACGCCTGGCACAAAAGAAAAAAGAAAAAGCTGAAGGGCCCGAACATGAAGGATTATCTTCCAACGATCTAGCCGCGACAGCCAACCTCGTCTCAGAATTCGAGACCGAATTTGGCGATGCGGAAGATGCCCTGGAAGTAATGGAGGAGCAAGACGAAATCGACATTCGCTCGCTCGAAGGCTCAAGTCAAGAAGCGCCAGTCGTGCGGTTAGTCAATGTCATCCTGGTGGAGTCGCTGCGGCGCGGGGCTTCTGACATCCATATTGAACCCTATGAGCGCGAATTTCGCGTGCGCTTGCGTATTGACGGCATTCTCTACAACATCATGAATCCGCCGCTGAAACTGCGCGATGCGCTGATTTCCCGCCTCAAGATTATGTCGAAGCTCGACATCTCCGAAAAGCGCCTGCCACAAGACGGGCGCATTAAGATCAAGCTTCGCTTTGAAGGCAAATCGCGCGAATTAGACTTTCGTGTTTCGTCGTTGCCCACGCTGTTTGGCGAAAAAGTGGTGTTGCGGTTGCTCGACAAAGAAAAGCTGATGTTGGATATGACCAAGCTTGGCTTTGAGGCTTTGAGCCTCGAGAAATTCAAGCGCAATATCGAAAAACCGTATGGCATGTGCCTGGTGACAGGGCCAACTGGATCGGGCAAAACCAATACCCTCTACTCGGCGCTGCAATCGCTCAACACGCCGGAAACAAACATCATGACCGCCGAAGACCCGGTCGAATTCAATTTGATGGGCATCAACCAGGTGCAAATCAAAGATCAGATTGGGCTGAACTTCGCGGCAGCCTTGCGTTCTTTCCTGCGACAAGACCCGAACATCATTCTAGTCGGCGAAATCCGCGATTTTGAAACAGCAGAAATAGCTGTCAAGGCCGCTCTCACGGGCCACATGGTGTTATCTACGCTGCACACCAATGATGCGCCTTCGACCGTTTCGCGGCTAATGAATATGGGCATTGAACCCTTTCTCGTCGCAACTTCAGTCAATCTGATCCAAGCGCAGCGACTGATACGTCGCATCTGCGCTACCTGCAAGATGGAAGCGCCGATTCCACCCCAAGCCCTGATTGATTTTGGCTTTGGCGAAGAAGAATCGCAGACGATGAAGTTATTCAAAGGCAAAGGATGCGAGAAATGCAATAACACGGGTTACAAAGGGCGGGTCGGTTTGTATGAAGTCATGGAAATGACGGATGCCTTGCGCGAGTTGATTTTGGTCGGCGCGTCCAACATCGAATTGCGCAAACAGGCTATCGAAGAAGGGATGATTACATTGCGTGGCAGCGGCATGGAAAAGGTTCGGCAGGGCATTACGACCATCGAAGAAGTTGTACGCGAAACCGTCAAGTAAGTTTGTTATGAAGAGTCCCCAGCAACCAGAAACAACCCGTTCATTAGTGCCGTTGGGCTGAATTGCTGACGGTGCAGATACAGAAGGGCTGGATAGGTTCTATGGCTAACGAAGATCTAACGCTGACTGAGCTATTAAAAAAAATGACCGAAATGCGCGGGTCGGATTTGCATATCACGCTCAATGCGCCCCCGCAAATTCGGGTGGATGGCGAGATGCATCCGCTGACCGAGTTCGAGCCAATGAACGCGGCAGACACTAAATCATTGGCTTATTCGGTCTTAACCGATGCCCAGAAGCATCGCTTTGAAGAAGACTTAGAGTTGGACTTTTCATTTGGCGTCAAGGGACTCTCGCGGTTTCGCGCCAATCTTTTCAATCAAAAAGGTGCTGTGGCTGCGGTCTTTCGCGCCATCCCCTATGAAATCCGTTCCTTCGACCAACTCGGCTTGCCGCTCATTGTGTCGCAAATGTGCGATAAACCGCGCGGGTTGATTCTGGTCACCGGGCCAACTGGTTCTGGCAAATCCACCACGTTGGCCGCGATGCTCGACAAAATTAATCGCGAGCGTCACGAACATATTCTGACGATTGAAGACCCGATTGAATTTCTGCATCCACACCGAAATTGCCTGGTCAATCAACGCGAAGTCAAAGCCGATACGCACGGCTTTAGTCATGCCTTGCGCTCGGCCTTACGCCAGGACCCGGATATCGTGCTGATTGGAGAAATGCGCGATCTGGAAACCATTGAAGCCGCGCTGCGCATTGCCGAAACCGGACACCTGACGTTTGGCACTCTGCACACCAACGCGGCAGCCGCCACGATTAACCGCATTATTGACGTGTTTCCGGCGTACCAGCAATCGCAGATTCGCGCCCAACTCAGCCTCGTGCTGGAGGGCATCATGTGCCAAACGTTGCTCCCGAAAGCCACAGGCAGCGGGCGTGCCATGGCCATGGAAATTTTGGTGCCGAATCCCGCTATTCGTAACCTGATTCGGGAAGACAAAGTTCATCAAATCTATTCGATGATGCAAACAGGACAAGAAAAATACGGCATGCAAACGCTCAATCAATCGCTGGCGACGTTGTACTTTCAGAAGCAAATCACGCTTGAAATGGCGCTGCAACGGTCGTCCAATGCCGATGAATTACAGGAACTCATTAATCGCGGCGCAGGCTTGATCACACGCGACAATGCGCCCAATCGGCCACAACCCGGGACAGCCATGCCGCAAGCGCCCAGACCCCCAATGCCGTCGCCTCCGACACCGGGTACTGCTCCCTTCGGAGCGCCTGCGCCGACGCCAAGCACCACCAGTCCTTTTGGGGCACCACCAGCTTCTGGTGTGAATCCCTTTGCGCCGGGAAAACGTTAACTGCTCGTTATTTGCAAGCTAGTTGTTCGCTTACGGCCCTTAGCGAGCAACTCATTAGATCATCAAGAAGGAATCAGCAGCATGCCGACTTATGTTTACAAGGGCCGTAATCGGGCTAACAAAACTGTCAGCGGAGAAAAAATAGCGGAGAACCGCGAAGCATTGGAACGAATGCTCAAACGTGAGCAAATTTCGCTCACCAACGTCCGCGAAAAAGGACGCGAAATCGCGCTGCCTAAATTGGGCATGAAGAAGAGCGTGAACGCGAAGGAGTTGGCAGTTTTTACTAAACAGTTTTCTGTCATGATTGATGCGGGTTTACCGCTCGTGCAATGCCTGGACATCCTGGCAGCACAGCAGCCGAATAAGTTTTTTGCGCAAGGCATCAGCAGTGTACAAGCCGATGTCGAAGCTGGCAGCACCTTAGCGGCGGCAATGGAAAAGCAACCGAAAGTGTTTGATCGACTCTATACCAACATGGTCGCAGCGGGTGAGACCGGCGGTATTCTCGACAACATCTTGCAACGCTTATCGGTATATATCGAGAAAGCCGTTAAGTTGAAGTCAGACATTAAAGGCGCGATGACCTACCCGATCATTGTGGTGGTGATCGCCGTCATCGTAATTTCGGTGATTATGATTGTCGTGATTCCGTCGTTCACCAAAATTTTCAAGGAACTGTTGGGGGGCGATGAAGGGCTGCCCGTGCCGACGCAAATCGTCGTCAATATCAGTCACTTTCTGGTGGGGTACTGGTGGATGATGACCATTGTCATTGCCGCGCTGAGCTACGGGATCAAAATGTATTACGCCACGCCGAAGGGCAATTGGCAAATTGACAAGCTGTTGCTGAAAACGCCGATCATTGGGTCGGTCATCAGAAAAGTTGCGGTAGCGCGATTTGCGCGCACGCTTTCTACGTTGCTGACCTCTGGCGTATCAATTCTTGAAGCCCTCGATATTACGGCCCGGACATCCGGCAACGTGATTATTCAGGATGCCATTCTCAAAGTCCGTGCGGGCATTGAGCGCGGGCAAACGCTAGTGGAACCGCTCAATGCCACTGGAATTTTCCCGAACATGGTGGGACAGATGATCGGCATCGGCGAGCAAACCGGCGCGCTGGACACGATGCTCGGTAAAATCGCTGACTTTTATGAACAGGAAGTAGACGCTGCGGTAGCTGGGCTGCTGGCCATGATCGAGCCTGTAATGATTGGCTTTCTTGGCATTACGATTGGCGGCATTGTAATTGCGATGTACCTGCCCCTGTTCAGCCTGATCGGGAAGCTATCGGGTGGTAAATAGCTCCCCGCAGTATGAGGTGACTTATGAAACAACCCAAATCCGAAGGAATCCAATGGGGCGTGGAAGATCGGCTCAAGAATCATTTGATCTGGTTGCTGATAGGCCGCCCGTGCGTTGTGTTGGCGCTGCTGCTCTCGGCCTATGCCTTACGTCATGTGATCAAACCGGAAGCGGTTGACAGCCTCTTGGAAAGCGTGTCCTGGATTACGGCAGCAACGTTTGGCATGACCTTAATCTATGCGTTGCTGGGACTTTTTTCTCGGCACTACCAGCTCCAGGCCTACTTACAAATGATTGGCGATGTGCTGCTGGTAACATGGCTGGTGCATTTAACCGATGCGGTGCGCTCACCGTTCATCGCCCTTTATTTAATTGTGATCTTTACGATCAGTTGTTTGACTTCACGGCGTGGGACGTACGGGTTGACACTGCTGATTACCGGGTTTTATCTGGGCCTGGTATATCGCGTTTATGAACAAGCGCCCGACAAAATCATGGTGCATCAGACCTCGTTGGGGTTTTACGTGTTTGCGTTTTTCGCGGTGGCTTTTTTGAGCAGCCAGTTCAATGAACAACTCTCGCGCACAGATGCCAATCTGGCACTGGCGAATCGTAAACTAAATGATATTCGCGCCTTCAGTGAACGCGTCATTGACAGCATTAGCAGTGGCCTGGTGACAATTGACTTACAACATCAAATCATTTCGTTCAATCGCGCCGCTGAAGAAATTACGGGCTTCCGCGCGGCACAAGTTGTGGGAAAACCAGTAAATGCTCTTTTCCCGACTATTTCGGATCAATTGGAAGCAGGGAAGGGGATTTTGCTCGGCGGGCATGGTTTGTCACGACTGAACTTGGAATGTACCACGGCGGACGAGCGGCTGATTCAGTTAGGCTTTAGTGTTTCGCCGCTGACGACCGTGGCGGGAGAAATCAATGGGTTCGTCTTGCCATTTCAAGACCTGACCGATGTGATGCGGCTGGAAAGAGACATTCGGCGGCAGGATCGCTTAGCCGCACTGGGACGCGTGGCTGCCGCTATCGCCCACGAAATTCGCAATCCATTGGCTTCGATGCGCGGCGCGGTGCAGGTCTTAGGCAGCGATTCCCGCTTGTCAGACGAAGACACACAATTGATGAATATCGTATTGCGTGAATCGGATCGTATTGATCGTATCATCAGCGATTTCCTGATGTACGCGCGTCCCCGCCAACCGGAAAAAGAAGCTGTAAACTTGAATCATCTGTTGGAAGAAACGCTCACGCTCCTGCGCTATAACTCCGAAATTGACAGCAGCAAATATCAATTGCTGGCCGAACCGTGTCCTGATCCAGCGCTGGTTTTTGCCGACCCTGGACAATTGCGGCAGGTGTTATGGAATCTGGCGCGCAATGCCATCAAAGCCATGGCAGACGGGGGAGTCTTCACGATCTCTATTACCCGGACGGGCGATGGTTCCCACATCCAGGTAGATTTCACCGACACTGGCATCGGTATGACGGACGAACAAATCGAACGAATTTTTGAACCCTTCAGCTCCTTCAGCGCGGGTGGCACAGGGTTAGGAATGAGCGTCGTCTACCACATTATCAACGAACATCGCGGCAAGATTGACGTCACAAGCAACGTCGGCCAAGGCACTACTATTTCGCTTCTCCTCGCCGCCTATACTGAAACTCATGCCGAAGAAAAGCCCCTTAGCGTAGCAATGGCTTGCCCTGCCTGATGGCTACGCACTTATTTGCAATCAAACTTCATAGGCAGGAATCGCTCTTATTGCCCACTTAATTCTGTCGTTTGCTGCCAATGAATTTCGCCCTAATCATCATCGGTTCCCCAGTGGAGTAATAAATTTGTAGTATGGCAAAACTATTAGTAGCAGATGACGAGCGCAGTATGCGCGAGTTGCTTGAGCTGGTTTTTAAACGCGAGGGCCATCAGGTGACAGCCGTTTCGAACGGACGCGAGGCACTTGATGCCATGCAAAAAGTAAGTTTCGATTTGCTGATCACCGATGTCAAAATGCCTGATGTAGGCGGCATTGAGTTATTGCGTTCCGCGCGCGAACAAGCGCCGGAAATGATGGTCATTATGATGACCGCCTTTGCGACCATCAATAGCGCGCGCGAAGCCTTCAAACTGGGCGCGGATGATTTCATTCAAAAGCCGTTTGATGTGGATGAGTTTAAGCTGGTCGTCCGCAAGGCACTAGAAAAACTCGACCTGCGCCAGGAAAACGCGTTGCTCAAACGCGAATTGCTCAAACGTGGCAACCTGGGTGACATCATTGGGCGCAGCCCGCAAATGCAGGCTGTTTATCAAATGGTCGAAACCATCGCCGCCAATTCCAGCACGGTGCTTATTATCGGCGAGTCGGGCACAGGAAAGGAGTTAGTGGCGCGCGCCGTCCATAGCTTGAGTCCGCGCCGTGACCGTGCTTTTGTTTCGGTCAACTGTGGTGCCTTTGCGGAAACGTTACTTGAATCCGAACTCTTCGGTTATGTCAAAGGCGCGTTCACGGGCGCACAATCGAATCGCAAAGGCTTGTTTGAGGCGGCAGAAGGCGGCACGATCTTTTTGGATGAGATTGGCGAGATGAGCCTGACCATGCAGGTCAAGTTGCTACGGGTGCTGCAAGAACGTCGCATCAGGCGTGTGGGGGGCACGGAAGAAATCGCCATTGATACGCGCATTGTTGCCGCCACACACCGCGATTTGGAAAAGATGGTCAAAGCTGGTGACTTCCGCGAGGATTTGTTTTATCGCGTCTCGGTCATTCCGTTGGAATTGCCTCCTTTGCGCGAACGCAAAGCCGACATTCGGGATTTGACGCAGCATTTTCTCGACAAATTCGCTGGTTTGACGAGCCAGGCAGCCAAACGCTGCAATGAAGAAGTATTGCGCTACCTGGAAGAATACGATTGGCCGGGCAATGTGCGGGAATTGGAAAATACCATTGAACGCGCGGTGGCCTTGGAGATGACCGATGATATTCAACTGCAACGCCTGCCGGAACGCATCTTGCGTTATTCGCCCAAAAAGGCGAATGGCGAACTGTATTTCCCTGACACTGGGGTTGATTTGGAAAAATATTTGAGCGAATTGGAAAAGAGCTATTTGCTGGAAGCCCTGCGTCGCACCAACGGCAACCAAACTAAAGCGGCGACCTTGTTACACATGACTGTACGCAGTCTGCGACATTGCCTGGATAAGTACGAAATTCGCCATTTGACCGGGCAATTACGCGAAGTAGCCGCGCAGCATCGAGGCTGAAGATGAGGGCGAAAAAAAGGTCATAAAATCGGCACAAGTTTTCCGCCTTTCTGGTCCTTGCTTTGCTTGCCTTCTCACTCGGAGGCAATAAGATATGTTTACAGATAAGTGTAATCGGAAAAGATACTCAGTTGGCTTCTCATTGATCGAACTGCTCATCGTCGTCGCCATCATTGGCATTATTGCCGCGATTGCGGTACCCAATTTACTGACTGCACGGCGTACGGCACACGAAGCCTCGGCGATTGCGATAGTTAAGTCACTGGTCAAAGCAGAAGGCATGTATTTCTCCAGTCACGGCAATCAAGTTACTTATGGAACGTTAGATGACCTGGTTACCCGCAATTGCATTGACGATAGTTTGTTAACGGGAGCGCGCAATTACTATACGTTTCAAGTGAACCTAAACACACCGATTAACTATAGCATCACCGCCACGCCCGGCACCGATGCTGCGAGTCAGATGCGCTATTTTTACGGTGATGAAACCGGCGTCATCCGTCAGGCGATAGGGGTCATCGCAACCGCTGCTTCGCCTCCAGTGAAGTGACGATAAACTAATCGCGAGGATGCGAAGCGGCTGTGTATAATAACGCTATGAAGCAAGCAACGTTACAGCAGGGGTTCCAACAGTCCCTCGCTTTCCTTGGCGCAAGTCAGGGGGCAGATGGCGGTTGGGGGTATGGGATGGGTAAGCAAAGTTACCCTGAGCCTACTTGCTATGCACTGCTGGCGTTGGCCTCAACTGAATTGGCAAGGGAACCATCGCAGTGGCAGCAGCGCGCCCTGGCTTGGCTTACCGCGCATACGAATCAGATCGGAGCGATTACGCACCTTAAGCAGCCGGAGAGTTCCGCCGACCTGAACGTCTTTGACAATTGGGGCACGATCATCGCCTTCTTCACTCTGCAAAAACTGGGGCTGGGAACTGAACTACGCACGCGCTATTTAAAATATCTGCTCAATTCGCGCGGCAACCTGCTTGACAAAAAGGTCAGCCAGGAGTTGAAGCTGAACGGCGATTTGCAAGCCTGGTCGTGGGCGCGCGGCACGGCGAGTTGGGTGGAACCAACGGCCTACGCGCTGCTGGGGCTAAAAGCTAATGGCATGAAAGCCCATGAAAGGGTGCAGGTGGGGGAAGATTTTTTGTTTGACCGCGCCTGTTATGACGGTGGTTGGAACTATGGCAACAAAGAAGTGCTAAAAATTGTCATTGAACCCATGCCCACCAACACCTGCTATGCCTTGCTGGCCTTGCAAGACGTAGATCGCAATCACGAGATCATCAAAAAATCGGTGGCTTACCTGGAACAAGAAGTCGCCGCACGCCAATCCTCGTTGTTGCTGGCGCTCAGCACGTTATGTTTGGAGATTTACGAACGTCCAGTCGAAAATCTGTTGATGGGGTTGTTGGCACGGCAGCAGGAAAACGGCAGTTGGCGCGATAATGTACATTTGACGGCACTCGCAGCTTTAGCACTGCAAACTGCCGTTCACGAAAAGAACGTTTTCAAACTTTGAGCTTGAGCGATATGACTTTCATCTCAAATTAAATCTCAGGTTTTAAATCATCCATGGCATCTCGCAAAGAACAACTGAAATTCCTGCTCACGCGGCGTGACTTTATGAAAGCTGCGGCGATCACGGCATCAGGCGTTGCGGGCTTGGGCGCGGCAGCCTGTTCCAAGCTGAATTCGACCGTACGCGAGTTAAATCCCCTTGCCAGCGCCGCCCGCGTGACCATTCTGCACGCCAGCTCGTACGAAAAGAACCTCAGCGACTTATTGCGACAAGGGCTTAAAAGTTACAACCTGAATCTGAATGGCAAGCGCGTCGTACTGAAACCGAATCTCGTCGAGTATCATTCCGCCCGCACGATCAATACCAATCCAATCCTGGTTGCCGCCGCGATTGATGCCTTTCGCAGCATCGGCGCGAAAGAAGTCCTGGTGGCCGACGGCCCCGGACATCAGCGCGATACAGAAATGCTGCTGGAACTTTCGGGGTTGGATGAAGTCCTCAAAAGCGAGAAAACAAAGTTCGTGGATTTGAACCTCGACAACATTCATCGCGTGCCGACGGCCACGCAATACACGACGTTGCAAGAGTTGTGGTTGCCGGAAACCATTCTGACCGCCGACCTGGTTGTCTCACTGCCGAAGATGAAAACGCACCACTGGGCGGGCGTCACGTTATCGCTCAAAAATTTGTTTGGTGTGATTCCCAGCATTCATTATGGCTGGCCGAAGAACGTGCTGCATTGGAATGGCATCAACGAATCCATCGCGGATATTGCCACTACGGTTAAGCCCGGCTTCACCATTATTGACGGCATCGAAGGGATGGAAGGGAATGGCCCGCTGCACGGCGAGACGGTGAAATCACAAGTGATCGTGATGAGTGATAATTTACCAGCGGCTGATGCCACGGCAACGCGCCTGATGGGTCTCGACCCCACCCGCATTGTCCATTTGAATTATATGCGCCAGCTTGGCGAGCCGGTTGTCGAAAACCGCATTGCCCAAATCGGCGAACGACTGGGTGAGTACCGCCGTGAGTTTCGTGTCATTGACGAATTCAAACACCTCAAAGCCTAAGCTTCTCAACTCTCCCATTTGAAATCTGAGATTTGAAATGGGAGATGATAATCCTGCCCCTCACTTCCGCTATGAAAGTTATACCAATTGCACTGAATACGTTTCGTGAATCCGTTCGTGATCGTGTGCTTTATAACTTGATTTTGTTTGTGCTGTTGCTGGTTGGTGCGTCCATTTTCCTGGGCGAGCTTTCGATGTCGCAGGAGTCGAAAATTATCGTAGACATCGGGCTATCAGCCATGCGCATTTTTGGCGTGCTGATCGCCATCTTCATTGGCATTGGGCTGGTCTATAAAGAAATAGACAAGCGCACAATTTACAGTTTGCTAGCTAAACCCCTACACCGTCATGAATTCATCTTAGGCAAGTATTTCGGCCTTTGCCTGACACTGTTCGTAAATTCAGCCGTGATGACCTTAGGGATTTCGCTGGCGCTATTGGTTGTCAAACGCGGTGCCGATCCGATGCAAATCAAAATTTGGCCGACGGCCTATTTGATCTTTTTGGAGTTGATGGTAATGACGGCCATCAGCTTGTTGTTTTCGTCGTTTTCCTCACCTGCGCTGTCGGCCTTGCTTGCCTTTTTTCTCTTCATCATTGGGACGTTCAGCGCAGACTTGAAGCTGTTTGCGGCCACCGTTGGCTCAGGCGTTGTTAAGATCGTTTGCCAGGCGTTGTATTACGTGCTGCCGAATCTGGCGAATTTTAATTACATCACAGCGACGGCGCACGGCAACGCGCCATCGGTCAGTATGATCGGCGCGGCCACGATGTATGCGGCGCTCTATATCTCTGCGTTGTTGGCGGCGACGGTGATGATTTTTCAGCGCCGGAATTTCAAGTGATTGTAGTAGCGAATTTATTCGCTCAAGAAATACGACAAGCAAATAAATTTGCTACTACGTGGATGCTATTGAGCTATGAAGACTACGTTGTGGATTGCATTACTGATCATTGGCTTAAGCGCGAGCGTTTTCTTGCAACGCTGGATTGATGGGCAACGAGGTATCGGCTCGGCGGTCGAGGAGGCGCTGTATGTGAGTTCCGGCAAACCACTCAAACGCGCCAGCCTCGGCTTCGAGGGCTTAATCGCCGATTTGTACTGGCTGCGCACGATTCAGTATTTTGGTGGCAAATCGCAACAGCTCACCGGCAATCTGAATGTTGGCAATATCAGCGAATGGAAAATGACGTTGCTCGAACCGCTGATCAGCATCACCACGGAACTGGATCCAAACTATGTTTCCGCGTACCGCTTCGGCTCGTTGTTCCTGCCTGACATCAATCCCGAAAGCGCGATCCGCTTGGCGCAACGTGCTATCACAGACAATCCGCACGACTGGCGCTTGCAGCAGGATTTGGGCTTTATTTTCTGGAAGCTAAAACGCTATCAGGAAGCCAGCGACACGTATTTGCAAGGCAGTTACTTAGCCGATGCGCCCAAGTGGATGGAGCAAATGTCGGCGATTATGCTGGCCAATGGTGGCGACCGCGAAACGGCCAAACAGATGTTTCTGCGTATCTATGAAACGACGGATGACACGACCGTCAAGAAAACCAGTTTGGGGCGGTTGCAAAGCTATCAAGCCGAAGACGAAGCCGCATTTCTGAATCGCTTGCTGGCGAGTTTTCGCGCCCAGCAGGGCAACTGCCCGGCCTCGCTTCCTGCCCTCATCAAAGCGCTGCCGCCACCGGCGCTCCAGCAAATCAAACAGGCGGGGCTTCGCTTTGATGAGCAACTAGCCCCGCTTGATCCGCACGGCTTTGCGTACACTTTCGATGTTGCGACTTGCGCCGTCGCGCTTGCCGCAGATTCAACCATTGTGCGTTGGAGAACATAAGTATGCTCGCTCTCGAAATTAACCATCTGACGAAAGATTACACCGTAGGTTTTTGGCGCAAACGTCCGGTGCGGGCACTGCACGATTTGCATTTGCAGGTCGAGATGGGCCAGTCGTTTGGCTTTCTCGGCCCGAATGGCGCGGGTAAAACCACGACGCTCAAAATCCTGATGCGGTTGATTTATCCCACGGCAGGCGAGGCTAAGATTCTGGGTTGCCTGCTGGACGATATGCAGATGCGCGCGCGCATCGGCTACTTGCCGGAACAGCCATATTTTTACGACTACCTGACAGCCCGCGAATTGTTGGTGTACTGCGCGAAAATCTTCGGCCTTAACAAAGCCGATACACTGAAACGCACAGACGAATTGCTCAAGCGCGTCGGGTTGTGGGAGGCAGCAGACAAGCAATTGCGCAAATATTCTAAAGGCATGCTGCAACGCGCGGGACTCGCACAATCGCTTATTAACGATCCTGAAGTGCTGTTTCTGGATGAGCCGATGTCCGGCCTTGATCCGCTCGGACGGCGCGAAGTACGCGACCTGATTGCCTCCTTGCGCGAGCAGGGCAAAACCGTGTTCTTTTCCTCGCACGTTTTGTCGGATGTTGAAGCCTTATGTGATCGTGTGGCGATTATGAACAACGGCTGTCTGATCGAATCCGGCAAGCTCTCCGATATTCTCAAGAGCCACTCAAGTGAAATGGAAGTGGTGGTCACAGGTGTCAGCGAGGCGACGTTGAATGACTTACGTGGCGTTGCTGTGCGGATTGTCCCTGCGCCAGAAGGCGCTCACATTCACGTGCCAAATGAGCAAGCGGTTGCCCATGTGCTAAGCGTTGTGCAGAGGGCGGGCGGGCGATTAGTTTCGGTGAATCCCGTGCGCGAATCGCTGGAAGATTTATTTGTGCGCGAAGTCAGCGAGAATACAAAAGCGGCGCAGCAGACGGCGAGTTAACCTGAACGCGCTCACGGACGCGGCGCTTTTAAGTGGGGATCAAGTTTGTTCGCGCGTTCAAAAGCAGCTTTTGCGGCGGCGAGATTGCCTTTTTTCTGGAGCGCGAGGCCCAAATTATAATGCGCAAACGCATGCTCCGGGTCGAGCGAGATTGCCCGCTCAAAGAAATCTATCGCGGCCTGTAATTCTCCCGCCTTCAATTTTTGCATACCGGAATTGGTCGCAAACGTCGCAGCCTGATTATTCGATTTCAATTTGTTGAGCCGCGCGGCTTCGGCGAATTCTGTCTTGGCTCCCTCCGCATCGCCCTTTTGCCGCAAGGCAGTGCCGAGCGTGTTATGAACCTGCGGGCTGTTGGGCGCAATACGGATCGCTTCCCGAAAGGCAGCAATCGCGCCATGCAAATCGCCTTTTTGTTGGAGCGCCGTGCCAAGCGTGTAATGCGCTTCGGCGAAATCCGGCTTGGCTTTGAGCGCACCACGAAAGGCCGTGATGGCTTCCTCCAGCTTGCCAGTTTGCATCAGCGTGATGCCGAGCGAGTAATGGGCTTCCTGCAAGCTGGGTTGTAGTCCGATGCTGCGCTGAAAGGCTGCGATTGAACCGGCAAAATCGTCTTTGTATTTGAGCGCCAGACCGAGGTTGTAATGCGCTTCGGCATCGTTGGCATTTAGCGCAATGAGCTTGCGATAAATTTCAATCGCGGCGTTGTAATCGCTGCGTTGAATCAGCGCCATCCCCAGATTGTGATTGCCTGCCAGATTATTTGGGTCCTGTTTGACAACGGCTTGTAGCTCGGCAATCGCGCTGTCGGCGTCGCGTTTATTGATGAAAGCCAGTCCGAGTTGATTGCGCGCTTCCAGCAGGTTCGGATTAAGCTTTAAAGCCGTGCGGAATGCCACAATGGCATTGTCCAAATCTTCATCCGCCAGTAACACCGTCCCCAGTGCATTGTGACCTTCGGCGACGTTGGGATTGGTTTTGATGGCGAGTTGTAACACGTCAAGCGCGTCAGCGATCTTGCCCGTTTTTTGCAGGCATACGCCCAAATAATACTGCGATTCAAAATGATTTGGGTTGAGTTTGGCCGCTTGGCGCAAATATTTGATGGCTTCGTCATATTGCTGCACGTACCAGCGCGTGACGCCCATGCGATACCAGGCTTCGTGATAATCGGGCTTGAGCTTGATCGCTGTATCAAACTCAGAAACCGCTGCATTCAGATTGCCCTGGCGACCGAGCGCAAAGCCGAGCGCGTTATGCGCCTCAGCAAAATCGGGTGCGACTTTGAGGGCTGCGCGGTATTCGTTGATCGCGCCATGCAAATCCGCTTTCTGTTCCAACGCGAGGCCAAGGTTCAAGCGGGCTTCATTAAATTGAGGATCAAGCGTTATTGCTGTTCGAAACGCCGCAATCGCCTCGTCGGGTTGGCCTTGCTGACCGAGCGCCATGCCGAGGCCATTCTGAGCTTCAGCGAAGTCGGGTTGCAGTTGCAAGGCCGCGCGAAACTCAACGGCTGCACGTGTCGGGTTGTTCTGTTTGAGTAACGCGATGCCTTGCTCGTAGCGTTGCACGGCGATGCGTTGTGTGGCTTTGGTTTGTTTAGTAGGTTTTTGAGCGAAAGCGGGCAGAGCAAACAAGCACAAGACGATGAGCAGCCAACAGGTTCTTTCACTGTGTCTCGGCAGTGAAAATTGCTTTACTAGCTTTAGTAATGAATTCATCGCTTTATTATTCCTGAACCTTCTTTGACATAAATGACTTGATTGACCGCCACATCGCTCATCGTATCAACCGTACCGCTCGGCCATTTGACTTCCATCGTTTTCACCTTCGCCCCTTTGCCCAACCCGAAATGAGCGCGCAAATCGTTTTGCGAATAGTAACTGCCGCCGCTGCGCACTTCGTCAATCAATGTGCGCAACTGCTTATCTTCGGTTTCGATTTTTAGCTGGATGCGCGCCCCAATGCCGCTGCGATTGGATTTGGTGCCGAGGGCGCGAATTGTGAGCCAGTTATTGTCGGTGATTGAATCACACCGCATCAGCACGGGCGTATCGTTGACGGGATTGATAACGACATCCACATCGCCGTCATTGTCATAATCACCAAAGGCACAGCCACGGCTTGCGGTTGGTTCCAGAATTGCGCCGCCAATTTTTTCGGTGATGTCGGCAAAGGTGCCGTTGCGCAGATTTTGGTAGAGCACTTTGCGTTGCGGATAGCCTGCTTCAGTAGTGAGCTTTTCGACTTCCGGGTAGACGTGGCCGTTAACAAGCAAAATGTCGAGCCAGCTATCATTGTCAAAATCTAACCAGCCGCAGCCCCAACCAAGCCAGCGCGTATTCAAGCCAATACCTGCCATGAATGTCACATCATCAAACGTCAGCGCCGCGCCGCTTTTCGTGACGTTGCGATAGAGCGTTGACGTATCGCCGGAAAAATTCGTCTTAAAAATATCCATCATCCCATCGCCATCGAAATCGCCTGCGCTCACACCCATCCCGGCTTGTGGCTTGCCGTCACCGCTGTAGGCGCATCCCGCTTCGGTGGCGACGTCAGTGAAAGTGCCATTTTTGTTATTGTGATACAAGATCGCGGGCGCGGAATCATCCGCGACGTAAATATCCATCCAACCATCATTGTCGAAATCTGCCGTCAAGACGCCCAAGCCGTAAATCCCGTTCGTTTTCAAAATCCCGGCTTTTTCTGAAACGTCAACAAACACGCCGTTGCCTTCGTTGTGATACAGAATGTTCTTGCCGCCTTCCAAGCCCGGCGGGCCACAGGCGACCATCACGCCTTTATACAAGCACGGGCCGGTTTCCGGCGTCGGCGCGGTTTTCAAATCCAGGTCAATGTAATTGGCAACAAACAGATCAAGCCTGCCGTCTTTGTCGTAGTCGAGAAATGCTGCCCCTGCGCCCCAGCGTGTTTTCGTACCTGCGACGCCCGCTTTTTCCGAAACGTCGGTGAAGGTGCCGTTGCCGTTGTTATGAAACAGTGCATTCTTGCCGTAGTACGAGATAAACAAATCTTCAAAGCCATCATTGTCATAATCGCCAATACAAACGGCTTGCCCCCAACCAGTTTTGGCTAAGCCGGATTTGGTTGTGACATCGGTGAATGATCCATCACGATTGTTTTTATAGAGTTTCGTTGTTGGTTCTTGCCCTTTCGGAAAGCCATTCAACCGTGTGCCATTTACGAAAAATAAATCCAGCCAACCGTCATTGTCATAATCAAACCACGCGACGCCAGAGCCAGTGGTTTCCAATAGATATTTGTTTTTGTGTTCGTCGCCATAAATCGTTTTATGAACCAAGCCTGCTGGTTTGGCGACGTTGACGAAAGACACGTTGAAGTTATTTGCCGACTTTGATTGGGCAAAGAAGGGAATGGAAAAGAGGACAAGTAAGAAAAGCCTCGCCTGGTTCATAGGCGATAACTATAGATTGCGATTCAGGTAGGAAGCAAACAGGACGACGCTTCACCCCTTCGTCTTTTCTTTCAGGCGTTGCAACTCAGCGCGCAATTGCACCAACTCTGCTTCGACTTTTTGGCGAGCCGCAGCCTCGGTGTCTGCGCGTTGCGCTTCAGTGTTCGCGCGTTGCGCTTCAATTGCTGCTCGCTCGGCCCCAGTCGGAATCACGTTGCCGTCAGCATCGCACCAACGCAGCCACTCCGCTTCCGTGCCTTCAAATTCGCCGTGCCAGAGTTGCAAGCTCAAGCCCACATCTGGCAACAGATAATCAGGCCGACGACGATAGCGACGACCGCCAAAGGTCAATTCATGAACCAGCAATTTTTCGCCGCGCAACGCTTCAAAAGGATCGAACACAACGTAGTAATAAATCCCGATGCGGCCATAGCGTTGCATCTTCGCGTCCATCTCTTTGCCTTTGCGATTGGAGACCACTTCGACGGCGACCTCCGGCACTTTGTCGAATTCCCAGACGAAGTAAGCGCGATGTTCGTTGGCGAAGTACGCCGCATTCGGCTCGACATCCAGACTCAAAAACATGTCCGGCGCAATCGGCGGCTGATGAGGGGAAGAAAAAATCCCGACATCGGAGTCGGCTAAAAATACTCGTGCTTCGGTTGACCCCTCCAAAATCGGTGGATGCCACGAACTGTACAGCGGTTCCACCAGCAAGCGGCGCTGTTTGGCTGAGAATAGGTTATCCACAGGAACGTCGTCCTCCGTCACTAAATTACGCGTTAACTCGGCCAGATCGTATGGCAGATCAATAAGAGTTTCAGGCATAAATACTCCTTGTTGCTGACGGCGCAGCTTACCACTAATTACGTTGGCAGTACAAAACCATTGACCATAGATATCACAGGAAGGAGATGGCTATCCAGGGGTCAACGGAAATCACGTAATCGCGCGCCTGGTTCCGGTCTGCACTAAATTCCGACCTTGTCCATTTCCTCTTTCAGCGCGCGCAAGGTAGGGTACTTCGCGCGCAAAGACTGAACATACTTTTGCCAATCCGCTTTGGCTTGCAGCGATTCATAAACCTGTTGCACGCGCTTCAAGTACTCAACAGCTTGTTGATAGTTGCCGCGCGAACGCATCCCGATTTGCGCTTCGATCATTTTCTGGTATAGCTCCAACGCTTTTTTCGGCTGGTCTTTTTCACACAGACGCGCGACTTGCTCGTCATAGTTGATGCCATACCAACCCTGCCGCAGATTGGGCAACAACTCCAACGCCCGATTTGTGTCCTTTTCAAACAAGGCAATTTCCATCAACGCGTGGGTATGTTTCTTGGCTTCCAGTTCTTGCAGGATTTTGGCGCGAATCGGATTCCAATTGCCTAATGACTGGCTGGCGGCGGACAACGCTTTGAAGGCGTCTATCGTGGGCGACGAAAGATACGATTGGAACCGCGCGTCTACGATTTCTTCTGGCGTGCCGTATTGCTCGTAATATTTCACAAGCCAGCTTTGGTTCCAATGATGCTCGCTGCCGTGTTGCTGCACCAACTTCAGGGCTTCTTGTTGCGCTCCGGCTTGCAGCAAGGAATCGGCGAATTGCGTGACCAGTCCGGGTTTGCCCGGAATGATTTGCTTGATGCGCCGTAAGGCTTCGCCGAAGTTGCCTTCGTCAATCAGCAAGTAGGTTTGTTGTTCAGGCGTGCCTAAGTCGCGGATCAGCTCATCGGCTTGTTTGGTTTGCTCGCGTTTTCCCAAGCCCTCGGTCAAGAAGCCGACCAAGCTCGCGCGCTCCCAATCGCTCGCGCCTTTGATTTTGGGGCGGAGCAACGCTTCGATCTTGGCCCATTCTTCCTCGTTCGCTTGTTCCAGCACGGCCTCGCCTGCGCTCGGCGCTATATCTATGCCGCCGAGTTCGATGTCTTTGAAGACAGTGCCGAGCATCGTTTCAAGCCACGCCCAACGTGTTGCGGCATTGGCCTGGCCTGCTTTCAGGCACTCGCTCAAGTCTTCCGCCAAATCATCCATCACTGTGCAAATGTCGCCGTTGTAATCAATCTCCTGCATCAAGTAGTCATAGCCTTCGATAGCTTCATCCAGCGCGACGTGGCTGATCGCGCCAGCATTGATGTAATCGCCTGCTTTTGCCATGCGGCGCGCCGTATCGCGTAACGCTTTTAATTCGCCCAGCACCGTGCGCAATGATTCGCTGGCCATCGCGCGTTTGGCCTGGGCACGATACGCTGCGACGTTCATCGGTTTGCCCGCGCGTGGTGCAGCTTGGGAGAGCTGAACGACCGATTTCAGTTTTGGCTCGCGCTTGACTAAGTCCCCAATGAGTTGAATCAATTCTTCTTTGCTGTACTGGTTGAGACCAGATTGCAATTTATCCAGTGTGGTAAAGGAATTGGGCGCGTGAATGTAGGTCAACAGCAATGCAACGAGGTGCTTGCAAATCCCGCCGTGATCATACGGACAAGTGCAGGAATAAGCGGCGACGCCGTCTTTGTTGAGTGTGGCGATGACTTCGTATGGTTCGTCTTCAGAGCCTTCACATTCGCCGCGCAATTCCATTCCTTGTCGCACTGGTTCCGTGATCGCTCCATTGCGGTAATAGCTTTTGCCGCGCTCGAAGCTTTGTCCAGAGGCAAGACTGTTGATTTGGCTTTCGGTTAATTTGGGTAATTTTTCTTTAGGCATATTGCTCTCCACACAGAACGCGCAGGCCACGCAGATTGTCTGCGGCGATTAGCAGAAATCGCGGGCGGACTGGTATGATGCGCGAGGAGGTGACTTTTGACAATCAATCCAATTAGCCATTATGACAAATTTTTTACCGCGCTTACGTTCCGCTTTAGATGTGTTTCCTTCGCCGGTCGAAGACCAGCCCGGCTTGCTTATCCGCGATCCGTTTCGCTATACCGAAGACATTCTGATTATTCCGCCCGTCTTCATCAGCGCCCTGCAAATGATGGATGGCAAGCATACCGAAAGCGAAGTGCAGAATCAGTTGACTCAAGTCATTGGGCGGCCTTTTCCGGTTCATCCGCTGCACGAATTTGTTGAAGTCTTGCGCGCCTCCGGCTTTCTCGAAACCGAAGAGTTTGACGCAAGGCGCGCGCAAAAACATGCGGCATTTGCGGCGGAAGCGTTTCGGGTGCCCTCGCACGCCGGCGCGGCCTATCCCGAATCGCAAGTTGAATTGCGCACGAAGTTGAATAACTACTTGATGACGATTGTGCCGCCGAATCCGGCACCGCTCATTGGCATTGCTGCGCCGCACGTCAGCCCGCAAGGCGGATGGCAATGTTATGCGGCGGCGTACAATCGCTTGCGCGGTTTGAAAGACCAACTGCAAGGCAAAACGATTGTGATTCTCGGCACGTCGCATTACGGCGAGCCGGAAAAATTCGGCCTCACGCGCAAAAGTTTCCAAACGCCCTACGGCACGATCAATACGAATACGGAGTTGGTGGATTGGCTGCTGAAGCGGGCGGGCGACGCGATCAATCTGGA
This sequence comes from uncultured Acidobacteriota bacterium, assembly GCA_963794955.1. GTDB lineage: Bacteria > Acidobacteriota > Blastocatellia > RBC074 > RBC074 > JAFDVL01. The sequence goes on from CAWCGF010000019.1 coordinate 94,744, forward strand.
GGATTATTGTCATTCGGTCGAGCACTCAATTGAGTTTCAAGTCGTGTTTTTGCAGCACATTCTCGGCAATGATTTTAAGATTTTGCCCGTGCTGTGCGGGGCTTTTGTGCAAAGCTTTTTGTCCGGCAAGCCGCCGGAAACAGGCGATGGCGTGCGTAACTTTTTTGAGGCGCTCGGCGAAATGCAAGAACTGCATCGGGACCAGTTATTTTGGGTTTTGGGCATTGACCTGGCACATATTGGACAACGTTATGGCGATCCGATTGATGCGCAGGTGGAACAGGGCTATATGCGCGAAGTGCGCGAAAAAGACCATGAGCGCATGCGGCACGTTTGTGCGGGCAACCGTAGCGAGTTTTTTGAGTTAGTGGTACGTGATTATGATCCACTCAAATGGTGTGGCTTTACGCCTGTATACACCTTTATGCAAGCAGTCAAAGCCGCGCGCGGTGCCGTGCTGAAATACGACCAGTGGAACATTGATGAGAATTCGGTGGTCAGTTTTACCGCGCTGGAATTTGCCGCCCACGGTATGGAATGAGTCGGGTTACATGATGAAAAAGTTGAGCAATCTTTTCACGATCACCCCGGAGCAAGTACTGCAAGCCTATTCGCATGGCATGTTTCCCATGGCACGCGGGCGGTGCGGCGAAATTCATTGGTATATTTCCGAACCCCGCGCCATTATCCCCCTCAGTAATTTCAAGGTGCGCCGTTCTTTGCGCAAAGCCTACCAAAAGAACCCTTACCAAATTGTTTTCGATACGGCTTTCCCGACGGTCATCCGAGCTTGCGCGCGGCATCGTGAAGTAGAAGGCGATGAAGTGTGGCTGAGCGATGAAATGATTGATCTATATTGCGAATTACATCGGCGCGGTCACGCGCATTCGGTCGAGGTTTGGGAGGGCGACAAACTGGTCGGCGGTCTCTACGGCATTGCCCTGCACGCCGCTTTCTTCGGCGAGTCTATGTTCAGCCGCGTGCCTTTCGCTTCGCAATTTGCTTTGCTGGCCTTAGTTGAGCGGCTCTCGCAACAAGGGTTTATCTTGCTGGACGCGCAAGTGATGACGCCGCACCTGGCTCAATTCGGTGCGATTGAATTGACGCACGACGAATATATGGGAATCTTACTCCACGCGTTGCATGAGGAAAGAAGCTTTTGAAGGAAGCGGAAGCAGGTCTGGGAAGATCAGCAGCCCAAGCGCCGGATGAACGGTACTTGGGCTTTATTTTTGGCGCTCGATAAACTTTCATCGAAAGTCGCTGATCATGATGACGTCGCGGTTAATCGTGCCACGCGCACACGCCAGCGTGCGGCCATCGCGTGACCAGGCGTAGGTGAAAATCCGGTCGGTTTTGAAATCCGTGATTGGCTCCCCCGCACCGCCCGCCAGAGGCTGTCGCCAAATGTTCATCGCGCCGTCTTTGCGGCTTAAATACGTTAATGACTTTCCGTCAGGATGCCAACGCAAGCTGTTGGCTAAGAAGGCTGGCAGGTCGAGTAATTGTTTCGGCAAGCCGCCGTTGACTGGCAGGATGGCTATGCGCTGCGGCGCAGTCAGCGTCTCCTGATAAATGCCTGCCACCCACTTTCCATCAGGAGAAACAACCGGATACAGCGTCAACTGATCTGAGAGCGATTGTGCAGGGGCACTGCCGTCCGTTTTTACCCGGCTAATTGTCCGTTTGCCTGCCGTGTCTTGCGAGAAAAATACCCAATTCTCAAGCGGCGAACAATAGGGCTGCAAATCCAGCTTGCCATAGGTTAATTGGGTCGGCGCTTTGCCATCCAACCCAATCCGCCAAATGTTCGAAAGCCCCGAACGTCCTGAATTAAAAATGACATGCTGACCATCGGCAGTCACAGTAGGAAAGGACACGTTGTCTTCTGGCTCCGTCGTGAGCGGTCGAGCTTGCGTGCCATCGGCGTTCATGACCCATAAATCTTTGTGACCGCTGGCCAGCGAGGTGTAAACGATGCGACCATCGGGCGTCCAATCCAACCCATCACCGCCAGGCTGACTGCCAGGGTCCGTCGTGATCGCGCGCGCCTGCCGGGCGTCGCCTGGCGGGACAACCCACAGATTCGACCGCGTTTCGGAACGCACGGTCGCCAGCATTTTTCCCGTCTGATCCAGACTCAAGCCGCGATAGGTATTTAAATCCGTCGACAGTTTGCGAGCTTCTCCGCTAGGGTAATCAAGCAGCCAGAGTTGATCGTTTTGGATACCATCTTGCCCAATTCGCCCAACAGTGACGATGCCTTTCGCATTCGGTAGCCAGGCAACTTTTGCTGCCCAATCCCAGTGTTGCTGACCTATCAGCGTCTCGGCTCCGGTCTCGACGTTGACGGTCACGATTTGAAAATGAAATTTGGCATCTGCGCCGCTTGCTGCCGCCGCAATTAGTTTTCCGTCGGGCGACCAGGAAGGGCCTTCGACGGCATAATATTTAGGGAGCTTGCGCGCGGCCAACACGCGCTCGCTGCTGCCATCAGCATTTGCGATGACGATGGAACTTTCACCGCTGGCTTGGGATTCGCGGACAAACGCCAGTTGTTTTCCATCAGGGGAAAACGTCACGGCGCTGTCTGCGCCCACCAGTAAGCATTTCCCCTCGCCGCCTTGAATCGGTTTTTGGTACAGCACATGGCCGACATTTTTTTCCTGTTGCGCATAATAAAGCGATTTGCCATCAGGTGCGAATACCAGCCCGCGAAAGCGCCCCTCATTACGGGCCAAGAGTTCCGTATCTACTCCTGTATCAATTTGTTTGATGTGGAGGCTCTGATTACTGACGTCTCCGATGACATACGCCACGAGTTTCCCATTCGGCGAAATGGCTGTTTCCCACGCATCGCTGGTTGCTGACAGTCGGTTGATTTTGAGGGCTGGCGTAGGTGTGAGGGGCGAAGCCGCTTCCCGCCTGGTACTCACGAGATACAAAATGCCGGTGAGGGCAACCAACGAAGCCAACATGAGTAAGGACACACGGACGCGACGATGGGGCAGCAGCGGCGGCAAGGGAGACTCCACTGATTTTTCAAGCGATGGAAGTGCCGTGCTGGGGGGCATAGGTTCTTCCGCCGTACTCTCTCGCACCTCGGCAATAAAGCGGTAACCGCGCCGGGGCAAGGTTTCGATAAATTGCTGCGTCAGCGAATTTTCTCCAAGCGCTTTGCGAATCGCACTGATATTTTGATTGAGGTTGTTTTCTTCGACGGCGACGCCCGGCCAAACCAGGTGCATCAAATCGGTCTTTTCTACAATATGTCCATGCCGTTCTACCAGAATGAGCAAGGTTTCAAAGGCTTTGGGCGTCAGCGGAATACGCTCGCCATCACGCAACAAAAGTTTTTCCCTGACATCCACTCGATAAGGCGGGAATTCATAGAATTTACTGAGTGCATTAGCCATAGCCACCTTTTCAGGGTTTCTTCAGAACTATTTCAGCCGCTTTCAAGTAAGATTTCAGGCTTCACTAAGGACTTTCTACACCCTTTTCTGTATCGTGCAGGAAGTTCGCAGAAGTAAGCATGCACGCAAATGCAAAACGGCCATTGGGGCGCTTCTAGGGGATTGTAGATGATTTTTGGATAGGAACAAAATTCAGCGAAGATACGACCGCTTTTTTCTTTCTCCAGGAAGCTATGCGCCGCTAGCTGAACTTAACGCTTAAGAAGCAAGCGGTGCCACCTGGGAAAAGTAAAATCTCTTTTCCGTCCTCAGCAAGTTCTGAGAGCGCGTGGCCCGCATCGGTCTCTATTCAAGTCTTGGGGGAGATTTGAATAGAGACTGATGCGGGCCACGCGCCGCTCAGGAAAATTCACTATAAAGACTCAAGCGCCTTAGCCTGCAAGAAAATGAAATCTCTTGGTGGGAGTAGGGCAACCAAGGCTGGTTGCGGCAGTCTGGCCGTCAAACTCTTTGATAGCCAGGACGGCATGCCTTCTCACGCTCACTTTGGTTGAGCTACTTTCTTTATCTGATTTTCACTGTAAAGCTGACGTCGCCGGTGTTATTGGGAGCGGTAGGACTCAAGTTTCCACCAATTAACCGCCAACGGATTGCCTTCACATTTCGATCATAGCCAATTGCCGCACTGCCGCCTCCACTGGTTGGCCCATGCAACCAGGTAGCGGAACTGGGAGAAGACGGATTGTAATCGCTTGAGTAATCCACTACGACTGTCAGGCCTGTCGTTCCCAGATTGGAGGTAACCGAACTAAGCTTGAAATCGGTGTTGTCTGGAATGGCATCCACGATGGTCAGCGATTGCGCGCTGCTGCCGCCGCCATTCGTGAAGGTAATGGTGTAAGTCAGGTCAGTGCCGGGTGGCTGGGAGGCGGTCAGGCATGTAACCGGGCTGGGGCAGTTCTTAACCAAAGTCACATCGGGAGCCAGTGCAAACACCACATTAACCGTGGCAGCGGAAGCGGATTCTTTACTGGCGTTATCGGTCACGGTGAAGGCGATAGGTACTGACACCGCGCCATCAACCGGATCAACGCTGACCATATTCGCCGGCAACGCGCCGCTGACAGCCGTGACGCTTACGCCACCAATGGGGAAAGTCCCGGCAGTATAATTGGTGCTGTTAATCGTCAGGCTCGTGGCATTCGCCGGAAAAGTCGTGAACTTAAAAGAGACGACGGTTCCATCCGCGTCAGTGCCCGTGAAATGAGTGGACGGCACCGCAACCAGCGTGGTTCCGCCCGGGTTGGTTTGACTGGCAGGATTGGTGGCTGCCGAGATCGGCAATTGCTCAATGCCAAAATCCTTGCCGGTAATATTGCTAATGACAATATTGAAAGCAGCGGTTGTCAATGGCGAGGTGTTTGTCCAGTCACCAGGCACACCAGCGGCGGGCGCGGGCGTTCCGCTCGACCCACTGGTCGTGGCTAAGCGAATGGTAACGTTAGATTGACTCGCTAAGACATTGCTGAAGCTGTAGGTGCCGTCACTACTAACGGGTGAGGCAGTGATTACGTTACTGCTGGCATCAACCAGCACCGCGACAATTCCGTTGCCCGCATTGGTTCCTGTCTCTGCTCCGGTATTGATGTTGGTGAAGGTATTGTTCGCGCTGTTATCGGCATCGCCCCAAACCTTGCCGGAAACCGTCACCAAAATTGTCACGGAAGCCGTGGTTGCATCAGTGCCTGCTCCCTGGGTTTGCGCAATACTGCCAGCGGGTACTGTTACCCCGGAAGGAAGGCCGCTGGTAGTGCTATCAATGTTGTCCGAATAGACTCCTCCGCTCACCAGCGTGCTTCCGGTGGCGTGTGCCTGGTTGCTGAGGGTGCCGGAAAAACCTGCGTTCACAATCGTCGGGATACTTACCGTAATCGTACTATTGGCTCCCAGCGTGGCACCTGCCGCCAGCAGATCACTCACTGCCCCGGCGCTTGCTCCTGTATACGAAATGTTTTTGCTGGCGGTCGTGCCTGAACCTGACGTCGTGATCGTTTGCCCGCCAGGTGCAGCGATGGTGACATTGGCTGGGAGCGGATCATTGATTTGAAAACTGGGAGCAGCCAAGGCCGAGGTGTTGGCGTAACTTACCGTCCAGGTCAGTGTATCGCCGGGCGTCACCGCTCCATTGCTGTCGGCATCGTTGGTGAGCTTGACTGATTTATAGCCAGGAACAATTGAGTTGACGTTCGTGGTGGTTTGGTTGGACGGCACGCCACCGCCAGGGCCATCCAGATAGGTGACGATCCCACTATTGTAAACTACTGCCGGCGGGCTACTGGCGCTGACTACGACCTGATATGAGACTGTGGCGCGATTGGCATTACCGACTTTCAACGCACTGGCAGATGCGTTGCGCCCATTGATCGTGTAAGGGGTACTGAAGGGGTAACTGGCCGCTCCCAGTGTTGCTCCATTGAGCGAGGCGCTATTAGCTACATACGTTGTTCCAGCCGGAATGGCATCGGCAAAGGCCGTCGCTACGGCGGGTACATTCCCGGTGTTTTCAATCTCAATGGTATAAGTCAGTGTATCCCCGGGGCCTACGCTGCCAGTCGGACTCACCGACTTTGTTGCAACAATGGTCGGGTTTAGGTTCGGCGCATTACCGCTGGCAAAATCTGAGATGACAACACCGGTTAAGGTCGAACCAATCTTGATGGCGGACGCATCATTCATGTTCACTTGGTATATTGTCGTATCGGAACCACTGATGGCCCCGATCAAAAGCGCGCCGGAAGGGGCAAAGGCAATACTTCCGACAGTATATGTCCCGGTGCTAAGCAAGGTTGCTCCAATGCTGACCTGTCCAATTGGGTAGGCGACAATTGGGCTGGAGTTGAAATCCATGCGATAAAGGGAGTTTCCGAAAATTGCCCAGCCTCTCCCATTTCCATCGAAAGCAATATCGCCGCTGGAGGTTGTGCCGGAAGGAGCTGTCCCATAAAAGCTTATCATCCCCAATGACGTGATTGTGGAAGGTGCCGTGTTCGTAAAAGAAAACGCATTATTATTACTATCAATCGCATAGCCGGTAGGGCCGGAAAATCCCATGCGGAGAATTACATTACCGGAACTCGTGCCGGAGAACGTTCCAATAGAGGCTGTTTCAGTAGTGCCATTATAGCGTCTCAATTGATTGGGCGTGGTCGTACGGTCGGCATAATAAAGAGCCAGGCCGACAGGGTCTAACGCCATGCCCGCTGTACTGGTAACCCCCGCTGTAAAGATCGTCGCCGTGAGTACGCCAGTCGTCGGGTCAACGCCATGGATGTTTTTGGAATTACTGGTATTGGTACCTTCGACGACATAAACGGTCGTGGCGCTGATGGTCGCAGCCGCTGCAGGGACGTGTAAGCTTATCAGCAACAGCAGCGGATTGAGCGCGAGTGATAGTGACAACAAGTGTCGCAGCCAGCCACGGTGCCAAGCATTTTTTCTGCCACAAATCGGAGTTGGTTGTTGCTCAGTCTTGCTTCCCATGATTTTCTTCATTTACGCCTTACTTGAAATCGCCTGCCAGCTTGCTCAATTTTGCTTCGGGGTTGGTGGCGTTGTTTGCTCGGCAGACCTGGCAGGCATGGTCGGGGTGGTTGCCGCTTCCTGTCCGACCAATCCCTCTGGTGCTGTCCCGAACAGATTGAACATATTCGAGAGCTTCGACGAAACCACGAAGTAAAACCCTTTGCGTGTGTTCAGATTAGTATTGAGGTTGCTAAACCCGCCGAAATATCCCGGATTTTCTTTCATCTGTGTGAAGTTATACCCGCCCGCCACCCGCAAATCCGACAAGGCCCAGAAGCCAAGTTCGCTGCCAATTGAAGTGCGCCGCGAACCCGTGCCCGACAACCACAGCGTACGAACCTCGCCCGCCAGATCCAGGTATGGCGCAAACCGCCATTCGGCGCGTCCTTGTATCAGCGATGTGTGCGTGCCCACGATGGGAAACCCATCGCGCCCGCTCCGATTGATTTTGAAGGCATAACGACCATATAGCTCCAGGCGGCGGAAGGGTTGATACAAGCCATCCAGCGCCAGCACGGTGTCGTGATCCAGCAGCGGCTCAAATCCTTGCCGCGCCCCTTGTTCCAGCGCGCGATAATTGTAGCTCAGTAACAGTGCCGTTTTATCCGATTCCAACGGACGCCAGGCCAACGCCAACTGGCCATTCATCATCACGTTGCTGCCCTGATTTTGAAACGCGGTGCGCGAATATTGCAGGCGTCCGAGCGACGTCCAGCTCTCGCTCAACTTGCCTGCCGCGCCGACCGTGAAGATGTTGCCGAAACCATATAAGTCACGCAGTTCATAGCGCGCCGCCGAGCGGAAATTATCTCTGGGGCTGTAGCTAAAGCCGACCATCGCGTTATTGAAGCTGTGGCCATTGCCCCGCACGTGCATCCCGCGTTCATAGCCCGCATCCAGCGACATGGCTTTATTGATCGGGAACCGATTCAGCAGCCCAATCACCGCAAAGCTGTCCGTGCCGTTGATACCGTTATTGATTTGATACCGCCCGCTCATCGTCGTGTATTTGTTGAGCGGCGATTCAACGCCCACCGCTGTTTCACGCCGCGAAGCGGCTTCCGCAAAGCCGAAGGAACTGACATCGCTAATGGCTGTGATCGCTTGTGACGCGAGGCGTTGGGTGAAGAAAATCTTGGCTAACGGATTGACCTGATAACTCGCCGCGACCGTTGTTTGATTGGGATACGTTGGGTCAGCATCGCCGAGATTTTGCTCGCGTTTGACGGCGACGCTGAGCTTGTCGTTCGGACGATATTCTGCGCCTGCCGTGATTAAGTTGGACGTGACTTCGCGTCCGGCAAATTGCGACGCGTTCGCGGGCGGATTCGTGCTGGCCGTGCCGTTCGCATTCGCATTCGCATTCGCGTTATTCGCCAGCGCGCTCCCCGTTTCGTCATTGAAGCGGCGATAGTCGTAGCCCAGACTGAAACGTAATTTGTCGCCGTACGATTGCAGCCAGCCGATGGAGCCAGTCCTCCGACTGTTATTAAAGAGGGCCGTGCGATTGCGTTCATCGGTGAACCCGACGCGCATGTGCCCAGAGCGGATTGGCTTGAGATCAAGTGCGACCGAACCGCGTTGCGATCCGGGTGTAATCGTCGAGCCGAAGGGATTGAAGAAGCTGGAGTCGGAGCGAGCAAAGCTGGCTTGCAATAACGCTTCCGCAAAGTTGAGGGGTTGCCGATATTCGGCGCGATAGGCGTGGCCATTGTGCTCGCCGTTGCCACTGTTCAGGCTCCCCGCCAAACCATCGAAGCCGAAGTAGCTGCCGCTTGAAGCGACACGCCCGTTGCTCATGCCCCATTCCAGTTGAAGCGTCCCGCTCTTGCCGACTTTCTTTTCGACATCCACGCCGCCGAGGTAAAACGAGCCGAAGGAGGCCTGGCGTTGATCTATAAACGACGTGCCGATGCGCAGTCCCGCGCTGTTGAAGTTCTTCGAGCCGCGTCCCGTATACACAGCAGAATTCATACCGACGGAGCGGTATTCGTAAGTGGCGACGATTTGCACCAGATTGAGCGCGTAATCAAAGGTCGAGAGCGGGCGCATGAAGTAAAGCGAGCCAAGGTACGGATCAAGGTTGTAATCCACCGACCGCACCAGCACTTCGCGTTGCAGGATGATGTCGGGATTGCGACGATCCCGCACTTCGCGCACGATGGTTTCCGTGCCTTGCAAAACATCTGTGTGCGACAAGCGAATTAACCCAAGCGTGCTGCCCGGATAGACATCACGCGAGAAGGCTGTGTCAGGCCGCGCGCCGGAGAGGGTGAGGGAACTGCCGCCGGTAGTTTCGAGATGTACTTTGACACCGGTCAGACGCCGGTTGTAGCCCGTCAATTGCGGGCCTTGATTGGCGAACACCGGAATGCTGTTGAAGTTATTCAGGATCGAATTGCCGATGCCGGCGCTGGCTAAATTTTCGGCCAGATTCGTCACTGCGGTCGGCGCGTAGTTATTATTGAGGTATTCCTGTTGGCTCGCGTCGAAGTCGCCAAACATCGCGTACGAACGGCCTCGATCAATGCGCGCATACAGCTTTGAGTTGGACTGTGCATCTTCAAAGCGCGAAGAGGAATCGCCGAACACCGGATAGACACGATCCAGCGGATCAAGGAAGAACGTGCGGTCGCGTCCGGCGGTGCGGGTCAACGGACGGAAGCTGTTGTAGGCCATCGTCAGTTGCAAGGATTTCGGCAACGGCCCGCGGAAAAAGAATTCCATGTGATGGCGATAGTTTTTGTCGCTGCCCCGCAAGGCGATGTCCGGCGCAGCTTTGCCAAACGATGCTTCGGCTAACCCCACCAGAATTTGCGGGCGCTGTTCGGGCGTGATGCGAATCATCCCGTTGGCTTTCAAATCGCCGCTGAAGGCGCGAATTTCCGCATTGCCCGGTTGGCCTTCGCCGACGAGTTCAATCGTCGCTTCGCCGTTTTCCAGCGAAAGGATTTGCTGACGAGATGCTGCGTTGGCCTGCTCGGCAGAGAAGCCGTTGAGCGGCTCATTGCCGGCACCAATTAACGGCGAGCGTAACTTCTCAGCTTCTTCTCGCGTTAGATTCGGTGCGTTTGTTGCGGACGCTGCGGTGGTTGTGGCTGGTGATCCGTTAGGCGTTACTACCGGGTGCGTCTCTGTTTGATTGCCTGTGCGCAATAAACGTCCCGCCGAAACTTGCAGACCAACTTGCCCGCTGTTGGCGGGATTTCCCCAGGTATCGTAGGCGCGTACACGCACGCGCGTGGCCTCGCGTCCGCCGGATTGGATTTCTTTTTTATCGGTGACGATTTCCAGGCGCGCCGCCGGGCCGCGTCCCATCACTGTCAACTCAACCGTTGCGCCGAATGAACCATCGGGCGCTACGGCCATGACTTTGAGCTGAATTGGGCCAGGCTTGAGGTTGATGCCAACAAAGACAAACGTGGCGACTTTATTTTTGCGATCTATTTCTTTGACGCCGATGTTGGTGTGGGGAATGCGTTGATCGCCGACTTCCAGCGCGACGATGTAATCCATGTGAACGCGGGCTTCTACGCGCAGCGCGTTTTCCATAATCACTTCGTTATTTTCCGGCGACAGCACTTTGATCTGGCCCGGTTCAATAGGCTCAATCGTTTGGGTAGAAGCTTCGGTATAGGTGCCGGGTACTTTGAAGCCATCCTTACCCACGTTCATTGCTACCACACCTGCGCGCGTTTTCGGCTCGCTCCGCCGATTCAGGATTTTGTCGAACGCGCCCGCAAAAACCGAATCGTCTTTCGCCGGGCTGTCTTTATCCTCTCTTGCCCCTTCCGGCGTTGCTGCTTTGGGGGCTGTCCAGATGGCGGCCAGCGAGCCAGGCACAGGCGCGAAGGCGGAGGTACTGGTTTCAACTGCGCCCACGTCCGTCACGGTTTCCGTGATGGGATTGATGCTTTTTTCGAGCGCGAAGTTGACGCGATTCAAACCGCCACCGCCTAGCGGCGTACGCACCAGCCGCGTCCAACTGCGATTCGCTTTGCGCTTTTCATCAAGCAGGGCATAGCCTTTGGGCACAGTCACGGGATCAAGGGAAACGACCGCCGCGCCTTCTTCCACGGAAGGGAAGTTGTACAGCCCGTAAGAATCCGTGATGACCGACATGCCGTTGTTCAGGTATACGCGTGCGCCGCTGACCGGGCGCTCGCCGCTCTCAAACATTCCGTTGCCATTGGTGTCTTCAAACACGCGCCCGATGATGATTTGCCGCATCGAGAACGCACCCAGCCCCACCAACACTGGCGCTTTGACCGGTTGCGTGCGAATCGGATCGCCATTCGGATATTTGCCTTGCGCAAAAGCAAGATTGATCTGTTCGCCTTCTTTGGCGTTGGCCCCGACGCGCAGGCGATACGTGATCGTCGCGCGCGCGCCCGGCTTCAGTTCGCCGATGGTGAATTTTAATTGGTTGTTGGCAATGGTGGGTTCGATGCTGATGGCTGTCGCGCCATCCAGTTGCAGCCGTGCGGTTCCGGGCACATAAAGAAATGATTGCGGCACTGTGTCCAGCAGTTCGACTTCCGAGAATTTCGTTGCGGTGGCGTTTTGCGCTTCCACGCGGTAGGAGATCGTATCCCCGATTTCTGTGCGCTGTTTGTCCGCGATTTTCGAGAGTTGCAACGTCGCTGTCTCGAACATCGGAATGTTCATGACTAGCGCGGAAATATCATTCAGGGTGACGCCAGAACTTGTGAGCGCAAAGCTGCCGGATTGGGCAATTGGCTGTCCATCGAGGCTGCGCTCGTCCACTTTGAAAAGCCCCGCAGCGGTCGGTTCCAGCTTAATTTCGATGACGCGTGCGCGATACCCCACGGCAGCGAGGTGCAGGTAATAGGTCACAGGCGCGCCCGTCGCACCGACCTGATTAGGCGCAAAGGCAAACGCGAAATGCCCCTGTGCGTTGGTGACGAACGGATTATCATTTTTATCGTTCGGCGCAAATCCACCTGTTGCCATGGCGAGCGGCAAGTTACCTGGCTGATCGGTGGTGATGAGCACCGCCGCGCCGGGAATCAGGATGCTGCCGTCACTGTAACCAGCATAGACAGTACCTTCAGGATTGATGACCACTAATGTCTCTGCCGTTCTGACCGCCGTGCCGATGTTGTCGCCGGAAACTTGCGCCGTATTGATAACGCCGACGCCTGGCTTGACGTTGCTGTTGAGCTTGGCTTGAAACAGCACCGTGATGATTTGATTGACTTCGACTTTGGCCAGCTTGATTTCCAGACGGCGACTGCCGATGACATGCGCGATGTCGCTGTCAATCGCATCGGTGAGCGCCGTGTCGCCAATCTTCATCGTGCCGGGCACATAATCCAACTCTCGCGGCAGGTCATCGGTGAGCAGCACGTTGATCGCGGGCGTCGCGCCGCTGTTGCGAAAATTGATGCTGTAATTAAGGATCGCCCCTGCCGATGAGGTAATGTGGCTTTTGTTCTCGACGTACTTGACGGGCGGCAGGGAAGGATTGTTCGGATCAGTAACGATGGTGCCTTGCCCGCCTTTGTTGATATTCGTGCCGGTGTCGGTGCGGGGGGGGCTCGTTTTCGATTTGGCGGTGAGGGTAATTGTGACGACTTCGTCCAGCTTGATGTTGTTGGTATCTACAATGACGAGAATGTCCAGGCATTCGCCCGGTTGCAGGATGGCCGTCAGCGTCGAGTCGAGTGTGACTTTGGTATCAATGGGCGAGACTGTGCCACTGCCATCAATGTCCCAGTAAATAGCCGAGATGGTGGCGGGTGGCGTGCTCGTGACTTGCGAGATGGAATATTGGTCGGGGATGTTTCCGGTGTTGCAAAGCTGAAAAATGCGCGTGACTTGTTCGTTGGGAACCATCACGCCCGTGGGCGCGGTGTCATCCGGGGTCACGCTGAGATTGACGACGGAAACTACGGTGAGGCTGACAGGCTCGGAAGACGTCTGATGTTTATTGCCATCAGGATCGTCGTAAGAGGCGTGCGCCTGATTCGTAATCACGATCTTGGCTGCCTGATTGCCCTGTGTCCATGCGGAGGCAGGGCACAGGGCAAGGAGGGCTAACGCAACCAGCCGTGATTTACGATAGGTCATTTTCCATTTTTCACTTTTCATTTTTCACTTTCCATTTGGCCCCGTGGCGGCGGTCTCATTCGATCCAATGACCAATGACTAATGACTAATGACCAAGCTTCACTGTTTGATCTTGCGCTTGAAGCGGAACGTGCCGGATTGCCCACTCGCCAGAGTTCCGACAGTGTCCACGTATTTGCCGTTAGCAACCGCGCCTGTGCTGTTGCTGATGGTAATCGTGCCGCTCCGCGAATCGGATTCTGAACTGGCCACCCGATCCGTGGTCGTCGCCCAGTTATTGGGCGCGACATCGCCGTCTTCAGTGATGACCACCAGCAGTGCATCCAAGTCCACGTTGCCTGTGCCTACCGGTGCGTTCGCAATGTTGTCGTACGCAATGGCATATTCAATGTCAGCACCCGGCACCGGATCAGTCGCCCCGCCAATGCCTGTAGCGTTGGTGACGGTCGCCGTCTTGGTGAGCCGTAAGTAGCCCGTGTAGATGCGGTCAATCGTGTTGTTTGTTTGGGCGGAGTCATTGACGGATGTGGCCTGAATGATGGAATCGTAAGCGGTCAACGCCGTCGCCCCAGCGGCCAGGGTGATACGCACCTTATAATTGAAATTTGCGCCCGTAGCGACGGAAGGTGTAGTGGCTTCCGGTGTACCACTGGGCGAGCCGCTGGTCAGCACTTCCGTCCAGATTGTGCCGCCATCCACGCTGATTTCTACTTTTGACCCTGCTACTGCTCCGCCTGATGCCACCTTCAATTTGAAAGTGTCCGCGCCGTTGCCGCCGTTTTTGAGCGTATTGTCGAAGACAATCGGCGTATTTGTTGTCGTCGCGGCGACGGCTTTATTGGTGTAATCAGTGTTGTTGCTGGGGCCTGGCCCAATGGCGTCAGGCTGACCGGTCGGGCCATTGGTGACGTTGCCGACAGTGCTCACGGTCATCGTGATGTCACCTTTGGCTTCGCGTTCCCCATTGACCGCTGTGATGCCACCCGGATGCTTAGTGTGAACTTCGTGGATGGAATTGTCCGCAGGTTGATTGTCGTAGGGAGAACTGCCTGTTGTATCGCCCAAGTCAACTTTAACTGTTTGGAGCGCGGAAGCAGCGGCGCTCACCGTGACTTTAACCACGACAGCAACCGAGCCACTTTGCGCCAGCGAATGTGTGGCAGCCGCGCCATTGCCCTTGATGTCAACGTCGGTGCCGGATTCGTATGTGCTGTTACCATTCACATCTACGAAAGCTTGCGAAACCGTGCCTGGCCCGGTGACTTGAATGCTGCCGCCACTCGCCAGAAACTCAACGTTATCGGTGAAGTTACCGAGGTTCGTAACCGTGAAGGTATACGTTGCCGTTGCGCCGGGCAGTACTGTGGTGGCAGGCGTGCTGCCATCGGGGGTAATCTGCAAACCCGCCACATACGAAACGGTAGTCGTCACCTCATTGGAGAGAACGCTGTATTTCGTCGGATTGGATGGATCATCCGTATAGGTCGCGGACGCTTTATTGCGGATAATTGTGCCACCGGGCGTAGCTTGCGCGAGGGCAGTGCCGGTCAATACAACAAAAGCCAGCGTGCCCAAAAGCAGCTTGCTCCAACGGTCATGGTTCCTCGTCATCTTCATCATTTGCTCCTGATTTAAGCCTGATTTAACTTTGAGATAGGGTGGTTGATAGCACAGGCAAGGCATTCGCAGCCTATCGTCCCGCCGCAGTTCTTATTGCACACGTACCTTGTAGGATGCCGCCAATTGTTTTCCTTCCGTCAGCGGATCATTCCACTCATAACGAATGTGGGTATACAGTGATGCTGGTGCGGCGACTTTGCGCAGAGAACCATCGGGTTGCTTTTGCTCAATCATCGGCTTGGTTTCATAGGTCTTGCCCTGATCAATGCTAAAGAAGATGGTGACGCCGCCGCCTGCTTTGGCGCTGCCGATGACATACGCTGTGCCCGACGGGATTTCGCCGATGGTTTTGTAATGATGCGCGGGCGCGTCTCCGGCGTTATGCGAAAGAATCGTCCAATGCAGAATCTCGCCGGGACTAAGAAGGCCGGCTTTATCAATCTGAATGGCTTGATTCTCTCGCTCGACAGTACCTGATAGCACTACCTTCACTTCCGGTCGTGCTGCCCACATGGCGAACACGCTGCTGGCTAGCAGTAAGGCCGCAGCGCAAGAGAGAACGCTGTAACGATGCTTGAAAACTTTCATACGGGTTTTTCCTTGAGTCGAAATTTTGGGAGGGGCGAGAATGGGATTGCTAACTGGTAGGAAAGATCAGCCTGGAATGTCAGGCACACACCAGTCAGCGACTTCTCGTCAACAATTCTTGTGCCAGTTTTGTCATTGAATTGTAATCAGTTGGTAAGTGGCAAGATAACTGCATTTACGTGCGTCACCGCAAAATCGCTGAAAATAGCGAATTGACAAATTACGACAAGTCCGGCTGACAAATTTGGGCAAGCCCAGGCAATTAGCGCAGAGTATACGGCAACCACGATTCCATCTATAATCGCCGTTCGCCGTCATTCCCCGGATGATAAAAGAGGATTGGATGAGTATGCAGGTTGCTTCATTACTATGGCTGATTTCTTCGTTGCTGGTGCCAGCGTCTGAATTGGATCAACTAATCAATGGTTTGCAGGCAAAATATCAGCGGCTCAACACGCTGACCGCGGAGTTTACGCAAACCTACCACGCGCCGGGCGAACGCACGCGCCGCGAAAGCGGTCATCTCCAACTCAAGAAACCAGGCAAAATGCGCTGGGATTATGTCGCGCCGGAAGCTAAACTTTATGTTTCGGACGGCAAGACGATTTATGAATACATTCCAGCCGAGCGCACAGCAACCCGCACTAGCGCCAAAGAAACGGATGATTGGCGCGCGCCTTTTATGTTCTTGCTGGGACGCGGCAATTTGCGTCGTGATTTCGCCCGCCTCGAATTTGCGATGGAAGCACCCATTCGCGCCGGTAATCGTGTGTTGCGGATGATTCCAAAACGTAGTTCCGACATCCGCGAATTACTAATCGAAGTCGAACCGAACAGCTTGCGGCTTAACGCGCCTTTCGCTCATCAAACAGGGCAATGCCAGAATTGATTTCTTGCTGAATAATGTGCAGGAAAACGTGGTGTTGGCAGATACCGTGTTTGTTTTCAAACCGCCCGCAGGCGTGAATGTGCGGCAACAATAAATGTATAACAAGCTTTCCCGTTTGCTGTGGTATTTACCCTCGCTCTGCACTCGGAGCCAGCAGCAAACGGGAAAGCTTGCTGTAGATTTTCCAAGGAGTCAGTTATTTCCAAGCTTCATATTTTTACCGATTTTGACGGTACGATTACCGACACAGATTCATTAGTATTCTTAACCAAAGAACTCGGCGACGACCCGGAATTATTAGCCCAGGTCGGACAGCAATTGCGTGCGAATGAGATGACCTTACGCGTCGGCATTGCGACCGAAATGGCCACCATTCGCGCCTCCTTTAGCGAAGCCGAAACGCTCCTGCGTGCCAGCATCAAGGTTGATCCTGACTTCAAGCGGTTTGTGCAATGGTGTCAGGCGCAGGAAATCCCCTTAACGGTGCTGAGCGCAGGCTTTCACGAAATCATCGAACTCTTTATCCCCGCCGCAGATTTTCCCGAACTCGAAATTTTGGCGAGTCGGATTGAACCGCACGCGACGGGCTGGAAATGCCGGTTTCGGGATGATTCTGATTACGGCAATGACAAAGCACAAGCGATTCAAGCCGCCCGCGCCCAGGGCTTTTACACCGTTTTCATTGGCGATGGTTTGTCCGACCGCGCTTCTGCCGAAGTCGCCGACGAAGTTTTTGCCAAGCGATATTTGGCTGAATATTGCCGCACGCGCGGCATCGCCTGTCACGAATTTCAAACGTTCGCTGACATCCTGAACCATTTTCAAAGCGCAAAGCGCAAAGCACAAATCGAACACCCATGAATTTAGTCATTAACCAACTGGCCGAGCAACGCGAAATTGAAGCCCGGCGCGACGAACTGGAAAAGCTGGAAGACACGTCTTGCCGCACGCGAAACCGAATTGGCTTTGCTGCAATCCAAGGTGCGCGAGTTCGAATTGAATTATCTCGAAGCGGTCGGGCAAAAATTTGATGAACTCGCCGCCATCGAAAAACAGATTGCCATCACGCTGGGGCAGCAAGTCACCGACGACGATTACACGATTAGCAATGAACTCGAATGCGGCCAAACCAAATTCCACGCCGCCGAGAATCTGAAGAAGCTGTACCGCGAAGTCGCCCGCTTGTGCCATCCCGATTTGGCGGATAATGAGCAGGAGCGCCAGTCGCGCCACAAGCTGATGATCGCTGCCAATCAAGCCTACGAAGCGGGCGCGGAAGAACGCTTACAAGCGTTGCTCAGTGCCGAAATGAATTTTGTCGAACTGACACGACAAAGCAATGCCGCGCTGGATTTGGTGCAACTGCTACGCGCCCTCAGCGCCACACAAGAACGCCTGACCGAAATCGAAGCCGAAATTGAACGCGTCAAGCATTCAGAACTGCATCGCCTCAAACTTCGTGCCGACCGTGCTGAAGCGGTGGGGCATAACTTTTTGCTGGATTTAGTCAGTCAGGTCGAGCGCCAAATCCGTAAATCCCAAAATCGCCTGACGACGCTACAAGCAGATTTGGCGGTGCCTTGATGAAAATTCTGATGGCTGAATACAATTCTGATTGGCCTGCGATGTTCACGCAGGAACAAGCAGCCTTGCTACAGTCAATCAATATTGACGGGGCGATCATTGAGCATATTGGCAGCACTTCAGTAGCTGGCTTAGCCGCCAAGCCCATTATAGAACCTGTTTGCAGTTAGGCGAGTCTGCGCAGGATGAGCCGAATCGCGCAAATCCGAATCTTCGCTTCGCTCGTCCTGAGCAACCCTTCACAATTCTTCCACAACACCCGACATTGATTCATCCACGCATTTGTGCGCTCGACGATCCACCGCTTTTTGATCACCACAAAGCCCTGTTTGGCCGGGTTCGCCGCTTTCGCCGCCGCCCGTTGCTCCGGGCTGATTTTCTCCGCGATTTCAATCTTGAGGCAACTCAACAACTGGGCATCAATCTTTCTGATCCCCTCTTCCAAGTACTCCTGGTGATACCCGTGATCGAGCAACAGGGTCACGACGTGCCCTGCCGGTAAGGCCAGAAAATACTGTTTGTTTTCCCGCAGGATGGCCAACAACCCGTCGTCGTCGCTCGCATTGGCCGGTGTGCAATGGACAAAGTAGGGATTGCCCAACACATCCACCAACAAATGCCGTTTGATGCCGTTGCAGTTTTTGTACCAGCAAAATCCCTTGGTTTCTACCTCGGCGGTATCGGTGTTCTTGGCGCACATCGAATCCCCGATCAGCAAACTCGGAAATTCGTTTTTTTTTCTCGTGACGCTCGCTTTGCGCCAAGGCCGCCAAGACCTTTTGCCACGTCCCGTCCAGTTGCCAGCGCCGAAACTGCGAGTACACGGTTGACCAGTTGGGAAAATCCGACGGCAAATCGCGCCATTGACACCCGTTTTTCAGTTGATAGAAAATCGCGTTGACGAGGTGGTGGCGAGAGATGTCACCCTGATACGTTTTGCTTGTGGGTAACAGCGGGTCTATCAACTCGAATTGCGGCACGGTTAAATTCGTTGTGTAAGCCATTCCTCCAGTCAAACCCGATTTTCATTAAACTGCAAACAGGTTCTATAGATGTTATTGGTTGGCCTGCCGGATTTTGCGTTGGCAGAGACACTGGTGCCGCATCTCGAAGCGTTGGGGTACGATTACATTGCCCGCTACAATGCGATTATGCCGTATCGTCGTTTTTCACCGAAGGCCGCAAGGATTCAACACGCACAATTTACATATGGTCGAAACAGGTTGCGAGTTTTGGGAACGTCATTTACTGTTTCGAGACCATTTGCGCGGCCATCCCGAAGTCGCAGCGGCTTACGCAGAGCATAAGCAGCAATTGGCGTTGCGCGATTGGCAGGACTTAAATGAATACGCGGACGCCAAAACGGAATTTATCACCAATTTGAAAAACAAGCCTCGCTTGAAAGAAGAACATGAAAAACCACTATATCGGCATTGACCTCGGCGGCACGAATATCAAAGCCGCGATGGTTAACATCACCACCGGAGAAATCAGCGGGACGACTTCGATCCCCACGCATTCGCGCGAAGGCTATGATGCCGTCATCGCGCAGATGGGCGTGTTGGTTGAACATGTCATCAAAGCCAGCGGCCTCACGAAAACCAAAGTGGGCGGTGTTGGCGTCGGTGTGCCCGGCGTGATTGATATGGACAAAGGGCCGGACCTTGTTTTTGACGAATCTGCCGGGGCAATGGCGCAATGTGCCGCTCGCTGAAAAACTCAGCGGACATGCCAAACTGCCCGTACGCATCATTAACGATGCGCGCGCCATGACGCTCGGCGAATGGAAGTTTGGCGCGGGCAGCGGCGTCGACACAGTTGCTTGTTATACGTTGGGCACAGGCATTGGCGGTGGCCTGGTCATCAATGGCAAATTGCATCTTGGCATCGGCGGTGCGGCAGGCGAGCTGGGGCATGTCATTGTAGATTTATATGGCCCCAAATGCGGCTGTGGCAGCAATGGTTGTATTGAAGCGTTTGCCTCCGGCCCAGCTATCGCAGCGATGGGTATGAAAGCCGTTGTGCAAGGACTCACGACGCGCATTGCTGAACTTTGCGAAGGGGATCTGAATACGATTACGCCCGAACTGGTTTGCCAGGCCGCGATTGAAGGCGACACCA
Source organism: uncultured Acidobacteriota bacterium (assembly GCA_963794955.1). GTDB lineage: Bacteria > Acidobacteriota > Blastocatellia > RBC074 > RBC074 > JAFDVL01. Next base: position 114,637 of record CAWCGF010000019.1, read on the forward strand.
TTGCTAAAGATATTTACGAACAGGCGGGCCGCTACATCGGCGTCGGCGTGGCAAGCATTGTCACCGCCATTAATCCGCGTCGGGTGATTTTTGGCGGCGGTGTGGCGGCTGCCGGGGAAATCATTCTTGATCCCATTCGTCGCACGATGCAATCACGCGTTTGCCTGACAGATTTGAAGCACGTACAGGTCGTGGCCGCCGAGCTTGGCAACAATGCTGGCTTGATCGGCGCTTCGTTCTGGGCCAGCCAGGCAGAGAAACACAGCCATTAGCTCTTAGCCGTTAGCCAAAACCTCTTCGGCTAAAAGCTAACGACTAAAAGCTAAGAGCTTCCTTCTTATGATTATCGGCATTGGCATTGACATCATTGAACTCTGCCGCATTGAACGGGCCTTATCGCCACGCTTTATCGCACGTGTTTTTACACCACGCGAGATTGCTTATTGCGAGCTGGCGCGCCGCACAGAGAAATATGCGGCCCGCTTTGCGGCGAAAGAAGCAGCACGTAAGGCCATCGGCGCTGCCACCCCTGTCACCGCGCTTTCGTGGCAGGATGTCGAAGTGCTTTCTTCCGCCGAAGGCGCGCCGCAATTGGTTTTTCATGGGCGCGCCGCAGACGTTGGTCGAAAAGTTGCAGATCACGCGGGCGCATGTTTCGATGTCGCACTCGACCGATAACGCCATCGCTCAGGTGATTTTGGAAATCGACAACACGCCCCCACAAAATTAACGATGACAACATTGCGCAGGTTATTGCAGTCGGGATTGGTGGTGATCGGCATCTTCAGTTTGCTAGGCTATCTCGGCAGATTTCATCAACTCCTGGAACTGACCAATCACTTTCGCCTGCAATATTTGCTTGGTGCCACGTTAGGACTGATTTTCCTACTGGTTGGCAAGCAATGGCGCTGGAGCCTCGTCGCTGTAGTCTTTGTCGCGCTTAATGCGTTTCACGTTTTGCCCTGGTACTTTTCTCCATCCAGCCACGCGCTGGTGGCAGGACATCGGCTGAAACTGCTCCAATCGAATGTTAAGTACAGCAATACGCAATATGAAACGGTCATCGCGTATGTGAAAGAAGAAGCGCCGGACATAATCACGTTGCAAGAGGTAGATAAGAATTGGCTTGCGAATTTGGGCACGTTGCAGGCGGAATATCCCTATTTAAAATTTGAAGCCGAAGCGACGGGGTCTGGCATCGCGTTGTACAGCAAGATCAAGCTGGAGCGGGTTGAGCGATTAGACCTGGGGCTAAGTTGGCGACCCAGTATTCAAGCGGATTTCAAGCTAGATAATACGCTAGTTCATTTGCTGACAGTTCATCCGCCAACCCCGACTGAAGCGCCGAATTTTCGCGATAGAAACATCCAATTTGCAGCGATCACACAACACCTGTTAAGTTTGTCTGCGCCGAAAATTCTGATTGGCGACTTGAATGATACCGTTTGGTCAACCTATCACGCGCAAATGCTGGCGCAAACGCAGATGCTCAATGCCCGCCAGGGATTTGGCCTGTTGCCGGGTTGGCCTGCTGCACTGGTTTTTAAGCCACTGATGATTCCGATAGATCAGTGTTTGGTGAGTCCTGAGATTGCGGTGGTGAACATCCACACGGGCAAAAATATTGGTTCCGATCATTTGCCGCTAGTGGTAGAACTTCTTATCCCAAAAAACTGAAATGAGGCATTATGCAATTTAAAAAGCTCTTGTCCGCTCCTTTATGTTTTGCGCTTTTACTTTCGCTGGTCATTACACCTGCCAGGCAAGCCGCTTCGCGCACGCCGGTGCGGGGCAAGCACGGGATGGTCGCTTCCGTGAGCGAAATCGCTTCGCAAGTCGGCGTGGACATTATGAAACGTGGCGGCAATGCGGTGGATGCGGCGGTGGCGGTAGGCCTGGCGCTTGCCGTGGTGTGGCCGGAAGCAGGGAATTTGGGCGGCGGTGGTTTTATGATGATCCGCCGTAACGATGGCAAAGCCGTCGCGATTGATTACCGCGAAATGGCTCCCGCTGCCGCGCATCGCAATGTCTATCTCGACAGCAAAGGCGAATACATCAAAGACTCTTCCTTGCTCGGTCACAAGGCTGCTGGCGTGCCAGGCACTGTGGCAGGCTTTGCGCTGGCGCTCGAAAAATACGGCAGCATGAAATGGGCGGATGTTTGCGAACCCGCGCGGAAATTGGCGGCGGAGGGCTTTCCGGTTTGGTACAGCCTCGAAACCAGTCTCAAAGGTGCAGGCAAAAATCTGGCGCTGTTTTCTGAAAGCAATCGCATTTTCCTGCGCAATGGCAAGCCATATCAGGACGGAGAAATCTTCCAGCAGCCAGAATTGGCGGCGACTTTGGATCGGCTTGGCAAAGAAGGCCCGCGCGAATTTTACGAAGGTCGAACGGCGCGCTTGATCGCCGACACGATGAAGAAAAATGCGAATAGCTGGATCACGATGGAGGACCTGAAAAACTATCAGGCCAAAGAGCGTGAGCCACTGCGCACGAACTATCGCGGCTATGACATCATCACGATGCCGCCGCCCTCTTCAGGGGGAATTGCGCTGATCGAAATGTTGAATATCTTGAGCCGCTACGATCTGAAAGCAATGGGCTTCAATTCATCGCGCGAACTGCACGTCAAAGTCGAAGCGATGCGCCGCGCTTTTGCGGATCGCTCAGAGTTTTTAGGTGACACCGATTTCGTCAAGGTTCCGGTTGCCGGATTGATTGCGCCGAAATACGCCGACAAGCTTGCCGCAACAATCAGCCTCAACAAAGCCTCCACCTCGCAGCAAATCAAACACGGCAAACCGACCGCCTACGAATCCACCGAAACCACGCATTTCACGGTTGTGGACAAGGACGGCAATGTGGCGAGCAACACTTACACGTTGAATGGCAGTTTCGGGAGTGCTGTCACAGTCGAGGGGGCAGGCTTTTTGCTCAACAACGAAATGGATGATTTTGCTGCAAAGCCAGGCAGTCCGAATATGTACGGCTTAATTCAAAGCGAAAAGAACGCCGTCGCCGCCCGCAAGCGCCCGTTATCCGCCATGACGCCGACGATTGTGCTGAAAGAGGGCAAGCTGTGGTTTGCCCTCGGCAGCCCCGGCGGCCCGACGATTATTAACACGGTGCTGCAAACGCTCATCAACGTAATAGATCACGGCATGACAATGCAGCAGGCCATAGATGCGCCGCGCATTCATCACCAATGGATGCCGGACCAAATTCGCTATGAACCGATGGGGATTGTGGCCGACGTGAAAGAGAAGCTGCAAACGATGGGGCATAGGTTTACCGACAAGCCCGGCTATATGGGTGATTGCGAAGCGATTATGATCGAAGACAAAACGGGCGTGCGCTTGGGAGCCAGCGATCCACGTCGTGGTGGCAAGGCGGTGGGATACTAGGCGGAAAAGCGAAACCCTGCTGCTAGTCAGTCTTTCGAGGCAAGCCAATTACAATCCCTTGACGCGTTTATCCTCTACTTACTACAATGCCTTAGTGAAATGCTCCTAGCGGTCAAAAGTTTTTGCTTTGCGAAGTCTCCCCGGAAAGATAGAAAATATGAGTGCTGATCCTCTCAAAAGTCTCTCAAATGGGAATTCGCATCTTCCTGTTGCAACCACACCACGAAAAATTTTAGTCGCGGATGATAACGATGACATCCGCGACATGCTCGCGTTGCTGTTACGACGTCTCGGACACGAAGTCGTCGTCGCTGCCGATGGTGAAACGGCGGTGGCAATGGCGGCGCAGGAAATGCCGGATTTGATTCTGATGGATGTGATGATGCCACGGCTGAGCGGGCTGGAAGCGGCGCGGAAAATTCACGAAATCGCAGCGTTGAATACCGTGCCGATTGTGGCGATCTCAGCGTTTCGGAATCCGCTCGTGGAAAACACCAACACCAGCACATTTCGCTGGCATGCCTACCTCACAAAACCGGTGAATACAGATGAACTGGAAATGGTCGTAGCTAGCGTAACAAAACAATAACGCTCACTGGCTTTTCATCCAGGCTAACCTCGCCGCTCCTAACAGTCTGGCTTGCGCTCCTAACTGGGCACTGGCGATCTGGCATTGCTTTACCGCCTGCGGATTCGCCCATCGTTTAGCTTCGCGGCGAATCGTGCTGAGAAAAGGTTTGAGCATCAGCCCGAAGGTGCCACCAATCACAATAGCGTCAGGGTTCAGCAGGGAAATCAAATTGGCGCTGGCGCGTGCGATCCAGCCACAAGTTTCTTCGACGATACTTAGGGCGAAAGCATCGCCACTACGCGCCGCGCGCAGAATCATGGTGGCGGTCAACTGATCTGGATCGGAGATCGTCAACTGGCTTAACAGCGAATCGGAATCCGCTGTCCATTGTTCCAGTGTGCGCCGCACGAGCGCCGCTTCCGTGGCCTCAACCGCCCCTGCGCCGTGGGTGGCGTATTCGGGTTTGTAATTTTCGCTTACGGCAAAAAAGCCCAGCGCACCCGCCACATCGCCCGTGCCGTGCAGGATTTTGTTCTCGACCATAATGCCAGCGGTGATGGGCGTCTCCAGCGAGAGCATCACCACATTTGATTTTCCTTCTGCCGCACCACACCAGGCTTCGGCAGCCACTTGTGTATCGCGGTTGGCATATACAGCAAAGGGCGGATGCGCAGAGGCCAGTTTGGCTTCGCGTGCCGGAGAAGCTACGGGAGAAAAGCGAATATCTACGCCCGACACTTCCAGTGCTTTTTCGATCAATGTACCGAGCGGGACACGTTTCCAGTTAAAGCCGTCGTGATGCGTAAACGAAACCCGTGCGGTGTGTTGATCTACAATGCCCGGCACGCTGATGCCCACGCCCTTGATGGACACAGTCTTTCTTTCCGGCGCTTCGGCTAAGGCCAGAATCAACTGGCTGACGGCAGCGACAGTAGCACGCACGGTAGTTTGCTTGATCGGCGTGGTGCGCGTTAGCACTAAGCGTCCGCTGTTATTGACCAACGCTGCGGTGGCTTGTTCACTTTGCAATTCCAGCGCGATCACAGTTGGCGTGCGTGGATTGGTGCGACGCCGGGGAGTGATTTCAGTCATAAAATTTCCTTTTGAAGTTTTGACCTGTTTTGCTTGGCTGGATATGATACCGTCTGCCGCGCTCAGCCCCAAGCATTGCGGCAATGTTTTCGTGTTTCTTTTGACTTCCGACCCCGCTGGTGCCCCGCCAAGATTTTGCTTTAATATTCAGCAAACTTTCCAGTTTGCTGAGACGCTCACCCGCGATCTGCCGTGGGAGCCATTCGCAAACGGGAAAGTTTGCTATCCATTTTTCAGGAGTAGATGATGAATCGAACGACTTTATTAGTGCTTACTTGCTTACTTTTTTTGCTCTCGCAACTTGCTTGTCAGAATCCGTCTGGCGAGGTTGCCTCAACGCCTGCGCCAACACCTACTGCACAACCCGCCTCCGGGCCGGGCGAAATGAAAACTGCGCCCTCTGGGTTGAAGTATCAAGACCTGGTTGTGGGCACCGGACAACGCGTGTTGTTCGGGCAAACCGTCACCGTGAAATATGTCGGCAAACTCGCCGATGGCAAAGTCTTTGAAGAAGGCAAGTTTGATTTTAGACTCGGCGAAAAAGACATTATCAAAGGCTTCAACCTCGGTGTAGGGGGCGGCGACGGCATTGATGCGATGAAACTGGATGGCAAGCGCCTGGTCATTCTGCCGCCCGAACTCGGCTACGGCAGCGAAGGCAATCCGCCCAAAGTGCCACCGAACGCGACAATCTCATTTGAAATGGAAGTAGTGAAGTTGCAGGGTGGGCTGGGGTTTTGAGGAGAAAGAAGGGGAGAAAGGGCGTAGCTGCTTTATCTCCCCTTCTCCCTTTCTTCTTACTTAATCTGCGAATATGCCGTTGGCCGCAAGAACGAACCATAGATATTCGACACCGCTTCCGGGTCAGTCCATCCTGGCATCACACGGATTTTCTTGAAGGCCTCGCTACTGCTGAAAGCTGACCAGCATTTATCTCGCGCGGCCATGTCATCGAACGCGACCAGATAGGTCAGCGCCGGTTGGCGCGTGCCAATCACACCTTCGCCAAAGAAAATCGGAGCGAAGCCAGCATCGCGGAAGATTTTGATTTCCTCTTTATTGAACATGTCGAGCTTCGCTTTGAGCGAAAAGTGATTACGTGATTCATATGTGCGCAGCTCAAACAAGCGCGGCGTTTTATTCGGCGCGGGAATCTCCATTTTCAAATGCCCGTCAAAGGCTTTGAGCAACACGGATTCATAGCGCACATACGGCATTTCCGCTGTTGCCTCAAACTCCTGCCACGCTTTCATGAAATCCTTATCGCCTTCCATCCGCGCGTGCGCTGCCTGCATCTCGCCGAGCGATTTGTAATCCACGAGCAAAATCAGCGACGGGGTGTATTGCCCGGAAGCGACCGTAAAACAGCCGACCGGGCCGATGTCCTGTCGCTTTGCCATCGGCAAAAAGTGATTTTGGAAATAATCGTGCAGACGCTTGATGTTAAGATCATTACGCAGTTGATAGGTGCGCAATTCGTAATAATGATTGCCTTCAGCGGCGGCACCAGTTGTTAATGAAGTAGTCAAGGTAGTTGCTCCTGTGAGTCCGGCAACGAGGCCGGTTTTGAGTATGTTGCGTCGGTTCATTGGGTCGTCCTTTCAAGTATTCAGGATAGTTTCAGCCATTGTCAGGAATTCTTCGGCGTGTGCGATTTACTCTTCGGCTCTTATTTGGTCAAGAGTTATATTGATGTCATAGTCAGCGATGTGGCGCAGGTCAAAACTGTCTATCAAATAGCGGTGGAACTTTTGTTCAATTTCCCCAGACTTGATGAAGTGTAAACCAAACGCGCCGAGCAACGAGCCATGTTTGGTAAACGATAACCCTTTGAGGTGAAGCAGCGCCGACGTTAGATAGAACATCGTGTAATACGCCCGCGAGACGGCAGCTTCGTGAAATTCGTCGTTCAGCAAGAGCTTTGCTGCAGCAAGACTCTTTCGCGCTTTTTTCAGCAAGGCCTCTTGGTCACTCGTCATACCCAAACTCCTTCCCGTTGCACATTCACAAAAAGCGGGTTGCGTTCATACGCAAATCGTTCTGCCGAAGTGAAAATGCGCGACAACGCCACATCGTAAGCCAGCGACAAATCGCTACAAAGCTGACTCGTGCGTGAGATTTCATCGCCCACATTCACCTCACCTTTCAGCACGATCATTACGTCAATATCTGACCCTTCGACCGCATCGCCGCGCGCTTGCGAGCCAAAGAGGATGACCTGTTCCAAGCGGTCGCCGTACAGTTGATGGAGTTGTTGCCGAAACTCGGACACGATGGTTTTGACCTTATCGTCCATGTCGTTGTTCTCCTATCCAAATCAGTCGAGCAGTTTGACGAACTCGGCTAATATGGCTTGTAATTGCGCATCTACGGGACGCTTGGAATCATAATAGTGCATCGCGATTTTGCCTATAGCGTTGGCGCGATAATCTTGAATCGTAACTGGGCCGGCGTCCTCAAAGTAGTCTTCAGCTTGGATATAACTTAGCACTTCGATAGCTAATGAATCCTGATTGGCTTCTCCTAGTTTTATTGCAGTCTCTGCGAGCGCCCAGCCGGAGCCTCGTTTCAACCCTTCTTCTTTCAGCCTTTCCAGGACGACATTTTTATCAACGAGTAAAATATACTGCACGGCACTTTCAGAAAATCCATTGTCATGCAAATTTTGTTTTCCCACTTCAAAAGCTGCAATTGCCGCTTCACGTGCTTTGGCCTGCTCGCCTCGTGCCGCATACGTTTGCGCGGCATAGGCCAAGACACTAGCTTTGCTATTTGAACTACTGATTTGATTGGCAATTGCAAAGGCCTTGTCGAAATTCCCTTCATCCAAGAGTTGTTTGGCGATTTCGTCTTGTGCATTGTGAAGGTAGCTTGCTTCATCTGTCGGGATTTGAGAGAGCAGCGTTAGAGCTGCCGCATAGTTCTTTGATTTAGCGAAAAGTTTGGCAATCTTTGCAAAAGCGGCAGCCTGTGATGATGAGTGGCTAATTACTTCAGCAAGTTTGCGTGCTTCATCTAATTTGCCAAGCTGGGCAAGCTGTTCAGCATACTCTGAAAGATTCCAACCTTTTGAGGATGGATTTTCTGGCCCCTGCTTGATTTCATTTGCAACAAAGGTTTGGATCAAATCAATTGCTAGCTCAACTTTACTTAGTTGCGCATAGACATCAGCGATCCTGACGACATCGGATGCAACAATGTCTGACAACGGGAGTCGCTCAAACAGTTCCTGAGCTTGCCTAATTGTTTGCAAGCTTCTTTCCGCCTTTCCTACTTTTGCCAAGCTGTTAGCAATCGCTGTTAACATTCTGATTTTTTGCCGTAGGAGGGAATCCTCCGCATATGACATTCCCTCAGTCACAGTTGTTAACTCAGTAGCGTTAACAGGAAGATCATTGAATATTGCAAATGCTCGATCCTCTTTACCAATTAAAACAAACCCTGATACAGCTTTGGTGAGTTGTGCGATTCTCGTCCAGTATTCCTCTAGCTCAAACAGATGCGCTAAAGAGACGGCTCTTTCCAAACTATTGAGCGCCTGATCGTGATGGCCTGCTTTTGCTTGTAAGATAGCAATGTCAGCGTAGGCTTCAATCTTGGATGTAACCTTCCAGGCTAGCACTCGCCGGAAATAAAATCCCCTGCGCAGGACTTCCATAAAGCCTCGTTCTGGAATGGATTCCACTATCTCAATGGCTCGAGCAAAAGCGCCCGCTTCTGCATACTTGATGGCAACTCGCGTAATCATTTCAGGATCGTCTTCCAATTGTGCAGCATAGAGGGCGCAGGCAAGCGGCGTTTGCATCGCTTCTGTCCACGTGACTGAGGTTTGCACGTGGGCACAAGAAAGCTGTACTACGAGGCTGAAAATAATGAGGTGAGGCAATTGCTTTTTCATAATCTTTCCGGCCAAGCTTAGCATAGAGATTTATTCAGACAATTAGATTTCCCGCTCTTGCCAATCCCGCAGGCTTCTCGTTTAATGACAGCCGCATTCCGAAAACGTTCACTCGTAACCAAACAGACATGCAAACTTATGAACCTGACAACTCTGTTTCGCAGAAAATCCGTTGAGAAAATTCAGTACGATGCGGCGCACGGTTTAGGCGATGGCGAAGGTGGCAGCGGGCTGAAAAAAACGCTCGGCGTCGTAGACCTCACCGCGCTCGGCATTGCTGCCGTCATCGGCGCAGGTATCTTTTCGACCATCGGCAACGCTGCGTTCAATGGCGGGCCAGCGGTCGCAGGACTCTTTATTTTTACCGCGATTGCCTGCGCGTTTGCGGCGCTGTGCTACGCCGAATTCGCTTCGATGATTCCCGTCGCGGGGTCGGCCTACACTTATGCCTACGCGTCATTCGGCGAATTGATCGCGTGGATCATCGGCTGGGATCTGTTAATGGAATACGCCATCGGCAACATCGCCGTCGCGATTTCGTGGAGCGATTATTTCACCTCGCTGTTGGCGGGCTACGGCATCAACATTCCGCAATATTTGACGATGGATTTTCTGACGGCCTCGCGCGGTTTTGACAAAGTGGACGCGCTGCTCAAGGCCGGGCAAACGCTTGATCAAATCAAAGCTCTGGACGGCATCGGGATGGCGGTGGACGCGCATCAGGCGTGGCTGACTGCGCCCATCGTGGGCGGCTTTCATCTGGTGTGTGACCTGCCCGCGCTAGTGATTGTGTTCCTCATCACGGCGCTTGTTTTTGTGGGCATCAAAGAATCCAAAACGGCATCGAACATTATGGTCGCGATCAAGCTCGCCGTGATCTTTTTGGTGATCGTGCTCGGCGCGTTTTATGTGAAGCCGGAGAACTGGTCGCCGTTTGCGCCGAACGGGGTTGCGCGGCGTGCTGAAAGGCGTGAGCGCGGTGTTCTTTGCCTACATCGGCTTCGATGCGATTTCGACGACTGCTGAAGAATGCAAGAACCCACAACGCGATTTGCCGCGCGGGATGCTGTATTCGCTGGTGATTTGCACCGTTTTATATGTGCTGATCGCACTCGTGCTGACGGGGATGGTCAGTTACAAAGAACTCGCGGTCGGCGATCCGCTGGCGTTTGTGTTCGCGCAAGTCGGCGCGCAATGGATCGCAGGAGTGATTGCGATTTCTGCGGTGATTGCGATGGCGACAGTGTTATTAGTCTTTCAGCTTGGACAGCCGCGCATCTGGATGACGATGAGCCGTGATGGTTTGCTGCCGCCAATCTTTGCCGCGATTCATCCGAAGTTCAAAACGCCGTGGTTCTCGACCATCGTGACGGGCTTTGTCGTCGCCATTCCGTCGTTGTTTATGAACCTGACCGAAGTCACGGATTTGACCAGCATCGGCACGCTCTTCGCCTTCGTGCTGGTGTGCGGTGGCGTCCTGGTTTTGCAGTCGAATCAAAATATCGAACGCAAATTCAAAGCACCGTACATCAACGCGAAATTCATTGCACCCGTGGGATTCATCCTGATTTTACTGAGCTTCGTTATCTTCAAACCCGAAGCACTAGCTTCACTGATTGCCACGACTGATCCCGCGAATCCGACCGAAAGCGGCTGGGAGGTATTCAAGCATAAGCTTCCGTTGCTCGGTTACATTGTGCTGGCAGCGGCGCTGGTCGTGCAATGCTTCCGCAAATCGCTGTCGCTGATTCCGGTGCTGGGCGTGCTGACTTGCGGCTACTTAATGACGGAACTGGGTTGGACAAACTGGTATCGGTTTTTAATCTGGCTGGCGATTGGGTTGGTAATTTATTTTCTGTATAGCTATAAGCATAGCAAGTTACATCTCTAACTTGGGTACGCGCGCACCCTGCGTGTTGGATTAACACTATAGCACGCAGGGTGCGCGCGTACCCAGTGCTCCTACTTTTTCGCCACTGAACTGGGCGGCGCTTTGAGGTAGCGGCTGGCGAACGTAATGAACGTCGGCCAATTCGGTGCAGGCGTATGTCCGCCGCTGTGTTGGCGGAACGAAATATCGCCCTCCATCAGCCCGGTTTCAATCGCGGGAAACTCCGTCGTTCCCATATCCTTTTTGCCGAGCAGCTTGTACACCGGCCCGGCACCCGCTGCCGCCTGAAACCCGCCTTTGGCATCAACCCAACCATCACCTTGCGTCGCGCCCGCGCTAATAAACACTGGGCGGGGCGCACATAAGGCAACTAATTGATGAGCATCTACGGGCAGGTCATTCCAGGTTAACGGCCCGGCATATTTCATATAGTTGCCCGCCATCCAGTGATATTCGCTGGGCGCGGCAACGTTCTCAACCAACTCGCCCCAATTGCGGCGGTGAATTTTGGCTCCGCCTGCGCCGGAGGAACTGACAAAGGCAATGGCAAAACGCGCATCATCCGCCATCGTGACAATCGTCGCTTTGCCGTAGCGCGAATGGCCTTCGATGCCGACCTGTTTGGCGTTGACCGCTTTGTCTGTCTCGAAATAATCCAGCGCGCGGCTTGCGCCCCAGCCCCAGGCGCGCAATGCACCCCAGTCATCCGGTTTGCGCGGCTGGCCTTTGTTGACGAGGCCAATGATGCCTTGCGTCAAACCTGCGCCGTTGTCGGCTTGAATGCTGTTCGGAACAATAATGGCATAGCCCCAGCCTTTGGCCAGCATTTGCTGTTGCCACGGCGTGCCTGGGGGGGCTGGGCGCGGCGGCGTGTTCGCTGCTGCTGCGCCTGCGGGACGTGGCGGAAAACCAAAGCCGAATTCCATCATCACAGGCACCGGGCCTGTGGCGTTGGCTGGCGTGGTCAAGGTCAATTGAATGTTAACTGTGATTTGTGGGTAGGAAGAATTGTCTACGTGCCCGATAAGTTGTTTGGTGATGACGGGCACATCGTATTTCACTTCGTTCGTCGTGCTGGTCACTTCCCAGTTTACCTTTGGCGTGACTTTGGGCATCCGGCCATAAACTTCGCGGTCGAAATCTTCTACGATTTCCGGGCGGCGTTGATTCCACCAGACCTTGGCTGACGTGACTTTCTTCCCATTTTTCAGCTTCATCAGTTCTGGCAGGTTCGGATACGGATTGGCTTTCGATTCATCGTAGTTAGCGTAATTCGGCGCTTGCGGATTACTGCCATTCGCGCCGCGCCGCAACTCTTTGATGCCCAGCAGCTCCATCATCCGCTGGTGATCTTCCTGCGTAGCTTTTTGTTGGGCTTGCATCTGGGCTTGTTGTTCGGGCGTGAGTTGGCGTTGCGCTGGTTGCGCTGTTGCCTGGAATACGCGGCTTATGAAGGGAACAGTGATCAAGGTCAGGCAAACGAAAAACGCTGACCATCCAATCAAATGCTTGGGAGCAGTGGACATAAATTCCTCCATGGAAAAGGTAAGATAGACAGCTTGCCTGTCATTTAGTTTGGTATTATTCCTGGGCGAAATCTATGACAGATAATGTTCCTGTCGGGTGTTTTTGATTCGTTGGGTGCAGCGTCTGCGATTGGTGCGACGCTCGAATTTGAACTCAAAACGTTCGCAGTATACGGGGTACCCCTCGGCCTTGCAAGCGGCCTTGACGCCATGTATGCGGTCATTTTCTATCGCAACACAATAGGAATCTCTGTGGTATGATTTCGCCTGCAACGAAGCCGTCTGGTTTCTGTTCGAGGGATCAATCTAAGAAATTGCAGGTGCCAAAGTCGTATGAGATTGCATCGTTATTCCAGTTTTGTGCTGGCCGTGATTTTGTTAAGCCAGGTCTTCGCCCAACAACCGAAGAATATTGTGTACCGCCCTACGCCCAAAGCGCCGATTGCAAAAGCGGCAAGTTTGGAAAACGCGTTGCTCAAGGAAAATTTGCCTTGGACGTTTGGAGGCAAAGTGCAAAGGGGCTGGCAATTGTATGAGCCGCTGATTCGACAGGTTGTAAATTGCGAAGCGAATCCTGACAGCGAAGACTTTGCGATGGCGATTTCTGCCTGGCAACAGTCGGTTGATTTAATGGTTAGCGGGGTTCTTGATGAAGAGACCTGGATGAAGATGGTGAAGCAGTGGCAAGTATGCCGTAGCAAAGATCGGGAAGTTTCTGCTGCGGCAAACTTACTCACCGTTGCTGCTTCAGAATTCTATGATCCCGAACGCCCACTTGAACTGCGCCAGATTGAGCGCGCAACTTATGCCGCATATAAACGAATGGTTGCTGCCGCCGCGCGCGATTTGGGCTTGGCACTGGCTGATAACGGGACGCTGGCTGCTTCGGAAAAATATTTGAAAATCATCTCGGCCTTTCGCTCACCTCAATATCAACAGAAATTACGGCAACAATCCCCGCAGGCCGGGCGCGCAGGCCTAGCACTCCACAGCCCTCACTTCACCGGACGCGCGTTAGACGTGTATGTTGGCGGCGAACCCGTCAGCACGAAAGATGACAATCGTGCTTTGCAGGTCAACACGAAGGTTTATCGTTGGCTCGTCAAAAACGCAGGCAAGTTTGGTTTCATCCCCTATTTTTATGAACCCTGGCATTGGGAATACAACCCGCAAGCTGCCAAAGAATAAATAACGATTGGACATGAACGCATTACTGGTACGAACAACGCGGCCCGGAAGGGAAGCGATGGCAATCCTCACGCTCTTATTTTTATTAAGTTCGGTTGCGCTCTGGGGGCAAGAACCGGAAACCCGCGCCCGCCGTGTGATTCGTGCGCGGCAAATTGCTCCTACCAAACCAAAACCAAAAGCCAAACCGAAAGTTGTGACCGTGGCTGACATCAAAGAAGCCAAAGAAAAGCTGGCGGCGCTGGGGTATTGGCTGGCGAACACTAATGAATCCTATCGTCACGCGCTGATTGCCTTTCAGAAGGTGCAAGCGCTGCAACCAACCGGCAAATTGAGCCTGGAAGACCTGGAAGCGCTACGTTTTGCCCGTCCGCCCGTGCCGAAAGAAGTGCAGGCGTTGGAGGCGGGAACCATCCGCGTTGAAGTGGATTTGCTACGCCAGGTGTTGTTCGTCATAGATCACGAGAATAGCGTCACGAAAATCCTGTCTGTCTCTTCTGGCAATGGAAAAGAATTCAAATCAGAAGGCTTTGTCCGCGATGCCGTTACGCCGCCAGGACGCTTCAACGTCTACAATAAAATCAAAGGCTGGAAGAAAAGCCCGTTAGGTATGCTTTATTACCCAAATTATTATCTTTCCGGTTTGGCGATTCACGGCAGCACCTTCGTGCCGGCCTATCCTGATTCACACGGTTGTGTGCGCATTCCGATGTATGCGGCGAAAGAGTTTTTTGAGTTGCTAACAATGGGAACGGAAATTTTGCTCCACAGCCCGTTGGAGGTGAGGGAATGAAGGCTAATTGCCGGGTGTTGTCGGGGCTGAATGATGCGCCCAATGTTTGGCCATTTCTTCGTGGAGGTAGTCATTGACCTCTCTAGGAGTCGTGAAGGTCAGGGCTTGCGCCGCAATTTGACGCGCCGTTTTTACGTCAATGCCCCGAATGATGCGCTTAATCATCGGAATGGCGCTGGGCGTCATGCTCAAGTCACAAAGCCCTAATCCCAACAACACGATGACTTCCGCTGGGTGAGAAGCCATTTCGCCGCAGACTGTGATGGGAATCTGCGCTGTGTGTGCCGCGTCCGCGACTAACTTAATGGCTCTGAGCACGCCAGGGTGCAGGGAATCGAAAAGGTGCGTCACGTCTTCATTCGCCCGATCTACGGCAATCATATATTGCGTCAAATCATTGGTTCCCAGGCTGAAGAAATCGGCTTCGCGTGCCAAATGTTCAGCGAGGAACACAGCGGTCGGAACTTCGATCATCACGCCAATCTCCAGCTTGGGGGCGTGCAGAATATTTTGCTCATTGAGTTCCTGTGTCAGATCCGCGATGGTTTGTTTGGCGTAGCGTAGTTCATCCAGATCGGAAATCATCGGCAGGACAAGCTTGAGTTTGCCATAAGCGGCGGCCCGTAAAATCGCGCGCAGTTGGGCATGGAAAACTTCTTTGACCTTGACGGACAACCGAATTGCGCGCAAACCCAGCGCTGGATTGCGCTCTGGTTTAAAGCCATTCAGATGCAGTTTATCACCGCCCAGATCGAACGTCCGAATCACTGCCCCTTCCTCGCCACTGGTTTCTGCCAACAATTTGTACACTTCGTATTGCTCTTCTTCGGTGGGCAATCCCGACTCAGCCTTGGCGTACAAAAATTCCGACCGGAACAGGCCGATGCCTGCCGCATTGAAGCGTTGCACGACCTCAATTTCATCGGTCAACTCGATGTTGGCGCGTAAGGCGACTTTTTGCCCATCCAACGTCATCGCGGGCCAGTCGCGCTCTTCCAGATCGTACACCGCCTGTTGTTGTTGACTGGCGCGCTGTTCCAGATAAAAGCGCAGGGTATCTGGTGCCGGGCGCAGAATGACCATCCCGGCGTGTCCGTCAATGATGATCGTTTCGCCGGAGCGCACGCGAGCCGTGATGCGGCGCAAGCCCGCGACGGCGGGAATGTTCAAGCTGCGGGCAATGATGGCGGTATGCGATGTCCAGCCGCCTGCATTGGTGGCAAAGCCGTGAATCCTTTCCGTATTCATTTCGGCGGCGACCGAGGGCAGCAGATCATCGGCGACTAAAATGGCGTCTTCGGAAAAGTCTGCGAAAGTGCGCGGCTGGGTGCCGGAAAGAATTGTCAGCACGCGGTTAGTAACGTCTTCCAGATCGCTGCTGCGCGCGCGCATATATTCATCCGTGATTTCGGCATAGACCTTCAGCAAGCGATTGGAGACTTCACGCACCGCCCATTCCGCGTTGGCGCGATTGTCGCGAATGAATTGCTCAATCTGCCGCCCGATAGACTGATCCTGCAACATGAGGGACATGGGCTTCGAGAATGTAGGCTTGTTCTTCGCCGAGGGCCGCGCGCAGTCGTTCATAAACGGCCTTGAGTTGTTGTTGCGCGACTTCGATGGCTTGGCGAAAGCGCGCGATTTCTCTGTCCAGGTCGGATTCGCGCAGCCGCACCCGAATGATGCGTCCGCGCGGATCATCCACGAGGAAAGCCGTGCCGATGGCAATGCCAGGGCAAATTCCTATGCCTTCCAAGCGCTCCTCATTTGAGAATTTCAGTTGGGGCGACACGATCAGTCATTTGTCATTTGTCATTTGTCATTTGTTCTTTGTTATTCGTCAGTAGTTTCTCCTCGCATCCACGGGGCTACGATAGTGGCTGACCAATAACAAAGAACAAATGACAAATGACAAATGACTACTCCTTTTCTCCAAACTTTTCCTCAATGAGCTGGCTTAAGGCTTCTATGGCGACCAACTCATCAATACCTTCAGTTGTCAGTTCGATTTCGGTATGTTGCGGTGCCGCTAACAGCAACAACCCGAGAATATTCTTGGCATCGGCGCTGCGCGTCGGTGGTTCGCAACGCGAAACCTGAACTGAGCTGGAAAATGTATTAGCTAGACGTACTAACTTCGCTGCCGCGCGAGCGTGCAGACCCAGACGGTTTGGAATGACAATACGGCGCGTTTGCATAAGCGCTACTTGGGGGCTAGAACTTCACTCGCTAAATAGATGTTTTTTTGCCCTTGATCACGCACCCGTTGTGCGATGACGGGCAAGGTTTCATTGGGTTGTTGGTCAGCCAGGCGGATCACCATAGGCAAATTCACGCCTGTGACCACTTCAATCGGAGCGTTACCGAGATAGGTACAAGCCAAATTGGTGGGCGTACCGCCAAACATATCCGTTAAGACCAACACCCCGGCTCCGGCCTGGACGCGTTCAATGGCGCGACTGATTTCTTCGCGCGCGATGTCCACGTCGTCGTGCCAGCCAATCGAGACGGCGGTAATGTGATGGATGTCGCCCACAATAGTTTCCGCCGCGCTCAATAACTCATTGGCGAGGTTGCCGTGGGTGACGATGACTCCTCCGATTAAGGGCATAATATTGGTCATTGGTCACTTATCATTGGTCGGGTTGTCATCGTAGCAGGTGGCTAATGACTAATGACCAATGACTATTTCTTCACATCCCGGTGCATCACGTGGGCGTGATGGCCGAGTCGGTTCAGGTGTTTGCCTAATTCGTTGGCTGAATACACCGAACGATGTTTCCCGCCCGTGCAGCCAACAGCAATAGTTACGTAACTTTTTCCTTCGCGCTGATAGAGCGGAAGCAAATAATCCAACAAGGCATTGAAGCGCGCAATCGTTTCGCTGACTTCCTGACTATTTTCGAGATAGGTGATCACGGGTTGATCGTTGCCCGTGAATTCCTTTAACTCCGGCACGAAATGCGGATTCGGCAGAAAACGCACATCCAGCATGATGTCCGCATCAATCGGCACGCCGTGTTTATAGCCGAAACTCACGACCGTGATGTCGGTCGTGCCTTCCGTGTTGTCAGAAGCGAACCGCTTCTTGAGAAACGCGCGCAGGGTATGCACGGTATGATCCGAGGTATCAATCACAATGTCGGCCAGCGCGCGAATCGGTGCCAGGAGCGTGCGTTCTTCCTGAATTGCTTCCAGCACAGTTCCTTCGCCGATAGGATGCGGGCGGCGCGTTTCACTATAACGACGTTGCAGCGCCGCGTCGCTGGCTTCCAGAAAGATCACCATGGTTTCCAGGTCAGTGCGGCTCCGCAACTTGGCATACATCGGTGGGAAGCGGCGCAGAAACTCGCCTTCCCGTATATTGACGCCGAGCGCGGCATGCATAATGCCCGATTCTTTTCGCTCAAATAACTGCACGAAGCTGGGAATCAACTGCACCGGCAAATTGTCCACACAGAAGTAGCCCATATCTTCGTACACATTCATAGCCGAAGAGATGCCCGCGCCACTGAGTCCGGTGATGATGACAAGCTGAGGGAGCATAAAAACGTGTCGGGTGGCAGGTGTTGCGCAGGGGAATTCCCCTGCGCAACACCTGCCACCTTTGCTCAGGGTTCAATTAACCCGAAATTCCCATCTTTTCGTTTATACATTACGCCAATGCGTTCTGTTTCAGCATCGCGAAAAACCAGAAATTGTTCTGAATCGCTGGCCACATGCAACATCGCTTCTTCCGGCGTCATCGGTTTCACCGAGTAGCGACGCGAGCGAATAATACGCGGCGCATTGGCCAGCGGAACGACTTCCGGTTGCGGGCTTGGCGCGACGAGCTTCGCCGCTACTGCATGATGTTTGCGATCAATGATTTTGCCTTTGAGCTTTTGTGCCTGTCGGTGCAGCTTGTTAATCGCCTGCGTGACCGAACCATACATATCAGGCGTATCGGCATTGCTGGTTAATTCGTGGTCTTTCCAATGCACCACGACTTCTGCGACGTGGCGATGATGCTTCTCAATGCTTAAAATGACATGCACCTTAGTAGTTTCATGCAGGATGGGGTCAAGTTTATTGAAGTGTTCCAGCGTGTGCTTTTTGATGGCAGGTGAGACTGTGAAATTACGACCAGTAAATTCAATTTTCATCGTTCGCCTCCTTGCGGTGGTTGGGTTTGTTTTTTAATGATATGTGGGGCGAGTATGCAGTTGTGGAAAGTTGTGGAAAGTTGCAGAAAGTCCAGGAGAGTTCAGGAAAGTCCCGGAAAGAAGTTTTCCAGACCTCACGAGACTTTACGAGACTTTTCCAGACTTCACGAGACTTCACGAGACTTTTCCAGATTTAGATTACTTGTTTTCGTTCACGCGAACCGGGGATTCGTAATTGGTCACGGTATTTGGCCACCGTGCGGCGCGAAAGCTTTTGCCCTTCCTGGGCGAGAACCTTCGCAATCTCGTCATCGGTGAGCGGATTTTTTGCATCTTCCGCTTCGATCATCTTTTTGATTCTCAGTTTGATGATTTGCGTGGAGACTTCTTCGCCGTCTTCGTTGGTCATGCCTTCCGTAAAAAAGCGTCGCAGTTCAATCACGCCTTGCGGCGTATGCGCGTATTTGCCATTGACCACCCGCGAAACAGTCGAAAGATGCATGCCAATGTCTTCGGAAATATCCTTGAGCATCATCGGCTTGATGCACTCCACCCCTTTGTCGAGGAAGTCGCGTTGCCGATAGACGATTTGCTCGCACACCCGATAGATCGTTTGTTTGCGATGCTCGATATTTTTCAGCAAGTCCACCGCCGAGCGAAAGCGGTCTTTGATATAGTCGCGCGTTTCTTTCGACGTGTCCTTGTTTTCCATCATGCGGCGATACTGCGAATTGATGCGCAGTTGCGGCAAGCCATCGTCATTGAAGCGAATGATGTAATCGTCATCCATTTTTTCAATATAGACTTCCGGTTCGACATAGTGCGCATCACGGGGCGCGAATTTTCGGCCTGGATGGGGTTCGAGTTGTTTGATGAGTTTGAGTTCATTCACCAAATCTTCAATCGTAAGCCCCAGCTCACGCGCGAGTTCCGGCAGCTTGTGATTTTGCAGTTTGTGGAAATGTTGCCTTACCAGTAAGACGGCGAGCCGATCCCCACATCCCATCGTACATAATTGCAGGGCTAAGCATTCCTGTAAACTGGTCGCGCCCACGCCGGGCGGATCAAATTGGGCAATGATGTCAAAGGCGGCGTTGACTGTTTCCATCTCCCAGCCGCCTAATTGCGCGATTTCTTCCCGCGTGCTTTCCAGATAACCATCGTCATTCAAATTCCCGATGATTGCTTCTGCTGCGCCGCGGATGTCTTCCGTCGTTTGCGTCATCCGCAGTTGCCACTCGAGATATTCGCCCAACGTTTGTTCGGAAGAAAGAAACTGCTCAAAAGAAGGCCCTTCTTTAACTTCGGTCTCGCGCGTGCGATAGCCAGGATCAAGGTATTCTTCAAACGTTTGCCCGAAATCAATTTCTTGAAAGGAATCGCGCTCGCCGACTTCCGCCTCGCCCATTTCACTGGCGCTCCCTAAACTTTCTGTTGCTGTCGGGCGCTCACCCGTATAACCATCAAAGCTCGTCTCACTGCCGGAATCACGGGCGTCCCCGGTGGAAAATTCGCTGACATCTGCCGCGCCATTCTGATAAGAAGTAGTGCTCGCTTCGTAATCACTCAGGCCATTAAGCGCACTGGCGGGAGCGTCTTCGGCAAAGTCGGTGCCGCCAAGACTGGGGGCGACTGAGATTTCTTCAGGAGAGAGTTCTTCCAGGACAGGGTTTTCCTGGAGTTGTTGCGTAACTAAGTCATTTAACTCCAACTTCGTCATTTGCAGCATTTCAATGCGCTGCCGAAGCTGTGGTGTCAATACCAGCCCCAGGTTTTGACGAAGTGATTGTGAAAGTCCCTGCTTAAACGACATAACAAAGCTACATTCTAAATTTTTCGCCCAGATATACTTTTCTCACTTCTGGGTCGGTCGTCAATTCGTTGGGCGTTCCGGTCCGGAAAATTTGCCCTTCGTTGATGATGTAGGCACGGTCGGTAATCGCCAATGCCTCACGCACATTATGATCCGTTATCAAAACACCAATGCCGCGCGCACGCAAGCCCGCAATGATCTGCTGAATATCGTCAATCGCCTTTGGATCAATACCAGCAAAGGGTTCATCAAGCAATATAAATTTTGGCTCAAGCGTCAAACAGCGCGCAATCTCGGTGCGCCGCCGCTCTCCACCGGACAACGCATAGCCTTTGTTGCGTCTTACATGTCCAAGGTGAAAATCTTCAATGAGCTGATCCAACCGCGCCAGGCGTTCTTTGCGGGTGAGCTTAAGCGTTTCCAAAATGGCGAGGATATTTTCCTCCACCGTCAATTTGCGAAAGACCGATGCTTCTTGCGGTAAGTAACTAATCCCACTGCGCGCGCGCTGATGAATAGGTCGGCGCGTAATGTCTTGCTCACCGAGCCAGATGCGGCCTGCATCTGGTCGCTCCAACCCGAGCACCATATAAAATGTCGTAGTTTTCCCCGCCCCGTTTGGCCCCAGCAGCCCAACGATTTCACTAGCTCTCACGAAAATCGAAACGTTATTAACGACGCAGCGGCCACGATAGGACTTTTTAAGGTTTTCGGCACGTAATACTTCAACTGCTTTGTGGTTGCTGGGCTGGTCTGTGGCCGCTTGAGCGAAGGAAGGAAGCTGCTTTTCAATTTTCATTGCTGTGGCGAAATTTCCTTCGCCTAACTGCTCTTTTGTATCGGCCACTACTAACCGCCTCAACTTCGCTTTTTTATGCGGTGAACCGTTTTCACGCGCTTCGTGCCGCCCTCATCATTGGCCGTGAGCTTAGCATCGCGCAGGTGCAAAGTCAATCTAGCGCCTTTGGAGGTTACCTCGTGTTCGCGGTCTTCAATCGTCGCTAAATTGCCCGTCAATACTGCCTCATCTGAGGCTGCAGTGTATTCCAACTGATGGCCTTTGCCGGTGCGTTGCGGCTGTGTCAGCACCACTTCCTGCGTGGCTACAAACCGCGTCATCCTGTATTCTTCATCCAGCGTCACATCTGCCTTGACCGAATCAATTTGATCCGTGCCTTGCCGAATTTTCACCTTGTTCGTGTAGCGCACGAGTCGGTTGTTATCGAAGTATTGAATCTGCTCTGCCGCGCCAAACACGGGCACGATTTCCTTCTTGCCTGGCTCGATTTCACGCTCGAAACTATAAATAGCCGATTGCGCATTGCCTGTAGCAATCATGGTGCGCTCGCCATTATCGAGTTCCAGCACATCGCCGCGCACAAAGTTATCGTCTTGCCACGCGCGTGCATTGCCCTCGTACTTGGCTGCCGCTTCACGATGCCGGAACGTCGCGCGATCCGAAGACACAAAGATCGGCGCATTGTTTTTCTTGAACGGAGCCGCGCCGTTCGTGGTTGCCTGGCTGTAATACGTCGTGCGCACGCGACCGCGCGCCACGCTTTCGCCCGTCTCAATATTGGCATCAATTTCCTGTGCATCCGTGCGCGCCACGCTATCCCAAAGTTGCGGCTTGCCTCGCATCAACGTCGTGCTCGTAGCCGACAAATAGTTTGCCTTCGCCGCCGTGGCGTGCCGTTCGCCTTCGTCAAATTTGGCGTTGCCCTCCACGATGACTTCGACGACTTCCTGCACATTTGGCTCAAACGTCGCCGTCATCTTGTTGCCAGTCAATGTTCGTTTGACGCGTTTCTTGTCCGGTTGCATGGGGGTGAATTCAGCTACTGCGTTGGTTTCCGCCAGAAACGTTTTTACATCGTTGCCGGAGTCATAAAAATCCGCGACGAATTTGGGCGCGCGCAATTTTTTGGTTTCAGCTTGCGGCGTGGCTACCAGCGGCGTGACCGTCATCACCGCATTGCCATTGGCTTCAGCTTTCGCCAGATATTTGCCGCCGGGATGATAGGTGACGTTCGCTGCATCGGCTTCAATCACGCGCTCCGCGTTCTTTTCCGTTTTCTCGACGGGGGTGATCTTCATGATTGTGCGACCATTCGTCACCAGGGAAGTGATCTCGCTCGCTTTGTCCTGCGGTTTATAATTCGCTTCGATCCGTTCGGCAGAAAGTTCGCGCGGCGCATCCTTTTCGAGCGAGCGAGCAATGGCCTTACCGGTAGCCACAGCTTTGAGCAAGCGTTGCTGATCGTCAAAGAAAAAATCCAGATCGCGCGCCACGATTTCCTGCTGCTTGCCTTTTTCCTGCGATTTCAAGAAGCTGTTGCCGCGCGCTTCGACGCGTTCGAGCTTATCCGAATTCTTGCGATAGAATCCCGTGATTCCATCGGCTTTGCCGAATTGCTCGCCTTGCGTGACTTGTGCATTCCCCGTGAGTTTTACGATGCCATCAAGTTGTGAGTAATCGGCCTTATCCCCCTTGAGATCAACTGGCGCGCTGTTGGGAACTTTGGAAGTGATGATGACATGCGCCTCTTTCGCTAACGCCAATTTCTTCTCCTTGACCTGTAATGTAGCGCCTATGCTGGAACCGCTTAATGTATCGCGCTTGAAATTCACCGCCACCTCGCTCGTCGCAATTTCGCCCTTGAGATCGTATTTTAACGCCTCTGTCATCACCTCCAATCCGTCGGCATTGGTCGCCACAACGTGACCGGCAAACGTCGCCAAATCTTTGTCTTGTTGCAACTCGCCTTTGTCCGCTTTGACGCGCCCGCTCTCTTTGCCGTCATTGTCGTAGCCCGTCAATTCCAGCTTTTCGAGTTCGTGCCGTCCGCTTACATAACTGATGTCTTTGGCCGCCACGACTTTGAATTTGGGCTTGCCATTGATGGTGCTGACGTATTGATAACCTTCCGTGATGGCTAAGATTTGATCCCCCAACCGGGCCGGGCCGCGCGGCACGGGCGGTACGTCCTGTCGTTTGTTCCGGCTGCGAATGAACGCGATAATCAGAATGCCGATGATGGACATCAGCAATACCAGCGACAGCAGCCGCCCCACGTAATGCAATTTATCTCTCCACATAAGTCTGGTGATTGTAGGGGGTGAGACGGCCAAGATTCAAATTGCAAAGCACGATTGCCGACTTGACCAACGGGCTGTAGGTGAGTAAGATGCCTGCCGTTGATGATCTTTCCTATGTGGCGGGTATAGCTCAGTTGGTTAGAGCGCCAGATTGTGGCTCTGGAGGCCGTCGGTTCGAGACCGACTACTCGCCCCACTTCCTAGAACAATTTGAATTCCTAATTCAGCCGGATGAAGCGTTGTACAAAGTGCAAACTTGAGAAGCCGCAAGACGACTTTCCAGCTTTACGAAAAGCGTCTGATGGTAAGGCTCTCTGGTGTCGCCATTGCTTTCACGAAAACTGGCAAGCCCGCTATTACACAAACCACGCTTTGTACAAACAGAAGCACACCGAAAGCCGCAATCGGTTGCGCAAAGAAAAGGCGCGGAAGGTGTACGAATACCTGATGAGCCATCCCTGCACCGATTGTGGCGAAAGCGATCCCGTCGTGCTTGAGTTCGACCACAAAGACGGATGCGAGAAAACCAACGCCATTGCGCAGTTAGTCGCCGACAATTGGTCGTGGAAAAATATCTTAGCCGAGATTGCAAAGTGCGATGTCCGATGCGCCAATTGCCATCGCCGGAAAACGGCTGCCCAGTTTAGCTACAAACGCTTTATGTTTGCTGAGCGATAGCCGTCGGATGCCTTTGGCAAACATGAAAAGAGACTATCCACCCGACAGAAAAAGTCTTGCAACTCACTCTTTTCTTCCTTACTATCCGTAACGACTTAAAGATAGTTCAGCATTATCCTTCGCCGATTGCCGAGAAGTGTCCTCAGCAGTTTTCCACGAGCGCTTTTTGACAAGAGGTTTCATTTTGGGGCGTAAAGCGCAAGGAGCAGGTGTCCATTTTAGCGAGGTATTCGTGTCAGATTCTCCTATCAAGCTTTTCATTTCCTATGCGCACGAAGACGAAGCGTTTCAGCAGGAATTGGTTAAGCATTTGAGCAATTTGCAAACGCAAGGCGTGATCGAAGGATGGCACGACCGTCAAATTATTGCAGGGCAACAATGGGCGGACAAAATTGACACGGCACTTAATAACGCCCAGATCATTTTGTTGCTGATCAGTGCCAGCTTCATGGCCTCGAAGTATTGTCGTGAAATCGAAATGCGACGCGCGATGGAGCGGCATGAGGCCAACGAGGCAATCGTCATCCCCATTCTCATTCGCCAATGCGATTGGGCAGGAGCGCCCTTCAGCAAATTGCAAGCTCATCCGCAAGATACCAAACCCGTCCAAAATTGGACCTATCGAGATGACGCTTGGACAGATGTCGTACTTGGCATTCGTAAGGCCATAGAGTCACTTCTCTTGTCTGGTCAGGATGAACTAAAAGCGACAGTGACGGAGGCTGGGCTGGCTGAAGGTTTAGCCAAGGAACTTGTCGAACTATTGGCGAAGGTTGCAACAGAAAACTGGGCCGCCATCTATGCGCAATGCAAAGGACTGACCGGAAGCAACAGCCCCGCCAACATCTGGCGCGCGGCACGAGAACTCTTTCAGTTGAATGATCCCCAACGGGGCTTGCATTTTATTACGGGGCTGGGACGAAAATTCCAACAAGCTGAATTTACCGATTGGGTGAAGCGGGCCAATAAAGATTGGAAGGTTTCGATTGATGAACCAATCAGCCATACTAAGACCACCATCGTGCTTTTCCAGGTTGAACCATTGGCCTCACCGCCGGAGACATTCCATCTGCACGCATGGCTCTGGCAGGGGCAACAACCACAAGACTTAACCGACCCGAACCAAACCCCCAGAGATTGGCCCACCATTGCGGATGAGATTCAAGATTGGATTACCTTTGAGCAGAGCCAGCACGCAGACCTTGTCGTTGAGCTGGCACTTCCGCGCACGGGTTTTTGTTGCGATATAACGCAGTGGGAAATGACCCCAGGAGAAATTCTCTTGCGACAGTTGCAAGTGATCTTTCGTTGTCAGAAACGCTTCCAGGCACGCAGACAAAAAATAAAGGAAGACACCTACGGGGTCAGCCAGATCGAACTACAGCGGCGAGCGTTGGCAATGAGAAAAGGGCCGCCCCCAGTCTTGCTCGAAGACTGGGAGAAGAAGTGCTTGCAACTCCGCGAAAAATCGCAAACCGAAGCGAGTCATTGGTTCTATTACCTTGATTCGCAACGCGACATCAACGACCTCAAGGATGATTTTCGGAATGGTCAAGGGCTTTTCGTTGCTTTTGGTTGCAAGCCAGACGGCGACAATGAATTGAGTGTTTTTTGGCGTGCGCTGGATTACGGTGCGCCTCTGGTCATTTGGTTTCGTGAACATCCAATGGGCGAACTTAAAACGGCACAAGACTTACTGGATGCCCTTGCTTTAGAAACTCAAACTAATCTGGGCGACTTGCCCCACCACCTATGGGAATTACAAAAAGCCGCGCTCAAGAAAAAGGATCGTACTAGTGTGCATCATCACCTGACGATTCTGTATGACGATTATGAGCGCGTACCTGCGCCCCAATAGAAGGAGAAGCGTGTGAGCCAAAAAGAAACAAACGTACCGCCGGATTGGCAAATCTTCACGGGAATAAAAGATACCAGCGACATTCGCCGTCTGGCGAAATTTCCGCCGCCGCCGTGGCGCGACTTCAACCAGGAGAAAAACCATCGCGGCTCGACCTATCAGCCAAACGACGAACAAATTCGCCTCGTGAATGCCGCACTGTATTTGCGGCGTCCCCTGCTCATTACGGGAAATCCGGGCGTTGGGAAATCTTCGCTGGCGTATGCGGTCGCCGAAGCACTGGATTTAGGCACGGTCTTTCGCTGGTCTATCACCACGCGCTCGACGTTGACCGAAGGGCTGTACCGCTACGACGCCATTGGCCGCATGCAGGAAGCGCAACTCAATCCTGACAAGGCCAAGATTATCGAAGAGTATCTCACGCTGGGGCCGTTGGGTTCTGCGTTGGCCGAAACAAAGGATAATCGCCCGCGCGTTTTGCTGATTGATGAAATTGATAAAAGCGATATTGATTTGCCGAACGACTTACTCAATGTGTTTGAAGAGGGCGAGTTTGATATTCCCGAATTAGCACGCATCGCCAATCCTGATAAGCACGAGATCAAGCTCTTCCAAAGCGAGGACACTGTCACCATCACCAAAGGCAAAGTACGCTGCAACCAGTTTCCGTTTGTTGTCCTGACCAGCAATGGCGAGCGCGACTTTCCGGCCCCGTTTTTGCGGCGCTGTTTGCGGCTCGAAATCAATCCGCCCTCGCTGGACGAATTGCGCGACATCGTGCAAGCGCATTTGGCAGAACACTTCAAAGATCAACCCGATTGGCAAACAGAGATGGAAGCCCTGATCAAAGAATTCATTGCACGCCGCGATCAGAAACGCGAAGTGCTGGCCAACGATCAATTGCTCAATGCTGTGTACCTGATGGTTCATTCGCAGGTATCCAACAAAGACGTATTGATTGACGCACTGCTGCGCTCATTAGGACAAGCGGACGCCTGATGCTGCTGGAACTGCTCCAAACCTTGCGAAACGCCAACTTGGAAATCACGCCTATCGAAGTGGCGGAGGCATTGTTGCTCGCCCGATTTTTCCCGAACTCGCCGCCCTTAGCAGAACCCTCGGCGGCTGATGTTTTGTCACCATTAACTGATACAGTGCGACCACCAGCTTCTGCGCTGGAGCCGGAACAGGCCTCAGACGTAGATTCCCAACTTCAGGAGCCGATTCGTCCGCCTCTACAACCCGGTGATGCTGTTTTGCCGCAACCGAGCATGAACGGGGCGGGGTCGGTTACGGCAGTTCCATTTCGTTCTCCGCAAGCGCGCGCTTTGCCTGCCGCACACAAGATTGGCGCGGCATTACGCCCCTTACGTCGTCGCCATTTTTCCACGCAGCGTATGGTGATGAACGAAGAAGCCACCGTGCAACAAATTGCGGACGGCGGGCCGAAAACAATTGTCTGGCGACCGGCGCGCGAACGCTGGCTGTCGGTGGAATTGGTACTGGACGAAAGCCTCTCCATGCATATCTGGCGTCCCACCTTGCGCGAATTTCGCGCGTTGCTGGAACGCCACGGCGCATTTCGCAATGTGCGGGTGTGGCAACTCAAAACCGACGACAACCAAGCGCAACTAGCGCGGGTCATCGCCCATGAACCACGTGTTGCACGCCCGCAACAATTGCTTTCGCCGATGGGGCGACAACTGGTTATTGTCGTCAGCGATTGTACGGCGCAGGCGTGGTATCACGGCTCAGCTTATCAAATGCTGACCCAATGGGCGCGCCAAACGCCGACCGTGTTGACGCAGGTGCTGCCGCGTTCGCTGTGGCTCGGTACGTCCATGACAGAAGCCGATGCCACGATGCGCGCCGATCAGCCGGGACTGCCGAATGCGAAGCTGCACGTGCAACCTGATTTCTATGCGGAGTGGTTACAAACGGGCGCGCCGCTGCCTATCGTTACATTAGATGAATGGTCTATTGCGCCATGGGCCAAAATGGTTGCGGGTTCCGGGCAGAGTCTTGCGTCAGGATTAATCTTACCTGACCTGACTGAAGCCCTTGCAAAAAACATCCCCTTACCTTCACCAACGCGCCCGGCCCCGGCAGATGCAGCAGCCCGCGTCCAAAGTTTTTTGGGAACGGCTTCGCCGCTCGCACGCCAACTCGCACGGTATCTGGCGGTCGCACCGTTGAGCCTGCCCGTGTTGCAATTGGTGCAGCAAGCGATGTTGCCGCAATCGCGCCAATCACATCTGGCTGAGATTTTCCGTAGCGAACTGATGAATTTGCCCACGCCAGCAACGCTGCTGACCGAAGAAACGATTTTTGATTTTCACGAAGGCGTGCGTGAGGAACTCTTGCGCGATCTGAAACGCAGCGAAACGCTATTAGTGCTGGACAAGGTGGCCGATTTTATTTTTGAGCGCAGCGGACAAGCCAGGGGCTTCGGCGCGCTCATGGCGGTACCGGGAGGGAAGGACGCGCCGCCCGATGCCATCCAGGTTGATCCCCTTGCCCTATCTTTCGCACGCATTGGCGCACGCACCTTGCGCAAACTCCGCTTGCGCTCTGAGCAGGCGGAGCAATGGGAACGCTTTGTCCAACGTCATGATCCCAATGTCCGTGTTTCACAAGTTGTACTCGAAGTCTTAATCGAACCTGAAAACGCGCAGGAACCGGACACCCCGCCTGAAGAAATCAAATCGGGTAACCATCCGAACGATCCGTGGAAAGGCGCTTTCGGTGGTTTGCGTGAACGCAATCATCGCCGCTTGTCCGCCATGGTTGGGGAAGTAATGCAGAGGGAAGATGATCTGTATGATTGGCATTCTCTGACGCTAACCGTTAGCTCGACAGACCCGATACAACATCCATTACAGGGATCAGTGAAATTCTATCTGCACGATTCTTTCGAGGGCGATAACAAACCTGTCGTCACTCTCGGCCCCAAGATCACGCAAGCTGTCTATCGCACTGCTGCCTGGGGAGCATTCACGGTTGGGGTAATTGCCGATGATGGGACGACACAGTTGGAACTGGATTTGGCGGAACAATCAGACTTGCCCTACGAATTTCGCTACCCGCTATCAGAACTGCTCAAATATGCTGCCAGCAGCGACGCTGGATTTACGGCAGAAGCAGTTGCCGCGTTTGCGCAGCAGATGAAAACCCTGACCTCAAATCGCCAGTTGCGAACGGCTGAGCGCAGAGCCCGCGCCGCCGCGAACCTGGGGAAAGCAAGCTCGGAACTCGGCAATGCTCCGCTGGCGATTCGGTTCCTTGAGTATGCGTTGGCGAGGCAAGCCAAGGTTGGGGACAGTGCATTCCTCGACGAAGTGCTATCCCACTTAGGTATGGCGCGACAAAGAGCAGGTGCGCTGAAAGAAGCGCGCGAATGTTTTGTGCAGCGACTTGCGTTAGCACGAGAAACACCCAATGAATTGGCAGAAGGGCGCGCGCTCCTGCAATTAGCCCAATTAGATCAGCAAGAAGGACAAATTGAGAACGCCATTACCAACGCTGAACGGGCACACAACATATTTAAAAGGAGTCGTTCAGCCACGAAAGAAATCATCGAAACGCAGGAATTGATTGCACAACTCTCTAAAATATCTCCCCAACAGGTGGAAAAGCTACTCAAAGTTTTTGTAAGCTATTCACACCAAGATTTGGCACTCAAAGAGGAATTGGATCAACATCTGGCTATGCTGAAAAGGCGAGGACTGATTGATGTTTGGGATAATAACGACCTTCGACCTGATGTAAATGAGTTTCAGGAAATATCGGCCCGGCTTTCTGTTGCAGACATCGTTCTGGTGCTGATAAGTGGTAGCTACCTGGCATCTGATTGGTGTCGGAGGGAATTGGAGATGGCAGTGAAATTGGCGCAAACAAATGGGGCAAGAATTGTTCCCATTATCTTGCGTCCCTGTGATTGGTCGGGTACGTCCTTGGCGCATATACAAGTTCTTCCTCGCTCCGCTCGCCCTATAACAGCTTTTACAAATCGAGATGAGGCTTGGGTGGATGTTACGCACGGGATTGATGCACTGGTCAACGAGCTAACCCAAGGCTTTTTGCCGAAGCGTGAATCACTGTCGGAGAGCAAGCCACCCTCACAACACTACGACTGCTTGCTGGCCTACGGCAAAGCTGACACGCCATTTGCCTTGCGTCTGTACTTAGCGATCAAAGAGCAGGGCATCAATTGCCTGTTTGATAAACCGTTTGAGGACATGCTTCAACAATCCGAGAGCTATGCTCAAGTCTCATACGACAAACAGTTGCTCTGCTTATCCTCGCATTCGATAGATAGCGATTGGCTGAAAAAGGAAATCGAGTCGGGGCTACATAGGATCAAAGAGACAGGTGCTAGGACGTTGATTCCGCTGATACTGGACGATTCATTGCCTATGCCAAAAAGCGCGGATTGGCTGGCGCGCGTTCAGAAAACGATTTCCAGCGCCTTCCAAGCCAAAAATGACCTGCTCGAACAATTGCTGGCAACACACGATCCGCTGGATTTTCGGGGCTGGGAAACGAAT
Organism: uncultured Acidobacteriota bacterium; assembly: GCA_963794955.1. Lineage (GTDB taxonomy): Bacteria > Acidobacteriota > Blastocatellia > RBC074 > RBC074 > JAFDVL01. Next base: position 145,140 of record CAWCGF010000019.1, read on the forward strand.
GAAACGGACTTTCGGCAACAGGTCAATCGGTTGATGCAGCAGTTTGGCGGATTCAATCTGACACCATTTACTTTCACCACCGTTACGCTCGACAAACGCAGCAAAGAGATCGAACGCAAGGCACTCCAGCCCGCCAATTCGTCGAAGAACTTGCACCCGGCATCCAACTCGAAATGGTCGAAATCCCCGGCGGCACGTTTTTGATAGGGTCAACTGAACAGGAGGTCGAACAGGCTTTTGCCGACGCAAAGCGTTATTCCAAAGACGCAAAGCGAGAATGGTTTACACGCGAACAGCCTCAACATAAAGTCACGATCTCACCGTTTTATCTGGGCAAGTTCACGATCACACAGGCACAGTGGCGAGCGATTGCGGCGGACAAATTGCTCAAGGTAAAGATTGATCTTAAACCGGAACCTGCGAGTTTCAAGGGCAAAGCCGATTCGGCGCAGCGTCCGGTAGAGCAAGTGAGTTGGGATGACGCACAGGAGTTTTGTGCGCGGCTTGCAAAAAAGACTGGGCGCGCGTATCGTCTGCCGTCCGAAGCGGAATGGGAATATGCCTGTCGGGCGGGAACGACGACGCCCTTTGCTTTTGGCGAAACGATTACGCCGGAGATTGTGAATTACGATGGCAACTATCCCTATGCTAATGCGCCAAAGGGCAAGTATCGCAGTGAAACGATTCCAGTCGGGAGCTTGGGCGTAGCGAACGCCTTTGGGCTATTTGATATGCACGGGAATGTGTGGGAATGGTGTCAGGATTGGTATGGTGAATACAAAAGCGAAGACCAGATTGATCCAACGGGGCCGAAAGATGGCACAGGTCGTGTGCTGCGGGGCGGCTCCTGGAGCTATTATGGTTGGCTCTGTCGTGCTGCCTACCGTCTTTATGTTGCGCCCGGCGTCCACTACAATTAATATTGGTTTTCGGTGTGTCGTTGCGGCGAGGACTCTGTAACCCTGTGACGCTTTTACCCTTTTTACCTCAGCGTGCGAATGCACGCTCGAAATTATTTTGCTTTGACGCATGAAGAAAAGTGACGCGGAATTGCCGGTGATAGAAAAAGCGCATGATTTGATCGTGTGGTTCATTCCCTAAAGCGAACGTCAGCGAACGTCAGTACGGCTCTACTCACCACTAATGGCTCGTTTGGAAGACTTACCCATCATCCAAACCCCTTGCGCTTTGCTTATGTGGTATGTGCCGCTGTTACAGCAGTCCCGCGGGAAAACAGCCTCGTCAACTCTCACTCCGCTTCAATCCAATCTCTTCCTGAATCTCCCTGAGCGCCGCGATCACAAACGCGCAATGCTCATCGAAGCTCACGCCCAATTCCTCCGCGCCTTGCCATAGATCATTACGATTGACCGTGCGGGCAAACGCTTTATCTTTGATTTTCTTTTTGACTGAAGCGACTTCGAGCGTGTCGAGGCTTTTGTCTGGGCGCACCAACGCACACGCGGTCAGAAAGCCGCACAATTCATCCGTCGCAAACAGCGCATGTTCCAGCAGGCTTTCGCGCTTCACTCCGGTGTAATCGGCGTGCGAAAGAATGGCGCGAATCACGTCTTCGGGGTAGCCGTTGGCGCGCAGGACTTCCGAGCCGAGTTGCGGGTGTCGCTCATCGGGATAGCGTTCGTAATCGAAGTCGTGCAGCAAGCCGACGAGTCTCCATTTTGTTTCGTCTTCGCCGTACTTGCGCGCGTAGCTTTGCATCGCATATTCGACGGCGCGCGCGTGTTTGCGCAGGCTTTCGCTGAGTGTCCATTCGCATAACAATTCCCAGGCTTGAGCACGGGTGGGCAATGATTCAGGCATATAGTTTTCTCCCATAATTTACTTGTCAAATGGGGGGGGGAAATCGCCACGGTGGCAGGATTTTCTCCAATTCCGCCAAATCTTTACATCCATCTTACAAGTTTACAAACTCTTTACATTTTACCCGTGATTTTATGAAACTCTTCTCCGTGCGAGTCGTCTATACTCTCGTAGTCAGTTGCTGACGTTGCCTGAACCACAACGTCAACCAAACTAAAAAGCAGGGATTATAGAGAATAAGGTTTCACCATGAAATTAAATCGGATTATGAGCAAGTCATTATGGTTTTTTAGCCTCGTCGTATGGGCTTGTAGTTTATCGCTGAGCGCGCAAACCTCGAGCGGCGGCAGCACGCTCCGGGGGCTCGTGGAAGACGAATTGGGCGGCATCCTGCCGGGTGCCAAAGTCACGATCGTTTTGCCCGGTGGCAAGACGCGCGTTGTGACGACAGCGGCTGATGGGACATTTTCGATCCCGAATGTGAATGCGGGTGTGTACAATTTCTTTGTCCAAATCCAGGGCTTCCAACCTTTCGTCGTTAGCGATTTGAAAATGCCACATGAGGAAGCGCTGACGGTCACGCTCGTGCCTGCTTCTGTGGAAGAGGCTACGGACATTGTCGCTGAAGCGGCAGGCGTGTCAGTTGAGCCGGATCAAAATCTGACCGCGACGGTGCTCGGCGAAGACTTCATCAAAGACTTGCCCAATAACGAAGATGATCTGCGCGATGTGTTGCAGGCCTTGGCCGGACCTGGTGCGGGCGCTGGCAGCGGTGGGCAGAGCGGGGCTGAAATCATGGTCAATGGCTTTCGCGGCGGCAGACTGCCACCCAAAGAAGCCATTATGAGAATTACGATCAATCAGAATCCGTACTCGGCGGAATTCTCACAACCGGGGTTTGGGCGCATTGAAATCATGACCAAGCCCGGCAACGATAACTGGCGCGGTTCCATTAACACCAGCTTCCGCAATTCAGCGTTGGACGCGCGCAATGCCTTTGCTTTGACGAAGCCGGATATGAACCAACAGCAATTTGGTTTCAACCTTAGTGGCCCGCTCATCAAAAAGAAAATGTCGTTCTTTGCCAATATGGATCGAACGAACTTTGGCGGTGGCAGCAATACCAACGCAATTATTCCTACCGGCCCGTTTGTGGCGAATGTGTTAGCGCCCAACGATAGCACCAGATTCAGTGTTCGGGTTGACTATTTGATTAACCAGAAAAACACCTTGGGCGTAAGCTACAACCGTTCGCAGCGTAACAATGAAAATCAGGAATTTGCCGTGAGCTTTGGAGGCGGCTTCGGGTTTGGCGGACGTGGCGGCGGTGGCGGTGGATTTGGCGGCGGTGGTGCAGGCGGAAGCGTCAACTTCACGTTACCAGAGCGCGGCACTGACTCTGCAAGCGCGAGCAATGATTTGCAGTTTATTGGCACAACCATCCTATCTTCGCGGTTAATTAACGAAGCCCGGCTGCGTATGGGCTATGACACGCGTAATGCTGCCGCTCGGACACAGGGCGTGGCGATTAATGTGCTAGATGCCTTCAATGGCGGTGGCTCGACCACTGGGATTAACAATACGCGCCAGTTTGATTATGAGATTCAGGACTACCTGACTTACACCTTAAAAAAGCATACGCTCAAAGGTGGTTTTCAGACGCAATACAACAAGCAATACAGCTTCAGCCTGAGCAATTTCAACGGCACGTACACTTTTCCCAGCCTGGGCGAATATTGTCGGATTGCGAACGTCACTTGCGCGCCAGGTCTCAGCACGACTGGGCGCGGCATTTATCAGTTTACTGCCAATACCGGCGCTCCGGTGATTCGTTACGGTCAGCATGAATCTTCGTGGTTTGTGAATGATGATATTCGTGTCAGCCCGACGTTTACCTTGTCGTTGGGACTCCGGCACGAATTCCAAACGAACTTGCCCGATAAGAATAATCTGGCTCCCCGGTTGGGAATTGCCTGGTCACCCTTCAAGGATAAGAAGACTACCTTCCGGGCAGGCGCGGGCATTTTCTATCAACGCCTGAATGATAGCCAGTATGGACAAACACTGCGCTTTGACGGCTCTACGCAGGTGAGCTATGTGATTCAAAACCCGATCTTCAATCCCAATTATACGCCGGGTGCTCCGTTGCCGGGCGTCGCCTCCCAGAATGTGCAAAATACCAACATCACGATTCTGGACCCGAATATGAAAGCGCCATATTCGTACAATTATAACGGCAGCGTCGAGCGGCAGTTGCCCTTCGGACTGGTTGGCTCGGTCAACCTGCTTTACTCCAAAAGCAATCACGTGTTCCGTACGCGCAATATCAATGCGCCCCGGCTGGAATTGTTACCGTTGACTCCGAGCGGGAACATCAATGACACGCGACCGAATCCGCTTAAAGGCAACATCACGCAAATTGAAGCTTCGGCGCAATCGGAATTCAAGGCCATGTTCGTGCGGCTGGATCGCAGAATGGGACGAAACTTCTCCTTCTTTGCTAATTATTCGCTGACGGATATTCAAAGCGATGCCGGACTCCCGGCCAATAACTATGACCTGCGCAGTGAATGGGGCCCGGTTGCCAATCGTCATAGCTTCTTTGTGATGGGGCGGATTTCCCTGCCCAAAGGCATTGGACTTAACCCGATGGTCTCCGTTCGTAGCGGCTCTCCCTATAATATTACGCTGGGCCAGGATGCGAACCGAGATACGAGTTTTAATGATCGGCCTGTGGGACTCACGCGCAATGCGGATTTGCCTGCCAGCCTCTATTCACAGGTGATTGGTTGTCGTTCAGTCAGTCCGACCAGCCCGGGCACCTGTTTGCAAACCTTTGCTGACTACCTGACGCAAAATTATCCGAATGGCATTCGGGCGATTGGGCCGGGCAATGTCAGCGTGAATCTGAATTTGAGCAAAACGTTTGGCTTCGGCAAGCGTGATGCAAGCGCGGCGAGTGGCGGAATGGGTGGCGGTGGCGGACGTGGTGGTGGCGGACGTGGCGATGGTGGACGTGGCGGAATGGGCGGCCCCATGGGCGGCATGATGGGCGGCGGTGGACGCGGCGGTGCAGAAGGCTCGCGGTATTCTCTGCAACTGCAAGCCCAAGTCACCAATATCTTGAATAAAGTGAACTTTGGTCAATATGGCGGTACTTTAACCTCGCCCTACTTTGGCATCGCAAATAGTTCAGCTCCTGGCCGCCAGATTGAATTGAGCGCCAGATTTAGTTTCTAGTTTTCTCTGAGGCTTGTCCTCGTAGCAAATTTGATTTTTCTCTGATCCGAAATAACCTGGGTTTTCACGCCTCACGCAATGGGCAACCATTGCGTGAGGTATTTTTTTGCTCTTGTAGCTTTGTGGCCTAGCCCCTAGAATGTCCGAGCAAATCAAGCACGCAAACCTGAAACACGATTGTTCTTATTGGCTGGAGATGACAGATGACTCAAATGACGAAACGGCTCCTGGTTTTGGTCGGGCTTCTTCTGACTTTTGTGTTGGCGCGGTTTCCTTTCAAGCAGGAAGCCGCGACGCCGACCTTTAGCAAAGAGGTCGCGCGCATTTTGCAAAGCAAATGCCAATCCTGTCATCATCCCGGTGACATCGCGCCGTTTTCGTTGCTGACGTACAAAGACACGAAACCATTTGCGAGAGCGATCAAGGATGCCGTCGTAGCCAAACGCATGCCGCCCTGGAAGCCGTTGCCGAGTTGTGGCAACTTCCGCGACGTGCGCCAATTAACCGAAGCTGAATTAGCGACGCTCATCCAGTGGGTAGATGGCGGTGCGCCCGAAGGTGAGCCAGCCGATTTGCCAACCGCGCTGAACTTTCCTGATGGCTGGTCGCTCGGCGAACCGGATTTGATTATCCGACCGGATGAAGAGTACACGCCGCCCAAAGATCAGGATATGTATCGTTGCTTCACCGTGCCGACCAGTTTGCGCGGCGACCGTTTAATTCAAGCAATTGATGTGCGCGCGGGCAACAAGAAACTCGTCCATCACGTCATTGCCTACACCGATCCGACCGGCGCTTCCAAAGCCCTGGACGACAAAGACCCTGGCCCTGGCTACACCTCATTCGGCGGGCCGGGCTTTGATAATTACGGCATGCTCGGTGGCTGGGCCCCGGGCGCGCGGCCATTTTTCAATCCTGATGGCATTGCTATGAAATTGGATAAGAATGCGCGGGTTGTTTTTCAAGTTCATTATCATCCTTGCCAGACTGCAACCTGTGGCGCGGGCAGCCCAAAAGAAGAATCCGACCGCACGGAAATTGGCATTTATTTTGCCAAAGCACCTGTGACGAAGACGCTGCAATATTTGCCATTGGTCAATACTTCCTTTGCGATTCCTGCGGGCAATAGCAACTATAAAGTGTCGGCTTCTTTCACGACTCCACTGGGCGCAAAGATCATTAACATGACGCCGCACATGCATTTGCTTGGCAAATCAATTAGCGTCGAAATGACCGTGCCGGGCAAAACCACGCCGGACTGTTTGGTCAGTATTGATAATTGGGATTTTCGCTGGCAGGGAACCTACACCTATCAAGACCCGATCACGCTGCCTGTCGGCGGCAAGCTGAGCCTCACCACTTACTTCGATAATTCCGCTGCGAATCCAAACAATCCAAACATTCCGCCGAAGGTTGTGCGGTGGGGCGAAGCAACCACGGATGAGATGGCGCTGGCCTTTATCGGCTTCACGCTGGATGCGGAAACATTGCCTGTTTCCACGCCACGCCTTGACGAATTGAGTATAGATCAAAGTGGCAAGCTGGTGGCGCGCGGCGCGAATTTACTGCCCGGCAGTGACCTCGAAATCAACGGGCGGCGGTTGCGCGACACGAGCGAGAAAAGCGCGAGCGAATTGGCTTCGAGCGAGATGTGGAAGGTTTATGCCGCGCCGGGGCAGCAGGTAAACGTCGCCCTCATCAATCCCGACGGCGTGCGAACCGCAAGTATGCCATTTACCCGCCCTGGCACAGCCGCGACCGCCAAAGCCGTCAATGCTGCCAGTTATAATCCTGATGCAGCGGTCACGCCGGATGGCATCGCTTCGATTTTTGGCGCGAATATGGCAACAGGTACGGAAGCCGCACAAACCTTGCCTTTGCCGACTTCATTGGCGGGATCATCCTTGCGCGTCAATGGCGTTCCGGCACCATTGTTCTTCGTCTCGAAGGAGCAGATCAACTTTCTGATCCCCACGCAAACTCAACCCGGCACGGCGATTGTGGAAGTCACTGCCGCAGATGGTTCGATCACGCGCTGCGAATTGCCGATTAGTTCTGCCGCGCCGGCGATTTTTACGGCCAATCAACAAGGCACCAAGGCTCCCGCAGGCGATGCCACGCCGGATGGCAAAACCTACTATCGCATTGGGAATCCTGACGGTTCCGCGAACCCCGTAGCGGTCGGACATTACCTGCAACTGTTCGGCACGGGCTTCCGCAACGCTGCGTTTGATACGGTGCAAGTCAGTATCGGCGGCAAGGACGTGCAAGTGTTGTATGCGGGCAAGCAGCCGGAATTCATCGGCCTTGACCAACTCAATGTACAAGTTCCTGCCGGGTTATCCGGCGTCGTGGATTTGGTGCTGACGATAGATGGCAAGCCTGCTAACAAAGTAGAAATTCGAGTGCAGTAATGCAGCTTCAACATTTGAGCATCGCTGAAGTTCCAGTTCACAGAATCAACGGCAGCGCATCATGTACACTTGAACAGGATGCGCTGGCGGTGGAAGAACCCTTGGAAATCAGGCTGGGTTACGAAGTGGATGGCCAACGCCAACAACAAAGTATCTCCATCACAATGCGCACTCCCGGTCACGATTTTGATCTCGCTGCCGGGTTTTTATTTACCGAAGGCATCGTGCGACACGCTCAGCAAATCGCGGGCATTCAGCATTGTGGTAAGCAAGGCAATGTTGTGAAAGTGGAATTAGCGGCTGGTGTGCCGATAGATTTTGCGCGGTTGCAGCGACATTTCTATACATCATCAAGCTGTGGCGTCTGCGGCAAAACTTCGATTGAAGCCTTGCAAGCCAATGCCTGCCTAACCTTGCCGCAAACCGCTTGGCAGCTTGAAGCTGCGGTCATTCACGACTTGCCCGCCAAACTGCGCACCGCGCAAACTGTCTTTGACAGTACTGGCGGATTGCACGCCGCCGCCTTATTTCAGGCGGATGGCAGCCTCCTGGCCTTGCGCGAAGACGTAGGCCGCCACAACGCCGTAGACAAGCTGATCGGCGCGCAATTGCAAAGCGACAACCTGCCCTTGCCGGAACGGCTGTTGCTTGTTAGTGGGCGCGCGAGCTTTGAACTCGTACAAAAAGCCCTGATGGCAGGCATTCCAATCCTGGCAGCAGTCGGCGCGCCTTCCAGCTTGGCGGTTGAATTGGCCAGTGAATTTGGCATGACATTGATTGGCTTTGTGCGCGATGAAAGGTTTAATATCTACTGTGGCGAAGAACGAATCCACAGGAATTCGCCCCTTGTTTCTCGCCGAAATAACAGCGAACAACAAACCACGGGCAAACAGTTATGAAACTTAGAATCAAAGGCAATACCGTGCGCTTGCGCCTGACTCAAAGTGAAGTCGCTACTGTTGGCGCAGGCGGGCGCGTGCAGGAACTCACTCTCTTTGGCCCGCAGGCGCAATTCTGCTATGCGCTCGAAGCTGTAGATGGCACGGAGGTCGAGGCCGATTATACCAACAATACCCTGACGATTCGTGTGCCGCGCACAATGGCCAATGATTGGGCGACGACCGAATTGGTGGGACTCAGCACCGAACAGAAAATCGCTGAAAATGTCAGCTTGCACCTTATCATCGAAAAGGATTTTGCCTGCCTCTCACCGCGCGGCGAAGAAGATTCCGATACGTTCGAGCATCCACAAGCAGGGCAAATGACCTGCTGAGTCGTTAAGGAGTTGTGACGTTAATGACGGACATCCTAAAAAAAATATACAACGCTTGTGATCCGTACTTACCCGCGTCTGCCGAATATTACTTCGATTGCTCAGAGGCACGTGGAGAAACTGCGCTCGCTCCCATCGTACAGCGTCACTTGATGCGAGCCGATGATTACACGTGCTTCCTGCTTTCCGGTCATATCGGTTGCGGCAAATCATCGGAGCTTGCCAAACTCGAACGTTCTCTGCTCGAAGCGCGTCAGCCGCAGAATTGCTACTTTCCTGTCTTGATTGATGTCAGCGAATATCTGGATGATTACGACGTGTCCTCGGCAGACATTTTATTGGCCATCGTCACCGAATTAGCCGATGCCTTACGCACCAGACTCAACGTTGAGTTGCGCGACAATTACTTCACCAAACGACTCAACGAAGTCAAAGAGTTTTTCTTGAGCGATATTGAGATTAAGGAAGGCGAGCTTTCATTGGGCGGTGCGAAAGCCAAAGTACAACGCCTCAAAAAAGACCCAACCGCGCGGCAAAAGGTCCGTGGTTTGCTGGAGCCGAAGATCAGCACGATGCTGGAAGAAATCAATCTGGTGTTTGATGAAGCTCGCCTGGCAGTCAAACAGCACCGTTTAGCGGGCGCGCCGCAACCTTGCAGCGACTTGGTCATCATCCTCGACAATCTGGAAAAGATTCGCAAACTCGGCACCGAAGAAGAAGGACTGAAATCGCAACGCGAATTGTTTTTGGAACGCTACACGCAACTCACCGGAATGCGCGCGCACTTCATTTATACCGTGCCTTTGCGCTTGGTTCGCTCTGCCGACGGGCCACAATTACAACAACGCTACGGCGAAGTGTTCGTGTTGCCGATGATCAAAGTCATCGAACGCGCCACGCGCAGCCCCTATCAACCTGGCATTGAGTCTCTGCGTACAATTTTGCAAAAGCGATTGGGCGAAGTGAAATTGGAAGATGCGATCACGCCCGAAGCCTTGGATTTTCTGCTCAAATACAGCGGCGGTCACGTGCGCAATTTGATCATCTTCATGCAAAATTCCTCGGTGTACACGGATGAATTGCCGATCCCGTTGAGCGCCGCGCAAAAAGCGATCAAGCAAGCTGTCAGCATCTTTAGTACCTCAATTCCCGATCCGCATTGGGAGAAATTGGCGCAGCTTGATCTTTCCTCCGATCAACGCATTCCCAATGGCGATGACGATCATTTGAAGATGCTGGAAAACCTCAGCATTCTGGAATACCTGAACGGCGGCGACACTGACCCCTTTGCCGAAGCGGAACCCTGGTACGCGGTGAACCCCATCGTCCGCGAACTGAAAAAATTCAAAGAAGTCGCCGATGCGATGGCTGCCCATATCCGCCACAAGGCTCCCGCAACATGAACACGAATGAGACAGTATTACTTGATCCATTCGAGGTTAGCACGCCTGATGAAGCGGCGGAACTGTCGGCGCTTGCACGCTCGTTGGAATTGCCGAAGGCTTTCGGCTGATCTTCGTGCGCTGCAATCAGATTCCGCAACGCGAACGACTGATGGAAGAAGTGCGCTCCCGCCTGCCCAAGCTCAACATTCAAACCATCTTTTTCCGTGAACCAATTCAGCATTTGCTGGATTCAATTCAGGAACAACTAACCACGCCGTTGCCGGATGCTGTATTCATTTCCGGCTTGGAGTTTTCTTTGCCTGTCGCCGCCGAAGCGCACGCTGCGCCGTTGATTGCGAATCTGAATGCCTCGCGCAATTCCTTCGCGCAAATGTTGCCTTGTCCGGTGGTGTTGTGGGTGCCTGAATATGTGCTGACTGCGATTGCACAAGGCGCGCCGGATTTCTTTTCGATTCGGTCGAGTGTTTACTTTTTTGCTGCGAAGCCTGCTGAAATTGACTACCTTGCGCAAAGTCTTTCTGCTGGAGACTACTGGAAAGTTGCTAAGCTGTCACATACGTGGAAAAACAAGACCGTATCGCTTCTATCAAGCGAGTATTGGCGGATTACGAATTGTTGCCTGACAAGCAACGCGATCATTTCACTGAGCTAAGATTGCTTGAGCAGCTAGGAGCTTTATTTTATACGCACAGGGAGAGTATGACGAAGCACTTAATCATTATGAACATTTCTTCAAACTTGCAGAGAAACTAGGTGATCGCTTAGGTGTGGCAAGTTCTCTGCATAATATTGGAACCATTCATCAGGAGCGAGGGGAGTATGAGGCGGCATTAGAGCATTACGAGGCATCGCTAAAGATCAAAGGAGAATTGCACGACCACTGGGGTATGGCGAGTTCGCTTCATCAGATCGGGATGATTCACCAGAAACGTGGAGAATATGTAGCAGCATTGGCACGCTACAAACAAGCGCATGAAGATTTTTGAAGAACTAGACGCCTACGCAGAGTTAGCGAGCGTGCTTCATCAGATAGGAACTATTTATCAGGAGCGAGGAGAGTATGAAGCGGCACTAGCACAGTACAAGGCATCGCTGAAGATCAAAGAAGAGTTGGGTGACCACTGGGGAATAGCTCTTTCACTACACAACATTGGGATGATCCATCAGCGACGAGGGGAGTACGAAGCAGCTTTAGCGCAGTACAACTTGTCACGCAAGATCGCGGAAGACCTAGGCGACCGCTCAGGTCTAGCGCATTCGCTACATCAACTTGGAAATCTTCATTACTTGCGTAGGGAGTATGAAGCGGCGTTAGCACACTACAAACAAGCACAGGGGATTTTTGAAGGACTAGGTGACCGTGTTGGTCTTGCAACTACACGTGGGCAGCTTGGTCAACTTTTCACCCGGCTCGACCGTTACCCAGAAGCCTTCAAGTATTTGCTTTTTGCACTGAAGACTTTTATGGAACTACAAATGCCGATTTTGCAGTTCGCTATCAATGATCTCAGAACGCTGCGCAAAAAATGGGGTGTATCTGAGTTTGATGCGGCTTGGCAGCAGGTAACAGGGGCAGAGGTGCCGGACGTGGTTCTTGCAAGATGAAGGAACGAAGACATGAAAAACGTCATTGTCAGAACCAACTGCCCAACCGCCCGAAAATTTCACTGGCCTTGAACCTCAAATCACCAAGCGAATCGGCGGGCGGCGTGCCTGCGGTTATCTCTTCCCTCAAACATGCCTTTGGTGAAATGGGCGTCGTGCGCAGCCTCAGCACGCTCAACCAAATGAACCAAAAAGGCGGCTTCGATTGTATGAGTTGCGCGTGGCCTGACCCGGATGGCGAACGTTCGCATCTGGCGGAGTATTGTGAGAACGGGGCAAAAGCGGTAGCGGATGAAGGGACTACGAAAAAGATCACGCCGGAATTTTTTGCGCGGCACAGCGTGGCCGAACTCTCCCAACAATCTGATTTCTGGCTGAACAAACAAGGCCGCCTCACGCATCCGATGCTGCTGAAAAAAGGCGCGACGCATTATGAACCGATTGCGTGGGATGATGCGTTTGCGTTAGTTGCGCAAGAACTCAATGCGCTAGATTCACCGCACGAAGCGGTCTTTTACACGTCGGGTCGCACCAGCAACGAAGCGGCGTTTTTGTATCAGTTGTTTGTGCGGATGTTCGGTACGAACAATTTGCCCGACTGCTCGAATATGTGCCACGAATCAAGCGGCACGGCGCTCAGCGAAACCATCGGAATTGGCAAAGGCACGGTCACGCTCGAAGACTTCGAGAAAGCCGAAGCCATCATTGTCATTGGGCAAAATCCCGGCACCAATCACCCTCGCATGCTGACGGCGCTGCAACAAGCCAAACGCAAGGGCGCGAAAATCATTTCGATCAATCCGCTGCCGGAAGTTGGCCTGATGCGCTTCAAACATCCGCAGGAATTGTCAGGCATTATCGGGAAGGGAACTGCGCTCACCGATGTGTTTTTGCAGGTGCGCATCAACGGCGATGTCGCATTGCTCAAAGGTTTGATGAAAGGTTTAGTGGAGCAGGACGCGCTCAATCACGAATTTATTAATACGAAGACGGAAGGCTTTGCGGAATTTGTCGAGGCGTTGCGCGCTGCAAGCTGGGACGACATCGTTGCCAACAGCGGCGTAACGAAAAATGAAATGCAACAGGCTGTGGAAATTCTGTGCAAATCCAACGCAACGATTACCTGTTGGGCAATGGGCTTGACGCAGCACAAGAACGCGGTCGCTACGATTCAGGAACTGGTGAACCTCGCGTTGCTACAAGGCAACATTGGCAAACCAGGCGCGGGGCTTTGTCCGGTGCGTGGGCATAGCAATGTGCAAGGCGACCGCACGATGGGCATTTGGGAAAAGCCGCAGCCTGCGTTTTTGGATGCGTTACAAACTGAGTTCAAGTTTGAGCCGCCGCGCGCACACGGCTTTGATACGGTTGAGGCGATCAAGGCGATGCACGAAGGCCGCGCCAAAATCTTCTTTGCGATGGGCGGGAACTTTTTATCTGCCACGCCGGACACCGAATTCACTGCCGAAGCGTTGCGTCGTTGCACCTTGACTGCACACGTAGCGACGAAGCTGAATCGCTCGCATTTGATTACCGGCGAACAGGCATTGATCCTGCCGTGTTTGGGGCGCACGGAAATTGATGTGCAAACGAGCGGCGCGCAATTCGTCAGCACAGAAAATTCGATGGGGGTGGTGCAAAGCTCGCAAGGCGTAAACCAACCTGCCTCAGACCACTTGCTGAGTGAGCCAATGATTGTGGCGAAATTAGCCCGCGCGGTTTTGGGTCAGCGCAACTCGATGGATTGGATAGCGTTCGCTGCCAACTACGACCACCTTCGCGCCGCAATTGAACGGACAATTCCCGGCTTTGAAAACTACAACACGCGAGTGCGGCAGCCAGGTGGATTTTACTTACCGAACGGCCCGCGCGAAGGTCGTTTCCCGACACCAAGTGGCAAGGCGCATTTCACCGTACATCCGCTTCCGCCCCACGAATTGCAGGATGGCGAATTGGTGATGATGACGATTCGCAGCCACGATCAATTCAATACGACGATTTATGGGTTGGATGATCGTTATCGCGGCATTTTCAACGAACGCCGCGTGCTGATGATGAATGCGACTGACATTGCGGAATTAGGTTTTGCCGCCGGTGACGTGGTGGATTTGGTCGGAAGCCATAACGGCGCTACGCGCATCGCTCACAAGTTCATCATTGTTGCGTATGACATCCCGCGTCGTTGTTGCGCAACGTATTTTCCTGAAGCGAATGTGTTGGTGCCGATTGATAGTGTGGCGGAGAAAAGTAATACGCCCGTGTCGAAGTATGTGGTGATTCAGCTAAGCAGGAGCGCGGAACACACGGAATAGAACATGGAAAGGCGCAGCAATATTTGTCCTCTTCGATACACTTATCCTCAGCGATCTTCGCGTTGGTCCGCGTGTTTCACGTTATGATTTTACTTCGCTGCGCATGGCAAAGCTCCGCTTATCAAGCGCGCGATCCGTGGCCAGAATCCCATCCAAATGATCTATCTCATGCTGTAGCAATTCGGACAAACCATGTTGTAAGTGTAGCTGTTGTGCTGTGCCGTGTTCGTCCTTGTAATCCACGGTGATTGCCACATGACGTTGCACGCGCACCAGCAAATTCGGTAGCGAAAAACAATCATCCCATAGCTCAAACAATTCCTGGCTGGCTTGTGTAATGACCGGGTTGATGAGCGCGATACCGCCTTTCACATTCGTGTAGATGAGGCGCTGCCGTGCGCCAATTTGCGGCGCGGCAATGGCGCGACCGAAGCCATTGATCGCGCGAAAGCTGGCGAGCGTGTCGCTTAAATCACGAATGAGGTCTTGCGTGGTGTGGGAGGGAATGTCGGTCACGATTTCTGATGGTTGCCAAAGCTGCGGATTGCCAAGCAGTAAGATGTCGCGGATGGGCATAGCTATTCTTTGTCCTGATGATAGAACTCACGAAAGGCTTCCAAATAAGGCGAATGGCCATCTTCAGATTCGCGCAGTTGCTTGATGATCGGATGCGTAAATTTGTTGACGATGCCGTTGAGCATGCTTTTTAAGGCTTCTTCTTGTGCGGGGCTTAGCTCGCCCAACCGCTTGCGACTGCGCTCCAGTTCATCGAGCGCAAGCTGGTGGATTTCGCGGCGAAAGATGCCAATGACCTGATTGACATTGCCTTCGGATAAAGATGCCGCAAAGCGTTGGGCTTCGGCGATGACGATCTCTTCGGCGCGTTGGGCTTCACGTTGACGTTCTTTGCGATTGGCTTCGGCAACCGCTTCGAGGTCGTCAATGTCGAAGACAAAGGCATTGTCTATTTCAGTGATTGCTGGGTCAATATTGCGTGGCACCGAAATATCAATCAGGAACATGGGCGATAGCGTCGCGCTTCTAATGCGTGATGGATGTGCTGCGGCGTAATTAAGTAATGCGGCGCGCCGGTAGAGCACAGCACAATGTCCACCTCTGACAGGCGGTTATCGAGATCCTCCAGCGCGACTGCCTCCCCCTTCATTTCAGCCGCCAACGTTTGCGCCGTTTCGAGCGTGCGATTCGCAATCAGCAGTCGGTTCGCGCCATTCGTAATGAAATGTTTGGCCGCGAGTTCCGCCATTTCCCCTGCGCCTAAGAGCATTACGGTCGTGCCTTCCAACGAATCAAAAACTTTGCGCGCTAAGGCGACCGCAACATAGCTGATTGAGATGGCATTAGCACCTATTCCTGTTTCGTTGCGGATTTTTTTGGCGACCGCAAACGCGCGATTCATCAAGCGGGTGAGGGTGCGACCGACCGTGCCGGCCTGTTGCGCAAGCTGAAAGGCGTCTTTAACCTGTCCGAGAATTTGCGGTTCGCCAACGACCATAGAATCCAGGCTGGCAGCGACACGAAAGGCATGCTGGACGGCTTCGGCATCGGTGTATTGAAATAAATGATGGTTCAGACTGTTGTGCGGTAGGTTTTTCCGTTCGTACAGGAAATCACGCAGTTGGTTGGCGTCGGCGGCCTCGGCAATCACTTCGACGCGGTTGCAGGTGGAAATAATCAACGCTTCCTGAATGGCTTCTCGTGCCGTCAGCGCCTGCAATGTAGGGAGCAATTCGCCTTCGGTAAACGCGAGTTGCTCCCGCACTTCGACCGGCGCGGTGTGATGATTTAAGCCGATTAGGACAATACTCATAGTCATTGGTCATTGGACAATGGACATTTGTCATTTGTTTTCCCAAGACCCGAGACGAATGACAACTGACCAATGTCCAATGACTATCCAAACACGTGATACCCGCCCATCGCGCGGGCACCAATGAAGGTAACCAGAACGGCCACGAAGCCGCCAATCGCTAACCAGGCGACGCGCCGTCCGCGCCAGCCTGCGGTCACGCGATAATGCACCATGGCCAGGTACACCACCCACGTCACCAGCGTTAGCACTTCTTTCGGATCGTTATGCCAAAAACGACCATCATGTTCTTTGCCCCACACCATGCCGGCGACCATTCCCAACGTTAGCGTTACGAAGCCGAAGGTCATCGAACGTTGCGCGATTTCATCGCAGGTATTCAGTGCCGGTAACCAGCGAAATGCCGCCCCAAAATGCTTGCCTTTTAAGGCTCGTTCTTGAATCAAATACATTACTCCACAGCCTACGGTGACGACGAAAGCCGCATAAGCAAATAATAACAACGCGACGTGAATGGGCAGGATGAATTGTGTCAGTGTGTCATCTGTCATCGCACTGCTCAGCGAGCTGGAAATCGGCTCGGTTCGCAAGTGGAGCGAAAAGATCAGTAACACTGCGGCGGCGGACAGCACAAAAACCGGCAAGGCGCGGGCTTTGTAGCGACGAATCACCAGTAGGTAATATCCGACCAGTGCCCACGCAATAAAGGAGCAGACTTCCTTCAGGTTAATAATGGGAAAATGGCCGAGCTTGATCCAACTCACGATCAGCGAGTTCGTGTGTAAGATAAAGCCAGAGAAGACAGACAGTCGTACCCAAAAGGCAGCACGCTCCCTCAGCTTATCATTTACGAATGTAATAACGGCAAAAGTAATGCTGGCTAAATACAGCATCAATGCCACTACCAACAGGAACGTCATAAGCAGCAATTGTTGCCGATCAACCGCCAATTAGCAACTGCCGAAACTTTTCCTGATCGAAGCCGATCACGACGTTCGCTCCTTTACGCAAAATGGGGCGACGCAGCAAATTCGGCTCGGCGATGATGAGTTGAATCAACTCTTGTGTGTCGGGCAGTCGTTCCGCCCAGCCGCGTGCTTTGTAAATGGCATGGCGGGTGTTAAGGAACGGCGCAATATCATCTGCACCAAAGATGGTTTGGACTTCTTCGATGGTGAGTGGCGTGCGGGCGTAATCGCGCTCAATGACTTCAATGTTTTTAGGCTTATCCAACTCGCGCAGGAAACTCCTGGCGTTGCGGCAGGTCGTTCAAGTGCTCTTGCACCAAAAGTTGAGCTTGGACATCTGGTTCCTCCGTGGTTGTTTGCCTCTGACGTTGTGCGGCTTCCAAGCGCGCAAGCCGTGCCAGCCGCAATTGCGCCCCTTGCTCCGAAGTGACTTTCAGTGGCGCTCGCTCGCTGACAAAGGCGATTTGTCGCGCGAGGGCGAATATTAACTGGAGTTCGTCCGGTGTGTAAGGCTGCGCGGATTGTTTGGGTCCCAGCGCCAGCAATCCTAATATGCGATGATTTGATCCGGTTAGCGGCCACAGCGCCTGTGCCTGCAATGCTACGAGCCAGGCGTTTTCTGTTGCTGTGAGACCCGGGAAATGCGGCAACGGAGCCTGGAGCGGCAGCGGGTCTTTTGCAAATAATGCTTGGAGCGGAAAGTTGGCTGGCAAATGAGCGGGCGGATTGAAAGCCTCCGCCGCAAAGTGATAATCGGTCAGCGCGGCTTCGGTAAAAAGCAGGCCGATGTGCTGTGGATGCCAAGCCTCATTGATCGTTTGAATTGTGCGGCGCGCTACTTCCGGCAGGTCATGGGACGTTTTGATGGCATCCAGCCATTCCCCTAAAACATGTTCCCGCTGATGCAGTTCCAGAAAGAATTGACGGTCAATCCAGGGACTAAGTCGTGCTTGAAAAAGCAGGCAGACGGCAGACAAGGCTACCAGCGTCAGGAACGCCCAATTGGCCCTGAAAATTTCTGGCAGCGAATGCTCGGTATCCAAAGCCAGCACCCAAAACAATCGTAATGCAGGTAAGATGAGCAAAAAACATAAGACGCTGGGGCTAAACATCCCATGCACCACGCGGCGCAGCCCAACAACGGGATAGCGAAAGAGCCTATGGCCAACGAGCAGCAAGAGTAGCAACCCTGCACCAACGGCTGGCCAACGCCAGTACTGTAAGTAGGTCGTTTGGGACGTAGGGTTGAAAACCACCACTAACAAAATCGCTCCCACTGCCACGAGCAGGGCGTCAAGCACTCGCTTGAGCCGACGCGCATGCTGCGGATTGGGCAAAAGAAGCCGAAGATTTTCTGGGGAAGAAGGGGCTTTCATCAATACACTTTCTCACCTTCATCGGGCTATCGCTCCGCTATGTTTACAAGTTTTGCCGGTGCTTTCCAGAGAGAAACGACTTAACGCCAAAACTCTACCACGAATGCTTTTGCCGCCCCAATCACAACGGGCAGGTGAGAAAACAAAAGCCATTGCGCGCTTAGCAATGGCTTTTGTGGTTAGGAATTGCGGCAAAAATCTAGCCTTCAGTTTTGCCAATTAAGGTGATTCCCAGCGCTAGTCCGCTCACCTTTACTTCCAGCACGACGTGACCTTCTTCGGTTTTGAGAACTTTGGGGAACCCGTCTTTCGCCGCTGCTGGAAGCAGGCTCCAAGGCGAAGGATGCCCGCTGCCCGCCGCTTTCATGCTGAGCTTAATAGTTTCAGCGGCAGGGATGGTTTTCGGGTCTTTGTCTTCGTCGGGCAGGCAAAGCAAGAAAAAATCGCGTGTCGGTGAGACACCGAGATGCGCGCCGTTTTCCAGAATCAACGCAAAACGCATCGTATAGAATCCCGCCTTAGTCGCCTGACCGCGATAGTCCGAAGTATTGGCGGGGAAGTGAATCACGCCCATGAATGAGCCTTCAGGAACATGGCCGAAATTGGCACCCATCACTTCTTTGCCAGACGCCTCTACTTTTTTCGCCAGCCAAAGTTCTGCAATCGTTTTTCCGTCTTCGCCAATGACACGCCAGCCTTTTTCTTCGACGGCAGTTTTGATTGCCTCTGCCACGCTGGCTTCGGTGAGCGCACCCGTAGCTTCGACTTTCAAGTCAGCCGCAAGAACCGGCACGATGACGAACAGGGAAATTGCAAGGAGTAAAAATCGAATCATCCAAACCTCTTGGTTGGGAACAGTACGGCGAGAGAGTGTTCAGAGTTCACGCTTCACTGTACTAATGCCTACACGCTGAAGCGTGAACTCTGAAGCTTTTGCCGTACTGTACCAATGTTTCTTACTTGGCGAAGGTGCCGATAAAGGCGCTGCGCTTTTCGCTAAGTGTCCACGAAACGCCTAAGCCTTCGCCTTTGAACGAATCCACTAAGGCTACCGAAGGCATTGCGTGGAGCGTCGCCGCGAGCGGCTCAAAGAAGACATCTTCATGTCCGCAGATGTGATCTTTGTCCGACACCAGACGCGTGCGAATCGCGGCAATTTCGCCTGCTTTCATAGTACCGACAATCGGATGCTCGCCGTGATATTCGATTTCCAAACTGATCGGCGCGCTCGTCGTTTTCACAATGGTTTCATACAGCTTGCCGCCCATGGCCTGCACGAAGGATTGCAGCGCGGCGCGTTGCTCTTCGTTCGCTTTGCTGTCAAAAATCAGCATCGCTTTGGCCGGGTACGGATTGTCGTAGTTGCTGCCGAGCGTTGATGCCGCCTTGACGACGCCAACGACACTCAAGCCGTCCAGTTTGACGCCGTTCCAACTGCCGCCCGCGATGCGCCACGCCATCATGGCCTGATCGCCGACGGTGCCGATTTCGGCATTGGCAAAGCACGCGCCGACCCAGACATCGGCATTGCGCGATTCGATGTATTCGCCGTGAATTTGGGCTTCGGCTTTGGAGGCGGCTTTGTGCTTGCTGTGGTCGTTATCATTGGCCAGTGCCGGAACTACGCCGAGCGCCAGCAAACATAGAATCGTTGAAAATTTACGCATAGTTGTTACTCCTTTATGCTGCTTTGAGTTGCTCTTCAGCGCAACTCAAATAAACGCGAATTTCTTCCTGCATCCGCGCAATATCTGCCAAAAAGGCTTTTGACATGGCTTGATAGCTTGAAGGTGAATAGTTTCTTTTCGCTTCAGCCAGCACGTTTTCAAAAAGCTGAATGCGCTCTAGCATCGCCTCTAATTCAAGATCGTTCTGAATCATACTAAAACCTCAATAATGCCTCGGCGCATTTTGTCTCGCTTGGTTTGCCAACCAGTAATCAGGAAATCAATGCTAGCGAAACTATTTCCTTGTGTCACCCAGAAAATACTGGCTCCAAGCTTATTGTGTACTTCGCCATTCTCAAAGAGCAATTTTGACTCCTCACCCAGCGTGTTAGGCTCAAAGCCCTCCTTCATAACCAGAAAGACATCTACATCGCTAGGCTTGGGTTTAGCCGTGATGTAGCTTCCGTAAATGACAAATCTCTTCAATTGACCTGTTGCTTTGGCAACTGTGTAGATATGGATCAATCTTTGCGTCACATCTTGTCGCTGCCCGGTGCTTGTGCCAAAACGAGTCAGGACTTCATCAAGCGTAGCCTGATGAAGTCCGACCGGCAAATCACCATTGCTTTCAAAATCGGGAATTGGCATTACGCTACGGTAGCACACGTTTCGATCTTTATGAGATCTGCTGCTCTGACACTAGCGTTATGGCATTTGCGATGCGACGAATCGCAGTCGCCCGGCTCGGCTAATTTGCTATCCGGGCCAAGGCAGTTTTGTGTATGCAAACACCAAAACGCGCCGGTGTTGGAGGGCGGCACGGTGTCGTCCTTTTCTGCCCAAATGAACATGCCTTTCCAGCGTAAATTGCTGCAAAGGTTTTCGCGTTCCGGGTTGAAGCGATCTGCGTCTACCAGTTCTGCTCTGTTATACATGTTTGTTCCTCCCGTTAACCAGCGGCGTTTAAAATCGCGCGTTTGACGGCGACTTTGGCCAGTTGAATTTTGTACCCATTGCGGCTCATCGCTTTGGCATTGGCAACTGCTGCCGCCCCCGCCGCTTCAGCCGTTTCTTCGTTGATAGTTTTACCGACCAACGCTTTGGCTGCCGCTGCGGAATCTATGGGGACTGGCGCTACGTGACCGAGCGCGATCTTGGCGGACTTGACGGTTTTGCCATCCAGTTGCAAGGCCACGGAGGCCGTTGCCAGCGGCCAATCCAGGACTTCCCGTTGTCGCACTTCGTAGGTCGCGCTTTTTACCCCGCTCGCCGCTGGGATCAAAATATCCGTCACGATTTCGTTCGGCGCGAGCGCGTATTCGCGTTCGTTGTCCGACTTCGGCGTGACGAAGAATTTGTCCGCTGCGATTTCACGGGAACCTTTTGGTCCTGCGACTTTGATTTTCGCCATTAGCGAAATCAAGGCTGGCGCGAGACTAGAAGGGTTCACGAACTTCGCTTCGCCCTCATTGTCCAGAATCGCATGATAGCGGTTGTCGCCATTTGGCACTAAGGCATTGCCCTTTTCGTCTTTCGCCAGCAAGCCGTAGCCTGCGCGATAGTACCAGCAACGCGGACGTTGGCAGAGATCGCCGCCGACCGTGCCCATATTGCGGATTTGCGGGCTGGTCACGCCGGAGACAGCTTGCCAAATCGCCGGATAGCTTTTCTTGATTTGGGAGTTGTCCAGAATTTCCTCAAAGGTCACGAGCGCGCCGAGTCGCAGTCCGTTCGCCGAGTCATCGTGATGCCTTTCAGTTCCTTGATGTCTTTGATGTTGACGAGGCGTTTGGGGCTGACAACGTAATCTTTCATCAAGCTAAGCAAATCTGTGCCGCCCGCGAGGACTTCTGCCTCGCCCCATTGATTACCCAGCAGCGCGACTGCCTGCTGAATGGTCGTTGCGTTTGCATACTCAAATTTTTGCATTGCTCGAACCTCCTTTCTTGCCCGCGAGTGCGGCTAAGACTTTGTCGGGCGTGAGCGGCAGTGTTGGTACACGCACGCCAATCGCATTGGCTACAGCGTTGGAAATTGCTGCGCCGGGACTGTTGGTTGGCGGTTCGCCCAGTCCTACCGGCCCGCGTTCGTCATAGCCTTTGCCCGTCATCATGTGAACTTTGAAGTTGCCGATGTCCATTGCGCCCGCGAGCTTGTAGAACTCCATATTTGGGTTCAGCACGCGGCCTGTGGCGTTGTCCATCACGCGTTCTTCGTAGAGCGAATAGGTCACGCCCATAATCATGGCACCGAAGACCTGACTTTCTGCCGTCTTCAAATCCATGACCAGGCCGCAATCCTGAATCGCGTAGAAGTTGTTCATCTTGACGATGCCGGTTTCGATGTCTACGGAAACATCGGCGATTTGCACGCCGCCGACGCCGCTGCTGGAAAGGTCACGGTTGCCTGCTTTGTGCTCGCCGCGTACCGTGATGGGTTGCGAGCCGAGTTTCGCGCAGGCTTCTTTCCACGTCATACTCTTACTTGGATTGGCGATGACGCGTATTTTGCCATCCACGGCTTCGAGTTCTTCGGGCTTGACACCGAGCGTGGGCGCGACTTTTGCAAAAAGCTGATTGACGGCGTCCACCGCACCACGCCGCGAGGAGGAGCTAATGCCGCCGACGGTGGTGGAACCGCCCGACGCGCTGGAGGCCGGATAGCGATTGCTGCCGATGAAAATCTTGACCGCTTCCATCGGGATGCCCATCGTTTCTGCGACGACGATATTGAGGATCGTGATCGTGCCAACGCCGAGGTCTTGCGTGCCGCTCTTCAAATCAACGGAACCGTCAGGGTGAATCGTCACATCGCAATTGCTGGCATTGCCGCCGCCGCCCCACGTGTGCATCGAAACACCGAGGCCACGCTTGACGGTTTTGGTGCTGCCCGGAGCGCCTTCGCCGCGTGGTCGCCAATTGGCTTTCCAGTTGGATAACTCCATCCCTTTGTCCAATTCCTGCATATATGTTTCTGCACGTGGAGCAAACATGTTGATGTTCTTTTTCAGGAACTCAATCGGGTCCATCTTGAGTGCTGCGGCCAAATCCTCCAATGCGCCCATCGTAATCAATGCTAATTGCGGATGCGAAGGCGCACGCCACGCTCGTTGCGGCGCAGTGTTGGTCGAAACAGAGGTGTACTTTGTGCGGAAATGGGGGATACCAGATTGAAGGCTCAGCATGTACGGCAAAGCTGGCGCGCCCATTCCTGCCACGCCCCCTGTGCCCCAACCTTCTGATTGCCACGCGGTTATGGTGCCATCTTTCTTCGCGCCGACTTTGACTTTGGCGTACATTGAAGGGCGCGAACCGGCAATCATTAACTCTGCGTCGCGTTCGAGCATGAGTTTGACGGGTTTGCCTTCCGCCATTTTGGAGACTTTGGCGCATTCGACGCCCCAGCGATCAATCGAAAACTTGCTGCCAAAACCGCCGCCGATAAAGTCCATCTTCAAATTGACGTTGCCTGCCGGAATCTCTAACGCTTTGGCCAAATCATTGCCGATAACGGAAACGCCTTGTGTTGACGGGTGAATCAGTACGTTGTTCGCGTCTGTCCATTCAACCGTCTGGCCGTGTGGTTCTAAACAGCAGTGCGTGATCATCGCATTGCCGTAATAGCCTTCGACCGTGACTTCCGCTTCCGCAAAAGCTTTGTCTGGCTCACCCTGAGTTCTTTCTGCGGTGGGGCGTTTGTTGGAATCTGGCACTGCCGCCAAGTCTTCTTCCTTGACGACGTGCGGCAGGTGTTCGTATTCAACCTTGATCGCGCGCAACGCGTCTTTGGCCGTAGGTTCATCTGTTGCCACGACCACCGCGATTTCGTCGCCTGCCCATTGCAACACCGCGCCGGGGCCTTGCACGATTTTGACGACACGCACGCCGGGCATTTTCTCGGCGGCACTTGTATCAATGCTCAGGATTTTGGCGTTGGCATAAGGCGAGTGCAGGATTTTGCCGTGCAACATGCCGGGCCGATTGATGTCATACGCGTATTTGGCTTTGCCGGAGACTTTCAGCGGGCCGTCTACACGTGAGATGCGTTTGCCGATATATTTGCGCTTTTCCGCTTCGGGCCATTTATAGTCAGCCATTATCGTCGTCCTCCTTTCCGTTGTGCTGCGACTTGTTTGACGGCTTCACGCAGTCCGACGTAAGTACCACAGCGGCAGAGATTGCCGCCGAGTCCAAGCCGCATTTGTTCATCGTTTGGATCAGGATATTTGTTGAGCAGCGCGGTGCAGGCAACTGTGAATCCCGGTGTGCAGAAGCCACATTGTTGGCCGTCATTATCCACGATGGCTTGTTGCACCGGACTGAGTTTGCCATTGAGTTCCAGGCTCTCCACCGTGTTGATTTTTCTGCCCTGCGCTTCGATGGCGAGCACGGAGCAGGAATACACTGGTTTGCCGTCCATCAGCACAGTGCAAGCGCCGCACGTGCCACGATCACAAACGCGTTTGGCTCCGGTCGTGTCGAGTTCGTTGCGTAATGTGTCAAGTAGGGTGACGCGCGGTTCAACTGTAGCCGCTTGTTTTTTGCCATTGATGTCGAGGGTGATCGAAACTTTGTTGGGGCCGTGAATTTTGACGTCTTGTCCGGCGGCTGTGACCGTACGCACGCCGCCCGCCACCAGCGGAACCGACAGCGCCAGGCCAGAGCCTTTCAGGAAACTACGCCGCGAGAAACCAGAATCATTTTCGGTTTCGGGCTTCACGGGTTTTTCGTCCCCGTCTCTCGTGATGCTACTCATGCAAGTACCTCCATTAAGTTTGGAAAGGCGATTGATAATTTGTCATGTAATGTTAAGAAGAGCAAAAACGTAACGCCACTGCCCAGCGTTAGAGAACAAAATAAAACGTGCAGAAATGATTAAATGCGTGAACCGTTCGGATGGGCAGTATAGCAAGTGCTGAGAATGGTCACAAGGTTGCGGGATATGTTATCTTCAATGGGATGGTGACATCTATCCCACAGTCAAAAACGCTTGCCCAATCTTTGCTCGAAGCTCAGGCACTAACCAAAATCTATCGCGGTGTTAGCGAAGGCGTGACCGTCTTTCAGGACCTGGATTTAACTCTCAACAAAGGCGAAATGGTGGCAATTGTCGGCGCGTCGGGGGCGGGCAAATCCACGCTGTTGCACCTGCTCGGCGGCCTGGATCGTCCGACTTCGGGAACGGTATTATTGGACGGTTTTGACATGTTCAAAAATAGTGAGTTAGAGTTAGCGCGGTTGCGCAATCATCGCATCGGTTTCGTCTTTCAATTTCATCATCTATTGCCAGAGTTTTCGGCGCTGGAAAATGTTATGATGCCTTTGTTGATTGGCGGGAAAGCGCGGTCACAAGCGGAAGGCCGCGCCCGTGATCTTTTACAGCGTGTCCGTTTACATTCGCGGTTGGAGAATCGTCCAGGCGAACTATCAGGAGGCGAGCGACAGCGCGTGGCGCTGGCCCGCGCCTTAGTGGCGGCTCCCGCTTTATTATTGGCTGATGAGCCGACGGGAAACCTGGATCAACGAACGGGCGAAGAGGTTTTTGCTTTGCTCCGTCAACTCCACGCTGAAGAACAATTGACTTCGATAATCGTCACCCATAATGAACCCCTCGCTGCCACTTGTGACCGCGTACTGCATCTGGCTAGCGGAAGATTAACCTGACTCTCCATCGTAGGATTTTTTGATGTTCGAGCGATATACAGAAAAAGCCCGCCGCGTCATCTTTTTTGCCCGTTATGAAGCCAGCCAGGTTGGCGCCCTGCAAATCGAAGCGGAGCATATTCTCTTGGGCCTGATCCGCGAAGACAAAACGATTTCCAATCGCTTCTTTCACCGCGCGCAGGCCAGCGTCGAAGCCATTCGCAAAGATGTCGAAGGCCGCATCGTCTTGCGCCCACGCCATCCACAAACGATAGATTTGCCGCTCTCGCTCGAAGCCAAACGCGTGCTGGCGTTTGCTGCCGAAGAATCGGAACGGCTCGGCAATCGGCATATCGGCACGGAACATTTGTTGCTCGGTTTGCTGCGCGAAGAAAACACGTTGGCCGCCGAAATTCTGTATGAGCGCGGCATTCGCCTGACCGACATTCGCAGCGAATTGCTCCGTCAATCCGGGCGCGAACGCGATACGGTTGCGCGCAAAGAAACGCCACACTTGTACGAGTTTTGCCGCGATCTGACCGACGCTGCACTGGAAGGTAAGCTTGACCCATTAGTCGGACGCGATGACGAAATTGATCGCGTGATTCAAATCCTTTGCCGTCGCACCAAAAACAATCCTGTGCTGATTGGCGAACCCGGGGTTGGCAAAACCGCCATCGTCGAAGGACTCGCGCAACGCATCGTGAATTTTGAAGTCCCCTCCTTTCTCGCGGACAAACGAATTCTGGCGTTGGACTTGAGCCTGGTTGTGGCCGGAACTAAATATCGCGGGCAATTTGAAGAGCGCATGAAGATGATTATGCGCGAGTTGATTGATAACCCGCAGTACGTGATCTTCATTGACGAATTGCATACGCTCGTTGGCGCGGGTTCGGCGGAAGGCAGTTTAGACGCTGCGAATATTCTCAAGCCGGCGCTCTCACGCGGCGAGATTCAATGTGTGGGCGCGACAACACCGGCTGAATATCGCAAGTCCATCGAAAAAGACCGCTCGCTCGAACGCCGCTTCCAAGCCATTAAAGTTACTGCTCCCAACGAAGCCGAAGCTATTAAAGTCCTGGAAGGCATCAAGGATCGCTACGAAGCGTTTCACAACGTGACGTTCACGACGGAAGCTATCGAAGCCGCAGTCTATCAATCAAATCGGTATTTGCCAGACCGCTTCCTGCCCGACAAAGCGATTGACATTATTGACGAGGCTGGCGCACGGGCCAAGCTGCGCGCGCAACGCGAACGCGGCTATCAACCGCCGCCGCCTCCTCCTCCCCCGACCTTGCCCCGGTATCGGGGCGATCAACGATATGATCGTGGGCTGGAACGCTTTGATCGCAGTAGCGACCGTAGTTTTGACCGCGATTGGCGTGAGCCGCGATATCAATCGCCTACCCGCCGCAACACGAATTACCCCGAACCTCGTTTTTTGGAATCGCTGGATTTCGGCGAGCCGATGGTGGAAATCACCAGGCACGATATTGACGAGGTGATTGCGCGTTGGACGGGGATTCCGCTGACGGCTTTGCAGGAAGAAGAAATGGCGAAACTGCTCAGGATCGAGGCGGAATTGCACGGTCGAATCATCAGTCAGGACAGTGCTATCTCCGCTTTGGCGCGCGCGATTCGCCGTTCACGAGCAGGACTCAAAAACCCCAGTCGTCCGGTGGGATCGTTTCTGTTTTTAGGGCCGACTGGCGTAGGCAAAACCGAAGTCGCGCGTTCGTTGGCGGAGTTTCTATTCGGCTCCGAACGTTCCATGATCCGGCTCGATATGTCGGAATATATGGAAAAGCATTCGGTCGCCAAATTGATTGGCTCGCCGCCGGGCTATGTCGGGCACGAAGAAGGCGGACAATTGACTGAGCGTGTGCGCCGCAATCCGTATACGGTGCTGCTGCTGGACGAAATCGAAAAGGCGCATCCTGATGTTTTCAATATCCTGTTGCAAGTCTTTGAAGATGGCTTGCTGACGGATGCGCTCGGCCAGGCAGTAGATTTCAAACACGCCATCATCATTATGACTTCCAACATTGGCGCGCGCTTTATTTACAAACGCGGCACCGTGGGATTTCAGGGCGATGAAGCCGATAATCAGGAAAAGATAGAAGCCCGCATCATGGTAGCTGTGCGCGAAACATTCAATCCCGAATTCATCAATCGCCTGGACGAAGTCATCACCTTTGACCCGCTCAATGACCAAGATCTGCTGCAAATCGTTGACTTGCTGGTCGCGCAAATGAATCGGACGCTACAACAACGCAAACTAACGGTTCGTTTGACGGCTCCGGCACGCCGTTGGATCGTAGACAAAACCTGTGCGGATCGCAGCTATGGCGCTCGCCCCTTGCGCCGCGCCTTGCAAAAGTATGTCGAAGACCCGCTCGCCGAAGCCTTTATTCAAGGCCGCCTCAATGCTTCCTCAGAGGTGGAGGTGTTTTTAGTTGGCGACGCGTTGGATTGTCGTCCCTTGCTGGGCGAGGACGCTCACGAGCGAGAAGGCGTCCTGACCACCTCCTAGCGGCAGCATTTGACTTGGCCATATATCTCAAGCATTTTGTGGTCATGCAGAAATTCAAACTTTTCGCACTCGCTGTCATCACGTGTTGCCTACTGATGCCGCTCCAGGCGCAAAAAAAATCAGCGCCTGTTACCAAACCCAAAGCCACAACCGCCAAACCCTCGGGCAAGAAGCCAGCGTCTACTTCAATCCCCAAAAAGAGCAGGGAAGTCGAAGAGAAGGTGGACGACTTAGCGCCGCCAGCGCCTCCCAAACCGCCGCGTAATCCGGCTGCGCCATTCGGACGCATCGTGCTGTTGCCTCTGGATGATCGCCCGGCAGTCGCGCAGTTTGCGCACATGATCGGAGCACTTGCCGATTACGAAATCATCCTGCCGCCCAAGGAAATGTTGGGCCGCTTTACCACACCCGGCGACACGAAAAAGCTACAGGACTGGCTCGGCATTGTGAATTACACGCAAATTGACGCGGTGGTCATTTCCGCTGATATGCTGGCCTATGGCGGGCTGATCGCTTCCCGCACGGCGGACACAACCCAAGCCGAAGCGTTGAAGCACCTGGAATTCTTTCGCTGGCTCAAACACAAACATCCAGATGTTCCGATCTATGCCTTCAATGTTCTGATGCGCGTTGCGCCTACGGCCAGTAAGGAAACGCGCACCTGGAGTAGTGATCTGGCGCGCTGGGCCGAGTTAATGGAGCGCGTACCGAAAACCAATGATGCCGTGTTGGCCGCCGAATTGGAGCAATTGAAAAAGAAGCTGAATCACAATGTGATGGATGACTACCTGACAGCCCGGCGGCGTGATCTGCAAATCAATCTGGCGATGATTAAGCTGTATGAAGAACGCATTATTGACAATTTGATCTTCCTGCAAGACGACGCGCGTGAATATGGCTTGCATCGCCACGATCAAATGATTTTGCGCGAGCGACTTAAATCCCTCGGCTTTGCCGACGAAGTTCCGATTTACAATGGTGCCGACGAAGGCTCGTTATCGTTAGTCAGCCGTGCCGTTCTCGACCGACAAAAACAAAAAATCAAAGTTACCGTTGTCTACTCTTCTGAAAATAGCCGCAAAGTTATTGCGCCGTATGAAAGACCATGCACTGGAATTCACCGTCGAGCATCAAGTTAATGCGGCGGGCGGGCAAATTGTGAAGCCGGAGGAAAACCCCGATTACACCTTGTATGTGAATGCGCCAAACACCACCGCCTCCGAATTCACGCTGTTCAGTAAAAACCTGGTGGCAGATTTGAAGGCCGGAAAAGCCGTCGCGTTGGCGGACCTCCTTTTCCCGGCTCCGCATCACAGCGGTGCCGACGAACGCCTGGTCAGCCTCCTCAAAACTGAGAACCTGGTTGATCGCTTAACGGGCTATGCCGCTTGGAATACGGCAGGCAATACCCTGGGCACGACCATTCCAGCCGCGAACCTGCGCATCGTTTCCAAACAATTCACTGATGCGCCTGAGCGTGCGGCGCGCGCGCAGATCGCTCATTTAGAATTCCTGCTGCATCGCTTTGCGGGCGACTATCTTTATCACGACATTGTGCGCTTGGAAATCAATACGCAATTGCGCAGACCGCCAGCGGTGCCGACCGACGAATTTTCCGAAGAGATGTACAACCGCATCAACAAACAAGTGCAGGAAAAGCTGCAACCGTTGATCGAGAAGTTTTTTGCAGAGCATTTTCAAAACAAGACTTACTCATTGGGGCTTTTCGATGGCGTAAAACGGGAAGTCAAAATTAATCGGCTGGAAGACATGAAAATTTACTTACCCTGGCCTCGTACATTCGAATCAGCCATTGACTATAAATTTTCCTACACGATCAATTAACCTTGTGCCTTGTGCCTTGCCCCTTATTCATTGATTGGCCGCGGAGCTTGCGTTGAACTTACGACACTCAATTGCTACCAAAACCGTCGTAAGCCAGGCTTTTCTCGTGCCAAATAATGCACAATGGCCAAAGCACAAGGGATAATATTTCTGCCCCCTGCAACAATGACTGCCGCCCTCATCATTCTCATTTTTATCATCTTTGCCGCACTGATGATCGCGCGCAAAATACCTGCGATTTTGGCGGTTCCTGCCATGGCCATCGGCTTCGCCGTAGTTGCGCGCACGCCGCTCGACATTATTCTCAACGACGTGATGGTGGGCGGCGCGAAGCAATTGGTAGAGGCGTATCTGATGATCTTCGCGGGCGCGATGCTCGGTCGGGTGGTCATGCAAACAGGCGTCGCCGAAGGCATCATCAAACGGGCTGCCGAATTTGGCGGCGATCAACCACTGGCCGTCGCCATCACGCTCATGATTGGCATTGGCTTGCTGTTCACCACGCTCACGGGGTTGGGCGCAATCATTATGGTCGGCGGCTTGGCGCTGCCAATCATGATGAGCATTGGCGTGCCGCGTAAATTAGCGGGTGTGCTCTTCATTTTGGCGTACGGGTTGGGCTATGTTTTCAATATCGCGGCATGGGGCTTTTATCAAAAGACCTTCAATATCGAACGGCAACCGATTCGCAACTTCGCCATTGTGGTCTTCGTCATTGATGCCATCGCGGTGCTTGTCTTCCTGCTCATTGCCTCTCGCCGGATGAATAAGTATGGCGCGTGGGCAGTCGTACTGGACGACGCCATGCCCAAGCGTGAGGTGATGTTAATTGCTCTATTGCTGCCGATTCTACCCTTGCTTTTGCACATTGGCATCGGGTGGCAAGTGCTTCCGTCCTTTTTGCTCAGCGCCGTGCTTGGGGTCCTAATTACCCGGCCACGAGAATTGGTCAAACAACTCACGAGCGCCGCCGTCAAAGGATTGGAAGATGTTGCGCCTGCGATCATTTTAATGATCGGCATTGGCATGCTACTGACGACCACGAAATTGCCGGGCGTCAAAGAGGCGTTGCAACCGTTGATTCAAGGCATTAACTTTCGCTCGCCTGTTGTGTATGTGATGTTTTTCGGCTTGCTCTCGCCGTTGGCTTTATATCGCGGCCCGCTGAATATTTACGGACTGGGCATCGGCATCTTCTCGTTGATCGCTTCGTTGAATTTATTGCCCGGCCCGGCATTGGTGGCGGCGGTGATGAGTCTGGTGCAAGTCCAAAATGCCTGCGACCCCACCAACACGCACAATGTTTGGGTGGCGAATTACGTTGGGATGCGTGTCGAAGAAACCACGAAAGAAACGCTTCTTCTTAAAGTTGCCGTTTGCATTGCAGGCTTGCTCGCGGGCAGCCTTTTATATCTCACAACATAAGCTGTCCGTCCCAACTTGACAAACTTCCCTAGACTTAACACTAGGATTTGGTGTACTTAACATCCCCCAAGAAAACGCATGTGAAAGGTAACTGTTGCAGTGGAGCACTATTCCCCAAACGCTGGTTGGCTGGAAGTCATCGTTGGTTCGATGTTCAGCGGCAAAAGCGAAGAATTGATTCGCCGCATGCGCCGCGCGCAAATTGCCAAGCAAAAAATCCAAATCTTCAAACCATTGATAGATGACCGCTACTCCGAAAATCATATCGTTTCGCACGCCGAGCGCCGCATTGAATCGCTGGCCGTGCGGACGGCCCAAGAGATTCTTGCCGGCACGCACGAAGACACGGAAGTCGTTGGCATTGACGAAGGACAGTTCTTCGATCAGGCGTTGTTGGATGTCGCCAATGCCTTAGCCAATCAAGGCAAGCGCGTCATTATTGCGGGTCTCGATATGGATTATCTCGGGAAGCCGTTTGAGCCAATGCCACAATTGATGGCGATTGCCGAAGATGTGCATAAAACGCGGGCGATTTGTGTGGTTTGTGGTCACGCCGCCACGTACACCCAACGCCTGATCGCCAGCCAGGAACGTGTTGTGGTCGGCGCAGCGGGCGCGTACGAAGCGCGCTGTCGCCAATGCTTTGAGCCGCATTTAGCAGAGAAGGAAGTTTAGGAAGGTCTAGAGAAGTTGGGAGAAGTGAGAGGTTCCTGGACTTTTCTGGGCTTGCCCAGACTTGCCCAGACTTCAGAGGACTTACTTTATGGATGTTATTGGAATCGAACGTCGCAGAGAACAAAATCTCGTCTACAACTTTCTTCGCGTGGTCGAAATGGCGGCGATTGCAGCGGCCCGTACGATGGGACGCGGCGAGCGCAAATATTCCGATCAAGTCGCGGTCGAAGCCATGCGCGCCGAAATGGATTTGACCCCGATGGATGGCCGCATCGTCATCGGGGAAGGCGAACGCGATGAAGCGCCAATGCTGTATATTGGCGAGCGCGTCGGCGTGGGCGTTCATGAAGAATCCCCTACCATTCCCTACCCACAAGTGGACATTGCGGTTGATCCGCTGGAAGGCACGAATCTGTGCGCGACCGGTGCGCCGAATGCGATTGCGGTACTGGCCGCAGCCGAGCGCGGCGGCTTAATTCATGCGCCCGATGTATACATGCAAAAACTCGTTGTTGGTCCGGCAGCAAAAGGCGCGGTAGATATTGACGCTCCCGTCAAAGACAACTTGCGCGCGATTGCGAAACGCATGAATCGTGATGTTGAGGACCTGGTTATCGTTGTTATGGATCGTCCACGCCATCACCAATTAATCGCCGACATCAAAGCTGCGGGGGCGCGTATTCGGTTGATTACCGATGGCGATCTTTCTGCGGGTATTTCAGCCGCCGTAGGTGGTTCCGGTGTACATGCGGTGATGGGCATTGGCGGCGCACCCGAAGGCGTCATTACCGCCGCCGCCATGAAATGTCTAAATGGCGAGATTCAAGGGCGGTTTCTCACCAAAGATCAACTCGAACATCCAGAAGAGCGCGCCAAGATTGCGGATGATGTCGAAGAGCGTATGAAAGCGATGGGCATCACTGATCCTTCGCGCGTTTACGATACGAATGAATTGGCCCCCGGCAGGAAAATTATTTTCGCCGCGTGTGGCGTAACAGACGGCACGATCCTGCGTGGCGTGCGCTTTTTCGGCACGGGATTGCGCACTGAATCGGTGTTGATGACAACCGACAAGCACCACGTGCGCTTTGTAGACACGCTGCATTTGGAAGGCGATCCCGATGCCGTTGTACGATTTGATAGATTTTGAGTTGGCGTAGACGGTAAACAGTAGTCAGTAGCGTTCTTGCAACCCGAAACTGTCAACTCCATTTCCCCCCATCTACTGTCTACTGCTTACTCACTTCCACTATGAAAATCACCCACCTCCAAGCTACCTGGCTCCGCTGTCCCATTCCAACCGAAAATCAACACATCACTGATTTCGGCAGGATGCAAACATTCGACACCACGCTTGTGCGCATAGACACGGATGAAGGCATCACGGGCTATGGCGAAGCGAAAGGCGCGGTTGGCAGCGCAGCGATTTGCGCGCCCATCGTCAGTGTCATTCACGAAGAGTTACGCCCGTTGCTGATCGGGCAAGACCCGTGCAAGGTCACGTGGTTGTGGGAGCGGATGTACAACGGCTCACGCGCCCATTACGTCACAGAATATGGCCGCACGTTTCCCGAACTGGGTCGCCGGGGCTTGCGCATTTGTGCCATGAGCGCCGTAGACATCGCGCTTTGGGACATCGCGGGCAAAGCCTTGCAGGTGCCGAGTTATCGTTTGATGGGCGGCCAGGTTCGTGACCGCATCAACGCCTACGCTTCGGGTGGCTGGGCGGATGCGGCAGGCATTGGTCAGCAATTAGTGACGACTATTGAATCCAGTGGTTATCGTGCGGTCAAAATGCGTGTCGGCACGGCGGACGGCACCGTAGACAACTCCGTCGCTCGCGTCAAAGCGGCGCGCGAAGCCATTGGCCCTGACATCAAACTGATGGCGGATGCCCACGGCACGTTTGATGTCCGTTCCGCCCGACGCTTCTGTCGCGGTGTCGAAGAGTGCAATTTGAGTTGGTTTGAGGAACCTGTTTGCGTGGACGATCCCGCCGGGATGGCCGAAGTGCGGGCCTCCACCGACATTCCTATCGCCCTGGGCGAAAGCCTTTTCACGCGTTTTGATTTTCTGCCGTTTATTGCTGCCAGAGCCTTGGACATCATGCAACCCGATCCGGCGATTGTGGGCGGCATTACCGAAGTGTTGCGCATCGCCAACCTTGGTGGGGTGCATCAATTAACGCTCGCGCCGCATTTGTGGGGCGGCGGCGTTTTGTTGGCGGCGGGGATGCAGCTCGCGGCGGCGTTGCCGAATTGTGTGACGCTGGAATATTCCAAAGGCTTCAATCCGCTGTTGCGTGAACTGGTCACAGCGCCAGCAGAAGTGACCGACGGGCAACTCCTGATCCCGGATCGTCCGGGCTTGGGCGTGACCGTGAATGAAGAATTCGTTGCGCAAAATGCGATGAATTGAAATGACTATCGTGGCAAGCTCGGTTTGAAAATGGCTTCCATTTGACGTTCCATTCGATCCAAGCGATTTTCAATGGAAGCA
The DNA here is from genome assembly GCA_963794955.1 of uncultured Acidobacteriota bacterium. GTDB lineage: Bacteria > Acidobacteriota > Blastocatellia > RBC074 > RBC074 > JAFDVL01. Next base: position 179,669 of record CAWCGF010000019.1, read on the forward strand.
AAGCGTTGATCTATCCCACGGAACCGTTCGTCCATGGTCGCAAAATTGGCTTGCATAACCTCTGTATGCCGTTTGCTTTGCTCTTCCAAGCGTTTTTCAAGTTGCTCCATGAGTTTGTTGACATGTTGTTGATTGAGCCAATTGGCGGTAAAAATGCTGAGAATAAATGTCGCCAGCGCAATAACAATGGTAACGATGAGTGGGTTCATAAGAGTCGTTCTCCAGTAGTAGCTATGGCATTATAGCGAGATGGTAATGAATTTACAGCAGATTTCGCGCGCTTCCCGCCAGGATGACCAGGGCTGCAATGCATTCTCTGCTTGAATCGGCTAAGATTCCGCTGTTATGAAATTCATTCTGCGCATGGCCTATCGTGAAATCCGTGCTTCCTGGCATCGGTTATTGTTCTTCTTCCTCTGCATTGCCATTGGCGTTGGCTCGATTGTCAGCCTGCGTTCTATCGTGCAAAACATTCGCGCTTCCGTGTCGCAACAGGCGCAAGCATTGCTAACCGCCGATGTGCAAATTTCTTCCAGCAATGCTTTCACTGACCAGGCCAAAGCGATCTTCGAGAAATATTACCAAGCGCCGAACGTGTTGGGGCACGCGGATTCCATTGAAATGCCAACGATGGTGCGGGCCCTCAACAACACGCAGGTCGCGCCCAAGCAAGTCGAGGTTCGTGCGGTGCAGTCGTCGTTTCCGTTTTACGGGGAAATGCTGCTGGCCGATGGGCTGCGCTACGACTTTTCGTTGCTCAAAGAGCGTGGCCTCGTTGTCCGCCCCGCCTTGTTGCAACAGCTCAACGTCAAGGTTGGCGATAAAGTCAAAATCGGCTCGCTGGAATTCACGATTCGTGGCGTGATTGAGCAGGAACCGGGCAATACGCTTACCGCCTTCAGCCTCGGCCCGCGCGTGTTTGCCAATTACGATGACGTGATCGCGGCAGGATTGACCGGCTTTGGTTCGCGTGTGCGCTATCGCATTCAACTCAAAACGCAAGCAGGGCAAGCCGAAGCCGTCACAAAGCAAATCAAAGAAGATTTGAAAGCACAGCCGCTCATCAATGTGCGGTCATACCGCGAAGCCGAAAATCGCGTTGCCGAATCGTTTACCCAGGTCGAAAACTTCCTGAGCTTAATTGGCCTCATCATTCTGGTGCTGGGCGGCATCGGCATTTCCAGCGTGACGCGTGTGTTCATTCAGCAAAAGATGAAAACGATTGCAGTGCTGAAATGTCTGGGCGGCAGAAATGCGCGCGTGCTCGGCACATACCTTGTGCAAGTGATGGCGCTGGGTTTGATCGGCAGCGCGCTGGGCTTGGCGATTGCCAAAGTGGTGATGTTTATCTTGCCACGTTATCTGGCAGACCGCATCCCGCCGGGCATTACCATCGGGTTGACGTGGCCAGCGGTAGCGCAAGGCTTTGGCCTCGGCATTTTGATCGCGCTTTTGTTTGCCGCCTTGCCGTTATTGGAGATTCGCAATATCAAACCGATTCTGGTCTTGCGCGCGACCGATCCGGTGCATGGCCAGAAATGGTTTGACGGGCTAAAAATCGGCCTTGGCACCATCGTGATTATGGGCTTGCTCGCGCTCGCCGGATGGCAAGCCGGGTCACTGAAAATCGGGGCGATCTTTTTGGGCGGGCTGGCCGTAACGGCCTTCATTCTGAATCTGGCCGGCTGGTTGCTGATTCGCTTTGTGAAGCAATTGCGTCATGTCAATTCGTTCGTACTGCGGCAAGGCATCAACAGTCTCTATCGCCCTGGCAATCAAACCAAAGTGATTTTGCTGGCGGTGGGGTTGGGCGCGTTTTTCATTATCTCCGTGCGCTTGCTGCAAGCGAATTTGCTGGATGAATTCAGTTTGAATTTGGGCGCGAATTCGCCCGACATGTACTTGATTGACATCCAACCGAAACAACGCGAAGCCGTCGCGGACACGATTGCGCAAGAGCTTGGCACTAAGCCGGAACTGATTCCGACGTTGCGGGCGCGGATTGTGGAAATCAATGGCAAAGCCATCAATCCTAATGCTAATGACAAAAATCAAAATCGCGGCCAAAACCAAAGCCAGAATCAAGGAATGCTGGCGCGCGATTACACGCTGACGTATCGCACCTACCTTGATCCACAGGAAAAAATTGTCGCCGGGCAATTCTGGGATTCGTCACCGAGCACACAAGCCGAAATCTCCATCGAAGAACTTGTGCAGGAGCAACTAAAAGTAAGCCTGGGCGACACGCTCACTTTTGATTTCGCCGGACAACGCGTGACGAGCAAAATCACGAACGTTCGCCGCGTAGACTGGCGCAATGCGCGCATCGGCTTTCTGATTGTTTTTCGCCCCGGCGCACTGGATGAAATGCCGCAGCAAATGCTTATTACCGCCGTCAAAGCACCTCCTCCCGGCCCTGCACGAGTGCAATTCCAACGGACACTCTTGGATCGCTTCGGCAATATTTCGGTGATTGATATCCGCGACATCATCGAAGCGGCGTCCAAGGTCATAGACACCGTTTCGACAGCGGTAACGTTTGTTGGCGGCTTTGTCTTTTTGAGCGGCCTGCTGATTCTGATCGGCTCGATTGCGATGACGAAATATCATCGCTTGTATGAGTCCGCGATCCTGAAAACATTAGGCGCGAAGCGCAAGCTGATTATCCTGATTACGCTTATTGAGTATGGTGTGATCGGACTGTTAGCCGGACTTATCGGCTCTGCCGCGGCCATTATTTTAAGTTGGTCGGTCAGTAAATACGGTCTTGAAATCGGCTGGTCATTCACGCCTTCCATCAACTTCCTGGGCGTGGCGCTGACGTTGTTGCTGGTGACGGTGATCGGCGTGCTGTCGAGTTGGGACGTAATGATTAAGAAACCACTGGGGATTTTGCGCGCGGAATAAGGCTCACATGATTGCAGCACTGCTTACGCTGGCAGTTTGCCTTTGGCTCTCATCCAGTAAGAGTGGGGCGAAAAGAGCATCCAATCGCTTGCCATCTTTAACAAATAATTCGGCAGCATCTTTTTCTACCGGTTTCGAGAAATAATACCCTTGCCCACAACCGCATCGCAGATTCCGTAATTGCGTCAGTTGGTCGAACGTCTCGACGCCTTCGGCAATCACTCCCATGCCTAAGCTTCCGGCCAGGGAAATAATGGTGCGGACAATTTCGACGTTTTCCTTTTCGGTTCATGCTCATCACAAAGGAGCGGTCAATCTTCAGGGTGTTGAGCGGGAAGCGGTGTAAATAGCTGAGGGAGGAATAGCCCGTCCCGAAATCATCAATGCTCAATTCGATGCCCAAAGCGCGAATTTCGGTCAACTGCTTGATGGCGGCATCCACATTATCCATGACGGCGCTTTCGGTCAGTTCCAGTTTCAGATACCGGGACTCCAGCTTCGTGTCGTCCAGGATGCCCCGGATTTGTTCGATCAGATTGGGCTGCGTGAATTGTTTGCTGGAAAGATTGACACTCATTTGTAAGGGAAAGCTGGCCGGATAAAATTCCTGCCACTCTCTCATCTGGCGGCAGGCTTCATGTAAGACCCAATGACCAATTTGCAAAATCAGGCCGGTTTCTTCTGCCAGCGGAATGAACTGGGCGGGTGACACCAAACCACGTTCGGGATGCTTCCAGCGTACCAGGGCTTCAAATCCCGCCAGGCGTCCTGTTTCCAGGATAACAATCGGCTGGTAGCAGAGAAAGAATTCCTGGCGCTCAATAGCGCGGCGCATATCGTTTTCCATTTGCAGGCGGCTGGCTACTTGCGAATGCATGGTCTTGTCGAAGACCTCGTGGCATTTCGACCCGCGCGCCTTGGCTCGATACATGGCCGTATCGGCATCGCGCAGCAGGTCTTCGGGCTGCTCATATCCCATCGAACTGTCGGCAATGCCAATGCTGACGCTGATAAATATCTCATTGCCATTGATCGTAAATGGCGCTTCCAGCGCTTGCTGAATCCGGGCGGCCACTTCCAGCGATTCACTGTAATGCGGCATTTCTTCCAGCAGCACAGTGAACTCATCTCCTCCCAAACGGGCAATCGTATCACCAGGGCGCAAACAGGATTCCAGACGGCCAGCCATGGCAATGAGCAGTTGATCGCCAACGGCATGACCCAAACTATCATTGATGATCTTGAAGCGGTCAAAATCCAAAAACAGCACGGCGAACTGACGATTGGGATAGCGCTTCCCGCGCTCCATGGCCAATTTTACGTGATCCAGAAATAAGGCGCGGTTGGGCAGCCCCGTCAAGCCATCGTGAAAGGCATCGTGCAACAATTGGGCTTCAGCCCGCTTACGCTCGCTGATGTCCTGAAGCTGAAAGACCAACCGATTTTCCTTGGTAACCAGATCGCGCACCAACGAAACACTCCAGATGACCCAAATGGTATGGCCATTCTTATGCAGATACTGCTGCTCCATCTGAAAGGTTGGGATGATTCCTTCCAGCAACTGATGAACCTGCACCAGGGCCGCCCCCAAATCACTCGGATGAACCAGGGATTGAAAATACTTGCCCACCAGTTCCTGATTACTATATCCCGTGATCTGACATAACGCTTGATTAACCTGTAGCCAGCGGCCTTGTGGGTCCACCAGCGCCATACCGACGGCAGAATGATCGAACGCACTGCGAAAGCGCGTCTCGCTTTCCTGTAATTCCGCCAGGTGCTTTTCCGCCGCTTCAATATTTTTCAGATAAGGCCGCATCGCCAGGTAACTGGCCACCATAAGCGGTACTGTCAGAATAAGCGCCCAGAAGCCGTAGAAATGAATCAGGGCGCTGGCCACGCCTGCCATCACCGCTCCTGAGATAGGCGTCACCATGACCCAGGCATAATTTTCATACCAGGTGCGCAGCAGCGGTTGGCCGGTTTTGAGCGTCACCACCGGAGTCAACAAGAAGGTGTTGATAAATCCCTGCGCTACCGACAACAAGAGCAAGCCACCAACATAGATGAAAAATGTTTCGCGGCGATGCGCCAGCAAGCGCAAATCTCCCAACGTTAGATTGACCAGCAGGCAGGCCAGAAAGAGGGAAAGACAGATAACCGCAACATTGGTGGCTACCGTGATCCAGCGTTTAGCGTGCCGGGCGGAATCACTGGCAGAAGCGGTAGCCGCCACGATGACCGCCGGCCCCATCCCAAAGAGCAAGACGGTCAGGAAGACAAAGGTGTCCGAAACCGTCACGGCATTTTTCGCATTGGGAATGCGCGCCGCCGCAATTTGGCTGATCACAATGGTAAAAACACCCAATGCTACCCATTGCGGATCAAACGGTTCACGCCACAGATAGAAGGTGGCACAGCCGATGCTGCCAACGCCCAGCGCGATCAGGAGCAGTTTATAGTTTCTGATTTTGTTTTCTATCGTCTGGCCTAACATGAATAATCCATTGGGAAGCACGGGCGCGAGCGTGGGGCACACTGCCGACCAATGCCTCGCTGAAAATAGTGTGAAGATGTCTTGAAGCCGTGACGATTTGATGACAAACCGATAGAAAAAGGAAATAGGGTCACATTGTCTCTATTATAGCGGTTTGCGTGCGACCCGTGTCAGTCGCCCGCCGTAAGGAAGGGCTACTTCGGGAAGGCGTTCTTTTTCTTAATGTATACCGTAAACGGGCATAAATTGAACCAAGGATTTACCGCCAACGGACAAAGGAGCAAAGAGACAAAGCACCTGATTTAATTAGGTTTCTTTGCCTCTTTGCTCCTTGGCGTTGAAACGGTTCAGCTTGTGCCCGTGCGCAGTCTGGCTTGCGCCACACGGAAGATAGACGGCGATTAATGCCCGCTTGGCTGATAGCGCACCAGATGCGAGATGCTCTGTACCTTGAAGCCTGCTTTCTGATAAAACGAAAGGGCGCGTTGGTCATCAGCACCCGCATACAAACAGATCGCCGGATACTGTTGCAGCAACGTTGCCCCTAACTGTTTGAGCACGGCACTGCCAAAGCCGGTCTTGCGTAAATCTTCGCGCGTCCAAACGCCTTCCAAATACACCGCCTCCAGGCTCTCGCTCACGATGTCGGTTTTGAAAGCGATGCCTTGTTCATCGCGCACAATCCAGACGCGTCCCTTTTCAATGCGGGCCAGCATTCGTTGGCGAAAGCCAAGCGGGTCTTTGACGGATGGGTCAACGCCATTCCATTCCAGGTATGTCCGCGCGTGTAGGGTGGCCACTTCCTCTAATTCTTCCGCCTGCACTTGTCGCAAGCCAGTTACCGTCGCCGCCTGGTCGTGGATGCGCGTGGCCACGCATAACGCTTCCTGCTCTTCGCTCAGCACCTGCCGCCCTGTAGTCGTTTCATTGAAGACCTGGCGAAAGGACGCCACCGCTTCGGCGGAACCCATTAAATTCGTTACTTCCAGTCGATGAGAGGCTTGGGCGACCTGGCCAAAATAGCGCGCCGCCAGGGCGTCACAACTGAGCAGGGTGTGATGCCCGATGAGGGCCATCCCGCTGAGGCGACCAGCACAGAAATAGCCGTAGAAGCTGCCGCGATTGCGTTCGCTGACTAAGCCATGATCGCGGATGAACCCAATCAGCGACAGATTTTCTAAGGGGCGCTGATTTAGGTGCTGTAGGGCAAGAGACTCCTCTCCCTCTACCAATTTGCGCACCTGGATATGAAATCCATTGCCCATTGCCACAGCCTCAATTGCGTTACGATATCTTGCCAAACAGGAACCTGCGGCGGCGTCAGATGGAGTTGAAGCATGCTTATTCATGATTTATTACCCGATTCCTGAATCGGACCGTTATTAGTCGCTTAAATCCTTCGTCTTCCAGGCAAAGATTGAGGGAGAAACGGGACCTTCCTCCCTCGTTGAGGCTGCTACTGTATAGGGTGCATAGCAGGCGTATCATCTCCAAAAATTGCTGATCCACTGTTGGCGTTCAGCGCTGTCGTACTGCGCGACGCACGGGTGGTGCCATCGGCCAGCAACAAGCCATCGGCCAGCAACAAGCCATCGGCCAGCAACAAGCCATCGGCCAGCAACAAGCCATCGGCCAGCAACAAGCCATCGGCCAGTAACAAGCCATCGGCCAACAGGAGCCCTGAACTGGCAATGTTCACAACCCCTGATTTCACTCCTATTGCACTGGATACTTTACCTGACACTTTCTTAAATACGTCTTTCGACACGACCGTCGCATCCGCCAGCACATTGGCTTGGCCATAGACCGCCTGCCATTTTGTCATCAACTCTGGGCCATAGAGAAAACCATAGTTGGTAATGACACCTTGGCCCCAATTGAAGCTTTCATTGGCAATCGTACTTTGTGGCATCGGCAGTGCGGCAGTTAAAAGTGGATCCCCAGTACTGGTTGGAAGCGTAGCAACGACCAACTGGGCCACTCTTGTTGCGCCATCAATGTTGAGCAGTCCTGCACCCTGTTCGAGCATATTGAAATTCTTGAGCGGTTGTGCGGTGTACATCAGGATAGCTTTGATCAGATCGGGGGTCAGGTTCGGATTCATTTGCAGCAACAAGGCCACCGTACCCGAAACAATTGGCGCGGCCATTGAGGTTCCACTCAACTGTAACAACCGGTCATCTTTGCTGGCAGTCGGATTGATTAACAAGCTGGAGTGATTTTGGGCCAGCTTATTGTTTGTCCAAGTAATGTAATTATATGCCGAAGCTCCGATCAGCTTGTTGCCAGGTGCGATGAGGTCCGGCTTAATCAAATTGTCATATTTTCTGACCCCCTTGGTATCCGTGGTGTAGCCCCGGGTCGGGCCGCGTGAGCTATAGGTGGCAACGGCATCATCCGATCTGACATCGGTGCCAAAGGTATTGGCAGCGCCGACGGTGATAACGGAAGGGTCAATGCCTGGGGAATGAATCCCGCCATAGATTTTGCCCCCAGTGATGTCTTTTCCGTCGTTGCCCGCTGCCGCGACTACAACAATGCCGGCATCGTGTGCGCGCCGCACCGCCAAACATAAGGGGTCTGTCAGATAACTGTCCTTGGCCAGCGCGCCCAGGCTCAGATTGATGACGCGAATATTTTGCGCTGCTTGATTGGTGATGCACCAGTTAACCGCATTGATAATATTGCTGGCGGTGCCCATCCCATTTTCATCCAGAACGCGGAGACTCAGGATTTTCGCCTGGGGGGCAATACCAGTATAGGCACCACCGCCCAGGTCGTTGCTTCCGATGGTCATGGAAGTAACGTGGCTGCCATGACCGTGAGGATCAGCGGTAATGTTTTGTCCGGTAAAGTCCTGTTTATAGGCGACACGTGAGAGTCCTGAAATTGAGTCTAGCAGTTCTTGTTTGTCATCCACGCCGCTGTCGAGTATGGCAATGCCGATCCCGTTGCCATTGAGCGTGGTATTGCTAATAAGTTGGCGTATCCGTGTCGCCCCCGTGGTGGCTTCGACGTGGCCCATCGCCTTAATGAGGCGGTTCGGACTAACGTAAGTGACCGCCGCATCGGCGGCAATTTGCCGAATCGCGGTGCGCGGCGCTTCCACCACAATGAAACCCGCTGTCGTGAGTTCCGAGCTGATGCGTCCGCCCAACGCTTGTACTTTCTCCTGCCACAGCACACTGGGGAGCGTGGAGGAGGTTTGCAAGATAAAGCTTTGCCGCTCTTCTGGTAAAACTGCCAAAGACGGCAGCAGCGATCCGTTCACTTTATGAAGCGAGTAATCTTCCTCGCTCGTTTCATTGTTTTTTGCCTGGGAAGCGATTCTTTTGAGCCGAGCTTCTCGCACTTCCGCCAGGGTTTTGCCGTAAAGGCTGGCCAGTTCGTCCTCGTCATCCTGTTTTAGCAGCTCAGCCAAATCAGGAGCAATTTTCAATTTCTGGATGGTAGTTGAGGTGTACTTGTTGATGACTGGTTGAGACCTGACACCAACAAGTACAGTAGATATGGAAAGTATGGTTGCCAGTAATGTGCAGAATGATTTTTTTGCAGTTTGTTTCATTGGTCTTACTTCTAAAATTAAAAATGATAGTTTAAGAGCCGACATAAACAAGTATGGCCGACTCCTCCACCAAATAAGATGAAAGGGTCGGCCGTACGATAAATTTACGGACGTCTCTTCGGGGGCCTCCGCTGCCGTGACTGGAAGGATGAAGGATGAGGGATGAAGGATGAATTTTACTTCATCGTTCCTCGTTCCTACTTCCTCGTTCCAGCGTTAGGCCGGTTGGCACTTGCCCGCTCTAGCTTTCGCTACGAGAGAAGGCTCTTATCGGTGACGTGCTTGGCGATGTAAATATCTGTCCTGCACCCGCACAATGTGCGATCCGCGCGACGGCACAAACAAGAATGGCCGACTCCTTCACCGATAAGATGAAAGATTCGGCCGTAGGATAAATTACGGACGTCTCTTCGGGGGCCTCCGCTGCCCTTCCACTTGCGTGGGGTAGGCCGGTTGGCACTTGCCCGCTCTGGCTTTCGCTACGAGAGAAGGCCCTTATCGGTGACGCGCTAGAAACTAAATAGATCGTGTCCTGCACCCGCATAATGTGCGCCTGTCCGCTCACTGTGCGATCCGATAACAGGGATAAGATAACGCCCAGGTTTCACGAAGCAATGATCTGAATGTGATAGCTTTAGCAGCATCTTAAAAACTACCACTTTTGGTGCGCCTGGCACTCTGCCTGTAGCACTCCTCCAACTCCAGCGCGGGAATAGCGTCTGGCATGTAATAAACGAAAGAAGGACGAAGAGCGTACCGTAACCTGTGCAATTGCGGAGGGCTTCGCTTATGTCCAAATTGTTTTTTAGGGAACTCTTCCGCAACCACTTGCGGTATGTTCGTTTTCACCAAACAACTATGCAAGCGACAACTGTAGTCGGAGGTTTATCAAGGGGAGTTTATCGCAGAAGAAAAAAGGCAGGCAGTGAAGGTAAGGCGGAGGCGCAAGCTATAGAGATCGAGAAAAAGGAGTTTTCCGAAACTATCCGCTGGGACGCGAGGTTCATCGCCTCTGTACCCGGCAATGAATTGCCGGGCTACTAGCAAACGTCCCGCTGGAACGAAATCGAAAAAACATTTTCTTGAAGCCTATACCAGCCTGTATCTCCAAAGAGAGAGACTAAATCTTAATGCCCGCTTGGCTGATAGCGCACCAGATGCGAGATGCTCTGTACCTTGAAGCCTGCTTTCTGATAAAACGAAAGGGCGCGCTGGTCATCAGCACCCGCATACAAACAGATCGCCGGATACTGTTGCAGCAACGTTGCCCCTAACTGTTTGAGCACGGCACTGCCAAAGCCGGTCTTGCGTAAATCTTCGCGCGTCCAAACGCCTTCCAGATACACCGCCTCCAGACTCTCGCTCACGATGTCGGTTTTGAAAGCGATGCCTTGCTCATCGCGCACAATCCAGACGCGCCCCTTTTCAATGCGCGCCAGCATTCGTTGGCGAAACCCAAGCGGGTCTTTGACGGATGGGTCAACCCCATTCCATTCCAGGTATGTGCGCGCGTGCAAGGCGGCCACTTCCTCTAATTCCTCCACTTGTACCTGTCGTAAGTTTGCCAGAGCCGCTGGCGGGCTTTTGATGTTTCTTGCCACGCACATTGCTGCCTGCTCTTCTGCCAACACCGCGCGCCCGGTGGTCGTTTCATTGAAAATCTGGCGAAAGGCTGTCACCGCTTCCGCCGCACCGATGAGATTGGCCACCGCCTGCCGGTAATGTTGCACCGCGATATGGGCAAAATAGCGCGCTGCATTGGCCTCACAACTCAGGATCGTGTGATGCCCGATAAGGGCTATCCCACTGAGGCGACCATCACAGAAGTACCCGTAAAAATCGCCCCGGTTGCGTTCATTGACCAGGCCATGCTCACGAATGAAGCCAATCAGGTTCAGGTTTTCCAGCGGGTGTCGGTTCAGATACGCCAACGCTGGCTCTTCTTCCCCCATCACTAACTGACGGGTTTCAATCTTTATCTCTATACTGAACGCCACCTGGCTTGCGCAATCTGGGACGAGCAACGGCCCGAATGCTTCCATTAACTGTAAATTTTTGTTTTTCATGACACAGTTTCTCGTTCTTGTTGTGGGTGTTTTACGGGCGCTATTGCATACACGCCGTATCATCGCCTGCAATCGCCTTTTGTGCCGATAGCCCATCGGCCAGCAATAGCCCATCGGCCAGCAACAAGCCATCGGCTAACAGCAAGCCATCTGCTAACAGCAGCCCATCCCCATACAAGGCATTGGTGGGGAGCACCGGAGTTCCATCGGCCAGCAGCAAGCCATTGCTGGTGAGGATGTGATCCGCCAAGAGCAGGCCATCGGACATCAGGGTTCGATCCGCCAACAGTAGGCCATCGGCCAGGAGCAGGCCATCGGCCAGGAGCAGGCCATGCCCATAGACTTTCTGAAACTTCGTCAGCAGATTGCTGCCTGTGGCAAAGGTTTGTCCCAAGAGCACGCCTTGCGACCAGGAAATCGTTTCGCTGACGGTTTTGCCATAGCTATTTTTATAGGACAACGTGGATTGCGGTGTCGGCAGGGCGGCACTTAGCAACGGTGCGCCCACTTCTGCCGTGACCCAGTCCACATCTTGCTTAACCAGTTTGGCGAGCGCGACCGCACCAATGATGTTGAGCGAACCCGCGCCTTGCTCCAGGGTATTAAACCCGGCAAGAGGTTGGGCGGTGTACATCAGGATGGCCTTCACCAGATTGGGCGTGAGCTTCGGGTTGGCCTGCAATAACAGCGCCGCCGCTCCGGCCACGACAGGCGCAGCCATCGAAGTCCCGCTCATATACATCACCCGTTCATCGGTATTCGTCGAGGAGGAACTCGCCGTCAGACTTGGATTTTGAACTAGCAGGTTATTGAGTTTTTTGCTTTGATCAGGATTCTGGGAAGCCGCCGCGACGAGTTTGTTGCCCGGCGCGACCAAATCCGGCTTGATGAGATTATCGTGGTGGCGCACGCCTTCGGCATCGGTCGTGTAGCCGCGGGTCGGGCCGCGTGAACTATACGTCGCAATCGTGTCATCGGTGCGCGTGTCGGTGCCGTAAGAGTTGACTGCGCCCACGGTGATGACCGAAGGATCAATGCCGGGCGAATGAATGCCGCCATAAATCTTATTGCCGTTGGGGTCTTTGCCATCATTGCCCGCGGCGGCGACGACCACAATGCCCGCATTCACGGCGCGCCGGGCGGCCAGGCAGAGCGGATCGTTTTTATAGCTGTCCTGGGCCAGCGTGCCGAGACTCAGATTGATGACGCGGATGTTGTAGTTATTGACATTGCGGTTAGCGATACACCAGTCAATGGCGGCAATGACATTGCTGGCCCAGCCCTGTCCCTGATCGTCCAGCACTTTGACATTGATCAATTTGGCGCTGGGGGCGATGCCACGGTAGCGGGTATCTACGGAATCATCGCCGGAGATATAATTGCCAGTCGCAAGCGAGGCCACGTGGGTGCCGTGTCCATATTTATCTTTCACGGGATCGCCTCCATTGAAACTTACTTTACCCACCATGCCCGGATGGTTCGAGCTGGCTTTGGTCAATTCGTGGGCACTATCAATGCCGCTGTCCAGGATGGCGATGCCGATGCCTTGGCCATAGAGGGTCGAACTGCTGGAAGAAGTGCTAGAAGAGGTGCTCGGCGCGCACTTGGGGCGCGCCGATAGTGTTCTCGATATGGCCCAGGGAAACGGCAGGCCGGTCAGGCGAGACATAATCCACTACGCCGTCGGCAGCTAATTCACGAATGCGCGAAAGCGGCAACAACGCGCTGACCACGCCAACGTTATCGTGGGATCTATTCATTTGCCCGTCGCGTTGGGTGAGCATGATCTGGCGTTCGAGCATAGAAGCCGAGTCCTTGAACTTAATAATGACGCGCTGCAATTTGTCGACAGTCAACTCGTCATCCAGACGCGTTACTTCTGCCTGCAAATCGGCGGCAAGCTTCTGCTTCAGCTTCTGTTGCTGGCGCTGTGCCCGCCATTGTTTGAGGGTTTGCGGACTGCCTGCGAGTAGCACGGAAGGTGCCAGCAGTAAGACAGCAAGAAGCGGACTGAGGATCAACTTTATCTTTTGATTCATAACTATTACCTGGTTCCTTGTTGTTAACAGGTTTGTCATTGCGCGGCTGATTTTCGTGGACATTGTTTTTTGCCTTTCTGATTTCCAGAAGACCCCGTGCAAGGAGAAAGGCCGGTCTTCTGAATTGATAATCCTGAAGACCGGCCTTGTTGCTTTTGCGGTCGTCTCTTCGGGGACTCCCGCTGCCGTGACTGGAACGATGAAGGATGAACGATGAATGATGAATTTTACTTCCTCGTTCCTCGTTCTTACTTCCTCGTTCCAGCGTTAGGCCGGTGAGTACTTGCCCGCTCCTGTTTTCACAAGGAGCAGGCTCTTATCGGTGACGTTGATAATGTAAAATTAAAAGAGCGTGTTCGTGGGGGCGACTAAAAATCTTATTTCTCTGACAATCGAGAATTTACCGGGAATTGTTCACGGAGCAATGGCAAGATTGTGGTAACTATTCATAAATCTGGAATTTGCTTTGCATTCAGCCTGGTGGTTCACGTCGGAGCAAATTGCTTTGCTCCGACAAACAGCGAATGAACTCGCTCCATTACGTGCTGGTAGCTTTACGGCACAGCTTGCATGGCGGCTGTGTTGTCGCCGAAGATGGCTGAATTACTGGACAATGTGAGCGTGCCATCACCGAGAATGATGCCATCACCGAGAACCGTGCCATCGCCGAGAATGATGCCATCGCCGAGAACCGTGCCATCGCCGAGAACCGTGCCATCAGATAACAGCACCCCATCCGCGAAGACGACGCCATCTGCGAAAACTACGCCGCTGCCGTTAATCGTCACAGCACCGGATGTCAGCACTACGCCGCTGGCGGTTTGGCCGGCGACCAGGCTGAAGGCGTTGCCCGCGACCTGTGTGGCATCACCCAGAATTCGCCCGACAGCGTAAACACTCTGCCACGAGGTCAACACGGCGCTGCCAGAGAGAAAGCCATAGTTGGTGATAACGCCCTGACTCCAGTTGAACGTCTGCCCGGCAATCGTGCTTTGCTGCGTCGGCAAAGCAGCCGTGAGCAGCGCCGCGCCCACTGTGGTTGGCAAGGTGGTTTTGACCAGCAGTGCCAGTCGCACTGCGCCATCTACATTCAGTTGCCCCGCGCCCTGTTCGAGCGTATTGAAGCCCTTCAGCGGCTGTGCCGTATACATAAGAATCGCCTTGACCAGATTCGGCGTTAGCTTCGGATTAGCCTGGAGCATCACTGCCGCCGCGCCCGCTACCACGGGGGCTGACATGGAAGTACCGCTCAGGTATATCAACTCCTGATCGGGTTTTTTCTTGCCAGTGCGCAACCCCGGATTTTGCTGGGCCAGCCAGTTTTCTACTTTGTTGACGGATGAACAGGCCCCGATCAGTTTGTTGCCGGGCGCGACCAGATCAGGTTTGATGAGATTGTCATACTTCCGCACGCCATTGCTGACGATATAACCGCGCGTGGGGCCGCGTGAACTGAACGTCGCAATCGTATCGTCAGCCCGCGTATCGGTGCCGTAGGTATTACTCGCGCCGACCGTGATCACCGAAGGATCAATGCCCGGCGAGTTGATTGTGCCATAAACTTTATTGCCGCTGCTGTCTTTGCCCTTATTGCCCGGCGGAGGCTACGACCACAATGCCAGCGTTAACGGCGCGCCGCGCGGCCAAACAAAGCGGATCATTTTTGTAGCTGTCTTTCGCCATCGTGCCAAGACTCAGATTGATGACGCGGAGGTTGTACTTGGCTTTGTTGCTGATGCACCAGTCCAGCGCCGCGATGAGGTTGCTTGCCGCGCCGCGACCTGTGCTGTCCAGCACGCGCAGATTGATCACATTAGCCTGCGGAGCCAGGCCTTCATAAGCGCCTTCGTCTATTTTGTTACTTGCTGAAGCCATGCTGGCGACAAATGTCCCGTGCCCATAAGTATCCTCAGTGTCGTTCGCCTTGGGATTTATGAAATTGCGATTATAGCCAACTCCCTTATGTTTTCCGTCCGACTTCAGCAACTGATGGTTGCTGTCAATGCCGCTATCGAGAACGGCGATCCCGATGTCACTACCATCCAAATTTGTTTTCAGGAGCGCGCGCACCTGCTCAACGCCCGTGGTTGTTTCCACATGCCCTAGCGCGCTGACGGCACGATCCGGGCTGACATAAGCGATGCTACCTTCTGCCGCTAACTGGCGAATTACGGTGCGCGACGCGTCAATGGTCAGCAACCCCATGCCGCTATGCTGCTGACTGATGCGTCCGCCCAGGCGGGCCAGCCTTTCCTGTAGCACGACATTCGGGGTGGTGCCATCCAGTTGGACAATGAAGCTCTGCGGCGCTTCGGCGCTTACGTCTGCGTTAGGCAAGGCCACGCCGCGACTGTTTTTCAGTCCGACTGAGGATTCATTTTCAACCGATTGGTTTTGTCCCTTCTGTTTTGTTTGATGGGTTAATCGTTCACTGCGGATTTGCGCCAGCGTTTTGCCCTGCAACGCCTGGCGTGTATCTTCGTCATCCTGTGCCAGCATCTCTTCCAGATCGGGCGCGAGCTTGGAAGGTTTTGCTTTCTCCCGGTTAGCCTTCCACGTGCGCAAGGTTGCTTGGGCATAAAGTGGAGGGGGGACGTTGGCAAGCATAATTAATGCCGTCAACATCAGGCTAATGACTCGTTTTGACTTTATTTTGTTCTCTTTTCTCATATTTTCATCTCGTTGCTGGCGGAGTCGTCAGCTAACAAAAAAGGCCGATCTTCGTACTAGATAAGTGGGAAGATCGGCCTCTTGCTTTTTCGGCGCGTCTCTTCGGGGACTCCCGCTGCCGTGA
Source organism: uncultured Acidobacteriota bacterium (assembly GCA_963794955.1). Classification (GTDB taxonomy): domain Bacteria; phylum Acidobacteriota; class Blastocatellia; order RBC074; family RBC074; genus JAFDVL01. The sequence continues at coordinate 195,537 of CAWCGF010000019.1, forward strand.
CTGGAAGGATGAAGGATGAGGGATATAGGATGAATTTTACTTCATCGTTCCTCGTTCCTACTTCCTCGTTCCAGCGTTAGGCCGGTGAGTACTTGCCCGCTCTCGTTTTCACAGGGAGAAGGCTCTTATCGGTGACGTTGATATTTAAAATTAAAAGAGCTTGTTCACTGGGGGCGCTTTATCGCTGACTCTGTGACTGGGGAGAAGTTACCGGAAGCTTTTCACGGGACAATGATGAGTGCGTGATAACTTACTCCCCAGCACCAGCTACTTATTGCTGCTTTTTCGGATAGTACAGGCTGCTGTAATCCAGTGTTCCCAAATCCTGTCCGGGATCATCCACATCATCGCCCATCACGCCGGTGGAAGAACAACTTGCTCCAGCAGGCATCAGTAACGGATTGATTAAGGCATTGCCCCAGATGGCCAGTGACTGAGCCGAAAAGATTGTGTTGCCCGCCATTAATCCGCCGGATTTGAGTAGGCCATCGGCATAGAAGTTATTGGCACTTACGGCGCTCATAATTGGTGATTGCTGTGCCGTTGGAGTGATCGTTACCTTGCCTTTTTTGTCTACGGTTCTGATAAAACAGAAATCGTTGACATAACTATCAGCCAGGATCAAACCGGTCGGCCAGAGCGTGTTATCAGCCAGAATTAAGCCATCGGCTAAGATCAGGCCATCGGCTAAGATCAGGCCATCGGCTAAGATCAGGCCATCGGCTAAGATCAGGCCATCGGCTAAGATCAGGCCATCGGCTAAGATCAGACCGTTATCAAACACGGCGTACTCAACATTATTACCGAAGTTGTCATTGAGAGTTAACTTCAGATCGTTACCCAGGTTATTCAGATCAATGCCGGGATTGAGTAAGCGTTCGCCCGCCTTGGCGCTCTTCGCATCCGGGCGAATGTTGCTGGCCAGACGAGCCGCAGCATAGGAATTGAGCAGCCCCGCACCTGCCGTCAGCATTCGCTCAATCGGCGTCTTCTGCGCCAGTGAAGGAAGCTGTTGTGCTGTCATTTTCATAATGGCCTTGATCTGTTGCGGCGTCAGACTGGGATTGGCTTGAAGCATCAGGGCCGCCGTGCCCGCAACCATCGGCGCGGCAAAAGAAGTGCCGGACAATTGAGCATAGACGCGCTCATATTTTTTCGGGTCACTGTCAAGGTATGCCTGCGAATAGATCGGCATCAGATTCTTGCGCATTTCCTTCTTAACCAGTGTCGCGTCTTTATTGGTGGCGGTCGAAACGATCTTGGTGCCCGGCGCAACGATGTCTGGCTTGATTAAGCCGTCCACCAATGTCGGGCCGCGTGAGCTGTAATTGGCGACCTCCAGATCGGTGCGGCGCAGTGCCTGCGGATACGATTGCAGCGGATCGAGTTCAAAAGTCTCGACGGGCTTGCCATCCTTGTCCAGCACGGTTCTTCTGCTGCCACGTTACTTTCGATTCTTTGGGGTTCGTGGTGGCACCGACGGTGATCACGCTCGGATCATTGCCGGGGCTGACGATGCCGCCATAGACAGTCTGATAGATTTTCTTGCCTTGCGCATCGTAGCCGGTAACCACTTTGTTGTGACCGTTGTTACCAGCAGAAGAGACGACGACGATGCCTTTGCTCACTGCGCTGGCAGCGGCTTTGCAAAGCGGGTCTTTTTTGTAGCTTTGCACGACGGGCGCACCGGCGCTGATGTTGATGACGCGAATGTTATAGGTTTTCTGATTCTTGGTGCAGAAATTCAGCGCATTGATAACTGACGCAATATCGCCGCGTCCTTTATCGTCCAGGATGCGCAGCGCAATGATATTGGCTTTGGGCGCAATGCCGGTGTAATCGCCGTAATAGCTGAAATAGCGCTTGCGGCCATCGGCTCCGACTTCGCGGGAAGTCACGCCGTTGCCAGCAATGATCCCAGCCACCGCCGTGCCGTGTCCGTGCTTGTCGGAATCCTGATCAGTGGCCAGCACTTTATACAAAATGCCATTCGTTACATCCGGGTTGGTGAAGTCTGCCGATGCCACGATGCGCGAGAAGCCGGGCAGCTTGTCGTCGGTCACTTCCAGATTGGAAAATTCGCGCTCATTGGTATCACCCGTATCAATGCCCGAATCAAGAATCGCCACGCCAATGCCTTTGCCATCCAGACCGGGATATTGCGTGAAGGTGCCTGCGGCGGGTGTGCGCAATTGATCCACGCCTAAGAGTTTGATGGCGGAATCCACATTGCCCTTCACTTCACGATTCGGCGTGATGTAATCCACTGCCGCTTCTGCCGCAAATTTTTCCAGGCGGGAAATTGGCATGTCAACCAGCAAAGCATCAATGTTTTCAAAGATGCTCTGCACGGTGCCGCCGTATTTTTTGACCAGCTTGTCGTGTGACTGATTAGGTGCCTCAGTCAATTGCACGATGACTTGCTGGCGGAGAGTTTTATTTTTGGTGGTATCAATAATGGAGAGTAAATCCTGGGGCAATTTCTCAGTGCGCGGATCCGCCTTCGGCTCACTGGTCTTTGCCGCTTGACACGGCTTTCTGGGGCAGGGTGGTTGTGGCTAAGACTGACTGGCTGGAAAACGGTACCAGTGAACTGAACACCAGCAGCATTGCCAGGAAGTTTGTGATTGCGCGGTTGATTTTCATGGACATTGTTTTTGCCTTTCAAATGTCCAGAAGACCCCGTGCAAGGAGAAAGGCCGGTCTTCTGAACTGATAATCCTGAAGACCGGCCTTGTTACTTTTTCGGTCGTCTCTTCGGGGACTCCCGCTGCCGTGACTGGAACGATGAAGGATGAGGGATGAAGGATGAATTTTTACTTCCTCGTTCCTCGTTCCTACTTCCTCGTTCCAGCGTTAGGCCGGTGAGTACTTGCCCGCTCCCGTTTTCACAAGGAGAAGGCTCTTATCGGTGACGTTGATAATTCAATGAAAAAGAGCGTGTTCTTGGGGGCGACTAAAATCTTATTTCTCTGACCAAAGAGAAATTACCAGCGATTGTTCACGGAGCGATGATGAGTGCGTGACAACTTCTCATAATTCTGGAAGTTACGTCGAATTCATCCTGCGAAAAAATTACCATTGCCTAGCGGTAGGCAGGGAGAGGGATTGGCCTCTCTCCCTGCCTATTGCAATCGTTCTTAATAATCGCCAAAGATGTGCGTTTGATTATTGATGAGCACGGAATCCGGCTGAATGATGGCATCGGCCAGCGGGCGTCCATCGGCCAGAATCAAGCCATCCGCCAACAGCAAGCCATCGGCCAGCAGCAGCCCACTTCCATTAAGTTGCAAGCCATCGGCCAGCAGCAAACCATCGGCCAGAATCAAGCCGTCTGCCAGCAACAGGCCGTCCGCCAACAACAGGCCGTCGGCCAGCATAATGCCATCGGCTAGCATAATGCCGCGATCGGTTAAGCGGACACCGTCTGCCAGCAACAAGCCATCCGCCAACAACAGTCCATCAGCCAGCAGCAACCCATCGGCCAGAATCAGACCATCGGAGAGAATGCGACCATCGGCCAGGAGCAAGCCATTAAGCTTCACTTCGCCGCCCACCCAGCAGAACCCCCGGTCATAAATCCGTTGGTATTTTTCCAGCAGCGCGCGCCCCTTGAGAATGTGGTTGGAAGCGCCATAGATATATCCCCACCAGTTGAAGGTTTCGCCCGCAATCGTGGTTTGCGCTTCCGGCATTTCCCCGCTGAGCAGCGCGTCGCCTACATTGGCCGGAAGGGTAGTCTTGACGGCGGTCGCCAAACGCAGTGCGCCCTCGGCATTGAGTGCGCCTGCGCCCTGTTCCAGCAGATTGGCGTGTGACAAGTGCTGCGCGGAATATTGCAGGATCGCTTTGACCAGCGCGGGCGTGAGCGCTGGGTTCTGTTGCAGCATCAGGGCGACCGTACCGCTGACCACCGGAGCCGCCATCGAAGTGCCGCTCATCGTCATCAAACGTTCATCGTCCTTATCATCGCTTTCCTCGACGTGCAGCCACGGATGCTGCGCGACCAGCGTACTGTCTTTGGTTTCAGAGCCGACGAGTTTGTTGCCCGGCGCGACCAGATCCGGCTTGATCAGACGGTCGGTATAGGTCGGCCCGCGTGAACTGTACGTCGCCACCACATCATCCGAACGGGCATCGGTGCCGCGTGTGTTGACCGCGCCCACCGTGATCACCATCGGATCAATGCCGGGGGAATGAATGCCGCCATAAACGGGGGTGCCGTTGGCGTCTTTGCCATCGTTGCCCGCCGCTGCGACGACCACAATTCCGGCGCGCACAGCGGCTTCGGCGGCCTGGCATAAAGGATCGGTGCGGTAACTTTCGGTCGTCAGGGTACCAAAGCTCAGGTTCATCACCCGGATGTTGTATTCATCCTTGTTGGCAATGCACCAGTATATGGCGGACATCACATCCGAAGCTTTGCCACTGCCATCATCCGAGAGAACACGCAGGTTAATGAGTCGGGCATTGGTTGCGACACCCGCATATTTCTCGCCGTACGTGGCGTCCTTGATCTTGGGATTTTTGGCCTCGCCGGTGCCCAGCGCCAGCGCTGCGACGTGGGTGCCATGACCAAGCGCGTCATCTTTATTCCTGTTCAGCTTGGTGCCATTCGTGACGAAGGATTCGCTGTACATTTTACTATCGGAAGTGCGGCCTTTGCTGAGGCCTTTATGATGGGTGTACACGCCCGTATCGAGCACCGCTACGCCAATCGCCGTGCCATCAGGTTCGGCCAGCTTGCCGGATTCAATCAACTCGGACAGGCCAATGGTGCGGCGCACATGGCTATCGCGTTTGGGCTTGACCTTCTTGCCGTGTGCTTGCAGGTCCCGATCCGGGGAGATACTGAGAATGGCCGGATTGGCGGTCAACTCGGCAACCTCTTTGGCCGGTAAGGTAAGAAGTATCATGCCCGCCCCGGCGAAGCTGACGATGATTTTCCCCTTGGCCTTGCCAATGGTTTTCTTGAGTTCCTTCTCAATTTCCTCGCTCGGCGTGAAGCGGGCAATCATCGTGAGTTCTTCGCTGCCGCGCCCTTCGGCCAGATACTGGTTGATCCTTTTTTGTAAATCTTCCGCAATCTTGTCTAAACCCTGGGGGGCCGCGACTGACTGATTTTTCTTGCCGCCGAAGCCAATGTTGCGTGTGGTGAACGGGGCAAATTCCCTGGTCTGCACACCACTCAATGTGATCTGGCTGCCTGCGGTTGGCGCAACGCCTGCGAGGGCGCTTGGCAGGACCAATAAAATCATTAACAAGTTAGTTGCTACACGTTTGATCCTCGTGGACATTGTTTTTTGCCTTTCTGATTTCCAGAAGACCCCGTGCAAGGAGAAAGGCCGGTCTTCTGAATTGATAACTGATAATCCTGAAGACCGGCCTTGTTGCTTTTGCGGTCGTCTCTTCGGGGACTCCCGCTGCCGTGACTGGAACAATGAAGGATGAGGGATGAAGGATGAATTTTACTTCCTCGTTCCTCGTTCCTCGTTCCAGCGTTAGGCCGGTGAGTACTTGCCCGCTCCCGTTTTCACAAGGAGAAGGCTCTTATCGGTGACGTTGATAATTCAATGAAAAAGAGCGTGTTCTTGGGGGCGACTAAAATCTTATTTCTCTGCCCTCCGAGAAAGAAATTACCGGAGACTATTCACAGCGCAATGATGAGTGAGTGACAACTTCTCATAATTCTGGAAGCAGGCAAGCGTTCGATCTTTCGCCTGCCTTCGCGCCCTGTTCACATCAGTGTCAGGCTGGCGGGGCGTGCGCTCAGATGGTGCGGTGCCTGCTGGTCCAGATAGGTTGTCTGCCAGCTTTTCCGAATTAACTCCTCGGCAGCCTGCGCCGCAACAGGTCTGGATAACAGATACCCCTGACCATAATCACAATTGAGGGCGCGTAACATTTCCATCTGTTGCGGTGTTTCGATTCCCTCGGCAATCACATCCAATTTTAAGTTTTTGGCCAGCAGAATAATGGTGCGCACAATTTCCAGATTTTCAGTATTTTCTGTCATCTGACTGACAAAAGAGCGGTCTACCTTTAGCGTCGTTAGCGGCAGACGATGCAAATTGCTTAGCGATGAATAGCCCGTTCCGAAATCATCAATGCTCAACTGCACCCCCAGGGTGCGGAGTTGTTTCAGCAATATCGTGGCGGATTCAATATTGTCCATCACCACCGACTCAGTAATCTCAAGCTTCAGATAACGTGGGGGGAATTCGATGTTGCTCAGGGTCTCGACAATTTGCGCGAACAGATTTTCATTCCTGAACTGTTTGCCGGACAGATTGACGCTGATCACCAATGGTTGGTCAGCCGGGTATTGTTCCTGCCACTGCCGCATTTGCCGCAAGGATTCCTCCAGCACCCATTGCCCAATCGCAACAATTGCCCCTGTCTCTTCCGCTACCGGGATAAACTCGGCGGGCGACACCAGGCCACGTTCGGGATGTTGCCACCGCACCAGTGCCTCAAACCCGGCGAGTTGGTTAGTTTGCAAACAGATGATGGGTTGGTAATGAAGGAAAAATTCCTGCCGTTCGATGCCGCGGCGTAGGTCGGCTTCCATTTTCATGCGGTTCACGACCTGGGCGTGCATCTCGCTGTCAAAAATCACATGCTGGGCCTTGCCCGCCGCCTTCGCTCGATACATGGCTGTGTCCGCATCGCGCAACAAATCCGAGGGGTGATGATAGTCAGGCTTATAGAGGGCAATGCCAATACTGGCCGTGGTGAAGGTGTCATAGCCTTCCAGTTCGCAATGCTGCGAGACTTCTTGTTGCACGCGCTGCGCCACGACCAGAGCTTCATTGATATCCTTGATATCCTCCAGCAAAATCGTGAACTCATCCCCGCCCAGCCGCGCGACGGTGTCGCCGGGGCGTAAGCAACGTTGCAAGCGGTTGGAAATTTCGATGAGCAGTTGATCGCCAATCGCGTGTCCCAGACTGTCATTGATGATCTTGAACCGATCCAGGTCAATAAAGAGCACCGCAAACAGATTATGGCCGGCCCGCTTCGCACGTTCGATAGAAAGTTTCAGGTGATCCATGAACATCGCGCGATTCGGGAGCTGGGTCAGCGAATCATGGAACGCTTCGTGCAATAATTTTTCCTCGGCCTGCTTACGATCCGTGATGTCCTGAATCTGAAAAATCAGGCGCGTATTATTCCCCTGCGCTTCGCGCGCCAGCGAAGCTCCCACCAGTACCCAGACCTCATGGCCGAGCTTGTGGTAATAACGTTTCTCCATCTGATAGGTCGGAATCTGTTCGGCCAGCACCTGTCCGAGGTTGGACATCATCGTGCCCAAATGGCTGGGATGCGTAATCGCCTGAAAATTGGAGGCCAGCAACTCCTCTTCTGCATAGCCGACAATCTGACAGAGCGAGCGATTGACCTGCAACCAACGCCCGTCAGGCGCGACCAATGCCATGCCAATCGGCGCATTATCAAAGGCGCTGCGGAAGCGCTCTTCGCTTTCCTGTAATTCGACGGCGTGGCGTTCGGCCTTTTCAGCGTGTTGTGCGGAGGACTCAATATTGTTGAGATAGGTGGAATAGGTGAAATAAATAATCACCACAATCGGCCCCAGGGCGAGCAGCCCATACAGCCCAACCTCGTTCACCAGCTTGATCGTCGTCACCGCCGTTGAAGCCCCCGCGAAATAAGGAATTGAGGTCCACAGATAATACTTTTTCCAGGTATCCCAGAGAGGGGCGGAAAACCGCAGGGCCATCCCCACCGAAACCACCCCGGAATTGAAGATATATTGCAGCAGCGCCATGGTTCCCGTGGCTATCATCAGGAGGGCCACCGAGGAATTTTCCCCCAGACTGGCAAGCGGCCCAAAGAGCGCGCGTAAAGCCCAGACCGTGATAAAGGTCGAGATCGCCATGGCACCCGCATTGAAGGCCCGCGTCAGGTTCTTTTTAGAAACCCGCACGGAAGCAACAAACGCTTCCGCCGCCCCCAGCAAAATGGCGGCCTCGCCATCAAACAGCAGCAGGCAGAGGAAGACAAAGGTGTCGGAAAGCGAAACGCCCGAGTTGAAGCCGGGAATTTTTAATTTGGGGATTTTGATGCCAACCCGGGAACAAATGAGAAAGGTAACCAGACACAAAAGCAAATATTGAAGTTTGAACTGTGCTCGTGGAAAGTGCCACAGGGAAAATGCCGTCACCGACGCTCCGGTTATGACGACCGCCCACATATAATGCTTGATCAGCCTGTGTGGCTCCATACAGCACCAGCTCCTCTAACTCGACTTGGATGGATGGTTCGGCAAAGGACGCAGTGGGGGCATACTTACTTGCGACTGGTATGCCAGACCGGTCGGGTCGTTTGACCGGCGTTTGGGCTGGCACCAACGCGGGCTGATTCATTCAAGCTTCGCCTCAGCCAATCATTGCGGCAATCATTTTGCGGCCAGGCTGACCGATACGTCAGTGATGTTGCGTCAAGCTGACTGGATAGGCAGGCCTCCTTGCCTGCCTATTACCCTGAAACCAACCCCTGGTGTTCCTGGTAGCTGCCTTCTCGGCAGAAGAGGAGACAGAAATTGGCAGGGCGGACTGACGCAACTTGCCAAATGCGATAGCTTCATCTGGGTGTGACCTTGTGTCTGTAGCCCGACCGTAAGGAGGACAGCTTGGGTCAGGTAGGGCACACTGCCGAGGCAGCCCTTGCTCACGCGCGCGCCTACGGACACGGAGGTCGCTCGCGCTTGCAAATAAGAAAGAATTGCCGCAGAAAGTCCCGAAGGGACGGCCAGACATTAGCCCCGGATGCAATCCGGGGAACCAGGCCAATCGCCCCCCAGCCCCGGCAGGGGCGACCGACGAATCCCCGGAAAAGCGGCGTCGGTCGCCCCTGCCGGGGCTGGGAACTTGGCTGAACATCCCCAGGGTTGCACCCTGGGCTAATTTCTGTCACCCCTCCGGGGTTCTCTTCGGAAAATCATTTTCTTGATCTCTATAGGTGGGTGAGGTAGTTCCGAACTCTTCCACTAACGCAGCGGCTGGCCTGGCAAAACCAGCCGCTGTCGTGGTTTGATTTTACGCTTCTACTGGCACTGGCGGAGCGAGGAAGCGCGCTTGATAAGTGGCCGCAAAATGGAAGCCCACCTGTTCATACACGTGCTGGGCGGTTTGCTCTGTCTCATCCGTAAACAGACAGATCGTCTGATGGTCGCGTAACAAGTGGGAGACGAGTTCCGCCATACAGCTCTTGGCGATGCCGCGATTGCGATACTCCGGGTGTGTCCAGATGCCTTCCAGATAGACCGTATCAGGGGTGTCGCTGAGGATCATCCGCCTTGAAAATGACCTTGCCCTCTTCGATCTTGACCCAAATGCGTTTGCGTTCCAGCCGCTCGACAATGCGATGGCGGAAGCCCGCCAGGTCACTCTGACGTGGATCAATACCACTGGCTTCCAGGGCCATTTCGGCTTGCGCATCGGTGACCACATCCAATTCGGCATAATTGGCCCGCAATAATTGCCGCCGCTCAGGAGTCGGGCCTGATTGTTGGCAAACATACGAACGTTGTGCGCTCGTGCGACGGGTTTCGCGTCCAAACTGAGAGAGATACGCCCACAGCTTTTCAACCTGTTGCTCTGGTGCCAGTATCATATACAACCGGGCTTGCACTTCCACGGCTTTTTGGGCAAAAGACGCCAGCGCGTCATCCGCCGCAAAGACAATGAGTTGATGCCCGATCAGCGCAACACCTGTAAGCTGTTCGTCGGTAAAGTAACCGTAGAAGATGCCGCGCAGTTCCGGCGCACACATACCATAGTCCAGAATCAGGCCGCGCAGGATAACGCTGCGTACCGGGTCCTGCGCCAGCAGGGATAAGACCTGCTCGCGATCTGCTTCACGCAGTTCGCATACTGCTTGCAACTCCACTTTGGGTGGAGGGTGGGAGGCACGATAGATAGTCATAATAGTTCTCCGTCGTTCTAGTTAAATCCTCCTCACAGATCGAGGACAGCTTGCAAAGCGCCTCTCTTACTGTGAGCTAAGTGTGGTTAGGGAAGAGGTGGAAGGGGGACTTCCCATATCTCGACCGGAGGATCATCCTCGGAGAACATGCCAATGGTGCCGTCGCCTTCGTTGCGGATAGATTGCGCCAGTTGTGCTAACGCGCCCGGCGGCAATGACAAAACAAACACGCTGTCACCCATCAACACACCGTCACCCATCAACACACCATCACCCATCAACACACCATCACCCATTAACACGCCTTGTTTGAAAAGCACGCCATTTGCTAAAGAAGTTCCATCAGAGGTCAGGACGCCATCGCCCATCAATACGCCGTCACCCATCAAGACACCATCACCCATCAATACGCCGTCGCCCATCAACACGCCATCGCCCATCAACACGCCGGTGCCATAAATGCCTTGATATTTTGTGATCAGGTTAACGCCGCTGATGCAGTTCCACTTTTGGACGAGTCCACCACTCCAGGAGAAGCTGACGCCCGCAATTGTGGTGGTCTGCACCGGTGCCGGGCCTATCAGCAAGGGGTCTCCGACCACTCGTCCTGTCAGGTCGGGGCGAATCAAGCTCGCCAGGCGCACTGCGCCTTCCACATTCAATAACCCCGCCCCCTGCTCCAGATTATTGAAGCCCGCCAGCGGTTGCGCCGTATATTCCAGGATGGCCTTGACCAGATTTGGCGTGAGCGTCGGTTTGCGTTGTAAGAGCAGGGCCACTGCACCCGCCACTGCCGGGGTGGCCATCGAAGTTCCGCTCATATACATCTCGTCATGCTCTTCGGCGTATATGCGGGGGACATCAAGCGCAGGATTGTTCGTCACCAAATAATTGCCGGGCGCTTTGGCGGAAATGATTTTATTCGCTGGGGCGACCAGATCAGGTTTGATCAGGTTGTCGTAATGCTTCACGCCCGCTGCATCTCTCCAATAGCCCCGTGTCGGGCCACGCGAACTAAAGGTGGCAATGCTGTCATCCCGGCGGCCATCCGTACCCAAAGTATTGGCCGCTCCCACGGTAATGGCGGACGGCTCAATGCCGGGCGAGTGAATCGCGCCATAAATCTTATTGCCGTTGGGGTCTTTGCCCAGATTGCCCGCCGCGACCACCACCACAATTCCGGCATTGACGGCGCGTCTGACCGCCAGGCACAAGGGATCATCACGATAGGAATCCACGGCAGTCGTGCCTAAGCTTAAATTCATGACGCGAATGTTATAGGTGGTCTTGTTGGCAATACACCAGTCAATGCCCGCGATAGCACCGGAAACCGAACCACGGCCCTGGGAATCCAACACCCGAACATTAAGCAGATTGGCTTTGGGGGCGATCCCCTCATAAGCTCCTCCAGCCATATGCTTATTGCCCGCCGCGATGCCGGCGACGTGCGTACCATGACCATAAGGATCATCGGTGCGGGCTTCACTGGTGAAATTCACATTGGCCACAATCCGAGAGTTTGAACCGTTGAGGCGAAACGAATGGTGATTGAAATCAATGCCAGAATCCAGGATGGCAATGCCAATGCCTGTCCCCTCAATTGACCCCGTGCTGGACGTGCCGTAATTTCTGACCAGCGATGCGCCGGTGGTTTTTTCCAGATGGCCGGTGGACTCAGTCGGACGGTCTACCGAAACGTATTCGACACCGGGAAGATCAGACAGACGGGTAATTGCGTCTGGTTCCAGCAACACTGCCACGGCGTTAACCTTCTTATACCTTTTAGTGATGATGGCAACCGCCCGTCTGATGTCAGCCACCAGTTCCCTGAAAGAATTGGTCTCTGGATCAGGCGATAACTGAAGCAACGCAGGAATTAAACTCTTGCGGTCACGCCTCACTTTTTCGCTTAGCTCATCGGAGATACGGAATTTTGCTCGTTGGCCCAACCTGGGACCAGCAAAAACACGGCCTTCAACTCGTTGTCCGAAGGGAATTCCCAACATAAACGAAAAGACCAGTAGAGCTACCATTGTTGCTACGATTATACGTTTGATTTTTGTGAACATACTGGTTTCCTGTTTTTTCGCGTGAGACCGGTGCAAAAGAAAAGGCCGGTCTCCGTTATGATAAGTCGAAGACCGGCCTGCTACTGGTCGTCTCTTCGGGGACTCCCGCTGCCGTAACTGGAAGGATGAAGTGAACGTTGAACGATGAATTTTTACTTCATCGCTCCTCGTTCTTCATTCTCCTTCCCGCCTTAGGTCGGTGAGTACTTGCCCGCTCCGGCTTTCGCACGAAGAGGACTCTTATCGGTGACGTTGACAATGCAATGAAAAGATCGTGTCAGTTGGGGCAACTAAAAGCTTGTTGCTCTGACCAGCGGGAACTTCTCCCCGGGAATCTTTCACGGCCATGTGATTGGTCAGTGATAAGTTCTGCTTTCGCTGGAATCGCAGCCCGATTCGGGCCCTTGTCAGGGCTGATTTTGGATCAGGCTTCAATCGCCCACCATAATCCCGTCGGCGACGAGTAGTCCCGTCGGCGACCAGAGCCATCGGCTAAGAGCAGCCCATCGGCTAAGAGCAGCCCGTCACCCAACAGCAGACCGGTGCTGAAGAAGGGGATGCCATCGAGCAGACCAAGCCGTTGCCCGTCATCACGTGATCGGCCATCATGATGTGCCATCGGCGGTCATGATCCATGGCCGTCATGATCCCATCGCCATCATGATCCCGTCGGCTAACATAATGCCCGTGTCATAAACCTTGTGATACTGCGTCATCAGGACTGGGCCATTGGCAATTGTGTAGCCCATATTCACGCCCTGTCCCAGAGGAAGGTGTGATAGGCAATCGTGGTTTCCTGTGTGGGCAGCGCGCCTGTCAATAAGTTATCGCCCACACTGGTGCCGTTGCTCAGATTTTGGCGTACCAGTTTAGCCACCCGCACTGCGCCTTCGATATTCAATTGCCCGGTGCCTTGCTCGAAGTTGTTGAAGCCCACGAGCGGTTGCGCGGTGTACATCAAAATCGCTTTGACCAGATTGGGC
>CAWCGF010000020.1:0-60971 GCA_963794955.1 uncultured Acidobacteriota bacterium
ACCTAAATCAGATTCCGTGGGAACGCGCGCTGGCGGGCTTCACCACACAAGCTGACCGCTTGTTTCCGAACGTCGGCAATCAGGTCGTGATGGATTCCGCCATGGGCAATAACGACTATCACGCTTTGAATCTGCGGGCGGAAAAACGGATGAGCTATGGCCTGAACTTCCTCGTGAATTACACGTGGTCGAAAAATCTCGAAAACGGTTCCGGTGGTAATAGTGCGATGCAGCAAAACGGCGGCACGACGAACCCACTGGATAGTTGGAACCTGCGTAAAGAACGTGCGGTTTCGGCGATGGATTTGCCGCACGTCTTTGTCACCAGCGCGGGCTATGAATTGCCTTTTGGCAAAGGCAAACCGTTTGCCAACGAAAATCCGGTGGCACGTGCGTTGCTCGGTGGCTGGCAATTGAACGGCATCTTTACGCGGCAGAGTGGGTTCCCCACGGATATTCGCAGCACGCGGGTGGCGGCGACAAATCAGTTGTTCGCCACTTTCAATGTACCTGATTTGGTGTTGGGACAATCGGTATACTTGCCGAATGGAGGCCCTAATGGATGGTTCAATCCAGCCGCGTTTGCGGAACCCGGCACCGTCACGAATGTCAAAGGCACGGCCTTGACGAAGTTCGGCACGTTGGCGCGACGGTTCGGGCGCGGCCCCAGCATTAAGAATCTGGATTTCTCCGTGTTCCGCAACTTCGCGCTGCGGGAAAAACTGAATCTCCAGTTCCGCGCCGAAGCCTTTAACTTATCGAACACCCCTGCTTTCTTCCTACCCAGCGCAGCCAGCCCGGCGCTCACGATTGGCAATGCGAACTTTGGTAAGCTCACTACCTCTTCGGCTACGGGACGCCAACTTCAGTTCGGATTAAAGCTAATATTCTAATGCTTGCTGCTTTTGACCAATCTGTGCCAAGGCTTTTGACGAGCTTGGCACAGGTTGAATTTCTGGTCTAAAAACGTAGCGCAAACTTCCCGTTTGCTTTGGTCGTAAGCGGGATAGCAGTTGGGAAACAGGAGCAAATGGGAAAGTTTGCGCTACATTTAATGCGTCATCGAATAGACAATCGCATTCATTCCTAACCGATACGCCGCTAAGCCAAACTTCAGGGCGTATTGCGGCTCATCAATCCATTCCCACGCATCACCGTTATCGGTGTTGCGCGCAATCAAAATGACTAAGCGCCCTTCGTCATTGGTGACGCCATCATAGTGCGGCACGTACCCGCCTTTTTCTGCCGTTTGATGGTAGCTGATCCAGTTGCCTACATTTGGGACCTGCACGACTTCGTTGATGTCGAAGTAGCAATGAAAAATAGAATGGTCGAGCGACATTTCTTTGATGGGATATTCTGGAAAAACCCGTCTCACTTGCGCCTGCACATTTTGCCATTCGTATTCGCCCCAGAAATCATCCATCAGCAAAAAACCACCGCGCAGCAAATACTCACGCAAGGCCGCCGCCTCTTCTTCTGACAAGTCCAAGCGCCCAGGCTCCACACAATACAGAAAGGGATAGGTGAAAAGATTGGGGTCGTGCAGCGATACGGCAATTGGCTCACTGGAAATCGCCAGCAGGCTTTTAGCCCAGCCCCGCAAGCCTTGAATAAATTGATAATCGGCCTTGGGATAATCTGTGGCCCAACCGCCGCGTCGCCCATATCCACCCCCGTAGCGCATGCGGGCAAAGGTAAATTCGGCGCGGATATTTGGAGAATCCTCCGGGAAATAATCCGGCAGGCGGGAAATACGCTGACTCTGCGTTGGCAGGGACAGCAGCAAGAGCAGTAATAAGAGGCCAAAACGTGCGGGTTTCATAGTTATTCGTTGTAAATGAGATGCCAATTTGCTTTTGGTTAAGAAAGCTCTGCTGGTTTTTTAGGAGCGGTGCAGAGTGTGTCTCATCATAAAGGCTGGAGTGGACAAATGCGAGGGCGTGGCGTCCGACTGCTGGCAAACCACGTGGCAATAAGGCGAGCAGAATTCTGCGACATGATTTGGTGCAACTTGCCAGTAGTCATTGAAAAGGAACTACAACTCGCACCAATCGCGCAACTATCAAGCCCTACGACTCACAGAGAAAATAGGGCCAACAAAAGTTGCTATCACTGAGAAGAAGGAGAAAGATTATGCAACCCATCACACCGCGTCATTATGATGAATATAAAACCAAAATCACGCGCACCGAAGCTTCCGCCATCCTGGAGTTTTTCTTTGGCGGGATGAAATTTCCGGTGGGAGAACTCACGTACAATGATCGTGAATTTGCCCAGGCGTTACTAATTTCCGCCGTGGATTCGACCTACCTGCTGAGTTGGACAGAGAAGATGATGTCCGTCGCCATGAAACCACCCAACAGCGTGTTAGGAGCCGCAGGTTCGCTGGCGTTTGCTATCGTTGCTTGCGGGTATGAGTTTTTCAATTATGCGACCACCAAAGACCTGCGAGAGTTGAAGATTTATAAGATGGTGCGTGACGCGTTGGCGAGCGGCTACAAGGCTGCTGCCATGAATCGCCTAGCTTCTGGTACGCCATTTTCCTGGTAAGTCTGACAGATAGTGGCGAGTTTATTCGCTTAATCAGTCCCGCGAATAAATTCGCTACTACATGCTGTGTCTTCTTAATCCTCCTACCTACTCGCTTGCCAGCTATCCTCCTCCGGCGTAGACTCAGCCCGTTCAAAAAGCACCATCGAAAGGAAAATTTTCATGACACATCAACCAAATCGGCTGTGTCCGATCGGAGTGCTTGCCGCGCTGCTCGCCGGAGTTCTAAGCGTCGTGGCGGCGTCCGCAGCACAAGTGCCGATTTTCGAGGCGCAAACGATTGATAGTCGCGTTTCCATTGGCTACGGGCTGGCTATCGGCGATGTAGACGGCGACAAAAAGCCGGACATTCTGCTGGCGGATAAAACCCAGATTGTGTGGTATCGCAATGGAGATTGGCAACGCTTTGTGATGGCGGAAAATCTCACAACCCGCGACAATGTGGCTATCGCCGCTCGTGATATTACGGGCGATGGCAAGGTCGAGGTGGCTGTCGGGGCGCAGTGGAATCCGAATGAGACGAGCAATAACCAGCAATCAGGCGCTATTTTCTATCTGATCCGCCCGGAAGACCCGACGCAGCGATGGGAAGCTGTGGCCTTGCCGCATCAGCCAACGACACACCGGATGAAATGGGTGCGCCTGGCCGATGCCAAGTATTCGCTGGTTGTCGTCCCGTTGCACGGACGAGGGAATCGCAGTGGCGAAGGAGCAGGGGTTCGCCTGCTCGCCTATCTCAAGCCGGAAAACCCACGCGATGTGTGGCCGACCGTCTTGCTGGATGAGCGCCTGAACATGACGCATAATTTTGACGTCGTGCCCCTCCCTGGAACGAAATCCGAGCAGCTTTTCATTGGGGGCCGACAGGGCGCAATTGTCATCGCGCCACGCGCCGGACAATGGATACCATCAGAACGTGTGAAAGCGGTTGGAGTAGAGCACGGCATCGGCGAAATCCGACAAGGGCGGCTAGGCAGCGTGGAATTTCTAACCACAATTGAGCCGATGCACGGGAACGAATTGGCGGTGTATGTGCTTGGAAAGCAACCCCAGCGGTATCTGCTTACTGACGGTTTTCGTGAAGGTCATGCGCTCGCCACTGGCGATTTGCTGGGATTGGGGAGAGATCAAATCGTCGCCGGCTGGCGCAATCCAGACGCGAGTGGCAAGGTGGGGATCAAGCTGTTCGTGCCGCTTGATGTAACCGGCACCCGCTGGCAGCCTCATGTTATTGATGACAATAAGATGGCCACAGAAGACCTGACTGTGGCCGACTTGGATGGAGATGGCGCGCCCGACATCATCGCCGCCGGGCGCGCCACCAAGAACCTCATCATTTACTGGAACAAGTCCAAAAAGTAGGCGAAGAATCAGGCGATCAACCGTAACTTTATGAATAACCTGCTAAAGAAAATTATGCTGCTGCTGCTGTTGCTGGGATGTGTCAGCAATGCGGGCGTCCCCCAAACCAAACCGCGCGCCGCTTCCCGCCGTCCGACCATCCCGCCTAAGACTGTGGTGCTCACCTTCGACGATGCAGTGAAGTCCCATCTGACGGTCGTTGCGCCCTTGCTTAAGCAACTCGGATTTCAGGCGACCTTCTTCATTACGCAAGCCTGGATGAAGGAACAAGCGAATTTCCTGACGTGGGAGGAAGCGGCAGCGATCCATCGCCTGGGCTTTGAAATCGGCAACCATAGCTGGACGCACGCCAATTTTGGCAAGCCCGAGAACGCCGCCAAGCTCGGAGACGAATTGCAGATGGTGGAAAAGGAACTCGCGCGAGTCGGCGTGCCGAAACCGGTAAGCTTTGCCTGGTGTGGGAACGGGTTTGGCACCGAGGCGATTGAACAACTCCGTCGCCACGGTTATCAACTAGCGCGGCGTGGCATGCAACCGGAAATTCCATACGGGGCGATTGAAGTGGGGCCGCGGCTGGATGTGACCAAACATCATCCGCTCTTGATTCCAACCACAGGCGATGCCTACCCGGCCTGGACATTTGAGCATTTCAAAAAAGTGCTCCTCAGTGCCAAGCCAAATGAAGTGATCGTGCTCCAGTTTCATGGCGTGCCAGACGTTGCGCATCCGTGGGTTCATACGCCGCCTGAAGCTTTCCGCCGGTACATGACGTATCTGAAAGAAAACGGATACCGCACGATGGCGCTGCGTGACTTGCTCAAGTACTACGACTCATCCCGCCTGCCGGACGATCCTTTGCTGAAACCCCAAACGAACAAGGAGTAGCTGTTGTGAGCCTCATACGATGTTTGATCCTGGCGGTGTTGCTGTTGCATTCAGTCAGCTTTGCCGCCACCAGCGGAGATTTAGCTGCGGGCGTCGCGCGGGTCGAAATTACGCCACCCGTTGGTTATCCGATGGGTGGGTACGCCGCGCGTCAGGGACCGTCCACTGGCGTGCATGATCCGTTGTTTGCCACGGTATTATTGCTGCAAGCCGATGGTGTTAGCGTCGCGCTGATCAGTTGCGATTTACGCTCTTTTCCGTCCGCGCGGATTGTCAACCTCGCCCGCGCCCGCAAACTGGCCGATCACGTCTTGTTATCCGTAACGCATAATCACTCCGGCCCGCTGACGTGGGAGGATCAATCGTGGCCGAGCCAGGATAAATCCTGGTTCGCGGCGACGGAAGATAAAATCCTCAGCGCGCTTGCAACCGCTGCCAGGCACAGGTTCCCGGCGCGCCTTGCCGCAGGCTTCGGCGAAATCTATTTGGGCCACAATCGCCGACAGTTGGGAGCGGATGGCAAAGTCACGATGCTTTGGCGCAACGAACAACGCCTGCCGACCAGCCCGCTTGATCCGACGCTCGGCGTGATCCGCGTGGATGATTCGACTGGCAAACCGCGCGCAATCCTTGTGAACTACGCCTCCCACGCGGTGGTGCTCGGCCCGGACAATCGCATGATCTCAGCCGATTATCCTGGCTATCTGGCACGCCGCATTGAAGGCGAACTTGATGGGGCGCTATGCCTGTTCACACAGGGCGGTGCAGGTGACATCAATCCTTATTTGGACAAACAACCCGTTGCGCAAAACGGCTTTGAGGAAGCCGAGAAAATGGGCAATGCGCTGGCCGCAGAAGCACTCAAAGTTGCGCGCCGACTGAAGCCGCCAGCCAATGCCAACGCTTCGCTTCGTGCCGCTGCCGAGGTGATCGAATTCCGGGATCGTTGGGACGCAACGAAAATATTGCGCACTGGATTGACGACGCTGCTCATCAATAACGACTTGGCGATTGCCACGCTCCCCGGCGAGCCATTTGTAGATTTGCAAATCGCTTTGCGCGACAAATCCGAAGTGCGCAGCACACTACTATTCGGCTACACATACAGCGCGGGCGGCGAGTGGGTTGGCTATATTCCAACGCTACAAGCCGCGACGGAAGGCGGCTATGGCGCAGGCTACAATACGCGCCTTGAAGTGGGCGCAGGCGAAGCGATGATTGATCGGCATATCGTCAATTTGTTTACGTTGTCCGGCAAATTGAAAACAACACCGGGTCGTTAATTCCAGGAGGTAGCTGATGCGGCGCTTTTTTGGTTGGTTGATATTGCTTGGCGTGTTGCCCTTGATGTGCAGTGCGCAAAGCTTTCGGGCAGGCGTAGCGCGGGTGGACCTCACGCCTGCGCCTGGCGTTGACTTATGGGGCTACAGCAATCGTTCTGGCCCGGCGACCGGAACGCTTGATCCATTGTATGCGCGTATTTTGTACCTGGACGATGGGCGCAATTCGGTTTCCGTCATTACACTGGATTTGGGGCGTTCGTTTGGGCTTCCACAAATCTCGTATGTTCGCCAACGCATCCAAAGCGCAAATCATAAAGGCGATGAGGTCATGTTCATTGCCTCGCATACGCATTCCGGGCCGGTGATTGATGATGATTACGAGCAGGTACCGGGATGGGAACAACGCGCGCTGGACAAGATTGTGGAAGCGATCAACACTGCCCGCAAACAAGCAGTCGAAGCACGCATCGGAGTTGGATATGGGCAGACAATCCTCGGCCACAATCGCCGCTATCTGCAATCAGACGGCAGCGTGAAAATGCTCTGGCGCAACAGCACAGGGCAGCAGACCGGAATGATTGATCCGAGTGTCGGTGTGATTCGTGTAGACGATAAGCAGGGCAATCCGCTGGCGATTCTTGTGAACTACGCTTGTCATCCCGTGGTCTTTGGGCCGGACAATTTGCGTTACTCGGCGGATTATCCTGGTGCGATGGCACGCGTGGTCGAAGAAAGTTGGCAGAACAAACCCATCTGCTTTTTCCTGCAAGGCGCGCCGGGCGACATCAACCCGCTGCTCGACAAAACGCCGCTAGCCGAAAATGCCGATGCCGAGATGCGGCGCGTCGGCGCAAAGATTGGCCGCGAAGTGGCGCGCGTTAGTCACACAATACAAACCGAAATGCCTGCTAATCCCGAACTCGCGTATTTCAGCGAAGAGATGAATTTCAAAAATCGCTGGAGCCAGGAATCGCTCCGAAGCGCGATTATGGCAGCGTACGGTCCTAATCCCGCGAAGCGCTATTTTCGCTATCTGAACGATCCGATTGCTGCGTCCGTCACAACCCTTGTCATCAACAAACAAATTGCTTTAGTTGGCTTGCCCGGCGAACCGTTTGTCGGCTTGCAATTACTGCTCAAGCAACGCTCGCCCCTGGCGGCCACGTTTCTGTGCGGCTATACGAACGGTTATGTCGGCTACTTTCCCACTATCCGGGATGCCGTGGCAGGCGGCTACGGCGCTAACACGATTGTGACGCGTGTCGAGGTCGGCGCAGGCGAGCGGATGATTGATCGCGGCCTGATTCACATTTATCGCGTGCTCGGTAAACTCAAAGACAAACCCGAACAACCCTGATGGAGAAAACCACATGAAAAAAATAAGCGCCCGTGTTTTGTTATTGGCATTCCTCTTACTCTTGCCCTGCCTGGCGCAGGCGCAGGATCGCATCGAGCAATGGAAGGGCAAAACTGTGATGGTCTTTACGCCGCATCCCGACGATGATCTCTTCGGCTGCGGTGGCACGCTCTCGTTGTTGGCGCGCAACGGCAACAAGGTCATCATCGTCATCTACACGAACGATAACAAAGGTTCCTTCGACCTGGAGATGACCAGCGAACGACTGGCTCGCATTCGCAAAGCCGAAGAAGAAGAAGCCATGAAAGTGCTGGGCATCCCGAAAGAGAATATTCACTGGATGGGCTACGACGATGGCGAACTGGAATACGCCGAACCGAAAGCGTTATGCGGACAGGCTACCAAGTTAATTCGCCAGTATCGCCCTGATGTTGTGTTCAGCATTGATCCCGGCGAATGGTATGACCGCTGGCACAAGACGGATCACCGCATGGCGGCGTTCAATACGGCAGACGCCATTCGGGCGGCGGAGTTCCATCTCTACTATCCCGAACACCTGTTGGTGGATGGCCTGAAACCCTACAAAGTCCCGCTGATGCTGTTCTACTACACGGCCACCGAAGCGAACTACTGGGTAGACATCAGCGAAGTCCTCGACCAAAAGATTAAAGCCGTGACCAAACATGTCAGCCAGTTCGAGCCTTCGATCAATAAATACCGCCCTGACTGGGCACCGCAGGATTTGGAGAAGTTAGTGCAATACATGAAAGGCCGCGCGACCAAGAAAGACGGCAAATATGTCGAGGCTTTCCGCCGCGCGACTGGCTTCAATGGACAGTAAACAACTTACCAACGACGAACGCCATTTTACGCACTTGGCGGCAGCTTTTGTGCGTGGCAAGATCAGTGTGCCAGCAGGCTTATCGGAGGAAGAAACGATCGCGCTTGGTCGTGCGGAAGGGCTACGCTTGCACAAATTCAAACGGCAAACCGAGTTGCCGCGCGTCAAAAAAGTGCTGGGGATTTTGCAGGGGTTGGCACCGCTTTCGTTGCTCGACCTTGGCAGCGGGCGCGGCACGTTTCTCTGGCCCTTGCTCGACGCGTTTCCGTATCTGGAAGTCACTGCACTGGACGTGAACCCAATTCGTGTGGGCGACATTGACGCTGTGCGACAGGGCGGGATTGAAAACCTGCGCGCCCTGCAAATGGATGCGACAGCGATTGACCTGGAAGCTAAATCCGTAGAGGTTGTGACGGCGCTGGAGGTGCTTGAGCATTTGGCCGTGCCGCAGTTGGCTGCGCTCGAAGCCGTACGAGTAGCACGAAACTTTGTCGTTGCCTCGGTGCCTTCCAACGAGGACGATAACCCCGAACATATTCAACTTTTCGACCGGGATTCGTTTAAGCAGTTGTGGCTGGAAGCGGGCGCAAAAAGCGTTAAGATTGAATATGTGCTGAATCACATGATTGCCGTGGCAAAAGTTTGAAGAGGAGGAGATGGGCAGAATTTTCAAATACCCGCGCACGCATCACCTCGAAGGCTCGCGTTTTCAGCCGGGCGATGAGGAGTTGGCTTGCATTCCGTTCAGCCAAATCGCGGGACGTTTCATCGTTGTCGAAGAAAAGCTGGATGGTGCGAATTCAGGCATCAGCTTTGACCGTGACGGCAGATTGTTTTTGCAAAGTCGTGGGCATTTCCTGGATGGCGGTGCGCGCGAGCGGCAGTTTGGCTTGCTGAAAACCTGGGCCAGTGCGCATCAGCAAACGTTGTGGGAATTGCTAGAGGATCGGTACGTGCTGTACGGCGAATGGCTTTATGCCAAGCACACGATCTTTTACGATGCGTTGCCACATTATTTCTTTGAGTTCGATCTGTTAGATGTGCAGAGCGGCGAATTCCTTGCGACAGAAACTCGGCACGCAATGCTATCTGGCTCGCCACTGGTTTCTGTGCCGGTGTTGTGGCGTGGGGAAGCGAAATCGCTTGCGCACTTGCAATCGCTCGTCCGCGCGTCGTTATACAAAAGCAGGGAATGGCGCGGGCGATTGCGCGAAACTTGCCACGAAAACAAGCAGAAGCACGAATTGGTGCAACAGCAAACGGATGACTCCGATTTTGCCGAAGGGCTGTATATCAAAGTCGAAGAAGCTAGTCGCGTCGTCGAACGCTATAAATTTGTGCGCGCCAGCTTTTTGCAAGCCGTCGAAGAATCCGGCGGTCATTGGATGGACAGGCCGATTTTGCCGAATCGCTTGCAAGACGACGTCAATCTATTTTTATGAACTTCATTCCCCAGCCACCGGATTTTCAGCTTGATTGGGATGGCATCAATACTGGATTTGTCTGGATTCGCGCCATGGCCGATTGCCCGCAAGAAGCGACCTATCACGCCGAGGGCGATGTGTGGATTCACACGCGAATGGTGTGCGAATCGTTGCTAGCAAATGAACAGTGGCGCATATTGCCTGCACCGGAACGTGAGATCGTTTTCATCGCCGCGTTGATGCATGACGTAGGTAAACCAGCTTGTACACGGATCGAAGATGGTCGCATCAGCAGTCGCGGGCATTCGACGCGGGGAGCAATTCTGGCGCGGGAAATCCTGTGGCGGATGAATGTGCCGATCAGAATCCGCGAGCCAATCGTTAGCCTGATTCGCTGGCATCAGATTCCATTTTTCCTAATTGACAGCCTCCACAGTCAGCGCCGTTTATTTGAAGTCAGCCAGACGACGCGTTGCGATTGGCTGGCACTCGTCACCGAAGCGGACGCGCGAGGCCGGATTTGCCAGGATCAGCAACGACTGCTCGACAACATCACGCTGTTTACGCAATTTGCCGCCGAGCAAAATTGCCTGCGCGAACCTCGACCATTTCCCAGCGATCACAGCCGCTTTCTGTACTTCCAAAAAGAAGACCGCGACCCCGATTATCTGGCGTTTGATGATACGATTTGCGAGGTGATTGTGATGTCGGGCTTTCCCGGCGTGGGCAAAGATACCTGGATTACGAATCATCATCCTGATAGGCCGGTGATTTCGCTGGATGATTTGCGCGTGGAATTGAAAATCAAACCGACCGACAACCAAGGGCCCGTTGTCGCACGCGCTAGAGAAAAGATGCGGGAATTTTTGCGGCGCAAGCAATCGTTTATTTGGAATGCGACGAATATCAGCCGTCAGATGCGCGAGCATTGTCTGGGCTTGTGTGCCGCGTACAACGCACGAATTCGCATCGTGTATTTGGAAACTTCGGAAGCAAATCTCCAGGCCCAAAATCAAGCCCGTGCGGACAGCGTCCCTGCGCAAGTTATCAGCAAGCTGTTTAGTCGCTGGGAGGTGCCGGATTTGACTGAAGCACATCAGGTAGATTGGATTGTTTTGTGATCCGGCTTCAAAAACCGAATTCCTAGCAAGGCACGACTATTGTTTATTCTTGGCAAGATCAATATAGTCACGGCACAGCAATAAAAACTGATGAAAGGAGCCTCAATGACAGCAAAAAAACAAGCCGAACCAACGCCGGAAGAAGCAAAAAAGCTGTATGAAGTGGCGGGGCGCGTGAAGGATTTAGCGCCTTGGCAATGGCTGGAAGAAGCGCAAATCTTCGGGGTAAAAAATCCTGAGACGGACGAAATCGGATTCGTCAGCATTATGGGCATGGCCGGAGAGCATTTTGCCGTTTCAGTGTATCGCGGTGCCGAAGGGTTATATGGCTTTTGGGATATGGCAGATGCCGGGCCGGATATTGATCCGCAAATGCTGCTAGAGGTCCCGCAACTACAAGCATCGTTCGAAGATCGCGCCCAGACGGATGCGCGGGATCGTGACCTGATGAAAAAGCTGGGCTTGAAATTTCGCGGGGCCAAAGCCTGGCCCCTATTTCGCAGCTACACAAGCGGATATATGCCCTGGTATTTGACGGCAGAAGAAACCCGCTTTCTGACCGTGGCGTTGGAACAAACGCTGGAAGTTGCGCCACGCGTCAAAGGCAATCCTAATCTCCTCTGGGGCAAAGATGATACGGTGGATGGCGATTACCTGGTGCGTGTCGCGCATAAAGAAAAGGGAGCGCTCGTTTGGCAAGACCAGATGATGCCCGTGCCCGAACCGGAGCCGTCACCCATTCGTATTCTGATGGACACGGCGGCGCTCGCACGCCTCAAGAGTTTGCCGCCGAGTCGGTTGGAACTCGAAGTGGATTTTTTCAGTCTGCCAACGCCAGTACAGGACAAAGGCGGGCGTCCGTATTTTCCCTCGACGCTCTTGCTGGTGGAAGGAAGCAGGGGAATGATTATTGGCTTTGAGATGATGCCACCCGCCGAAACCAAGGAAATGCTTTGGGGGCAAATCCCCTTGGGAATAGTCTCAAAGTTAGCGGAGTTGGGAGCCAGGCCGAAAGCGATTCGTGTGGCTTCGGAGTTGCTGGCGACTTTGCTCGAACCAGTTGGACGAGAGTTGAGTTGTCCTATTCAGCAGGTGGCGCACTTGCCTGCGCTGGAGGAAGCACGCGAAGGAATTATGCAATTCAGTGGGGGCGGAATGTGGTAGCGGTCAAAGCCCAGCGAAGGAATCAATGCTTGTGAAAGACTCGCTTCCTTCTTGCGGATGATTGCCCGGACGAAGAGATAAAATCGTTTGCATCCCCGCTGTGCGGGCGGCAGCGAGTTCGGCAGTGATATCGGAAAGGAAAGCTACCTCGCCCGGTTCAACTCCCAATTCAGACGCAATGCGCTCATAACTTTTCGCTTCTTTTTTCGCGCCCACTTTGGTGTCAAACCAGGCGCTAATGAAGGCACTCAAATCGCCGAATTCCGTGTAAGTAAACAACAGCTTTTGTGCCAGCACGCTGCCGGAGGAAAAGATGCAGATGCGTTTTTGTTGTTGCTCCCAACGCGTCAGGGCGGGGGGCACATCAGCGAACATTTGGCTCCTCAAGGCACCGCTTTTATACCCTTCCTCCCAGATTTTCCCTTGCAATGATTTCAACGGCGTAGACTTTCGATCCTGATCCATCAGCCAATGAAGATAGACAACGACAGAGTCCAATTGCGTGCTGTCGAAGGGCGGCGGGTTCAAGCCCTGTTGTGTATCGGCTGCGTGTTCTGCTTGTAACTCGGCAATGTCAGCTTGGGCTTCATCCCACTGCTGCGCCAAATAAGTTTGGAGATGATGGCGCGCGTAAGGAAAGAGAATCTGAAAGACGAAATCTATCGGCGTGGTCGTGCCTTCGATGTCGAGCAGCATCACCTTTGTGTTGGAAGCAAGCGCGATAGTCATTGTGCCGGAATCGCCGTGGCGGGAAAGTATGACGCGCCAAAGCAAAGCGGTTGATAATTATCGGCCACGCCGCTGTCGGTGTAACGTGGAACCCAGCCGGGCAGGGTCCACAAACAGGCGAATGGCGCGGATGCGATGGTCTTCGCACAGATTGAACCAGTGCAATGTCCCGCCGGGTACGCGGATTAAGTCACCTGCGGTCACTTCAATCGAGGTGACAACACCACTGGGCGGATGAATGTGAAAGATGCCACGCCCTTCAATGATGAAGCGCACTTCGTCATCATCGTGCCAGTGTTCGGATTTGAATTTGGCCAGCATCGCGTCCAGGCCAGGTGTCGCGGGGCTGACATCAATGACATCGGCGGTGACATAACCATCCAACTCTTTCAGCCGATTGATGTCTTCTGCATAGGCGGCGAGAACCTCATCTGCCGTTACGCTTGCGGGTAGCGGCGCTGACGGTTGCCACTGTTCATAATCAATATCAATTGTCTCTAAATACTGCGTGATTTCGTCCAGGTCGGTGATCGTTCGGTTTTCGTCAGGGATCGTTACAATTGCCATTGAGACTCCTTGAAAATGTAGCGCAAACTTTCCTGTTTGCTTGTGCTATCACAACTTGTTACTCCACGGAAACCTGAGTAAACGGGAAAGTTTGCGCTACATTTGATTTGCCAAATGCGTGCGTCCTGTTACTTCCAACAGAAATTCAAAAATTTCGATATGCCGCTTGGCCTCCTTCAACGTCTGGCCCCAAGTATAAAGCCCATGCCCACGGAGGAGAAAGCCATGCGCGGCAGGAAATTGTTCCAGCGTAGCTGCGACCGTTTGCGCCAGTTGCTCCATGTTTTGGGAATTTTCAATGATCGGCAGCCATTCTTCGTGTTCGTGGGTTTTGACGCCCGCCAAACCCTTCACCATTTCGTAGCCGGAAAGGGTAAGGCCGCTTGATGCAGCAAAAGCCTTGGAAAGCAGCGTGCTCCAAACTGAATGCGTATGCAGCACCGCGCCTGCGCCCCGCAATTTGACAGCGGCAAGGTGCAGCTTGGTTTCATCCGAAGGCTTACCCTGGCCTGCAATCACAGCGCCATTGCCGTCAATCTGCAAAATATGTTCGGGCGTCAGATTACCTTTATCGTTGCCACTAGCTGTGATCGCCAATTGCAGCGGGTCACGGCTGATGACCGCGCTGAAATTGCCGCTTGTGCCCAGCACCCAGCCGCGGGCATAGAAGTTTTTGCCGATGTCGGCTAATTGCAGAGCGTACTCGGTAAAGGTCGCATCGTGTTGAGCCATAGCGATTAACGTACAGCGATTTTCAAGTGAAGGCAACCTGCTCATCTTCTTTTGGCAAGGTCTTGCGTCGCGGCAAAATCTGCGCCTTGACCCTCTTCCGTTACGACACCTATAATCCCTCTTTTGTTGCACGCGAGATTTTCTCGCCTATTTGCACTGTCTCAGTTTTTGCCGCACACGATGAAGGAATTCCGTAGACTTCTTCAATACCTCCAGCCTTACCGCGCGATCTTTGGCCTTTCGTTGGTGCTGATGATTGCGACGGGACTGTTTGAAGGGGCGACACGACTGTTAATTATTCCGATCTTCAACCAGCTTGGCGGCATTAAAGAGCAAAGCTCCATATTGCAAAAGCTGCACCTGGATCAGTATTTGCCGTCGGGCGAGAGTTCTTTGACAATGGTGGCGTTTCTCCTGGTTGGCTTCACGCTGGCGAAAGGGGTTGCTGAATATTTCTCGTCGTTTTCGATGAGCTACATCGGCCAGCATGTTATCGCGGACATTCGGGCTTCGCTGTACGATCACGTGATGCGGCAGGCAGCGAAGTTTTTCGCGCTCCATCCGACAAATAGTTTGACGGCGCATTTGATGAGCGATGCTGCGCAGATCGAACGGTCGGTGTCGGATACATTGCGGGATATGCTGCGCGAGTCTGTCAGCCTGCTCGTGTTTCTGACGCTGTTGTTCGGCATCAATTGGAAGCTGGCGGCGGCGATGTTTTTGATTGCGCCGCCGGTCGCCTACCTGACGACCAGCTTCAATAAAAAGCTGCGGCATTATGTGAATTCGCGCCAACAAAGCGGAGCCGAAATGCTGGACGTAGCACAGGAAGCGATTTCGTCCCAGCGCGTCGTCAAAGCATTCGGGATGGAGCAATATGAAAGCCAGCGTTTTGCCGCAGCCGCCCGCAAGCAAATGCGCGATCAATTACGAGCGATGCGGATTTACTTCATCTCGCCGATTGTGCTGGAAATGGTCGGCGTCATCGCCATCGCGGCGCTGCTGATTTATGTGAATCAGTACATCAAGGCGGGGCAAATGACGCTCGGCGATTTCGCTACGTTTGTGGTGACAATGTTCAGTGCCTACGATCCGATTCGTCGTTTGAGCCGCTTGCAACACGATCTGCAACAGGGCTTAGCTTCGGCCTCGCGCATTTTCAAAGTGCTAGACACGAATCTGGAAATGCACGACCAGCCGAACGCCGTTGTGCTCGAACGCTTTCAGCAGGCGATTGAATTCCGCAATGTGTCGTTCAGTTATGGAGCAGGCTTTGACATTCCGGTGGTCGAAGATGTGAGCTTTGCGGTACACGCAGGCGAAATGGTGGCGATTGTCGGCCAAAGCGGGGCGGGCAAAAGCACGCTGACGAATCTGATTCCGCGATTTTATGATGTCAGCAGTGGGGCGGTGCTGATTGATGGTCAGGATGTGCGCGATTTACAGTTAACCAGCTTGCGCTCGCACATCGCCATCGTTACGCAGGAAGTGCATTTGTTCAATGACACCGTACAGGCCAACATCGCGTATGGCGCTTACGGACGCAACGATGGCGAAGGCGCAATTAAAGCGGCGACCACCGCAGCGTTGGCGGACGAATTTATTCGTAAGTTGCCACACGGGTATAATACCGTCCTGGGTGAGCGGGGCTTGATTTTGTCGGGCGGACAGCGGCAGCGTATTGCCATTGCTCGCGCGATTTTGAAAGACGCGCCGATTTTAATTTTGGATGAAGCGACTTCGGCCCTGGACACCGAAAGCGAATTGCTGGTGCAACAGGCACTGAACAACCTGATGGAAGGCCGCACGACCATTGTCATTGCACATCGGCTTTCCACCGTGCGCCGTGCCAATCGCATCGTCGTGATGGATGCGGGACGCATTGCAGAAATAGGCAGCCATCACGAACTGATGGCGCGCAATGGAATTTATCGCAAGCTGTATGATTTGCAGTTTGCAGAGGAAGAAGTTGACAGTTCACAGTTAATAATTCGCTAGTAAAATCGCATTAACTGTTAACTATTAACTGTGAACTGGAATTTATGATTAAAAGCATGACAGGTTACGGGCAAGGCGCTGTGACCGGAGAGACATTTAAGGTCACGATTGATCTACGCTCGGTGAATAACCGAAATTTAGATATTCATTGGCGCGCGCCGATGGAATTGGCTTCGTTGGAAATCCCGCTTAAGAAGCAAGTCCAGGCGGCGGTGACACGCGGGCGCGTAGATGTGAACATTGGCTTCACACAAACCGCTGATGTCGAATACGAAATCAATCGCCCACTGGTGCGCGGCTATCTCGATGCGCTCCGAACGATGCGCGAAGAGTTTGGCTTCACAGGTGAAGCGGCGCTGGATACGATTGCCCGGTTGCCTAACGTGTTGCAACCGATGAATAAAGGCGCGCAATTGCCCAGCGAAGTGATGCAGGGAATTGAAACAGCCTTGACGCAAGCCTTGACGGCGCTCGTTGCCATGCGCGCGGTTGAAGGCCACGAGTTGCAAAAAGAGCTGCTGGCGCGCATTGATAAAATCGAAGCGGCTTTACGTGTCATCGAAGCCAATGCGCCGGACATTACGCACGCCTATCGTGACAAGCTGAACAAACGCCTAGCTGAACTGCTGGAAAACGTTTCCGTGGACGAAACTCGCCTGGCGCAGGAAGTTGCTTACCTGGCGGAGCGGGCTGACATCAGCGAAGAGATTGCACGCTTGAATTCACATTTAGCGCAACTGCGCGAGTTGATAAATTCCAGCGGCGAAATTGGCAAGAAGTTGGATTTCTTATTGCAGGAAACCAATCGAGAAGCCAACACGATTTTGTCCAAGGCTTCGGAACTGGCTACTTGTGACGCAGCCATTGAGATCAAAACGGAAGTCGAGAAGCTGCGCGAACAAGCGAATAATGTGGAATAGCTGTCATTAGCCACTTGTCAGTAGTCATTTGCAAATTGGACTTAGAGTTTTAGGCTTTGGCCTTTGTCTTAATAACCAATAACCAATAACCAATAACCAATGCAAGGTAACTTGATTATCATTTCAGCCCCTTCCGGTGCGGGGAAGACAACTATCGTCGGTGAAGTGTTGCGGCGGTTGAATGGCGTGCGGGCTTCGATCTCGTATACTTCGCGCTTGCCACGTGACGGCGAAGCGAATGGCGACCATTATCACTTCGTTACGCGGGCGGAGTTTGAGGCGATGATTGAGCGCGACGAGTTGCTGGAATGGGCCGAAGTGCATGGCAACCTGTATGGCACTTCGCGCGTATACGTCAATCGGCTTTTGGCCTCCGGTGTTGACGTGATTCTGACGATTGATGTGCAAGGCGCAACTATTATCCGCCAGGATTTCTCCCAGGCGGTTACCGTTTTTATTTTGCCGCCTTCGTACGAAGCGATGCTGGAGCGATTGCACGTGCGGGATGCAGGCAAAACCGAGAGCCTGGCATTGCGCTTGCATAATGCAGAAGTCGAAGTCGCGCAATATGCGTTTTATGATTACCTCATCGTCAACGATGAGTTGGAGCAGGCCGTAGAGGAATTTGCGGCTATCATTTTGGCGGAACGTTGCCGGCGTGAAAAGCATGCCGCCGCTGCGGAACATATCTTAGATCATTTTAGGAGGAACAGAACCAATGCCTGAAACTAAAGGAACTGCTAATCAGCTAGATAGCAAATATCGCAAAATTCTGCTGGCTGCCAAGCGCAGCAAGCAAATTCAAAATGGCGCGCGCCCGCGCGTTCACTTGCCCAATGCCAAAGCGACGCGCGTGGCCTTGGCAGAAATTGAGCGGGGCTTGATTAATTTTGAAATCATTAAGTAAGTAAAGAAGGGGCGAGCGGGAGACGCAGAGACACGGAGAAGAATCGCCCTGTCGCCGTGTCTCCCCTTCGCCGTGTTTCTTATGAAGGTCTTACTCGGCGTCACCGGTTGCATCGGTGCTTACAAAGCGGCGGAAATATTGCGTGGTTTGCAGCAAGCCGGAGCGAGCGTACGTGTGGTGATGACGCGGTCGGCGACCGAGTTTATTCGACCGCTGACCTTTGAGGCGCTTTCTGGTCAACCGGTGATTGTTGAGATGTTTGAGCGCCCGAACCACGCCATAATCGAACATATTGCTGTGGCGCGCGAAGCCGATTTGCTGCTGATTGCGCCCGCGACGGCCAATCTTATGGCCAAGTTTGCGCACGGCATCGCAGATGATTTTCTTTCTACCCTTTACCTCTCCAACACCAACCCTGTATTGCTTGCGCCTGCGATGAATGTCGAGATGTGGAATCATCCGGCCACGCAGTCCAACCTGAACCTCTTGCGCGAGCGCGGCGTGCAGTTTGTTGATCCCGGTGCAGGCTATCAGGCATGCGGCGAAGTTGGCGTTGGTCGCTTAGCGGAACCCGACGACATTGTGGCACATGCAATGTCGCTCATCGCAAATTTTAAATCGAACATCGCAGATGATTTGAGGAACGAACGCATCGTTATTACTGCCGGCCCAACCGTCGAAGACCTTGATCCCGTGCGCTTCATCACTAATCGTTCTTCGGGCAGGATGGGCTATGCCTTAGCCGAAGCCGCCCAGGCGCGTGGCGCACAAGTCACGTTGATCAGCGGCCCCACGAAGTTGTCGCCGCCCGCCCATGTCGACTTGCTGGCTGTTCGCTCTACGCAGGAAATGTACGAGGCCGTGATGAATAAAGTCGCCGGAAGCACAGTTTTCATTGGCTGTGCAGCGGTGGCAGATTTTCGCCCGGCGCAACTCGCAGGGCAGAAGATCAAAAAGAACGGGCGGCAGAGAATTACGCTTGAGCTGGAAGCGACCGAAGACATCATTGCGGCGGTGGGTGCATTGCCAAAGGAGGACAACCGCATTGTCATTGGCTTTGCTGCTGAATCCGAAGCATTATTGAAGAATGCGGAACAGAAACTTCTCAGCAAGAATCTTTCGTTGATTGTGGCGAACGACATTACGCGCCCCGATGCAGGCTTTGATGTGACGACAAATGCGGCGACGATTTTGCGCCGCGATGGTTCGCGCCTCGACCTGCCTGTGCAAGGCAAGCCTGCGCTCGCGGATGCCGTGCTGGACGAAATCACCAAATTGCGCGAGGCGAAAAGTTAACGATGACCCCGCACGAAGAATTACACGCCCTATTACAGGAAACGGCTGAGCATCTGCGCTACTATCAAGAACTAGGGATCACGCATTTGGGCGAAACTTTCCGTTCGCCAAGAACTCCCCCTCGTTATAGCTGAAGCGGCGCGACTAATCCTACAAGCCGTGCCAGAACCTTTACCAAATCCCCCTGAAACAACCGAAACAATGTCGCAAACGAAAAAAACTACGACGGACGCCTTATCGTTATTTGGCGAGGCAGTGCCGCTTGCGCCTGAGCGACAAGTGGTTGACGATTCGCTCGAAAAAATCCGTGCTGATCTGGGGGATTGCCAGCGTTGCAAGCTTTGGCAGACGCGTACCAACATTGTCTTTGGCGAAGGCAGTGCAAAGGCTGAGCTAATGATTATTGGCGAAGCGCCGGGCGCGGATGAAGATGCCAGTGGTCGTCCTTTCGTCGGACGTGCGGGACAATTGCTCACCAAGATGATTGAGGCCATCAACCTCAAACGCGAAGACGTGTACATCGCCAATATTTTGAAATCGCGTCCGCCCGACAATCGCAATCCCGAAGCGGATGAAACGAAAGCCTGCATTCCGTTTCTCTTCCGCCAAATTGCCACGATCAAGCCGAAACTGATCGTGACGCTCGGCAATCCGGCCACCCAGGGATTACTGGAAACAAAAGTGGGAATTACAAAGCTGCGCGGCGAGTTTCAGGACTATCCGCGCCTGGCGGGCATCAAAGTTTTGCCGACGTTCCATCCGGCGTATTTGCTACGCTCGCCCGATAAAAAGCGCGAGGCATGGGAAGACCTGAAGAAAGTGAAAGCGTTTTTACAGGGCTGAAATCAGGGCAACGTGTAAACCAGTTCTTTGCTGGTAATCGGTTGTGTGCCTTCCTCTGCCACTGACTTTGTTGTCGCCAGCGCCGCCAGTGCCAAGAACATCTGTGCATTCGTCGTGACCTGCAAATTGAATTCGACGAAACTATGCACGGCAATGCCAAAGCAGCCCGCCAATGCGCCCAATGAGATCGCGCGTTGCAGCAAATCTCGTGTTTGCAGCGCCGCTACACCACGTGCAAATAACAAGATAATAAACGCCAGCATTGCCAATCCGCCCAGTACGCCCGTATCGGCCAGAAGCTGCAAATAATCATTGTGCGCCTGCTCGACGCGGAGCAGGCCGGAGCTTTGATCATAACGCGGATAGGCAAACTGATACGCGCCAAACCCCACTCCCAACAGCGGGTGATCCTTAATGAGGGGCAGCGTTGTTTGCCACAAGTCGCGGCGGTCGAAGCGGTCATCCGCCAACTCTCCACCACCCAAATCATTTTGCACCTGCCCAAACCGTTGCATCAATTCATCTGAACTGGTCAGGAACATCGTGCCAAATGACATCACTACCAATAAAATCATTGCTCCAACGAGGCGAAGCTGGAGCGCTCGCCCGCTGGGCGCGGCTTCCGTTTTCTTATTTCGCAGCGAAAGCGACATCAGGGCCAGGAAGAGGATCACCGCTACCAATGACAAATAACCGCCGCGCGAAGCTGATAAAACCAAGGCCGAACAAACGATGATCAGATAGCAAACATAGAGCACCAGGCGTTCGCGCTGGAGCGTGCGGCTGACAATCCGTGCGCCAATCAACCCGGCAGCCATCTCTAAAAATCCTGCAAAGTGATTCCGATTGATGAACGGCCCAAATGCGCCGCGCGGCCAAATGAGTTTGCCGTAGGTTTGCCCGATGCCGATGAGCGCGATCATCACGGACAAGAGCACGATCACCGTGGCTGTTTGTTTTCGGCGCTCCGGCGTATTGACGAAGGTAGTGAACAGCAAAAAGAACAATATCAATACGCCCAGCTTCACCGTCGCTTCCAGCGTGGCAAAGGAATCGTAAGTAATTGTCCTACGCGCGCTTGCTGAAAGCGGCAGCAATTGCACTGCGGCGATCACCAGCAGCGCGACCATCGGCCACACCAACGGATTGAGTGCAAGATGGAGTCGTTTGCTGATCACCGTCTGAATGCCCCATAACAACGCCATGAGCAGGATCAACAATTCCCAAATCGCCGTTGACCACACCTCCACCGTACCGTACGGCAAAGGCGTAATGACAAGCAACGTTAACAACATCCCATAAATAATTTTGTCGAGCATCAAGTTACCTCGTGCGACCGCGTGGTGGGGCCTGCGAGGGCGCACGCCGCGCCCCTTAGCAAACCGCTATAAACGCGCGCGATCATACAACGCACAAACACGGCTGTGAAGCCCGTCCACAAATTCCCGGCACAATGTAATTGGTAATTGACAAACGCCACAGCTTAGGTAAACTCACCTCACGTCCGAAGATCAAACGAAACTGATACCGCCCCCAGAAAAAGCCCTTCTTTCTACTCCGTCCCCACTGATTTTTGTACCGGCATGCAGCACAATCCGAATTGGTTGACGCGGTTTTTCACGCTTCATAACCAAATCAAATTTGGCACGATTCTCTTATTGCTCGCCTGCTTGGCGGTAGCGCTGACCTTTCTCAGCGGGTTGCGCGAAATGCTGGCAATCGCGAGTTGGAACGCACAGGCCAACGAAGTGACAAGTCGTTTGCATGCCATTGATCGCAAGCTTTTAGATGAGAGTTTCAGTGATAAAGCTCATGCCATCGCCCTCGAAAATCTGCTGGACGAAACGGGTCATTTGGACAAGTTAATCGGCGCTGAGTTGCAACCGCGACTGTCCCACTTGCAAGACACAACGGAAAGTTGGCGCGGGTCAGCAGCTAATTCCGCCGAAGTCGTAGGAAAAATGCGCGGGCAAGTCAGGGAGTTGCTCCAAGCGCATTCACAACTCGTGACGCAAAGGCAAGCGGAGGCCGAGCGGTTGTTTCAACGTTTGGTACTAACGGCAGCTATTTTGTGTTCCCTGATTGGCATTCTCGCCATACTTTTTAGCGGACGCCTAACGCACAGCATTACCGAGCCAGTGCAACAAATGCTGGTGGCAATGGAACGCGTTAGCTTGGGCGATGTCGCGCCCCACGTCGAAGATCGCCATGCCAATGAGCTTGGGCAGTTAGCGCGTGCGTTTAATCAAATGGCGGAAAGTCTCTCCGCGCGCCAAACCAAAAATCGTGAGTTGGACGAGTTGTACTACTTCAACACGATGCTGCAAACGAGCGAATCCGAAGCCGAAATTCATCGCGCGTTGCTGCAACAGGTGCGCACGCTGAACCTCTCGCAAGCCTTGATTCTCGATTGGGAAAAAGACATCGGTGGTTTGCTGGTTATGGCTGCCTTGTATCCTTTGCCGGAGCCTGAACTAGATGGATTCAATCCCCACTACCAGATTCCGCTGTGCCGCGTTGTGCGTTCGGGGCGCGAAATCGTGTTGCCTGATTTGAGCTGTGACCTGATTTGCACTGATTGTCATTTCGGACAGCAGCGCGGCTCCGCCTATTGCATACCGCTTATCGCCAGCGGCAAACCCATCGGTGCTTTGCATCTGGTTAGCACACAACTGGATTATTGGAGCGCGGATCGCCAGCGTCTGATCAAAGCTTTTGTGGATCAAGCTGCCGCTGCCATCAATAACTTGCGTCTGATGGATCAATTGCGCGGGCGCGCATTGATGGATGAGCAAACCCAGGTTCACAATCGGCGTTACCTGGACGATTACCTGCGCAAGCAATTGGCTGTCGCAGATCGGCAGCGCCGCCATCTGAGCATCATGATGCTCGACATTGATCACTTCAAACGCTTCAACGATACCTATGGCCACGAGGCTGGCGACATTGTCTTGAAACACTTTGCCCAGACTCTTAAAGGCGCGTTGCGCGAAGGTGAAATGATTGCGCGCTACGGCGGCGAAGAATTTACAGTCGTGTTACATGGCAACGCCCGTGAGGCCAGCACCTTAGCCGAACGCTTACGCCGCGCCATCGCCAGCCTGTCATTTTCACAATTCACTGCCAATGGCGAAGACGTCAAAATCACTATGAGTATTGGCATCGCCGAATTTCCCAGCAGCGGCCACACGCTCGAAGAAATCCTCAAAGCCGCTGACCTCGCGCTCTATCAAGCCAAAGGCGCGGGTCGTAACTGCGTCAAAGTGGCGACGCGGACGTTGCTGCGGGTGCGCGCCGCAATGCAATAATTTTAACCGCTTGAGCCACCATTTCATTGTGCTAAAATCCCTGCGTCAGCTCCACCCCCGGACTTGATTACCAATACCCTCGCTGCCATTTTCCCTTGGTAATCATTTTTATGCACGGCTGTTTTATTACCGGAGTTCAAAATGCCAAAGGTGTTTTATCGCTCTTTTTCTCTTGTGCCAGTACTGTTGAGTCTCACAGTACTGCTTGCGCTCAACCAGTATCCTATCGCTCAAACCGCTATGCCGGGTGCTATCCCGCTTGGTCATAATCGCGCGCGCCCTGCGCCTGAACAGACGAGCAAAAGCGAAGTTCCGATCAGCCGACGGTATCAACAGATTAAGCCCGAATCCGTTGCGGCGCATATTTTGCCGCCGCTGAGCGAGCGCGATAGACAGAGGCCAGAAGCCTCGGATAATCGGAAGAAAGTTCGTATTGGTACGATCCGAAATTTTGCTGCGCCGTTGGATGGTTTGGCCGACAGCACGCACTTTACTGTGCCGGAAGGGCGTGTAGCAATTGTTCGGGTCGTTACCACTGGCAGCCTTTTCGTCCGGCTTCAGTTTACTGATGTGGCGTTACCCACAGGCGCACGCCTATTCGTTTATGCGCCGGGGCAGGCAACTGTTTTCAGTGTTTCCGCGCAAGACATAAGCAACAAGGAGTTCTGGACGCCGCCCCTCAAAGGGGAGCAGGCTGTGATTGAATATTTTGTGCCGAAGGACTTGCCATCTGCCGCGCAGCTTCAATCTCCTTTTCATATCTCTGCTGTCAGCCACATTTATAAAGACCTCACTTCGCGCAGCCAGTTGGAAGCCGCGTCTTGTCATCTTGATATTCCCCCTGCCTGGAGCGAGGCCGCGCGGTCAGTGGGCCTGCTGCAAATCACCAATCGGAAAGGCGAATTTGCCTGTACTGGAACGCTGCTGAATAGTGCCGCAAAAACGCCTGGCAGCAATTATTTGTTGACCGCCAACCACTGTGTCAGCACGCCGGAGGAAGCGGGCAGCGTGTTTGCTTACTGGCTTTTCGATTCGGGCACGCAGCCGCCTCCGACTACCTTCACGAATAGCGCTGAGCTTATGGCGACCGGACTCAATGGAGATTTCACGCTGTTGCGGTACGCCGGGGGCTTGCCCGATGGTGTGCGCTTGTCTGGTTGGTCAACCACGATCCCGAACACAGAAACGACGGTCACCGGGATTCATCATCCTTTGGCCGAGCGCAAACGCATTTCGTTCGGGAAGACGTCTGCCTCCGTTTGTACCGAGCCGGTGCCGGGCGGCTTCTGTGACAGCTACCTGAAAGTTCTTTGGACTTCCGGGGTGACCGAACCTGGCTCCTCTGGCTCAGGGATTTGGATGGGAAGCGCCAGCGATCCTTTGTTAATTGGAACGTTGTCCGGTGGCTCGTCAGCTTGTGAAAACCGTGCGGGAGCCGATTACTACGGGCGACTAGATACAATGTTTCCGGCCTTTTCGTATTACTTAACAAAAACCGGCTGCGTCTTTAAGCTGTCAGAGACAACGCAATTCGTCGGTGACGCTGGCGGCAATCGAAGTGCGACGATCAGCCAAATGCAGGGCGATAATTGTGGTTATACGACGACTTCTACTGTGCCCTGGATCACGTTACATCGGGCGGGAGCGGCATGAATCCGTACAGTACCCGAGGCGGAGCACATATCAGTTATACGATTGCGGCGAATCCTGATTTTGCGCCGCGCCTCGGCATCCTGACAATTGGAGGGCAGCAACTCGCTATCTATCAGGCAGGCAAACCGCGCACTTGTGCGGTCACGAATCTCACGCCCGGACAGACGATCACGGGCACACTGGCAACGGATGATTGCGCTTCGATTTTTGATGCGGACGCCTATGCAGACCGATTTTCGTTCACTGGCACTGCCGGGCAACAGATCGCCATTGAACTGAATTCCACGGCGTTTGATGCGACGCTCACCCTGTTAAGTCCAACAGGTGAAATCCTGCAATGGGATGACGATAGCGGACAGCAAACCAATGCGCGCGTGCCAAACAAAACCAATTCTATGCGATTCGTCACGCTGCCTGAAACGGGGCAATATCTGATCGAAGCCTCAACCTATGACCAGGAAGAAACAGGCAGTTATCAGTTGGTGCTTTTATCCGGCACTTGCAGCTTTGCTGTCACGCCGCGTTCGGCGGTCATTGGTTCGGACGGCGGCGACCTGGACTTTACGGTGACCGCCACAGGCAGCAATTGCCAATGGGTGGCGAGCAGCAATCTTTCGTGGGTTAGCGCGCCTGTCGGATTTGGTGTAAGGAGTTTCAGAGTTGGCCCCAACGATCAGAAAGTATTGCGGACGGGGATTGCTTATATTGCGGGACTTCCGATCACGATTACACAGGAAGTTCCTTGCAGCTACTCGCTCACGCAAGACATT
Organism: uncultured Acidobacteriota bacterium; assembly: GCA_963794955.1. Classification (GTDB taxonomy): domain Bacteria; phylum Acidobacteriota; class Blastocatellia; order RBC074; family RBC074; genus JAFDVL01. The sequence goes on from CAWCGF010000020.1 coordinate 25,714, forward strand.
TCCACAGTGCCTGCCAAAGGCGGCAGGGTGCGCGTTGATGTCAAACGGGTGACAGGCAATCTCTGTGACTATTGGTACTTTGATAGTAGCGATGGACTGGTGTTGAACTATAACCGAACGAGCGATGGTGGGTCAGTTCTATATCGCGTAGACCCAAATCGCAATCTCGCGCCCCGCACGCTCCGGCGCGAGATCGCCGGGCAATTTTCTACAGTCACGCAAGCAGGCGCGGATACTTCGTGCGGAACAATCCCCATTTCATACGGACAGCTCGTGACCAGCGCATTGAGTTCCAGCGATTGCCGTGGTGTTGCTGAGGTCGAGGCGATTTATGCGAAACGTTATACTTTTGCCGGAACCGCAGGGCAACGCATCGCCATCGCATTGAATGCCCGTGAATTTGAATCGCATGTCTATTTATTTAACCCTGCCGGAATTTTAATCGCGGACGATTCGCAATATGGCGGCGGGATCAACGACGCCCGGATTGACACGACGCTCGCGGCCACCGGCACTTACACGATTGAAGTAGCGTCGAATTATTCGTATGAAGGCGGCGCTTTTTCGTTAGGCCTCTATCCCGTGGATGCAGGCTGTTATCTGCGGCTTAAACAAGCGGGGCAAAACCTGGCTGCGGCGGGCGGACAAGGGCAGGGCGAGGTCAACACCGATGCCAGTACGGGTTGCACTTGGACTGCCGTCAGTCAGGATTCGTGGATCAAAATTGAAGGCGCTGGCAGCGGTACGGGGCGCGGCAGTTTTCAATTTTCCGTAACGCCCAATCCGGGTTGGGGGCGAACAGGAATTATCAGCGTGGCCGGGTGGCATTTCACTGTAATGCAAGATGGAACGGGCTTGGCAACAGTTTCCGCCGCCAGTTATGTACGCCCACAAGACGCACTAGCACCTGATAGTATTGTGTCGGTGTTTGGTACGGGCTTAGCGACACGCAGCCTTGGTGCCAGCCAGATTCCGCTCCCGCTAAACCTGTGGACGACCCAGGTCAAAATCAAAGATAGTGCAGGTGTGGAGCGCGCGGCCCCACTTTTCTATGTGTCTCCGTTGCAGGTGAATTTTTTAATTCCTCCTGATACCGCGCCGGGTGAAGCGACGATCTCAACGCTTGTTACCAACGGCAACTACGAGTTTATTGGTTACACGGCAACGGGAAAATTCAATATAGCGGGTGTTGCTCCTGGGCTATTTTCCACCACCTCGGATGGTAAGGGAGTCGCCTCCGCCCTGCTTCAACGCATCAGGGGGAGCGCCCAAAGCTATGAACCAGTGTTCGAAAAAGACGCCAGCGGAAATCTTGTGGCCAAGCCAATAGACGTGGGCGGTGAGGACGAAGCGGTCTATTTGTTGTTGTTTGGCACAGGCATCCGTAAGCGCTCCGACCTGAAGAATGTCACCGTCAGTATTGGCGGAATGACTCTCGCAACGGAGTATGCAGGCGCACAGGGATTCTTTGTCGGAGTAGATCAGATCAATGTGCTGTTACCCAAAAGCCTGCGTGGTAAGGGGGTCGTTCCGGTTAGCCTGACCGTGGATGGAAAAACCAGCAATACTGTTGAAATTAAAATCGCTCCTTAGCCGAAAGCCTGAACCTGGCTTGCCATAGCTGGTACAGCGAACAATCTGAGCTTTTTGTTAGCCAGGGCAAGAGAATGCGGAACACGCGGAAGCAACGGAAGACGCAGCAAGATTCTGTTGTTTCCGCGTGCATGTTTTTGCTGTCTGAGAAACGCAACTTATGACCGTTCGTAGTATATCTAAAAATAACCCACTGGCTTTTGCGATGATGGGGTTACGTTCCTGAACGCCTGGCGGCTAGGTGCCAACTACCATTGACCAAATAAGTGTGAGTATCGCTCCTCATCTAATTATCCTGTATGAACGGATTACGACCCTGTACTCTATGGATGCAGATTGGTGCCACTCTCAATTTTTGCACTTCTCCTTAGCCATTCGGCTAATAGCTATCTTTCCTTGTAATTAAATCTATTCCACAGTTGTTTCTAACTGGCACAAGCTTTGCAGTAAATCTAGTACAGCGAACTGGGTTTGGTTAGAGACAGGGATCAAAACTCACCGCTAGGTGTGAGCTTACTTTTAAGAGGGGAAAAGGAAATCGTTATGTTAGATAGAAAAGCCTTCTGCACAATTGTCCTAAGTATTGTCCTAAGTTTGGCGTTGTCCGTGATGATACCGCTAGAAACTTTTGCGCAAGCAACAAGAATTGAAGCGCCCAAGAATAAATATCAGTTAGCGCAAGATGTCCAGATTGGTCGTCAGGCGGCGGCAGAGGTTGAAAAGCAAATGCCGACTTCACAAGAAGGGAGTGCGGTTGATAATTACGTGGAAAGCGTGGGCAGGCGGTTGGTCGCAGCGATTCCACCGCAGTTCCAGCATCGGGAATTTACCTATGAATTTGACGTGGTAAATGCACGTGATATCAATGCTTTTGCGCTGCCTGGTGGACCCATGTATGTCAATCGCGGCATGATTGAAGCGGCGCGCACCGAAGGCGAAATGGCCGGTGTGATGGCCCACGAAATCAGCCACGTTGCGCTGCGGCACGGCACAGCACAAGCCACCAAACAGCAAAACCCTGGTATTCAACTTGGCGCTATTGGCGGCGCTATTTTGGGGGCCATTATCGGCGGGAATGTCGGTGGCGTCATTGCGCAAGGCACGCAATTAGGGTTGGGTGCTTACTTGATGAAATATAGTCGTGAATATGAAACACAAGCCGATGTTTTGGGCGCACAAATCATGGCACGCGCCGGTTATGATCCGCGCGACCTGGCCAATATGTTTAGAACTATTGAGCAACAAAGCGGCGGCAGCGGCAATCCCGAATGGTTGAGCAGTCACCCGAATCCGGGTAATCGTTACAATCGCATTAACGATGAAGCGCAACGATTAAGGATTAATAACGCAAACGCTCAAAATAACTCAGCAGAATTCAACCGCATCAAATCCTATCTGAGAGGTCAATCTCCTGCGCCTACCATGGAGCAAATCGCCCGCAATCAGCAAACAGGTCAGACAGGTCAGAGCCGACCGCAGTATCCGAATGATAGCCGCATAGAACAACGCATCGAAAGCCCTTCATCGCGCTATCGCACTTACAATGGTGGTAATCTTTTTCAAATTGCGGTGCCTGAAAATTGGCGTCAATTTGGCGACGACAATTCTATTACCTTTGCGCCGCAAGGTGCCTTTGGTACTTATCAGGGACAAAGCGTTTTTACGCATGGAGCTATTGCTGGGGTTGCAAACATACAAAGTTCAAATTTACAGGACGCTTCCAGGCAGTACATCAATGCACTGTTGCAAAGTAATTCTTATTTGCGCGCACAACGCAATTTTCGCCGTGAGAGAATTGATGGTCGCGATGCTTTAAGCATAAGGCTGAGCGGGCAATCTCCCGTGACAGGAAGAAATGAGATCGTCAATATCTATACGACAATGTTACGCAATGGCCAGATGTTTTATGTTATTAACGTCGCCCCTAATAATGATTTCAGAGACTATACGCAGGTCTTTCAAAGAATTATCAATTCGGTGGAATTAAATGCGTGACCTGACTTTCAAGCTTAATAATGCAGTGACTTAATAGTCAGGGACATTACCCAAGGAGAAGGCTATGACTTATATAAAAACAAGAGACAATACGAACTTATACGTGAAAGATTGGGGCAAGGGGCGGCCAGTTATTTTGCTTCATGGCTGGCCGTTGTCCGCCGATAGTTGGGATGATCAGGCCGTCTTTCTTGCTAACGTCGGATTCCGAGTCATTGCGTATGATCGGCGCGGCTTTGGTCGTTCGGAGCAACCTTGGAGTGGCTACGACTACGATACACTTGCGGACGATTTAGCGGACGTCATTGAAGCCACGGGTGCCACGGATGCAACGCTAGTGGGATTTTCGATGGGTGGAGGAGAAGTCGCAAGGTATCTGTCGCGGCATAACGGCAAACATATTACGCAAGCGGCCCTGATTTCTTCTGTCGTGCCGTATATGCTTAAAACACAGAACAACCCTTATGGCGTGGAGTCATCTGTATTTGAGGAAATGACCGCCAATATGAAAAAAGACCGAGCTAATTTCTTTGCCGGATTCTTTAAGGATTTCTACGGCGTTGATATGATTTCTCAACCAGTCAGCAATGAGATTCTGGAATGGTCACGTGCTGTTTCGATGCAAGCTAGTCTGAAGGCAACACTTGATTGCGCGCATTCGTTTGCCACCACAGACTTTCGACCTGATCTGGCGGCCTTCACGGTTCCTACCTTGATTATCCACGGGACAGATGACAAAACGGTTCCGATTGACGCCACCGGGCGCGCTGTCGCCAAAGCGATTCCGCAAGCAAAACTGGTGGAATATGAGGGCGCACCGCACGGACTATTTGCAACGCATAAAGAACAATTAACGCGTGACCTAATGGCGTTTCTCAAAGGCTACGAAACGCGAGTTGCCAGGCAATAATCGTCGGCTTTAGGAGGCGGACGTCAGGCGCGACGACTCTCACGGGGCTTCGTCGCGCCCGTCCACTAAAAGCTTCGGATCATCGTTATCTTCGTCATCATCGTCGTCTTCGTACTCAAAGTCGTCATCCTCATCGAAGTAGCTTGCGTCATTTCCGAAAAGCGTATCACCACCAATGGCGGTCATGAAAATGGTAATTTCCTGCGCCGCAATTCTTTTCCAGCGTCGCCAGAATTTGTTGACGGCGCAACGGCGAGTCCAAGGGGCCAGACATGTAAAATGGTTTGCCATCTTTGCCAAACGTAAAGACCTCTGTGCATTCGCTGGCATTCACGTCGCCGAAAATGTCTTTGGCCGTTTGGTAATCCGGGTCAGGCTTGAAGCCGAGTGTTGCAGCATAGGCCACCGCCTCTTCAATTAGCTTGCGTGCGTAGGATGGTTCTACTGCCTGGAACAATTCATTCTGCCGAGCCTGGCTTACCATTTCGTCATATTCGTGCGGCAGCAGGAATCTGGCAAAGGCACTTTTGACACCCAGGCAGAAGGTGTCCAGTAAAAACATTCCCGTCACGATGTCTCCATTCGGCGCACGGCGGCTGAAAATTACGGTTCCCATTCCTCCGGCAAAAATGCTGACGCTGGCTATGCATTGGTGAATGGGATAGCGCGCAGCTAAGGCGACGCGGTTGGCCTGATACGCGAGGTGCTGTTGTTGCCTCACCTGTAACGTCTTGGCTTTATCTTTGCGCTGCGCTTTGCGTTTGGCGAGCTTCTTCTGCCGCTTTTTCGGATCAAGTGCCATAATGAAATTCTTTCTCCTGTTGCCGGAATTTGCGAACGCGAAGAAATATACCAGCCAATCATAGAACCGCAAGAGCCGCAGCAATAAGCCGCTATTTGAATCCGCTAGGCCGCATTTGTTATCCTGCCTCACCAACGATTCCCGAAATGCTTTTCGTCGCTGTTCTTGAGGTCATCAATTATGAAACTGAAATCGCTGTCCCTGGTTGTTTTGCTCTGCGGTCTTGTCATCACGGGCACAATGAATTTGCGCGACGTCAATGGCGCACAAACTGATCCCCGCCTTCAACGCGAAGAACTCTATCGCCTCGTCAACATCGGCATTGCGTACCTCGAACAATTCAAACACGAAGAAGCGGCGAAATACTTCAAACAGGCCGTAGACAAAGACACCAGTTTCGCGCTTGGTCATTTGAATTTAGCCGTCGCACACTACTTCAATCGTGACATGCCGAAGGCCGCCGAAGAAGCGCGTTTGGCCTTGAAGCAGATGCCGAACAGTCCGCACGCACATTACATTCTCGGCCTCGCGCTCAAGAACGAGCGGCAGTACGAAGAGGCACTGAAAGAAATGAATGCCGTGCTGGCAATAGATGCGAAAGACCCCGCGACAAACATTCAGATCGGCCAGATTTACGCGCAGGAACAAAAGTTTGAGCAAGCGATTCCTGCCTACAAGCGCGCGTTAGAAAACGAACCGTACAACGCGACCGCCGCCTACAATCTTGCGCAAGCCTTGCAACGCTCTGGCAAAACGGACGAAAGCAAAACAGCGTTTCAGTTGTTTGCCAAGCTGCGTGCAACGAATTACAAAAGCGAGATCGGGTTGAATTACGGCGACGTAGGCCGTTATGCCGAAGCCGTCGCAGGCACAGGCGCAGAACCGGATTTAGTTAATAAAGACACGCCGAATGTGAAGTTCGTAGACGCGACGAAGGAGATGAATTTGAATGCGCAGTTTGCCAACAAGCCGTTGTCATCAGCGCTCAATCGCAAAATCACGAAAGCCGAATTTGAAAGCGTGAAAGGAGAATTGGTTTCCGCGTTTGCCTCAAGCATTGGCCTGTGCGATTACGACGCGGACGATAAATTCGATGTGTTTGTGACAGGCATCGGCAAAGACGGAAAGCCTTTTGCACGGCTTTTCCACAACGACGGTGGAAAATTTTCGGACGTGACGGCGAAATCAAAAATCACGCTCAGCAATCCGGCAACGGGCGCAGTCTTCGGCGATTTCGACAACGATGGCAAACAGGACATTACGATGTTCGGCTATCAACTGCTCGCGCTCTACAAAGGCAACGGCGACGGCAGTTTTACCGACGTGACGGCAAAAGTCAGCTTGCCTGCGAACAACACCAACGCGTGGGCGATGACCGCCGCATTCGTAGACTCCGATCACGACGGCGATCTGGATTTGTTCGTCGGCAATTTCGCCGACCTCAATCAATTCCCTGCCAACAAAACCGAAGCCGTATTCCCCGATGATTTCGCCGGAACGCCGAACAAACTCTGGCGCAACAACGGCGAAAAAGACGGCCAATGGAGCTTCACCGACATCACCGAACAAACGGGCTTGGGCGGCGGCGCAAACAAGACGACCGCTGTCGTTTGCACCGATTACGACAATCACCGCGATGTAGATTTCTTCGTGGTGAATTACGGCGCGCCAGTGCAGTTGTTTGCGAATCAGCGCGATGGTTCGTTCAAGGAAGTGGCGAAGCAAGCTGGGATTACAAGTAATGCTAAATCTTTGAGCTGTTGCTGTTGGAGACTTCAATAAAGATGGCTTTACAGATTTTTATTTATCCGGCTGGGCGGATAAACCTTCACGCCTGCCTACGAATGATGTTCAGGAAAGTAATTCCACAGATACAGGCGATGCTTATTACTTGAGCGATGGTCGAGGAGGATTCGCGCGTATAGATCACCTGATGAAGACCTTCAAGATGGGTGACGCAATGGAGATTCCTACGGCAGCTAATGTTATTTCCTCACAGTTCTGTGATGTAAATAATGATGGTTTACTAGGATTGTTGTGATTCAAGCGCAAAGAAGGAACTTCGCAATTCCGCAACAGGGCTTAAGTGAGAATCGTAAAGAAATCTTAACAGGAACACAGTTTGGAGTTAGGGCAAAATCTGAATTCGGGACTATTTCGACTGGTGACATTAACCAGGATGGAGCGGTTGATATTCTCTCAATCAAATCTGATGGCTCTCTCGTCGCACTCAAAAACGAAGGCGCAAGCAAAAACTATCTCGCTCTCAGCCTCAAAGCCGGAACCTCCAACAAAAACGGCATCGGCACGAAAGCCGTGTTGCGCAGCGGCAGCTTGCAGCAAAAGCTCGAACTCTATGCTGCGTCGCCTGCGCCTGCCGCGGCCGGATTGAATTTCGGCTTGGGCTTTCGCACCAAGATTGATGCGCTGCAATTGCTCTGGCCTGCGGGCATCGTGCAATCGGAACTCGATGTCAAACCATCGCAACTCAACAAATTTGAGGAACTGGATCGCAAAGGAACTTCGTGCCCGATTTTGTATGCCTGGAACGGCAGCGAGTATTCATTCGTCACCGATTTCCTGGGCGGTTCGGCGATTGGCATGCGCGAGCCGGGCAACGTGTGGAGCGTGCCGGACACCGATGAATATGTGCGCGTGACGGGTGAGCAGTTGAAGGAACGTGACGGCAAGCTTTCGATTCGGATGAACAATCAACTGGAAGAAGTGATCTTCTTCGACGCCGTGAAATTGCTGGCCGTAGACCATCCAGCAGACACCGAAATTTATCCGAACGAAAAGCTGTTGCCGGGGCCGCCCTACACGCCATTTGAAATTTACTCGGTCAAAGCGCCGCGCCCGCCTGTCGCTGCGATGGACGACAAGGGCAACAATATCTTGCCGCTCATTGAAAAAATAGATCAGCAGTATCCGACGAACTTTGAGAAGCTAAAGTTCAAAGGCTACGCGAGCGAACACGCGCTGGAACTTGATCTGGGCAAAGACGTGCCGAGCGCAAAACGCCCATTGTTATTGCTTTCGGCGTGGATTGATTATGCTGATTCGACATCGAACTTAGCCGCTTCACAAGCGGGCGTCACGATCACGCCGCCGTATTTGCAGGTCAAAAATAAACGTGGCGAATGGCAAACCGTGATCGAACAGATGGGCTTCCCCGCCGGCCTGACCAAAACAATGACCGTTGATTTGACGGGCAAGTTTTTGTGTCAGGATTCCCGCGTTCGCATTGTGACAAGCATGCGCATTTACTGGGATCAGATTCTGGTGGACGTGAGCGACGGCAAAGCCACAACGCGCGTCACGACACTTGCACCAATGAGCGCCGACCTGCATTGGCGCGGCTTCCCGCGTGAATTGTCGTTGGACAAGTTCGGCCTGAAAGGCTACGACTATCGCACGATTGACCCGACTGCACCGTGGAAGGCGCATATCGGCAATTACACACGCTACGGCGATGTGCGTGAATTGTTGCTTGCGCCTGAAGATATGTACGTCATCACGCGCAACGGCGATGAGATGCAGGTGGACTTTGACGCGACGAACTTGCCGCCGCTGCCGAAGGGTTGGAAGCGCGATTATTTGGTCTATGCCGACGGTTTCGGCAAAGACATGGATTTGAATTCCGCGCGGCCTGAAACCGTCGGCGAGTTGCCATTCCACAAAATGAAGAGCTATCCACACGCGCCGGGCGAACAATATCCGTCGGATGAAAAGCATCTGGAATACTTGCGCAAATACAACACGCGCACGGTTGGCGTGCAAACACAGGCAATGTGGCGCGGAGTGCGATAAAACATGAGTGATAGCGTTGCGACAATTTCGGATGAGCTACGGCTGCCGATCATCAACATTCATTCTCTCATTTCTCAAACGGGTGATTTGTCATCCGTTGCTGTAGAGCTTGGGAAAGCCTGCCGTGAAGTCGGGTTTTTTTACATCATCGGACATGGCGTAGATGAATCGTTGCAGCGACGATTGGAAAATTTCAGCCGGCAATTCTTTGCGCAGGATATGGCGACGAAACTCGACATTCGTATGAGTAAAGGCGGCAGGGCGTGGCGCGGCTATTTTCCGGTGGGCGGGGAACTGACTTCGGGGCAGCCGGATGTGAAGGAAGGCATTTATTTTGGGGCGGAACTTGACGAATCGCATCCGCTGGTCAAAGCCGGAACGCCGATGTACGGGCCAAATTTATTTCCGGCAAAGATCCCACAATTGCGTACAACTGTGCTGGACTACCTTGCCGCGATGACCATGCTTGGACATGCATTGATGCGAGGACTTGCGCTGAGTTTGGGATTGGACGAGAACTATTTTGCCGAGCGCTACACGGCTGACCCGTTGGTTTTGTTTCGCATCTTCAACTATCCGCCACCCTCACGGGACAATCAGTGGGGTGTGGGCGAGCATACGGATTATGGCTTGCTAACGATTTTGAAGCAGGATGATGTGGGCGGGTTGGAGGTGAAATCAAAATCAGGTTGGCTCGCTGTGCCCCCAGTTGCAAATTCGTTTGTGTGCAACCTTGGCGATATGTTGGATCGGATGACGGGTGGTTTGTACAAATCTACGCCGCATCGGGTACGCAATGTGAGCGGGCGCGCACGGCTGTCGTTTCCGTTTTTCTTTGATCCAAACTTTAATGCGGAAGTGAAGCCGATTGAGATGCCCGCCTACGACGACAAGAACGAGCGGTGGGATTGTGCGAGTGTGCATGAATTCAAAGGGACCTATGGCGAGTACCTCTTGGGAAAAGTTGCGAAGGTTTTCCCCGAACTGCGACAAACGGTTTTGTCTTAAGCGAGATTCGTTATGAGTATCAAACCTGGCTGGCAAGGGCGTGTTTACGAAGACTTCGAGGTCGGCGATATTTATCGGCATCCGTTGGGACGCACGATTACGCAGGCCGATAACATCTGGTTCACGTTGCTGACAGTGAATCAAAATCCTATTCATTTTGATAGCGCGTATGCAGCACAGACGGAATTCAAAAAGCCCCTGGTAAACTCTACCCTAACGCTGGCCATAGTCACGGGACTTTCGGTGGCGGATATTTCGCAAAACGCGGTCAATCTGGGTTGGGATGAAGTGCGTATGCCGCATCCCGTGTTTGAAGGCGATACCTTGTATGCCCAAAGCGAGGTGCTGGAAATGCGTGAATCCAAATCTCGTCCAACGCAGGGAATTGTGCGCTGCAAAACCATCGGATTTAATCAGGAGGGAAAAGTCGTGCTGGAATTCAAACGAACCATCCTTGTTTATAAACGCGGGAGTGTGCCGGATTTGCCACAACCTCGGCCTGCAATTTAGTCCCTAATTTATTCACTTGCTTTCGGCAAGAGATGTAAGTGCCTGTTGCTTTTCTATCTGGTGGCTTGGCCTACTGGCATTGCGGCTTTTTGCTGAGCTAGGCTATGATGCCACCTGAAAGATTGATGTCACAACAAAAAATTGTGACAAATTAAGCAACCGCAGTAACGAAGGCTGCATCCCAGACGGCGCGAAAGTTCGCAAGAGATTGTTTTATTATTCAGTGAGTTTGCCTATGTCGTCTCTTTCGATTACTACACCGTTAGCCTTGTTTGGGATGCCTGCCACAAAAAGCGCGCCAGTCGTGCGGACAAATAATGTGATGGTTGGAGCAACCACAACTAATACAGTAGCGCCGGATTTCGAATTGACGCAGGCTGCCGCTCGGGGAGATATGGCGGCTTTTGAGACACTTTATGAGCGTCACTATCGCCGCGTTTACAGTTTATGCCTGCGTATGTTGGCAAACCCGACCGAAGCCGAAGACCTGTCGCAGGAAGTTTTTGTGCAACTGTTCCGCAAGCTGGGAAGTTTTCGCGGTGAGTCACAATTCACGACCTGGTTACATCGGTTGACGGTCAATCAAGTCCTGATGCATTTCCGCAAAAAGGGCGTGAAGTTGGAAAAGACCACCGAAGAAGGCGATGAACTGAATGACATTGTGCAAGTCGGGACAGATCGCCCGAATGCCATGCCGGTGGTGGATCGCATTGCTTTGGATGATGCGATTGCGCAATTGCCGCCGGGCTATCGCTCGGTGTTTGTCCTGCACGATGTCGAAGGGTACGAACACGAAGAAATTGGAAAGTTACTGGGAGTTAGTGTTGGAACTTCTAAATCCCAGCTTCATAAAGCGCGGATGAAGTTACGTGGTTTATTAACTAAAAAAGTCTGAGTTCTTTGCAATGCACAAGGAACGAAAAGAGAGTAGATAAAGATATGAGAGAGGAAAATCAGTATGGAATGTCGTGTTATTATCAATTCTTTGTCTGATTACCTGGATGGTTCACTTGCCGCTCAAGAAATTCAATTAATCGAAGCACACCTGATTCAATGCCCACCTTGCCAGATAGTCAGGGTGGATTTTACACAAATCACTTTAGCCGCCAAGGAGTTGCCTTTACGTACTCCGTCACGGGCATTGTGGGTGCGGATTCAAAATGAGATTGAAGCAGAGATAGCTGTGTCCGGAAAGGTAGTGGAAAAAAAAGCGAGTTGGTGGAAAAGTCTGAGCGAAAGAAATTTTACTTTCACTTTGCCGCAACTTGCGGGCGCGAGCACGCTTGCATTTTCGCTGATGGTGTTCGGTATGTATCACGCCTTGCACCGCGACCCGCAAGTCATATCGGAAGCAGCGACCAATGCAACCTTACCGATGGAAAGAGAGATGCAGTCCAAGATTCAGCAGAAAGCGAATTTTCTGAACACGCGTCGCGTGACCTGGAATCCTGAGATCAGGACGGTTTATGACAACCATTTACAGCGCATTGATAGCTCCCTGAGTCGCGTCCGCCAAACCTGGGTGACGACACAGGATACAGATCAGCAAAAGCTGTTGATGGATTTGTACAATGAAAAACTTCAATTACTGGAAGATTTTGAGAGGCTCGGAAAATAGTATTATGTCTGGAAAATGCTTTACCTCTTGTTTAGCCCGCCTGACGGTTTCCCCTGCCGCATTTTTGCTCTCAATCGGCCTGCTCTTGCTGAGCGGATTGAATAGTAAGACAAACGCACAAGATTTCAGTAAGTCTTTCAATGTTTTGCCTGATTCCGGCTCGCTGGAGATCAAGATCAAAATGGGTTCCGTAACGGTTGTTCCCACGGTGGGCAATACCATTCAAATCACAGCTCGCCAAGGGGGTAGCAACATTAACGCGTCGCAGCCAATGGCGCAGGGAAAAATTACCGTTGAAGTTACAAATGACACCGCAGTTGATCTGATGGTTAGTGTGCCCGCCAGCACGGCCTTGGATGTGTTATGCGTTAAATGCGGCGTGATTGTCAGAGGCTTGCATGGCCCCGTCAAGGTCAGCAATATGGAAAGCGACATTCAGTTGACAGGACTGCGTAGTTCAAAGGTTGAAGCGCGCAGTATGAGCGGCAATGTCTATTACAGTGGAGAAATCCTGCCCAGCGGAAACTATTCTCTGAAGTCCTTTTCCGGGCGAGTAGATGCCGATTTACCCGCAGGCGCGAAGTTTAAATTAGACGCTACCTCGGGGCGCGGTGGGATTGAAATTAATCCGAGCGACTTTCAGTTGACCATGCAGAAACAGACTTCACACCTGATGCAAGGATTAGTTGCCTCTGCCAGCGCAACGGTTAGCTTGTGGACGCAAGAAGGTAGCATTCGAGTACGCAAGAGATAGCCAGTAAAGGGGCGAAAAAGTGAAAAGAGCCTATCTTTCATTCTTCGCCCCTGTTTTTGTGTCCGTTCACTGCCTTAAGACCAATTCGCAATAGATCGTTTCAATATCCCGTATCAGCCGTTCCCGCGAGAGTTGAGAGCGCACGAATGCACGACCGCGGTCTCCCATCTCCTGTCGTAAACTTGTTTGTACTAACAAGTATTGGAGCGCCCGCGCAAAGGCTGCTATATCGCCCTTTGGCGTAGTTATGCCATGTTCCCATAAATAAAATCCCTCTAGCTGTGCACGCCGCTGACCGAGGATGTCAATGACACCTCCTACTTGTGTGGAGAGGACGGCGCAACCGCTATTCATCGCTTCGATCAGCGTGAGCGGCGTTCCTTCATTGAGGGAAGTCAAGGCCACCAAATCCAGCTCTTCGTACAATGCGATGGCATCGTCACGAAACCCGGTAAAAATGACCCGCTCGACAATTCCCAAACGCTCGGCTTGTTGTTCCAATTCAGCCCGCAAATGACCATCGCCAATCAGTAAGAAGCGCGTGCGCTGATAAAGCCTTGGATTGTCCTCTGACAAGCGCGCCACTGCTGCTAAAAACATAGCGTGATGCTTGACTTCGCAGAGGCGTCCGACAATGCCTACCGTCAACTCATCGTCGTTGATCCCATACTCAGCGCGAAGCGATTGCAAAGGGCGGAGCCTTTGCGCCTCATCGCATTCGATGCCAAGCGGAATCACGCGAAACTGCGCGCGTCGTCCGACCCTGAATTCTTCGTTGATTTCACGTCGTTGCTGCTCGCTAATTGTAATAATGCAATTCGTGCAAAGCCACGCTAGGGCACGTTCGATAGCGACGAATAGTTTTGTTTTCAGCGGGCCATAATAACTATGGAAAATGTGGCCGTGAAACGTATGCACAACCCAGCAACGGCGTGGACGAAGCCATAGCGTTGAGACCGTGAGCCAACGATATAACCAGGCGGCGATGCGACCTGCGGCTCCGGCCTTGGCTTTGTGCGTGTGAATGATCGTGGGGTGAAGTCGCTGCAATGTGCGCCAGAGCTTAAAGATCACGACCACATCGCGCAGCCCTAATTCGCGGCTCATTTCGGGGATAATGATGGGGGTGATCCCGGCGGCGCGGGCGTATGCCGTCATATCGCCTTCCGTCGGCGGCACCGTGCCCGTGATAAGGGTTGTCTCGAATTCTTCGGCGTCTAACCCAGCGGTCAGCCACGTGACATGCTTCGTTGGGCCGCCGACATTGAGCCGATCAATGATACGCACAACACGAATGGGCAGCTTCTTTGGTTTGTCAGGTACAGTCATTTAGGATGCGCTTTACGCTCGATTTTTAGTCACCAGCAAGATGGAAAAAGTAAATCGGCCATGACTTCGATGGCTGTGCCAACCAGTTTCTGGGTGTTTCTGTGATCACGCCACCATTGACCGCGCAATTCATCACGATCTTCAGGCGCATACGTAACCGAGAGACTGATTTGCTCTTGCGCCAGCCGTGAGGACAGCACGCGATATGTGGCTCGACTGCCAGCCGGATTAGTCACAAGCAACACCCGCTTCCATCCGTGTTGCTTGAGGTAGTCCAGCAGCACAGGCGCGAGTTCCGCTTCACAAGCCGCGCGTGGTAAGTGAAAGCTCATGACATTTGCGGCGGGGAGGCCGAGCTTTAGCAAGCGGTCGCGCGCAAAATCCCCCGGATAAGTTTGCCAGGTAATTTGCCCGCTCAAACAAACGATTTGTTTCCCCAGGTTTTGTCGGTAAAGCTCCGCGACATACCTATCAGTGGCCAATTGGTCGCTCCCACCGAAGTAGAGGATCACTTCCGATTTGACCTCCTCCGGCGGGCGAATTAATAACCAGGGCAACGAGAAGAATATCACCACTGCGAAAATGGCAAAGACGCCCAGCCCCAGTGCAACGCGGCGCAACCATTTCCTCCCACGCGCTTTACTTTTCATTTCCATCCGTTGATCCAGGTGTTGCCCCACGCGAGCCATTCGCGCACTGTAAGCCCTAAGTCGCCGCGTCGTGTCCACCATCTGTCAGGTTGCCATTCGGGCGCTTGCGGGGGGACTGGCGCAGAAGAAAATTGTAAATCAGGGGCAGCTCGCTCGAACGTAAATAATGCCCGCCGTGAATGAAATGGTGACGTGACAATGATCGCTGAACGCCAACCCCGGGCACGCATGAGCGCAGTGATGTGCTCGACTTCAATCCGGGTGTTTCGTCCGTCGGGCATGGCTCGCACGTTACTGGCTGGGATGCCTAAACTGCGCACATACGCTTGGGAGCCGACGCTCGTGTCCAAATCGGGACCGTAGGAATAGCCACTGACGATGATTTGGCCCGCGAAGCCTTGTTGGTATAATTCAGCCGCTCTTCGCTCGCGCAAACACAACGCATCGCCGCCCAAAGAAACGATCAAGTCAGCCGGTGCAAGCATATCTTGCCGCATTAACCAGCGGGCAGAGGTGTTGAGTAGCAAGGGCAACAGGTAAAAAAGCATGATTCCTGCGCCAACAACGAGAACAGTTCGGTGCCACCATTTATTCTGCCACCACGTTGGTTGTACACGCCACATACGTTTGTCTTTATACTCAATTCTCTTAACTAAAATTACTAAACAACTATTCACCTTATACTGTAGGTAACTTCATGGAAGCTACTGAAAACAATGGTCAGGTGTATTATTGGCCGCTGTCTTGTGCCTTGCACCATCGCTTTCCGCCAGTGATTATTTTATTTTATTTGTATGATTTCTGTGGATAATCCATCTTGCGACAGCACCTCCTCACAATCACTGAAGTAATTCCTTAAGGGGAGGCGAATAAGCCGATTCATTAATCGAGGTTGATTGACGAATCGGGAAAAGCGCTGATTTGTCAGTGCATAGTGGCACTCCAAAACATCAATGGCTAGTCTGGCTGGTTCTCCCCACTGAGGCCAGGAATTGGTGTCCGCCAATCCTTATTTGTCGCGCGCATGCCCCGTTTTATCAGAGAGAACTCTTCAGCGAAGCAAAATAATTCCGGTTTGTCTCAGGCTGGAAAAGATTGCTGTTAACTCAAGATGATTTTCTCCCAATGAACTAACTACAGATAGGAGGCGATTGCTCAGCAAGCAGTAATCGCACTCTTTCAGCCGATTTGAAAATATGAATTCTGCGCCGTCACCTATTCGCATCCTGCTGGTTCATGATCAACAATTGGTACGAGCGGGCCTCCGTTTGCTCTTGGAGCGTGAGCCAGATTTTTGCATTATGGCAGAGGCCGCCAATGTTGCCCAGACACTCGAAGCAGCTACCTCCCAGCCTGACATTATCCTTCTTAATTTTAAATTGGGTCGAGAAAGCGGTTTGGATGTACTCCTCCAGTTGCCCCAGGTCTCCACCCAAGCCCGTGTGATCGTCCTGACAGATTCCTCTGATGCCGAACCTCAGCAACGTGCGGTACGGCACGGGGCGATGGGGGTCGTGATAAAAACCGAAACCCCTGCGGTGCTGGTGGAGGCGATTCGGAAAGTGCAATCCGGTGAGGCCTGGCTGCATCGCGCGATTGTGGCTACGGTGCTGCGAGATTTGGTATATCCGAAGGACCCTGCTGTCTCGGTTGTCACTGAAGTTCCCAAACATCAGCGCATCACCGAGCGCGAACGGGAGGTAATCTCGCTGGTGGGGGAAGGACTAAGGAATAAGCAAATTGCCGAACGACTTTATATTTCTGAAGCGACGGTACGGCATTATCTAACTTCTATTTTTGAGAAATTAGGGGTGATAGATCGGTTGGGTCTAATCATCTATGCTTATCAACATGGCTTGGCAAAACTTCCCGTCCACTCCGACGGAGTAAAGACGTATGGAAATGGCAATGGAAAACCCGCACGCGTGTTGATGGAACGGGCTTAAACTCCTTTGCTATTAAGCTGGCATAGGACAAAGCTCCCTCCCGCAGGGGAGGAATCGCTGGGCGGAAGGGATTGAAACTGCGACAAAGCTCCCTCACTCTAGTTACCATCCGAAGCAAAAAATTATCGTAATCGCCCATGCAGAAAACGCACACCTTCCGATGTGCTAAGCAAAGAAGAAGTATATGCTTACTAGCATCGTGCGGCAGTTAAACTGAGTTTTGCGGCCATCTGAAAAGAAGGCCTGTGAGCTTCGTTCCTGCCATCGGCGGCAGCACCTTCACCGACCCCAGCTTGGTTGTCGCTGTTTCACCATGTCACTACAAATTATTCTAGCGCGTTAGGATAGTTGGAGCGCATTGGTTCGCACGGGCAAGTGTGAGAGGTCGTCATTGCGGGAACGTATCTATGAACCTCACTGGCACGCAAGGACATCTGAATACGGCACCTGCAACGGAGCTACTAACAGCCGTACCCCTCGCTCTCCCTTACCTTAGCCGCATCCGTGGTAAAGACAGCGAGGGGCGAAAATTTAAAGAATATGTCGTCCTGGATCACATCAGCACCAATGGATTACAAGTTCGACTTCAGCAAAAGCTCAAGCCAGGAATCCAATTATCCATCATTGTACGGCTTTCACTACAGCCAGAATGGCAAGTTGCAGCGCAATATCTGGCCGTGCGTGGCAAGGTCGTAAGCGTCGCGCCGCAGTCGAATGGGACAAATGGCATTACAGTTTCTTTCACTCGCTGTCGATTCATTTAATGGAGTGACCGCGATATTCAGACTATTAAAGAAGCGGGAGCTTGTTCTTTGTTTTGAAAGGAGAGTTTGAGGTGACAAACCGTGTCATACGGTGATCCACCCTGACGAACTTGTCACGTAACCAAGTCTTCAACGCATCGACATACGAAAAAGAAAGGTTGTCTGGATAGCCGCCATCTGAACGCACTGTGCGGCGGAATCTTAATCTTTTAGGGCAGAGCGTCAGCACAGTCAGCATCCACTTTGGTAACTGTCAAGTTCAGAGATGGTTGCACGTCTGGATCACGCGGATCATGCGAGAAATGTTCTTCTCCAGTTTGCGATTTTGTTGCCGAGCGGGCTGGTAAAGGTACGACAGGTTAGCCAGTAGTCTGGCTACTAGCTGTTTGACTGCCAATCGCGCAAGTGACAATTCGATGCTGCCTCGACATGAGGTTTCCTTTTACGGCTTAAAATCATGGAGTCGTGTCTCGCTCGTTGCAATATTTACGTTCTTGCTCTAACCGCACTTCCATCGGAGAATTTGTTATGAACAACCCCATGAAAATCTGTTGTAGCCACGCTTGGATCGTCACGCTTTTGCTGCTTTTCCCCAGTATTATTTCATTCGCTGCTCTTCCCCCGCAGGGAAAGCTAACGGGTGAATTGTGGGTGACAGGCGCTGCCACTGTGAATGGAAAGACCGCAGTAAGTGGCATGACTGTGTTCGCCGGTAGTCGTATCGAAACCGGGCCAGATGGTATTGCGGTAGCTAACCTCGGTCAATTGGGCCGCATCACAATTCAGACGGAAACGGATTTTACGCTTAGACTTTAAGCCGAATGCTATTTCTGGGAATCTGACTGTTGGGACTGTCGTAATTAACATTCCAAGAGGGGTGGCGGTGAACCGTTAAGACTCCAAATGGAGAAGTCGTCGTCCCGGTGGATCAAACTCCTGCCACCATCACAGTCGGCGTTACAGGCGAGGGGACGCACGCCTTCATTAAGCGCGATCCAGATCGGGCCAGAGCCTTTCTACCGTTTGAACCGGCTACTGATAGTCCCTTTGGTGGTTGGATGCTTCCTCTGTTTGGGGTAGGAACAGTCGGGGTTGTTTCTGTGCTTAGCGAGCCTTTCTCCCTGCTGCTCCTGACGTTACTCCGATTATACCGGGGTAAATCATTCACTATTGTGAATTAATCGCTGCGGGCAACCACAGTGACATCGGCGATTGCCTTTTCGTCTTACATGAAATCGCTACGCGCCGCCATGGTTTTTACCGTCAATCTTGATAAGCTAATACTGCGCATAACCCTGATTGTGCTGACGGTGGTTTTCTGTGTGGGGATTCTAAGGTTAGTTTATGTGCGCTTTGTCGTAAATTTTTTGACCGCTAAAGAGAGAGCGTGGTTTCAGTTGAAATGCTGGCAGCCGCAGTCAGTAGTCTTCCCCACTCCGCCCGGTTACAAGCCCGCTTTGCCGATGTTTTGCTAAGTCAGAGCGCACAGGACCCGCAGCTGATAGCGCAGCGCCGAAGAGGCAGCAGAGCAGGCGGTTAATCTTTCTCCATTCAATGCCAGATACCGACTTTTGCTGGCTGCTCACGAAGAGCTTGTCGGGGAAACCGGAATCGCAAGAAACACCGATATGCGCGCGGCCTTGTCGCTCGCTCCACACAACACGCAAATACATTGGCGGTTAGCCAATGTATTGTTGCGAGCAGGCAAACTGGAACAGTCGCTGGACGAGTTTCGCGTTGCGGTGACAGCGGACCCTGCATCTCTTACCGATGTCGCTTGATTTGCTCTGGCAAATGGCCGATGGAGACGTGAACGCCTTGGTGCGGGCAACCGGAGAACGCGCCAAAGAATCGGTTGGTTTTAGCGCAGTTCTTAATGCAAAAGTCTACGTGTGGATGATGCCGTCCGTATCTTCAGCCAGATGGAGAAAGTGGATCGTCTCGCCGCACCAGAGACGGGAAATTTCGTGAATGCCTTGCTGAGCGCGGGCAAGGTTGAGACAGCGCATCAACTTTGGACAGCCTTGCTCGAAACGCCGGAGAGCCAGCCATCGCTCCTCTCGAACGGCAGTTTTGAAGCTGCCAGCCCAGCGCACCTGAGCCAATTTGATTGGCAACTGCGCGGCAGCGAATATGCGCAACTCACGATAGATTCTTCTGTTGCGCATACCGGCACGAAATCGCTGCGGCTCGACTTTTTCGGGCGCGACACTACGCGACTGACTAATGAAATCAAGCAACTGATCGTGGTGCGGCCTGGTACTGCGGTACCGGCTTGCGGGCTTCGTGCGAACCGCGAAACTGCAAACGCCGGAAGGGCCGCGTCTGGTTGTAATGACGCAAGCTGGCGCGCATTCCCTCGCCGCAAGTTCATCGATCAACGCGGCGGCTACCGATTGGCAAGCTTATTCCGTTGATTTTACTGCGCCGCCCAAAACGGTTGCCTTAATGGTTACAGTGCAACGAATTCCCAAAACCAGTTATGACGATCCGACCCAGGGCACCATCTGGTTCGACGACTTCACCTTAACGGAACTGCGCTAATGATCTCCTGGCTGGACAAAACTATCGTTGTGCTCTTCCTGCTGCTCCTTGTGTTTACCGCGTTGGCGCACGGCGCAGTTGAGCCGTGGTCAGTGGCAATTGGTTCCGTGTTGATGGTGGGATTGTTCTTTCTTTGGATCGTCAAGTCTGCCTGGGGGAAAACCTGGGAGCTTCGTCTGCCTGCTCCGCTATGGCCATTGTTGGCATTGCTTGGGCTGGGATTATTGCAAAGCATTGCCTGGACGGATCAAGCCGGACAGCGAGCAAGTTTATCCTTGGATGTTGAGGCGACCCGCCAAACCGTCTTGTGGCTTGGCCTTTTGTTGCTGGCATTTGTCGTTGCGGCGAATATCTTTGTCAGCCGTGCGCGCTTGAACTTGCTCAGCATGTTTTTTACCTGCTTCGGCCTTGCTCTTGCACTCTTCGCCTTACTGCAACAGGCTACCTGGAATGGGCGGTTTTATTGGTTGCGCGCGGTGAACACCCAAGCTATCACAGCGCCCTTTGGACCGTTTGTCCATCACGGTCACTATGCAGGCTATCTTGAGTTGTTGCTTCCATTCCCGCTGGCCTTGCTGATTGCGCACCGGATGCGGTTGGAGAAAAAACTCTTTTATGGATTTGCTGCCACGCTGATCGGCGTGTCGGTGATCGCGTCGCTGGCGCGCGGCGGCATGCTTACTTTGGCAGTACAAATACTATTCCTGGGCGTTACGAGCTACTGGCTGAAGCGTCATCGTCAGGCTGAAAACACCACTTCCTCCTTTCAATCGCTACGGTTGGGAATAGTTCTACTCATCAGCGCCGCGATTTTACTCGGCGTGTTTTGGATTGGCGTAGAGCCGGTTCTAAATCGGATTGCGCAAGGCCAAGGCGCTACCACGTCGCAGGCAGAAAGCTTCTTCAATAATCGCGGTTGGGTTTGGCGCGACACGGTCACGATGTTTCGCGCCCATCCCATAACAGGCGTGGGGCTGGGGGCTTTCGAGACGGCCTTTCCGATTTACAGCCAAAGCGATGGCTCGCGTTACGGCCAATGCCGCGCATAACGATTACCTGCAAATTTTGGCCGAAGGCGGCCTCGTTGGCGGTGCCTTAACGCTCTGGTTCATCGTGTTGGTGCTGCGCTCATTGATGAAAGCCTTGCAGTCTCACGATACACAAATGCTCGCCCTGGCCCTGGCTGGCGGGACGGGAATCGTGGGGATGCTGGTGCATAGCGTTTTTGATTTCAACCTGCAATTGCCTTCGCACGCGCTGCTCTTTCTGACGCTGATTGCCGTTGTCGCCCAGCTTGGAATCAGCGCCGCACAGCGTGAGTCTGCTGTGACCCAAAAGACAACCTTGCCAGCCAATTATTTTGAGATGGCAGAACAATTCTCCAAAAGGAGGACTTTATGAAGACACGATTGCCCCACATCAGCGGCGTAACACAGATCGGCCTGAAGGCGCTTGGCCTTGTGCTGTGTCTCTGTGGCGCTTTTGTTTTTCCCGCGTCGGCACAACCGGAAAAGCCCGTTGCGCCCAAGACAGGAAGATGCCGTACCCAAGCCTCCAACCGCAATAGTGGCGGGCTGAACCCCACTCCTGTCCTGGCTTCGATTGACGAAGACTATCGCATCGGGGCGAATGATGTGCTCGAAATCGAAATCGAAGATGCGCCGGAACTTTCGGGTGCGCGTCGTGTGAATGCGAACGGCACCTTTTTGATGCCGTATTTGGGACGCCTGACGGCCAAAGGCAAAACGCCGGAAGACCTATCGCAAGTCATCGCACAAGGGCTGGATCAAAAGTATCTGTTCAATCCTCGCGTGACGGTCGTGGTCAAGCAATACAACAGCCGTTCGTTTTTTGTGCAAGGCTCTGTTCGTAGCCCTGGTGTATATCAAATTGAAGGCCGCCCAACCTTGCTGGAATTGCTCACGGTCGCCGGCGGGCTGGCCGATAGTCACGCTTCGACGGTCTTCATCATTCGCAAGATCAAACCTACAGAGACAGAAAACAATTCGACGAATAGCGAAGCAACCACTGGCGCCAGCCCAACGGTCTCGTTATTCGCTCGCTCCTGATGCAACTGTGGCCACACCAAGTGCGGACGCGGCTAAGGAGAGGAATCTGCCGCAATATACGCTGATCAAGACCAACCTGGCGGGCTTGCTGCGCGGCAATTTCTCCCAAAATATGTTTCTTGAACCCGGTGACATCGTGAACATCCCGCAAACGGAAATGTTCTTTGTCGCAGGCGAGGTCAACGCCGCCGGAACGTTTACGCTCAAAGAAGGTACGACCTTGCGCCAGGCTATTGCGCTCGCACGAGGCACCAATTTCAAAGCTGCGCTCAATCGCACGGTTATCTTTCGTGAAAACCCGGAGAACGGGCAGCGGCAAGAGATTCACGTTGATCTGGGCGCGGTGATGAGTGGCAAAGCGGAAGATCAACTGATTCTGGCGAATGACATCGTAATGGTTGCCAACAGCAAGATGAAATCCATCGCTGCTCCCATCCTCAGCGCCTTAGGCCAACAAGCGGTGCGGCTGCCGATTTACTAACTGAGCTTGTGATAAAGAGGTACCTGATATGATTGTCGAAAAACCACATCCTGACAGATTGCTATCGCCCTCCCGAAGAAGCCTGGTTCCGGCGGATTATTTTGGTTCGCCGGTAACTCAGATCGCCAATCGGTATTACGCCAGTGAAATTGGCGGCCTGGATAGTTTGCAATTGGGCGAGATTTGGCGTCGCATTCGCAAACACAAATGGCTGATTGCTGTGATTGTTCTGATCGTGACGGCGGTGGTGGCGGTCGAAGTCGTATCGCACCAAATCCATTTATCGTGCTTCGGCGACACTTGCAGCTTGAACTGGAAAACCGCACGCTCTTTCGTTCGGGCGATGTTTCGATTGAAAGCGAAGAGTCGGACAACGCTTACTTAACGGCCGCAGCGATGAAAACCAAGATTCGTTTGTTGCAGAGCCGCCCGTTGCTCGAAGACGTCGTCGCCAGTTTACGACTGGATCAAAATTCGACGTTTCAGGAGGTAACGCAACGCAAAAACATCCTGGAATCTATTCAGACGATTACCGGTAAGTTCAAAGGCTCAGGCACACCTGCTGCACCGCCATCGCTTTATATCGAAACGCCCCCGGCGCCATCCCCGGAGAATTTGTTAGCGCGCACGGCGCAGGAAAGCGCCAGACTGATCTCCGTTCGTCGGAATCCTGAGCGGCGGGTTAAGCGCGGCACAAATCGAAGAAACTCAGTTGTTGATGATCTCGTATGAGCATACCGATCCGATGCTCGCCGCTCAGATCGTGAATACTACCGCTGATTACTTCATTGCCCATAATTTTCGCAATAAAACGCGCCGCTACAATTCCACTTCCAGTTGGCTCAACGCGCGCACCCGTGATCTGAAAAGCAGGCTCGAACAGGCGGAACAGAAATTAGCGGATTATGCCAGTTCGCACGACCTTGCTCCGCAGAACCGGCATTGATAGTAAAAATAGTTTGGTAGTCGAAAAGCTCGGCAAATTGCAGGGACAAGCGTTGCAAGCAGACACCGAACGCATCCTCAAACAATCGCTGTACGAAGAAGTTCAGCAAGGTCGGCTGGCACAATTGCCCGAAGCCTTTGCCGACTCCAAGCTGGCCGCCATCCAAAACAAACTAAGCGAACTATCCATCCAGTCAGCGCAATACGTCGGGCGGTTTGGCCCCGACAATCCCCGCACACAGGATGTGCGAAAGCAAATGGCCGCCTTGCAACAGCAGCTTGACGAAGGGCGCACCACACTGGCCGGAAAGCTCAAAGCCGATTACGAACGCGCCACCCGCGAAGAGCAAACGCTGCGCGCAGCATTAGAGCAAGCCAGAACCGAATCAAAATCGGAAGCGATGCAGCAAAATCAAGCTGTCGGTGCAATTTGGTTTGCTGCAACAGGAAGTCCAAATCGCCAAAAATCTCTATACCGAATTTCTGCAAAAGACGAATCAGGCCAGCATTCAACTGGCCGAGCAACACAACAATTTGCAGGTGATCGAACCCGCGAACGTTGCCCGTCGTACCCGTGGGGCCAAATCGTTTCGCGAATTATTCTGACCGGCTTTTTGCTGAGTCTCTGTTTCGGCATTGGATTAGCGCTGACCATCGAGTTTTTTGACGACACGATCAAAACCACTGACGATATTAGCCGCTTCATTGGATTGCCCGCTTTGGCAGTGATCCCTGCCGCCTTACTCGCGCCGCTTACGTGGTAGTCAGACCACGCCGATCAATGGCGTGGCGAACTCCGATGCAACGCCCGCTCATTTCGCAATCAGACAACTTTAGTTGATACCAGCGCTTCATTGCTGACCGAAGCGTATCGCGGTTTACGCACCTCCATTTTATTGTCAGCGGCTGGAACCCCGCCCAAAACTATTCTTTTTACCAGCAGCCAACCGGGAGAAGGAAAGACGACGACCACCGTCAACACGGCAATTTCGCTGGCGCAGCTTGGCTTGTCGGTCGTGATTATTGATGCGGACTTACGGCGTCCTTCGATTCACAAGATCTTCGGCCTTGATTCTTCGCAGGGCATTTCCAGTTATCTGTCGCGCAATGTCCGACTGGCCTCCTTGCTACAGGATTCGAATATTCCCTGCGTTTCTGTGTTACCTTGCGGCACGATTCCGCCGAATCCGACGGAACTACTCAGCTCTGAGAAAATGAAATCCATGGTGCAATTGCTGCGCGAACATTTCGATCACGTGTTGATTGATTCGCCCCCACTGACCAACGTCGCCGATTCGCTGGTGTTATCCACGCTGGCCGATGGCGTGATTCTGGTTGTGCAGAGCGGGAAGAGCAAACGCCGCGCCGTCCAGCGCGTGCGCCGCGATTTGATGCAAGTCGGAGCCAAAATCTTCGGTGTCGTCCTCAATAAAGTAGACCATCGCAACACGGCTATGATGATTACAGTTACTACACGAATTATTATAGTAATTATGAGAGTAATGAGTGACGTAGATACGAAGTAGTCAGCAGGCGACGTAGATTAAGCCGTAGTGTTTCAACCACTCGCCGTATTTCGTCGAGCAGCGACGCTGAATAGGATTTCAATCGTCGCTACGCGGGGTTCATCGCTTACGCAACGTGGGTTGAAAACCACGCCTAAATTCATATCGTCGCTATGCGACTAAAACAACGTAGGGTTTGGGTATAACAAGGGTTGGAAACCTACGGCTAAAGTCAATGCCGCAACGACGGCAGCAACATAGCTATGAACGAATCGGTCGAAACATTAGAGTTAAGGAATCAGGTATTGCCGCCGCCTCGCACGAAATCCCCGACGTTCCGCTCATTTCCATTCGCCCCAGCAGCAACGTGGGCCGCGATCAATTTGAAAGAGGTCTGGGCGTATCGGGATTTGCTTTATTTTCTGATGTGGCGCGATGTCAAAGTCCGCTACAAACAAACCGCACTCGGCGCGACTTGGGCATTGATTCAGCCCTTGTTCACGATGCTGATTTTCTGGCTGTTTTTTGGCCGTCTGGCGGGCATGCCTTCGGATGGCATTCCGTATCCGCTCTTTGCCTTAGCCGGGTTGATTCCGTGGACATACTTTGCCAACGCCATCAACAGCAGCGGCAACAGCCTGGTCGGCAGCGCAAACCTGATCACCAAAGTCTATTTCCCCCGGCATGATTATTCCTTTTGCCGCGGTCGGCGCGGGGCTGGTTGATTTGGCCATCGCGTTTGGATTGATGGCCGGGATGATGATTTGGTTCCGCGTTACGTCTGACCCTGAACTTGTTGCTCCTGCCCGTGCTGGTATTGCTCACGATGACGCTGGCAATCGGCGTCGGGATGTTTATGTCTGCGCTGAACGTAAAGTATCGAGACATTCGGTATGCGTTGCCGTTTTGCATTCAGATTTGGATGTTTGCCTCGCCGATTATTTATCCCGTCACGCTGGTGCCGGAAAAATGGCGCTGGTTGCTGCACCTGAATCCAATGGCCGGAATCATTGACGGATATCGCGCCGCGATTTTCGGCAAACCGTTTGATTGGCAAGG
Source organism: uncultured Acidobacteriota bacterium (assembly GCA_963794955.1). GTDB lineage: Bacteria > Acidobacteriota > Blastocatellia > RBC074 > RBC074 > JAFDVL01. Next base: position 52,006 of record CAWCGF010000020.1, read on the forward strand.
ACTGGCCATTTCGACCGCACCGTAACAATTGCCGTGTTGGTTTATGCCGCCTTTCACTTCCGGCGGATGGAAAAGACGTTTGCGGATGTGGTCTGAGAAAGTTTTATTCACCACGAAGAGCACAAAGAACACGAAGAAGGGAAGGAGAGAAAGAGGGATAGAGTACTAACAGCCCATTATCATCTTGTCGCTCCTTCTCTCCGTCCCTCTTTCTTTTCCTTCGTGCTCTTCGTGAACTTCGTGGTGAAACAATCTTCAAGCTGTAGGCGTAATCTCTTTGCCCGGTTTTTCCGGTTCGCCCACTCGGTTCCGCCGTTCGGTGTGACTGGCCTGTTCCCACGCCGCTAACGTTTTGGCGTCGCTGACGAATTTGTTGCGAATGATGGCGTCCAATTCGCGGATAATCTGTAAGCCCTGGCTGATGGTTTCGTCAATCGCTACGCGTGCTGCGACCCGTGATCCTTTAGCGACCGATTGTTGCGACGAGGTGTCTTCAAAGGAATTGATCAGGCCGTTCAATTGGTCAATAAAATCGGCAGGTAGTTCGCGCTTGATGAATTCCGCCTTGAGCGGTTCCGCCGCTGTAGCGAACGCGCGTGCCGCATTGAGCAACGCCTGATCCGTCGCATTATGAGGAAATCGGAATTTGTCATCTAGCCCTTTGGTTTTAAAGGCCAGCACACGCGCCGTGCGGTTGATCGCCATCAGGGCTTCGCGCAATTCTTCGCGCACCGCAGCTTTAGTCGTTGTCTTGCTACTGGCCTCACCCCGTCCAGTAGTCTGATCGGCACCGTGGCCTTTCAATTCGTTGACGATGTTGGTGACCTTATCGAACAGTTCCCGTGCATAACTGGCTTCGGGAAAAGCAGTGATTCTGACCGCACCAAAATCCCGCACGCGTTTCAGCGTCTCATAACGGCGGATTGCCAGACTATTCATAGTAATTCTCCTGTGAAAAGGTAGCGCAACCTGCTGAGGTTGCGTTGTTACCAGAAGGGATAAGTGGAAAAGCAGCACAACCTCGGCAGGCTGTGCTCCCCGGTTCATCCATTTTCATTTTTACTGGGTGTCGCCACGCGACCCGGATAACGTCTTCGGTTGCGGAGCAATAAATGAAGCTGGGCTGTAGCAAGTTTGCCAGTGCCAAAGGAATTTGCTGTAGTAGGGCTGAATAGGTGTTGCTTGGTAGCCAACAACGGCGCGGATTGTATGCCACAGTACTACTTCAAGACAAGAAAATTTATCGCGCCAGTTTGTTGCACAGCAAATGTGTGGCGGTACAGTACGAGGAGGGGTAGCGATTTGGTGATAAGAGAGACCGACCAAGTCGCTACCGCTCAATGGGAGTAAGCTAAGGCGGTTCACGTAGTAGCAAATTTAGTTGCTCGCACCCAAGCGCAAATAAATTCGCCACTACGTGCAGGCTGCTTAATCCCAAGTCGCTACCGCTCCTCGTACCGTACCATCAGGTTCGCTATAACACGATTATGTTCAATGTTAACGCGATGAAGAGCGACGTTGACGCGGTTATAACGAAGATCGACGCCCTTATGAAAGCCGCGAACACGTTTATTAGTGACATTGACACGATTATATTTTCCTCTGATAGCGTTGTAATGGATGCTGCACCGATGCTGACTGACGCTGCCACCATATAAAGCGACAAAGAACCAATTATGACCGCACTCTGTTACCATTTTTTCGTAGCTGTTCCGTCCAAGACCAACCCAGATCGCCAGTAAAATTCTACGATTCGTCTTTTAACTGTACCCGAATGAAACCCATCATCAGAGTTGAAAACCTGAGCAAGCAATACCGCATCGGCGCACAGCAAGCATCGTACAATACCCTCCGCGATTCCATCAGCAACGCCATCACCGCCCCCTTTCGCAATTTCCGAAAGAATCCGCAATCCGCAATCCGCAATCCGCAATCCGACATGATTTGGGCCCTCAAAGACATCAACTTTGAAGTCATGCCCGGCGAAGTCGTCGGCATCATCGGACGCAACGGCGCAGGCAAATCTACCTTGCTCAAGATTCTTTCCCGCATCACCGAACCAACGACAGGCAAGATTGATTTGCACGGCAGAGTCAGCAGCCTGTTAGAAGTCGGCACCGGCTTTCACCCGGAATTGACGGGACGCGAAAACATTTACCTGAACGGCGCAGTGCTGGGGATGAAGCGCGCCGAAATCACCCGCAAATTTGATGAAATCGTAGCGTTCGCGGAGATTGAAAAGTTTTTGGATACACCAGTCAAGCATTATTCCAGCGGAATGTATATGCGGCTGGCCTTTTCTGTCGCGGCGCATCTGGAGCCAGAAATTATGGTGGTGGATGAAGTATTGGCTGTTGGGGATGTGCACTTCCAGAAAAAATGTTTGGGTAAAATGGAAGATGTTGCTAAAGCTGGTCGCACTGTATTACTGGTATCGCATCAACTAAGCCAGATTCGTAACCTGTGTCCCAATAGCATTTTACTAGAAGCTGGAAAACTCAAGCAAAGAGGCTTGTACCATGAGGTGATTTCCGACTACCACGATAATGGGGAAGCTAGGCAAACTAAGTGGCGTGCAAAGAATATGAAGAGGGCAAAAAGGGGCTTCCCTATGTCAGTTTTGATCAATTCGCATTAGTAGACGAAGATGGAAATGTCTTGCCAGGAACGCTGAATCATGAAGTTGTAGCCTATGTTCAAATAGACGGCGAAATGCATAAAATTGATAAAAGAGTGTGCATAGGATTTCTACTTCTTGATGGACAAGACAATCAGCTATGGATGTCCTACCAAACAGATCAAGATGAGCGAAACTGGCCTGGATTTTATCAAGGTAAATTCCGCCTTCGTGCAAAGTTAAATATAAGCGTCCTTAACGAAGGGAACTACCGCCTTATACTAATGAGTAGCCTGCATTGTGTTAAAATGTTTTATGCGGAAGATCAACGAGAGATAAGCTTAAAGTTTCAGCTTATCGGGAACCCAAGCGTATCACCTTATTGGGCGAAGTCGTAGGAATACTTCTACCCCAGTGATCAGATGGTATATGGGAAGAGTAAATTTTGAATATCAGTGGATCACGAAATACTTTCTGGCTAAGTGTCTGAAATACAATAATTTTCAGAGGCAGCTTGGCCTGAAATCATAGCCTGCGTTGCTGGCGAACCGCAAGATGACCAGACGCTGCGCGAAAGCTGGGCTTTTTCACACTTGTTGTCGCGGGGCAATGAGTTTTTCGCAGTCTCCTTGAAAACCTGGCGCGGCTGCAAGATCGTAGCCAAATACCTGTTCATAAACGCTTGATTTTATTACAGAGTATTTCGTGATTTACTGATTATATCTTAAGAGAGCTTTAAACTTGAATCTTCATATTGACCAATATAAGACAAAATAGGCGATTCCCCAACCTCTTTTTGCGAAATCCAGTACCTTTCTACCGCATCGCTTTTTTAGCTCTTTACCTTTGTCAATAGGTCACCTGTAAGTAGATAGTTTCATTAGAGTTGTTGCGGTGAAGAGAATAGTCGCAACCTCTTGTCGTGCTTAGACTTGCAGCTCCGAATGCAAATCGGTAAAATGCCCCTATGAAACTATCAATCGCCGACTTGACTACGCGAGCGACGGTGTGTCGCACCGGTTTGACGCGTTCATGTTTGAGAAGTTACTGCCGAAGTTTACGCAAAGTTACTTCGAGTTATACGGAGAATCTGTCGCGCAACGCCAAGCCGACTTAGCAATTACTCCCAGCTTACAGTCGGAAACGGAACTGTTGTTCTTTATGACTCTTTAGTCTCAAAGCGGGCTTAACTTATGATGTCCTCGGGTTCGTCAGCGGGATGGACGCGTCCAATGCCAAGCGCAATCAACAACTCGGACTCACCGTCGCATAGAACAGATTTGAGGTGCCTGCGCAATGTCTGCCACGGCGCACTTTCAAAGACGCTGCAGACTTCGCCACCTACCTGGAAAACGAAAGCACGCTCGATCTTTGATGGGTTGGAGCAAAGAATGCAAAGACCCGCAGAAAACGCGGGGCAACGCGAGTTCTTCTCGGGGAAAAAAAGTATCATGCGGTGAAAGCCTTAACCTTGAGTAACCCGACGCGGCGCATTTTGTACTTGAGTCCCTGTTGGGTGGGCAAGACGCACGATTACAAAATGTTCCAGCACGAATTCCCGCCGGAACAACCGTGGTTTCTGAATTTCCGAGTCCGTCTCGACTTAGGGTTTGTGGGTTTTGCCAAAGACTACCCCTGCAAAGAACTCTTCATTCCGCACAAGAAACCACCGAAACAAGAACTCACGCGGGAACAAAAAGCGGAAAATAAAGAACTGGCGCGAGCGAATCGTAGTTGAACATAGTATCGCCGGACTCAAAAGGTATCGCATTTTATCGGATCGGTTACGACTCCATGATCTAGCCTTATACAATCAAATCCTAGGCGTCTGTGCCGGATTCTGGAATTTTAGGTTAAATGGTTGATTCTAAAGATCGCAACAACTCTATTATGAAAAAAGTTGTTAGTTTTTCTCTTTGGGGAAAGCAGCCAAAATACCTAATTGGTGCATTGCGCAACGCCGAATTGTGTCCAAGAATTTACCCTGGTTGGGTTGCCCGCTTTTATGTTGGGGCAAGCGTTCCATTAGATATACTGCATCGTTTGTCATTACTTGGTGCTGAAGTGATTCGGATGAATGAACCTGGTGATTGGCGCGGAATGTTTTGGCGTTTTGAGGCAGCTTCAGAATTCCAGAAGTTGAAGTAATGTTAAGCAGAGATTGTGACTCGCGACTGAATAAAAGAGAAGCCGCAGCGGTTGCACAATGGTTGGTTAGCCCTGCAATGTTTCATATTCTTCGAGATCATCCATATCATGGCAGCCCCATTATGGGGGGGATGTGGGGTGCAAAAGCCCCGCTATTACGTGATATGGTTGAGTTAATCAAGCAATATTCTAAAGGCAATTTCTGGCAAGTTGATCAAGATTTTTTACGTGATGCAATTTATCCAATGGTTAAAGATGTTTCTCTGATTCATGATGAGTTTTTTGATTATTCTCCTTTTCCAGTACGTAGGCGTGGACTTGAATTTGTAGGACAAGTATTCGATGAAAATGAGTTGACGTCGGTCGCGGATCAAAAAGTATTAGCTAAAATGATTCTTTCCCCGAACGCTTCGAATGTCGCTTGGCTGGGTAAGGAGGTTGGGTGATGTATAAACCTAAAGTTATTTGCATTACTCCCGTTAAAAATGAAGCGTCGATTCAGATCGCTTCCTTAAGTGTGCTAGTTTGTGGGTGGACCACATTATCGTTGCAGACCAAGGGTCCAATGATGGGTCCAGAGAAATAGCAAAACACTATCCTAAAGTTACCTTGATAAATAACTCATCAACTGAATGGGATGAAAATGAGCGCGTCAAATTAATGCTCAATGAGGCGCGAAAAATTCCAGGACCGCGATTGTTGTTGGCAACTCGACGCAGATGAAGTGCTGAGCGCCAATTTTATGGATAATCCTGAATGGCAAAGTGTACTTAACTCTCCCTCTGGAACAGTATTGCAAATACAACGAGTTAATCTTACATCTGAAGTGCATACGTACTGGACAGAGAATGATTTCCCCCGTGGGTTTATGGACGATGGGACCGAGTATATTGGAACTGACATTCACGGCCCGTAATCACGATTCTTCCGCCCCTCGCCCCTGTACTGAGATTGCGAAGTATCAAAATCCTACATTATCAATTTACTGATTGGGGGCGAATGGAGAGTAACATCGCTGGTATTTATGTTGGGAACGATTGAGTCATCCTTCACGGTCTGCCATCGAAGTCTACCGGCAATACCGCGGCATGTGATGCTATTCGAAGCGATGCAATTCAGAGCGGTGTTCCTCGTGAGTGGTTAACTGGCTATGAGCAGCACGGGATTGACATGACAAGCATACATAAAGACGCGAGCTATTGGTGGGATCATGAAGTGTTTAAGATGTTTATGCAGCACACTACAAAAAAATTTAAGAGAGAGGCTATTTGGGAAGTGAGTTGGGATGAATTACATAAACAAATTAATGGTGGCCAGTCAAGGATAGATACTCAAGACCCACGAAGCGATTTAGACAAACTTACCCATCGTTGGCTTAAAAAAACACAGCCAATTCATTCAAAACGCTGGGTCAAATTTATTGATAGAATTTTCTTTTGGCAGCAGTAAGGTAATTCGTAGATAACACTATCCTCAAAATTGCTCAGCCCATTGTTGAATTGCAAGAAACTAATGCTTGAGAAGGGGATCAAGTCCTATATATGCCAGATGGTTTAGTAGATAAACTACCTAAAACAGAGTGCAAAACTGGCTGGCCTTGGAATGAAGAGAGCCCATTATTGCCACCACAGATGCCCATAGGAAAATCTTGGCCAAAGATCACAATTGTTACTCCATCCTTAACCAAGGACAATTTATCTGAAGAAACGATTCGCTCTATCTTATTACAGAATTACCCAAATCTAGAGTACATCATAATTGATGGAGGTAGCACAGATAATTCTATTGAGGTTATTAAGAAGTATGAACCTTGGTTATCATATCCGGCGGGTGAGTGAGCCGGATCGTGGTCAGTGCGGCATGCCATTAACAAAGGCTTCGCAAGGGCAACAGGAGACTTTTCAATGGATTAGCTCAGACGATCTTTTGATGCCCGGGTTATCAGGGAAATTGGGCATATGCAAGTATTTATCCAGATCATTTACAGGCGGAGGTTGTGAGCAATTTAACGAGAATGTGGAGCTCAAGGACTTTATTCAATCACAATTTATCTTCAGCGAAATTGGTCAGATATTGGCAAGATGAATATATGTACCAACAGCAATCCTTGTTCATCCCACGTCTCGCTCTCTCTTGCTGCGGCTTATTAGATGAATCACTGCATTATTGTTTTGATCTTGATTGGACTATTCGTTTGCTTGGCGCTTACCAGCCTACTTATACCAAGATGGTTCTCGCTCGTTTTCGATTTCATGCCCATTCCAAGACCGTTTCCCAACAAGCCAATTTTAGTATTGATTGTCGTGTGATTACGAAGCGTTATTGGCATTCATACGGCTCGCCTGGTATTGAGCAGTCATTTTGGATGCACACGCTCGATGAACTTCTTATGTCGGACTCGTCAAAAACACACAAGCTCAAAAAACTCTTTTACGAAGCTTTTGAGTTTCCACGCCGATTCCTGCGACGAAATACTCTAGGGGTTTTACGACGGATTGTCTTTTGCTTTCACCTAACTTATGCCAATAGGGTTAGCTTTCTGATATTTTAAGAATGAACGAATGCCTAGCGTTAGTGTAATTATTCCAACCTACAATCGTTGTCGTCTCTTGCCGCGCGCCGTTAAGAGCGCCCAGCAAGCGGGCACAGATGTCGAGGTCATTGTGATAGACGATGCCTCAACTGACGACACCCCCCTTGTGTGTCGGTCATTAGAAGGCATTCGCTGTTTGCGAATGAACCAAAATGTGGGACAAGCGGCTGCCCGTAATGCGGGGATTTTAGCAAGCACAACAGAATACATTTCCTTCCTAGATGATGACGATATGCGGTTGCCGGGTTCGTTAGACGAACAGCTTAAATTATTGGAGCGAGCAACTAGTGCTGCTTTTGTTTATGGGCAAATGATTGAAGTGGATGCTGCTGGGGACAGGAATTTATGATGGAGAGTGAACCGCATTACGCTACAAATGGTTTTACCACGCGTGTACCTTGTCCTGCAGGAGATGTATTCTGGAAATTGATCAATTTAACTTTGTTCCGATATTATCGGTTGTGGCTCGCAAGAAATGCCTAGTTGAAGTTGGTCTATTTGATCCTGGACTCAGTGTTGCTGAGGACTGGGAATTCTGGCTGCGATTGGCAGAACGATTTAGTGTCTTAGCTATAGAAGAACCGGTGGCTATTTACCGCAAAGCTCATTGGTCGTCTGGTCAAGCGACTTCGAATCGAGCAGCTATTTTTATTACTGCAAATCGGGTGCAACAGCGCGCGTTGCAACTTCCCCGTTCCGTTTCAGCACAAGCTTCACTGCGTCGCCGGGCTCGCCAACGCTTCCTCGACCAAGTCTCAGATGTTTTAATTTGTGGCGCTGCGGATGCGCTTGCAGATAGAGCAAATCACCAAGCTCGACAGAGTATTCTAACCGCATTGTGCTTAAACCCATTGCGTGCAACTCGTTTTTGGACATTAGAGTTGCTGGTTAAAAGTTTCGTTTACTAACAGTTTTTTAGAACAGAGTATGTCTAGCAACCCTCGGCCCCCGCTAGTGTCAGTAATTATCCCGAGCCATAACTATGGTCATTTTCTTGGGCAGACTCGGAGAGCGTTAGAAGGCAAACCCACAGAAACTGGGAATGCTTGGTTATAGATGATGGGTCAACTGATAATACTCAGGAAATAGTCTTGCCTTATACTTTGCTAGACAATCGAATTAAGTATACGTTTCAATCAAATCAATGACCTTCAGCGGCAAGAAATAATGCTCTGAGGCAATGCCAAGGAGCATATATTCAATTCCTGGATGCAGATGATTTAATAGAGCCTGATAAGCTTACAGCACACGTAGCCTATTTAGAACAGCACCATGAAGCTGATCTTGTCTATGGAGATTGGCGGTATTTTAACTCAGACGGTCTTGCTGAAACTTTATACTCGATAAAAGCTACAATGAAAATGCCGTACCTAGAGTTTCAGGAAGAGGCAATACTATTCTAAAAAAACTTATTCAGAATAACCTAATGGTTGTTAGCGCTCCTTTAATTAGGCGAAGAGTTATGGAGTCTGTTGGATCGTTTGATGAGACGTATCATCGTAATAGAGGATTGGGATTATTGGATTCGATGTGCTAAGAATGGATTTAGATTTCAGTATCTTGATATTCCCAGAACGTTTTCCCTAATTAGAGTACACTCGAGTAGCA